>DDTQ01000008.1:25749-128976 GCA_002344125.1 Ignavibacteria bacterium UBA2360 | reverse complement strand
GAGAGGGGTTGGGGGTGAGGTAAATAATAAAACAAAAGCGTCAGGTCGTAAGACCTGACGCCACCAAAGAAATCCGGTAAATAATAATTAATAGAAAAGCTTTCTCACATCTCACCCCTCTCCTCTTAGGAGAGGGGCTGGGGGTGAGGTAAATAATAAAACAAAAGCGTCAGGTCGTAAGACCTGACGCCGCCAATAATCCTTCCCACATCTCTCCCCTCTCCTTTTAGGAGAGGGGCTGGGGGTGAGGTAAAAAATCTACTTACCTAATATAAACCTAAAGCCTGCATATATCTCTCTGCCCTTTGTCGGACCCCAAATGAATGAGGTATCAAAATACTGACCGAATGGATCATCGGCAGCGATAATTGGATTATCCTGTTTGAAATCCAGCAGGTTTTCTACGCCTGCATACAATTCAAAATACTTAAAGTTCTTATTCACCTGCGCGTTTACAAGTGTATAGGGCTTTGATTCCGTGGGTCTTTGATACTCCACCGGATTTGAAGCCGTTGAAGGCAAACGCTGTTTGCCGAACCAGTTCATTCCCGCGCTGAAAGACCACTCCTTATTAGGTGTAATATATGATATTGTTGAAAGCAGCCTGTGTTTTGATACAAACGGCTGTTCATACTTTACGCCGTCTTTTTCATAGTTAAGATCAATGAATTTATACGCGAACTTAAGATCAATATTCCGAAGTATGGTAATGCTTAATTCAGTTTGCATTACATTAGAGTATGCCTTACCGTTAAGATTCTCGAATATAACTTCTCTTGGGTTTGAATCGTAATCAGGAATTATCTTATTGCTGAATTCCGTTCTGTAGAAATCAACGTTAACACTTCCTGAGTATTCATTTCCTCCAAAGTAATACAGCACATCAACTCCGTAATTCAGTGTCTTCTCGGGCTCAAGTGTTTCTGCAATGACCACATTGCGTGAGCTTGCAAGTAGATTTGAGTATTCACTGAAAAGATTAATTGTCCTGAATCCCGTACCGACTGATGCCCTGAAAACGATAGTTTTCACAGGCTGGTATCTGAATAACGCTCTTGGAGTAACAACTACACCGTGCTCATTGTGGTTATCCACCCGAATACCTGTCATAAGCGAAGCGTTATCATCAAGGAAGCTGATAGAATTTTCGGCAAACACGCCGGGTATCGCTTCTTTCTTTAAGTAATTGCCTGCATATGTTTTTGAAGTTGTATCCCCAAATGATATTACTTCATCTATATTCTGGTACTTATAGCTGATACCGGTTTTAAGATAGCTGCGCGGCAATATTTCAAATTCATAAAATCCCATTGCCGATAGGCTCGTCTGCTTAGCGTCATATTTAGTAAAACCGTAATTCGATTTCTGGTCATAGTAGGAAGAAGTAAGGTACAGCTTTAATCCGCTGGATTCTGTGAACTGTTTGCTGAAGCGAGTGTAGCCTTCGGCTGAATTTATCTTCACATTCTGTTCATACAAAGTATGGCCCGTTGTGTGTGTTCCGGAGTGTGAGGGGTCGTTTGACTGTCCTCCATCGCGTTTTTCGTTCCAGTATCTGCCCGCTATATTGAATTCAGTCTGGTTATCGGCATCATGCAAATTCCATTTGTTATATAGCACATACCTGGTGATAAGCGGGTTATCCAGAAAGCTATCGCCGTTATCATCCATCACATTTGATTTCTGCACCGTATGAAGCGTTAAAATATTGCTCCATTTTTTGTTTATGCTGTTTCCAAAGTTCAGGTTAAACTGCTTTTCTAGCATACTGTTTACAAATCCGTTAACCATCAGGCGGTCTGAATTATTGTAATCCTTCAGTATCACGTTCATAATTCCGCTAATGGATTCATATCCCTGTATCACTGAATTTGAACCCTTTGAAATGGTTATCTTATCTATCTGCGTACCCGGAATGCTTGAAATACCGTACTTGGTATTAAGCCCCGACATCAGCGGCATGTTATCCACCAAAAGCTGTGTATATGCGCCTTCAAGTCCCAGTATCTTAAGCTCCTTCGCATCGGTGATAATATCTGTCACCGCAACTTCTACAGAAGAATTCCTGCCAAAGCATCCGGCAAGGTCACAGCATGCTTCTTTAACAAGCTCCTGTGAAGTGATAATTTCCGTCTTTGCGTTGTAATTGCCAAAGTGCGTTGATTTCTTTTGATCTTCAACATTTATTGTTGAAGTTGACATGTTTGGTATAAGGGTAACTTCAACTGATTGTTTATCGGCAGCATCAACAGTATCGGTTTTATAACCTGCATAAGATACCACAAGCCGTTTATCTGTTATGTTAACAAGAGTAAGTTCAAACTTACCTTTTTCATCTGTAATTGTTCCTTTGGTGGTGTTGATCCACTTAACCACCGCCGCATCAAGCGGCTGCTTTTTGCCTTCATCATCTCCGTATATGTAACCGGTAATACTCTGCGAAAGCAGGCTGCCTGTGGAAAGCAGGAACAGTATTATTAAATATCCTCTGATAGTTTTCATTATAATTTTCAGTTCTGTTTGGAAAATTGCTCAAGGTATGATTCGGGATCTTTTTCAAATTTCCCTTTACATCCCTTGCCGCAGAAATAATACTTCACTCCGTTATGCGTGGTGTTAAGCTCACGGTTCGCGTCATCATCGTTGCAAGGCATACACTTTAGATGTTCTGAATACTTTGCGGGTTCTTTTTTGTAAGCCATCACGCAGCCATCATTGCAGAATTTCAGTTCTTTATCAATATACCTGAATGCGATATGTTCGCCGGCCACAGGATCGCCTGTTACTGGGCAAACCGAAGCTGTATCAGAATACATCATTGATACAGAACTAATGCTGTTTTCAGCTTTTGTGAATGCTGCTGCCAAAATAAAAACGGAGAGGATGAAGTATAATTTCATAATTTTTCCAAAAATAATTTTTTATAAATACCCTGCGTTACAAACGCAGGCATTATTTCAATTGCTATACTTTTTATAAAAAATTATTGGCTAAATACGAAAGTTTGAAGTGAGGAGGGTTATATCTGAAGTTATGAATTTTTGATTAACCGATGCCCGGAATACAGCACGGTCGGTTCTTTCTGAAAAAACGAATTCGCTTTTTAAATATTTAAAAGTATCTGTAAGTTTTGTTACTACAGGTGGTGTGAAATCCTGATGCAGAGCCTCTTCCACATGAGTAGTGCAGCAGCTGCCGGAGCCATCTACCAGAACTACAATTCCTGCAAATTCATCTATGCACGGAGTATCGGTACAGCACTCCATTTCGCATGTAACGTGGCTTTCAGTGCTGATAATGCATCCATTGTGCGCAAGTGCAAAAGCAAAATTGCCGCCCGCAAACATAATGAATGCAATAATTAAAGCGATAGTATTTTTGGTTTTCTTCAGCACTTCACAAAATTAACACTCTTTATCATTAAATAGTATGATAAATATCAGAATTTCTCAAAAAAATGAAATGATTTTATCAAAATTTATAACATTTACCCCAAAAAATAAATTCCGCAGCACATTTTGACTTAAAAACCTATGCTCCCCGGCGGCGGTTCACTGGTTGATTCCGTGCCTTCTGTGGGAGTGTAAGCATGAGTCATAGAACACCTGCGTGATGTATTTTTCTTAAGTATCAGGTCGTGGTATGCAGGGCAGGTTTCGTTTGCAAGCAGCCCGGTGACCGTACATACATTGGCTTCTTCAACTTCCGGCGGCATTTCAAAGTATTTAAGCTCCATGGTTGTCTGCGGGTCATCATAAACATACTTCATGAACCTGCCCCAAATAGGAGCCGCGGCTCTGCCGCCCTGTCCGTACCCGCCGCCAAATTTAATGCGCGGGTCATCAAAACCAAGCCAGCATCCCGCAACAAGCTGCGGCGTAAAGCCGACAAACCATGCGTCAGTGTAATCCTGGGTAGTTCCTGTTTTTCCCGCTGCCGGTCTGTTGAACCAGTTCCTGATAGAAGTTGCGGTTCCTTCATTCACAACATCTTCCATCATATCGCACATCATATATGCAACGCCTTCGCTTATAACTTCGCGTGTTTCGGGGATAGATTCCTCGAGTATATTCCCGTACCGGTCTTCGATCCTTAAAATTGCATGCGGCTCAACCCAAATACCTTCATTCGTGAATACGCCGTAGGCGCTTGTCATTTCAAGCGGAGAAACTTCTCCAACACCAAGTGAAAGTGAAAGCACATTGGGCAGATCAGAGTTTATACCCATTTTGTGCGCCAGCTTAATGACCTGATCAATCGGCGCGATCTCCATTGCGGTTCTTACCGCAATTACGTTTATGGATTGAGTTATACCATCTCTTAGTGTAACCATACCGCCTGTGCCGCCGCCTTTGGGTGACCATGTTTGGCCGCCTATCACAACCTTTAGCGGGTCATTGGAAATTGTGTACGCAGGCGAATATCCGTTTTCAAGAGCAGTCGCATAAACAAAAGGTTTGAAAGAAGAACCCGGCTGGCGTTTAATCTGAGTGACATGGTTCAAGCCGTACTTAAAAGGGTAATTTGGATTCTGCCCAACCATTGCTTTTATCTCGCCGGTTTTGGGATCTATTACTACAAACCCTACCTGTACCGCAATTTCACGCTCTTTAACCTTTTCTACAAAATCGTTATCCTGCTTAAGCTTATTGAATATTCTTTGTCTATCCTGATCAGTCTTAGCTTTTTTATACTCATCACTTTGCTTAATATATTTATCAACTGCATCATTGAGCAGTTGTTTATTACCCTTCCAGTTCCAGGTGGAATTGAAAGAACGCTGAAAATCTTTTAACTGATTAGTGACCGCGTCCGTGGCGAACTTCTGCATCCTGGTATTGAGCGTTGTTGTAACTATTAATCCGTCTCTATAAATGTTGAATCCGTATTTTTCTGATTTTTTTTCAAGTACCTGCCTTACATATTCGCTGAACTGACCACCGAGTCCGGTTGATTTCTTCTGAATAGACTTTGGCTGCGCCTTGATCGGATCGTTCTTCGCAAGTTCAAATACTTCTTTGGTGATGTAACCCTCTTCCTGCATGCTGTTCAGTACAGTATTTCTTCTGTTCAGGCAATTTTCGGGTCTTTCAATGGGGTCGTAATATCCCGAAGGATTTTTCACCATACCTACAAGCATCGCGCACTCATCAAGTGTCAAGTCTGTAACTGATTTATCAAAGAACGTTTTGGATGCAGCTTCAACTCCATATGCGCCTCTGCCGAAATATACCTGGTTAAGATAAAGCAGGAGGATCTCCTCTTTGGTATAGGTTTTTTCTATCTGCACGGCAGTAATAGCTTCGCGTAGCTTACGTGTGATTGAAACCTTATTGCCGATCTCAACCCTGTACAGATTTCTTGCGAGCTGCTGAGTGATAGTACTGGCTCCTTCTTCTACAGAAAAAGCCATTATATTTTTCATCATAGCTTTAACTATGCGGTCAACATCAACACCCCAATGCTTATAAAATTTCCTGTCTTCAGTCGCAATCACTGCATTAATAAGATCCTTTGGGATGGCATCAATAGATACTATAGTCCTGTTTTCAATGAAGAGCTGGTCTATAAGCTCGCCGTCTTCGGAATAGATCTTGGTAGCAAGGTCAGTCTTTGGGTTTTCAAGGCTCGAAAGGGGCGGCAACCCGTTAAACAGGAATGCGCCGTATGCTATCACAACTACACTTATGGCAATTACAAAAAAGGCAAAGATACTTAACTTGCGGGTAGATGAACGTTTCTTTTTATTCATCATTTTGCGCCTGTAGTCGCGGTTGTTGAAGTACTCTTCGCGTTCTGTGGTTTTTGGATCTCTCTGATCCCTGATATTTTTCTTTTTTCCGCCGAACATCAATTATTTAAACCTTCTAATTTTCTTCAGTAAATTTCTTAAGTTCAAAATTCCCGTTGGAATATGAACCATAAGTACAATTATTTATCCAGTCTCCTAAAGTAATATAAATACCGTTTCTGTTATTTTTTTTCAGCTCAATGAACTGCGGCTTATGAATGTGGCCCATTACAACAAAATCAACTCCATCGCCAATCTTATTTTCAGCAAACTCTCTCATCCCGCCTGAACCGTAAGAAAGCGGGTTCTTTTCATTACCATAGGTTTCAACAATTCTCTGTTTATCATCTGTGTGAAGCCTTGATTTTTTTGATGAACCCTGCGCCAGCCACAAACCAACATCAGGATGGATGAGCGAATACAAAAACTGATTAACGCGGCTCCGCAGAATTTTTTTCAATATCTTGTAACCTGTATCACCTTTTGACAGGCCATCACCGTGAGTGATAAAAAATCGTTTGCCGTCAAGCGTTGTTTCAAGTGAATCGCTGTATAGTTTCAATCCAACATCATCTCTTAGATATGTATTCATCCAGAAATCATGGTTGCCTGAAAAAAAATTAACCGGTATACCCTGCTCTGCAATCTCGTTAAGCTTTGCCAGGGTTCTGTAAAACCCTTTAGGAACCGCGCGCCTGTATTCTATCCAGCAATCAAAAAGGTCACCTACAATATATATTTCACGGGCATTTGACCTTATACTTTCAAGGAAACTGACAAGTTTCCGTTCCTTTAGCTTTTCTTCTTCTATACCAAGAAATCCAAGGTGAACATCAGAGAAGAAATAATACTTTTTTTCGTCCAAAAACTATGGTTTTATTAACTTTAGCTCAAAATTTTAGCCGGAAATTACCGATTACAGGAATCTAAAGTTAATTCTTTTTTAAAACATAGAAAATACAATAATACGATCTTTTGTGGTGGTCTAAAAGAGGCGGGTTTTAATGGCTTTTACTATCCTTTGAGCGGCTTTGCCGTCCATCAATCGGGGTATTTTACCTTTTTTGTATTTTCCTGAGTAAATTTCAGCGGTTTTTTTAATGATCAGATTTTCATTCAAACCGCAGAGAGTGTTAGAGCCGAGTATCAGCGTTTCGGGTCTTTCAAATGACTCTCTCAATGTTAAACAGGGAATTTTCAAAAAAGTTGCTTCTTCCTGAATGCCCCCGGAATCTGTAACTACAAATTTACAGTCAGTTAACAACTTGATGAAATCTGTATATCCAGCAGGTTCGGTGGTTATCAGGTTTTTGATATTCTTAAGCCTTTTTAGCAGCGAAAATTTCTCAGCCATTTTTAAAGTACGTGGATGAATTGGAAGCACAATTTTCGTTTCGGGGTTAAACTTCAATGCTTCTTTTGAGATCTTTTCAAATATTGAAATGATCTTTTCCAGATTTTGTCTGTTATCTACATTTACGGGTCTGTGTATTGTTGCCAGTATGTAACTCTGTTTTGATAATCCCAGTCTTTTTAATACATCCGAAGAACTTATTTTCTTACTGAAATGCACTAAAGAATCTATCATAGTATCACCCGTCAGATATATCTTCTTTTTGCTAACGCCTTCTTCAAGCAGGTTCTCAACTCCGGCCCGTTCGGTTATAAACAACATATCTGAAAGCGCATCGGTAACGATGCGGTTGATTTCTTCGGGCATTGTATTATCAAAGCTTCGCAGACCGGCTTCAACGTGCGCAATCGGAATTGTTCCGCCCGCGTGATGTATTTTAGAACAAACCAGGGCGCAGGCAATCGTGGAATTGACATCACCGAAAACTATTACAAGATCAGGTTTTTCTTTCAGAACAACCTTTTCAAACTCGGTCATTATTTTCGCGGTCTGCTCTGCATGTGAACCTGAGCCTGCTCCAAGATAAATATCCGGTTCCGGAAGATCAAGATCCTTAAAAAAAACCTTCGATAGCCTGTGGTCGTAATGCTGACCTGTATGTACAATTAAATGATTGAAAAGGGATCTGTGTTTCTTAAGCTCCCGCTCAATAGGGGCAAGTTTCATAAAATTGGGTCTTGCCCCTACAACGGAAATTATCTTCTTTTTTTTACTCAATTAGCAGTTATATATTTAACCTACTTTGAAAGTATTTGCTCCAAGCAGCGAAATTTTTTCCCTGTTAAGCTTCAACTTCTTGGTTGCGTTGCGGGTATCTACTACCCTCTTTGAAAATGCAACTATCCATTCATAATCGTAGGTGGTGTGATCTGTCACAATAACCGTAACATCGGCATCCTTTAGCAGCTTCTCGTTGAGCTCCTGCACGCGGAATATCTTATCCATCAGCCTTATGTTTCTCATATACGGGTCGTGGAAATTAATATTCTGAATACCTTCTTTGTACAGCAGTTCAATGATCTTTATTGCAGGTGAATTTCTTGAGTCTTCAACATCGCGTTTAAATGTAGTACCAATAATAAGCACATTGGCATCAGCAGCCTTTACGGGAGCGTTGGCAATTTCTCTCATTACCATATCTCTTACATAAAAGGGCATTTCTTCGTTTGATTCCGCGGCAAGCTCAACAAAGTTAGTATGGAAATCATACTTTTTTGCCGCCCAGTCAAGATAATATGGGTCAATTTGGATACAATGTCCGCCAATTCCCGGACCCGGATAGAACGGCATGAACCCGAAAGGTTTTGTCGCAGCTGCATCAATAACCTCCCATATATTCACATTACCCATTCTGTCGCAAAGTCTGGCCAGCTCATTAACTAAGGCTATATTCACACTGCGGAAAATATTTTCCAGCAGCTTTTCCATTTCTGCAGCGCGGGGTGAAGAAACCTGGTGTACTTTCGTAGCTACTTCCTGCATTATCATCACGGAAAGTTCCTGGCATTTCTTGGTTACGCCGCCAACTACAATTGGAGTGTTTCCTGTGTTGTAAACTTTATTACCGGGGTCAACGCGTTCAGGTGAAAATGATAAATAATAGTCCTTGCCAACCTTCCATCCCTTTGATTCAAGCATTGGCTGAACATGATCTTCGGTGGTACCCGGAAATGTAGTACTCTTAAGTATGATCAGCGTATGCCGTTTCATCCTTTTGAATATTTCTTCTGTAGAATTCATTATATAAGAAATATCCGGTGTTTTATTATCTGTCACAGGCGTTGGCACGCAGATAAAAATGATCTCCTGGTCGCCTATTTTATCGTAGTTTGTTGATGCAGTGAAAAGATTGTTGTTAATTGCATAAAGGAAATCTTTGTTGATAACATCCTTGATATAGTTTTTCTTTTGCTGAATTAGCTTAATTTTGTTCTGGTCCAGATCTATACCATGAACGCTGAAACCTTTCCTTGCGAACTCAATTGCAAGTGGCAGCCCTACATATCCCAGCCCGATTATTCCTATCTTGGCTTTTTTCTGCTTGATTTTTTCTCTTAATACTTCACTCATTTATTATTTTCCTTCTGGTTGTGTATTAGTGAAATTGACAATAAAATGATACCTGCATATTAAAATACAGATCTGCAACGATCTTTTATGAGTTACTTATAAATACTCTCTGCTTCTTCTTTGCGCTTCTTCCACCACTCAGCGTTCGCTTTATACCACTCAACCGTAGCTTTGAACTGCGCGTACGGATCAACAGCCGGCTTAAAACCCAGGCTTGTAATTTTATCAACATTAAGCGCATAACGGAAATCATGGTTTGGCCGAGGGTCCGGGATGTATTGTATCCACTCATTCTTATCTACCCCCAGCATTTCGCATATCCATTCAGCAGCCTGGCGGTTTGTGATCTCAGGGTTATGGTTTGCCGCAACATTATACGCGTTGCCGGCTTCGCCTTTTTCCAGCAGGAATTCAAGACACTCGGCGGTCAGCGGAGCGTAAAGCCAGTCACGAACCTGCAATCCTTCACCCCATAACGGGATCTTTTCACCAAGAATGATATTGGATATCCATCTTGGCAAAGCCTTTTCTGGATATTGCCACGGACCGAAATTGTTTGTGGGTCTGAGTACAACTACAGGATAGTTTCTCCCGAATTCCATTGCAAGATCATCGGCTTGTGATTTGGATTTGGAATATGCCGATGTTGCCTGGCTATCGCCAAGCTTTTTATCGCCTTCGGCAAAATAACCGTCAACGATTGATCCGTAAACTTCATCTGTAGATATATGAATAAACTTTTTTACACCGCCTTCAAAAGCTGATTCAAGCACAACTTTCGTGCCGTGAACGTTAGTGCGGTAAAAAAGATCCGGGTCGGTTTCACTGCGGGTGTTATGGCTTTCTGCCGCGAAATGAATTACTGAATCACACCCCTTAAGCGAGCTTACAACTATATCCTTATCGCAGATATCACCTTCAACAAATCTTACTTTACCTGCTGCAATAAGCGGCTCCAGGTTATCTTTTCCGCCTGCATAGGTAAGCTTATCCAAAACTGTAACATTGTAACCCTTGCCAGTTATATAATAGACAAAGTTGGTGCCAATAAAACCGGCTCCGCCGGTAACAAGAATATTTTTCAATTAATTAATCCCTTATAAATAATCCGAAGTTCAGTCCAACATTAAGCACCAGCCCTTTAGCTTCAATGCCTTTGGGGAAATCTTTTACTTCCACATCATTATCAACGCGCCAGGTGTTTTGCGCGCCCAACTGGTATCCGCAATCGATCTTTAGGTACATGAATTTCCTTAACATAATACCTATGCCAACCTGAGGCTGAACTGTATAGAAACGTGATTTAAATGTATGCGCAAGATTTGAAGATGAACCGTTTGTTCCAAACTCGTTTGAAAGTGTGCTATAGTTTCCAAGATCATTCCCGTATTTGTAAAGCTCAAGTTTCAGTGTACCCGTTGAAAATGTGGAACCGAATGAAATATCAAATATTGAACTTATGGGTATTATGTACTCCAGACTGATTCCGCCCTGCCCCAATGAATAATTCGCGTCTTTTTTGAGCGTATCGTTCACCTGTTTTGTGAGTTTTGAAGTGAATCCATTACCGAATCCGCCGATCCTCAGGAAGTTATCCTTCATAGGCAGATCAATAAAACCGCCGCCGCCGGTTGTAAAAAAGCCGCTTTCCGAAAACTCAGGAAATCCCGCATTCTTCAGCTCTGTATTTAAATTTTTAACTGGATTGAAATGCCACCCGGCTGTCACTCCCCCTGCAAAGGCAAAACTAGGAAGTAATTGGGCGTTAGAATTGAGCGTTAAACCACAAAAAACCAGCAAAACTGCAAAAAATTTCATTTTATGGCTCATATTGTCTGTTTTTTACAAAAATTAGAACACAAAAATACTAAGCAATGACTATAAAAACAATTTAAAAATTTTGGGTGCAGGATTGAGGGAAATTATGAAGTAGGAATTAGGAGTTACGAAATAGGATGCAAATGCAAGAAATATAGTTGATGTTGTATTCACAAAATAACCGAACCTTTTCAGTGTTTGATCTTGGTTTATCGTACAATCTCATTCGAGTCTTGTAAGACTCTGCAATAAAAATCCATCTTTTTGAAAATAACAAATCCCCCTTGAAAAGGGGGAGGAAATTTTCGAATGAATCATAATCCAAAATCGTTCTAAATTTTTAATGCTGATTTATCTACGATGGGGATTTTAGACTCGTATTTGAACTTTTTTTAGGGTTCACTATTGGTCTTTAGTATATTTGAAACGAGCCCTGAAAGGGCTCGACTACATAATTATATAATCTCTTCTGCTATAGCAGAATTAGTCAAGAAAGACCAACAACAACGCAGATATAAATTTGTGCAATTCGTGGTTAGCTTTTTGACTCTACAAATGTTCAAAGTAAGCAAGACTCGAGCCCACCCATGTTTTTTCTTTGTTGAAATCAACGCCCATCATCTTGCCCTTGCTTAAGCGCACAAGATTATTCACAAGGTAGGGCTTGCCCTCATTGTGAACGAAGAGCAGGCGCAGCTCAGCCTTGGCAGGCTGATCTGGGGTTTCAATAACGGGCTCATAACTTATTTTCTTCTGCAGTATGTAATTAGTACGGTCTGTAATACCATCAAGTATTTCTTTGGTAACATCAAACACTACACCAACTCCTGCGAAGCTGAAAAGCGGCTTCAGAACGTAGTTTTCAAGGTCAGTTGGGTATGTTTCAATATCACTTAAGAACCTGGTTTCAGGGACGTATTTATTCTTAAGGAAAGGCAACGAGTATTTACTTATCCTGTAAAACCAATTTGGATGCGGAACCCATGTAACATTCAGCTCATCCTGAAAACTGAAATTAAATTTCAGGTCTTTTCTTCTTTCAAGCTCATCAAATATTACTCTATTATAGATACGTTCTATCTTCGTCTTCTTGCCGTTATTCATATAAAAGAGATCCTTGCCTTCTTTTGTAATATCGGAAAGGCAGACCGGCTTTACGCCAATGTATGTATAGCAGCATTCGAAATCTATGCGCGTTTTCTGGTTTTCAGGTTCAATTTCGAGCAGAATTACATTTTCCGGGTTTGAATCACCCACAACTACACGTTTTAATATATCCAGGTATTCATCCGGTTTGTGGATATTGAATAAACCCCCGTAGCGTTCATCAATATTGAAATGTTTGCGGAACATGTAATTTTGCAGCAGTTCATAGAAGAAGAGTGATGAAAATCCCTGCAGCTCGATAAGCTTAGGTATGAACTTGCCATTTTCATCTTTGCAGATAGCAAAATCGATAGCCATCATAGCAGGATAACCGGGATCGTTGGGTATTTCCATCCCTTTGGGTATAGCATTAAGCGAAATTTTCTGATACTCATCGCTCATTAGATACGATGTTATCACATCAACTGCGTTGAGAATTTCGTTCTTAAATTCCTTGCCAATAAATATCGGGGTTTCTGCAATGCGGAATTCAATCGGGAATTCATAAGTTGTATTGAGATCTTTTACAAAAGCCTCATATTTTTCCTGTGTAAATTCCGCATTGTATTTTTTTCTTATCTCAGGTACCAAATTTTATCTTAAGTTTTACGGTCTGGTTCTAATTGTAAACTGCCATACTTCACCGGCGGCTGACGCCCCATGGTTATCCTTTGCTTTTACCTGCCAGTAAAAAGTTGTACCGGGGAAAGTTTGCACACCCAAATTATATGAAGCAGTTGATAAATTTCCCGCCAGGGGAACCGTGCTTAACGGCAAGGTTGTACCTACAAACACATCAAACTTCAATGTATCGTTTATATCAGGATCGGTACTTTCCCAGCTGAGAATTATTGCGGTACTGTCATCAATACCTGTAGAATTATTGGCAGGTACCGGATTTACAGGTGCGGATGGAGCATTGTTTGTAACCGGGCTGATTATCGTATCATCCTTTTTGCACCCGTTAATGCTTAAAAGAAGGGCTATTGCTAAAAATAACAATAGAAATAAATGTTTCATTGGTTTATGAATTTCAGTTTTATAGTTAGTGAAAATGACTGAAATATCTCTAAAACTTATTATCTGCTGCCGGTCTTAAATCTCCACGTATTACCGGTGCTTGAACCGCCGTTGTTATCGGTTGCGACAACTTTCCAGAAATAACTTGTATTCGGAGCCACAATGCCCAAACCATATGAAGGATTCAAGAGTCCGGTTGCAATAGGCGTATTACCCACAGGGAGACTATTGCTTATATAAACATCGTACTTAAGCGTATCATTCTCATCGGGGTCACTGCATTGCCACGAAAGTATCATCACAACATTTGGATCAATATTTTCTGAGCTGTCAGCCGGTGACGGATTTTTTGGTTTATCAGGCACGCGGTTGGTTACTGTATTTGTTTGCGTTACGTTTGAATCTTCTGAACATCCGTTAACACAAATAACAAAAGCAAATACAAAAAGCGAAAAACAAAATAAGTTTTTCATATTTTTAAGATTAATTCTAAAAAACTTTTATATCAGGAATTTCCCGTTATCCATCACCTGTTCATCATCCAGCCATATGCTGCAATCAACACTAACGCAATCGATGTGCGTGGTGGATTGCCAGTCAGCGCCGGTATGCGCTGAATACGGGTGACCGAACGCTATATGTATAGTCGGTAATTTTTCATCCTGCAAAATATGTCCAATAACATGTTTGCACGCTATATTTGTACCAATGGCAAACTCACCCACCCTGTTACTGTTCTCATCAGTCATTGTGTATGCAGTGAATTCTTCGAGAAGTTCTTTGTTCTCGCATTCCATTTTTGTTATGCGTGAATCTTTGATCCAGATCTTAAGTGGTGTATCTTTCAGATCGCCGTATTTCTGGCACAGGTAATCTCCCACAACGCCATCAACAACAAATACACCGTTACAGCTTTCAGGTGAAGTAAAAATTTCACCTCCGGGCAGATTGCCCCACTTCTCCACAGAAATTATTCCGCTTGTCTTTAGCCATTTTAAGCCGGTTGAAAATGTACTTATCATATCGGTACCTGCGGGACTCTTAATAGTAATAACTTTTGCTTTCCTGGCTTTCTCTATGAGTTTTTGTGAGATCTCATCAACTTTTAAGAAATCAGCGCGCATTCCTTCAAGCATTATCTGCTTATTGATATTAACCATGTGCCCGTGGCGTATCTTGTGTTTATCAACAACCTCGGTCATATCTATTCTTGAGCGAAGCTCGCCCGTATGGGCAATTGCGCAGAATATACTCACCTGCGATTTTGCAAGATCATCAAGAATCGGCTGCGGCATATTTTTAAGCGGCCTCGAAGCGTAATCTTCAATTACCATAAGGCTGCACTCCGCGCCAACTTTGTTCACTTCTGCTACAAGAGATGATGCTATTTCAAGGGATTCATTATCGGTAATGATAGTGATCCTTTCTTCCGGTTTAAGCCTCAGGCAAACAACAATTGCATTATAGGCGCCTTCGGAAAGCTCTTTATCAAAATCAACAACTGTATGCATTTGATCCATTAAGTAAAATGTATATTTTGTTTATAATTTTTTTATCTATTTGTAAACTGAGTTAACTTAGCCCTAAATGAGTTTCATCAATGATAAGATCAACAACTTTTTTCAGCCCTTCCTGGGTGCCATCCCAGGCAGAAAGCTGCCTATCAGCCCCGGTACCGTTTTGCAGCATCTGCAATATGTAGTTAACCTCTTCCCAGCTGCCAAGATCATCAACAACATCACTGATAAACGAAATAAGCTCCATTGCGAGAATTTTGAAATCAACCTCTTCCTGCTTGCCAAAATCGATCAGTTTGCCTTCGGTGCCGTATCTTGCAGCGCGCCATTTGTTTTCATTTATCAGCGCTCTGCGGTATATTCTGAATCCAAGATTCTGTCGCATTAACTTATACAGCTTAACAACAACAGCCTGCATAAGTGCGGCAAGACAGATTGTCTCATCAACCCTCATTGGTATATCGCACATGCGGAATTCCAGCGTATTGAAATACGGGTGAAGCCTGATATCATACCAGATCTTTTTGCCGTTATCAATACAATTGGTTTTGATAAGCAGGTTGACGTAATTATCAAATTCCGTTACGGTATCGTAATAATCAGGGATGCCTGTTCTCGGGAATTTATCAAAAACCTTAACGCGGTATGATTTAAAACCGGTGTTGCGTCCAAGCCAGAATGGTGAATTAGTAGAAAGCGCGAATATATGCGGAATAAAATACCTCACCGCGTTCATTATCTGAATACCTGTTTCGCGGTTGGGCAAGCCAACATGCACGTGCAGTCCGAAGATCAGGTTCGCGCGCGCGGCTTCCTGCATTTCATTTACTATCTCATGGTAACGCGGGTGATCAGTTATTGAAACTTCATTCCAGTGCGTAAAAGGGTGCGTGCCCGAGGCTGCAATCCTGAAACCCGCTTCTTTTGCAAGCGAGGCCAGGTTAGAGCGCAGACTGGTAACCTCATCGCGCGCTTCGTGGATATCACGGCATATTTTGGTACCAACTTCAACTACAGAGGCATGCATTTCAGGTTTTATCTGCTCCTTAAGCAGTACCTTTCCTGAATCAACTATCTGCTGCATGTGTGATACTAGAGCCCTGGTTTTTGGATCAACCAGCATGAACTCTTCTTCGATACCAAGTGTAAAAATATGCTTATCCATAATTTTATTAATATTGAGCTACAATCTATGTATTAAAGATTAATAAAGCAATATATGGTGTCATCATTCCCGTTTGCCATGTCTCTAAGGCGAAAGCGGGAATCTCTATTCTAGATTTTAACATAAGCTTAGTGAACTACGCTCCCCTCTCCTTTGGAGAGGGGGAAATCACGCCAAAGGCGTGATTGGGGTGAGGTCAGCACTTAAGCAGCCTTAATCTTCTTCGATTTCTTTTCAGATTTAACTTCGCCAACAGAGACGGTTTTGGCTTTAGTTGCAGCCTTTTTGGTGCCTAATTTAATTTTGGGCTTTTTTTTTACTGAATTATCGTATGATCCTTCGACAATAGGCTCATTATTAGCTGATGCGTAAACAAAATCACCCCATGTTAAATTATTAAGACCTTCCCTGTGATTCATTGCTCTGCGGATCGCCATATTTGCGGCAGCTTCAACTATCCACTCAAAATTAGCTTCGCCAACTGAATGTACATCAGCATCGGGTGCGGGATTGCAGAAATCGATAGCGTAAGGAATGCCATCTCTCAATGCAAGCTCAACAGTATTGAAATCATATCCCAGCGCACGGTTTATTTTCAGTACAACATCTGTAAGCATCTGGTTTCTTGCGGGTTCAACCTTGGTATCCTGTAAATATCTTAAGTGGTGAGGATTGCGCGGCTCATAAGGCATTACCCATACATCCTGTCTATCAAGGCAGTATATTCTGTAATACTCATCAAAAATAATTTCTTCCTGCAGCATCATCACAAGCTGTTCGGTTTCAGCGTAATTTTTGAAAAGTTCTTCGGGATTGCTGCATTTGTAAACACTTTTCCATCCGCCGCCTGAATGCGGCTTGAAGTATGCGGGGAATCCGATATAATTGAATATACCTTCCCAGTCAAGCGGAAAAGTTAAATTACGGAATGAATTATGATTTGTATCAGCGGGTAATTGATTTGAAGGAAGTATAACGGTTTTAGGAACCGGTACACCTATCTTTGTCATTAATGAATTGTTAAAGAATTTTTCATCAGCACTCCACCAGAACGGATTGTTAATAACAGCAGTTCCGCTTGCAGCCGCATTTTTTAAATATGCGCGGTAGAATGGTACATCCTGCGAAATTCTATCTATAATGACGTGATACTTCAAGGGTTCGCCCTGTATGACTTTATCTATCTGAACCGCTTCAGCGGTTATTTCAACGTTCATTTCCCTGGCTTTATGGTTAACTCTATCAATAAAAGCCTGCGGGAAAGTATTTTCCTGGCCAAACAATATTCCGATTCGTTTCATACTATTATTTAACTCCTTTATATATATTTTTTCTAAAATCTATGCTAAAAATGCTGTTTTTGTGTGTTTTTAGGGGATTTATCCGTGCAGGAATTACAAATTTACGAAAAATTTGGGAGATTTAAAAGCGGAGTTACTTCAGATTGACTTAGTTTAATCCGATGGTATAAAACCAGCTATGCAGAAATCACCAATGATTGCGTTGTTAACTCACCCTCACCCTGACAGGGGGAGCTGGTGTGGGTCACTTAATTTCGACAGATGATATTTGAAGTGCATCACTGTACAAAGCAAAACCTGCCAGGTCTTCAAGACCTGGCAGGTTTAGGAATGTTTCTAAATTTCACTATTCGTTACTTTATCAGAACCATTTTTTTAGTTTCAAAGTATCCTCGTCCTGAACTTGTCGAAGGACTTGCTTCGAGGCTATAAAAATACAACCCACTCGCTAAATTGCTTCCATCAAACATCACTTCATAATTTCCAGCAGTTTTGTACTCATTTATATTGAATACTTCTCTGCCAAGAAGATCATATATCTTTATTGATACATTTGCATCCCTTGGGATTTCATATTTAATGTTAGTTGTTGGATTAAACGGGTTTGGGTAATTCTGGTGCAGCTTAAATGTTCTAGGTATATTATTTGCATTGTTGCTTATATTTTGGCTCAATGATTTTCCGCTGATTAACGATAATATATTAATTTTACTTTCTGTACCTGAACTGCTGTTCGGATTATCACCGCCGGCGCCATACTTTAACAAACAAAGTTTGTTAAGTAATGCGTGTGTTCCTTTGTGTGTATTCTGGTTATTTTGATATATATTCTCATAGTCGCTTACCGCTTCCATGATGTTACCCTGTCTGACCTTGCTCTTGATCACAAAGTCTTCGGAGATTTCTCTGGATTCCTTTGTGTTGTTGGTATCACTTTTTATACCTGTGTAATAACTCTGAATATTACTGTAATCAGATACACTGCCGTTACTCTTTTCAAGGCAGTTGAATATCCTTGCAAGTGAAACTGTTGAGTAGGTTGATGTTTTGTATTCTGTTACTACATCTTTGTATTTAGAAATTGCAGTTGAATAATTTCCTGACATTTCATTTGAATATGCCTGCATATAGAGTGAACCTGCAAGTGGGTTATCGCCGTTATCTGTTACAAAAACGCTGTCATACATTCCAAAACCTATGGAATTGAGGTCGTAATAATCCATTGTTGGCAGGCTTGTTCCATTGAATACAGGGTCATAAATAACATCACCGCCAGATACTGCATAATATGCTGTATTTGGTGGATTATCCTGCCAATGGTTCATACCCGCTTCAAGGTCGCCATCAAGATCCCCCGATACGTAATTATAACCGTTTGTGAGTATTTTGTTGTAACCTGAATCCATCATGGGGTAGCTTTCCTTTTCCAAAACAAATGCGCCTGTTGTTGGCATTCCGGATAAAGTATTGTTCCCGCCAAGCCATCTTGTTACTGTTCCGGAGTTTACGGGTCGCATTACAGGGATAGAAGCCGAATAAAGCTGAACTATCATATCAGATGCATCACAAAATGTATTTTTAAGTAAATATGGAGAAGAGTAACCGCATTCAATTGATTTTTCGAAGTTATTTACAACATTGTATTCAATGGTACCATTTGAGTTATCCAGATACAATCCTGTTCCTGTACCTGTTAAGCCTGTAATTGTGTTTCTTGCGATATAGGGTGAGGATTGTATTGCTGTAATGCCAATATCACAGTTACTGAAAGTATTATCTGCAATAACCACACTACCTGAAGGACAATATTGCATTACAATACAGGAAGCGAATCCCGATGAAATACCCGATTAAGTTGAACACCCTTTAACAAGCACGCCGCTTGATCCATCTATGTAAACCTGATTAAGAAGCTGTGTACTTGTCGAATTTTTAAAAGTACAATTTGTAATCTCAGTCGTATAATTTGTCAGACTGATAGAACTTGGTTCTGAAACATTTATGCCATTGTATGCATTCTGAATGACACAGTTCTTTATAGTATCGTTTGCGTCATCGGAAAGATAAATGCCATCCCAGGTTTGGGTGGAATCATAACTTACAAATTTACAGCCGTTGGCGCTTATTCTTGCGCCATCTTCAAAAATAAGTTTTGAGCCTTTGCCGAATTTAATGGTTGAGCTGTCATTACAAATTAAAGCAGTTTCTTTACCTTTAAAAATAAATGTTGTACTATCAGGTATTTCAAAATCCGCATTTTGCTCAATGATTAATTTTGTACTATCCATAAAAATATTATCCTCGACGCAAGGTACCAAACATTGTAAACGCTTTATAAAACCCGAAATAATGAATTGCCCCGGACCGCTTACAGTCCCCCCGCTCATACAAAGTTTACTCCCTGTCTGCATTTCGAGTTTAGAACCCTTCCCAATAATTATTTTGCTATCACAATCTAAATATAAATGATTAGATCTTTTGAAAATCAATTGAGCATTATTTTGTAGTATTTCAACTGTAGAAAATGGTAACATATGAAATCTGGTATGCCAAATCGGATTTTCATCAAAATAATAGTCAGTTTCTAAAACAAATGCTTTTCCGCTATTTATTTTCAAATTACAATGATTTCCAATGATAATTTCCGTTGGAGGCTCAAGCATGTAATTACCACTGGTATTTACAATATTACGGGAAAATACATTCTTATCTATAAATAGATTGTTCGTTAAGTATCCTGTACGATTTGTTGAAATTAAAGTATCATGATTCTCATTTGAACAATCCTGTCTGAAATCCTGTGGTAGAATAATGTAATTGTTGTTATTGTTTGCGTCATATACGAAATCTCCCCGAACCCTGGTGCGCGTTGTACATTGGTTATTCCAGCTTTCAATTCTTCTGTTTTGAGGTAGATCGATATTTGTTGTGTTGCAATAATCAAAAAAATATTTCATCTTATCATCACCCGGATCGTAATGAAAGGTTAAATCTCTCCAGAATCCATAGTCAAACTCTACTACACAAGTATCTTTAAGATTATTTGGTCCATCCCAGTAAAATTCAAATTTATATGCCCCAACTCCTAAGCCTCCTACACTTCCTCCCGGATCAGTTACCCAATCGGCATTCCAACCCGTAAGGTTACCCGGTAAAATTTCAAACTTATCTTCATCTATATTTCTGCCATTTAAAAATGTGAAACGATTTAGGATTGGATTACTAGCTTGTAAATCATATTCTTCATCAGCATTAAAGATCATACTAACCGGATAAACTCTAACATAAAGTGTCTTGCCTGACCCTAGGGGATTAGACACTTTTACATCTCCTCCGCTGAGGTCCTGCGAGAAAATTCCAAAAGTAAATGAAAAAATAAAAATATAAAAAACAAAAATTAGTGTTTTCATTTGAGTGATCCTCCAGTTTCGTTAAATCATTTCAGATAAATAATTTTGATGTAATTTTGTAATTCATTATTTGCATAAAGTGTAATAAAATATATCCCGCTTGAACAATTTTCAGGCTGCCAATCGATCACATGATTTCCTTGTCGAAAGTCCCCATTAACTAGTGTTGTTATCTCTTTTCCATTAATATCAAATACTTTCACGGTTATATTTGCTTTCTCTGGTAGATAATATCTTATTTTTGTATTTGGGTTGAATGGATTAGGAAAACTTTCGAGCATAAATTGATTTGGTACATTATTGTTTTGAGAAAGAATTCCAATTGGTTGCATAGCATTAAGCATACTATCAGTTCGAAGAGCATATACATTCGCTCTGATTGGTGCCGGGTCTTTGCTCCAGCCGGCAAATAGAATATCACCATTATTTACCGGGAGTATTGATTTAATTGTTAAATCTTCGGTCCATCGAAAAGATTTCTGGTCTATAACATTAAATGATGAATCCAGAATTCTGATTAATACAAAACTTGGTATAGGATAAGTTGTATCTTTAATAGAAGTGTAAACAATTCTGTTTGAATTTATAGAAACCAATCTAGGTTCGTATTCATTTCTCATCGAATAAAAGGAAATTGTGTCAATAATTTCACCATTCAATCCTAATTTCGAAATGAAAACACGTGAATCCTGACCACTAAAAAAATTTCCTGCTGCGAAGTAGTAACGCTCAGTATTGCAAATAGAAGTTATGCTGGTACTTGAACTAAACATTTTAAATTTGTTCTCATTAAGTATGTTGCCAGATGAATCTAACTTGGTGAAGAGTGCATCTCCAGGTACATTTGGTGTTACACTAAATGCCCCCGCTAGAATCATACCTTGATCAATACTATTTACTGTTGAAAGGTAGGCTCTTACGCCCATAGAGGTAAGGGTTCTATCCCATAGAAAATTTCCTGAGGAATCGATTTTCAAAATATACCCATTCAAATGAACCCTCCCGCATGATAGATACCCCCCGTCCGCAGTTCGTAGAATATCATAACAGTCGATATTATTTCCCCCATAAAATTTTAACCACACTAAATTACCTGACATGTCATATTTAATAGTAAAAGATGAATCCCAGCTTCCAGTCAAAACACATCCACCATCGCCGCTTGAGACCACGGCAAAAGCTCTGATTGATAAACCGTTTGGGTGGCTAAGAGTTCTTGTCCAAATAGTTTCACCAAATTTATCAATTTTTATAGTGAAAATTACGTTTGGGCTATTGTTTGCATATCCAACGATATAAAAATTATCACCGTCTGCTTCACAAATATCATAGCCGATATCATCCTCATGTAAGGGTCCATCATAAGTTCTTTGCCACGTTATACTCTGCCCAAAACTTGTGTCGCATAATATTACAATTAATAACAAAGCAACATAAAATGCTTTAGCATTGATAAAATTTACAACTTTTTCAGGTTTCCTTAACATTTTGTGTTTTAAAAAATTTTAATCGGTTTGTATCAGTTCGCTCTGTTTCCCGTTTTACCGGTAAACGCGCAGGATTCGGGTCATATTTATATTTGTCAACTTCAAATTAATACATACTATTAGAATTGTCAAGCGTAAAAGTGTAAAGTATTAATTTCTTTGTAAAATCGCAAAGATGGAAATGGTACAACAAAACCTGCCGGGTCTTCAAGTCCCGGCAGGTTTTGAAATGATTCTATAAACGTTAGTTCGCTACTTAACTAACATCATTTTTTTTGTGTCAGTAAAGCCATTTGTAACCAGTTTATAAAAATACACGCCGCTGGAAAGTCCGGTTCCATCAAAAGTAACTTCGTAACTTCCGGGTTTTATGTTTTGCTGTATAATAGTTTTTACAAGTCTGCCGGAAATATCGTAAACAAAAATATTTGTGAACACACCCTCACGCCCAGGCGTGACAAGCTGTCCTTCGGACACCCCTCTCAAGAGGGGAATTTGAAATTTTATTTTCGTTGTTGGATTAAAGGGATTCGGAAAATTCTGCGAAAGTGAAAATTGTTTCGGTATTTCATTTGATACCGGTTCAATTCCGATCGGATTTTCGATGAGGTCCCTTTCATATATACCGTTGCCGTGTGTAGTTGCCCTTATGTTGCGGCTTGGGTAAACTATGGTCAGGTCAAACACAAGCGCGTATGGCATTCCCGTAGTAAAAGCAGCCCAGTTAAGCCCGCTGTTTGTTGATACATACACTCCAAGATCATTGCCAACATATATGTTTTGCGTGTTAATCGGGTCGATGCAAATTGACTGGTGCGGCACATCAGGCAGATTAGATGTAATGTTTACCCAGTTTGCTCCGCCGTTTGATGAGCGGTAAACATGCGGATTACCAAATCCGCCAAAGGTTGCATACACATCCATAGAGTTATTTGGATTTACGTGAATATCCGTAGGATAGCGGTTTGGCAAAACGCCGCCCCCAACATCAACCCAGTTGGTTCCGTTTGTGGTTTTCCATATAGTAGCCGCTGCGCCGTTTAACACGGGTATCGTTCCGCAATATACCGTATCTGTATTTGTTGCAGAGCCATCCATTGAAAGAACCTTTGCGCCATTGAACGAACCATAGGGTCCCTGCCACGATGTCGCGCCGTTCGTTGAACGGTAAATTGAAGTGCCGCCAACATACATAATGTTAGAATTTGACCTGCATGCAATAAACGGTGCGGCAAAGCAATAATTACTTCCGTTGCCGCTGCCCGGCGGGGGACACTGTAACCAGGTCACTCCGCGGTTGGTTGAGCGGTAAATCGCGCCGTAAGTATATTCAGTGTAGCAGATATTATCATTCTGCGCGTTTATTGCGCACCACATACCATCGCCCACAAATGTTTTATACCAAGCAGTTGTCCCCTGGTAAAAAGTTGAACGGTTATCCTGCAGGCCCCCGATGCAGAAAATTGAATCCTGCATTGAGTTGGCAAATCCGGCGTAGAACTGTGTTGTTACATATCCGCCATTACATGAATAGTACGTTTCGCCAAAATCATTTGAGCGGTACAGACCGCCATCAGTTATGCAGTATATTTTATTGGGGTCACGCGGATTAGAAATAAAATAATGATGATCAGCGTGTGCAAAATCACTGGTCAAGCCTTCCGGCTCGCCCGGAGGTGTAGCGCCTTCATTCCATGCAGACCAATCTGATTTAGTCACAAAACTTGTACCGCCATTGGTTGATTTTACAAGATCAATTGTACCAACAATTATCTGGTCAGGGTCATTTGCCTTTACCATATGCGCATTATTGAACCATCCCTGGTTTCCAATTGGGACACCGGTTGTCTTAAGAGACCAGCTTACACCCGCATCAGTACTTGAGTAATAACCCACATATGAAAGATCATTGGTAACACTTGCGTAAACAAAACTTGGATTGCCCTTGTACAGCTCAATTGTTGTTTTACCTGTCCAGTTAGCAGGCAACCCGCCTGCAAGTTTTACCCAGGAAGTGCCCGCATTGGTGGATTTGTAAATACCAACATTGGCATTTGGAACATTATTGGTTAAGTTGCCAACTGATATATATATTATACTCGTATCAATGGGATTAATTTCCATATCCATTACCATCTGGTAATTCAAAACCTGGAACCATGAATTACCCGCGTTTATTGATTTCCATACACCCTCACTTGTTGCTGCGTAAACTGTATTGCGGTTTTTCGGATTCATCAAAACACGCCACACTCCGCGCTGATTGTTGTAAGACCAGTCTAATGATTTAACCCAGTTTACACCGCCATTGGTTGTTTTTAAAATACCTATACCATACATACCGCGCGTAACGCGCACGTCAACTCCGTTAAGCGAATACTGGTAGCCGTAATTTTCGCCGGTACCAATATACATAACATTGGGGTTGGCGGAATCTATAGCTATTGAACTAACTGCCAATGAAGGGTAACCTGTTTCAATCCTTTGCCATGCATTGGCTCCTAATCCGCCTGTTACTGATTTCCAAAGTCCCCCTGATGCTGAACCCATAAACAGGGTTGCTGTATCTGTGGGACTGAACTCCATGCATAAACTTCTGCCGCCAATGTTATTCGGACCAATTGACTGCCACTCATTTGGAGAATCCGTTAATGCCTCAAACTGCGGCATCGTTTTTGAATACTCAAATGCCCGGTAAAATTTATCTTCGGGTATATCAATATCGGGGAAAGATCTGATTTCCGAAAGGAACTGCATTGAAAGCATTGCGCCTGAAGGTTTGCTGGTATTTTTAACCTTTTTTTCAGATACCGTATCTTCTACACTGTTAACCGCGGAGCCTATAACAAAATAGAAAAGAACTACCAAGCCGATCAGCAGAAAGCCGGTAAAGATCGTAAATTTGTTTTTCATGTATAATAATAGAATTTTTTAATAATAATGTATAAAGGATAAAATTTCAATTACATTTTAAACTGTTAGAATAACCATTTCAGTTAGTTCTGATCTGGGCAAGTTCACGCAGGAATTGCCAGTTATAAAGGCCTGTATCATGCCCGTCTTTCCAGAAAAGCTGAATAGCGTAATTCCCCACAATCTGGGCTTTAACAAGTTCAAAAGAGTCCGGCCTTAGCGGCTCTTTGTTTTGAGGTGTAAACTTGTAGAGCAGTACTTCTTCGCCGCTGCAGCCGGCACACGGGCAGTGTTCACGCAGCATTTTTGCCGCTACGTCAAATTCCATACCATCATCGAATGAGATATGGAAAGTAGAATTATCCGGGTTACGTTTAAATTGTGTGAGTGTCATAGATGTTTAGTGAATTCAACTATCTCAATTTTGATATCCTTCAATATCTGTTTAAGAAGTATTGGGGAAACATCACGTCCTTTATGATTAGGGACTGTTGTACCGCGTCCATCAGAATGTCTGAATTGAATATGAGATCCTCTTTGTCTTACTTCAACAAAACCAAGCTTATTCAATACTCTTATTAATTCACTTGGTTTGAGAACAGGAATTTTGCCCATTACACTTCAATCAATAAATTTTGCGTGCCTACAAATTCTGTTTCCATAACAGGTTCACCATCTTCAATAAGCATTTTGACCACTTCCTTTAAATTTTCATTCAATTCATCAAGCGTTGCCCCCTGTGAATGTGCACCTGGAAATCCAGGAATGTGGCCAACGTACAATTCAGTATCCGGGCATTTTTCTATTACTGCTGTATAATTTTTTACTTTCATTTCTAACTCATTTCTAACATTTTCTGTATTGGTTTCAATGCTTTAAGGCGAATCTCCTCATCAAGCGTAATTTCAGGTTTTCCCTCTTTCATACAGAGGTAAAGTTTTTCCATGGTATTAAGCTTCATGTAGGGGCATTCGTTGCATGCGCAATTCGCATCCGGCGGCGCGGGAATAAATTTCTTCGAAGGCGAAGCCTTCTGCATCTGATAGATTATACCTTCTTCTGTGGCAACAATGAATTCTCTTGCCGGATTTTCTTTTGTAAAGTTCAACAGTGCGCTGGTTGACCCTACAAAATCTGCGCGGCTCAGCACAACTTCTTCGCATTCAGGATGCGCGATCAGCAATGCATTTGGATTTTCTGTCTTAAGCGCAATTATTTTTCTGTCACTGAAAGTTTCGTGGACAATACAGCTTCCATCCCAAAGCAGCATATTGCGCCCGGTTTTTTTCATTATATATCTGCCCAGATTTTTATCTGGCGCGAAAATAATTTTCTGATCTTTGGGCAATTGCTCAACTATCTTAACAGCATTAGAAGATGTACAGATGATATCGCTCAATGCCTTAACGGCAGCGGAGCAGTTAATATAACTTATAACCAAATGGTCAGGATACTCTTCGCGGAATTTTTTAAACATGGGCGCGGGACAGCCTTCGGCCAATGAACACCCGGCGTTGAGATCCGGAAGCAGTACTTTTTTACCAGGATTCAGTATCTTGGCGGTTTCCGCCATAAAATGCACCCCGGCAAATACTATTACATCAGCTTCAGTTGATGCTGCCCTGCGGGAAAGTTCAAGAGAGTCGCCTATATAATCCGCAATATCCTGAATTTCCGATTCCTGGTAATAATGCGCAAGGATAACGGCGTTCATTTTTTTCTTTAATTCAAGTATCTCTTCTTCCAGGTTAAGAAGTGATATATTTATAACGGGCTTATTTAATGTAGTTTCCATTTTACAATAACTTTAAAAAAGCATCTAAATTCAAACGTGCTTGTTTAAGTATATGCGATAAAGTTGAACGTTTTACCGGTTTGTGAGCTGGCACTGTAATCTTCAAAACTTCATTTTCCAGCCTTTTCTGTAATCTTATGTGACTGCCTTTCTGCCTAACAATAATCCAACCATGCCTTTGCAAAGCAGAGATTATCTTAAAATACGGTAACACAGGAACCTTACTCACAATACAAGTTCCTTTGTTTCAACACCATCTTTCAAAATCATTTCATCATCAACCGGTTCAAGATACAACTCGATAGCCTCCTTAATGTTGGCTTCAGCTTCCTCTCTGTTTTCACCTTCACTTATACAACCGGGCAGAGAAGGAACATAAACAGTGTAACCTCCATCATCGCTTGGTTCAAGTACTATTTTCAATTTCATATAATTTATATTTAAATTAATATTTTTTCACTTCAGGGTCTATCCTGTCATGCCATGCGTGAATACCGCCAAGCATATTTTTAACATTAGTATAGCCCGCGTTATCTTTAAGGAACAAAGTTACATGGTGTGAACGGTTGCCAGTTCTGCAGTACACAATTATTTCAGTGTTTTTATCTTCGGGCAATTCATCCATTCTTTCCGGAAGTTCGCTCATAGGCACAAGCAAACCGCCAATATGAGAAATATCTCTTTCATGAGCTTCCCGTATATCAAGCAGGAATATTTCTTCCCCGCTGTCAATTCGTTTCTTATACTCTTCAACTGTAATTTCCCATTCATTGTGTTCGGTCATAATTCCTTTGTTATTTTTATTATTGCAGAATAGTTCATAATCTATCAATTCAGTTATGATGGGATCGCTGCTGCATACAGGACAGGCAGGATCTTTTACAAATTTAACTTCACGAAACTTCATATTCAGTGCATCAATAAGTAGCAGTCTGCCGTTCAGCAATTCACCCTTACCAATTATGAACTTTATCACTTCATTCGCCTGCATTGAACCGACTATTCCGGGAAGAACACCAAGCACTCCGCCATCTGCGCAGTTGGGTGTATCACCGGGAAACGGCGGCTCCGGGTACAGGCATCTGTAACATGGTCCTTTCCTGGGATCAAAAAATGATACCTGACCCTCAAATCTCAAGATACTGCCATAAACAAACGGTTTACCAAGCATAACACATGCATCATTAACAAGATACCGGGTTGCAAAATTATCTGTGCCATCGGCTATTATATCGTAATCACGCAGAATATCAAGAGCATTATCCCTTGTGAGCCGCTCATTATATAGAGTAATTTCGATGTTTGGATTTATTTCCAATAATCGCTGCTTTGCCAGTTCTGTTTTCTGGTGGCCCACATCATTTGTGGAATATAATACCTGCCGCTGCAGGTTTGAGTAACTAAGCTCATCAAAATCAACGATGCCAAGCCTGCCAACACCAGCTGCTGCCAAATACATGGAAATCGGCGAACCGAGTCCACCTGCACCAAGCACCAGCACGTTTGCGGCTTTCAGCTTCAATTGACCCGCTTTACCTACTTCCGGAATAACCAAATGCCTGCTGTAACGCTCAAGTTCACTTGCCGTTAACTCTATATTATCTATAGTAATATTTTCGGTATTATCCTTCATTGCGAACAAAATTAGCTAAAAAGTAATTATATATAAAGGTTATAACATAAAAATGCAGTTTGAAATTACATTTTCAGCCGATTTTCGGGATGTTCATACCCATTTAGCAATAGAATAGTAAGATAAAAATCGTTATTTTTGCCCCAATGCAAAATTTAAATAAAGAAAATATCATCGAATTTATCAGGAAAAACAAAACTTTTCTGCATGATAAATATGGTGTTTTGTCAATCGGACTAATGGGCTCATATGCCCGCGGCGAACAGACAGCCGAAAGTGATATTGACTTTATTGTAGAGTTTGATGAAGTTAGCTACGATAAACTTGCAGGACTTGGAATTTATCTGGAAACCGAGTTAGGGCAGAAGGTTGATATTATCAGGAAAAGAGATACCATGAGAAAATCCTTGATTAAGAGCGCAAAGACTGAAACTATATATGCATGATCAAATTTCGGAAGATCTGAAATTTATTTCGGATTCTATTGAATAGTTAATTCAAGATTTTTAAAGATAAATAACCCTTCAGAATTTGTTGATTCTCCTGATGGCGTTACTCTTTTGGATTCTATTACAATCCGCCTTCAAAGCATTGGTGAATCAGTTAAAAATATTGTCAAAAGGGATAAAGATTTTTTAACTCCCTATTCAGAAATTGATTGGCAGCAGATAATTAAATTCAGGGATTTCATTTCCCATCATTATGATGAAATTGATCATGAAATAGTGTATAATATCTGCAAAGAGCACCTGCCAGCACTACAAACTACAATAGAAAAAATAATTAAAGAAAATTTTAAATAAATAAAAATGTCCATCCAAAACGGAAAAAAAGCAAGTCCATTACTGAACAAAAGCGCATCAAAAAAAGAATGGTTAAAAACGGCTGAAGAGCTTCCTACAACTGATATGAAGTTCACATCACTCAGCGGTGAAGAGGTTGAGCTGTTATATACTCCCGAAGATGTGAAGAACATCGATCATGATTCAGAAATAGGTTACCCGGGCGAGTTCCCCTATACACGCGGAATTCACCACAACCTTTACCGCGGGAAGCTGTGGACAATGCGTCAGTTCGCCGGATTCGGTTCACCCGAAGATACCAATGAGCGTTTCAAATATTTGCTTGCCCATGGTCAAACCGGTCTTTCGACAGCGTTTGATATGCCTACACTCATGGGGTGGGATTCCGATGACGAGCTTGCCGAAGGCGAAGTTGGTATTTGCGGCGTTGCAATATCCTCACTGGATGACATGAAGGTTTTATTCAACGGAATTCCGCTGGATAAAGTATCAACTTCTATGACCATCAATTCACCTGCCGCTATGATGCTGGCATTTTATCTTGGCGTAGCTGAAGAGCAGGGCGTACCTTTTGATAAACTTCATGGTACAATGCAGAATGACATCTTAAAAGAATACATCGCGCAGAAGGAATTCATCTATCACCCTGAGCCTTCTATGAGAATTATTGTAGATATGATTGAATACTGTAAAGATAATGTCCCTAAATTCAACCCGGTATCAGTAAGCGGATATCATATCCGCGAAGCGGGTTCAACCGCTGCGCAGGAGCTGGCCTTCACACTGGCTGATGGTTTCGCCTACATAGAAGCGTGCATAGCGCGGGGCATGGATGTTGATTCTTTTGCGCCAAGGATCTCGTTCTTCTTCAATTCCCACTTAGATTTCTTTGAAGAGATAGCTAAATTCCGCGCAGCAAGAAAGATCTACGCAAAGCGCATGCGCAACAAATACGGCGCTAAGAATCCTAAATCATGGACACTGCGCTTCCACACACAAACAGCGGGATGCTCACTCACAGCGCAGCAGCCTGAAAACAATATTGTCAGAACGGCCATTGAAGCACTGGCGGCCGTACTTGGCGGCACACAGAGTCTGCACACGAACTCAATGGATGAAACACTTGCTCTTCCCTCAGATAAGGCTGTAAAAATTGCGTTACGCACCCAGCAAATAATAGGGTATGAACACGGTGTGATAAATACAGTTGATCCATTGGGCGGCAGCTACTACGTTGAAGCTTTAACGCAGAAAATGGAAGATGAAGCCGAAAGATATTTCGAAAAAATTGACGCTCTGGGCGGAGTGATAGCTTCTATTGAAGCGGGATTTTTCCAGAAAGAAATAGCTGACGCTGCTTATCATTACCAGTTAGAGCTTGATAAGAAAGAAAAAATTGTGGTTGGACTGAATGATTTCATCGAAGAAGATGAAAAGATCGATATACCAATACTGAAAATTTCAAAAGAAGTGGAACGTGTACAGGTAGCAAGGCTAAAAGAGCTGAAAGCATCACGTAACAACGAAAAGGTACAGGAAACACTTGCTGCAATGGTTCAGGCTGCCAATGATAACCTGAATCTTATGCCGAGAATACTTGACTGCGCAAGAAATCACGTAACTCTAGGCGAAATGTGCAACGCTCTTAAGGAACCCTTCGGCGTTTACGAAGAACAGGCTGTATTTTAAAATTTTATGTAGTAATATTTAATTTACTCCTCCCATTAATTGTGAGGGGTTTTTTATTCTCCACAAGAAATCTTTTAAAAATCTTTTCCCGCCTTTGAAGATTGCCGACCGACTGCTGATGCAGTCGGAGAAATTATTTGAGCAGATTGAACACGGCAAAATTTGTTTGAGTCCGGCATAAGCCGGACGAGCCGAAGGACTTAAAACGCCTTAGCGGAGGAAGTTATTTTCCCGTAAAGCGAAAATAATGTAAGGCAATTTTCAGCAGCGGGCGATTTTTCTTTGGTTACTTTCTTGATCGTTCACAAGAAAGTAACAGAACTCAGGCGGAAAGAAATTCTATTCAAGTAAACCCTCTATAAAAAATAACCGTTTTTGCAGGTATTTCTGAATTGAATATATCTTTCAAATGAGATACTTTTACTTTAATTATTATTGATATCTTAAATTAAAGGCTAAATAACAGGATAACAGCACATTATTTTACAATCATTCAAAAATACTGATAAGCACATTTTAACAATAATTATCCTTTACATATGTATACAGGCTGCTTATTTAATAACGGAATACATCATAGCCGGCGGCTTTGGCGCGCCGCTTGATGATGTGTGGATCCACTTCCGCTTCGCGGAAAATTTCGCGCATGGATTTTTCTATCAATATAACCCCGGCGAGCCTACCCCGGGAACAACTTCACCGCTATGGGTAATTATTCTTGCAGTGCCATTTCTATTTTCACAAAACCTGATATTGCCGTATGCGTTATTACTCAGCTCATTTTTTTTCCTGCTGGCGCTCGTTCAGTTATATAAGTTATGCATTAGACTGGGATTTGACGGCATCTATTCCCTATTAATTACACTTATTACAATGGCAGCCGGCAGACTGCTGTGGTCATCGCTTTCGGGAATGGAAATTACACTGTTTGTGCTGCTGAGCATTCTGATAATCAGCAGCCACTTAAAAGAGATCTCAACAGGGAAGGTATCTTTGTTAACGGGAGTATTGCTTGGTGTTGCCGCCAATACCCGTCCCGAAACCTACCTGCTTGCGGGTTTGTATTACCTTACTACATTATATTTGCTGCGCGGTAAACTAAAAGGCAATTTCCCGAAGCTGGTATTATCAGGGGTGATATTTGTACTGCTGCTGCTTCCCTACCCGCTGTTTTCGTATATGCATACAGGCGGATTCTTGCCAAATACCTACGAGGGACAAGTAGGCGCGGCCAAATATATACCAAGTATTAAATTCCTGAAAGAATCCGCAAAAATATTCATAAAAGATAATTTTGTCATCTTTGTATTATGGGGCATAAGCGCAGTATATTTTATTTATGCTGCATTCAGAAAGAAAGTAGATAAGAACTTTCTGTTGTTGAACCTTTGGATATTCCTTTTGCCGCTTGTTTCTTCATTTATCGCGCCGAACTGGCGGCATCATGGCAGGTATTTAATTCCGCTTATTCCATTTATTAACATCTCTGCAATATATATATTGCGTAAGCTGCATGCGTATTATGAAGCTAAAAGTTATAAACGCTTTACGCTGTTCAGAAAAGCGACAATTGCCATAATACTGGTTGTATCAATTAACAGTGGCGTACTTTTTGCAGCCGTGCTTGGATGGAACGTTGAAAATATCAACAACCAGCAGGGTAAAATAGCAGAGTGGCTCAATGAAAATCTGCCCGGCGAAACCGCCTTCGGCATGAATGATATCGGGATAATTACACTTAAGACGAAGAAGTACGTAGTTGATATGGCAGGACTCGTAACCCCCGAGGTTTTCAGTTTTCAAAAAATGAGTTATGAAGATGGTACTAAGGCCCTGTTTAAATTCCTGAAGGCAAAGGGTGTGAACTATATAATTATCTACCCCGATTGGTTTGAGTACATTATGGCAAATTATTCCGGCGCGTTCACACGGGTGCACAGCGAAAAACTTGAAAAGAACACTATCTGCGGCGGAATTGAAATGATGGTGTATAAAATTAACTGGGATAAGATCGATTTGAATAAAAAAATCCCCGGACAAAACACAAATTAATATCGTATTGTAATATAACTGATAAATGATAATTCACCTTTTTAAACTTATTCGCCCCAAACAATGGATCAAAAACTTTTTCGTTTTTGCTCCGCTGCTATTTTCACGCCACATATTCCATCTGGAATATGTGATACCCTCACTTGCGGCATTTATAATATTTTCGCTTGCTTCAAGCGCTGTGTATATCATAAATGATATCATGGATGTTGAAAGCGACAGGGTCCACCCCAAGAAAAAATACCGTCCTATAGCATCAGGGGAAGTTAGCGTAAAACAGGCGATGGTCTTCCTTGTGATTATTATTGCGGGAATTGCAGTGGGATTGGTATTTCAAAGTCCGGTATTTTCTTTTGTAATAGTACTATATCTTATTACAAACCTTCTCTATTCATTAAAAGCGAAGTCAATAGTGCTGCTTGATGTATTTTTTATATCGTTCGGGTTTATGCTGCGTGTACTTGGCGGCGCAGCCGCTATAGGCGTATCAGTATCAAGCTGGATGATACTTACCACGATATTTATTTCACTTTTCCTTGCAATATCAAAACGCCGCAGCGAGCTATCTCAAATTGTGAACAAAGAAAACATCGATAAGCAGCGCAAGGTTTTAAAAGAGTATTCCGTTGAATTTGCCGACCAGATAAACACCATCGCCGCAGCGGGAACGATAATTTCATACGCGCTGTACACAGTATCCGAAAGAACGGTTGCCACATTTGGCACAGAAAAACTCATTTACACCACACCGTTTGTGATATACGGCATATTCCGATATATGTACCTGATGCATCAGAAGAATTTGGGTGAGTCACCAACTTCTATAGTAACCAAAGATATTCCAATCATTCTTGATGTGCTGGCGTGGTTCGTGTTTTCAATTCTTATTATATACAGGCAAAGCATACCGTACCTTCCCCAGCTTCTGCAGAAACTTTATCCATAATATTCCCAATTGAAGCGATATAAAGCAGAGCTGCTTTTATTTCTCACTGCCACCATCTGGGCAGGCACTTTCCCCATAGTAAAAATTTCAATGGCTACAATTCCCCCGTTCTATTTTGTGGGGATAAGATTCCTTATTGGCGCATTGCTGTTTACACTAATATTTTTCAACCGACTTAAATTCACCTCTCCCGGTATTATAAAAGCCGGCTTATTGCTTGGGTTTTTCCAGTATGTGGGATTCTGCACACAGACCATCGGCATGATATACACCACCGCGTCAAACTCCGCCTTAATTACAGGCATTACAATACTCATTGTCCCCTTTGCGCAGTACGCTGTTGTTAAAAAGAAAGTTCACATAGAAAACTGGATTGGTGTAGCAGTCGTGCTTGGGGGATTATACCTGCTTACGCAACCTGATGTTAAGGGGCTTAATATCGGTGACCTTATCACAATGTTCTGCGCTTTCGCATGGGCATTTTACATTATTTACGTTGATGTATATACCAACAAATATGATATAATTACGCTGATATTTATTCAGCTTTGGTTTGTTGTGATCGCGGCGGGCGGTACGGGAATGATTTTTGAAGACTTCTCAGCCATAGCATTTACGCAGAACGAAATATTATCATTATTGTATATGGGCATTCTGGCGACATTTGTTACAACCATATTGCTTAACAGGTTTCAGAAGGATACAACGCCCATACGGGCGAGCATTATTTATACATGGGAACAGCCCGCGGCAGTGCTGCTTGCGGTAATTTTCATTAACGAACATTTTTCGCCCTGGCAGCTATTAGGCGGCGGAATAATGGTTGCGGGCATCTTATTTTCTGAGACGTATGAGTATTTTAGAGGAAACAATACTCATCGGATGACTTAAAGTCATCCGATGAGTATTCTACTTTACTTCACTAATACCATTTTTTTGCTTTGCACAAAATTACCTGCTTCAATTCTGCAAAAACCACACTCTTTCGGGGTTGAAAGCGAAGCGAAGTTGCTTCAGGCACCATAGAGGTATGCTAAACCAAACAAATGATAGACAAAAACCTCTGTGTTCTCTGTGTACTCTGTGATTAAATGCTTTTGATTCTCTTAGTGAGCAAGATGCAGTTCCAGGAAGAGACAAATTATTTCCTATTTAAGTCTTACTCCCCTTTTACTTACTAACTTCAATTCATTTTATTTAAATTGCGTAATATGAACTATATCCAGTACAGTGCGGTTAAAATTATTGTTTCAGGGCGGGTGCAGGGCGTAGGCTACCGCTATTTCATAGCGCGCTTTGCTGATAGCCTGGATATTACGGGCTACGCCAAAAACCTGTTTTCGGGCGAAGTTGAGATCACCGCCGAAGGCAGGCGCGAATTCCTTGACGCATTGCTTGAAAAAGCTGGCAAAGGTCCCACGGGCGCAATGGTAAAAACCTGCAAAGTAGAGTGGCTTGACTTTAAAAAGAAATACGATAAATTTGAGATATTATAATAAACTAACTGAAAAAATCCCCGAAAAAATCTACTTTTTTAGCTTAAATTCTAAGCAATAACCTAAAAATCAATAAAAAATGCTTAAAAAACTTGTTTTCTTCGCCTTATTTTTCGCTTCACCGGTTTTTATGAATGTCTTTGCGCAGTCAGAAATTCCGGCATTTGATTTTTTGAGAGTAGAGACCGGGGCAAAAGCTTCATCACTTGCAGGCGCGTTTGATACTTACACAGATGACCCCAATGCGATGTTTTACAACCCGGGAAGCTTAAGCACAATTACAAACAACAAAGTCTCAGCCGGTTTCGGCAAATACCTGCTCGATATGAACTTCGGCACACTTGCTTACGCGCAGAAGTATAAAGATCTTGGCTGGTTCGGCATCGGCGTGAAGTATTTTGATTACGGTTCATTTGATAGAGCCGATGAAACGGGTACACCAACCGGCGAAACTTTCAATGCCAACGACCTGATGGTCTCCGTTGGTTATGGTAATTACATTTACGAGAAGATCAATTACGGAATTACCATAAAGTATATATACTCAGGTATTGCGGAATATAAATCATCAGCCATTGCAATGGATTTTGGAATGCAGTATCACATGCCTGCTTCGCAGCTCTCGCTGAGCTTTGGTGTGCTGAATCTTGGCGCTCAATTAAGCTCATACATCAGCACAAAAGAAAAGCTTCCGCTTGATATTCGCGTGGGAGTATCAAAGAGGCTTGAGCATACACCTGTAAGGCTTAATGTAACTTTTGCCAAGCTTAATGAAAGCCGCGAAAAGCTCGTTCAGCACTTCAAGGCGTTTTCTATCGGGGCTGAGTTCATTTTCAGTGATTATGTTTCTGCACGCTTAGGATATGATAATGAAAGCCGCCAGGATATGAAACTTGGTACATCGCTGGGTATTTCAGGATTTTCAACCGGCTTGGGTATCCGCTTCGCAGAAAAGTATGTATTCGATTATTCACTGAACTCACTTGGCAAAGTTGGCAGCACACACAGGGTAAATTTGGGGTATATTTTTAATTAACATTTATATAATAAGGAGAAAACAAAAATGTTTAACGAAGAAGGAATTGCAGGCGGCGCGGGAATGGAAGGCGCAGCAGGAGGAGCAGGAAAAACCGAACGCACTTACATAGTGCAGTCAGGTGATACACTCAGCAAAATAGCAAAAGAGTATTACGGCGATGCAGGTAAGTATATGGATATATTCAACGCCAATACTGATAAGCTTTCCGACCCCGATAAAATTCAGATCGGACAGGAATTAATTATTCCGTAAGTATTTAACTAAAGCCTGTTATATAATATAACAGGCTTTGACAATTAAAATATATAATGCGCAAAAAACTCACTTACTTCATCCAGTCCTTCATAATAATTTCATTTTCGGTACTATTAATATCATCATGCGGCAGCGATGATGCTGTAACTAATACCCCACCGCCGGAGGCGGTTGATACATCAGACTTTCAGTATCCGTTTACAATCGGCTCCAGCTGGAATTACACTTTGACCGTATCTGCCGAAAATGTAAGGCCGGATTCGGTCAGGTATTATTTCAATTCATACCCGCTCACAGGATACGGATACACTGAGATATTGTATGATACAGTAGTACAGATAGGAGGTCCTGCGAGAGTAATATATGACAGATTGATACTTGGGAATGATACCACTGCCAGCAGGTACTATTATACACAGAGCGAAAATTCATTGGTTTGTTACGGTTACAGAGGTTCTACCTCGGCTTCGTTTCCGTTCCGTAAAGTAAACTTGCCGTTTGGCGCTCCGGAAGGGATGCATGCATTAGGGCTGGAACACCCGGCAGTATCTGATACTTTCTTTGTATTAAATCCTGTGGTAATTGCACTAAAATACCCGGTCTTGAAAAATACCCAGTGGATCACATTTGATCTGGGCTCGGCGAACATTTCCAAAAGATATATTTCATGGGAAAATTACCGGCTAGATACATCTGTGATTCCTGTAATTCAGACCCAAAGGATCTGGTCTAACAACAGCAGCTGGATACTGTACGATTATTATTCCAGGTACGGTCAAATGAAGAGAAACTACCTGTTTCAGAATACTGCCTTAAAGAATCAGCTTGGCTTCACGATAGGTCATTACGATAACCGTGAAATATACAATGTTACTTCGTTTAATATAACTGCGCCTTAAAAAACAAAAAATATGAGACCTTTAAAATTTGTTCCGCTGATGTTGTTTATTGCCGCACTTTATTGCGGCTGCAGCTCTGAAGATTCAATAAACAATTCAGTTCCTGCAGCGGTTGATACTTCACAGTTCAGGTTTCCGTTTGATATTGGGAACTATTGGAACTACGAAAGTATATCCACTGTATCGGATATCAGACCTGATTCTATTGCTCACTATTTTTCTGATTATCCCATACAGGGCAGCGGTATTATGAAAATTGTAAAGGATACTTTAATGAATGGCGTTACCACGCGTCAATTTATTGATACTTATAGCCAGGATTCTTCAACTTACACCAGCAGAATATATTACATAGATTCAGATACAGCATTAATTCAGTTTGCATATTCAATGCAAACTTCCGCAAGCATCTTCCCCAGATCCGGCAAGCGGCCCTTCATTAAACACGGAGATAGAACGTTCAGTTCAATAAGTGAACTGATCGCATCCTGCAGAATCAGCGGAGCAAACCAAAGCGGTGATACTTTAATTTACGAAAATCCCGCGCCGGTAGCCTTTAGATATCCAATTGTTACGAACTATCAATGGATATACAGAAATTTCGCTCAGAGTATCCTGACCAAAAGATACCTCAATTTTGAAAATGTTAGTGTTGGGAATATAACATTGAGCAGTATTAAAACTGAATTCAAATGGTCAACCATTGATAACATGGAAAGTTACCAATATTATACAAAACACGGAAAAATCAGGAATTTTTTACTTATGAATGACGCAACGGTAACAAATGAATTCGGGCATATATTGGGAACAATTGATATAAAAGAAATCACAAATGTAACTTCATATTATGTGGTAGAAAAAATGCCCTGATCATTTCAGGGCATTATCTTTAAACCGCTGCGCGGTTTCTTTTGAGTTTTCAATATCACGCATATTCAGTACCATATCATAATATTTCACTGCCTCGGGTTTATTTCCCTTTTGCTCATATATCATACCTGTGCCAAGCACAGAAAAGACATAGAACGCGGATTCTTCACCCTGCTTATCAATAGTTTTACAAATTTCTATTGCGGCTTCATATTTTTTAAGCGCTTCATCTATGTTTCCGGTTCTGCTTAAACAAACTCCAAGGTAATAGTTAACTTCCCTGCGGATGTAATTATTGTTGTACCAGGCTTTATTGCTATCGGCTTTTGCGAGCATGCCATTGTAAACATTCAGTCCACCCTGAAAATTGTTCATCCCGACGTAACATTTCCCGAGGAATCTTTCAAACACCGGATTATCAGGGTACAAAGCAACCAGATTAGCCGCATACCTTTGGGCTTCAAGATAGTTCTTTTCGTAGGATAGGTGGATATATGCCAGTGTTACATTCGCTTCAGTTTTTGAGAACCTTCCGTTGGCAGCGCAGTCGCGCAGCTGGCTTAAGCCAAGCTCTTTATTGCCCTTAGGAAAAAAGAATAACACAGCTTTAAGAAAAGGGTAACGCTCAACAACATAATCAACGGCATAGTTGTAGATACCGAGTCCAAGAACAGCATCTTTATTTGAAGGATTAAGCTCATAAGCTTTTTGAATAAGGTTTAAACCCTGTTTACCGTCATCTATGGCTTTCAGCCAGTTATCTCTCATTACGTTGAGGAAACCCCGGTAACCAATAACTCCCCCAAGCAGAAATGTGGCCCAGTCATTGTTTTCGTTTTCATCAAGGCGTTCTTCACAGACTTTTATGCATGCATCAACTTTAGAAAGGTAGCTATCATCATAAGTTCGGTCATCTTTGTTAATGTAAATTTTCCACCATTCAGACATCGCAAGAAAGAAGTAACCGGTTGGATCTTTACGGTCAGCATTTACAAATCCCTGAAAAATTGTATTGGCAGAATCAAATTCAAGCTTATAAACATGATCAATTCCTTTAATTATCTGTTCATCCTTTGATTGAGAAAAGGCGAAAGCAGAAATAAACGCCGTAAATATCAGTAATTTTAAGTATATTTTCATAAACACTATAACATAGGATTAAACCTGATAATTTCAATAAAAAGCCCCGAAACCTTTAGTAAGCAACGGGGCAAAACACTAAACATAGTTCAGATTAAAATCCGATACCGTAATACTTAAACCCGTTTTGGCGGATAAACTTTGGATCATAGATGTTCCTGCCGTCAAATATCACGCGCTGTTTCATCAGCCTTTTCATACGGGTTATATCAATACGGCGGAATTCAGTCCACTCGGTTACAAGAATGAGACCATCAGAATTCTTAAGCGCGGAATAGTTATCTTTAAACAGTTTTACCTGTTTGAATTTTTTACCGTACAACAACTTAAAATTATCATTGGCAACAGGATCAAAAGCATTTACTTTGGCCCCGGCTTCAAGAAGTTTTTCTATTATTGTAAGCGCCGGCGCTTCGCGGAGATCATCTGTGCGGGGTTTATACGAGAGGCCCCATAAGGTAAAAGTTTTACCTTTGATCTTATTGCCGAAGTGTTTCAACAGTTTATCAACAAGAACAACTTTCTGCCGGTTATTGATTTCATCAATGGCTTTTAGCAGCCTGAAGTCGTATCCATGTTCTTTGGAGGTATTGAGCAGCCCTTTCACATCCTTGGGGAAGCAGCTTCCGCCGTAACCAACACCTGGGAATAAAAAGCTTGAGCCGATTCTTGGATCAGAGCCAATTCCGCGGCGGATGTTATTTATATCAGCTTTTACGATACCGCTTAGATTTGCCAGTTCATTCATGAACGATATCCTCAGCGCGAGCATTGAATTCGCCGCATATTTGGTGAGTTCACTGGATCGTTCATCCATCAGAATGAAGCGCTCGGATACACGCATAAAGCTGCTGTAGAGCATCTGCATTATCTTCGCCGCTTTCCTGCTTTTTGTGCCGACAACTACCCTATCGGGTGACATGAAGTCAGTTACAGCAGCGCCTTCTTTCAGGAATTCAGGGTTAGAGACAACATCAAATTTCTTCTTTGTTTTGGAAGCTATAAGTTTTTTAAGTTTATCACATGTTCCTATGGGAACGGTACTTTTGCTGACAATAACTTTATATCCATTTATATATTTCGCCATATTACCTGCAACTTCAAGTACTCTTCTCATATCCACTGAGCCATCTTCAAGGGGCGGCGTTGGAAGGCAAAGGAATATTACGTCATTTTTCTGTACCACATCTTTAAGGCTGGTTGTGAATTCCACTCTGCCTTCTTCAAGATTTTTTTCCAGCAGTTCTTCGAGTCCCGGTTCGTATATAACGGGGTCGCCTTTTTTAAGACGCTCAACTTTCTTTTTGTCCACATCCATGCAAATGACGCTATTGCCGTTTTCAGCGAAGCAAACACCTGAAACGAGCCCTACATAACCTGTACCAATGATCCCAATCTTCATAATTTTTGTTAATTTCACGCGGCAGATTGCCGCTTTATATCAGAAAATTTATAATTATACTTAATGAAAAATATGAGCCCTGCAACCAAAAAAAGCAGGAAGCTCATGGCATGAGTTGCTGTTCCATAGCCAAGAGCAGCGGGTTCTGAAACCATAAACATATTTACAAGTGTAACTTTGCAGATGTAATGATAGGGTCCGGTTGCCGCAGGCGAAGGAATGAACATCGCAACGTTTATCAGCACAAGCAGCAGATTCGCATCCCACAAACCCCTTATAACGCTGGTGCCTTCGCCGGTAGTTAAGATATTGAAGGAATAAAATGGTATATAAGTACTTACCAGATAAAATATCCAGATAAGAATTGAATACAATGCTATTCTGAAAAACAGTGAAGGTTTTTTCAAGACTTCAAATCCGTTCAGGAGCGAATCAAAGATATTATCAACTTTTTCGTGAAGCTTGGCCGGAAGGAACTTCGTGAAGTACTTAACTATTGCAAGGCTCTTATCCGGTTTTATGAGCATGAACAGTATCCAAGCGAGCATCAAAAAAATAGCAGATGAAAGTATTATAACCGCCGAACCAATTGACGGTATAGCGTCTGTGATCTTATCTTTAAAATATATCAATGCAATGCCAAACATCAAAAGGAACATCACTGTATCAATTATCCTTTCAACTATAATGGTGGCGAATGCAGACGCCCGTGATATATTTTCCTGTTTGCCAAGCATGTAGGGTCTTACCACTTCACCAGAGCGCGGGAACAGGTTATTCATCATATATCCAATGATAGTAGTAGCAAACAGGTTTTTGAATGATATATCTTTTTTGATGGGCTCCATCAATACTCCCCAGCGTACAGCCCTGATGGCTGAACCGCCGAATACACCGATAGACATCCCTATAAACACGTAAAGATAATTTGTGGTTTTTAAGATATTCAATAGTTCATCAAGGTTCACATTCCTGAAAGCCAGGTAAAGGAACAATGCCAGCAACAGGGTGCTGATAACGATATTAAGTTTCCTTCCTCGGCTCAAGTTGATCTATCTCATATCAATTACCTCAGTGCCTTCGGGGGGACTGAAAGTAAATTTGGAATTGGCTACGCCAATGTTTGTCTGAATATTTTTTATTGAATATGTGGATGAAGATTCATCTGTTACTATGTATATCTTCTTAATGATCCAGTCATCTTTGCCAACCCATAGTTTAGCTGATTTAACGTACCCGCTTTCCCTGGGTTTCAGCGAAAGGACATAAACATCTTTACCGCTGAGTTTTTCGGTGCCGGTCAAATCACTGTAAAAGTTCTCAGGGTACTGAAACAGATATTTGTTTGGAGAAAAAGTGTTGCCTGTTTCCTTGTAATGATCTATCACCACCTGTTTTTTGGAAGGTGTGTAAGACCATGATGTGCTGCCATCGGTAACTATAGTATTTGAACCTGTTTCAATTCTGTACTTGTTCTCTTTTTTTATATAGAGAGTGCCAGAGGATGACTGCGCTTTGGATTTATTGAATTTTATTGTTTGAGAGAACGATGCCTTGGCATCGGTGATATCTTTGTAAGCGTTCTGCACATTTTGTATAACTTCCTGGGCAGTGATATCATCCTGCGCAAAAAGTTGTGTATTAACCCAAAAAACGGCAAAAATTAACAATTTTGTGATAATAAACTTTGTCATTCTATGCTCCTGAAATTTATAATTATGCAAATTTACATTAATTTAATGTAATAAACAGTGGAAAATATTAAGTCATTCCTTAAAAATTCATGAAATCTGTAAATAAAGGTAAAATTAGAGGAGGGAAAATCAGGATTTTCCCTCCGAATGAAGCATTCAATTAACCAAACTTATCTGCCGCTGTTACCGTCCTGCTGGTCGGATTTTTCGTTTTGATTTTGTTTAACTTTCTTGTGCTTCTGCAGGTAATCTTTGGTGTTGCCGAACCTGTATGAGAGATTCAGTGATGCCTGGCGTGAGCTCCAGTCATTTTCAGAGACCTGGCGGTAATCCACGGTATTTATATCCTGTCCCCACTTTGATGTATCAAAAATATCACTTGCTTTAAAGCTGACGGTCAACGCATCGTTAAGAAATGACTTACTAATGCCTATATCAAAATTCTGTGTGGGGGCATCAGTGCCCTGAGCGTTAACTTTTTTACCTGTGTATGAATAGTATAGCTCAAGATTGAACAGGTTTGTGAATGTGAATGTTGACCTGATATTCGCTTTCCACGAGAAGCCGTCTTCGGAAGCGTAATCTGTCAGACCCGGATCATCATCAAACCTGGTATTATAGAAGCTGAAAGTGCCGTTGAGATTGAACCAGCTTAATGCGCGTGAGTTCAGCAGAAGATCAAGTCCGTATGATTTTGAGCCGGTTGTATTCTTGAATGTTGTAACTGTCACAATTGTATCCTGCACATAACTGTAGCTTGAGATAACACCGTGATTCTGCCTGTAGAAGAGCAGCGGCGTAATTGTGGCAACGGGCGAAAAGAACATAAAGCTAAGCTCGTAGGAATCGGAATACTCGGGCTTGAGCTCAGGGTTACCAACCATTGCGAACCTTGGACTCCACTTCCTGTAAAAGGGATTCATACGCCACATATTCGGGCGGGTAATTCTGCGGCTGTAGCTTAACTGCAGCTGGTTCGCGCTGCCAATTTTCTGCGATATACTTGCTGAAGGGAATATATCGAAATAATTCTGTTTGAATTGTGTGCTGTTAGTCAGAAGCTCGCCTGTGGTGTTGGTTTGCTCAACCCTAAAGCCGGCTTTATAACTGAAATCTTTTATAGATCCTGAAAATGTTCCGTAAACTGCGTTTATATATTCGCTAAGTTTGAATCGGTTCTTTGTATCAATATTGGTCACGAAACCATTGATATTGTAATCAAGAGTATCGGATTTAAATTCATTATCATTTGACCTGAATGTGCCTTTATAGCCTGTTTCTATTTTTGTTGTTTGCGAAAGCGGGTGCGTGTAATCAGTTTGTACATTCAGATTGTAATTCTTCATAAGCGTGGTATCACGCTGATCGAGGGGTGTTTTATTGGAAGGCATTGAGAGTGAATCGAAATCCTGTTTATTCAGGAGAGATTTCATTTCATTGCGGTTACGTGAGAATGTGATATCTCCTGACCATTCACGCCCAAGCTCGTTGAGCTTGTTGTTGAAATACAGACTGCCGGTGAAATTCTCCCAAAGTCCGTTGCGGTCGCTTGTTTGCGTGTAATAATCAAGCAGGCTTCCTGCGGTAGAAAAGTTTCGGGCCTCGCCGTTATCGTTGTTATACCACTTGCCTGTGCCCAGGCTTCCTTCAAAGCCGATGTTTTTACCGGCGGCAAGTTCATATTCAAAGCCGCCCTGCGCCCAGATCCAGTATCCATGATTCTTACCGCTGCCGCTGCTGCGGAGTTCTGACGGCTGGATAAGATATGTTGTGGTGCTGGTATAACTTGATCTATTATCCCATGTGCCTGAATAAAAGTTACCAAACACACCGGTTTTCTTCTTCTTCAGGCTGATATCGAGCCCACCCCAGCCGGAAAGGTAATCTGAATAATTGCCGCCGCCGTTAAGGCTGCCCTGGAAACCAAGGTTCTCATTTTTTTTCATTACGATATTGATGATACCCGTTACGCCTTCGGCTTCGTATTTGGCGGGCGGATTTGTGATAAGCTCAACGCGCTCAATTGCGTCAGCGGGAATTTGTTTTAAGCTTGCGAAGCGGGAGGGCTTATCATCGATGAGTATTTTAACATTCTGGCTGCCGCGGAGGCTTACGTTATCGTTGATATCAACATCAACCAGCGGGGTTTTTTTGAGCACATCAATTGCCGTGCCGCCTTTGGTTAACGCGGATTTTTCCACGTTGAATATCTTCTTATCAGCCGTAAGCTGGATCAACCCTTTTTCCTCTTCAACAAGTATTTCTTCGGTTGAAATATTTTGTTTTGATAGTTTGAGAGTATCCAGATTAACGGTCGTACCTGAACTCACATTCAGGTTTTCAACATTCATTACGGCGTATTCCATGAGACTAAGTTCAAGCCTGTAGCTGCCGGCAGGAATACTTTCTATAGTAAACTCACCGGTTGGCGAACATTTTGCGCCTTTTACAAAGGTTGAATCGCCTGACTTAAACAACTTAACATCAGCTTCAAGCGGAGCGCCGGTACCGGTTTCGGTGACCTTACCCTTTACGATGCCCTGCGCAAAGCTGCTGTAAATACAGAGGGTTAAAAGCAAAAGTAATGCCTTAAAGGAAATTTTCATTGGAATTATTGGTGAATTAATCAATTTGGATGAATTTTGGTTAATTGAGTCAACTGTTAGTGGTGATACAAAAGGATATATTACAAAAATAGATATTAATTAGATGATTTGCAGTCATAAAAGGTTGCATTGAATTCGCGGTTTCGGGTGCTATTTTAACATTTTCAATTCTCACGATGAATATATTTTTTTCCTTAGGATTTACAGAAGTTTTTGGGGATTTCAGGGCAAATTCAACATTATTTTTTCTCAACATGAATACACTTTTTTTTTCGGGTGATTTGCTTGAGTTTTCTGCGATTCCGGACTGTTTTTGAGGTTTAAATTTTCTCAAGATGAATATATTCATGTTGAGACTAGCATTTTTAAGGATATTCATCATGAGAAAGTGAGAATAATAAGAAAATTTTGCAGTTTTCTCACGATGAAAGAGAATCGTAGAGATATCGTAAATGATACTGCGGCCGTAAGTGAAACGCTTGAAATATCTCTTGTTTGGACTTGAAATGCCGGACATGATGTTTGCAAACGACACCAATAGATAGGATATTACAAAATTGACGCTTATTTCAAATAAATTGATCATTATAAAGGAAAAACTAAGTTTAGTTTATATGCATTATGCATACAGATACTAATATAATATATGCTGATGGCAAATGCAAGTGTAAAAGAAAAAAATGTAGTATTTCCACCCCGTTGTTGGTCTTGTGACCAACAACAAAAACATAGTCGCCCCACAAAGAACTAATCTAAATCACTCAAACAAAGCACTTGCATAGTGTGTCAGAAAATCCCATTCGTTACTTATATCGTAGTAGAATGACGCAGATGAATATTTATAGTCAATAAATTCTTTACACAAATTCCATTTTCCTCTTATAGGGTTCGCATGTATATAGTTTACTTTCTGAACTATGATTTCCTCACTTGGAAGCCTGGAGGTAAGCGGGTTTCTTTCCCAAAACTGGTATTTCCTGTCTTTTGCTCCAACATAAAACAGCCTTAACTCCTCAGGCTTTTCATTAGTTAACTTTAGCTTCATTTTTTGTGCTGTGTATTTCAGAAAATCTCTTTGAACATCTTCTTTCTTACGGTCATTTGTTATTTTCCATACTAAATGAATATGGTTTGGCATAATAACAAACGCGTAAATTACAGCCCTTTCATCTGCAACGAGGAATTTCATGCTTGACGTTATGATATCTTTGTAACGATCATCCAGAAGCAGGTACTTCCATTTGAGAAAAGTTGCTGTAAAAAGACTAATGTATTGCAAGAAATTTTAAGTTAATTTTACAAATATAATTGTTGTTGGTCACAAGACCAACAACGGGGGTGAATTTTGTTGTTGGTGAACTGCGGGCGCAGTCTGGCAAACTGCTTAAACAGTCAGGCACCAACAACGGGGGTGCAATTTTCTCTAATGCTGTTAATATCGCCATCAAGATCCTGTGCTGTAATATTTATGCCAAAAAATAAAGCGTAAAAACTAAACTAGAACAAATTAACGTAAAGATATTTTTTCTTATCCATTTTTTATTTTTAGTTTAATTCAGTAATTACATTAAATGTATATTATTTTACCAATATTAATTTTTTTGTATTTATGATTTTGTCATTACTTAACAGGGTATATAAATATATTCCAGATGAAAGTTCTTCCAGGTTTTCTGCTAAACTATAGTATCCTGTAGTCTGTTCATTATTTACCAACTGTTTAATTAATCTGCCGGTTATATCGTAAATATTCAATTTTATAAAAGTTTTTTCAGGCACTGCATAAGTAATCATTGTGGTAGAGTTAAATGGATTTGGGTAGTTTTGAAACAATTTATATTTACTTGGCACTTCTCCGCTTTCTCCAATTATGCCTATTGGCTGTGAGTATTTAATAGTAACAGCATCCAATCTTAAAGGAAAAGTTTGCCTCATGCTTGAACCTGACAAATAAATTTCAAAATTATTATTCAACATAATATCATTAGAATAATCTCCACCATTAACAATATTTCCATTATAAGTCATTACCCATTGTTGTACACCAGAATTTAAATATTTAATAGTAACAAAATCATCACCATTCAATGAATTATATGCATAACCTGTTATATAAACATTATTAATACTATCTAAAATTATTTTTGATGGATAATTTTGAGTACCAGGTACCTCTCCCCAATATCTTTTAACCCATTGGGTGTCTCCTATTGAATTATACTTCAACGTAACAATATCATAACCACCGCCGCCTGTACCATTAGCGCAAAAAGTAGTATAGTAAATCGAATTTCCATCAGGTGTTGTCACAATTCCACCAGGGTATTGACATCTTCCTTCTCCGCTTAATATACCTGTAAAAATTTTAGCCCATTGTATCGCTCCGGAACTATTTAACTTTACAAGTATATTATTAGCGGTATGAGCAGGAACAGCACTTGTGCCAACAGTATAAATATTCCTGTTCGTATCAATTGCCAAAAACATAGCTCCATCATCATAATTCTGCGGGCTGTCATAAGTCACATCCCATGCCAAAGTGCCATCAGGTAAATATTTAACTATCAGGTAATCTACATTAGAGTCAAAATCGTAATAACCTGTAACTACTATGTTATCCTGGTTATCAATTGCAAGATTTGCAAAAAAATTATGCTTTTGAGCAGGGTTATACCTTTTTACCCATAAACTATCTCCTAAAGAATTATATTTAATCACAAAACCAACGGAAAGGGAGCTTGTAACTTTTGTTCCTCCGCAGATCGCAATGTTTCCTTCACTATCAAGCGCAATATCAACCGCATCGCTCGAGAGAAATCCGCTGTCAAAAGTCTTTGCCCATTGCAATTCTCCTGAAGAGTTTAATTTTACTGTTGTAATATAACTGTTAAAATTGATACGTGTCTGCCCGGTTACAAAAACATCCCCGCTGCCTGTAACTGCAAATGCTTTTGGCTCATCACCAAGATTTCCTGGGCTGTTATAAAATAATGTCCAGAGTAAAGTTCCGCCGCTGGTGTATTTCAACACGCAATAATCGCCTTGTGTTGAATCTGCAATAGAAGTAGATACTAATACATAAACATTACCAAAAGAGTCCAACTGAACGGATAAACCGGAAGCATAGCTTCCATTTGTAAACCTCTGCACCCACTCCTGCGTAGGCTGCTGAGCAAAAGCAATTTGCAAAAAGCAAACAGCAAAAAACAAAAACAGAATTACATATCGTGTTCTTTCTTTCATTTTACTTTTCTTTAAAGCGTTTTCTCTTAATCACCGAAGCAAAGGTGGTTATAGGTTATCGTAAATATATATTTTCTCAGGTCGCTACAAAATGAATGAATAATTGTGTAAAAGTCAAGGGTTAATTTGAAGTATGACGAAATGCGGGCAATATATGAGAAACTATATTATTTTTATATCAACTGCTCAAGCTGGGCTTCGGTTTCTACAAGGACTTCCCTGGCTTTGGAGCCGTCGAAGGGGCCGACAACATTGGCATTTTCAAGCTCATCCACTATGCGCGCAGCGCGGGCGTAGCCAATCTTTAATTTGCGCTGAAGCAAAGAAACTGATCCCTGCTGGTAACGCACAATAATTCTTGCTGCTTCTTCAAACAGGTCGTCTCTTTCATAACTTTCCTCGTAAGCTTTCTTTTTTTTCTGGTTCACAGATGGAAGCTCGTAATTGCGGCTGAATCCCTTTTGTTTGCCAACAAACTCAGCAACTTTTTCAACTTCTTCGCTTGTAATAAAAGGACTCTGTATCCTTATAGGCTTACCTACACCGGGCGGAGTGTAGAGCATATCACCTTTGCCAAGCAATGTTTCCGCCCCGTTCATATCAAGTATTGTGCGGGAATCAACCTTTGAATTCACAAGGAAGGCGATCCTTGCCGGGAAGTTGGCTTTAATAACACCGGTAATGACATCAACCGAGGGTCTTTGTGTAGCAAGTATTAAATGTATTCCAACGGCTCGGGCAAGCTGCGCAAGCCTTGCAATAGGCTCTTCAACTTCCTTTGAAGCGGTAATCATAAGATCAGCAAGCTCATCAATGATAACAATAATATAGGGCATCTTGCCGTGCTTAATGTTTTCATCATCTTTCAGTCTGCCATCTTTGAATTTTTTGTTATAGTCAGCAATGTTACGTACGGTAGCGTTTGCAAGCCGTTCGTAACGTTTTTCCATTTCAATTTCCAAACCTTTAAGCGCAAGCACCGCATTCTGCGGAATTGTAATAATCTTTTCAGCGTAATCTTTTGATACAGCGAGGTAGTGATTTTTAAGCTGATCGTATAAATTAAGCTCTATCTTTTTGGGATCGATGAGTATGAATTTAAGATCAGTTGGGTGCAGCTTGTATAACAGGCTTGTTACAATTACGTTTATACCAACGCTTTTGCCTGAGCCGGTGGAACCGGCAACAAGTAAATGCGGCATTTTAGCCAGGTCATCAACAAACACATCCCCTGAAATTGTTTTGCCAAGCGCAATTGGCAGCGCATGTGTTGATTCCGCAAACTTCTTTGAACCAACTACGCTGCGTATTTTTACAATAATCGGGTTATGATTCGGAATTTCAACTCCAACGGTACCTTTGCCGGGGATAGGTATTATCATCCTGATTCCTTTTGCCTTCATGGCAAGGGCAATATCATCCTGCAGGCTTTCGATTCGGCTAAGCTTAACATCTTCGGCAGGAACAAGTTCGTATAATGTAACAACAGGCCCGGGGGTTGCGATAACTTTTTCTATTTTAACGCCAAAGTTCAACAGCTTCGCCTGCAGCAGCCTGCCGTTTTCTTTAAGCTCATCATCACTTATAACATCAAGCTCTTCCTTTAGCGGTTCATCAAGCAGGTCAAGTGTTGGCAGTTTGTAATCTTCGAGTAATTCCACCGGGAAAACTGTTTCCTCTGCGGGCTCATCGGGGATAACATCACCTATCTGCGGCCTTTTATTTGAGACTTTAACGGGCGGGATAACTTCACCATCCGGCAGATCGGGGATAGCTTTTTCAACTTCAAGGGGCAGGTCAGTGGAAATATCTTCCTTAACGGGCGTTTTAACTTTGGGTTTAGGCTCAACGATCATTTCATTATCAACGGGGCGGTTTATCTTGGTATCTTTAATTATGGGTTCATCATCTATAACGCCTGTATCACCGGCCGGTTTGCCGGTCTTCTTTGATCTTACAATCTTCTCGCGCTCATTGCGGATAAGCTCGCGTTTGGAATCACGTTCAAGCTCCGCTTCTTTCCTTTCTTTCATTTCAGCGATGGAGGCGCGGAATTTTTCGCGGAAAGATTCATACAGCAGCTTAAGCCGCGCAAATGATTTTGCGATATCGCGGTCAATTAGCAGGAAGATGAGTCCCCCAACGAGACCCAAAAGCAGAATGTAGCTTCCCAGTGTTCCCAAAAGCAGATAAAATATAGAAGAAAAGTATTCACCGCTAGTGCCTACGAACGTGTAAGGAATCTTATCGACTCCAAGTGTAGTTCTGAACATTCCGAACAGCGCTGAGGAGAATATCATAAGGAAAAGCAGGTACACAGAAAGCTGCAGCATACCAAGCAGGCTGCGCTTGCGCATCATTTGTACGCCAAAAATGATAAGTAATGCGGGAATGATCAGTGAAAAGTAACCAAATGTTGCTCTTACAAAAAATCCGGAAATTACAACACCAATTATTCCAAGCCAGTTTGAAGTTGTAAAATTGGAAGATTGATTTTCTTTTTTGAAGAGTTCAGTTACGCTCAATGATTCCAGGCGGGTTTCATCAGCGGCTGAGTAGGAAACTATACTTAACACAATAAGCACGCTGAAGAGAATGAGGAAAAACCCGAGGATCTGCTTCTTATTGGATATAGGCAGCCCTTCTTCAAATTTTTTTGAAGTGCCGCGAGAGCTTCCGCGGGGCTCTCTGCCTGGGGAAGTTTTTTTATCCTTTAATCTGCTGATATTATTTGACCTTTATATTTTATTAAAACGTGAATTACGAGATCTTAACCGGCAGTTTTTTGATTGACTTTTTTCATTGTGAGCTTGGGATCAGAAGCAAACGCTTCGATAGATTTAATCACACCGTTCCTTAAAACAGGGAGTATATTATATTTATCAACATCAGCGCATGCGGCAAGATCATCGCTAAACCCAAGAGATACAAGGAACTTTCCGTGTTCTGAATCATTCAGCATTTTAAGGATATCATTTTTATAAGCGGAGTACAGCTTTGAAGCTCCGCGTGAAGAATCAGTGAGCACATATTTACCCCTGCCGGCGAGTTTTTTAAGCCTGCTTACAAGCATGCCGCCGCACACAGTATCTTCCAGTGAAAATTCGCCGTTTGTGCCTGCGCAAAGAATAATGAAATCCTCGTTAAGCTCAAGCAAATAATTGGCAACACGTTCCATATTTACAAATCCCAGCACAACGCAGTTGTGCGCGAACTTGGATTTAATGAGGGATGGAGTGCCGTTGGTACTGTGGAACACAAGAATTTTTCCCTTAACGGTTTCTTCGCTGTACTCTTTAATTGAATTGCCAAGGTTGAAGCCCTGAATAATTTTGGCGTTCTTTTCACCGCAAAGCAGCGCCTGACCTTCGGAGTTTCGGCCTATCATACCCGCCGAAGCGATGCTATCGGTGGGTATGATCTCTTTGGCTCCGTTAGAAAGTCCGGTTATCATGGTAGTGGATGTTCTTAACACATCTATAACAACCACGTTTTTATCTTTTAGAACAAGCTCTGATTCAACATAATCATGCGCAAAATACAAGCTTATCTTAAGGGGTTTTGTTTCCATATTGGTTTGTTCTGATATATCCATCAAATATTTACTTCGTTATTCCTTTCCTACGAATGGTATTTTCACGACTTCTGCATCAATAAAATCGTTTCTTACTTTAATTTTGATTTTTGTTCCGGGCGCGGAAAATTTTGTTTCCACATATCCAAGCCCGATATTTTTGTTAAGGCAGGGCGACATGCTTCCGCTTGTAACGTGCCCAATTTTTGTATTGTTATCATAAATTTCGTAACCATGGCGGGCAACAAGCCTGCCGTTTACAATAAATCCGCATAGCTTTCTTGCGGAGCCGTTAGCGAGTTCTGAATCGACTTTTGTTTTACCGTTGAAATCTCCTTTTTTGGGTTTAGTTATCCAGCCAAGCCCGGCTTCAATGGTATTGGTGGTTTTATCTATATCGTTGCCGTACAGGCAATATCCCGCTTCGAGTCTAAGGGTATCACGCGCGCCGAGACCGATAGGTTTTATGTTAAACTCCTCACCCGCATTGAAAATTTCTTTCCATATTTTTTCTGATGTTTCTTTATCAGATGGAATGTATATTTCAAATCCAATGGCTTCGCCGGTGTAACCTGTCCTTGAAATTATCGCATCAACACCTGCAATTTTACCTTCGGCGAAGGTATAATATTTCATGGGGGCAAGTTCGGTATCAGTGAGTTTCTGCAGGGTGTTAATTGCGTTTTTACCCTGAACTGCCAGCAGCGAAAAATCATCGCTGCGGTTGGTAAGCTCAACATCAAATCCGTTTATGTTTGACTGAAGCCAGTTGAAATCTTTTTCTATATTAGATGCATTCACCACCAGCATGAAGTATTCACCGAAGCAATAGACGAGCAGGTCATCAACCACGCCGCCATCAGCATAACACATTGCTGAATACTGCACTTTGCCGGGTGTAAGCTTTGAAGCGTCGTTGGTAGTGCATTTCTGAATAAAAGCGAGAGCGTCTTTACCTTTAACGAAGAACTCGCCCATATGAGAAACATCAAATACACCAACGGAGTTGCGAACTGCCATGTGCTCGGCTATGATGCCCTCGTATTGTACAGGCATTTCAAAGCCGGCGAAATCGACTATTTTAGCATTATATGCTTTGTGAAGATCGTAAAAAGCTGTTTGTTTAGCCAAAGTTAAACTGTGATTCTCTTTCTTGTTTGTTTATTCTTTGAAGTAGATTTTACAGCGGGTTTAATACTGAAATATCCCGATTTCATTGTCGTAGGAACAGGAATCTTTTCGCCATTAAGTATCATACCTTCAATATGAAATTCAATAGCTTCTTTAATCAACTTCTCTGTTTCAGCCTTTGTTTTACCAGCGGCTGCACATCCAGGAAGATCAGGAACATATGCGCTGTAATTGTTTTTGCCCTGTTCAATGATGTATAGATACTTCACTCTCATTTTAAACCTGCTTGTTTTAAAATACTATTTAATGTTTTTGGGTTCATATCGACACTTGGTTTTCCGGCAATCGTTACTGTCCCTTTTTTACTGTTATGATGAAATTGTCTGTGGCTACCCTTAATCCGGACAACAAACCAACCATCTTTTTCAACCAGTTTAATAATTTCCTTTACTTTCACTTATAAAAAATCTTATCCCTGGTTCTTTTTCCAGTCAGCAAGGAATTTTTCAAGCCCCAGATCCGTCAACGGGTGCTTAACAAGCTGCTTGATAACATTGAACGGGATGGTGCAAATATCCGCGCCGAGCATGCATGAATCCACAAAGTGCATCGGGTGGCGAACGCTTGCAACAAGTATTTCTGTTTCATAGCCGTAATTTCCGTAGATCTGCACTATCTGCTCGATAAGCTGCATTCCATCCTGAGAGATATCATCAAGTCTGCCGATAAACGGACTTATAATAGTAGCTCCCGCTTTAGCGGCAAGTACAGCTTGCGAAGGCGAGAAACATAAAGTAACATTTGTGCGGATACCTTCATCAGCGAATGTTTTTACGGCTTTCAGTCCTTCTGTTATTAAAGGAACCTTAACGTAAATATTGGGAGCAATTTTTGAAAGCTCTCTGCCTTCTTTTATTATTCCTTCATAATCAGTGGAAACTACTTCAGCGCTAACAGGACCGCTGACCACTTTACAGATTTCTTCATATGTTTTGCGGACATCTTTGTGTCCTTCTTTAGCCATTAATGAGGGGTTTGTTGTAACGCCATCTAAAATGCCAAAACTTGCTGCTTCTTTAATTTCGTTTAAATTAGCCGTATCAATGAATATTTTCATAAGAAATTCCTTTAAATTATTTGATTATCTACAAATATAGCTAAAATATAGGGTCTTTTCAATTTAATGACAAGTGACAGTTCAGTGGTGATGCCCGTACAAAATGTTCAAAATCCACATTAAAACGAGGAATAATACAGGTATATACCACAATTTAAGCGCAGGCTTTTTGAGTGTAATTTTCTTTTTCAATAAGGCAAGAAAAAGGATAGTGAAGAAAAAGAAACCAAAGATGATATAGAAAATCAAACCCAGGGGATTGTAATAAAAGCTTTCGGCAAAATGAAGATCGGTGATACAGGAAAACACTCTTCCGGTTCCGCAGAACGGGCATGGAATGCCCGTGAAGGTCAACAGCGGGCAGCCGTTGACACTTTCAACTCCGGTGACCTCATTCAGAAATGATTTGAGCGGAGCGAAGTAAACATTCACCAAACCAAGTGCCATAAGCAATAGGAGAATATAGATCGTCTTCCTGCTTTGCTGCGGGGTGGTGGTGGTTATGGAAAAGAATTTGTTTGCAGGTTTGATAATATTTGCTTTTATGACCCTCACCCCCCAGCCCCTCTCCCAAAGGGAGAGGGGGGCAAGGTGGGGTAAATTATATGCTTTATTTAAAAATACTTTAAGAACCTCACCCCCCAGCCCCTCTCCCAAAGGGNNCCTCACCCCCAGCCCCTCTCCTGTTCGCAATCCCGCTAAGCAGAAAAGCGGGACGGCAAAATGCGCCGGAGGGGAATAAGGTGGGAATAATTTCTATTTTTTCTTTAGATCTTCTGAAACCTCAATACTACTAGTTAGCTGCATTCCGGCGTTTGTTAAGAATAGATGCAACAAGAAGTCCCCCAATTGGACCAAAGATACAATGAGATACTATTCGTGAAAATAGTTCAACGCCAATCATCATTATACTGAAGCCGTTCTTTTGGTATTCATCGTAAACACCGTTTAGGATCTGCTGTGTTTCCGGCGGAATGGCGAAGCCGTACTGTTCGGTCATTTTGTACACCAATTCCACGGGATTCTGTTTACTGATCATGATTATCATGGTAGAAAACATTACGTAAACAATCGCTGAAATTATGCCGGCAAGCAGCCCAATCATAATGCCGTCTTTATTCTGTATGAACTGCCCCGCTTTTTCAAGCTGCCTGGCGTAGTACCATGTGCCGGCTGCGCCGCCGATGATGATACCCGCGCAGCATAAGAGGTTAAGCAGGTTCAGCCCCGGGAAAATGGAAATGAATACCATTACAAAAGAGCTGATGATAACAGGTGTAAATTTACTTGGTTGGTTCATATTTTTTTGACCTCACCCCCCAGCCCCTCTCCTGAAAGGAGAGGGGAGCAAAGTGGGATAAATTTATTTACATTTAAAAATCATTTTACTTCTTCGGAATTACATCAGGGGGAGTGAAATACTCATAAAATACCCTGATGGTACCCGGAATAATGAAAAACGGTAATACTATACCTATAATCGCGCCCGTAATTTCGCGGGTTATGAAAGAATTTTTCTGCACATCGGCAATATCTAGTCCAACATCAAGGAGCATGAGTCCGACCGGGATAAAAAGCCAAAGCAGTGAAGGCAGATCAATATTACTCAGCTTGCGGATAAATGGATATAAAAAAACTCCCAATAGAAACGCAAAGTAAATTGATGTGCAGCGTGAACACACGCCAAGCTTTTCACCGAAGAGATGATGTGAACGCTCGCTCACCTGGTGACAAGACTTGGCATAGAATGAGTAGATTCCTTCGGATATATCACCGGTTATGCCGTTACTGCCCGCCCAGTTTGGGGCAAGGATTATTCCCCCGCACCATAAAACTGATATGGCAAGTATGACTGAATATACTATTTTTTGATATCGTTTGGTTTGCATTGTATAAGTTGAAACACCTCGTGCCACGAATATTAAAACGAAAAATTTTTTAAACTATTTTTGTTCGGAATAAAGCAGAGAAATCTTAAGTATCTAATTTCGCGGCACGAGTATCTCTCACAATATTGGTTAAATCATACAGAAGATATTCGTGCCACGAAATGAGTGTCATAAACTGAATAACGTGTATCTGTAAATGCCGATATTTATATATCTATGCGAAAGCTCTATTCGTGGCACGAAAAAAGCTGAATTCTTTTACAAGATTTGCTGCAATCTACAGAAGCTATTCCTGGCACGATAACTTAAGTACCCTCACCCCCCTGCCCCTCTCCCGAAGGGAGAGGGGGGAGAAGTATAAAAAAATGGATTATTGAAGATTTTAAAAATTCACTTTACAAAACGAGATCCTTCCTTCTCGCCGCATGCGGTTTTAAGGCAGGCGATTCGCTCAGGATATAAAAAAATGTCCCGCAAAATTACGGGACATTTGTGTCAAATTCTATGATATAATTTTATTATTCGCCTTTACGCCTGAATTTCTCGTCATCAAGGGTGAACATTACGGATATCCTGTGGGTATTACCCAGCTGGTCAGAGCCATCAAATTTAGCGAATGAGTAATCTAAGTTAAGTTTGGGTAATTTAACTCCCGCCCCGAAGGTAAGCTGTTTAACATCGTTGTAACCTACGCGCAAAGCGAAGAGGTCTTTGAATCCGTATTCCAGACCTGCATGCATATCAAAGCTAACGGGTCCAACAGCCGCAAGCGAAGCGAATTTCCTGTTTTCAAACCTTACGTCAAAATCCAGGGCAGGTGTTATCCTGCCGGTTTTAAAGAACGGGATATCGTAAGAACCGCCGATCTTTGCAGTTGGCGTAATAAGTTCTCTGCGGCCTGTATTCCATGCAAGCAGTGTTGTTGTAACATCCTGCAGGTTAGCGCCAACTCTGAATTTAGGTGTTACATTATAAATAGCACCAACATCAAAACCAATGCCCCATGCGGAGCCGTCATCGATTGAGCGTGATATGACTTTCAGATTAACGCCATAGGAAAGCTTTTCGCTGTGTTTTTTGGAATAAGTTGCAATGAAAGCCCAGTCAGCCGCGTTGAAGAAATTTATCTGGCTGTAATCAAGCCTGTCGCCGTTATCAAAGTAGCCGTTGTTATTGAGATCAACCCATGCATTTTTGGTATTTGGCACATCATCAACGCCAAGCCTTATGACGCTTAGGCCAAGCGAAGCATTAACGCCCCATGGCACTGCGACAGAACCGTAATCATAGTTGACCAGGTTTCCGAAGCGTTCATCGTGCATAAGTGAAAATTGCGGATAGTTTATTCTGGCAAGCGCGCCGGGATTCCAGTAGCCTGCGGTAACATCGTTGACCAAAGAAACGAAAGCTCCGCCCATGCCAAGGGGTCTGCCCCCAACGCCAATAGCTAAAAACTCACCTGCGTATTTATTTCCTGTACCCTGCGCAAGGATATTGCCTGCAGATACCAAAAATAAAAAAAGGAACAGAATTCTTCTGTGATTCACTAAGGAAGCAATTTTTGTTTTTTGCATTATTTTGAGAATATTTGATTGGATAAAAGTTAAAACAGAAGAATTTACTCTATAATTCCCTTTCTATTTGCTGTAAATAACGAGATTTTTTTTAGTAAGTCAAGGAAGAATTTAGGGACGATTTTCCTAAATTAGTCTAAAATAGTGTATAATTTGTAAAAATGGAAATCAAAACTGCACATCTGCAGGAACAGTGAATTCATCGGCTGTAAAAGCCGGGTCTTCGTTGATCAAAGTTGAAATTGTTTCATACCCGGGCGCGGTAGATTTTAGCATAATTCTATCCCACATGTAATATTTTGAGCTTTGCATAAGAATATCTATGGGTCCCTGATATATATCGCACTCTTTACCGTTCACAGTTTCGGTACCTTCAACTTTTTTATAGCTCATGTAAGCTTTCCCCGGCGGGATCCCCCTGAAAAAAACAGGGTATTGAAGGTAAAGAACAACGTAATCGTCATCCCATGCGGATTTCAGTCCTTTTTTTACGCCGTCTTTTTCGGTAACTGATATAACGGTTCTGTCTGTTATATCTATATATGTAGTAACGATACCTGATTCAGTTGGTGAATCGCTCAGGTTTCTAACAAGTTTATACTTATCACCATCTTTGTACAGCTTGAATATCATTTTATTCGCAGAGTTTTTGCCGGTGTGCTCATACTCTATATATACTTTTACAGGATCAGCATAAGTACTGAAAGCGAAAACAAAAAAAAACGCGAAGAGAATAAATTTTGATGATTTCATAATATTATATATTAATTTATGAATAATGTAATTTAAGGGCAGTTTTACAAATAAAAAAGGCGGGGTTTTTAGCCCCGCCGGTAAATGCTGAAACAATTAATTACTTAATGAGTACAAGTTTTTTTGTATCTGTAAATTCACCTGCTGTTAGCTGATAGAAATACACGCCGCTTGTGAGTGAACTTGCGTTAAAATCAACTGTGTAGCTGCCAATGGTGAAATCCTTGTTGACAAGCACAGCTACTTCTTTACCAAGCACGTCAAAAATCTTAATTGTAACCAGGGAATTTTTCGGAATCGAAAAATCGATCTGAGTATTTGGATTGAACGGATTAGGATAGTTCTGGCTTAATGAAAACTTTTCAGGGTTATTATTATTATTATTATTTACACTGGTAACAGCGCCGAATCTATCGAAATACAATCTCTTGTTGGCTCCGTCAATTCCGACCCATAAAGCTCCGGCATCAGAGCCCGGGTCATTGAATTCGATAAGTGTTGGAATATAGCCTCTTGATGACCATTCCAAAGGACGGTCATTAAGCTGCGTAGGAGTAACAAATGTTCCCGGTGATGAATTGGAAGCGTAAGTATTAAACAATTTATCCGAAGAAGTTGTAGGTGCTCCGCCCTGCAAACTATCTGAATAATAGATCAGGTCTACCCCAGATGCGTAATGCTTTGCGTCGAACCAATACTCATCTCTTCCGGGCATAGATCCGATCACAACGGGCGCACCATAGGTTGTGCCGCCATCAACACTTGTCATGCAATTCAAGTCGATACTTCCGGTTAAACCGGTTGTATAGAATATCCAGGCATTTGAACCATTCCTTACGCCCATGAATTGATCTTTGTGAATTCCGGGTGCAATTGGCGTTGTAAATGAACCAACAATGGCCAAAGTTCCGGGGGCGCTTTCTCTGTAGCGGACATTTCTGATCTGGGACGTTAAAGTATCTGCAAGCGGAGTCATGTAATTGATAAGACAAGTATCACCTGTGCCGGACATATACATTGTAGGTCTTGCTCCCGAAGAAGTAAGAAATACAGCACCAGCCCACGAAACACCTCCATTAACTGAGCCAAAGAACCTGACATCGTTATTTGTATTAAGATCAACTATAAGGTAGATGCTGTTTGTAGATGACATTACTGCATCAAAATCCCTGATGTTGGTATAATTAGTGAACGCATTGAAGTTGTTTGTTATAACATTCCATGAATATACCTGGCTGCCTACAATAACGAAACAGTAAACGGAATCAGAACCGGTACGGCAAACCATTTTAACTTTAGGCACAATGATGCCTCCCGGCGACAAAGTGGCTGTGGTGGACCAGTTAGCTCCATTGTTGGTACTTGATAAGACAACAACACTTCTGCCTGACTGAATATTTGTATCAGGTATAGCCACATAAATGGTATTGTTTGTTGTTCTATATACACCGGATGGGCGGCCCAATGGTTCTGTATTTGAAACAAGATAATCTGTTCCCCATGAATCCACCTGGCCTGAATACGGAATTGGCGGATCATAGACGGTTGTTGAAATATCCTGTGAAACCAGTGTTGAAATACCAATAACAATGAAGAATAACGCAGAAAGCAAATTTCTCATGAGTTTTACTCCTGTTATGATTTGTGAATATTATATTATAATGATTTATGAATGAAATAAAAGTATAAAAAAAGCGGGGTATTTTACCCCGCCTTTAAAAAATCCGCAAAAAAGTGATTATTTAATAAGTATCATCTTTTTAGTTTCGGTAAATCCGTCAGCAACAAGTTTGTAGAAGTAAACACCGCTGCCAAGCTGTGACGCATTGAATTCAGCTTTGTAATTACCAGCGATAAGCTCACCGCTGATGAGCGAAGCTACTTCCCTGCCGGCAACATCATAAACTTTAAGTAATACTATTCCGCTTTTTGGAACAGAGAACTTAATTGTAGTTGCGGGGTTGAACGGATTCGGGTAATTCTGCTGCAGCGCGAATGATGATGGTATTACACCGCCAACAGGTTCAACGCCTGTAAGCAGAGGCGAACCGTCATAATATAACGCGCTTGTACCTGAGTACAGAACACCGCCATCAAAACCGGCTCCGCTTCTGTAACCAACAACATCAGGCGCATTATTAACAACGCTGTTGGTGTTCACAACAGTTCTTCCTGAAAGAGTGGCTGCAGTGAAACCTGACATATAAACCACAGTATCAAAACCTGAGCCCTGTGAAACAAATGCCAGCCTGAAAGCACCCTGTCTATCCTGTCCTTTAATAGTACTGTTATTCTCATTTCCGGGCAGCCCGCTGACAGTCTGGTCAACAGTCCATCTGCCGATCGGTCCGGTTCCATCAGGTGAATAACTTACCCTGATATCCTGGTTAGTTCCGGTAAACTTGGTATAAAGTACAGCAATTTCATTTGTTGTTCTGTTCATAGCAACAGTTCCAAGCCTGTCATGATCAGCGGCGTTAGCGGGATTAACCTGCTTAAATGCAACGCCTGTACCAAGATTGCCGAGAGCATTATACATTAAACGAAGATTTTCGTTTGTAGTTGTTAAATTATTGGTGAGAAGAACGTAAATTGAATCACCGCCAAAGTTATAATCAATATCAAGTTCGTAATCATTGAATGTATTCCTGGCAGTATCAAGCAGCCATGTTCTGCCCCAGTTAGTGCTCCATGCAAGTAAAGCCTGGGTACCAACTCCTGTAGTTGCGTCAACATTCTGATATGTCATATACCAGTATGTTAACCCTGCTGACCAGGTAAAACCATCGGAGACAAGCGCCGGGCTGATATAACCTCTGCCGCTTGCGGTTCCTACAACCGGAGTAACTGAAATAGCTGTACCGCTCTGATCAACTGAAAGCCAGTACATTGAACCGGCATAAGTTGGATCCGCATCATTAATGATTGTTATCGCAAAACCAAGCCTGAATGATGAAAGTGAATCTGTTACGTGCATATCAAATGAGTGGATATATCCTGCACCTGAACCCAATACAGAAAAGATCCTTGTCCATGCAGCGCCCTGGTTAGTTGATTTGAATACAATGATGGTATCTTTATTCCCGGAAAGGAACGAAGCATACTGATTTCCGAGTGTATCGGCACCAAGCCTGACATTCCTGTTAAATGCAGTCGGGTTCCCAACTGAAGTACCGCCTACTGCGTTTGCGTAAACGGTAATATCACTTCCCCATACATCCGGAGTGAAAGGCGGCTGCTGATGATTGATAACCCTGAACATATCTGCTGTTACAGGCTCGCCTGATGTAAATTTATCAGCGCAGTTTTCTGTGATCTGTTTGGAAACATTATTATATGTTTCCATATCACCGGATTTCCTGGCATCGACCTGTTTTTGCCATAATTTGGCATACAGAGAGTTATCAGGTTTGTAAACATAATCAGTACTTGCCTCTTTCCTTATCATATCGGAAGATTGGCTAAATACAGTTGAAGCAATCAGCATAATTAAAAACAAGAAAATGCTTCTTTTCATTTTTTCTCCTTATTGAGTTTAACTAATGTTTATTTGGATTAGTATAAGATATATAATAAATTAACATAAAAAAAGACAGCAATTGCTGTCTTTTTTAAATTCCGGTTAAAACCTGAGATCATTCATTCTTCTTCCTGGTGTTGTAATTATCATATTTACCTGATTTCTGCATTTCGTTACGCTCTTCTTCGGTTTTTTTCTCAACGGATTCAACATCTTTGGAATACCTGTCTATATTATCAGATTGCCGTTTCATTTCAGGTGAAGGGCTTACGGTCTTAAGCTGCTCATCCATATAATTCCTTGCTCCGCTCATCAGCTCCTTAGCCCGGTCATAATTTCCGTCATCAACATTGCGCAAAGCTTCTTCCATAATATCATTAGCTTCGAACATCGCAACATTCTGTATCACAGATTCATTTTTGCTGCTGTTGTATTTATCCAGGCTGGATGTTTGTTCGATCCTGTTAACATTACTTTCTGTGACTAAGCGAAAATCAGCGGTTACATCTTCATAGGTAAGTTCATTTTCGAAAACAAGTTTTCTTTCGGTATTTTTAATTACATCAAACTTAAGGAGCACCGATTTCTTTTGAGAAGAAAAAACATCTTTGAAATCTATGGTGACGTAGTCACCTTCAACTTCGTACGGATAGCCGAATACTTTGCTGAGTTTCAGGTTTTCTTTGGGGAAACGAACCTTCATTTTGGTATTCTGCCCAACAAGGTTCTTCATTCCTTTGAGCTCAGTTGCGAAAATTTCGGGGATATCACTGGAATTTTTGATATAGTAATAATTACCTCTGCCGTATTCGGCAATATCAGTCATCATATTTTCGTTGAATTCAGTACCGACGCCAAAGGTAGAAATTGTTATACCATCCTTTCGGTTCTTTTCTTTAACCATGGTTGAAAGCTTGTACCTATCGGTAATGCCTCGGTTAGCAAGTCCATCGCTTAACAGGAATACTTTATTCACATAACCGCGCATATAGTTGCTGTTTACCTGGTCGTAACCTTCAAACATACCACCGCTAAGGTTAGTGAAACCGCCGGGTTTAAGTGAATTTACCTTTTGGCGCAGCTCGTATTTATCATTTAATATCTGTGTTTTCTGCAGAACGTCAACGTAATCGTCATAAGTCACAATAGAAACATAATCATCGGAACCCGCTTCATCGATCAGATACTCAACAGCTTTTTTTACGTACTCAAGCTTATTCTTTTCGCTCATGGAGCCGCTTCTATCAATAACGATAGAAATGTTCATTGGTGTTTTTGTATAATTTTCGATCTTATCAGCTTCAAGATCGATGTAAAGATAGACGCTGTTCTTATCGTAGTAATAGTTGTTATCGAGTGAAGTGGTGAATTTTATGGGACCTGCGCCTATCTTTCCGTTGGCATGCGGTGTGGAATTGATATTTTTGGCATTGGTCTGCTGCACTTTAACAGGTTCACCCGTATTATAAAATACCAGGTATGCTGATATGGATAAAGCTGTTAAAATGGTAATGACCGCCAGAAATGGTAAAATGGTTTTTTTCGCTTGTTTTTTCATGGCAATTTGAATTTAATTTGGCTGTTAAGGGTTTTACTGTAGTTTAGAAGAAAATGTTCCGGAGAAACAAGAATTTGAATTTTTTTCCTGATATAAAATTGCGGATCACTTTAATTCTTTAAGCATTTCAAGCAGCCAGAATTTTTCTGAGGTATATTCGTTCTTGATTATTTCGTCTTTTAAAATTGCCAGGCGCGATCTAGTTTTACTTTCACCTTCATCTCTCAGTTTGAATAAAGCAGTTACAAGTTTAATGAAGTTTGAATCAAGTTTTCTGTGTCTTTCAGATATAATATCACTGGTTTTCAGGAATTCTTTAAAACTTGATACAGCCGATAGAAATGATTCTGTTTCACCGGCGCAATAGTAAATTTTTATCAGCATGGGATACAACTGCTGCTTATACAATCTATCCAGCTTTTTCACTTTTGCCAGCACTTCAATAGCTTTAGAGTACTCAGCCTTTTTCAGGTATAGATCCGCTAAGGCAAGATTATAAGTTCCTTCTCTGTGCTCCCCGGGCAATTCACGGGTATATCTGGCCATAAACTCTTCGGCAAATTTGAGCTCTCCCAAACTCACGGCACAATTTACAACCCTGTTATAAAAGACGTGTGAAATATAATCCAAGCCTTCATACTGGGCGTTCCTTTCAAGAATTTCCCTGTAAATACTGAACTTCCTGCTAAGGTATTCTGTTTTACCCTTGTTGATCATTTCTGAGCAGTAGTTAGCGAGAACAACGTAAGAATTTTTCTTATCAATATCCGGAAGCTGCTCATAGTGGCGCAGCGTAATTTCATAAACCCGCTCAAAGTATTTTTCTTCGTTTGTGTTAAACAGCATTATGGAATTGTAATACAAATGAACATAATGCATATCTTTGAAAAAGTGTTCATTTTCTTCGAAGAACTTCATGATATAGGGCAGAAAAATATATTTGTAGTTATGCTCTTTCAGATATTTTTCAGCGTTAATTATAACAGCATAAGCTCTCATCAGTTCTGTTGCGGTGTATCTGACGCAGTTATCAATAAAATTGTGATAGTTATCTTCAGGCAGATAAACCATACTCTTTGAGCGCAGCGCAAACCTTCTTATTTCATCTTCGTACATCATTTTGATATAGTAATAACTTCCGTCTCTGTAAGTAATACTTTGGAGTGTTTCATTGGCTGACTTAACTGCTTTATCAAAGAGGAAAAACTGATTCTTATCACCAAGAGCCCGAAGTTTAAGCAGCATAAAATAACCGGGATTGTTTTCAAACTCTCTTAATACAAGGAACCTTTCTGCAAGTTTAAGCGAACGCGAAATTACATTTCTAAGCAAAGCATCATTGTATTTTTTCCCGGGGAAAAGCTTAGGGAAGAGCGTTTCTTTAACTGTTTTATTTTCATTGAAACCCGGATGCAATGAAACCAATAAATTCACAAGCGTACAAACTGTTTTTTCGTTGTTAAAATAAGGCGAATTTACAAATTTCCTGAAATCTTTGATCTCATCACCTGAAAAAGAGCGCAAAAGTGTAATCAGCTTTGAATTTTTCATAGATTTTTATGATACAATTTTGAAGTAATACGTTAAAGTAAGCATAAACTTAAAATACTATAAATTATTCACTTAACGAGAATTAAAATTAAGTTAAAGTAATTTAAAAGAAAATTTTCAATATACAAATGATAATATTTCTTTTTGTGAAAAGTAATTGTGCGGAGTAATTTTACACTGAATTTTAAAATTATAAAACTAAAACTGAGAGGTTTAAAATGAAGAATATAAAAAGAATGTTCTTTTTAAGTTTCAGCACACTTCTTCTGGCTGTATTTGGCTTCAAACATTACAATTCAGATATAATCACCACGGTTGCAGATTCAGATCTTAACGGTAAAAATGAAATTGTTTTGAATGGTGATAATGGAGGAAGCTGGGTATCTGGTCCAAACCTGCCAATAGGTCCCCGTTACTACAGCGCTTACTGCACATATACAAGAAATGATACATCGTGGTTGTTTGTACTTGGAGGCGATACCACGGGTTCGGGTCACCCAACGCGTACTTCATTCAAGTATAATTTCAGGACAAACCAATGGTCGCAAATAGCGCCTATGCCGATTCCGTTAAGAACACATACGGCAGCAGTAATTGGTGATACTGTTTATACATTTGGGGGACTTGACAGTCCGACTTCAAACGGTGTTTCATCAATTCTTAAATACAATATCAATTCCAACACATGGACAAGCGGGCCCAATCTTCCAAGTCCGATATTCTTTTCGGGGGTTACTGTACTAGATAACAAGTACGCATTTATTGCAGGGGGTGTAACATCAACTACTACTGACAATTTGCCGGCAGAAACCAGTTTAACAGGAGTATACAACGCAATAGCAGGTCTATTTAGAGAAAACAATTCCATGCCATTAGAAGCTGCGGCTATGTATTTAGCTCACATACTAGACCCGAAATCCACAGATAATGTTTCACTATACAAAGTCTTTTGCATTGGAGGATTTAAAACCGGCTCTGTTCCATCTTCTGATGTTCTAGAATGCAATGTAGACCCATTAGATTCGAATAACACAACATACATAGTCCACTCAAATATCATTCCCGGCGGCGGTCTTGCAAGGCACACAGGTGTTACACTGCCTGACGGCAGAGTTCTTGTAAGCGGCGGTGTTAGAACAAACTCATTTAACGCAATTTCGAATCATTATATTTTTAATCCTTATAATATAACATTTTCTTCACTACCTTCTTCAATTTTCCCAATTTGCGCTCACAGCAGCGGAGTTGCGAAGGTTGGTAATGAATATAAATTTATGACAACAGGCGGTATTACAACGGGTCCAACACTCACTGCTCAATCGCAATTTTTCATGGATTCCATATTAATAGGGATAACACCGATCAGCAGCGAAATACCTGTTAGTATGCAATTGCATCAGAACTACCCGAATCCCTTCAACCCTGTCACAAAGATCAGGTTTGAAGTTTCAGAGGCCGCATCGGATGTAAAACTGACAGTGTATGATATTCAGGGAAGAGAAGTTTCAAATGTGATAAACAACAGGCTTTCAGCAGGCATTTACGAATATACATTCGAAGCAAACAACTTGCCGAGCGGAATATATTTCTACAGACTTCAAACCGGGAATATCAGCTTAACAAGAAAAATGATGCTTGTTAAATAAATTACCTCTCAGTAAGCAATGATATAACCGTAAACATCCCTGAAGCAGAAGTGATTCAGGGATGTTTAATTTTTATTGTATTTGAAGTAAGCTTTTATTTCTATCAAAACAAACGTGTATTTACAGAGACAAAACAGAACATTATTCAGTGTTGTTCTATTTTATTAAGATCATTCGTTTTGTTTGAACAAATCCGTCTGATTCAAGTTTATAGAAATAAACACCGCTTGAAAAATTTGCAGCGTTCCAGTCAGCTTTATATTTTCCGCGTGAAAGTTCACTGTTCACCAATGTTTCCACCGCTCTACCCTGCACATCATAAACAGTAAGCTTAACAAAAGAGGATTTAGGAACATCGAATTCAATATTGGTGACGGGATTGAACGGATTGGGGTAATTTTGATGCAAAGTAAATATTTCAGGAATATTGTTTCCTGTTGATTCGATACCGATTGTTCCGGGCGCGTATTTAATAGTGCAGAAATTATTAAATCCCCCGACATTGCTTCCGCCGGCAACAACAATGTTTCCGGAAGCATCGCGGCTTACAGCATTTCCGAAATCATTGAAATTTCCGGATCCGCTGTGAGCTGCTCTCCATTGCAGAATACCTGATGGATTTATCTTTTCTGTGACAATATCAAAATAAGAACCTGCTGCAATTTTACCTGTGAGATAGACATCCCCCATATTATCAATTATAAGGCTGTTTACAATTTCATTGCCGCCAGTACCGGTTACTATTCTGTTCCATTGCAATGCCCCGCTGCTGTTTAATTTAGCGGTAAAGCCGGTTGAACCTGCTGATCCGCAAAAAAAAACATTTCCGGCCGCATCAGTTGAAATATCCTTTGCTTTGTTAAAAAAATTGGATGTATAGATATATACCCACTGCTGAACCCCTGAAGAATTATATTTTAAAACCGCAAGTGTGCCATCGCTAAGCTCGCCAATGCAGAAAATATTACCGGAGTTGTCCAGAGTTAAAGCAACTCCGTATTCAGTTGTATTATTATGCGGACCGGTATAATCTCTGGTAAACTGTACAGCTCCGGCTGAATTATATTTTATCAGGAACAGATCATACCAGGTTACCAGCCTGGTACTGTGACCGAAAATATATACATTTCCCTGGGCATCAAGAACCATATCTCTACCGGAATCCTGTTCGGGAGTTGTTCCGCTGCCATCATGATAAACTATCCAAAGCTGAGTACCATCAGATGCATATTTAATAGTTACAATATCATCGTTTCGCTGCGCATCTATATAGGATTGCCCTGTGACCACAACATTTCCCTGGTCATCAACTGCAACTTTAAAAGGAATATCTCTTCCGGTAGTATTGCCGCTGTAAATTTTAACCCATTGCTGCTGACCGGATGAATTATATTTTATTGTACAGTAATCTCCTGTCCACACAGTGTTACCATAATCGATATTAGCAGTACCCGTAACGTAAACATTCCCCAGATTATCAATTGCTATTGAAGAAGCCTGATCTCCCAGATTATCAGCCCCGTTATAAGTTTCAGACCATTGCAGCACTCCGGAGGAGTTATATTTTACTGTATAGAAATCATTGGTTGAACCTGCGTAAGTAACCCCGGTAACATATATATTACCTGCATTGTCGGTAATCATATCATTTGCTGCTCCTGAAATATTGTCTCTTATCCAGTCAACAGGCGGGGCCGGTTGTGGAAAAATATTTGAAGCACCTGCTAATAACATTAAAACAGCTGCGATAAAAGTTTTTGTTGAATTTTTCATATTTTAGTTCCTTTCATTGAATTAATAATTTCTGTTTCAAATTTATTACATTTTGATGCCTTAAACCAATGAAATTTAACTTATATGAGTACCATAGAACAGGAACGTTTAAGGATATAAATGTTTTCATTAACCTTTGTTTTTACATTATTTACCTTCAATATTTTATATTTCATTTGTCATAAGAATGTCGTATCTTTTCAAAACCGCAGATATAAATATGATAAGAAGTAAAGCAATTGATCTGATAAAAACATTCAATGAGGAAGAATTCCGGCAGTTTGGCCTTTATACAGAATCACCTTACTTCAACAGGGAATTGATACAGGTAAAATTTTATGAACTACTGAAAAAATACTATCCGGAGTTTAAAGCCAGAACATTTACCAAAGAACAGGTATACAGTAAACTATACCCGGGTAAAACTTTCAATGATGGCATAATGAGGAATATACTTTCCAAGACCCTGGAGCTTGCCGAGAATTTTCTCGCAATAAAACAATTCCGGGATGATGAGTTTAATCATTCGCTTCATATGCTGCAGGCGATCGCTAAAAAAGGAAATGATAAACTATTTGGTAAGGTAGAAGTGAAAGCAGCAGGCTTACTTGAAAAATCACAAGTTAAAGATGAAATGTACTTCTTAAATTTGTATCTTCTAAACAACGAAAAGAGACTCTTCAGTAAGAATCAAAAAAGCAGTTTATATTTTCCTGATGAGCTCCTCAAAAGCTCAACTGAAAGCATTTCACTTTCGTTTTTAATTTTTATGCTCAGAAACTACACCGATATTGCGAATACAAATCTAAAAATGTTCAGATTTGAAGAACATGCTTCGTTAACAGAGTTTGAAAAGTATGCTGATTCGGAAGTAAAAAAATATAAAGATACTGAATATCTGCAATATTATTATTACTCTTTTAAACTAGCCAAATCACAAGATGAGAAATATTTTTTTGAACTGAAAAAAATAGCCGATTTATCACACCTCAAGTTTTCGGAACGAGACAGGCGGGATATTTTTACTATTTTAACCAATTTTTGTTATTTCAAAGTGAACTCCGGTGACCTGAATTTCAGAAGAGAACACTTTCAGCTTCTGAGAGAAAATTTTGAAAGAGGTACATATAAAGGCATCAGAAATTACGTTGATCACATCAATTACCTTAATGTAACAGTAACAGGTCTGGATGCAGGAGAGATAGAATGGGTTGAAGAATTCATTCTGAAATATAAACCTGAACTTGATGACTCAAACAGGGAAAATTCATTTAATTTTGCGAATGCGCTGGTTTATTATAAAAAGGGGAATTATGACGAAGCACTGAACAAAGCAGCAAAAGTTAAGACAGATGACCTTTCATACAAGCACCAGCTGAAATCACTATACATGAAAATCTATTTTGAAATGAATGTAATCGAGCCATTCTACAGCCACGTTGATAGTTACAGGCATTTTCTGCTTAACGAAAAACATATCCCAGAAAACACCAGAAACTCAATAAACAATTATGTAAACTTCACAAAAAAGCTTTTTGATATTAAAATTCGCTCTTCTGCAAAAGATTTTGAAATACATAAAGTGCGGAAAGAGTTACTGGAAAGCAAAGCCATCGTAAATAAACTGTGGCTTCTGGATAAAGTTACTGAAATAGAAAATAGTCTGCCCGGTTGAAACGGGCAGGTTAAAAGCGAGTGACTTATTTGATCAGCAGCATTTTTTTCGTTTCAATGTATCCCTGGACCTGCAGCCTGTAAAAATAAACACCGCTTGAAAAATTTGCAGCGTTCCAGTCAGTTTTATATGTTTCGGGGGAGAGTTCACTGTTCACCAATGTTTCCGCCGCTCTACCCTGCACATCATAAACAGTAAGCTTAACAAAAGAGGACGTTTTAAAACGCCCTATTAATTTATATCTTATGGGTAATCAGCTTATTTCAAAAATCTTTTCTTTGTAGGTTTCGCCGCTGAGTAGAGTTATTTTTGACTTTGGTATTTTGAGGAATGCGGAGAGTAATTCGATGACTTTTTTATTAGCTTTGCCTTTTTCAGGTGGGACCGATACTTTTACTTCGTAAATTCCGGAATCTAAAAGTTTTACGGTGTTTTCGCGGGAATTTGGCTTAACTTTTGCTGTAATTTTCAAGAAATTAATATACTCTATATATAGTTACCAATATTGATAAATTTATTCTATTTTTGTTTAAATATAAATACAATTCAACTATGAAGATCAAATTAACATTAATTTTAGTAATTGCTGTAAGTGTTTCATTGATGAGTATTGGCTGCGGAAAATCCGAAAACAAGACCGATGGTTCAACTGATAAAAAGGATAACACAACGCAATCAGAGAACAAAACTGAGCAAAGCAGCGGAAATACGACCCTGCAGGTTTCAGCAAATGATAAGGCAGTGGAAATTAAGACCAACGGCATGACATGCACAGGATGCGAAAATACAATTAAGACCAAGGTGAAAAAAGTAGATGGTGTTAAAGATGTAATTGCTGATTTCAAATCTAACACAGTAAAAGCATCATTTGATCCGGGTAAAACAAATCCGGATGCGATAAAAGAAGCTATCACTTCTGCGGGCTATAAGGTTGAAAGCATTCATTAGAAAAACCGGTGAACCGGTGTGAAGAAAAAAGCTCACTTTTTGCAGAAGAGTGAGCTTTTTTAGTTTACAGAGCTGATTGTCCATATCGACCTAAATTACGGCAATTTAGCTCTTTAGGAACTTTTATTGAACAAATAATCAGTATGTTATGACAATAACCCGAATACAGTGAACCCCCGTTTAAATTGAGAATGTTCTTTAAACAAGATAAAATTTTTCAATTTAATTTCCAGGAGGTTCAAAATGGAAAAAACGCGAAAAACTAAGAATAGTCTAAAGCACTTCTTACCTTATTTGGTGTTAAGCATTCTGTTTGCGATCCTGATATTTGTGCTGCCGGCATGTAATAACGAATCAGAGGTAATTACGCCACCCTCAGCCGAAAATACGACTGTTGGTTTCTACACTGAAGGCGAGCAGGATAATCATTCCATCCAGATAACAGAGGCAAAATTCATTATTAAGAATATGACACTTAAAAGGGATGGCGGAGAAGATGACTGTAATTTGCGGCTGGGGCCATTTATAGTAAAGCTTGACCCTGTTCAGAGAATGGCAATTGGCGTTATAGGTTACATACCTGATGGCAACTATGACGCCATTAAGTTTCATGTTCATAAGCCATCACCCAATGAAGATATAGGAGACCCTGATTTTATTGAATCCAATAACCGCAGATATTCTGTGGTTGTTAAGGGATATTACAACGGGCAGTTTTTCATTTACAAATCGAAGCTTAATGTAGTAAAGAAGATAGATTTTGAGACATACCCGGTATCATTAACATCAGAGCAGGCGATATTTCTGACAATCAGGGTGAATCCATATTCCTGGTTTTTTAAACACGGGAATTTCCTTGACCCTGAAAATGAACATAATCATCACGAAATTGACAACAATATCAAGAATTCATTGAAGCGCGCTTTCAGAGATATGAACCGGGATGGCGAACCTGATTAATTATGCCCGTGGGAATAATAAAGGCGGATATTACTATCCGCCTTTTCAATTGGGGATTGATTGTTTTACCTGCATAAGATATTTTATACAGGCATAATTATATCAACTTAGCAACGAGTTACTTCAAACCCGTTTTCTTTTCAAAAAGTTCATTAGCAAAAGCTGTATTTGCTTATGCTGAATGTTGTTATTTCACAGGGTGAAACATTACCTGAGAACTGAATATTTTTATTTTTTTCCATTCTTCCATCCGTTTTCATTTTTCCTGATCAGTTTGTTTGCTTTAAATAATTCTTCGTTAGAAAAGTTACCGTTCAGTTCATCAAAGGGGTCTATCAACCTGCCTATGATGATATCGTTCTTAAGCTGCGAAATTTCATCAAACCCTCGTTGTTTGTTCCTTTTAGACTGTCTGAGTTTATCTTTTTTCCGTTCATTGGTCTTTTTCATTTCATATTTCTTACGTTACAAATATATCCCGTTTAGTTTGAAATCTAAAAGAAATCATTTACAGAAAATAACCGGTAAATTAGAATAAACCGGTCACCCGAAACATCAACATGACACATAGGTGCTTTATTTACAAGACCTTACAGGAAGAAATGAACGCCTAAAAATAACACTTTTAAAACCAACGGAGTTTTCAGGAATGCAGTAACACTCCCAAAATTCAAAACAAATTTCGCAGCCCAACATAACTTATTTATAATTAGTAAATTACCTTGTAATTTACTTTAAGGAAGAGTAACTTTATTTTCAGGTATAAATTTTTAATGCACAAGAGTAAATCTGTAATATTGCTTTCAACATTCGCGACGGAAGAGATCCGCAGTTTTGGTGATTTCCTCAAGTCTCCTTATTTCAACAAGAACACACGGGTTGTAAAACTGTTTGAAGAGCTAAGGAAAGATCACCCTGATTACACTTCGCGAAGCATATCAAAGGAAAAGCTGTACGGCAAATTATTCAGAGGGAAGCCGTATAATGATCAGGTAATGAAAAACCTGAACACAGAACTTTTTAAGCTTGAGCGGGAGTTTCTTGCGCATGATATGCTGGAAAGGGACAGGTTTGAAAAGAGCGTGATGCTTATTACAAATCTTACAGCAAGAAACGCAGGGCAGATATTTGAAAAGGAAACAGAATCAATAACAAGCTATGCGGCTGAAAACCGGGCAGAGATAAAAGAGTTTTATATGCTTCTTTACAGAGTTGAAGAAGAGAAATTCACAAACGCATTGATAAATAACCGGCAGGCAGAAGCTACGAAACATATCTTAAAAGCAGGCGAGCATTTGATACGATACTTCCTTAAGCACTTGTTAAGACTTTCCATAAACAACAGGATAAATGAATTTTCATTCAACATAACATCTGAAGTGAATTTACCTGATACTCTGCTTAAACACCTTGACATGGAAAGTATAATCAGCTACATGGAAAAGCACGGTATAGAGCACAGCATTCATATTAAACTTCTGTATTACGCAATGCTGTGCAATGTGAATGTGAACGACAGCTCAATATACGTAACTTTCAAAGAGTTACTTTTTGGAAGCAAGAACAGAATAACGAAAGCTGAATTTCAGCATTTGCTTCATTTGCTGGAATCGATCATAGCGCAAAAGATCAATTCAGGTAAACTGGAATTTTACCGTGAATTGTTTGAAACTTATGATTACCAGCTAAAAAACGATGTATATAAACCGGATAAGCAGGCACCGCTTACGGTGATGAAATACAGGAACATTTACCTTACGGCGCTGAAGGCCGGTGAATTTGAATGGGCTGAAAAATTCATCCATGAGTACCGGGATGAACTTCAGAAGAATGACAGGCAAAGTATTGTAGAGCTTTCAATGGCGCAGCTTCAGTTTGAAAAGGGAAATTATGAAGAAACCCTGAAGCATCTTCAAAGAGTCAGAACATCTCAGATATTCTATAAAATTGACGTTAAGAATCTGGGTTTAATGGCTCTTTACGAGCTTTCCCATTTTGAGGCGGCAATATCTTCTATTGAGAGTTTCAGGAAAATGCTTGCCGGGAATAAAACACTTACCGGGCAGTACAGGGATAAGAACAGGAACTTCATTTCGATACTGGGGCAGCTTATAAAAGCCGCGCTCGAAAGAACGGAAGGCTCCAGGGAAGAGATACTTCAGAAGATAAGCAGCACTGAGCAGTTAGGCAACAGGAGATGGCTCATAAGGAAAGCGGAAGAGCTGCGATAGGCTCTAAATTTACTGCTAAAACAAAAGCCCGGCTAAAAATAGCCGGGCTTTATTGTTCAATTAACATCTGCTCTAACCATCAAAGAGCATTTAATCAAACGGAGGTAATGAAAAAGCAAAATTCCAATGACAAAAAAAACTTCACATATTCAATCTTAAGCTTTTGCGGGCGCTTCTTCACCTGCTGAGGGTTTTATCTCATGATCATTTTTCTTTCCGGAAAATTTCATCATGAAATCATCAACCCAGCTATAGATAGCGGGTATAACAACCAGCGTTAAGAATGTTGAAACAGAAAGACCAAATATAACAGCCACACCCATTGGTCTCCAGAAAGCGGTATTCTCACCTCCAATAACCCAGCTGAGCGTGCGCCAGTCAAAATCCACACCGGTAGTTAAAGGTACAAGACCCGCAATAGTACATGCAGCCGTTAAGAATACAGGTCTTAGCCTGATAATCCCGGATTGCACAAGCGATTCATCGCGTGAGAGCCCGCGTTTAACAAGCTCTTTCTGAAAATCAAGCAGTACGATCGCATTCCTTACTACGATACCGCCCAGAGAAATAACGCCGATACCTGTCATCATAATGCCGAAAGGCGTTTGTGTAACGAGCAGCCCGAAAAATACACCAATCAAAGAAAGCAAAACTGAGAACATAATTATCAGCGGAGTTCTTATAGAATTGAACTCCATAACCATGAACATAAAAATGAGGAGCAATGAAACCATAAATGCTTTCATCAGAAAGGAGCCTGCTTCCGCCTGGTCTTCACTTTCACCGGTATAACTTATTGAATAGCCTTCAGGCATCTGGAAATCTTTGAGTTTAGCCTGTACATCCATCAGCACGTCATTGCCAAGGCGCCCTTCGGCATTTGCGGAAATAGTTATAACTCTCTTCTGATCTTTCCTGATGATCTTCTCAAGACCGCCTGAGAATGTTACATTTGCAACTGAGGTTAAGGGGATATTATTACCATCTTTATTTGTAATGTACAAATTATTTATGGATGAAATATTATCACGCTGCGTTTTATCAAGTCTTACTGTAATATCGTATTCATCTTCCCCTACTCTGAACTTACTGGCTTCAGTTCCGTTCACCGCAGTACGAATGGTAGAAGAGATACCGGCAGTGCTTAACTTATTGTAGGCAGCTTTTTCCCTATCGATAAGTATTTTAATTTCGGGGCGTGATTCATTAAAATCACTTTTCAGATCGGCAACACCGGGCACCTGGCTGACGATATCTTTAATGCTGTTTGACAGCGCGCCAAGTTTGACAAAATCATCACCTGAAATTTCAACGTTAACCGGCGGCCCGGTGGGCGGTCCGCCCGATTGTTTTGATATGGTAATATCCGCGCCGGGAATACCTGTGATTGCATTCCTGATCTCATCCATGGCAATGAATGAGCTTCGTTTTCTATCAAGCTTATCGTAGAAGTTAATTGTAATCGTACTCTTATTGGAAACCGACCCCCCGATATCCGTCTGATCGTTGGACGTTCCTACATTTGATACATAATACTCAATATCATCAAAATGTTTAATTCTTTCTTCAACAATTTTGGTTATCTCGTTTGTCTTTTCAATATTGGTACCGCTTGGCAGCACAATATTTATATTAGCCTGGCTTGGTTCGGTTTCAGGGAAGAATTCCACGCCATTATTAAAAGCGCCATAGACAAATAAAGAGACGATCAGCAGACTAAAGGTACCAACTATCACTAAGAACCGGTGCCTGAGTGAAAAACGCAAAGCCTTTTCATATGATTTGAGCACTACACCGAAGAATTTTTCATCAAAGTGTTCTATAAATCTGCCAATGGGTCTGAATTTCTTTTTAGCATCTTTTTCTTTTTGTTTTTTAACGTGTACAAACACGGCAGCCTGTACGGGACTTATCACCATTGCCACAAAGAGCGATGAGAATAAACACACGATAAGCGTTATTGGCAGAAACTTCATGAATTCACCTACAATACCCGGGAAAAAGAGCATCGGGAAGAATGAGGCAATAATTGTCATGGTGGCAATTATAACAGGGAAGGCTACTTCCCTTGGTCCTTCCATGGCGGCATCGTGAGGATTGTACCCTTCTTTTTCCTGAAGCCTGAAAATATTTTCCATAACCACCACCGCATCATCCACAATTATACCCAACACAAGGATCAATGAAAACAGAACAACCATATTGAGAGTAATACCCATTGCATCAAGTATCACAAATGATATTAAGAATGAAAGCGGGATTGATGTCGCTGTCAGCGAAGCTATCCTTACACCAAGGAAAAGGAAGAGGATCCCCACAACAAGAACGACACCGGTAATAACGCCGTTTTCAAGTTCGTGTACGGTATTTTTGATCTGTTTTGATTCATCGCCTGTTAAACTGACAGTTACCCCGGCAGGCAGTGTTTTCTTTTCGGTTTCAACAATTTTTTTAACTTCATCGGCTACATTGATAATATTCTGGCCGCTTTGTTTTTTAATCACAACGGTAACCGCTTCAACTCCGTTTTCGCGGGAAAATGTTTCTCTTTCCTTAAATCCGTATATAACCTGGGCAACATCACGTATGAAAATGGGGTTACCGTTAAGATCTGTTTTAATGACAAGATTACCAAAAACACTGGGATCTTCAACTTCACCGGGGACTCTGAGCAGGTAGTTTAGATCTCCCACATCAACACTTCCGCCGGGAATGTTAAGATTTTCTGAGCTGATAGTATTGGTGATATCATTTAATCCCAGTTTATAATAATTGAGTCTTTCGGAATTTACATTTATTTTCACTTCGCGTTCAAGTCCGCCAATTACTTCGGCGCTTAGAACTCCCTGAACACCCTCAAACTTATCGCTGAAATCATCAGCGGTCTTTTTCAGGTTCGCTATGCCGTAATTGCCGGAAATATTCACATAAAGAATTGGCTGCTCGGAAAGATTTATTTCCGTGATGACCGGTTCTTCGATATCTTTTGGCATATTGGTTTTCGCTATCGAGACCTTATCTCTGACCTTCTGCAGGGCTTCATCAATTTTTATATCCGGGTTAAATTCAACAGTTACCGATGAAAAGCTTTCCCTTGATACCGAGGTTATCTGCTTAATATCAGAAATACCTTTGAGCTGTTTTTCAATTTCCATGGTAACAAGCTTTTCTATATCAGCGGGTGAAACCCCGATATAAACTGTAGAAATAAAAACATACGGTATTGTAATAGATGGGGAAGACTCTTTTGGCATGGTAATGTATGATGAAATACCCGCCAGCACTATTATTAAAGTGAATATATATATAACTACCTTATTTTCCAGCAGCAGCTTAAAAAATTTCATATCTTATTACTCTTTGATTGAGTTATTAATAACTTTATTTTACTACCTGAATCTTCTGGCCGTCCTTAAGGGCCTGGAAACCTTCGGTTATCAGCTGGTCACCGGGATTAAGTCCTTCGAGTATATGCACCAGGTTTCCGTTTCTGCCGCCAAGTTTCAGCACTCTTTTTTGGGCAATATCGCCGTTTGCAATGTAAACGTACTGCTCTTCACCGTAATCTACAATAAGATCCTGCTGAATAGCCACGGAATTAGGCTGAGTTGATTCAAGTATAAGCACATTGGCGTTCATTCCCGGTTTCAGCAGCTTTTGACTGTTACTTATAACCACTTCAACTTCAAAAGTACGGCTTGAGCCCTGAAGTGAAGGAGCAACGTAACTTATCTTTCCTTCAAATTCCACTCCCGTCAGCACATCAACCGTAACATTGACGGACTGTCCCATTTTGATCTTGGTCAGATACATTTCAGGCACACCTGCAGAGACCTTTACCCTGGATATATCGATAATGTTAACAATGGGTGAACCCGGGGCAGACATCTCTCCCCTGTTCATATATTTTTCATCAACCACACCGCTGATAGGCGATCTTATAAAACCGGTTTTCAGCCTGGTTTTGAGAATATCAGCGCCGCGAACGGCGGCTTCATACTGCCACTTTGCAGTTAAGTACTGAATTTCTGTGGTCGCGTTATCTTCGTAAAGCTGTTTTTGTTTTTCATAGTTCATCCTTGCAAGCTCAATCTGCGCTTCGGCCTGTTCAAGCGAAGCAATTTCCACATCTTTTTTGAGTCTTGCAATTATTTCGCCTTTACCCACATAACTTCCTTTATCTTTGTTAAGGCTCACAATCAACCCGCCTTCTTCGGATGATACTTTGGCGGAAGTGAATGGTTTAATTACGCCAAGTACCCTGAAATCATCGGTGAACGTAACGGGTTCGACTGTCATCACTTTGACAACGGGTAATTTTTTTTCATCGGGTTTTTGCGTGGTCTCACCTTCACCGTCATTCCCGCAGGAATAAAGGAAAAATGACATAGCCGCGAAAAACAAAGCAAAAATAATTTTAGGAATGAATTTTATTTCTTTCATTTAATATATTGTTTAGAAAATTTTATTTCCTGTAATTTTTAAATTCAAGGTTACAAACGGCACTATTTTTCAAGAAGCTGTTCAAGATCGCTCCTGGCGTGCAGGTAATCATGAATAGCCTGCAGGTAAGCAAGTTTTACCTGGCTTAAGGCAAGCTCCGCGTCAACAACATCAATCTGGTTCAGCACACCGCTTTTGTAACTGATGAGCGCGAGATCGTAGCCGCGCTGAGCGGTTGTTACAATTTCTTCCTGAGCCCGTATCCTGTTCTTAGCGTCTTCTATCTGTAAAATTACGCTTTGGGTCTGTGTTTTCAGGAGCTCTTTGGTTTTTATAATTGTCTCTTCTGATTTTTTGACCTCAATGATAGACTGGTCTTCTTTATATGAATTCCTGAACAGGTTCAGGTTCCAGTTAACGCCGATACCCGCTATTATTGAGTTGTAAAACCTGTAGCCGGTGATCGAGCGGTCATCGTTCTCGTTTGCCTGGCTTTGCCACTGCCCGAATACATAGAATTTAGGAAGATAGTTGGCATAATCAACATCAACCAGCTGTTCATTTATTTTTTTGCTGAGTTTTAACTGGCGTATGGCAACGTTATTTTCAGATATTTTTTTAATGAGTTCATCGGTTGAGCCCCAGACTTCGAGGCTATCATAGGTTAATGTGCCAACAACATCAATTTCGCTGTCATCCTTGAGCCCGATATTGTTCTTAAGGAATTTTTTAGCGATCTCCAGCCTGTTCTTCGATTGAGTCAGCTGCGGCTTTAATGTTTCAACGTTAACTTTAGCCCTTATATAGTCATACTCCAGGGCTACGCCCGCTTTATATCTTGCTTCAACTACCCTCAAATTTTCCGAAGCGTTATCAATGCTTTGCTGGTTAAGCTTAATTACTTCTTCAAGCAAAAGCACATCGTAGAAAGATTTCCTGACATCGGTTTTAATTTTGGTTTCAACGCTCTTAACGTTCTCTTCCTGGATGCGTGAATAATATTCAGCAATACGGATACCGTTAAAGACCGGTGTTCCCAAAAAAGGAATAGGCTCGGAGACGTCAATAGTAGTAGTAATACTATTATCCGAGCCTATCTCATAGTTTTGCCCAAATATGTTGATGGTCTGTTTTCTGAATGACCTTGCATACCTGGAGCTTAACGTAATTGTTGGAAACAGGTTTTCGCTGTAAACTTCACTAACCTGTCTTTCGGCTTTCAGTTTATCAAGCTTTGCTATTACATAATCTGAGTTGTTCCTTTTGGCAAGATTTAGCGCGTCATACAGAGTAAGCGTTCTAACGCTCTGGCTGTAAACCGCGGAGGCAAACGTTACAAAAAGGATCAAGGCGGCGATAAATTTATTCATAAAATAAATTATGATTTAATAAAGTTAGTATATAAAAACTTAGTTTTGAAGCACATCTTCAAACAGCTTTTTGGTATTTGAAAATTTTTCTTTGCCAAGCACTGTTAAAAAGCCGTTAAAGAATATTTCAGCGGTGATTCTCATTGCTTCATGGAAAGAATATTTGCTGTTGAGTACAAAATCGGCGTGTGTTACGGCTTCAATGGCTCCGTTAAGAGCAGTTATGATAATATCCACCGGAACGTGCTCAACCACTTTTTCCTTTTTGCCCTGTTCAAGGAGTTTAGACATTATCTTTGTGACTTTATCCTGCCTGACTTTGGCAAACTCCCTGCTTAAGTGCGGGGCATGAACTTCCAGATCGCGAAACCAGGTTGGCGAGCAGTTCATAGACATACTCTTCTGCTTGTGGATAATTTTGAGGAATTTTGTGATCGCGTCTTCATCGCTTTCCACAACTTCGTCAAGGAACTCCTCCATCAGGTTCATCCTCATGGAGCACACATTTTCAAGAAGTTCTTCTTTTGAATCAAAATGCTTGTAAATGGTTTTTTTGCTCATCTGGAGGTCACGTGCGATTTCATCCATAGTGGTCTTGTAAAAGCCTTCAGTTATGAACTTCGCGTGGGTAAAATACAGTATTTTCTCTTTTTCCGTGACTTCAGCCATTCTATTAGGTATGGAAACTATTTTCGTTTCTTAAGTTTCCAAAATAATTAACGGAAACTATTTTGTCAAGTGTTAAATTAATATTCTGAAAATTAATGTAAAATTAGCATATATTTGTATATTATTGGAAACGATTCTGCTAAATGCTATTTAATAGTGGATAAACGAGAGACTGAACTCAAGCAAAGAGCCGCTTTAATTTCCCTTTCAATCGGATTTTTAATGTTCTTCGGTAAGGTGGGAGCATATTTTTTAACCGGTTCCGCGGCTGTGCTTTCGGATGCCCTTGAATCAATTGTGCATATTGTGGCAACGTCGTTCGCATTTTACAGCCTGCATCTTTCAACCAAGCCGGCGGATAAGGAGCACCCCTACGGTCACGGTAAGATCGAATTTTTCTCTGCGGGATTTGAAGGAGCTATGATCATAATTGCGGCAATTTCTATTATTGCATACGCAGTAAGGGATATTCTTTATCCAAGAGAGATCTCTTCGCTTGATACGGGCGCGGGAATAATTGCCGCAGCAAGTGTTGTAAATCTGTTATTGGGATTATACCTCATTCGTACCGGCAAAAAAACAAAGAGTCTTATTTTGATTGCTGACGGCAAGCACGTTATGACTGATTCCATTACAAGCTTTGGAGCTGTAGGCGCGTTAGTGCTGGTATTAATTACTGATATAAAGTTATTCGATCCGATAGTTGCAATAATACTTGCGCTTAATATTTTATGGACGGGAAAACATTTGGTGCGTGAATCAATTGGCGGGCTGATGAATGAGAACGATGATAAGATAATAAGCAATATAGGCACGGGGCTGGAATCGCAGCGGAAGGAGCACCCTGACTGGATTGATGTGCACAGGCTAAGGTACTGGAAATCAGGGGATAAGTATATGGTGGATTTTCATTTGATTGTACCATATTATAAATCGGTTAGCGAAGCTCACGAAACGGTTGACCGGCTTGAGCACAGGATAATTGATTCACTGGGCACAAAGCAGGTGGAGTCGTTAATACACTTAGACCCGTGCAATCCAAGGTGCTGCTATATCTGCACAATGCCTGAGTGCGGCGTACGCAAGGAGCCGAATTCGAAATACATAAAGTGGGATTCGAAAAAAATTATATCGCTACCTACATACGATATAGATGATGTAAGCGGGTAAGCGCTATTTAAGCAGTATCATTTTTTTTGTTTCGGTAAACTCCCCTGCGTTCAGCTTATAAAAATACACACAGCTTGGCAAGTCTGCCGCGTTGAAATCAGCTTCGTAGATTCCGTGCTTGAGGTTTTCATTAACAAGTGAGCGGACTTCTCTTCCGAGGATATCGAAGATAATCAGGGAGACGACCCGCCGGGTCGTCTCTACATTCTGCGGAATTTCGAATTTAATTTTTGTTGAAGGGTTAAATGGGTTTGGATAATTTTGGGCTAAGGAATAATCTCTTATGAGTTCCGTTTCATTTCCTGTTACTGCAACTGGTATCCCCGTTCTTAGAACCGTACCATTACTCCCAACAACCCAACCTATTGTTGTATTTATAAAATGAATCCCTTTTAAACTATTTGTAGTTGAACTATTTTCAATAACCCAATTTACGCCCCCATTTATGCTTTTTAAGATTGTTCCATTATCCCCCACAATATAACCAGTATTATCATTTGCAAAATATACCGAGTTTAATGTTGTGGACGTTATATTGGTAGTTATTGACCACGTTGAACCAAAATTAGTGCTTCTTCTAATCCTTCCGTTAGGGCCAACGAGAATAATTTTCATAAATGATGGAAAACAATACATTCCATTAACATAATTACCCGTTTGATTTAATGGATATGTCCAGTTTGTTCCGCCGTTAAATGTAGCACCAAATAATTCTTTTGACGTTCCACCTGCGATGTAACCATTTAAAGGGTCAGGCATGTATACTCCTTTTAAATCTTCTGATTGGATACTGTTCTGTGCATACCAATTATTCCCTGAATTTGTAGACTTAAGTAAAGTTCCGCTGGCTCCTACGCAATAACAGACCGTTGCATTTCCCCAATCAATTGCCAAGAGATTAACATTAACAGATGTTTCAGCAAAAATCCAAGTAACTCCAGCGTCCGTTGATTTCATTATGATTCCATTATTCCCAGCTGCCAATACCAGATTTCCACCTAAAATAGATAATGCATTCATAACAGAAAAATTTGAAACATTATTCCAATTTATGCCGCTGTTGGTGGAGCGCCAAATACCTCCTTGACCGACAACTATTCCAGTGTATTCATCAAAAAAGTAAACTCCTCTTAACTCATTAGTACCAATCGTAGAAATCTGTACCCATTGCGCAAATGAAGCATGTGCAACAAATAATAGTAACAGAATTACTTTTTTGTGTATTTTCATATTTCAATAATAAAAATTTTTTGGAAACGAAGTCGTAAAGATTATAGCAATTAGAACAATTAATCTCACTTAACATTGGTTTCAGGTAAATGCTAAAGATATTTAAACAAAATTAAATTCAATTTCTTACTGATTACAAAATAATAACTAATGTTTGAAAATTCAATAAGTTCGTAAGATTTTATTCTGTCATATTCTTTTTACGCATTTATCCTTATTTTTGCCCTAACATTTCGTATTAAGACCAGTTGAAATATCCCGAAAAGGCCAGATATATTATAGCAATCGATTCCGGCGCGACAAAAAGCGAGGTTTTATTGTATCCGGTGGGAATAGTAGGATATAACAGTGCTATATTAAATGTTGATCCCGCTAAGCAGAAACGCGGGACGGCAAAAAACGCCGAGGGGGGAAATAAGTTATTCAAGTTTCCTTTCATTAATCTGAATTTACTGGGATATGACGAATCACTGAAGCGGCTGGTTAAGATAGTGAAGGATGTTTCAGGAGTGGCAGGAAAAGGAAACATCGCTGCTGTTGCTGCGGGAATATCCGGCGCGAGATATGAAAAGGACAGGAAAAAGCTATCGGCGGACTTAAGGAAAGCAACGGGAATAAAGAGAGTTTTCATTTTGCCCGATACAGAAATTGCACTGGAAGCTGCTTTTGGCAGAAATGTTAAGAATTGCGGGATTTTGATCGCGGGAACAGGCTCAATACTCTATTATAGAGCAGGAACCGGTAAGATCAGCCGCATCGGCGGCTGGGGCAGGCATATTGGCGATGAAGGTTCGGGTCACTGGATCGCGCGCGAAGCGCTTTACAGGGTCACAAAGCACTATGATAAACGCCATAAAGCCGAAATGCTTTCAAGGGTCATAAAAAAGGAATACGGAATTGATGAAACAAATATCATAAAGCATGTTTATCACAACGGATTTGAAATATCGCAGTTAACAAAACATGTTTTCCGCTGCGCTGAAAAAGGCGATAAGGTTTCTAAGGGAATAATCAAAGATGCCGCGGAAAATTTAATGACGCATTTTATTCCGCTAAAAAGACAGAAGTACACTATTGCTATGATGGGTTCATTGTTAACAGAAGAAAAGCTGCTAGCAGCTGAGTTAAGAAAAGCAGCGAGGAAACAGTATCCGAATATTAAGCTTGTTCTGCCGGAGTTCGCTCCGGTTTGGGGAGCGGTGAAGATAGCAATAAACAATGTGCAATCCCGCCAAAGCGGGACTTCGAAAATTACTCCGTAATTTTCTTGTGAGCAATGAGTAATGAGTAACAAACAAAATGCATTAATAGTATTCATAATTTCTAATTCGTAATTCGTAATTTTTTATATGCACGCAGATAAAATAATAATAATTGATTTCGGTTCACAGTACACCAAGCTTATAGCGCGTAAGGTAAGGGAGTGTCACGTATATTCAGAAGTAATTGCATGTACCGCTGATATGACGGGACTTGTACATGATAAAACCATTAAAGGGATAATCCTTTCAGGTGGACCGCAGAGCGTCTATATGAAAAACGCGTACTCACTTGCTGAGCTGATACTCAGCATGAATGTGCCAATACTTGGCATCTGCTACGGTCTGCAATTGCTATCGCATCACTTTAAAGGCAGCGTAAAGGGCGGCAAAACAAGGGAGTTTGGTAAAACCAATATTCACATTACTTCGCGCAAAGGAATACTCGCGGGTGTTTCCAAAGATCTGACTGTGTGGATGAGCCATAACGATCACATAAAAAAATTGCCCCGCGGATTTAAGGCAACCTCACGAAGTGAAAACGGTCTCATAAGCAGCTTTGAAGCGGTGAAGGAAAGAATTTACGGCGTGCAGTTCCACCCTGAAGTAAATCATACCGAGCAGGGAATCAAAATTCTCAACAACTTTTTATATAAGGTATGCCGCATCAAAAATAAATGGCAGATGGGCTCCTTTATAAACGAAAAGGTAAAAGAAATTAAGCAGCTTGTTGGCAATGAAAAAGCTATTTGCGCAATGAGCGGCGGGGTTGATTCCGCAGTAGCTGCATTTATGATACACAAAGCCATAGGCAGAAATCTGATATGCGTACATATAGATAACGGACTTATGCGCAAAAATGAAAGCGCAGAAATAGTAAAGTATTTTAAAGGTAAACTGAATTTAAAATTCATAGATGCATCAAAACTTTTCCTGAAACGCCTGGAAGGCGTGACTGACCCTGAGAGAAAACGCAAGATCATTGGTAAGACATTCATTGATGTATTCCAGGATTTCGCTAAAAAGCAGGCAAAGGGCAAAAACAAAATTAAATTCCTTGTTCAGGGTACCTTGTACCCGGATGTAATTGAATCATCATCATTCCACGGCCCAAGTGTAACTATTAAAACACATCATAATGTGGGGGGTTTACCAAAATCACTGCATATGAAGCTTATTGAGCCATTCAGGGAATTATTCAAGGATGAAGTGCGAGTAATAGGAAAGATCCTGAAGATACCGGATGTAATTTTAGGCAGGCACCCGTTCCCGGGTCCGGGACTAGCGGTACGGATACTTGGGGCTGTTACAAAAGAAAAACTTGATATATTACTCGAAGCCGACTATATTTACAGGTTAAACCTGCACAAACACGGCTTATATGATAAAATATGGCAGGCATTCGCGGTTTTACTGCCGGTTTCGACTGTTGGTGTTATGGGTGACAGCCGTACTTATGAAAAAGTTGTGGCACTTAGGGCAGTAGAAAGTGTTGACGGAATGACGGCGAACTGGTTCCCCATGCCTGCAAAGGCACTTGAGGAAATTTCGACAGGCATCACAAATAACGTAAAAGGGATAAACAGGGTGGTTTACGATATAAGCAACAAACCGCCTTCTACTATAGAATGGGAATAAAGAATACAAAATTACAAATGCCAAATATCAAATTACAAATTAAGATAGCAGTAATACTTTTTACCGGCATATTATTCCTTAACCCGTTGAAGATAAATTCACAAAATGCGGTAAAGATAGGTGTTGCGCTGCCGATGTTCTCAGATTCCGAAGATGGCTCAAAAAAGCAGCTGGGCAATGAAATTCTTGACGGAATAAAATTCGCGCTTCAGAAATACAGCAAAGGCGCGCCTGTAAAGGTTACACTTGAAGTAATGGATACGAAACGCGATCCTGTGCTGGCATCTGATATTATCAGAAGTTTTGGTGAAGATGAAAGTATTATTGGCGTTATTGGCCCTGTATTCAGCAGCGAGCTGAGTGAATCAGCTTTAAACGGTCCGCAGTTTTCACTGCCAATAATTTCACCCACGGCAACAGGCGATGAGCTTGCGGCAAATTACAATTATGTATTTCAGCTGAACCCAAGTTACGAAGTGCGCGGCAAACTGATGGCGGATTACCTTATAAAGAAGAACGGACTGAAGAACTTTGCGGTGATATATGAAGAATCTTACGGCGATAACTTCAGGAAACATTTTGAAACTGAAGTTAAAACAATGGGCGGCAAGGTTGTAATAGCACAATCGTATCCTAAGAATCCCCAGAATATAACGGAACAGATAGGCGCTATCACGAAGTATATCAGGGAAAATGACATGTTCATAAACGCGGCAAATTTGAACCTGACGCAGAAACAAAAGCTTGAGTTAAGCGGTGTGAGATGGTCTTTGATAGATTCATCGGTTAGCTTAAATATGGATGTTAGTATCTATTATATGTTCGGCGTAAACGCCAAAAAGATTCTGGATACAATGAATATTAAGCCCTACAAATTGAAACCTGAAACGACGAAATATATCCAGGGAGTGATAGACGCAATATATATACCTATTGCAAACCCGAATGAAATAAGTATAATAGTACCGCAGCTGTTTTCTGACGGGCTTGGCATGTATATAGCCGGCACGGGGGACTGGAACCACGATAAGGCTCTTGAAGATAACAAGGTATATCTGAAAAATGTTGTATTTGAATCGGAATACTTTCCGGATGAAACAAAACTTAACGAGCTGAAAGAAAATCTGAAAAAAACCAAGTATAAAATATCAAAGAACTTCCTGTTTGGCTACGATACCGGCAAACTTCTTTTCAGGCTTATAGGGGAAGGCGCAGATACACGGCAGGAACTGAATGCGTCGTTAAAAAATCTGGTTAACTACGATGCAATTAAATCAAAAATATCATTAGATTACCACGGCATCAATTCAGAGCTTAATATTCTGAGATACGATGACGGAATAAAGCTGGTTGAAACGTATAAACTTTCAAAATAGCGCTTCAATAAATAAAATAAACAACTAATTGCATAGAACTCTTCTTATAGTATTCCTGATGTTAATGGCGGCGGTACCCGCGGCATATACGCAGACAGATAAACTGCCTGATAAGCTGCCCGATGAACTAGACCAGGCACAGTGGGAATATGTAAGGGATATGTACGCAATAGACGCTATACTGCTTCTGGCAAAACTTGATACGCTTGCGCTTGAAATTGACAGCTTAAGGAAACTGAACGAATACACCGAGAATTTTGACTGCGAAGCTGAGTTATACGCAATTGTGGGCGCTTCAAAAGAACAGGTAACCGATTACAGACTGAAGCTTCAGGAAGCCGAATCAATGTTAAGTAATAACATTGCTCCCGGGGACGCAGAAAGAAATATAGTTGCCGGTCTGTACAGCTCAAAAATTAAGTGTCTGCCTGAGTTTAGTGAACGTGTAGCAGCATTATATGTAAAAATGACAGCCGTTAAACAAACAGAGCTACCTGTTACCGGCGAAGATATGTACACGGTAGCTTACGGAGATGTGCTGACGGGAATTTCTTTGAAATTTTACGGAACGGTGAATAAATGGAATTTCATTTGGGAGGCTAACAGAACTGAAATTGACGACCCGAATTTTATATATCCCGGCCAGTTGATTAAAATTCCCATAAAATAAGCAAAATAATTGATATACAAAGTGTAGCAAATTTAGTACACAAAGCTCAAATTCCTCATTTTTCCCTTATTTTCGCACAATACGACTGTATAGTTTTTTAGAATTACACTTGACAAACAGAAACAAAAAAGTTATATTTGCTATGTTAATTAACCAATTTATAAACAAGCCAATTTAATACAGGAGGTATTTCAATGGCAAATTTAAGAAGCAAGCTTTATATGCTCTTAATCGCAGCAATGTTCTCCGGATCAGCTTTCATGGTTGGTTGCGGCGGCGGTGTTGATGAAGAGCAGATGGAAGCTTTAAATAACCTGAAAGCAGAAGTTGAAAGCTTACGCGCTCAGGTAAAAGGTAAAGAAGACGAAAAGGCTTCTTTGCAGAAACAGATTTCAGATAAAGATGCTAAAATCAAAAAATGCAATGACGATATGGCAAAAACCAAGTCATGCGTAGACGGGATGGGTAAATAATAATGAAATTACATAAATTATTTATTTTATTCTTTTTAGCATTAGGTTTAACATTAAACAATGCTAACTTATTAGCACAGGATGATGATGATGATGACGACGATGACGACCAGCAGATGGAAGAAATGGACGAAGAAGAATGGCAGAGACAGATGGACGAGCTCAATGCTGAGAAATCAAACTTAACAACAAGGCTCGCTTCATTAAACGGCGAAATTGACAACTTAAAAGGAACATCAGCTAACAAAGATAAAGAACTCGAAAAATGCGAGAACGATCTTTACGCTTTAGTTGGTACAACAAAGAGCGGTGTTGCTGATTTCAGAAAGAAATTTGAAGAAACAGAGAAGAAAGTTAACGGCAAAGTTGGAACACCGGCTGACGCTCGTAAAATGTACTTCGACGAGATTTCAAAAGACAAAGCTCGCTGCTTACCTGAATTCCAGGACAGATATGCTTCCATGAAAAAGAAACTTGAAGATTGGGAAGGCATGAAATCACCTGAAGCATGCTACACTGTTGTAAAAGGTGACTGCTTATGGAAAATCTCCAAGATGAAATACGGTTCACCGTATTACTGGCCAGCAATCTGGGATGCTAACAAAAATGGCGTTGCTAACGCTGATGCTCTGAAAAATGCTAGACACAAAAAGGTAACCAATCCTAACTTGATCTATCCTGGACAGTGCATGAAGATCCCAACATTGACCGACGCTCAGAAAAAAGAAGCTGAAAACAAGTCAAAGAAATACAGAAAAACAAGAAAAGTTAAATCAACAACAACTGATACAAAAAAAGAAGACGTTAAAAAAGACGAAAAGAAAGATGTAAAGAAAGATGAAAAGAAAGACGTTAAGAAATAATTAACGCTTAATTGAATCTGACTTTGTCTTGCTTCTTTTGAAGATCAAAGTTTTTCTAAAGCCCTTGGACTTCGGTTCAGGGGCTTTTTTAATTGCGGTAAATCCATTCTGCGGAACTTTAAGGCAGCGACCGGCCGTTTATACCATAACAACCTAACAGATTTTTATACATTTTAATCAATCAGAGGATAAATTTAATTGCCAATAACTGATAAAAACATAATTTTGGAAGATATCGACCTGGTGAACTTCGCGGGGATCAACGAGAGGAATATTGATATCATCAGGGAGCGCTTCGCTTCAAATATTACTTTACGGGGCGAGAACGTTTTCTTAAAAGGCGAAGATGAGGAAGTGAGCCAGCTGGAGACCATTATTAAAGAGCTTAAACTGCTTCAGAAGAGGCAGGGGAAGATAACCGAAGGCGATGTAAACCTGATAATTGAGCTTGTGACGGGCTCCCAGGACCAGGCGCTTGAGCGGCGAACAGGCATTAAACGCGAAGAGCTTGATGATGTTATTTTAGTGGAAAAAAGTGACTTCATTAAGCCCAAAACCATGGGACAGCTTGAACTATTCAGAAAGACCAAAACCAATGAAATTGTGTTTGCTATAGGACCGGCGGGGACTGGTAAAACATATCTTGCGGTTGCAATTGCGCTTGCGGCGCTTAAGGCAAAGAAGATAAACCGGATAGTTCTTTCAAGGCCCGCTGTTGAAGCAGGCGAAAGCCTCGGCTTTCTGCCGGGCGACCTATCGGAAAAAGTGAATCCGTACCTTAAGCCGCTGTTTGACGCTTTGGAAGATATGGTTCCGATGGATAAACTGAAAACATACTTTGAAAAAAATATCATTGAGATAATTCCGCTGGCTTATATGAGGGGCAGAACGCTGAATAACGCTTTTTTGATACTGGATGAAGCGCAGAACGCAACATCCCTGCAAATGAAGATGTTTTTAACAAGACTTGGAATAAATTCCAAATGTATAATTACCGGTGATATCACCCAGATCGATCTGCCCACAAAACAAACATCCGGCCTTGTGCAGATTCAGAATATACTTAAGAACGTTGAAGGAGTTGCATTTGTTTACCTTGAGAAGAAAGATGTAGTGCGCCACCGGCTGGTAAAAGATATTATAAACGCATATGAGGAATTTTCAGTGAAGACTACAGGCAACGGAAATGAAAAAGCAGGTGAGGTGCAGGATAAAGCGACGGTTTCCGATAAAGTGACGGTTTCGGGTAATGAGGCGGTTAGCGCCGGAGAGAACGGAACAGGTTTAAAAAAAGATGAGCTTGAGGGAAACAACAATAATAAAAACGGCAAATAGTTTAGTCAGAAGGTAATGATCTGTTTTTTTGTTAATGTAAACACCAACCCTTGCAAAAGGTATTGATGCCGCAATTACGGGCAGCGCGCTAAGCGTATCTACCATACCGAATGAATAAGGAATATTAACTGCCCCAGCGGGTGAATTAATGAAATAGCTTATTACTCCCGCGACAGCTGTGATCAGGATCGCGGCTGAGGAGGTCCCAATGGCACGTTTGAAAGGTACCTTCATTAAATAGTGCATTAAGGGGATAACGAATACTCCCCCGCCCAACCCCGAAAATGCCGCAATAGCTCCGCTGAGGGTGCCGATACCAAGTGATATCCATGGACTGAAGTTTTCGGGCTGAGATTTTTCTCTCTCATTTAGTTTACCCTTTTTATCAAACAGCATTTTCAGAGCTACTATTATAAGTACAACAGAAAATGTATGTTTCAATACTTCACCCGGAAGGAGAATCGCAATTTTTGAGAACAGAAAAACAGTCACAGCACTGGATAGACCAATATAAAGCGCAGCTTTCCATTCCACGTTGCCATGCCCGAAATGTTTATGAGCCGATGAAATACTTGTGAATATTATTGTAAAAAGGCTGGTTGCGATTGCTATATGAACAATGTAGGGTGAATCAAAATGATTGAAGGCGTAAACAGCAAGCAAAGAAGGGACGATAACAATACCGCCCCCTACCCCGAACAGGCCTGAGAGAATTCCGGCGGCAATGCCGATAATAAGAAGAAATAATATTGTTTCTACGCTCAATTACTTTTATTTAGGCTGCAGCATACTGTTGTAAAGACCCCTGTCCTTAATTATCCTTAAGGCTTCCTGAAGCTGCTGATCATCCTTGGCGGATGCTTCGACTATTTCTTTTTCGGGTTTGTTATATTTACGCAGAATTTCAACTTCCAGTTTCTGCCTGATAACAGGTTTTGAGCTTTCAAAATCCTTGAATTTTTCCGCTTTCAGTTCACCTTCAAGCAATCCGATATAGCTCTTAACTTTTTCTGAATACATTTTTTCATCGGTATCTTTTTTAAGCTGGGCAAGCTCACGCTCTGCGGTAGTATTGAATTCAAATTCAGTTGTGCTTATGAATTCAAGGAAACGGCTCATAATATCATCGGTCATTACAAAATTCGCGCCGCCCGGATTATCGGTGGTATATTTTTCAGCAAATTTGAAGTACATATCCTCATAGTTCAGCGCTTCAAGAAGCTCGTTAGCTTTTATAATATCAACAACTACATCAGGGGTAATGCCGCCTTCAGCAAGAACAACCCTGCCTCCAATGGTTTTAAAATCTCTTTGGTTGAAATAGGGATTTGGTTTAAACACCCCGTATTTATTTTCTTTAAAGTAATTTTTCGCCTGAATCCATCTGCCGCTGGGAGTGAAGTATTTTTGGTTGGTGATCTTAAGCTGGTTGCCGAAACTCAGCGGCTGAAATACCTGGACAAGTCCTTTGCCGAATGATTTTGTTCCAACAAGTACACCGCGGTCAAGATCCTGAACGGCTCCCGCAACGATCTCACTTGCCGAAGCAGAGCCTTCATCTATCAATACAACAAGCGAAACATCGCTGTTAAGCATTGGGTTTTCTGTCGCGAAGTATTTGCGCTCTGAATCAAGTTTCCTGCCTTTTGTGGTTAAGAGCAGGTCTCCTTTATTAGTAAATTTGTTAAGGATACCGATTGCTGCATCAAGTAATCCCCCGGGGTTACCTCTAAGATCAAGAATAATTCCTTTTACGTCACCTTTTGATTTAAGTTCTGTTATCGCGTCGATCATTTCATTTTCAGCGTAGCGGCTGAAGCGGTCAAGCTTTATATATCCTATGCCGTCTTCGATCGTGCCTTTGTAACCGATATTTTTAAGTTGTATTTCCTGGCGGGTTAAAGTGTATTCAATTTCTCTATCGCCTCTTAGCACCTTCATCTTCATCTTTGTGCCGGCTTCGCCGCGGGTGAAAGCCCTTACATCGCTCGCTTTTTTGCCGAGCATACTTGTGCCGTCAATTTCTACTATCTTATCGCCTCTTTTTACGCCTTCTCTTTGGGCAGAATAACCTTCGAGAATATCGGTAATGATTATCATGCTGTCTTTCATTCCCACGGTAATGCCAACACCGCCGTATTTACCGGTTGTAAGCAGATCAATTTCATCTTTACGTGATTCATCAAGGAAATTGGTATATGGGTCTAATGTACCCAGCATTCCTTCAATGCCTGCTTTCATGAATTTATCGCCATCGATCTCATCGACGTAATCAAGCATGATCTCCTTATACAGCTTCCCGAAGACATCCATGTTGCGGTTTATCTGTGTATATACATCATCATCGCCTCCTGAAGGCACGCTTGCGCCTGTAAAGGCAAGGAATATCATAAGGAGAGCCAGCAGCTTTTGGATTTTTTTCAAATTGATCATTTTAAAAATGTATTATTTTAGATTTAGTTTTCTACTTACTGTTTTTGTGATGGTATTGTGTATCTCTTCTATTGAAAGAGCGCCTTTAATGACAACAAATCTTTTTTTATTATGGTTTGCGATATCTTTGAATCCGCGGTAAACCTTATTGTAAAAAGTTAGGTTCTTGTTTTCCATGCGGTCTTTGGCATTACCCCTCAGATTGGCTCTTCCAAAGGCCGCTTTGGGGCCGATATCTATGAATATGGTCATATCAGGTTTTAAACCGCCTGTTGCTATATCATTAACCTTAAGAACGTCTTTAAGTTCCATTTCGCCGCCGTATGACTGGTACGCGGTTGATGAGTCGTAATACCTGTCGCATATCACAACGTACCCCTTTTTGAGGTGTGGCTTAATTACCTGGCTTACAAGCTGTGAGCGTGACGCTGAAAAGAGCATAAATTCAGTGAGGGGTGTCATTTCAATATGTTCGCGGTCAAGGATAATTTCACGTACTTTTTCTGAGATAGTTGTACCACCGGGCTCTCTGAGTAATATAGATCTTATTTTCTTTTTTTTCAGGAATTCATGCAGCAACTTAGCCTGGGTTGATTTCCCTGAAAAATCGAGCCCTTCAAAAGTTATGAACATATTAAATTTCTAAGCATTTAATTGAGTATAAACCATTTAAATTAACTATTAAATTGGTTTAATTAAATTGGAATTTTTTGGTATGATAAATTTTCATATTTTGCGGGAATAATTAAATGAGAGATCAATGAACAGACTTCAAAAGATAGAAACGGTATCAGATATACCTGCAGAGTACAAAGATCAGCCAATAGGCAACTTACTGGAATACCACAACTTAAATAAGCCATTTTCAACTTATACAAGCGCGCAGCTGCTTATTGGGATGTGTATGGATAACCGCAAACATCTGAATGTGCCTGATAATTTTGCGTTTATCATCCGTGCGGGAGGAGCGAACCTTCGTTACAGTGAATTTAAGGTATCATTCGCAATTTCTGTTGGCGGCGCCAGGCAGATAGCCCTGATAGGGCATAATCATTGCGGCATGGTTAACCTGGCCTCAAAAAAGGAAGCTTTCATTGAAGGATTGATGGAGCGCGCAGGATGGACAAGAGAGCAGGCAGAAAAACAATTCGAAGAATCTGTTCCGAAGTTTGAAATAGGAAACGAAATTGATTTTATTCTCAGCGAAGCAATACGTTTAAGGAAAGTATATCCAAAGATAAAGATCGCTCCGATGATGTATCTTGTGGAAGATAACAGGCTGTATTTGATTAAGGAATAAGCGAAGTTAAATATTATCCCCCATTTCTCAATTGAAACTCCTTCAATTTTAAGGTATTTTTACCAATTCCCAATATTTAAAGTGATTTAATGTCAGAAACCCAGACACCGCTTATGCGGCAGTATTCCCAAATTAAGGCGAAATATCCGGATACTATCCTGCTTTTTCGTATGGGCGATTTCTTCGAAACATTCGAAAGCGATGCCGCCATTGCTTCAAAGGTGCTGGGGATAACGCTTACCAAACGCTCTAACGGCGGGGCAAGCGATGTTGCGCTTGCGGGGTTCCCCCACCACGCCATTGATAACTACCTGCCTAAACTTGTTAAAGCCGGCTACAAAGTAGCCGTTTGCGAACAGCTTGAAGATCCCAAATTAGCTAAAGGAATTGTTAAACGTGATGTTGTTGAGGTAGTAACTCCCGGTTTGACCTTCAGTGATAAACTGCTTGACCACAAAAGCAATAATTACATTTGCTGTCTTTTCACAAAGGAAGAAAAGTGCGGATTTGCATTCTGTGATATTTCAACCGGCGAATTTCAAGCGTGTGAAATTGCGTTTAAAAATGTGAAGGATCAGATAGAACTCATAGGACCCGCAGAGATCATAATCTCCAAATCACAAAAAGCGCTTTTTGCGAATGTGATCGATATGGAGCATAATCCGCTTGTGCAGGCACGCGTGACAATCACCAAGCTTGATGAATGGATTTTCAATTTTGATTACTGCAACGAACTGCTGCTTTCGCAGTTTAAAACAAAATCACTGAAGGGTTTCGGACTTGATGATTACCCGCTTGGTGTAATTGCTGCAGGAGGGATATTAAGCTACATCAATGAAACGCAAAAAGGCAGTTTGACCCATATAAACAAGATTTCGTATTATGATACAAGCGATTATATAATTCTTGATGACTCTACCAAACGCAATCTTGAGATAATATCATCGATGGCGGGCGGAAACCGTGAAGGTACGCTGATATCAATACTTGACCGTACACAAACGGCAATGGGCGCGAGATTACTGAAGAACTGGATATCACGCCCGCTGAAGAAGATGGCGCAGCTTCACAAAAGGCAGGAGTGCGTCACCGAATTCTACGAAAATAAACCGCTGGCGGGGAATCTAACTGCGTTGTTTAAAAATATCGGTGATCTTGAAAGGCTGATCTCAAAAATAGCAACAGCCAGGGCTGTTGCGCGCGACCTTATAAACCTGAAGTATTCACTAAAGAACATTGCAGAAGTTAAAAAAATACTTGCAGATTCAAGCTGCAGGACATTGAGTGATATCAACCAGAACTTGAAGGAACTTAACGACCTTGCAGGTCTTATAGACTCTTCGATAAATGAAGAAAATTCGATCCAGATGGAAAGCAAACTTATCATTAAGCCGGGATACAATGCGGAGCTTGATGAACTTCGCAGCATACTTAACAGCGGCGAAGCCTGGATGGAAAATTACCAGCGGAAAGAACGTGAAAGAACGAAGATAAACTCTTTAAAAGTGAGTTTTAACAAAGTATTTGGCTATTACATAGAAATTTCGAAGGCGAACAGGGATAAAGCTGAAGGATTGGAAGGTTATATCCGCAAGCAAACGCTGGTGAATGCTGAAAGATATATCACGCAGGAACTGAAAGAGTATGAAGAAAAGATATTAACTGCCAATGAAAAAATTTCCGCTCTTGAAGCGAAGCTGTTTGCTGATATAAGGCAGCAGGTTGTGGAATATGCCAATGATATTCAGCTTAATGCGGCAATGATAGGTATAATAGATGTACTGCTTGGGTTTGCTGAGATCGCAAGGCAGTATAAATACACAAAACCGGATATTTCGGATAACAATACGCTCGAAATCATTGAAGGCAGACACCCGGTGATTGAGCAGCTTCTTCCTGCCGGCGAAAAGTTTGTGCCAAACGATACAATACTTGATCCCGATACCCGGCAAGTGATAATTATTACCGGGCCGAACATGAGCGGTAAATCAAGTTACCTTAGGCAGGTTGGCTTAATAGTACTGCTCGCGCAGATAGGCTCATATGTTCCTGCAAAAAAGGCTAATGTGGGAATTTGTGACCGTATATTTACAAGAGTAGGCGCAATGGATAACATTGCAAGGGGTGAGAGTACATTCCTTGTGGAAATGCAGGAATCAGCCAACATTCTGAACAACTTAACGCCAAAGAGCCTGGTGCTTCTTGATGAGGTTGGCAGGGGCACAAGTACTTATGACGGCATATCGATCGCATGGGCAATCACGGAGTATATACATGAAAATCCGGCTGCCAAAGCTAAGACGCTTTTTGCTACGCACTATCATGAGTTGAATGCGCTTGCGAGCCTATACCCCAGAATAAAAAACTCAAGGGTAGAAGTTAAGGAAGTTGGCGATAAGGTAATTTTCCTTCACAGGATAAATGAAGGAACCGCTGATCACAGCTTTGGCATTCATGTTGCGCAAATGGCTGGTTTGCCGGATATGGTAACAAAACGCGCGAAAGAGATATTGGGGAATCTTGAAAGACGCGAGGAGCGCACGAGAAGAAAGGATGAATTCCAGATAAACCTGTTTGAATATAAGGATAACGAGCTTGATGATATTCTGAATAAGATAGATCTTGAGAATATGACTCCGCTGGACGCGTTGAACAAGCTGCAGGAACTGAAGAGGATTTCCAAGGAAAAATAATTTTTACCTCACTCCAAACCCCTTTCTCAAAAAGGAGAAGGAAGCAATGAGTGAAGGTTTAAAGTAAAGAAAATTTATATGTCGCCACACGAAATATGGATGCAGTATGCTTACCGCGAAGCTGAAAAGGCTTATGAAAAAGGTGAAATTCCCATTGGCGCGGTAATTGTTTTTGATAGTATGATAATCGGTAAAGGTCACAACCAGGTTCAAACGCTTAAGGATCCCACAGCGCATGCGGAAATTATAGCAATTACATCGGCGGCGGAATATCTCTCCTCAAAGGTGCTGCTGGGATGCACAATGTATGTTACACTTGAGCCGTGTTCAATGTGCGCGGGAGCAGTAGTGCTTTCTAAAATGGATGCGCTGTATTTCGGTGCTTATGATAATAAATCAGGCGCATGCGGCAGCGTGCTGAATATTACGAATAACAAGTCGTTGAATCATCAGCTGAACGTAACGGGAGGAATTATGGATGCTAAATGCGGAGAGCTGATTAGAAGTTTTTTTGATGTGAAGAGATAATTCTGATAATTATTTTTGCAAAGCTATTCGTGCCACGAAATCAGCTATGCTGAAATTTTTGTATCAACCCGGAAAATTCGTTTATTCAGAACTTACTTCAAAACATATTCGTGGCACGAAGATAATTACCAACTTAGATAAATCTTTGCTAACAACATCAGGAAATTTAAACAGACAGATAGTACGGCTTGCATGGCCTGTGTTTTTGCAGAATCTTGGCAGGAGCCTTGCGGTTGCAATACTTGATTCATACTGGATAGGCAAGATATCCAGCGAGCATCTCGCCGCTCTTGCAGTGGGCACCTTTCTTTCATGGGGAGCTTTTGCATTGGGCGAGCTTGTGCCGATAGGCACAAATGCGCTGGTATCACAATCGGTGGGAGCTAAGGATGAAGATTCCGCCCGGCATGTTGGTACACTTAATTTAGTGAATTCCGTGATTTGGGGATTGCTGATAGCCTCGGTAATGATACCTTTGCTGCCTGTGCTGTACGGATTCACAAATCTTGATGCACCAAAGGCAGTGCTTGCCAATGAATACCTTTTCCCGATACTGGTATTGCTGCCGGCGATCATATTGTTTGAATCAGGCAGCGCGATATTCAGGGGTCATGGTAACACACAGACTCCATTTAGATTACTGCTTGTAGTATTTGCGCTGAAAATAATTCTTTCACCCCTGCTGATCTTTTGGTTTGACCTTGGAATGATGGGCGCATCAATTGCCACAATGACATCCTATGGCAGCGTGTTTTTGATAATGCTGGTGCTGCTAAAAAAGAAAGGTTTTATTACTTCTGTACAAAAGAAATTTTCGAAGGTGATAAAGGATGTTAAATTCAACTGGAAGGTCACAAAAGAGACGATTAAAATAGGTCTGCCGCTATCGCTGGAGGGTCTTGCGTTCTCATTCATATATATTTTTGTGAGCCGCTATGTGGCTGATTTCGGCACAACGGGTCTGGCAGCACTCGGTATCGGTCACCGTTCAGAGGCAATCCCCTACCAGGTAGGCGAAGCGTTTGCAATTACAGCATCAATTGTTGTAGGTCAGAATATCGGCGCGGGAAATTATGACCGCGCAAACAAAGGCGCATGGCGCGTGCTGTATCTTTCCTGGATCCCGATGACAATTTATGGGGTGATATTATTTTTCTTTCCGGCGCAGATAGCGGGGATATTCACAACAGACCAGTCAGTAATAGAAACCGCGAAGGTTTATAATATGATAGCGGCATTCAGCATATTTTTCGCCATGAGCGAGCAGATATTTTCCGGTGCGTTTGCGGGCGCGGGTAATTCATTGCCGCCACTTGCGATATATCTGCCGGTAACGGCCATGCGGATACCGCTTGCTGCAATACTGGCTCCGGAATACGGAATGAACGGGATTTGGATCGCGATATTCGCAACATCAATCACAAAGGGTGTATTAATAGCGTTTTGGTGGCGGCTGGGCAGGTGGAAAAACCGTAAGTTCGCCCTTGGGAAAAAACCAGATGAACCGGTTGAATCACCGATTGAGAAGTTTGATATACATTAGAAAATAAAATATTGGATTTATTATAATTAAAAAAGTGTTTAGATTTAAGAAATGAATAAGATCATAAATATAGACCCCGAAATATTGAGCGGAACGCCTGTTTTCAGCGGTACACGTGTTCCGGTAAAAAATCTCTTTGATTATATAGAGACAGGAGAAAATATAGATGAATTCTTAAAAGATTTTCCATCAGTTAAAAGAGAACAGGCAATCTCATTGCTTGAGACCGCAGAGAAATTACTCACTGAATCTGAATTACTTAAATGAAGGTCCTTATTGACGAATGCCTGCCCAGGCAACTTAAAAGTTATTTATCAGAATTTGAAGTTTTTACGGTTTCAGAGTTGGGTTGGGAATCTTTTAAAAACGGCACTTTGCTAAAACACGCTATTGAGAGTCATTAAGACATTTTCCTAACTGCAGATAAAAAGCTGAAGTATGAGCAAAATATGAAACTGCTGAATATTTCTATTGTAATATTTGATGTTTACAGAAATAAGATCGAAAACATTCTGCCTTTGCTGGATAGATTTAAAAGCGAAATAGAAAATTATCCCAAAAATGAAATCCACATATTAAGGGAATAAAGACGTCTGCTAGTTATGTTTTTCAAGTATTGCCTCAAAATAATCAGATAAATTTTCGTCTTTAAGTTCAAATACTTCAGAATTAAGCTTGTAATACTTACCATCTGAGACTATTATCCCAATATCTCTTTCCACTAAAAAGCCATATAATTATTTATTTAGTTACATTAAATTTCATTCAAAAAACCATTTGCATTTTAGAAGATGATTTTATATATTTACCTAACAAACGTTAGTAATTCCGATAAGTGTTGATTTTTCGTTAAAAAAGGATACTATTTCTCGTAAAGAACAAATAATTATCACTTCAGCGAGGCTTTTCAGGCAGAAAGGTTTCGAAGCGGCATCTATGAGAGATATTGCGGCGGAGCTTGGTATTGAGGCGGCGAGTCTATACAGCCACATAAAATCCAAGGATGAGATACTCGAAACGATATGTTTCCGGATGGCTGATGAGCTGTTAAGGGCAATTGATGAAGTGAATGACGTGTACTTTAACGCCGAAGAAAAACTTGCCACAGCAATTAGGAATCACGTCAAAATTGTTACGGGTGATCTTAATTCATCGACGGTTTTTCTGAGGGAGTGGCGCAGGTTACCTGCTGAGAAGCTGGCGGAATTCGTAAAGCTCCGCAACAAATACGAAGATGGTTTTACGCAGATACTTATAAACGGTGAAAATGAAAATGTGTTTGAGGCTCCCGATAAAAAGTTCGCCGTGCTTACAATACTTTCGGCGGTGAACTGGATTACAGAATGGTACAGTCCAAAAGGAAACATGACGCCTGATGAGATTGCGGAACATTTGTTCCGGTTCATTACAACGGGGTTGAGAGTTAAGATAACAGAATAAAATATAAACCAGTCATCGGATGACTTCAAGTCATCCGATGACTATAATAATAAAACTATGTACGGAAACGCGCAAATCGATTCAAAAGATAAGGCAAAGAGCCTTACAGAGGGTGAGGACCCCATAAAACTTGCGGAATTTGAAGCAAGAATTATACGCGGTGAAAAAATTGAACCAAAGGACTGGATGCCCGCGGCTTACAGAAAGCAGCTTATCCGTATGATAGAGCAGCATGCGCACAGCGAAATTATAGGGGCACTGCCTGAAGGTACATGGATAACACGCGCGCCGGGCTTCAGAAGAAAACTTGCGCTGATGGCTAAGGTTCAGGATGAAGTCGGACATGCGCAGCTGCTTTACAGCGCGGCGGAAACGCTTGGCAAAACCCGTGAAGATATGATAAATGATCTTATAAACGGGAAATCAAAATACTCAAATGTATTCAATTACCCCGCTATGACGTGGGCTGATACTGCAATCATTGCATGGCTTATAGATGCCGGAGCGATAATCAACCAGGTAACAAACTCCAAGGGTTCCTACGGCCCATACTGCCGCGCGCTGGAAAGAATATGCAGTGAGGAATCATTTCATTTGAAGTACGGACATGACAATGTTGTATTCCTATCAACAGGCACACAGCAGCAGCGCGAGATGGTACAGGATGCGCTAAACAGGTGGTGGACACCTATTATGCATTTCCACGGTCCACCGGATAAAGTCTCTCAGCACACAGAAGTATTGATGCGCTGGAAAGTCAAAATGGCCAGCAATGACGATATGAGATACCGTTTTCTTGATGAATATGTACCAAAGATATGGGATCTTGGCTTAACAATCCCTGACCCAAAGCTGCGCAAGAACGAAGAGACCGGCGTGTGGGATTACACTGAACCCGACTGGGAAGAATTCAAACGCGTAATAAACGGCGATGGCCCCTGTAACAAAGAACGCCTCCAGGTAAGAAGGTGGGCTGAAGAAAAAGGCGCCTGGGTAAGAAGGGCGTTATTGAAAGCTGAATCTAAATATACTATTCCATTAGCTTAAGGAGAAATTAATGTCATCAATAGACCCCCGAATAAACCGCCTCAATCTTCCCGAAAATAATGACGGGAAAGAGGTACTTGATGAGCTTGAACAGTGGGAAACCTACGAGGTCTTCCACCAGAAAAAGCGCGGAGACCAGCATGTACATGTTGGAATTGTACACGCGGCAAATCCTGAGCTTGCGATCATTATGGCAAAAGAAGCTTTTGGCAGAAGAAGGCAGACCGCTAATCTTTGGGTTGTAAAAAGCTCTGCGGTTACTGCAACTGATTATGATGACCAGGATATTTTTGAAACGACACCTGAGAAAACCTACCGAGAAGCAAGCGACTACTATTGTATGGATAGAATAAGAAAATACCAGCAGGAGCATGGTATTAAAGACCGCAAAGAAGACCGAAGAAAGAAAAAGGAGTCAGTTTAACCTATGAACTACAATGAAACTCAGCTAATAGCAATAAAGGATTTTTTATATAAGATAGCAGATGATCAGCTTATAATCGGTCACAGGAACAGTGAATGGACAGGACTGGGTCCGCTGGTTGAAGAAGACATTGCGTTTTCTTCAATAGCACAGGATAAAATTGGACAGGCACAGCATATATATGAGATATTGCATTCACTTGGCGAAGCGGATGCCGATACAATTGCATTTACCCGTAGCGCAGCGGATTTTAAAAGCTGCCATTTGGTGGAGTATCCGATTGGCGAGTATGATTTCAGTTTAATGCGGAATTTTTTGTTTAACCATGCAGAGAAGATCCGGTTTGAAATGCTGGCGGATACATCGCTGGAACAGCTTGGTAAACTTGCCAGAAAATACCGCGGAGAAATAAAATATCACACCATGCATGCTGATACCTGGGTAAAGCAGCTGGGCAGAGCAAATGAAGAAAGCCATGCAAGGATGCAGACCGCATTGAACGAAACTTTCAATCTTGCGCTTGGAATTTTTGAAGAAAGTGAATATGCGGGTGAGTTGAAGAAAATGGGAATTTTTGAAGGAGAAGTTATTCTTCAACAAAAGTGGATTGAGGCTATAACGCCCATACTTGAAGCCGCAACGCTTGTTATCCCGGATAAAAATACCTGGCAGCCAGTTTACGGGGGGAGAAAAGGTTACCATACTGAGTATCTTGAACCGATGCTCGTGGAAATGGGCGAGGTTTTCAGGCTTGATCCGAAGGCGGAATGGTAAATAAAGCAAAAGGCAAAAATAAAAAAGCAAAA
>DDTQ01000008.1:0-25676 GCA_002344125.1 Ignavibacteria bacterium UBA2360 | reverse complement strand
GGACCAGCTAGAAGCGCTGGAAAGCAAAAATAAAAACGCAAAAAAAAGAAGTAAATGAGATTTAGTACACTGATAAATATTACCAAAGAAGATATACTTGAAGCGCTGCAGGATGTAAAGGATCCTGAAATACCGACTATAAGTGTTGTTGATCTTGGAATAATCACCGGTGTTGATGTTAATGAAGATAATTTTGTAAAGGTTACAATGACCCCTACATTTTCAGGCTGTCCCGCATTAAAGATAATGGAAAATATGGTGAAGGAAAGAATTGAATTGCTGAATCCTGCGGGAGTAGAAGTAACAACAAATTTTGATACACCATGGAGCACCAATATGATATCACCCAAGGGAATTGAGGGATTAAAAAAGCACGGACTCGCTCCGCCTGAAAAACATAACGGATTGGTTCAGATAGAAATACTTGAGAAAGTAAAGTGTCCCCATTGCGGGAGCAGAAACACCACGCTAAAAACGCCATTTGGTCCCACCCTATGCCGCTCAATGCATTACTGCAATGAATGCCTTAACGCATTTGAGCAGTTCAAGCCGGTAGATTAATAAAGAATTTTACATTCTTTGCTGAATTAAGACGAGCCGGCGGCACCTCTGTACAAGCATGCTAACATCGGTAGAGCCTAAATAGATGAAACTAAAATACTTAACTATTGAAATTATATCATAAATCCAGATGATAAAAATCATTTATTTATAGTAATTTTATATTTAATTTGGGGAAACATTTGTTTAATTAGCCTTAATTAATTTTATGAAAACCAAACAAACAACCCGCCTTTCCTTGTTAATCACAAAAGCAGTTTACTTTTCCTGTTTCCTGTTTCTATTTTCGGCGGCAGCTTTGCATTTTACCGGCTGCGGCGATGATACAGTTTCTACAAATTACAATATTGATATGCCCAGGTTTAACTGGAAAACGGTAAGCTTGAACGCAGAGAATTTTAACTGTATTTGGTCAAGAGATACAGCCAATATGTACTTAATGAGTAATGTAGGGAATAAGCTGTTCAAACTAACCAATGGTTCCCTGACAAACTACAATATTGGTAATCATCTCATCAAGCAGTTATCAGGCAATACAAGCAACGTTGTAATTTTCGCGCTGGATGAATCAGGCGAGATGAAATTTGTTATCTGGAACGGCGCAGCACAAGAAATCAGAACAGGAATATATATACCTGATACATTAGGAAATTACTTCACAGGGTGCGCTACAGATGATATGGGATACTGGATAGCTTCTCAAAGCGGGATCGCTTCTTACAACGGTGGAAGCACCACTCGATATTATGTTAACGACAATATGTTTATTCCAAAGCATATATATAAGAGCCGGCAAAATACGATCAGGATTACAGGAGAAAGCAGGAACACTCAGAAAATATATGAATTGCAGGATACAGCATTTGTGCAGATCTTTGAAAATACAGGCAACTACTACTTAAAAGTCCTGAGAGATGAAGCCTACGGATATTTTATCAATGAAAATATGACGGGTCCATGTTTTTATAATATATCCGGGAATAGTTATATTGAAAATTTCTGCATCAACACAAATATCCCAATTTCATTTGGAAACAGTTTATCCGGTACAGCATTTTCAGATCTATTCTTTGAAGTGTATTCATCTTCACTGTTTAATGAGTTAAGTTCTTTCGGCATTCTGCATTGGGATGGGTATAAATTCAGCAGAGAATTTGAGTTTGAGGTACAACAACCGGGCATAGGCAATTCGGCAACTGCTTTCTACAGCATTGATGAGAACAATCTGCTTATCCTTGAAGGACAGTACCCTTCAAAGAAGCTCTATATAGGTACCCGGAAATAGAACTACAGAATCCGGCCGGAATTATTAAAAACATTAAATGGGTGGCAGGTGACATGTATTCAAAATTGCGTTATTTAGACGTGCCAGCGGCACGTCTGTACAAGTATCAAGCACGCAATAAAAAAAGCGTTCACAGCAAAATGAACGCTTTTTTTAGTTTGAGAAAACTTTACTTTGTTGGAGTCTGCGATTTAATATATTCAGCGGGTACAAGATATATCTTCCCTACTTCGCCATCGTACGCTTTTGTTATCATCCCCAGGAATTCCCCCGCCTCATTAAACACCGCGCCGCCATCAAGTGAAATAGGTTTGTTGGGCTTAATTTCTATCAGACTTGTGTTATTTGTCCATTTCTTAACAGCGCTCATCATACCATCCATTGAATAAACAATTGAGGAAAGTGTATTGGGATAGTAAAACAACTTCACTTTATCACCGTACTTGGCTGAGGATACTGCCGCGTATTTTATGGGTTTGAATTTATCCGGCGCGCCGTATCTTAAGAACACAAGATCCTGTTTCTGATCAAGATCTCTCTCCGTCATTTCATCAATTCCGGCGAGTGAATCAGAAGGAAGGATCACGCTGAAAAATCCGGCTCCCTCTATCAGGTTCATAAGCTCAAAATTAGTAACAAGCAGCCCGTCTTTCAGTACAACTCCTGTACCTATCTTAACCGGTTCTTTATTCCTGTTATAAACCTGCACTCTTATAAGCGGGTTTTCTTTCTGGCTTACTTTACCAATTGTACGGTCAATTTTTTCCGCATAGGTTAACTCAAGGGTTGGATCCTTAACCAGCGAAGCGGTATCGGTCTGCTGGTTAAACATAATGTTATCGAATGTCATTTCCCAGCTAAGTGTTCTGCCGGCAGAAGTCATTGCGTTGGATTCTTTCACATCAAAAGGAAATTCAATTGAATACGACACTTTTTTTGAAGCATAAATCGGACTGAAGACACTGTTCATAAGTTCATCATCAAAGCTGCGCTCAGCCTTACGGGTTGTATGTTTAAAGAAGAGGTCGCCTTCATCATACTGAAATTTTAATGTACTGAACTGCACGGGAAGCTGATTAGACCAGCTGAAAGTGCACTCTTTAATTACTTTAAGCAAAACAATGGGTTCATCAAAATGATACTGCATAAAAATTTCCTTGGTGCCATCAGCATTAGAAGTAACCTTCACTTCTTTTACAGATGTGCCCCCTACCCTGCCCATATCCATTTTGATACGGTTCTCGATCATGGTATTATCGTTGACACTATCAGCGCGCTTTTTCCATTTGCCCGTTGCATCACTTGTCGCCAGGATATTCATCCTCTCGAAGAATTCCTTATCCAGGGTTACGTAAAGATTTTCATCACCGGAACCATCCGGATTCATTACAATTTCTCTTTTGACATCAAAGCATCCTGATGAGATAAAAAGAAAAACCGGCAAAAACGAAAGTAAAATAAATTTTGTAAATTTTACCTTTTTCATGACTTATCAGATATTTTTTTTATATAAAAATATTTTAAATTCATTTTACAGAGCAGAACTTCTTAACCGTCATCCTGAAACCTACGCAGTTACCTTATTCACCTGTTTCTGTACTAAAAATAGAACTAACATTAATAAATTTAAAGGCAAAATGCAGATAATAAGGAAAGCTTCCATGTTACCAAGCAGAGCGCAAACCACGCATAACGTAATATGGGTAGTTGAGCCTATGTAGCTCCACAGCCTTAACAGCAAACGGTTTTTTGCATAATATACTTTGGGGTTAGGTTTTTGTTCAGCCTGATTTTCTTCGTGATCTTTTTGTATCTTCAGCTGAAGGGCGGAATACTTAAGATAAATTGAGATCAAAAAACGCTGGAAACCGTGCGAGCCGGTTTCTTTGAGCCTTAGGCTTTCTTCTTCGTATTCCCTGATCTCTTCGATGATATTCTGCGCCTTGCCGTAAACTACTTCCAGGAATTTATTCCTGTAAAAATCAAAATAAAACGCCTGAACGGCAGAAGAAATTGCGCCAAGGATACTTGCTGCCCAGATGTATGTAACGGGCTTCCAGTGAAAAATAGAATTGCCCCAAAGCCCGATCTCATGGTGACTAAACTCATTTGTAAGTCCAACGCCAATACCTGCAAATACAAAAATGCTTACAATATAATCAACAAAGCCGTCAACTATTCTGCCTACTTTTGTACCGTTCTTTTTCAGACGGGCAATCTGCCCGTCGGCACAATCAAGCACGTTGCTTGTAAAATACAGAATTGCCCCGATAACAAGGAAAGTATAACCGCCAAAGCCAAACATGATACCGGCTGCAGAGCCAATAGTGAGCGCGGCAACAGAAACCCTATCAGGAGTTAAATTGAATGAGTAGGTTGCCTTTACAAAAAGGAAGGCAAGCGGGCGGTAAATAATAAGGTCGAAGATCTCTTCGACCTCTACTGCTTTCAGAGACGCTTTGTATTGACTGTATAAACTCAATATTTATTTTTCTGTTCGTAAATAGCGGCTGTTTCCGTTGTTTATTTCCAGTTAATCTCTTTGCAGTATTTAACTATGGTATCCATTAAAAGCCGGTTATCCTCTTTTGTGCCAAGGGATATCCTTGCTTCTGTTCTGAACGCGTCTTCATCAAGGAATTTGATCCTCAGGTTTCTCTCATCGAGATATTTTTTCAGTCCCGGGCGGATCTCCACGGGGATATCAACCAGCATAAAGTTGGCAAATGATCTGAATGGAACAAATCCTTTTAAACCAAGGAATGTTTTGTACATCATTTCTTTGTCTTTTTCATACTGCTTGCCTACTTTGAGATACCATTTAATATTATCAAGCGCTATTTCGCCCAGTTTTTCTGAAACGCGGTTATAGCCAAGATACCTTGTTGTGAAATTGATAAGTACATCCAGGTTTTTTCCCGCAAAAGCGAAGCCAATGCGGAAACCCGCAAGCGCGAAGAACTTTGAAAAAGTTCTGCAGATTATCAGGTTTGGATATTCATCAATGTATGGCTTTACATATTCATTTTCGGTGGAACCAAAACCCCAATATGCTTCATCGATCATAGTAATAGTATCTTTCGTAGCATCAAGGAATCTTTTCAGGTCTTTGGAATCAATGCGGTTACCTGTCGGGTTATTGGGTGATGCAATAACAACAACCTTGGGTTTAGTATCGTTGTAGATCTGGATCATAGTATCAACATCATACAGGTAATAAGGGATTCCATCCATTACACCTTTTTTCATGGGATACTCAACATTTGTGCCTCCGCGTTCTGATGCTACTTTTTTGTAATACCACCATGCTTCGCGCGGGATGAGAATTTTATCACCGGGATTGACGTAACAATGGATGATCTGCTTCAGCAGATCTTCGGAGCCGTAGCTAAGGAGGACATGTTTCTCATCAAAGCCGAAATCATCGGCAATTCTTTTTGAAAGCCTGGATTTTATGCCCTGCATAAAATCACGGGAGTACCAGGAAAGCAGATCCATATCAACATTCTTAAGGAATTTATATACTTCCGGCACGGGTCCTGTTTGTGATTCATTTCTATCTAAAAACAAAGGTTCTTTAGGATATTTCACTTTATCAGTTTTGCTTTTTTTAACTGATTTTTTTGTGACGGATGATTTTTTTGTTTTTTTCTTATCTTTTGCCATAAAATTAGTTATTATTTAATGCCTCAACCCCGGGAAGAGTTTTGCCTTCAAGGAATTCAAGGCTTGCGCCGCCGCCTGTTGAAACGTGGCTTACTTCGTTTTCGTGTCCCGCTTTAGCAATCGCGGCTGCGGAATCTCCGCCTCCTATAACAGTTATTGCACCTTTTTTGGTTGCTTCTGCAAGCGCCTGTGCTACTTCGAATGTCCCTTTTGCGAAGTTATCCATTTCAAACACGCCCATTGGACCGTTCCACACAACGGTTTTGGCTTTCAATATTTCATCTTTAAAGAGTGATATTGTTTTTGCGCCAATATCCATTCCAATTTTGCCTGCGGGAATTTTATCAGAATCAACGGTTGTGAAGGCAGCGTCATTTTCAAATTTATCTGCTGTAACAACATCAACGGGCAGAATAAGTTTATTGCCTGCTTCAGCAATGAGCTCTTTTGCAAGATCGATCTTATCTTCTTCAAGGAGCGAGTTACCTATCTCATAACCCATAGCTTTATAAAATGTGAAGATCATCCCTCCGCCAACAAGAATTTTATCGGCTTTGCCGAGCAGATTTTTGATAACATCAATCTTACCGGAAATTTTACTTCCTCCAAGAATGGCGACATAGGGATGCTCAGGGGATGCTACCGCTTTGGAAAGATACTCAAGCTCTTTCTGCATCAGGTAACCTGCTGCGCAGGTTTTGATATAGTGCGTCACACCTTCGGTGGATGCATGCGCGCGGTGCGCGGTTCCGAAAGCATCGTTAATATAGATATCACCGTAGGAAGCCAGTTTTTGGGCAAATTCAGGGTTATTTTTTTCTTCTTCATTATAGAAGCGAAGATTTTCGAGAAGTAAAATATCGCCATCCTGAAGATCGTTAACAATTGCCTCGGTGCTATCTCCGATGCAATCATCCGCGAAGAGGACGGGTTTATCGAGCAATTCCGAGAGATGCATAGCAACGGGTCTGAGGGAATATTTGAGATTCTTTTCGCCTTTGGGTCTGCCCATGTGACTCATTAAAATAAGCTTGCCGCCCCCGGCAATTACTTTTGTAATTGTAGGCAGCGATTCAACTATTCTTTTATCATCAGTAATACGGGGTGTATCATCTTTTGACATTGGTACGTTAAAATCAACCCTAACCAATACTCTCTTAGATTTCAGCCCGTCGTTTTTTGAAAGGTCTTCTATTGTTAATTTATTCATAATTTCAATTCATCAAATATTTGATTTAAAAGCTCCTGCAACTTAGTATCAGAAACATTTTGGTGTTCCAAGATCATGTTTCAAAACTAAATTGTCATATAGGACTGACAATTCTTTCTTCAGGGAAGATATTTTCTGATTAAGCGTTTTTACTTCCCTTGGAATCAGTTATACACCTGATGTTCATAATTAATACCCTGCTTTTACAACTTTTTCCAGCAGGTCAACTATCCTGCAGGAATAGCCCCATTCATTATCATACCATGAAACAACTTTGAAGAAGCGTTTTTCGCCTTTGAGGTTATTGCCTACAGTTGCGAGTGAGTCATATATAGAAGCCCTGTCATCATGGATGAAATCGCTGGATACAAGCTCTTCGTTGCTGTAACCGAGAATTCCTTTCAGATAGGTCTCAGAAGCTTTTTTCATCAGCGCGTCAATTTCTTCGATTGAGGTATCCTTTTCGCTGCGGAAGGTAAGATCAACTGCTGATACATCTGCAACGGGAACCCTGAATGACATACCTGTTAGTTTACCTTTGGTAACCGGAAGCACTTCACCAACGGCTTTAGCCGCCCCGGTTGAGGAAGGGATAATATTTATCGCAGCCGCTCTTCCGCCGCGCCAGTCTTTTTTGCTGGGACCATCAACTGTTTTTTGTGTTGCTGTGTAAGCGTGAATTGTAGTCATTAATCCTGCTTCAATACCGATGCCTTCTTTAAGCAGTACGTAAACAACCGGCGCAAGACAGTTTGTTGTGCAGGATGCGTTTGAAATTATGTGATGTTCTTTGGGATCGTATTCATTATCGTTAACGCCCATCACCAGAGTTTTAACTCCGCCTTTGCCCGGTGCGGAAATGAGCACTTTCTTCGCGCCGGCATCAAGGTGACCTTTGGCTTTTTCCATATCGGTAAACAGGCCGGTACATTCCAGTATAATATCAGCCCCAAGTTCTTTCCATGGAAGTTCAGCGGGTGATTTTGTCGCCGCGATACATTTAATCTTTTCACCGTTCACAACCAGTACATCATCACCTTCTGTGGTAACTGTACCGTTAAATCTGCCATGAACTGAATCGTATTTCATCTGGTAAGCGAAGTATTTAGCATCAGTGCTTACATCAACAACAGCAACTACGTCAATTTCTTTGCCTAAGATCCCGCGTTCAGCCATAGCGCTCAAAACCTGGCGTCCTATTCTTCCAAATCCGTTGATCGCAACTTTTGCAGCCATTGCTTTTGCAGCCATTGTAAGTTAAACTCCTCTTCTGTTAAATTATTTTATTGACTGAAAATTTCAGTGTTATATATGTAAAAATACCCAAAATTGCAGATTTATTCAATGTATAACGAAAAAGACCTGTTTAAAAACAGGTCTTTCGAGATAAATTCAGAAATTCCGGTCAAGCTACTCTACAACGGAATAAGTTCCATCGGCATTCAAAATCAAAGTATGAAGTTTGCAGGCATCAAAGCCGGAGAAGGTAACAGAATTCCCTTCCAGGTCAGTTATTTTCATATCAAACGCGCAGGTAGAGCCGTAATCAGCGGGAATATCTACTCTTACTGAAGTACTATTTTCGAAGAGGTCATAGGGCAATATATCACTACCCCAATTACCTGTTTCAGCGGGTGTAACATAAATGTTGTTTAATGTGAAACCTGTGTTGTTTGTCACAAAGAAATATAAAGCCTGTGAATTTGCGCTTGTTTCAGCAAAAAGGAACATTACTACAAGCATTGAAGCAGCAACAAGAATTCTTTTCATTTTGTTATTTAGTTAGTTTAAAATTGAATGAACAAAGATAATAAATAAAAAACAATTCTCCTATTAGCATACAAACTATTACAATTGATTAAATTAGATGCTCCAATATTGATAAAATATGATATAGAACATTGATATTGACCCTACAGATAACTATATTTGTGAATTATATTTAACAGAAACGAGGTGTTTTTGCCCCATTTTTCACCAAAAAGACACTGATTTCATTAAAAATCGATCAAAAATCACTCAAAACCGATAACAATTAATTAAGGAGAATTTTCGCATTTTATGGGTTCGACATCAGATCTACGCAACGGATTAGTAATAAAGTACAACGGTGAGCTTCATGTAATTATTAAATGGGAACACAGGACACCCGGAAATTTAAGGGCCTTCTACCAGGTCAAAATGAAAAACCTAAAAAACGGCAAAACCATAGAGAACCGTTTCCGTTCAGGTGAAGAAATTGATATCATCAGGATGGAGACGAGGGAATTTCAATACCTGTACCATGATGGTTCAGGTTATGTATTTATGGATAACAATAACTATGACCAGGTTTCGATCCCTGATGACATAGTAGGCGAGCAATCTCAGTTCATGAAAGAAAGCGAAACAGTGCAGATAATGTTCGATGGTGAGAAACCTGTTACGGTGGAAATTCCCCCGCATGTTGAACTGAAAGTTGTTGAAGCGCCGCCGGGCAATAAAGGAGATACTGCGACAGGCGGAACTAAGCCGGTGGTAGTAGAAACCGGCGCAACTGTAAACGCCCCGATGTTCATAAACGAAGGTGATATAATTAAGGTTGATACGAGAAATTCAGCTTACCTTGAAAGAGTGAAGAAGTAATAAGGGCAGAAGTGAAAAAATCTTAAAGGCAAAAGTAAAAAGGCAAAAAGCAAAAAATAGAATCAAAAGCTTTAAAAACAAGAAACTTTAGAAACATAAATTTAGATTTTTTAAAAAGAATAAAAGCAGCAAAAATTGAAGACAATAATGTCTAACACCCACAATCTATTAATTATGTGAGGATAAATAAAGCCAATGAAAACTGATCTAAACTACATCAAAAAGCTTCTAAAGATCCTGGAGACCGGCGAGATCAATGAAATTGAGATCGAAGAAGAAGGCACCAGGGTAAGAGTTGTAAAATCAAAGCCGCAGGATGCCGCAGCCCAGGCTCCCCAAATGATAACATACGCGGCCCCGCCAATGCAGCAAATGGCACCGCAGGCTGCTGCTCCGGTAGCTGCCGCGCCTACAGCTCCCAAGGCTGAAGAGAAGAAAGAAGCCGCAGCACCATCAGGTAAAGAAATGATAGAAGTACGCTCTCCAATTGTAGGTACATTTTACAGGGCGCCTTCACCAAATGCAGATCCATATGTATCAGTGGGACAGCAGGTCTCAAAGGGCAACATATTATGTATAATAGAAGCGATGAAACTAATGAATGAGATAGAGTGCGAGTATGAAGGCAAGATAACAAAGATACTGGTTGAAAATGCGCAGCCGGTTGAATATAACCAGGTACTTTTCCTTGTAGAGCCGAACTAACAGCTCTGAGGTTGACATGCAATTGAGCCGAAATTTTTCCGGCTCTCTAAAATTATTAAGATTACCTAAGAAATTGTTAAAGAAAATATTAATTGCCAACAGGGGCGAAATTGCCCTTAGAATAATACGGACTTGCAGGGATATGGGCATCAAAACAGTTGCCGTGTATTCCGAAGCAGACAAAGAATCTCTGCACGTCAGGTTTGCTGACGAGGCGGTTTGTATCGGTCCTCCGCCATCGAGAGAGAGTTATTTGAGTATTCCCAGAATAATAGCGGCAGCGGAAATAACCAACGCAGATGCCATTCACCCGGGATACGGCTTCCTTGCCGAAAACGCTGAGTTCAGTGAAATATGCAGGGAATCAGAAATAAAGTTCATAGGACCATCAGCGGATATGATCAAATCCATGGGCGATAAAGCCTATGCGAAAGATACGATGAGAAAAGCCGGCGTTCCGGTTGTTCCCGGAAGTGACGGAGTTATAACAAACATTGAAGACGCGAAGAAAGTAGCAGCTGAGTTCGGCTATCCTGTTCTGATAAAAGCTTCTGCCGGCGGCGGAGGCAAAGGTATGAGGATAGTTAACCAGGAAAGTGAAATGGAAAACGCTTTCAACATGGCAACCAACGAAGCGCTTAATGCTTTTGGTAACGGTGAAGTATATGTTGAAAAGTTTGTTGAAAATCCCAGGCACATTGAAATACAGGTTCTTGGCGACCAATTCGGTAACGTAGTTCATTTAGGTGAACGTGACTGTTCAGTGCAGCGCAGACACCAGAAATTGATAGAGGAAACCCCATCACCGTTTATTACAGAAGAGATCCGACAGGCAATGGGCGCAGCGGCTGTTAAGGGCGCAAAATCGGTTAATTACGAAGGTGCCGGTACGGTTGAGTTCATTGTAGATAAGAACAAAAATTTCTATTTCATGGAAATGAATACACGTATCCAGGTAGAGCATCCGGTAACCGAACAGGTAACCGGCGTTGATCTTATCCGTGAACAGATAGCCGTTGCATCAGGACTGAAGTTAAAGGTAGATAATGTTAAGCGTACGGGCCACTCAATAGAGTGCAGGATAAACGCCGAGAATCCGGATAAAAATTTCGCGCCATCACCGGGCAGGATAACCTCCTTCCACATGCCGGGCGGAATTGGAATTCGTGTGGATACACATGCTTACGCTAACTATTATATTCCACCGTTTTATGACAGTATGATCGCGAAACTTATTGTTACTGCCGATGACAGGGATGAGGCCATCAGGAGAATGTACAGGGCTCTTGATGAATTCATAATAGAAGGCATTTTTACAACTATACCTTTCCATAAAAAAGTTATGAAGCATGAGAAGTTCATAGATGGTGATTTTGATACAAGCTTTATCGAAAAATACGGCTTGGCTTAATTTCATTCATATAATTGAAAATCAAAAAAGACGGGTTTAAGGCCCGTCTTTTTTTGTTTATTTGTAATATACTGTAAAACTGATTTGCTATCTTTTTGCCGGTTTGCGTTTTGCGGAAGGTTTTTTAGCTGCGGGTTTCTTTTCAGTTGTTTTCTTAGCAGCCGGCTTTTTTATGGTCTTTGGCTTTGCTGCCTTAGTTACTGATCTACCTTTAGGCTCTTCATCGGTAACTTCTGTGATCTCGGCATCACCCCATAATTTTTCCAATGAATAGAAAGCGCGTGTATCCTTCAGGAAGACGTGCACAACCACATCAACAAAATCGAGGAGTACCCATGACTTCATGTTTGTACCTTCTTTGTGCCAGACGGTTTCACCGTCTTTTTTCGCGCCCTCAAGTATAGCATCGGCAACAGCTTTAACCTGCGGCTCGGAATGAGCGGTACATATCACAAAAAAATCAGCTATTGTTGTTATTTTTCTCAGATCAAGGATCTTGATATCATCAGCCTTTTTGGTTAAGGCAAGTTCTGCGAGCTTAAAAGCCAGTGTTTTGGAATCCAAATTATATAAACTTTCTATATGTTGTTAATTTAGTTCTTAAAATAATATTCAAAAAAGTAAGAAACACACCCCTTCGCTTTCTGCACTAAGTGCATCAAGCTCTTCCCCTCTCAAGGGGGGAACATTATCAGGGTGTGGTTTGTGTTTCGGTTGAAGTTTTAAATGGTATCAATTCTTCGTAGTCTTTTCCTATTACTACGGTTGCATCAAGGAAATAATTTTTGTTCATTTGCTGAATTACGAATTTATCTGAGACTCCAAGAGACTGGGCGACACGTTTTGCGTTTTTCATGTTCCCGGCCCGGTCTATAACCATTGTTGTTTTAATATCCTGCGTTGTGAAGTTACCCATTTCAACAACATCAAACCCTTTGGAGCGGAGGAATTCTGTGAATTTATCCGCAATACCCGAAACACCGCACCCGTTCTGCACATCAATCTGCAGTGTACCGCCGGAAGGCTGCTTGGTTAAATACGTTGTGGAATCAACTACCTGGGTTTTTACATCGGTTTGGGGAGTTGTAAGGCGCTTAAAAAGATTATAAAAAAGATAAATTGTTACAACTGCCAGCAGAACAATTAGTATGTTTATGGAATAATTTTTGAACTTACTTACAAATTCACCTGAATTTGCTGATGGCATTAATAACAGTATTAATTATATAATTGTAAAAACCGGCAAAAGCAAACTATCTGCCAAGCCAGTATGGATTGTAGTAATTGTTATAATAATTATCGTACCCGTAATAACTGCCTTTGGGATTAAAATAATTAATGCTTATTGACATATCTTTTGTGGGACGGTAATCAAGTGATACGCGGCTTAAATTGATGCCGTTCAATGAATTCTGAAAATCTTTATTGATTGCCGGATTGTTAGAGCCAATGGATGCATAAGGCGAATACTGCATTGTAACATCGGCGCTCAGATTCATATTCTTTAAAATTTTATAATTCATTGTGGCAGTATAAGAAGCAAGACTAACAGAGGTATTCCCGCCGGACATTACGGACATATCAAAAGAATGTGTAATAGAAAAGTTCTTCGGATTAATGAATCCAAGTAACAGACCATTGCCGCTTTTCAGCTTTGATTTGGTTTTGCCGGGAATCTCTTTAAATTGCGAAAATGAAATTCCGGTTACCAGGGCTAAGATTACTGCTGCTAATGCTAATTTTTTCATTTTTTGCTCTTAATTTAAGTACAGAATAATAAATTATGGTTATTAAATCAATTGAATTATGAGACTACTATTGTAACAAATTGTACCCGGTAATCGTTGCAAATACTGCTAAAAATAAATAAAAAAAGGGTTTCTTATTAAAAGAAACCCTTTTTCAAGTCAGATAAGTTCAGCAACTTTAATTACTTGGGGGTTAAATTAATGCAAACTGAGCTATCTTTCCTTAATTAACTATTTACTCCCATTTCTATGATACAAATATAAATTAAAATAACACGCTCTGAAAACAAGGATTTCGCTGAATTCATAAGTCAATATTTTCAAATACCTTATTAATTCCCCATTTTTTAGCTATTTTTGTAGAAATTACTTGGGGGAATATAGAAGTCGATGAGGGTATCAGACGATCTTTTTCAGCTGATAAAGTCAATGAGCAAGTCTGAAAAAGGATATTTCAAAAAATTCGCTTCAAAACACACTATCGGCGAAAAGAACATTTACGTTAAACTCTTCGATGCAATAGAGAAGATGGAAGCGTATGATGAAAGTGTTATCAAGAAGAAATTCAGCGGAGAAAAGTTCGCAGAGAAACTCTACTCTACCAAGAATTACCTTTTTAACCTGATACTTAAAGCGTTAAGCTCTTACCATGCGGAAAAATTTGTTGTCTCAAGGCTTAACATGATGATGATAGAGCTGAATGTTCTTTTTGAAAAAGGGCTCTACAAACAGTTTAAAACCCTGCTTAACAAAGCAATATCCATCGCTTCTGAAAACGAAAAGCCCTTCTATTTAGCTCTTCTTTATAATAAAGCGTTAACATCAGTTGCCACTGATTATTACACAGACTATGATGAGTTTGATTACGATAAACTGAAGCGTGAAGCTCTTGGTAATCTTGATAAGCTTTCAATAAATGAGCAGTATCATATATTGTACAATGATATGTTCATGTTCACCAAAGAAACCGGCAATGTAAGGAATGAAAGCGATCTGGAAAAACTAAACAGTATTTTTTCAAATCCATTGCTGCAGGATGAAAGTTTAGCTGTCACGTTTGACGCAAAGTTTAAATTATACACTGTACTTGGTCATTATTACAGGATAGTTGATGATAAGATAAACTGGCTTAAATACAGGAAAAGGCTTGTTGGATTAATGGAAAGTGAAAAGAAGTACATCCGTGAAAATCCGAGAAGCTACATACTTGCGCTAAACAACTATCTGCATGCCTGTGTTTATACGGGAATGAACGAAGAGTTTGAAGAGAATCTAAAGAAGCTGAAGGTTTTCGCTAAACAATTTGAGAATAAAAAGGAATACATAGATATACAATCAAGGATATTTATGTTAACCAGCGATCTTGAACTTAATTTTTCTATTAAGTCACTGAACTTCGAAAACCTGAGATCGATCATTGATAACATTGAATCCGGGTTTAAGAAATTCGGAGCAATGATAAGTGAGAACAGGAAAATTTCACTGTATAACAGGTTAGCATACGCATGTTTTCTTATGCGGGAGTACGGCAACAGCCTGTTATACCTGAACAGGATCTTAAACGCTACCAATAGCAAAATTGAGCCGGAGCAGCATATTTTTGCACGGATACGAAGCCTGATAGTACATTTTGAAGCCGGCAATTATGACCTGCTTGAATACAGTGTAAGAACGACAAGGCGTTTCCTGGAGAGATCGAACCGGATATTTAAATTTGAGAAGCTCATTTTAAAATTCATAACTTTGGCTGTAAACTACAGCGATGATGAGCAAAGGCTGGCTCTTTACGGCAGACTAAAGGAAGATATATCGAGGCTCCAGGATGATAAATTTGAAAAGAATATATTAGAGCAGTTTGATTTTGTTTCGTGGATAGACAGTAAAATAATGAATACGGCAATGCTGAATGTATTGAAGAAAAAAGCGGTATAAAGAAATTAGCTTCAGGAGAATTTAACCGCAGCCAAGCCGGTTTCACAGCTATCAGGGTAGCCCCTTAAATCAACACAAAATCCGCAACGAGCCCTAAAAGGGCTCGACTACAAAAAGCACTGCATTCTTGATATAATAGAAAAGACCCCGCAAGCGGGGTCTTAGAAGTGTGTTAATCTTGATTCAGGTTTTTAAAGAGTCAATTTCATTACTTTATCAGTCTTAGAATCAAGACATCTAAAATAACTTCGTTATTTTGTCAGTCTTAGAAACAAGACTTCTAAAATAACTCCGTTATTTTATCAGCATCATTTTCTTTACGGCGGTGAATCCATCAGCATCTATTCTGTATAAGTACACACCTGTTGCCAGATCTGAAGCATCAAAATCCACAGTATAAGAACCCGCATTCATATTCTCGTTCACAAGTTTTGCAACTTCCCTGCCGGTAATATCAAATACGGTTATCTTAACAAATGAAGAGCGCGGAATACTGAATTTAATGTTGGTTACAGGATTGAACAGATTTGGATAATTCTGCTTAAGTGAAAATTCAGCGGGGACTTCATTGCCGGTTGGTTCAACACCAACGGTGCTGCAAATAAGCCTTGAGCAGTATGCTCCTGAACCTAAGTTGGGCGACCAAACGACTATACATGAATCCGGATTAGGTGAATTCCAATAACCTGCCCTGCAGCCGCCATAAGTTACATCGCCGGTTATATTATTTGTTTGAAGCGGATTACCTAAAGTTGTGCCGTTAAATGAGCGGTAATAGTGTTCGCCCCCGTTTCTTGCGCTGCCTGTTACAAATCTTCCGTTTGCCAGATCAATTGCCTGAAGACTTATTAACATTGTTGTATCGCCGGTATATTCAATATACTGACCTGTAAACATTCCGGTTGTTGTACCGCCGCCTGCTGAATATTGAATGCGGTAATCCCACTCATTAGCGTATTGCAGCCTGTAGCCAATTGCCATTGTTGTTCTGGAAGTACCACCGTTTGCAGCGCAAACCGCACCAAGGATGTTGGTGGCTTCGGTGAGAGAAAGTGTGTTCCCTGAGCCAACTGTAACACCGTAGTCATTGCTCCACGCGATAAATACACTTTTATCAGTTGCAGTACCTGCGTGGTTGTAAACTGTATATATTCTATCAACCGTACCGTTGTTATAGTAACAAATATCCTGGTGCAGGTATGCGGAGGAAGAAATCCCGTTAGACTGCCACCAAAAACCGTTGGGAGCGTTAGGCTGCCTGTATGTAAACACCGGCGTGGTTGTGAATGGACTTGTTACAAGCAGGTATCTTGAAGTGTATCTTACAGTACCCGCTGAATCAAATGAAGAGGTCATGTAAACATACGAAGCTGATGTGTAAGTAGTATTATCACTGGTTACTTTAGGATTGTAGTAATTTACATTAGCATTATTATATCCACCAAAGCTCCATGTATAACCTGCACCAACACCTGTGCCGATATTGGCAACAATCATTGTTGACCATGCATGACTGTTATAGTTTATACCCACAGCGCAATAAACAATTGTATCATTTCCGCTGATGATGGGTTCGATATCAATTTCCCCTGCTCGGCAATCAACGGCCGCATTAAAACCATTGTAGGTATATTTAAGGACCCATGATGAGCCGCCGTTGTATGAAACGAATATTTTGATAATGTCGCCGCCGCCGTTCACATATTCTGATGTTGCCGCGAATATTGTTGAAGTTCTGTTAGAACTGGCGGTTGCAACACCCCAGATGGCGGCGGTTGAAATAGTAGAAACTGAAAAGTCAGATTCCTGCATAAACGGGACACGAGTATTCATAGTAACAAACTTCTGCTTTATCGGGTTGTTATCGGGGTTTGTAATTTCCACCGGGGTGTAAGCAGTTAGACCGTCTATTTCATCAAGCCTGTTCCTCAGTTGAGATGCCTGAACAAGATCATTATTAAGCCTTGCAGTCCTTAGCTGGTTCAGCAATGTTTGCTTTTCAGCAGTGAACTGCTGCTCCTGCGGCTGATTGGAAGTTGAAACCGGGTTTGATGTGCTGCCATCGCTGCTGTTTGAGTAAAAAATATTCGCGGGTTCATTCCCGCCGGATTTATCCTGGCTGAACAATGTCATTCCGAAAACGAGAATCATTAGAACCGCCAGCGCGGTTTTGGTTAAGCTGAATTTTGGTGTGATGGATGAAAAGTGTTTCATGTTTTTGCTCCTTTTTGGTTAGTTGGTTTATTATTAATTTTTTTTTACTGAATATTTTTGTTTGTTTCTTTTCTTTTGTTTGCGCGTTTTACTGAATTTTCAAACATTCTGCATGCCCTGCTGATAACATCTTCTTTTGTTCCGTTGATCTGTTTTGTCAGTTTTTCAACAAGGAAGTGGGTTTGCGGTTTCAGCCTGTATCCTTTGGGTATGGATTCATCGCTTGCCGGTTTGCCGGCTTTCAATTTTCCGCGTTCTTCGTTTTTTTCATTTCTCATTTACTTCCCTTTCAATTCTCTGAGTGCACGTGCACTTTTATGATACAAAGATATTCCACAGGCTTGAGCAGGACAAAGAAGTTTTTCAGCGGATTAAAGTGAAAAAAAAGGGCTGATGCCCTCAAAAAGCGTGATTTTTCTCTGAAATCAGTATTTTATTTAATCTAAAATTCAAGTAACTTCATTTGAAATTATCCGCATTCCATGCTGCTAAAAAAGCTAATAGAAATACTAAAGACATTTGATAAGGCCGAACTGAAAAAATTCAGGCGTTTTATCAGCTCTGATTACTTTAATACAAATGAAAGCGTAACAAAACTTTTCAAGCTGATCGCGGCGTTTTTCCCGGAGTTTGATGTTAACGATCCGAAGATGAGTCCGGAAGCGCTTTTTAAAAAGATATACGGCACAAGAACTTACGATGAAAAGACATACCGGTACCTGCTTTCATCGTTATACAGTCTCGTGGAAAAATACCTGGCAATATCAATGTTTGAAAAAAATGATATGGAGATCCGGAAATATGTTATTGATGACCTTACCGAAAGAAGATTATTCGGGATTGCGGGCAAAAATCTTTTGGCACTTGAAAGCTCACTTGATAAAGATAATCTCATAGGAGGAGAATATATTTACAATAAAGAAGATATTACTTTGATATGGCACCAGCTATATTTTCTTTCTAACATTCAGGAACCAATTATTGAAAAAAGATACGAACAGGGGGAGCTTCAGCTATTCAGTTCTTTTGTGGAGCTTTCTCATATTTACCAGATATTGCATCAGGTCAGCCATACTTACAATCTTCCTTTAAAAGATAATATTGTTTTTGAGTATCTTAAAAATATTGATTACAGGAAAATACTGGAATACATTGAAAGGAATGAAAGCAGAGGGATTCCCGCAGCTGAAAACGAAAGATTGATAAAAGTACTTAAGATCTACCTGTGTTTCATGATTACTATCCAGGACGACAAGGACGAGAAATATTTTAATAAAATGAACGATTACGTGGAACAGTATTCACAGTTTTTCGGGAAAAATGAACTGCAGAACCTGCACTTAATGCTGGCAACGTGCTGCAACAGGAAAAGAACTGCAATTAACGATGAAAAATACCAGAAGATAAATTTTGAGATCATAAAAAGAGCTGCATCACTTGACCTGTATACATCTTACACTGCACAGTATATGGATGTTAATAATTTTATAATAATATTCCAGACAGCCCTGCAGCTGAATGAAGCTGACTGGGCTGCGGATTTTTTACGAAAATACGGCGAAAAGATATCTCCGGAATATTCTGTTGATATGACAGGATATTCTTTTGCGGAGCTGTTTTTCTGCAAAAAGCAGTTTGAAAGGTCACTGGCCTCGCTTTCCAAAGTAAAGTTAAAACTATTCAGACTGAAAATTCCGGTAAAGGTATTGATGTTAAAACTCTATTACGAGTTGAACTACATTGAAGAATCATTTTCACTGATCGATTCTTTCACTCATTTTTTATCTTCAAATAAGAAGATCCGTAAGAACGAATCAGATAATTTACTGAGATTCTTGAATTTCTACAGGGAACTGCTGAAAGTGAAGGCGGCAAGCGGAAGCTCGAGGGTAAATAAAGAACTGAGGAAAGAACTTGCATCTTCAAGTCTCCTGCCGCACAAAGCATGGCTTATTGAAAAAGCGGATGAATTGAAAGTTTGAGCGGTTTAATTTTCTGCCAGTATCTCTTCGTAATACTTTTCGTATTCAGGAATTATCTTTTCTGCAGAAAAGAGTGTAGTAGCCCTATCAAGCGCGTTTTCAGAAAATATTTTGTACTTATTCGGATCTTCAAGAAGCCTTAAGGCGTAATCAGCCATTTTTTCTACATCGCCAATTTCAGCAATGTATCCGGTTTCACCATGCAGATTAAGCTCCGGCAGTCCGCCAGCGTTTGAAGATACCACGGGAACTCCGCATGCCATTGCCTCAAGGGCTGAGAGCCCGAAACTTTCTGATTGTGAAGGCATGAGGAAAAGATCTGATACAGAAAGTATTTCAGTAAATGATTCCTGCTCACCATAGAATTTCACATTTTCCACTAATCCCAGATCTTTAACAAGGTATTCGCATTTGCTTCGCTCTGGACCATCACCAATCAGCAGTAACTTTGAAGGGATCTTATCGTTTATGATCTTGAATGCACGAATTGCGTCATCTACACGCTTTAAGGCACGAAAGTTTGAGGTGTGAACCAGTATCTTTTCACCATTTTTAGACAGCTTATCTTTAAGGCATTTTGTTTCATTGTTATTGATCTTTTTATAGATATCCTGGTTAATGAAGTTAGGTATAACCTTTATATCTTTAGTGATCTCGTATTGTGACTGGGTTTTTTGTTTCAGAAATTCCGAAACCGCCGTTACACCGTCAGATTTCTGAACGGAAAACTTCATTGTGGGAAGGAAACTTATTTCCAAACCGGTTAAAGTAATATCAGTGCCGTGCAGAGTTGTGATAATTTTTATATTACGATTATTTTTCTTCTTTGAAAGAACTTCCTCTTTTATTATTTCACGGGCAAGGTATGCGCTTGTTGCATGGGGAATAGCGTAATGCGCGTGAACAAGATCGAGTCCGTTGAACTTGGCAACTTCAACAATTTTGCTTGCAAGCGCTATACTGTATAACGGAAAATCAAACAGCGGGTATGAAGCCATTTCAACCTTATGGAAGAAAATGTTATCTGAAAACCCCATATTCAGCCGCATGGGCATGCTGTAAGAAATGAAATGCACCTGGTGCCCGCGCGCGGCAAGCTCTATACCTAATTCAGTTGCAACAACACCTGAGCCACCATATGTGGGATAACAAAGAATACCTATTTTCATAAATAATATATGTTTAGAAGAAAATTAAAATCGCTGATTTATGTGTGTAAACAAAATAACTAATAATGTTAATACTTACTAACACCGTTAATATCACTTATTATATAAATTTGCTTTTGTTATTGATAAAGACGAACACGGGGATAAAATGTTTGAATTGCGGAATTACAGAGATCAGAATTCTTTCTTATCAATGCCTATGTGACATAATGCAAAATCGTATTTCACAGGGTCAAAAGGGTCAAATGTTTTCAATTTTTCGGTCAGTTCTAAGGCAAACTTAAGATCAATACTTTTCCTGTTCACTAATTTCAGATTTTTTGAGATCCTTGCAATATGCGTATCAACAGGCATAATGAGTTTTGCAGAAGGGATTTCTTTCCATAGCCCTGTATCAATTTCATCCCGGCGAACCATCCATCTCAGAAATAAATTCATCCGTTTACAGGTACTGTTGTTTGCGGGATTGGAAAACAGGTAATGATAATATCTGCTTTCTGCTTTGGGAGTACTTTTGTTAAGTTCTTTTGTGAATTCAGTGAGTGCGGGAATAATGTTGCTGTGAGATTCATTAAAATGAATTAAAAATAAGTTCTTAAGTGAGCCGTAATTTACAAGGACTCTATTCAGTGAACTGAACATATCCAGCAGATCAAATTGAGAATTGAACCGGTAATACATTCCATCTAAATGCTTTTTATCTTTACGTTTGGAAAAATTTATGGTAAATTCGTATGGTTTGTTGCCGGTTTTCTGCAACAAGTCCTCAATAAACCGGTTGATCTGATCAACAGAACCGTAGGCGTAAGCTGCTGTTATTAAACCAATAAGCTCAATATCTCTTCCACGGGAAAACCTGTGAAGTATCCATACCGGATCTTTGGATGAGAATTTCTGCTTATAGCTCAAATAATGAGCTTCCAATTTTTCTTTTAATTCAGAATTATTCAATAAAATAATGACTATAGTTTATTTACAGGGTACAGAATCCATAAACAACGAGTTTAGGGAGTTCTTTAGCGGCAAAGCTGAATTTACAACAGAGCCAGAACATGCCGGAATCATAATAAACACGACGAACTACCCGGAATACGAACAATCCGAAGAACTGCAATATATTGAATCAGCAACAGCGAATAATATCCCAATCTTTACATCATCCCTTTGCTCAGCAGTTTCAGAGCAAGGCAGGAGGCAGGCGAATCCGGAAAGACTCATTGGTATTGGGTTATATGATACATTTTCAAAAGCTAAAAGGATTGAGATCGCGCCCTCAAAAATAACAGATGCGGCAATACTTAAAAATGCAGAAAAATTCTTAAGCGAAGTGGGAATGAATTATTCGATAGTACCGGATAGAGTAGGGATGATATTCCCCAGAATTGTATCTATGATAATCAATGAAGCCGCGCAGGTTTACAGCGAGCAGGTTGCCAGCAAAGAAGATATTGATACTGCGATGAAGCTGGGCACGAATTACCCGTACGGTCCGCTGGAATGGGCTGACAGACTTGGCGTTGGGCTGGTATATAATATTCTTGCTGCGCTGCAGCGTGATTTTGGGGAAGACCGGTACAGGCCTCACCCATTATTGAAGGAAATGATGGATATGGATTTGAAGTTTTATTGTTGAAGCTTTTAAGGTGCAGCATTGACACAGTCAATGCACTCCAAGAGAGGCAAAAGCAAAACAGCTTGAATTAAATTACGCCTGATGTTACAGTGATGCAGCATTGACACAGTCAATGCACTCCAAGAGAAGCAAAAGCAAAACAGTTTGAATTACATTACGCGGGATGTTTCAGTGATGCATCGTAACAGTCAATGCATCCCAAGAGAAGCAAAAGCTGTTGGACCTATCCATTTAATATTTTCATCTCTGCGGAACCATGTCAATTGCCGTTTGGCAAAACGGCGGGTGTTTTGTTTGATAAGTTCCGTCATTCGTTCTTTGGTAATTACACCATCTAAAAAATCAAATATCTCTCTTGCGCCAACAGTATTCAATGAATTATGGGTTCTATAATGGTAACCCTTGCTCTTTAAGGATTCGATCTCTTCCAACATTCCGTTACTTAACATTACTTCGGTTCTATTGTTGATCCCGGCATATAACTCACTTCGCTCAATTTGGATCCCGTACATATCAGCTAAAAAATTGATCTTGATCTTCTTTTTGTGGTGAACTGAAATTGGTATTCCGGTAACATAAAACACTTCAAGCGCGCGGATTACACGACGCTCTTTAATTTCTTTCATTTTATCAAATGTAACAGGGTCATGGGTTTTAAGCTCAGCCAGAAGGTATTCAAAACCTTTTTCCTCTTTTGCTTTATAAATTTCTTCACGCTTAGTTTTAAACTTCTCATCAAGCAGCTTATCATCGCTGCCTATTTCGAAGAATCCATATACCAGGGAATTTATGTACAGTCCGCTTCCGCCAACAACCAGAGGGATCCTGCCTTCGCTGAATAACCTATCAATCAGCGTGCGCGCTTCGGAGCCAAAATCGCCTGCATTGAATTCTTCATTGAGTTCAAGAGTATTTACGAAATGATGTTTGAATCTGTTTAATTCTTCGGTTGAGGGCTGGGCAGTGGTAATTGGAATATGTTTAAATACCTGGCGGGAATCCGCCGAGATGATCTCAACAATCTTACCTGTGTTTTGCTCGATTTTTTCGGCAGTATTCAAAGCAAGGGCAGTTTTTCCTGATGCTGTGGGGCCGGTTATTACAATTACTTTTGGCTCAGGCATAATTCAGAAATTATGATTTCCAGCCTTCTTCCCCTATCAACGGGACAAATTTGAATTTATCGTAATACTTCTTTTCGATGCCTGCATCAGTTTTTGTAACAACCAGCAATCTTTGCATATCCTGGTCACCCACGGGAATAACAAGTTTGCCACCGGTAATAAGCTGCTCAAGCAAATGCTGCGGAACATCAGGCGCACCGGCGGTAACTATAATTTTATCGTATGGGGCGTTCTCTTCCCAGCCAAGAGTGCCATCATCAAGTTTTAAGTTAACTTTATAGTCCAGTTCGCTCAGCAGACTCAATGCGTTTTCATAAAGTTTTTCTATTCTTTCAACTGAATATACATCAGCGCCTAACCGGTTCAATACCGCTGCCTGGTAACCGGAGCCTGTTCCTATTTCAAGGATCTTATCACCCGGTTTAACTTCGAGTGTTTGGGTCATAAACGCAACAGTAAAGGGTTGAGAGATTGTCTGGGCGCATTCAATAGGCAGCGCGTTATCATCGTAAGCAAATTTTCTGAGAGCGTTGGAAATGAATTTTTCGCGGGGAATATCGTAAATAGCCTTCAGAACATTTTCGTCTTTTATGCCCTTGCTCCACAGGCTTTCAACCAGTTTTCTTTTTTCTTCTTCAAGCAGAAGCATAACGGCTATTCCTCATCCATTTCTTCGAATATTTCTTTTACTTCTTCTTTAACGTCGGTGGATTCAAGTTCTTTTTTCATTTCGCGGCGCAATTCATCAAGTCCGGAAACAAACTTCAGCTTACCATCTTCGGCAATTGAAAGTCCGCCGGTCTCTTCCGATAGAATTATCACCATCGCGTTAACATCTTCTGATGCGCCCAGCCCGGCGCGGTGCCGCGTGCCAAGTTTGCGTGTACCAATCTTTTCTGTGGGTGAAAGCGGCAATATGCAGCGCGCGGCTTCTATGGTATTATTATTTATGATAACGGCGCCATCATGCAACGGTGATTTTGTATTGAATATTGAAATGAGCAATTCTTTGCTTACCTTAGCCTGCAGCTGTTCGCCGGTTTCCACAAGGCTTGTAAGCCTATCACCCATCGAAATTACGATAAGCGCGCCCTGTTTTCTTTCTTTCAATTCACGCAGACCTTCAACTATCTCGTTAATAGTTTCGCCGGCATTTATTTTCAGGAAGTAGCGCGCTATTCTGGTACGCCCTATAACGAGTAATAGTCTTCGTATTTCCGGCTGGAACAGTATGATAAAAGCTATGACCCAGATATCCGTTAGTCTGCTGAAGATCCACCCAAGTGATTTCATGTTAAAGGTCTGCGCAATTAACGAAGCAAGAATGATGAGGGTTAATCCGAGGAAGATCTGTGAAGCAATAGTACCGCGCATTACAAGGTATAGCTTGTAAAATATATAAGTGACTATAATTATATCAATTATATCAATTAAATTTACGGTAATAAAGCCTATTTTGAACAGTTCCATATTAATGCGAATTTAATGATTTGGCTTTTTACATAATAGTTAATAATTTTGAATAAATTATTAACAGCGCAGGCAGCATTAACTGCGCAGAACCCGAAAATTATCATGCCAAAAGAAATAATACGCTGCCCATGGTGCGGAAGCGACCCGCTGTATATGAAATATCACGATGAAGAATGGGGAGTGCCCGTTCATAACGATGACAAGCTTTTTGAGTTTATAGTACTGGAGGGCTTCCAGGCGGGACTAAGCTGGAGAACGATTTTATATAAACGCGAAAACTTCAGGAAAGCGATTGACGGCTTTAATGCTGAAAAGATCGCAAGGTATAGTGACACGAAAGTTCAGAAATTACTTAATGATGCGGGAATTATCAGGAACAGGCTTAAGATAGCAGCTACGATCACGAATGCGAAAGCATTCTTAGAAATTCAGGATAAGACAGGTTCATTTTCTGATTACTTATGGCAGTTCACAAACGGGAAAGTTAAGAAGAATGAATGGAAGTCACTGAGAGAACTGCCCGCCAGAACAGCGGAATCAGATGCAATGAGCAAACAGTTAATTAAGGATGGATTTAAATTTGTTGGCTCAACAATATGCTACGCGCAAATGCAGGCAACGGGAATGGTTAACGATCATTTAGTCGATTGCCACAGGTATAAGAAAGTGAAGTAAAGAAATGCATGTTGTGAAAATTCGATGTAAAGATTTTTAGTTCTATTTGCGGAGAAGGTGGGATTCGAACCCACGATACCCTTGCGGGTATACTACCTTTCCAGGGTAGCCTCTTCAACCACTCGAGCACCTCTCCTGACAAGAATGAAACAAGGGGTTACAACCCCTTGTTTACACATATTTTTGCGGAGAGCGAGGGACTCGAACCCCCACAGGCTTGCGCCCGGCGGTTTTCAAGACCGCTGCAATACCATTATGCGAGC
>DDTQ01000004.1:121474-122878 GCA_002344125.1 Ignavibacteria bacterium UBA2360 | reverse complement strand
GACCATCAGGCGCAAACAGTGATTATATTGGTATCGATCTTATAAGAGTACTTGGACCCGCAGGTGCTACCCCCAACTATATGGGTACATGGCCAACACCGGGTGTTAATACTAATTACATTCAGATCCCGCACCAGGCAAGCATGATTGGTTTCGGCAATAATTTTACAATTGAAGCATGGGTAAAAGTTGGCAGCACGACTGCACCAAGTACCATATTGAATAAAGGCGCTGCTTCTTTTGATTACCAGCTCGGTATAAATACCGGCGGCTTTCCATTCGTAAGAGTTGGAGGAGTAGTAGCAACAGGACTGGTTCCGGTTGTACAGGGTGTATGGACACATCTTGCAGCAACATGGAACGGCTCACAAGTAATATTTTATATTAATGGCGTAGCAAATGCCCCGTTAGCGCTGGCTTCTACACTTGGATCATCAACCGGAGAAATGAGAATAGGACGCGGAAACAACGATCCGTGTTCAGGTAACATGGAAGAAATAAGACTTTGGAGTACAGTAAGAACTCCTGGCGCTATTGATTCCAATAAATGCCGCAAATATCCATCACAGTTCAATAACGCAGCCGGCTTAAAGGCTTTATGGCACCTGGATAACAATGCTGTTGATTCAGTTAGCGGTTACAACGGAACAGTGTTAGGAACTGTAACATTTGATACAGTATCATTCCCGATACCGGGAGTTAACTGTAACCTGGTTGGAATACAGAATGTAGGTACAGAAATTCCGAAATTGTATTCACTTGAACAGAACTATCCAAATCCGTTTAATCCTGTAACAAACATTAAATTCTCGATCCCAACAAGCGGATTTGTTGAACTGAAGATATACGACCTGCTTGGCAGAGAAGTCGCTACATTAGTCAGCGATCCAATGGAAGCAGGAACCTACAATGTGGATTTTGAAGCAAGCAAGCTTTCAAGCGGAGTTTATTTCTATTCACTTGAATCAGGCAATTTTAAACAAACCAAGAAGATGCTTCTGGTAAAATAGTGTTTATTGCTTTTTGTTATTTTAAAAGGCACTCTTTGAAAAAAGAGTGCCTTTTTTAATGCCTAAGTGGTAGAAAATTACCCTGATTACGGTATATTTAAATTTTAATATTGTATTTTGTAATGATTATTATCATATTAAAGAATGATATTTATCTTTAATTAACTATTTAAAAACATTAAACCATTTTTTTATGAAAAAAGCATTCCCGATTCTCGCAGTTCTCGCAATTGGTGTCTTCTTTCTTGGGCTGATCTGGTCAGATCCATTCAGTTCAAAGACATCAGGCAGCACAGAAACAGATGCAATTCAGCCGACAGTTCCTTACACAAATGCAGTAGTTAAGTATGTTGACAGCTTAAACGGCTTAAACGATACTACAGCATTAAAGACA
>DDTQ01000004.1:0-121329 GCA_002344125.1 Ignavibacteria bacterium UBA2360 | reverse complement strand
AGAGTTGGGTAAGTTCAAAACCACAACAACCGGTTCATGGACAGAAAGAAGATTTGTAGCACCTACAGCCGGCGCAAACGGCAGATTCGCGATCAACTACAGAGTAGTTAGCGGCGGACCATCAGGCGCAAACAGTGATTTTATTGGTATCGATCTTATAAGAGTACTGGGACCTGCACCCGCAGCAAATACTACATTAGTACTGATGCATGATTCAGTTAACGCAACAAGTACAGCAAAAAGAAAAGCTGACAGAGACTCAATGAGGGTTTATCTTTCAGGTTTAGTTGGCGGATATGACCTGGTTACATTTGATACAAATTCAGCTTTACCTTCACTTGCAGGTTACGACAGGATTATCGTTCAGGAAACCAGCTTTGACGCTATTGGCTGCAGATATCTTGGCGCTACTGCAAGAAACAACCTCACAGCATGGTTAAACAGCGGAACACCCGCAGCAAGGAAAACACTTATCATGATAGGTGCTGATCTTGGTTATAACTACAGCAGAGCAAACACCGGACAGGATCTGAACTTCGCAGGACAGATGTTAGGTATAGTTTACAGGCTTGATAACGCTGATCCTACACCAGGTACACTTGTTGGCGAAAGGATTGATGCTGGAAACTCAAGGAACATTGCTTCCCCGGTTGACGCAGGTTACTATCCTGATGGCTGCGGATTAAGCAATGGTTCATACCCGCTTTACAGATGGGTAAACCAGACTGTGAATGATACACTTGCAGCTATCGGAAGATACACAGCAAATTATGAAGTAAGAAGCATGTTCGCTGACCCAAGATACTTCACAGGCGGCAGTTTGCTTCCAACTTTGACCGCGTTGATCAACGGCGCTTTAACAGCAGTTAACCCGTTAAACAACGAAGTACCTATGGTTTATTCATTAAGCCAGAACTATCCTAATCCGTTCAACCCTGTAACAAACATCAAGTTCTCAATTCCTGCTGCTGGAAATGTAAAACTTGTTATATTTGATATACTCGGAAGAGAAGTAAAAACATTGTTAAACGATGTTAAACCCGCTGGTAACTATGTAGTAGATTTCAATGCTGCAGAGCTTTCAAGCGGAGCTTACTTCTACAGACTGGAATCAGGTAACTTTGTTGAAACAAAGAAAATGTTACTCGTAAAATAATATTTACATTTGCAGCAACTATGCCGCAAACAAAAAGCCATCCTGTATAACAGGATGGCTTTTTTATTTGGCTAATTTTCAGAATCCGGAACGGCCAGTTATTCTTTCATTTCCTTTTGCAGGTTCGTAACAAGGTTTTGCCCGCATGTACTGCCAATTTTGAGCTCTTCGTAATTTCCAATACTTATTATCACTTCATAACCGGCATTTCTAAATTTTTCGGCGAGGTTTTCAATCCCGCTGCTATTTAACGGACTGATAAGAGAAGTCAAATTGTTTTTTACGGCAGCCGATGTTGTGTTCAAGGGTGTTAGTTTGATCAAAAACCTTTGCGGGTCAAAAAGCGCCAGAATTTTCTGCGGGTCTATTTCATTTTCATTTGAAGGAGCAAAGCTTAAGGTAATTTTCCTATCCCCTGCTTTAAAAAAGCGGTCTCCGAAAGAAGCAATTTCATTGAAACTCCATTTCTTTACGGGTATGAGTTCATCTCTTTTTCCAGGATCAGTAGTATGAATAGAAAACTGGAGCTGGAATTTCCCGCCGCTGAATTTTTCATTTTTGATCTTCTGTAATTCTTCAAAGAATTTTTCGCTGCCTTTTGGGGCAATAGAAGATATTGAAGGCATGAACCCGGGAGCGTTAAAATACAGGTTAAATTCCTCAATTACATCAAGGACGCTCATGTTAAACGCAGGTTCACCCATTCTTGTAAAATGTACTTTAAGCTGCTTAACAGGTATTACACCCGCCGGATACCGGCGTGATATCATATGATCCAGCTGCCAGAACATACCTTCTTTGCTCACTCTGCCAAGGTAATAGGGACCGGCATCGCATATAGCGCAGCTAACCGGGCAGCCATAAAGAGTTGAAAGTGTTAGTATCCATTTTTCTTCACGGGCTTTGGGTGCGTGGAGTGATTCCACGAACTCAATATAATTTCCGCCGGCTGCCTGCGCAATATGAACTATTGCCAGGTCCTCTTTTCCGGTAGAATTTATAATTTTCATTTGTATTGTATGGTTTTAAATTCAGCGAACAAATGTTTGACTTTATTGCGCTGATACTTGCCGGTTGATGTTACAGGGATAGTATCGCAGAAAATTATTGTTTTTGGCGACTTATAAGCGGGAAGTTTTTCCCGGCACTTTTTCAGTATCTCACCTTTTAATTCTTCAGAAGGTTTGATGTTTTCATTCAGCAAAACCAATGCCCCCACTTCCTCTCCGTACCAGTCGTTATCAAAACCAACGGCAATCGCTGATTTTATCTCCGGAATTGACATAAGCACTTCGTCAATTTCAAGCGGCGCAATATTAACCCCGCCCCTTATAATAAGCTCCTTCAATCTCCCGGTAATGAAGTAATACTTTTTGCCGGAATTATCATTTATATAAAACCCTTCATCCCCGCTGCGAAACCAGCCGAATTCAAATGTTTTATCATTGGCATCGGGATTTTCATCGTAATACTTCATTACATTGTGTCCCCGTATGACAATTTCACCCCGTGCTTTTTCGGGGAGTGTTTCCCCTTTCTCATTTTGTATATCCATTTCATTGGGTTCAATTGCAATACCTATGCTTGGGAAGCCATGCTGAAGCAGCCATGCTTTGTGCTCAGCTTCGCTGAGCTCTGCGGGAATAAAACAGGAATAGCAGGTAGTTTCCGATAAACCATATCCATGAACAATCTTTAGACCGAACAATGATTCGAATTTATGAACAAGCTCGCAGGTCAAGGGTCCCGCCCCGCATATGATGTGGCGGAAATCGTTTAACCTCACCCCCTTGCCCCCTTTAAGTTTTTTTGCCTCATAATCATGGCATAAGAATTGCAGCAGCGTTGGAACAACGCTAACGATGTTAACCTTTTCATCGGCGAGTCTCCGGAAAAATACATCGGTATGAAATTTTTGATTGAGGATCAATGTACCGCCGGCGTACATCGGAGTCATTATAGTGACAACCGTACCGTTAACGTGATGTATAGGCAGAACGCACATCATAACGGTACCCCGGGAAATACCGTGCCATTTACTGATGCCGTCGGCATCTATCATAAGGTTATATTGGGTCAATACAACGCCCTTAGGCAGCCCGGTTGTGCCTGAAGTATATACTATAAGTGACTCGGTTTCAGGATTTACGCCATCATCAGGGGTAAAATCAGTGCTCTGATTTTCAAGCTCAGTTTCGTAAATTATGTTATCACTTTCAACATCTCCTGCTTCAGCAGAGTGAACAACCGGAATGATCGAAAGTTTGTTTAACACATCTGTAAACTTAGGCAGGTATTCATGCTTTATAAAAGCAAGCTTTGTGTGAGAGCTCTTAAGAATATACTCTATTCTATCGGGTTCTTCGCTAACATTTATCGGAACAACGGTAACACCCATACACCATGCCGCAAAATATTGAATAACGGTATTTATGTGATTGTAAGATATGGTTGAAATTCTATCACCCGGTTTTATGCCACTTGCTTTCAGCAGGTTGGCAGTCTTAAAGACTTTTTCAACGAATTGTGAGTAAGTAAGCGAGGATCTGAAACCGCTATCGGGATAGTAGGTTATGTAAATATCGTCAGGCTGCAGGTGAGCGCGGTATTGGACCAGCTCGAAAATGTTCCGGTATGCAACCAGGTAGTTATCCGGAGCAATACTGTTTACATAGTGCGCTTTGTGTATGTTATGCTGTGTTTGTTCTGAAAGTATCATAGAATGCAAAAATAAACCATTGTCAAATAACAAAAAAGGCTGTTTTGCAACAGCCTTTTGAGAGGATTAGAACACTGATTTAACTGATTATACAGATTTTCACAGATTTGACTTAAGGCTATTTTACAAGGACCATCTTTCGGGTTTCAGTGAAATCACCTGCTGTGATCTTGTAATAATATACACCACTTGGATAATTTGATGCATTCCAATAGGCGTGGTACTGGCCGGGACTGAGTTGTTCGTTAACCAGAACTTCCACTTCGCGCCCCATAATATCAAAAACAATAAGCCTTATTAACACACCCTCACGCTTTGGCGTGACAAGCTGTCCGCCTCCGGCGTCCACCCCTCTCAAGAGGGGAATATCAAAAGCAATATTAATCTTCAATCAGCAATACAAAATCATCTCATTCTATTTCGGCTTCGTGGCCTTCTTCATTCCATGTGTATGGATAGTTGGGAAGGTCGAAGGGTTTTGCGTGCTCTGTTAATTTGAGCGGGTGGAAAGTATCAACCATAACGGCAAGCTCAAGAGTTTCTTTTTTGCCGATCGATGCTTCCATTGTTCCCGGGTGCGGCCCGTGGGGGATTCCACCGGGATGTAAAGTGAATGAAGCCATATCAACACCCTTGCGTGACATAAAATTACCTTCAACGTAATATAATACTTCATCGCTATCAATGTTACTGTGGTTATACGGCGCGGGGATGGCATCGGGGTGATAGTCGAAAAGTCTCGGGCAGAAAGAACAAATTACAAAATTTCTGGCTTCAAAGGTCTGGTGAACCGGCGGCGGCTGATGGATTTTGCCTGTGATAGGCATGAAATCGTTGATATTGAAAATCCATGGATAGAAGTAACCGTCCCAGCCGACTATATCAAACGGGTGGTAATCAAAAATGTAATGATGCAGTTTATTAAACTTCTTGATCTTAACCAGGAACTCACCTTTTTCATCAACAGTCAGCAGAGTTTCAGGAACGCGGAAGTCGCGTTCGCAAAACGGTGAGTGCTCGAGGTACTGCCCGTAGGAATTTTTATATCTTGCGGGGGTGTAAACAGGACTTTTGGATTCAATCACCATGAATTTGGTTTTTTCACTCGTTGTAATTACTCTGTAAATTACACCGCGGGGAATGACAATATAGTCGCCATCGTGATAATCCAATGAGCCGTATTGTGATTCCAGGGTACCTGTGCCGTAATGTACAAATATTACTTCATCACCTTCACCGTTTTTATAAAAGTAATCCATTTGTTTATCGGGATTACAGATAGCCATGGAAAGATCATTGTTGAACATCATGACTTTTCTTCCGGAAATTGGGTCACCCGCAGGTTTAGCGTCCAGTGTACGGATGTGGTAATGTCTTAAACTGCCTTCATCCCACTCCTTATAACCGATATCTTCAATCTTTGTTATCTTTTTTACTTTAGTAGGCGGGTTAATATGGTAGAGTATTGAAGAAATACCTGAAAATCCTTCGGTGCCGATTACCTGTTCCTGATATAGTGATCCATCAGGCTGTCTGAACTGAACATGTCTTTTTTGAGGAATCTTCCCCAGTTTATGATAATATGCCATTAGATTAAAATGTTATTTCTTATGCTAAAACTTTAGTGCCGGCTTTAAAATTTTTGCCGGTTCTGTTCAATGAAGATTTACGCAATACAGGTTTTCCCAGCATGGAAGCAACTTCAATTTCATAATTATATAAAGATTCAATTGAAAATTTCTCTGATGCATTTAGAAATTCTATTCCAATGATTTCACCTTTGTTTGTTGTATCAACATTAATAAAGTCAGAAACTTCAACAACGCCGTTTGGTTTCTTTTTGGATAATTCTATATACGCTGAGTCTGATTCTTCATCATAATATATTTTCATAATTTTCTACCTTTCTTTAACGGGTATGCTGTTATTATCAACACTTCAGTTTTGATTACCGTTGCAACGATCCTGATCGGTAATTTTAGTTTGCTGTATTTGCCCTTAGCAAGAATACTGATCTGAAATTTACTCTTTGAAACAACAGTGTGCTGTTTACTCCAAAGTTGGATTTCATCAATAATATCTCTATCGTCTATCCGGTAAAGCTTCAATCTTCTTTTAGCATGCCTTGAAAATTTTACATTAAGACTCTTAGGCATGACTTACAGTGTTCCTCTTACGGCCTGCTCTCTTTCAATAGCTTCGAATAGCGCTTTGAAGTTACCTTTACCAAAGGATTTTGCGCCTTTTCGCTGAATTATCTCGAAGAATACGGTAGGCCTGTCTTCAATGGGTTTGCTGAAAAGCTGCAGAAGGTAACCATCATCATCGCGGTCAACCAATATTCCGTGTTTTGCCAGTTCATCCACATCTTCATCAATCTTGCCAACCCTTGCTTCAAGCTTCTGGTAATAAGTTGTTGGCACTCTTAAGAACTCCACTCCCCTTCTTTTCAGTTCGCTGACTGTTTCCACGATGTTAGTTGTGCTCATTGCAATATGCTGGCATCCTGCACCATGATAGAATTCCAGGTATTCATCGATCTGTGATTTCTTTTTGCCTGCTGCGGGTTCGTTAATAGGGAATTTTATTTTACCAGTACCGCTTTGCATTACTTTGCTCATTAAAGCGGTATATTCGGTTGAAATATCTTTGTCATCAAAAGAAAGAAGCTGGCTGAATCCCATGGTTTCAGCGTAGAACTTAACCCAGAAATTCATTTTACCAAGCTCAACATTACCAACCATATGATCTATTGATCTTAGGCCGGCGTCTTTTATACCCTGTACAGCTTTTGCGGAGGCATCAATGAATCCGGGCAGGAAAAAACCTTTGTAATTGTTACGCTGAATAAATGAATGGATAGTATCGCCATAGGTTTTGATAGCTGAGCGGATTATGAATCCGCTTTCATCTTCAATTTTAGTGGGTTCCAAAGCCGGAACCGCTCCACGCTTAACAGTCTCATTGAAAGCGCTTTCGGCATCATCCACTTCGAGAGCAATATCTCTTACGCCATCGCCATGCTGCTTAATATGCTCGGCAATGAAGCTATCGGGGTGGTATGGTGTTGTAAGCACAAACCTGATCTTACCCTGTTCAAGCAGGTAAGAAGCTCTTTCGCGGTTTCCGGTTTCAAGTCCGCTGTAGCCTGTTAATTTAAAGCCCATGGCATATTGGTAATAGAATGCTGATTGTTTAGCATTGCCGCAATACAACTCGATATGATCCCAATTCTTCAGCGGAAGAAAATCAACCGGTTTTTCTTTGGAAGCTGTTTTAACTTTTGGTGATAAAGTATCCATATAAATTGTAATATTAAATAGTTTCGTTTTAATTGAATTGGCAAATATAAAAAAATTAGATTTGATAAAATATCCTTAATTAAATCAAAAGTCCCATTCTTCCTACATAAATACCCCTAATATAGTTAATAGTATTTACTACCTATGTATGTATTTTTACCCTTTTTTGCAGTTCTAAATATTTTATGTTTGTTTTTCAAAAAATCAAAGAAAGAGGAGATATGAAAAAACTCACGTTACTGTTATTTCTTGTTTTAACAACAGTTTCCATTAATGCCCAAGTTACAAAGCTGTTTGAAAGCTTTGAAACCTCAGTTCCGCCGGTAGGCTGGAGAAGTATAAATGTCGCTACAAACGGCACCGTTATTTGGAATAGAGTTACTGCACCGTTGATTGCGTCTTTTGGTACATTACCGGCTAAACACGGTTCTGCTGTAGCATTTATCAACTATGAAGCTCCCGCCGGTGAAGATTGGCTTGTTTCACCAAGGATAAATGGTATCGTTGCAGGTGATTCAGTTGTGTTCTGGTTAGTGAAGCAGTTCAGCGATGGTCCATATCCATATGATTCATTACTCGTCAGGGTTTCAACAACAGATTCATTACAAGCAAGTTTTACGCAATATGTCGGAAAAGTCTGCGTACATTGCATCCCTGTTGGCGCTCCTGAGATCATCTGGAGAAGATACAGCTTTCCGCTCACAGCATGGGCAGGCCAGGATATCTTCTTATCATTTATACATAAAGATTCAGACGGACACGGAATGGTTTTAGATAGTATCGCGGTTTTTGGCAATGCCGCAACCGGTATAGTTCAGGATCCGAACGCAGTACCAACAAGATTTGAACTGCATCAGAATTATCCAAATCCGTTTAACCCGGTAACAAAGATCCAGTTTGATATACCGAAAACCGGATTCACCACATTAAAAGTATATGACGCTACAGGCTCAGAAGTTTCAACATTGGTTTCTGATAACCTGGTTACAGGCAAATATACAGTAGATTTTGACGCATCCAATCTTTCAAGCGGTATTTATTACTACAGGCTTGAATCAAACGGTTTGATAAAAACCAACAAAATGAGTTTAGTAAAATAAACCGTTTTACATGAATTTATAAGTGAAAGCCTCTGAATTTTCAGAGGCTTTTTTTATTTATATATTCTTTGAATATTTGAACAATAATCGATAATTTTGTAACTAATCTAGCGGATACATTTTTTGCCAAAATTCAGGCTATTTATATCATTAAATCCTGAGTCCGGGGACCTGGTTCACTTGAAAGACGTATTCCCGGAAATCAAGAAAGATCTGGAGTCATATCCTGTTAAATGGATTGAGCCAGATAAATTCCATATGACACTGAGATTTTTAGGTGATGTTGATGAACAGAATATAGAACCTTTGGCGTGCACGCTTGACAGGCTGAAATTTGATTTTGAACTGATTGAATTCAGCACAGATAAAATTGGTTTTTTTCCGGATAACCGTTACCCCAATGTTATATATGCAGGCTTGCTTGAAAAGGGGAGCAGTGCAGAGCAGCTGGTAAGTTTTATAGACAGGATAATTCTGAATTTTGGCGTAAAGCCTGAAAAACGATTTGTACCTCACATTACACTGGGCAGATTTTCGAGAGATAAGAGAAAGAAGATAGAACCTGAATTCAGTTTTCCTCTAAAACCGGAAAATGTTATATTCAGATCCTTCAGCCTGATGAAGAGTTCGCTTAGGCCTGAAGGTCCCGTGTACGAAGAATTATATAAATTTAACTTTTTAAAATAACCATATGCCATTTTACGAATACCAATGTTCCAATTGCGGACACACACTTGAAGAGTTACAGAAGATGAGCGACCCGCCGCTCAAGAAGTGCCCAAACTGCGGAAAGAACACTCTGAAAAAGCTGATAGGAACCGGCGGCGGTTTGATCTTCAAAGGCAGCGGTTTTTATCTTACGGATTATAAAAATAAGCCGCAATCTGCAAGTAAGTCGAGCAAAGGCACCGATACAAAGACTATTGATTCAACCAAAACAGAGAATAAAACAGATTCAGCCGCGTCTAAGGAAATTAAATCCGCTGAAAAGAAAACCGGTTCAAAGAAAGATAAAAAATAAATAATGTACTCAGTAGAATTCAATAAGCTGCCAAATTTCAACAATCTTTATCTTGATTACATTTCACAGTCAGAAGAGGATTCCGCAAAGCTGAAGCCCTTTTTTAACGCGATGTTCAGGGATAATGAAGATTTTTTCAAGGTAATAGATGATAAAGTACATAACTACAATACCAGCAGGTACTTCGATAAGAACGTACTTATAGATATATTAAAAAGGCAAAATGTCACCTTCGGCGGAGATGAATATACAGCAGCTAACATTGAACTGCTTGAAAATGACAACACGTTCTCAGTTGTTACCGGTCAGCAGGTTGGCTTATATACCGGTCCTTTTTACACAATATTAAAGACTATTTCAGCAGTTAAGCTATCAAGAGATCTGAAAGAGCGGTTTCCGCAGTTCAATTTTGTGCCGGTATTCTGGCTTGAAAGCGAAGATCATGATGTTGATGAAGCCAATCACACTTACCTTATTGATAAACAAAATGAACTTGTAAGAGTTGGGTTTGAAGATGAAAGCGCCGGTGAAGAAGAAACTACTAAGAAAAATACACCACCTGTAGGCAGCATTGTGTTTGGAGAGCTTATCAACAGCATTAATGAACAGCTGCGAAGCTCGTTGATAGACACTGATTTTAAGGATAAGATAATGAACATGGTAACCAAACATTACAGTGAAGGTAACGATTATAAAACGGCGTTTGCCGGTTTAATGAACGATTTCTTCAAAGGTTACGGTGTTATATTTATTGATCCTTCTGATCAGGAAATAAAAAGGCTTTTAACTCCTGTGTTTGAAAAAGAGCTGACAAGTAACACAAAGCTTTGTGAATCCATAATTACACAAAGCGCGGAGCTTGAAAAGAATTACGATCTTCAGGTTAAGCCGAAGGTAATAAATATGTTTTTTCTCCATAATAACAACAGGCTTCTTATAGAACCGCGCGATGGCGGGAAATTCGCTTTAAAAAATTCAAAACGCAGGTTTGAAAACGGGGAGATGCTTAATTTGCTGCAGGAATCGCCTGAGCTGTTCAGTCCGAATGTTGTATTAAGGCCCATCTGCCAGGATTACCTGCTCCCTACCGCAGCTTACATAGGCGGCCCCGGAGAGATCTCATACTTCGCGCAGTTTAAGCCCGCATACAGGCATTATGATATAACAATGCCTGTCATTTTCCCCCGCGCATCTGTAAGTATAATTGAAGGGAAAATTGCCAAGTTCATGAATAACTTCAATGTTAAGCTTGAAGACATTTTTCATCACAGTTTCCTGGTTTCAAAGGTTGTTGATAGACTCTCAGAAGTGAAAATTGACGACGAAATATCCAAATATATAGATGAGCTGAACAAGGTATTTTATGATATGCGTAATATGACGGTGAGGGTTGACCAGACGCTGCTTAACGCTGTGGATAATATGAAGGAAAAGACGAAACAGAACATTGAGCATTTCAGAAGCAAACTGATAAACGCCCAGGCTAAAAAAAGCGAAACAACAACAACACAGATAGATAAAGTAACCAACAATATCTATCCGAATCATAACCTGCAGGAAAGAGTAATAAGCATAATATACTTCCTTAACAAGTACGATGAATCATTCATAAAGAAGCTGTTTCATGAAATTGATGTAAATAATTTTAATCACCAGGTAATAGAAATGTAATTAAACAGCCTTAATGTGATAAACGAACAGGTTCGCAGAATACTCGTCATCAGATTTTCATCAATGGGGGATATTATTTTAACTACTCCATTGATTAGACTTATTACAAAAACTTTTCCCCTTGCAAGAATAGACTTCTGCACCAAGGAAAGATTCGCCTACCTCTTAAGATCTAACCCGCAGATACACAAAGTAATTAAAGCCAAGAACGATCTTGATTACCCAGCATTAAAAGATCTCAGGCAGCTCATCAAAATGAGCAATTACAATATGATAATTGACCTTCAGAATAACATAAAGTCATTGTATTTAAGGGCAGTACAGGATGCAAAGACAGAGGTATTCAACAAACACTCTTTCAAAAAATTCCTTCTGGTGAAAATGAAGCTTAACCTTCTTAAGAACGAAAAACCTGTTACAGAAAGATACAAACAGACTATCCAAAAGTACGCATCAAAACAGGATCTTGAAGAAAAACTTCTGCCGGAATTATTTACCGATGCTGCTTCTGAGCGCTCAATTGAGAACATGCTTCGGGAGCTTGGGCTTGATAGCGGTACAAAGTTGATCTGTATTCCGGCGGTCTCTGCGCATTTTACCAAAACATATCCGGCTGAGTATTACGCGGAAGTCATAAACAATTTCCCTGAAAGCGAAGCGGCTTTCTTTTTGACAGGCAGAGGAATGGATAGTAAGAATATTCAGATAATTAAATCACTTACAAAAGCAAAAAAAGTTTATGATCTATGCGACAAGCTTGAAATTGAAGACTTAATTTCACTTATAAAGAGATGTTCAATGGCAATTTGCGGTGATACGGGTCCGATGCATATAGCTGAGGCATTCAATATTCCGGTTGTGATGATGGCGGGCTCGAGTGTAAAGGAATTTGGTTTCTACCCGCAAAATGAAAAAGCTGTTGTTTTAGAAAACAACAGCTTAAGCTGCAGACCGTGCTCACACTTTGGCAGAGCCAAATGCCCTAAAGGGCATTTTAAGTGTATGAGAGAAATAGCACCTGAAATGGTGATAAAAGAAGCAAACCGATCACTTAACTAAAGCAATTTTGATCGACATAACATACGGTCCCTGGCGAAGCTGAACAAAATAAACTCCGCTGGCCAGATCGGTGAGTGAACTTGACGCAAGATGAACCCCTTCTGTTACAATACCATTAACAATACTTTTTACTTCTCTGCCTGAAATATCATATATCTTAAGAGTGGTGTAGCCTGTAACAGGCAGCTCATACTTAAATGAAGTTTCCGGGTTAAACGGGTTGGGATAGTTTTGATGCAATACAAAACGCCGCGGAATGTACATTGGATCAGAGATACCGGTTAATATTCCATCAGTTCTGACAATTGTTCCATAAGAACCAACTCCAATTGCCGTATTGTAGTCAATATATTCAACACCGCCCAAAGAGCTGTAAATAGATGTTGAAAAATTCCAGTTGACTCCTCCATTTGTAGTACGATAAATATTGCCGCCCATTGCAAGGCCGTTCAGAGAATCAATAAAGGAAAATCCTGAAAACGAACCAAAGCCGGGAGTATTTTCCCCATATTCAGTAAAAGTATCGAAGCCATCATTTGTTTTTAAACGGAAACCGTAACCGCCGGAAGCAAAGCCAATATTTTCATCATACATGTACAAAGTACTCATGGCAAAGCCGCCTGAAAATGTATTAAATATCACGCTGAATGAATTTCCGCCATTAGTGGAAAGCATCATTGCAGCATTGCTTGGATTGTGACTTTGGGAAATACTGCCGGCTATGATAATTCTTTCAGGTGAAGCAAATGCGATTTCCTGGATATAAAAGCAAGATGTTGGAATTGGTGGTACCTGAAAACACTGCCAAATCAGCTGCCAGTTATTGCCTCCATCAGTTGATTTAAATAGTTTATACCCGGCATCTGCTATAATATGTTCGGCATCATATAATGCTATATTTCTGAACTGAACATTTGCAGAGTCCATAACGGAAAACCAGTTAAGTCCGGAATTGGTGCTTTTCAGCACGTTATTTCTGCTGGTCATATAGGCAACCTGAGAGTTTGCCATTTTTACTTCAACTAAATCATAGATCGCCCGCATTGGTACTTTTATCCAGTTAAGCCCTTTGTTTGTTGTTCTGAACAGGGTTCGGTTAAGCCCTGCAATGAGTCCTGTGTTGGCATCGCCGAATGATACTGAATACAAGTGCTCACGGGTAAAACTTCTGCTGACCCTTTCCCAGTTTATCCCGGTATTCGCCGTTCTTTCTATAAATCCAACGCTGCCAACTGAGACTAAATTACTGCCGGATTTACAAAGATCAAAAATGATAGTTGAAGTATCTGCAGAACGGTTCTCTATCCAGTTGATTCCCCCATTTGATGTATAAAGCCTGTAACCTTCATATCCAACGGCCGCACCGTTTTGAGCATTTGTAAATTCCAGATCAGTTACAAAATATCCCTTATTGTTCATTTGATATAAATTCCAGGTAGAGCCGGCATCAGTTGATTTAAGAATTTTAGTTGGAAGGCCGTAGCCTTTTTGTCCGCAAATTATCAAGTTCTGATTATCAGGAATACTTATCTTATCAATATACATTGAATCATTGGTACCCATATTCACATCGTTCCAATTCAGCCCAAGATCAGTACTCCTCACCAGTTTGGGTATCATATCTTTAACGCCTATCATGTATGCGGTGTTTCCGGTGAATGCAATATTTGAAAAGTATTTTCCTCCGGGAATGGTGGTTAGCAGCCAGGAATTGCCTGCATTAGTGGTTCTGTACACTTTCCCCGAATCATTTGCAAGCGCGAAACCAGTATTTTGATCGATGAATTTTATGCACTGAATGCCATAACCTTCGCTAAAATTGATCTTTCCCCAGTTTACACCCGCATTGGTGGTTTTCCACACATTATTAATACAAACAAAGCCGGTATTTTGATCAAGGAAAAACAATTCAGGGTAATCAGTATATAACGAATCAATTCTGCTGTATTGCCATGTTACACCTGCATCACCGGTTTTCATGAATACGCCTCTTGCGCCAACAACATACCCTGTGTTTGAATTAAAGAATTGAGAGGATGTTAAATAATTCGCGGTCGGATATGGATTTAGCCAATACCAGTTATCCTGCGAGTATAGATACTGATTTACAAGAATCACAATAAGAATTAAGATTTTTTTCATTTTATCATCACCATTTTTTTACTTTCTGAATAAACTAAGCTGCCTGAATTGGGGTCTGTTACCAAAAGCCTGTAAAAAAATATACCTGAAGCAAGATCGTTGCCGCTCCACTCAACTTTATATATTCCCGGCTGCAGAACTTCGTTGACAAGTGAACCGGTTTCCTGACCGAGTGCATTGTAAGTAATGATCCTTACGTATCCGCCGCGGACTTCGCCGCCAACTGAAGAGCTTAGTCTGGGTGCTTCAAACTTGAATACGGTTGCTGCGTTAAACGGATTAGGATAATTTTGATGAAGTTTATATACTGCAGGAATTTCGTTTGAAATTATGGTAACGCCTTCAATAATAAAATTAAGGCGAGAAATTCCGCCGTTATTTCTGACGCCGTAAATCGCGCCGGGTCCGCCTATAAAACCTGATCTTGCGGAGGATAGATGATTAAAATTTCCTGCCGGCGCGGTATATTGAATAGTAAACGGACCGCCAACGTTTGAGAAATAAATATTTGTGTTACTCCTTGTGTACCAATAATTGCTTAAGCCTGGTATCGCGGTAAACGCGGTTATCGCTCCGGTGCCAATAGAAGGATTTACTATCCAGTTTGTACCGTTATTGGTTGTTCTTGAAAGTGAATCACCGGCAGAATAACCCTGCTGAATGTTCATAGTGTTCATCCATACGGTGTAAATATTTGTATTGGGGGCGGTTGATTGCTGCATCCACGGCGGGCTCCCGGTTGAGGAATAATATATTCTTGATTTATCAGTGCCGAACCAAATGTTGTTACTAACACTCCAAACTGAATTATTCCAGCCAAGTTCGCCATTTAGCTGGGCAAGATATTGACCTGTGGAATCCCAGTTCACTCCCCCGTTTGTTGTTCGCCATAAGGACCATCTGCCTCCAACGGGATCGCCCTGCATAAAACCATTTACCGCAAATTGCATCCAGATACCGTTTATGAAACCGTTAGGCTCGGTAAACACCAGCTGCCAGTTAGCGCCTGAGTTTGAGGTACGGTAAACGTATGTTGTGGTGTTTATGAAACCCGCCGTTAAAGCAGTTGTTTGGGAAATGCCAAAAATGTTAATCAGTGAAATGTTCGCAGGGAGTCCCCCGCCGCTAAGATTTGCCCAGTTATATCCGGCATTGGATGTTTTTATAACGGTTCCGCTGTACCCGCATGCCCATGCATGGGTACCATCAATGTTTGATACGGATGTCAGGTTAGCCGTAACTCCTGTTACCTGTTCAGTCCAAAAATACTGCGAAAAGATGTTTGTGGTAAAAATAAATAAAGCGGCTAAAAAGTACTTAAAGGCTTTCATACTTACCTCATTCTATTTTGGTTAGGAACAATTTAGAATCTGACTTCTAATATAAACATATAATTTTAAATAAAACAGAAATTTATTCCTGTTCCGTAAACTTTGTATGTCATATTTGTCCGGGTTAGTGGATTAATTTCTTTAAAAGAATTGAATTTTCAAGGAAAATCAATATTATATTTGGCACAATAATTGAGAATAAATATGTTTAATTATTAAAGAAATTCCGGAGGAGAATTATGTCCAAATCTCATAACACAAACCGCGCAACAATTATTTCAAGACCAACGGTACACAGAACCGATATCAGCAATCAGGATGTGAAGTTAATAAGTGAAGAAAAGAAATATGATGTGAACATTAAGCCGGGTAAAGTTGAAAAGAGAAAAGAAGCTGAGTTCAAAGAGGAAGAAACAAAAGCGAATGAAGAAAGAACAGATGCAGAAAGCGTATTGATAAATGACCAAACCACAGAAAATCCTAAACCTGAGCGCGGTGATTACAAAGATGAAGATGAAGAATTAAAGGAATCCTATGAGATGGATAACCGCAAAGCAGTTGACGGAACCGCCGACGATATTAATAACGTAGGCGGTGAGTTGAACAAAAGGAATACATTTTGATTACAGCTATTTGAGTAAAACCATCTTCCGGGTTTCTTTGAATGATCCCGAAGTAATTGAATAAAAATACACTCCGCTTGGGAAAGCTGACGCATCCCAGTCAACTTCGTACGATCCCGGGCGGAGCTGTTCATTCACCAAAACTGCTACTTCCCTGCCGAGGATATCGTGGATTTTCAGGGAGACGACCCACCGGGTCGTCTCTACAAAGGCTGGGAGATCAAATTTAATTTTTGTTACCGGGTTAAACGGGTTGGGATAGTTTTGAGACAGCGAAAATTGTGAGGGGATGTGGGAAGAAATTGATTGACTCCCAGTTAAAATTCCTCCTGAATTTGAACTCCTCAAAACTATTGAACTGTCTGAGGCTATGAATCCAAGTGTACTTGATAGAAAATATACAGAATTTAGATTTGCCGAAACACTGCTAATTTGGTAACCCCAATTTAAACCGCTGTTAGTTGTTTTTCTTATGATTCCATTTTCTGCAACTACCCAGCCTGTATTGAAATTTATAAATTTAACAGACTTAAAATTAGTACCTGAAAGAGAAGATAACAAGTTCCAATTCTGTCCCCCGTTAGAAGAATGCAAAATAGTACCATTGCTGCCGGCAGTATAACCATTTTGTGAGTCATAAAAATATATCGAATTAATTGCTGTGCTGATTCCGGAATTTTGCAGGATCCAACTTGAACCGGAATTACTACTGAAGTAAATTTGTCCAAGAGTTGACGCAGCCCAATAACTTTCTGTAATATTAGCAGATGTTATAATATCAGCATTTGAATTAAGATCAACTATTGTCCAGTTTAGTCCTGAATTTTGGGTATAAGCTATTTTCCCGTTACTGCCGGTAACAATTCCAGAACTATTGTTCATAGAAATAGAATTTATAGTTGACAAACCAATATTTTCAAAAATTAACCAGTTATATCCTCCGTTAGAGCTCTTAAATATTTTTCCGCTATGAGAAGCAATTAGTATATTCTGGGCATCAATAATCGAAATGTCAACGAAGTTTTCTCCCGAAAAAATAGAAATGTTACTCCAATTAAAACCACTGTTTGTTGTTTTATATATTATTGAGTTCTCTCCAACACAAAAGCCATTTGCTGAATCAGTGAATTTAATACTGTTAAGTTTACTATCATTTCCGCAATTGACTTTATACCATGTATTTGGGATCAGAAGAGTCCTGAAATTCCATACTTGTGACCAATTACTTTCACCCAGTTGATTTATTGATTTGACTCTCCAGAAATAAATACAGTTATAAGTGAACTGGCATTTCATATTGCACTGAGACTGTATAATGTTGCCGTTGTCATAAATTAACTGGTTAAAACCATTATCCAAAGAAATCTGCAGTCTGTATTTATCGGCTATTTGTATGTCTTCCCAATCAAGATTGATATTCAAATTCTGATTTGTTGCATTGTTCAATGGCTGTAAGAGTAATGGAGCTGTTGGGGGAGTTGAACCTCCCGTAGTAGTTTTAAGTATTATACCAGAATCACCGCACATCCATCCGGTGTTTTCATTGACAAAATTGAAATTCCTGATATTATATGAACCAAACTGATACTTCTTCCAAACGGCTCCGCCATCTGTTGTTTTGAGGATATAATTGCTGAGTATCCAGCCATTATTAGAATTGAAAAAGAAAATCTTTCCGCCGGACAAACTGTCATTTACCCTGTTCCAGATTACTCCACCATCAGTTGTACAATACGCTCGTGGGCCAATTACCCAGCCTGTTGAATTATCCTTGAAATAGATCGAGCGGTGGTAAGGTGTTGTATATTGTGACTGATTGGACCATGAAACTCCTCCATCAGTGGTTTTGTATAAAGCATCAGCATTTTGAGAATTGTATACTCCCCCACATATCCAACCGGTATTTTCGTTCATAAAAAACAATGAATATAAAGGAGAATTTGTAATTCCAGTGTTCACTACACTCCAGTTTTCACCCAGATTACTGCTTTTGACCATAACATTAGTCACAGATGGTGTGCCTACAGCAAACACTGTATTGAGATCAACTATCGTTAGATCAATAAGCTGCGTAACCGAGCTGTACAATTTAACAACCCAATTTACTCCGCTATTTGTTGTTTTAAGGATAACCGCCATTCCATAGTTATCTCCACCAACTACTATTCCCGTATTGGCATTGATAAAATCAATACCAAGCAAATGTTTAGTGCTATTTGAAACCTGGTTATCCCAGTTCAGTCCGCCATTTGTAGTTTTTATAATTAACCCATTTTGTCCAACACACCAGCCAGTATTGTTATCAATAAATTTCAAATCATGAAGATTTAATTGAGTATTGCTGTTTTGCGTTGACCAGCCTATCTGGCAGTTCACAATAAATGTGTTTAAAAACAAAGGAATAAGCAGAAGAATGATTTTTTTCATAACCCAAAGGAAGTTAGTTATACAAACATATATTTTAAATTTTGATATTTCAAGCTAAATTCTTATTATCTTTAATGTTTAAACATATTAAATTATATTTGTAGATATGAAGAAAATACTGCTAAACGGCGAAAATCTGACGATTTCACAAGCCAGAGAAATAGTTGATAGGAACCTGGAAATAGGCATATCAAATAACACCATTACAAAGATCAAAAACTCACGCAATGTAATTGAAAAATGGATAAAAAATGATGAGGTCATTTACGGCGTAACTACAGGGTTTGGTGAATTCAAAGATGTAAAGATCCCCAAAAAAGATATCGAAAAACTTCAGCATAATCTGATCATTTCACACTCCGCCGGTGTTGGCGAACCGCTTCCGAGAAATATCGTACGACTCATGCTTTTGCTAAGGATTAACTCATTGGTTAAAGGATATAGCGGTGTAAGGCTTGAGCTCGTTGAACAACTCATTAAGATCTTTAATCTTGGAATTACTGCATACATTCCTTCGCAGGGTTCAGTCGGTTCATCGGGTGATCTTGCCCCTCTCTCGCATCTGGCAGGCGTGTTGATTGGTGAAGGCTACGCATACGATGGCAGGGATGTTCTGCCCGCCAAAGCGGTGCTTGCAAAGCACGGCTTGAAGCCGTTCAGGTTGATGGCGAAAGAGGGTCTGGCGCTGATAAACGGCACGCAGATGATGACGGCCTATGCGGTTGAAATACTAAACCGGGCTGAAAGACTTGCGAAGCTCGCTGATATTTCCGGCGCGCTTAGCATTGAAGCATTAAGAGGAACTGATACTGCATTTAAGGATATTTTACAAAAAGCCAGACCGCATAGGGGACAGATAAATACAGCATCTAACCTGCGCAAACTACTAAAAGGAAGCGAGATCAGACTCTCACACATAGATTGCGGCAAAGTTCAGGATGCGTATTCGCTTCGCTGTATGCCGCAGGTTCACGGCGCGGTAAAAGATACCATTGAATATGTAAGCGGAGTTGTAGCCACAGAAGTAAATTCTGCAACTGATAATCCGTTAATTTTTGCAGATAGCAATGAGCACATTGAAGGCGGTAATTTTCATGGTGAGCCCGTTGCGCTGGTAATGGATTTTTTGAAGATTGCTATCAGTGAGCTTGCAAATATAAGTGAACGCAGAACAGCAAGGCTTGTTGACGGCTCACTCAGCGGCTTGCCGCGGTTTTTAACCGCAAAAGGCGGGCTGAACTCCGGCTTAATGATAGCGCAATACACCGCAGCCTCGCTTGTATCGGAAAACAAGGTGCTCTGCCACCCGGCTTCGGTTGATTCCATACCAACCAGCGCAAACCAGGAAGATCACAACTCCCTGGGCAGCATAGCTGCCCGAAAATGTTTCGAGGTGCTAAACAATGCCGAAAAAGTCATTGCCATAGAAATGCTTTGCTCATGCCAGGGCATCGATTTTTTAAAACCGCTTAAATGCGGTAAAGGTACCGGCGCTGCATATGATGCAGTAAGAAAATATGTGAGCCATATTGATGAGGATGTACTAATGAATGATCATATCCAGTCGGTTTGTGATGTTATATTCCATGAAGATTTTATAAATAACGTAGAAAAATCCGGCGGAATGCTTCATTGAAAGACCCCAAGACAACAAAAGTGAAGAAGTTAAATCTGAAGAAGATCTACGGAGAGCTAAAGTATTACGCAATTGGCTTCTACAATAAATTTGATGAAGATCATATCTGGATAATGTCCGCCAGCATTGCTTTCAATATTATAATATGTATAATTCCCATAACGCTTATACTTACTTCAATACTCGGCTTCTACCTGCAAAGAGAAGGCGCTGAAGTTTATCTTAATGACGCGATGAACAAGGTTGTTGGTTTAACTCCGGAATTCAAAACAAAGATCATGAACCTTGTACTTGGCGCTATTGATGAACTTTCGAAGAATTCCACATTAACAGCAATTATAGGCTCAATTGGCATTTTGTGGACAGCCAGCGGATTATTCAGCACAATACGCGATGTACTCAACAGGATATATAAAACGCGCAGTGATACGTTTTATTTATGGGTTAAGCTCCGCGATGTAGGTATGGTATTCCTTATTTTAACGGTATTTTTACTTTCATTTTCATCTACTTTTATACTCTCAATCTTCCAGGCTGTAGATGAATCATTTTTTGGCGATACTATTCTGAAACTTGGATTCACCACTACCCTGCTCACACATACAATTGGACTTATATTTACATTTATAATGTTCTATTTAATCTTTAAACTTGTACCGCAGGGATTTGTGAGCCAGAAGGTCGCCATAATTTCAAGCGTAACCGCATCAATTCTTTACGAAGCTCTGAAATACCTGTTCATTGTGTACCTGGTTTCATTTGCCAATTACCAGCGCGTTTACGGAACGTATGCGGCAATAGTTGCAGTGATATTCTGGCTTTACTATTCATCATTAACATTTGTGATTGGCGCGGAAACGGGTCAATTGTACAAAGAAAAGAAGCTCTTAGGTGATAACTGATTTAACATAAGACTTCAAAAGTCTTATCACTCAATTCTTAATTTACAAATTGCAGGAACATCCATAATAGATTTTTAAAAAACAGACTTTTGAAGTCTATTCTAAACGGGTTAATTGGAACAAAGAAAACTATATAAAACACTTGAAAATGCTTTTAAGCATTTTCCTGATTTCGAGAGCGATAAGGAACTTTTGAGCTACGTGCTGAAAGAAGTTATCAATCACGAAAACATTGAAATAACCGGCGGAAGGCTGTGGGAGCTGAATGATAACAGGACAGCTTATATAATGGCTGAGCAGCACGGTGAGGTAGAAAAAATTAGAAAAGGCTACGCCCTTAAACTGGCTGACTACCCGATCTTTTATGAGGTTGGCAAGAACCGCTCAGTGCTGGCAAAGGAAACCGATAAGTATTTAAGTAATTTAGGGATCCACCTGTATTCCGCAACAGGAATTGGAGACAGATTCAAAGTCAAAGATGCAGACGATAAGGACCAGCTTCTTTTCCAGTATATAATGGCTTTTAATTCCCGTGAGATGAATATAAACCTGATGAATACAATGAATATCATCAGTACATCGGTAGGCTCGATGCTTCGCACAAGGGGAATAGAAACCAAAGCGCGCGCTATAGAAAAGGATCTTGTAAAAGCCCGTGATATTCAGCGCGCAATTTTACCCGAACATGAACACAGTTTTGCGAACTATGAGATATTCGGAATTTCGATACCGGACAGGATAGTTGGAGGCGACTTTTTTGATTACCTAACGTTTGAAAACGAGAAAGATAAGATAGGAGTAGCTATAGGTGATGCGGCTTCAAAAGGTTTTTCAGCCGCGGCGCAGGCGCTGTATGTTTCAGGCGCGCTTAAGATGGGCACGGAAAATGAGCTAAAGATGACCGCAGTAATGAAGAAGATCAACTCTCTGGTTCACCGCGTCTTTCCGGATGAAAGATTTCTGACATTGTTTTATATGGAGCTTTACAAAGATACCAAGGGACTCTGTTTATATGTGAACGCGGGCCACAATCCACCGATACACTTAAACTATGAAACTAACAGCATGGATACCCTTGATGCGACGGGCCCGGTGCTGGGTCCCGCGCCTGAGCAGGACTATAATACTGATTCCTTATATTTAAGCAAGAACGACGTAGTTGTACTATATACAGATGGTATTGTAGAAGCAGCTAACACAAAGTTTGAATTTTACGGCGAAGACAGGCTGAAGGAAGTAATTCTGAACAGCAAGAATTTTTCTGCCAAGGAAATATGCGCTCACATAATTGAAGACGTTCAGAAGTATTCCAACCGAGGTAAGTATTCTGATGATAAAACGGTTGTAGTTGTGAAGAGAGTCAAATAGAGCAATCCCGCCGTTGCGGGACTTCGAAAAATTACTTCGTAATTTTCCTGTGAGCAATGTAAAATTAGCTTTATGAATAAAGATATTCAGTTTACATTTAAAAAATAATTTAACAATCTTTAAAACAAAATTAATATGAACATTCCAGCAGATTTAAAATACACAAAAGATCACGAGTGGGTAAAAGTTGAAGGAAATACCGGTACGGTAGGAGTAACCGATTACGCACAAGGCGAGCTTGGCGATATCATTTATGTAGATGTTACAACAGTTGGCAACGATGTTGCGATGGGTGATACTTTCGGTACCATTGAGGCTGTTAAGACTGTGAGTGACATGTACGCGCCGGTATCCGGCAAGATAGCTGAATTCAATTCAGCGGTAAACGATAATCCCGCAAGCGTAAACCAGGATCCGTACGGCGCAGGCTGGCTGGTTAAGATAGATATCTCAAATATGGGTGATCTTGACTCATTGCTTTCGCCGGAAGATTATAAGAATTTAGTAGGCGGGTAGATTCTATATACTTAGATGAATCTCATTCATCCGATGACACCAAAGTCATCGGATGAAGATTTATTTAACAAGTACCATTCTCTTCGTTTCAACAAAACCATCGGTTACCAGCGAGTAGAAATATACTCCGCTGGCGAATGCAGTGCCATCCCAATCGACTGAATAGCTGCCCGGTTTTAGCTGCTCGTTTACTAAAACAGCAACTTCCGTTCCCTGGATATTATATATAATCAGTGAGACGACCCACCGGGTCGTCTCTACAGAAGCCGGAATATCGAATTTAATTTTAGTTACGGGATTGAATGGATTTGGGTAGTTTTGGTGGAGAGAGAATTTCTCAGGTAATGAACCAGAATTATTGGTACTTCCAGTCAAGCATAACTTCGAAATGCTTCCCCAACTATACATACCAGGATTCACGGAATTTAAAGTAATATTCATGTTATTAATAACCACGGGATATTTAATAATTGAACCTCCGGAATCTATGTGCGGTACCGGGACAGTTGAATACCCACATGAATTCCCAAAAGAATCAATTTTAGCCAAAAATACGTCACTAGTATTCAAATTACCTGATCTCCCAATAGCAACGTAACCACCGTCATAATCATGAATAATAGATCGAATGAAGTCAAATTCAGATCTGCCAATTGTTTTACCCCATAAATATTTTCCTGATGCATCAAGTTTAATTATGTACATGTCAATCTCTCCTAAGCCGTATGTAAAGCTCTCTCCAGCAACAATTAAGCCTCCATCATCAGCATTCAAAATTGAAAAAGCATAATCATCATTGTCGCCTCCTATCGTACGAGTCCATTGAAGTGTACCAGTAGAAGATATTTTAGCAATATAAAGATCAGGTGCACCAGCACCATAAGAAACTGTATATCCTGATAGTGCATAACCGTTATCACCAGTTTGACATACTGAGACAGCTTCCTCTATGCTCGTTCCGCCAATTGCCCATGACCACTGCAACAAACCGAATTTATTCAACTTTATCAAACACATCTCCTGGCCTCCAAAAACAGAGTCAGCTGTTGTTGCAATACAATATCCGTCGTCACTTGTCTGAATAACCTCAGGATATAACAAAGCAAGTCCAACATTTTCCACAAACTTGCTCCATTCTACAGTATCATCTTCACGGAACTTAACTAATAATATTCCATATCTTGTTGAAGTTAAGCTTGAATATCCAGCAACTATATAACCGCCATCATTTGTTTGTTTAATAGAATATGCAATATCCCATCCGGTGGTACCAAAAATTTTAGACCATAATAATTCACCATTTACATTAAGCTTCGCAATGAACATATCTTCGTAAAAATCAAGCGAAACTGAGTTTGTTGCGCCAACAAAAATGAAACAACTGTCAGAAGTTTGTATCAAAGAATTTGCTATATCATTCTTCACACCTCCTATAACAGCTCCCCATTGTAATTCAGCATCTGAAGAGAGCTTAACAACCAATGCATCATCTAATCCCGAACCAGTTGAATTTGTATATCCGGTTGCAGCAAAACCTAAGTCAAGAGCATTAATGATACATGTGCCATATTCCCTTCCGGATCCTCCAATGGTTTGCTGCCAAGTAATTCCCGGATAGAGTGAGTGAGGTTTTTGATCAGTTTGAGTTATTACTTTCCCGTTTGAAATAGTCACGAGAAATATGAAAAAGATAAGTTTTTTCATAACTAAAAGAGTTTAATTACTGTAAAAATAATATATTAATCAAGGGAATGCAAGATATTTCCAGTCATCCGATGACTTCAGCCTGACTTTGCCAGAAATTTATCGGTTGACTTTGGTTTATTATTTCACCAACACCATTCTCTTCGTTTCAACAAATCCTTCGGTTACCAGCGAATAGAAATACACTCCGCTGGCGAATGCAGTGCCATCCCAATCGACTGAATAGCTGCCCGGTTTTAGGTGCTCGTTTACTAAAACAGCAACTTCCGTTCCCTGGATATTATATATAATCAGTGAGACGACCCACCGGGTCGTCTCTACAGAAGCCGGAATATCGAATTTAATTTTAGTTACAGGGTTAAACGGATTTGGGTAGTTTGGCTCAAGCGCAAATTTATCGGGAATCTCTGTGCTGATCTGCGTAATACCGATAGGTGATATGACCAGCGCTCCGGTCGTCAGTTTTGAGCTCACCACAAAATCGCTGCCATCAATAATGTTATTGTTATTTTTATCATACCATAGCGCTGTAAGCATATCATACGTGCCGGGTGCTGCATTACACGGAATTTTAAATGTTCGAGTATAGTTTGCTGTTCCGCTTGTAAAATTACGCTTAACGTCGCCGGTCGCGTCGCTTATCCAGTTCGTTGTTCCCGTTGGCGCAATTGATGCGCCAATCATTAAACTTGCAGCACCTGTTGAGGTAACATTATTGTTAATTGTTACCTGCGCGCATGGATTTGTATTTGCCGGCACAACTGATGATGTATTTATAACTGCAGTTGTACCCAGTGTGACCTGCCAGTTTTGTGGTGATACGTTGTAATAATGGTTCAGTATTTGCTGCCATGTTTTTGTGCCGTAAGAATGCGCAGTACCCTGTCCGCAAGGACTTGATGTACTTATCACTCTTCCGGTTGCCCAGCGAACTGTTCCCCATTGACACAATCCCCTGCCGTGCCCGTTCGGTGTACCGCCGGTGCAAACCGGGTCATAAATGCACGGCCAGGAAGAACCTGTACCTGAATAACCGTTTCCGCAGCCTTTATTATTGTTTTCGGCAGAGTATTCTGAGCGTACTACTCCAGATGAATTAGTTAATATGTAACCCAAAGTATTATCAATGGCAGTACTGGTGTTGCTTGATGTAACACTGCCCATAAACTGGCAGTAAGTGTTATCGCAAATATCGTAGCTTGAATTTATTGGATTATATACGTGATACACAGCATAGCTTCTGGCAGCTACGGCGCAAGCCTGCAGTGAGTTCATGCCACCGCTTAAATTACCCCAGCATGCATATATTTCAGCGGGCAGAACATACTTTAAATAAGTTTGCAGTGTATAAACCTGCACGGTAGTGCAATTTGTACCGGTGCAATTTCTTCCGACCCTGATGTTTAGCGGAACAACAAATCCGGTAACGGCCATATCAGGGAACATTGTTTCCGGGATGCAGTCATTGCACCTGTTATCGTGAGATAAAGTATTGAGCGAAAAGTTATCGCTCCCCTGTTTTAGTCTGGTTGTAAAAATGTAATCGGTATTTGGGGTTATCTCAAAATCTTTATAAATTTTTATACTGTATGGAGCTTTTTCAAAGTTAAGCGTCACAAATGTTCTGTTATCGCAGTGTGCGGGTAATGAAATCTCAAAATATCCTTCGGAATCTGTATATCCCAGTATTTTTGATGATGCATCTTTTATGGCAGTACTGCTGAGCGGAGAACCTGTGTTATCATCAACAACATATCCAAGCAGCAAAGCTGCATCGGGCTTAAGTAGTGATTTGATACGGGGTGTATTAAGTCTAGAGTTTGGTGTTAATGGATCGAGGAATATACTGCAATTTATTTCATTAGCATTGATATCAAACGAAATCTGTGAACTTTGATACCCGGATTTAAAAACGGTGATGGAATGAATCCCTTCACCAAGTGATACTGAATAACTGTTAGTTTGTAATGCCTGTGGCGTGGGAATTTCGTAACCTGTAGTTGCATTATAGATAACGAGATTATCAGGAACAATAGAAATTCCGGTTTCACTTGAGAAGAATTTCAGTTCAATATTACCTGCAAATGCAGTGGATTGGAATATTAAGGTAAGTATTGAGAATAATGTTAAAAGTATATTTCTTTTCATTTGACTAGAAATTAATCAGTTGTTGGTCAACTTAGAAAAAAGTCTTGCAAGACCAACAACGGGATAAAATTTATTGAATAAAAATACTCAATACTTAGAGGAAAAGAAATAGTAATTGATGTAAATAATTGTTTCAAAATCTTTGTCATTCTGAACGCAGCGACGCGAAGTGAAAAATCCACTGAGTTTTCTTCCGGATCCTTCCTTCTCGTGCTTCGCACTATAAGGCAGGTGCTTCAATTAATATAAAAAAAAAGGACGCTTCTGGCGTCCTTTAGAATATTACTCTCTATTAGAAATAGAGATTCCAGCCTGCCATGCCAAAGGCAGGCACGGTGCGGGAATGACAAAATTTCAATATGCCCACTTAACTAAAATTGAGCCCCAGGTATAACCTGCGCCGAAGCTGGCGAGAACAAGGTTATCACCTTTTTTGATCTTACCTTCAGCCCAGTATTCACTTAAGCAAAGTGGAATTGTTGCTGCGGTTGTGTTACCGTATTTGTGAATATTTACCATAACCTTATCGTGGGGCAGACCCATACGGTCAGCGCAGGCAGTTAAGATACGCATATTTGCCTGGTGAGGAACAAGGTAAGATATATCATCGGCATTCAGACCGTTTTTAACCATGATCTCATGGGATACATCAGCCATTCCTTTTACAGCATCTTTGAACACATGCTTACCTTCCTGGTAAACATAGTGCCAGTCCTTTTCAACGGTTTCATGTGATGAGGGGTTAAGACTACCGCCGCCAAGCATGTTAAGGTATTTTCCGCCGGCACCATCAACATGCATGTTGGTATCCATTATACCGTAAGCGGGGTCCGCTGAGGATTCAAGCAGAACGCAGCCTGCACCATCACCAAAGAGGACACATGTGTTTCTATCTTTAAAATTTGTGATCGAAGACATTTTATCCGCGCCAACTATAAGCACCTTTTTATACATACCGCTTTCAATGAACTGCATTCCGGCAACCAGCGTAAAAATGAAACCTGAGCAGGCTGCAAGAACATCGAATCCCCATGCGTTTTTAGCGCCTATCTTTTCCTGTATAACGCATGCAGTTGAAGGGAAAAGCATATCAGGGGTAACAGTGCCAACAAGAATAAGATCAAGCTCATCAGCTTTGATCCCTCTGCGTTCAAGCAGCATATTTATTGCCTGAACAGCCATAAAAGACATTGGTTCACCGTTGGTCAAAATTCTTCTTTCGCTGATACCGGTCCTGGTTTTTATCCATTCGTCGTTGGTTTCAACTATCTTTTCCATATCTGCATTGGTCATAACAGTTTCAGGGACATAGTGACCAACTGCTGTAATTGCGGCTCTAATTTTTTCCATAGAAATTTTATAATAGGAAATAAATTTCTAAAATTCAGTTTGTGTTCTTAAGCAGAGTAATCTTTTATATCTTTGATCTTTTCAGCAATAATATCATTTATACCGGCTCTTGCCATTTGTTCAGCTTTAACTGCCATATTCATAATTGCTCGGGGAGATGACCTTCCGTGCCCGATAATAGAAATACCGTTCACACCAAGCAAGGGTACGCCTCCATATTCCTGGTAATCAAAATCTTTCAGAATATCTTTCAATGTTCCGTATGCCATGCCCACTTTAACTTTATTTACAAAACCTTTATCTGCATAATCTTTAAACTTGGTTTTAAGCAGGCTTAAAACGCTTTCAGCAAATTTAAGCACTATGTTACCCGTGAATCCATCGCATACTATAACATCGGTAGTGCCTTTCATAATATCCCGGCCCTCAACATTGCCAATAAAGTTCAGACCGCTTTTTTCAAGGAGTTCATAGGTTTCAACGGTGACCGCGTCACCTTTGGATTTTTCTTCGCCAACACTTAGCAGCCCAATTTTGGGATCATTTACCCCGTAAATATGATTGGCGAACACAGAACCCATAACGGCGAACTGGAGCAGTTGTATGGGCTTGCAATCAACATTTGCGCCAACATCAAAAACCATTGTTATTCCGCGCTCGGTGGGGAATCTTGAGCCTATCGTGGGTCTGGAAACATTCGCAATACGCCCCAGTGTAAACAGCGAAGCGGCCATAACGGCGCCGGTATTTCCCGCGCTGATAAAGCCATCAGCTTCACCTGACTTGCAGAGTTTAAGACCCGATATCAGAGATGAATCAGGTTTTTTGCGGATTGCTTCAGTCGGACTTTCATCCATACCGATAACATCTTCTGCGTTATGAATATTTATTCTAGCGCTATCGTAAGTGTGTTTTTTGAGTTCCTGCTCAATTAACGCGGCTTTGCCAACTAATGTAATATTAATACCCTCGTTGGTGCGTACGGTTTCAACGGCTCCTGCAACTTCGTTTACAGGAGCATTATCTCCACCCATTGCATCCAGGGAAATGGTGACTTTATCCTTTGCCCCTTTGCTCAATTTACCGGTTTAATTAAATTTATTTTTTGGGAATTACTATTGAACGTCCATCGTAGAAACCGCAGCCCGGACAAACCCTGTGCATAAGCTTTGTTTCACCGCAGTTAGGACATGACATTGTGCTGGGAGCACTAGCCTTGTAATGTGTTCTTCTCTTCCTGCTCCGCTGCTTTGAATGTTTGCGCTTTGGATTTGGCATTATATCACCTTTATATTATTCTATTTCTTAATTATTAATTTTTCTTTTTATAAGCTGTAACCAGAAACAACAAGCTAATCATTATCATTATCATCATCTTTTTCTGAAAGGATATCTTTCCAGAATTCCTTAGTTCTTCCGCACCATGAACATGAGCCATCAGGCTTTTCTTCGGGGATCTTCCGCATAGGAACCGTAAGTATCACAGCTTCCCGGATATCCGTTGTGATATCAACGGATTTCATGTGGCTGCTGTAAGACCTGATATCATCTTCGCTGAATGCTTCTTCTCTGTGAGTTTGCTGAACAAAGACCAACTGAAAAGAAGTGCTGAACTTCTGTTCAAATCTATCCAGACACCTATCGCACTCAAGGAAAATTATTCCGCTGATCTCAGCTTTCAGATCAAGCTGGTGGGTAGTTTTAAAAAGCTCAAGTTTAATGGAAACAGGTTCTTTAAGAAAACCTTCTTCGATCCCTAACTCTTTTTCATCACTTTTTAACTCAAGAACCTGCGAACCATCGTTTAAAGAACCAATATTGATCTTAATAGCCATAATATCCGCTAAAAATCCCTTGTTTTGCCCAAATTTTGTAGAAAATCTAACAAATATAAGAAAAATTAATTAAATTTTAAAGTAGCAGAATAATGCCAAAATTAAAGGCGTTACCCGGAAGTAAATTTAAGGTGTATCAGTAAAATCTAAATTAGCTAAATTGGTTTTATTTTGTTGTTTAAATTATTAATTTACATTAACAAATAAACCACACTTGGCATCGAAAGCAACATCAAAGAAGAGTAAGAACGCTTCAATATTACCCGAAATTGAAAACAAATACCTTTTGTGGGGCTCCTATTTTGTTTTCATGATACTGATTTTTTCGGTGACTTCACATAAGATAGAAGATGATGATTTTTTCTGGCATCTTTCAACCGGAAAATTTATAAGTGAAAACGGATATGTGCCTGATAGAGATGTATTCGGTTATACTTCGCCTGATACAAGATGGATAACCTTTGAATGGGGTTCTGACCTCTTGTTTTATAAATTATACCAACTTTCAGGTTATACAGGAGTATATGTTTTCAGATCGCTGATCTTTTGTTTTATATTTATTATACTTTTCAGGTTGTTTGATAAGTTCAAAGTTAATACTTCAATATCCCTGCTGTTTTCATTCCTGCTTCTGATAGGTTTATTTAACAGGTATTCACCCCGTCCGCATTTATTCACCTATTTGTTTCTGACTCTGCTATTATATTTACTGTTAAGTTACCGTTACATTAACCGGGATAAATATTTCAAAAGATTGTATGCTCTTCCGGTTCTCTTTTTATTGTGGGGCAATATGCATCCCGGAGTCATTACCGGTTTAATTGTACTTTTTTTATTCCTGCTTTCTGAATTTTTTACATACAGATTCCCCGGTAAATCCGGAAGCAGAGATCAAACAGCAATATCGGTTGATAGCCTAAAAAAGCTTGCAATACTTTTCGCTGTATCAGCGCTGGTTTTATTACTGAATCCGCACGGCTACAACACATACGTTTATGTTTACCAGCATACAAACATGAAAATGCTTGAAAACATTGCTGAATGGCTAAGTCCGTTCAGTGATAAGATTAACCCAACCTTTGTAATTACGCTTTATAAAGTAATATTATTCGCTTCACTCATAGTTTTGTATTACGCATATAAGAAAAAAGATCTATTGTTTGCTCTGCTGACCTTGTTTTTCGGAGTGTATTCAGTTACCGCAATCAGATTTACAGCTGATTTTGAATTGATAGTAACACCGTTACTCGTTATTTGTACGGGAATCCTGATGCAAAACCTTCATAACACTTCATTACGAAAGATCATTCAAGGAAATCCTGTAAAGATTGTTTTAATTCTGTTGTTTTCATATCTGGCGGTGCAGTTTCAGAGGGATGAATTTTACATTTCAATCCAGTATAACAGGGAAGCAGGATTAGGAATAAGCAACAGGTACTTTCCCCTGGGACTTTATAAGTTTACTAAAGATAACAACATTCAGGGCATACCGTTTAACAATTTTGATACAGGCGGTTACATGAAATGGGAAAAGCCGGATCAGAAGATATTTATTGATAGCCGCAATCTGAGCGATGAGCTGTATAACGAGTATAATTCAATTTTAAAGATGCAGCCCGGTTTTGAAGCTAAGATTGAAAAATACGGCATCAACCAGGTTATATTTTTCGAACCAATGCTTACGCGCTTTCCGAACACGATAAAGCAAAATATCACTGAATTCCTCTTTCACAATAAAGATTGGGTGTTGGTTTATTTTGATGATCTTTCGTTCCTTTTTCTAAAACGGACGCCTGAAAATGCAGAAGTGATAAACAAATACGCCTATACAGTTTTTAATCCTTACACTGCCCTGTTCAATATGCCGCAATTTAACAGTGAAGTTAAAAATTCACCTTTAGCCGCGCAGAATGAAGCCAATAGAAAACTGGCCGAAGAGCCTAACGGTTATTTCTTTTCGGGTATGAACGGAATGCTTAAACAGATACTTAAGAAATAGTACATACCCAAATTATAAAGGCGTTACTTTTGCAGGTAACGCCTTATTCGAAGAGCTTTCCCGGCTATTTACGGGAAAATTCAATCGGAGGTATTTTAATGTTGGATTATTTTATCAGTACTATTTTTTTAGTTTCCGAAGCATAATCAGTTTCAACCCTATAGAAGTAGACACCGCTATTCAGATTTGAAGCGTCAAAAGTAACCGAATGCACGCCTTCAGGTTTTTTTCCGTTAACCAGCTCAGCAACAGTTCTGCCAAGCAAGTCATATACACTGATCTTCACAAATGATTCTTTGGCTAAATTGTAGCTGATATTTGTAGAAGGATTAAACGGGTTTGGATAGTTTGTAGAAAGTCCCGTGAAATCAGCTGAACCATTCCTGGAAAGCTCTGTAATACCAATTACACCATAATCATTGGCAAACACGCCTCCGGCATAAATAACCGGGTAACTTGGTTTTACCGCTATGCTGTAAGCGGCGTCACTTCCGTTTGTGGGTCCGTTGAATCTTGATTCCCATCTCTGATTGCCGCTTTCACCGTAACCATAGGTGAGAAAATCATTCTGTTGACCAGTTTTGAAACTTTCACCTGTTACATAAACAAAAACATCCCAGCATGGTACATCTCCTGCAGCAATACAGGTTTTGTTGATCACCTTAATATCCCACGCTTTATCAGAAAGGCCGCCATCATTTCTTTTGAGCCACTCCTGGTTACCTGTGGGTCCGTTATACTTTATTGTAACAAAATCATAACTTGCGGCACCTGATGATTTGCTGTAGCCTGTAACATAAACATGACCGTAGATATCGAGATCAATTCCTGTTGCGGCATCGGTATCGTTAATAGGTGAATTGGTATATCTTTTAAGCCATTGCTGCTGACCTGATGTATTGTATCTGATTGTTGCGTAATCAAGCTTAGAATTACCGCCGTGCGAGGAACCTGTGACAAATACATTGCCCGTACCATCAACTTTGAGTTCTTTTGCAATATCATTCAGGTAACCCGGTCCATCATACCTTGATGCCCATTGCTGCTGACCTGAAGGATTATACTTAACGGTCAGGTAATCATACCCTTTACCCTGCTGCTCGCTGCCTCCTGTTACGTAAACATTGTTGTTTGCATCCAGCCCTATAGAAAGAGCTTTATCATTTTTGCTTGATGGTCCGTTGTATCTTTTAGCCCATTGCAAAACACCGTTTGCGTTATATTTTACGGTAAGGTAATCACCATTGAGATCATCATTTCCCCAGCTTTCGCCTGTTACGTAAACATTGCCTGCATTATCAACAACTATAGCGTTTGCATAGTCATAGTAGTAGCAATCGGCACCACCAACTGCCCCATCATACCGGGCGACCCACAATTGCTGGCCGTTGTTATTGTATTTGATAGTGCAGTAGTCTTCGCTGCCATAGTCGCTGCCTGAGCGGCTCCACCCGGTAACATAAACATTACCTGCATTATCAATCGTAATGGCTGTTGCCTGGTCTATGTTATGACCCGGTCCGTCATATCTTACAGCCCAGATAAAATCACCATCTTCGCCAAATTTTATGGTGGCGTAATCCTCCTTGGTACTGTTTGAGCCCCAGCTTACTCCGGTTGCGTACACATACCCGAAATTATCCTGGGTAATACCGGCACATTTATCAACCTGATTGCCGGGACCGTTATATTGTAATACTTTTGTAACCAACTGACCAAATGAAACTGATGTAATGAACAGCACAGAAAGTACTGCTATTTTTAGTATCGTTTTCATTTCTTTCCCCCTGTTAGTTTATGATACAATTAATATTATTTTCTTTTTCTTCAAGACTCACATTTCCTCAACCTGAAAAGCATTGTTCCCCGCTTTTGGCAGGCAGGTTTTAGAAAACTGTTATTTTATCAGAACCATTTTGAATGTTTTTACATAATTTTCGCCTTCAGTGCTCAGCGCTTCAAGTCTGTATATGTACAAACCGCTGCTGAGATCACTCCCATTGAAAGAATATGAGTATTTTCCGGCTGATAATTCTTCATTCACACCCTGCGAAACAACCTCACCCAGCAGGTTGAAAACTGTTAGCCTTACTTTTGAGGCTTTCGGTATATCAAATGAAATGAGTGTTGAAGGATTGAACGGGTTTGGATAATTATTATACAACCTGAATTCAACCGGAAGCTCTGAGGTATTATTGCTTAAACCTGTGATAGCTGTTGTGAAGCTCCACCTGCCGCTGTAGAGACTTGACATACAAACATTTGAAGAAAGTACCTTCCAGTAATATTTAGTGTTTGGCTGAAGTCTGCCTGCAGGAACTGTAATTTGAGTTCTTGTTATGTTGTTTGAATCAAGCACAAGATTTGTGAAACCTGTATCAGTTGCAATCCTGACCCGGTAAGATGAAGCGATAGCAATAGAATCCCATGAAAGCTGCGGTGTTATATTGACAGTTGAATTGTTAGCAGGCAGAAGCAGAGTTGGAGCATAAACATCCGGCAGCGCCGTTCTGAAATTACGGACACTTGACCAGCTGGCGCTTTCACCCACCTGGTTTGTAGCTTTAACGCGCCAGTAGTACTGGGTGTTGTACTGCAAAACACCCGGAGGCATAACATACTGTGATGCATTTATACCCGCTACGTTGTATATTATGTTTGTGAAGTTCTGGTCGGTAGCAATATTCAACCTGTAGTTGCAAAGCGGCGGAAAAACATCCGACCAATCGAGTAAACCTGTAGTGCTGAAACAGGTCGCGTTGTTCGCTGGCGCGCTGAGTGAAGCCGCGCCGGGAAGCAGCCATCCGCCTGTTGTTGTTTTTATGATTGTGCCATTAATACCAACTGCCCATCCGATGCTTGTATCTACAAAAGAAACCGCGGTAAGCATGCTTGAAGTATTGCTGGTTTGACTGTACCAGTTTGTTCCTCCGTTTGAAGTCTTACGCACAGTTCCGTAATCTCCTACAAGTACATAGAAGTTCTGATTCTTTACTGAATTAGCCATTAACCAATTGCTTGTTCCGCTTGATTGTACTACCCAGTTATTCCCGAGGTTAGTTGATTTGCGGATGAAACCGCCTTCGCCAATTATCACTGCTTCACTTATTGCAGTAAAATTCACTTTTTCTATTTGTGATGTTGTACCACTTGTGATTTGAGTCCAGTTAACGCCGCCATTGGTAGTTCTGATAATTTTTCCGAACTGACCTGCTGCGAATCCGTTGTTTGCATCTGCAAAACTAACACTTGTTAAATTAGAAGTTAAACCCGTTGAATATGATACCCAGTTTGTACCGCTGTTGGTTGTTCTGAGGAATGTACCATACCAGCCTGCTGCAAATCCCGTGGTGGAATTAATAAAACTAACTGAGCGCAGCTGGTAGCCAACGCCGGTTGGCTGATTGCCCCAGCTTGAACCGCCATTGGTTGTGCGCAGGATAACCCCAACATCACCCACTACCCAGCCGGTATTCCCGTTAATAAAATGAACCGCGAACAAGTGCACGTTTGTACCGCTTGTTACTGTAGCCCAGTTTGTGCCGCCATTGGTTGTACGCAGGATAGTACCAGACTGCCCTACTATTATACCGGTGCTCGCGCTGGCAAAATAAACTCCGTTCAGGTTATTGCTTGTTCCGCTTGATTGCGAGAACCAACCATAAGGCTGAGAATAAAGCTTAACACATGCTAAAATAAAGAAGACGAGAATGAAGATCGTAGATTTTTTCATAAAATTTCTCCCCCTATAAAGAAATTTATATACTGCTTTTTAGTTACTGATAATTACTATCTATGGTAACGAATACTACTAACTGATAATTGTAAACATAATGCATAATGTTTCATTTAGCAATAGTTGATTCTAGCTTGTTTGGTTATAAATATGAAAATGACAGATTTACGGTATTAACCTGCAAAGGTGAAATGAGATACAAAAAAAGCCCATTGAAAGTTCTTCAATGGGCTTTGATGAAACTGAGAAATTTTTATGCTTTACGGTACGCGTCAATAACCCTTGCAGTTCTGACGCCTTCTTTGACATCGTGAACCCGAATGATATGCGCGCCGTTGAGCACGGCAATTGTATTTAATGTAATAGTGCCTTCGTGCCTATCGTTAACTTCTTCGTTGTTAAGGATCTTTGCGATCATACTTTTCCTTGAAACACCTATCATGATCGGCGTATCAAGTCTTTTGAGATCATTCAGATTTTTAATGATCTGCAGGTTATGTTCTACAGTTTTGCCAAACCCGATACCCGGATCGATGATAACCTGTTTTATACCGGCCACATTGGCTTTCCATGCAACATTTTCGAAGTATGTAATTACTTCAGCCATCAGGTCATCGTACTGCGGGTCATTCTGCATATCTTTGGGCGTTCCTTTAATATGCATTGCAACCGCAGATGCGTTATGTTTGGCTATAGTTTCAGCCATCGCGCTATCGAAACCGAAAGCGCTGATATCGTTAACTATCAAAGCACCTGCTTTGAGGGCTTCATCGGCAACTTCGGCGCGGTATGTATCAACACTTATTGGAATATTTACCTCTTTGGCAAGAGCGTTTATAACGGGAATAACTCTCTTCAGTTCTTCAGCGGCAGAAACTTCTTCCGCGCCGGGCCTGGTTGAAGCTCCGCCCACTTCGATGAAATCAACTCCGAGTGATTCCATTTCTTTACCATGCGCAATTGCCGATTTGGGATCCATAAATTTACCGCCATCACTGAATGAATCCGGGGTAACATTTATCACTCCCATGACATGGGTTCTGGCGCTTAAATCGTAAACCTTTTTGCCGAATGTATATGAATAATTATCGTTCATTAAATATCAGTTTTATTATTAAATCTATTCTCTTTTATTGTTAACTGTTAATTGTTAATTCTTTTGACTTTTAATTTTTGCCTTTTGACTCTAGTATCAGTGTTCTATTTCGGTATCTTCTATCCTCGCGAAAAGAATTTCCGGTTTGTTCAGCTTATGGCCGCCGGAAAGCTTAAGTTCAGAGGCGTTATCCCATGTGTTTCCTTCAGCAGGAATATTAAGCATTCTGTATAACTTCTCAGAAGTGAACGGTAAAACCGGATTGAAAAGTACAGCAAAAGTTCTGCATAGCTGCAGGCATGTATTGATAATAGTACCGCACCTTGCTTTATCCTCTTTTATGACTTTCCACGGCTCAGTATCGTTGAAGTACTTGTTGGCATCCCGGACAAGGTTCATTGTTTCACTCACCGCATCCTTAAATTTGTAATTTTCATAATAAGATGCAATACTTGATGTATATGATTTTATGCTATTTATGATATTTATATCAATTTCTTTGTATTCGCCTGCTCCAGGAACGGCCGCATCAAAGTACTTTTCAGCAAAAACAAAGGTACGGTTCACAAAGTTGCCAAGAATTGAGCCCAGCTCATTGTTATTTTTTGCCTGCAGGTCTGACCAATAAAAATCAGTATCCTTATTTTCAGGCATATTGCTTGCTATGGCGTACCTGATGGAATCAGGGTTATACTTTTCAATTACATCCTTAACATAAATGGCGTGACCCTTGCTTTTGGACTGCTTGGATCCTTCAAGATTCATGAATTCATTTGCGGGGACATTTTCCGCAAGAACAAGATCTCCGTGAGCCATTAACATAGCAGGAAAAAATATCGCGTGGAATATGATATTATCTTTCCCAAGAAAATGAACAAGCTTTGTATCTTCGCTTCCCCAGTACTCAAGGTACTTTCCTTCATTTCCCTGAGATGCGAACAATTCCTTAGTAATAGAAATATATCCCATCGGCGCTTCGAACCAAACATATATGACTTTTCCGTCAAATCCCTCCATTGGCAGGGGCACACCCCAGGCCAGGTCGCGGGTTATGGCCCTATCCTGTAAACCTGTTTTGAACCACCCTTTGCAGTAGTTTACAACATTAGGCTTCCAGTCGGTTTTTGAGTTTATCCACTCTTCCAGTTTAGGCTGAAATTTTGAAAGAGGAAAGTAAAAATGAGTAGATTCCTTCACAACAGGTGTATCACCTGTTATTGTGGATCTTGGGTTTTTGAGTTCAAGGGGTGAGAGCGCACTGCCGCAGTTTTCGCATTCATCTCCGCGCGCTTCTTCAAAGCCGCAAACGGGACATGTACCGATCACGAACCTATCGGCTAAAAATCTTTGTTCCTTTTCTGAATAGAGCTGCTTTTCCGTTTTCTGGTAGAGCAGGTCCTTGTTGTAAAGATTGGTAAAGAAATCCTGTGCTGTTTTCTTGTGCGTATCAGTTGATGTTCTGGAATAAATATCAAAAGACATGCCGAGCTGTTCATAAGCCTTTTTATTGGCAAAATGGTATTTATCTACAATTTCCTGCGGTGAAATACCTTCTTTTATGGCAGACATTTCAATGGCAGTACCGTACTCATCTGAGCCGCAAACATATATCACATCGTATCCTGCTAATCTTGAATACCTTACAAACATATCAGCAGGCAGTATTGAGCCTGCTATGTGTCCTAAATGCGTATCACCATTAGCATAGGTAAGCGCAGAAGTGACCAGAATTCTCTTGTATTTTCCTGTTTTTTCCATAATAATCTACAAATATACCCAACATAAAAATAAAAAGCCTGCCATAAATACGGCAGGCGGTTTTAAACATTAAAACAGAAGATTCCTGCTTCCGCAGGAACGACAAAAATTTATTTCACCAATACCATTTTCTTTCTTTCTGTAAATTCACCCGCACTCAGCTCATAAAAATAAACACCGCTTGGAAAGTCAGATGCATCCCACGTAACCTCATGAGAGCCCTGCTGCCTGGTTTCGTTGACCAGTGTACTTATTTCTATTCCAAGTACATTACATATCTTTAATGTAACAAATCCGCTTTTGGGAATTTCGTACTTAATATTTGTAATCGGATTAAATGGATTTGGGTAGTTTTGGGAAAGTGAAAAATCTACCGGTATGTTGTTATTGCTTATGCCTGTAAGATCATGCACCAGTCTAACTATTGTTCCCTGTGTTAAACGGCAAATATACAAATATCCGTCACTGCCTTGCAGCAGGGTTGTACCGGTTAGATCGAGAAGGATAGTTTTTGAAGTAATTGTATCATATAGTGGCGCATTTCCAAGCTCACATTTTACAAGTCCGCGGTAGATCTGGCCAGCCCCCATTCCGATTACAAGAAGTTTATTATTTAACTCAGGCATTTGGGAGCCGTTATAGATAATGATTCCGGCCGGGGCATAATTGGCATTATCATTACCGGGCAGGATACCAATCGGTTCTTTATACAATGGATTATACGGGAAACAATATCCCGAACAAATTGGCCAACCATAGTTCTTTCCTTTACGAATGAAATTTATCTCATCTGGATTACCAACCATATTTTCGCTGGCATAAAGTGAGTCGTTTGCGGGACTAAAACAAAGATCAAAACTGTTTCTCAACCCATAAGCCCATATTCTGTCATCGTTAGCAGTGTAAGGATTCCCGTCATCGAAAAAAGGATTATCATTTGGTATTGTTCCGTTTGAATTAATGCGTAAGATCTTACCTTTAAATGTTGTAAGTGACTGAGCATTTGAGCTTGTACCGTTATCACCAATAGATACATATAGTTTATTATCTTTTCCGAACCTCATATTACCGGCTACGTGAACGCTGCCAGTTGAATTAGGCTCATCAAAAACATAAAATGGTTCCGTACCAAGATTATTATTCTCTTTCAGACGGACTATTCTGTACCTGTTGGAAGATGTAATATAATAAAAGTAAATATACCTGTTACTTTGGAAATCAGGATCAAGAACAACACCTAACAAACCCTTTTCACTCGAGGAGTTAACCGAATCAGTAAAACTCCAGAAATTTGAGACAAATGTGTTATTAATGTTATAAATTTTTGCCAGTCCGGTTTTTTGAGTTACAATTATATTGCTGCCGGGAAGAAAAGCAAAACAAACAGGCTGAGTAAGCCCGGTAACCACATTTTCTGTCAGATAATTCTGGCTGTTAGTTAAACCGCAGGGAATTATAAATAATGCAACTAAAATTAATTTTATAGCTCTCATTTCTTATGGATTTACTTTAAGATTTCAATTTTAATAAAACCAATAATTTATTCATTTACTTCAACAGGATCATTTTTTTAGTATCAGTAAAACTACCTGATATAATCTTAACGAAATAAATTCCGCTGGAGTACTTTTCAGATCCCCATAAGATTTCATAGGTACCCGGATTAAGTTCTCCGCTGATCACAGTATTTATCTCTCTGCCGGCAGCATCCATTATTTTAAGCATAGTATAATTTTTACCTGGAAGATCAAATTTAATTTTCGTAACCGGGTTAAAGGGATTGGGATAATTTTGGTACAGGCAAAATTTTTCAGGGATATTGCTGCTTACAGGCTCGACTGGAGTTAATTCACTGAAACGTCCAATGAAACTAATATCCGTCGAACCCGATCTTGTAAATTGGCCTCCTGCAATTACCTCACCTGCATAAACAGTGAGAGCAAATACTTCATTATTAAATCCTTCACCCATTGCCTGCCAGGTGTTTTTCCATTTTGCAATTCTGTTTGCCGGCGTACCGCCAGCTGTTGTAAAAATACCCCCGGCAATAAAAAAGGAGTCGGTTGCCGTAAGGCAGTTTATATATTGATTCATCCCGGAACCAAGCGGTGACCAGGAGGTACCGTTCCATCTGGCAATGCAATTTACTACAGATGAACCGGCTCCGCTAAAAACACCGCCAGCAATCAGATCAGATCCGAATTTTATCATACAATGAACTGCACCGTTACATCCACCGGCGATAGGAACCCACTCAGCACCTGTCCATTTGCCGGTATTTCTATATGTTTGAAAGAAGTTTCCACCGAGGAAAAGGGAGTCGTTGATACTTGCAACACCATTTACAATATATGGTAAACCATTACCGTAAGCGCTCCAGGAGTTTCCATTCCAGCGTGCAATCGCGCTGGCAGGAATACCGCCTGCAATAGTAAAAAATCCGCCGGCAACCAGATCGCTGTTGTGTACAGAAAAACTGGTGACGTAATAATTCATGCCTGATCCTAAGGGTGACCATACGCTGCCGTTCCATTTGGCAATACAATTTGCTCCAACACCACCGGCAGTAAAAAAATGCCCCCCTGCAATAAGTTCATTATTATAAACAATCAATGCTTTAACATTACCTATAATTCCTGAACCTAAAGGTGACCATGAGGTACCGTTCCATTTTGCGATATTGTTCGCAGGCACTCCACCGGCAGTTGTAAAACTGCCGCCGGCAATAAGCTCACCATTATAGACCGTTAACGCGGTAACCTGGCCGTTTGTGCCGCTGCCTAAAGGTATCCAGTTTTGTGAATAGAAAGCTGAAGGAAGGAGAAGAAGTATAAAAATGAATGATCGCACTAGCATGATCCTTATTTATTTTATAGTTAAAGTTCGTGCAAGTTAATAAGATTTGTTCAATTAACAAAGCGTTGAGCCTAAAGAAACGCATTTTGATTAGTAGCTGGTTGTGACTACAAAGGCCAGGAATACTAATTCACCGGATGACGGAGTCATTTGAGGAATGTTATTTTAATAAAATCATTTTCTTTCGTTCTGTGAAATCTCCTGTACTTATTTCATAAAAATAAACACCGCTCGGGAAGTTTGAAGCATCCCACGAAACCTCATAGCTGCCGGGTTGTTTAGGTTCGTTTAAGAGTACTGCTACTTCTATTCCAAGAACATTAAATATTTTCAGACTTACAAAACTTTTTCGCGAAATTTCATATTTAATTCCGGTTACCGGATTGAAAGGATTTGGATAGTTTTGGTATAACCTAAAACTTGCAGGTGTTTCATTCAATAACAACCCGGTTTCAAACGGTTTAATTCTTGAGAGAAAACCTTCGTTTGTAAAACCATAATTGAGAACATAAATATTGCCATCGCCGCCCTGGGTGATAGAGACTACCCTGCCGGTACCCGCCCAAGGGGTAATATACTCAATTGAATCAAGCGCTGAATTTAATGTGGCTGTATATAAGGACTGGAAACTGTAACTGCCGAAGATCACTTTACCTGAAAGAGTTGGAAACGCTGAGCCATTATAAACTGTTATTCCGGTGGGTACATAACCATTTAAAGCAAACATGGGCTGACGAAGAGAATCTATATAAGGTGAGCAATATCCCTGGCAAACAGGCCAGCCATAGTTTTCCCCTTTCCTGATGTAGTTTATCTCATCAATTGAACTGCCATTTTCAGTGGCGTACAGTGAGTCATTGAAAGGGCTGAATGCAAAGTCGAAACTGTTCCTCAAGCCCCTAACCCATATTCTGTCATCTCTGCCTGTTAATGGATTTCCGTCATCATAAAACGGATTATCCGATGGAATGCTACCGTTGCTGTTTATTCGCAGCAGTTTGCCCCTGGGTGAAGTTAAGAGCTGGGCATCATTATTAACGCTGCCGGTTCCGACTGAAATATAAAGTTTGTTATCGGAGCCGAAGTGCATGTTGCCTCCGTAGTGTATCCCTGATTGTGACTGGGTGATATTCAGTATTGTAACCGGGCTGCTTCCTGAGTTATTGATTTCAGTAAAACGCACAACCCTTATAGAAGCAGGTGTTAAATGTGTATAGTAGACATAGACATAATGATTAGAGCTAAAATTGGGGTCAATGCAAACACCCAGCACTCCGCTTTCCTGTCCCGCTGCATAAAGAGAGTCACTGAAATTCCAGAATGTTTTAAGAAAAGTTCCGTTAGTATTGTATACCCTAACAGTGCTATCTTTGATTGAAATAATAAATTTATTCTCCGGCATGAATGCAAAGGAAACCGGCTTTGGAAGTCCGCTAACTATTGTATCAGTATTATATGCCTGGGAAATAACAATGAAGTTAACGAACAGTAGAATTAACGATATATATATTTTTTTCATTATACTTTTATTAACAGCTCAAAATACCAATTAATCTTTAATAAAAAAAGCGTTCAATGGAATTGAACGCTTATTGATTAGTAGTTGTATATGACTACTAAATTAATATTAATAATTCATCCGATGACTTAAAGTCATCGGATGAATTGGGTTAAATAATTATTTTACTAGAACCATTTTCTTTTCAATTGACTGGCTTCCGTTAATTGTCATTTTGTAGAAGTAAACACCGCTTGGCATATTAAGCGCATTCCATTCAATGGAATACCTGCCGGCTGATTTAGTTTCATTCAGCAATACGCTCACTTCTTTGCCGGTCATATCATATATAGCAATATTAACAACAGCGGCTTCACCGACATTGTAAAATATGTTTGTTGCAGGATTAAACGGATTTGGATAATTCTGCTCCAGCGAAAATCCGGCCGGCAGTTCATTGGAGTTTCCGTTAATTCCAATTAACGCATCCTGCAGTTTATAAATGGTACCGCTTGAGCCTACTATATATAACTCATTATTCTGATCAACGCCAAATGAAGGAACACCCTGCGGTGCGTTACCAATAACCGAATTATCGCTTACTACGCCACCGCTAAGTAATAACTTCCAAACTTTTCTGCTGCCGTAATCGGCGTAAATATATCTTCCAACAAGCCATGGCACTCTTGCGCCGCGGTAAACATACCCCCCGGTGATAGATATATCTGAACCTGAGTTGGGGTATGTGGCAATGGGGAAAGTATAAGTCCCGATTGGCTGGCATCCGGTTGTATTGTAGGGACTGTTTCCTTCGTAACATCTCCAACCGTAATTTTTACCGACCGCAAGTGTATCAACTTCTTCAACGGCATCCTGGCCAACATCACCGCAATAGATAGTACCTGTTACCGGATCCTGTGAGAATCTCCATGGGTTTCTCATACCGGTAGCGTATATCTCCGGCGCTCCGCCGCCTCCTGCAAACGGATTGGATGGAGGTATGCTGTAATTGTTTCCGCCATTTGGGGTGTTTACGTCAATTCTCAAAATTTTACCCAGCAGACTGTTTACATTCTGCGCGTTGTTGCCGGGGTCGCCGCCTGAGCCGCCATCACCGGTCCCCACATACAAATAACCATCAGAGCCAAACATCAGGCATCCGCCATTATGATTAGTATAAGTTGGGTGAGCAATGGTAAGCATGTTAAGCTCACTCAAAGAGTCAGCTTTATTCGGATTTCCGGATTGAGTTGTGAAGCGGGATATCCTTAACGCGCCATCGCTGGAGCGTGTATAGTAGATAAAAAAATACCTGTTTGAAGAATAGTTGGGATGGAAAGCCAATCCCAAAAGTCCACGCTCGTTACCCGATTGATTTACAAGATTTGACACATCAATGAAGTTCTGCACGCTTGCGGAAGAAGTCATGGAATCATTCGGGAAAACCTTTATCAGGCCGCGCTGCTGCACGACAAAAATCCGGTTCGTTCCGTCACCTGCATGAGTTAAAAATATAGGGCTGGAAAAAGAAAGGTTAGTAAAAGCGTTCACAAAGGTTACCTGAGAGTAACCCTGCGCCGCCGCGAAAAACAACAGGATAAGCAGTAATTTTATGTTTTTTATCATTTAAATATATAGTTAATTAATTAGTTTCTTTTACCGAGCAATCTTAGTAAGAAAAGGAACAGGTTTATGAAATCGAGATATAATGTCAGCGCTCCCATAATAGATGCCTTTTTTCCGTCTTCGGAAGCTGAATCTATAGAGCCGGCCATATTTTTGATCTTCTGTGTATCATATGCAGTCAATCCAACAAAAAGCAGCACACCAACGAATGAAATTATCCAGCTCATCATGCTGCTGTTAAGAAATATATTTACGACCATGGCCACAATAAGACCGATCAGAGCCATAGTTAAGTATCCGCCGAATTTCGTGAGATCCATTTTTGTGATAAAACCAAGGATACTTGTTCCGCCAAACATCATTGCGCAAATAAGGAAAGTTGAAAATATTGATGCGCCCGTATATATGATGAAAATTGGAGAAAGCGTTATCCCGTTCAGCAGCGAATAGAACAAAAATGCCGCCAAACCAAGAATAGCAGGCATTTTGTTAATGAGGAAAGATAACCCCAGTACAATAAGGAATTCAACTATTAATAATCCGTAAAATACGAAAATATATTCTGAGATCAGGTTAATGTACTGAGTTTCAGAAAGTACCAGAAACGGCGAAATAGAAACACCCGCCGTGATGAACAGGCCCAGCGACATCCACATATATACCTTAAGTATAAATGTCCTGGCGTGGTCCTGGGTTCCGGTATAAGCATCCTGCATTACAGGAATTGGTTCCATAATGAAAATCTCCTTTAGATTGAGTTTAAGACTGAAAATTATGTAGTATTAATGACAAAATATAAATATTTTTAGTCATATAAAACTGCCATATTTGTATTTAAAAAGTAGTAATTTCAGTTAATTATAGTGATAATATCTAAAATAAAAGAATTCTTTAAATCGTTCCGTAACAAAGTGATAGTAATTGCAGCACTTCTTGTTGTAACAGCTTCGCTTTTAGCATCAAAATACCTTCTAAATGAAAGCCCTCCGGGTACCGATAGCCAAACATCCATATCTGGTAACTTTACGGATATAACAGCCGAAAACTTATCCAATGAGCAGTTAAAGAGCATACTTTCAACGGGGGTAGATTCTGTGTTAGGAATTTTCGGCATTAAAAATGACTGGATATCCAATTCAGACAATGAGAAATCACAAAAAAAGTCTGTAAAAAATGAATCCGGCCAGACGGAACTCTTCACAAAAACTGTACTTATACCCAATGAACTTTCTTCAATTGAGGTGAACGCTGAGCTGAGTTCTTACTTTAAAAACTACGGACTTGTAACAGCGGTAAACGAGGATATTATTACAAAAGATGTAGTGATAAGCGTTATGTACAGTGATACCGCCAAAAGCAAACTGCCACTTGCTAAGATAAATATTGTTCACTCCGAAAAGGTTCACCGTGAAAGCGCGATAGTCTGCGTGATAATAAATAATATAGCAGAATATGACCCGGAAGATGTTGACAAATTACTGATAAACAAGAGTGAGTTCAGCTTTGTTTTCCCCCGGAATCTTGATGAAATTGACCTGCAGAACAAACTGCTTCACCATAAAAAGGATGTGATCATCAATCTGACTGTTGGCGGCAGGGATAATTATGAAACTGATTTTACCGCTTCAATGGATGAAAAGGCAATTCGTGAAAGAGTGAAGAGCTTCAGTGTGGACTTCCCCACTGTAACCACAGTTATATTGACTAAAAAAGATAATGATATAAACCCGGCATTTGTAAACGCAGTGGCAAACGATCTTTCTTCATTTAAGATCAAAGTTATTCATGATAATGAGCTGGCTGTACTTTACAACAAGGCCGAAGAGGAATCAAAAGATAAGTTCACTATATTAGCAGGTAATTTAAAGAGCAAAGGCAATCTTTCCAAAAGTATAGTAACCTCTATAAAAGTAAATAAAGATGAATTCGGGATTTTTTATGATGAAGTGCTGAAATTAAAAAGACTTGGATATAAGTTCTATAATTTCGCGGAGTTTTCGGCCAGGAAAGAAAAATTCGAAAAGGCGGAGCTTGAGAAACAGGAAAAGATAGAAAAACTGAAGGAAGACCAGCAGAAAAAGTTAACTGAGAAAAAACTACTTGAAAAGAAACAGAACGAGAAGAAAAAAGTTGATAAGAAAACTGACACTAAGAAAAATACTGATGTAAAGAAAAAAACTGATATTAAGAAACCCACTGAGAAAAAGAAAACTGAACCTAAAAAGAAAAGTGATGTCAAGAAAAAATAACCTACAAGCTAAGAAAAATATCGGTTCGACACACCCCGTCTTCATCCCGAGTACTCGGGATGAAGCCACCCCTCTTGAGAGGGGAATTATAATTCAGATCCCCCTCTTGAGAGGGAAGGGAGCCAAGCGAAAGGGGTGTGCTATCAGCTATAAAACATTAAACATTGCAGGTTTTTTCCTGATACTCTTCATCTCGATGAATGTCTTTTCGCAGCCCGGCACAAAGGATTTCAGACATATACTTGAATTGAAAGATACAAGATCACTTGGTAAAGATAATGAGCTTTTAAAGAGCTTAAGCAACAGTGATAACACGATCGCAGAAGCTTCTGCATGGGCACTCTCCAACATTTCTGATGTTGTTACAACAAAAGATATGGGAGAAGCATTAGTGCATTCCGTAAACGATATAACAGAAGAAAAGTCATCGCTCTTTAAACCCTTGTTGCTTTCTTTTGCATTGGGCCAAATAAACACGGCTGAAGGTAATGAATACCTTGTGAACGCTTTAAATATTGCTTCAGGAAAGAAGAATGATTTACTCCCCCAGCTGATTGCCGAGATAGTAAACAGTATAGGTAAGAGCGGGAAAGAAAACGATCTTAGAGTGGTAACAGATATTCAAACAGGCAATAGCCAGATCAGTTCTGCTATTGCAATGGCAATTGCAAGATTTGGAATGCGGAAAATAAAGAATGGCGCGGGTTTCAGGAAACTTGCTGAACTGTTTGAACAATCATCTGATTCCACAGTGCGCAGTAATGTAATTTTCGCTTTCAACCGCATTGGCGATAAAGACGCGTTATTGGCATATAACACTGAACTTGTTATTTCCGCAACTTCACCTGATCCGATTTCGAGAATGTGGGCTTTTTCTGCTCTGGGAAAAGCACAGGATACCTCTTCGATAGAGTTTCTCTTAGATGCGTTTGCCAAAGAAAATGATTGGCGGGTGAAGGTCAACATAGTTAATGCGCTGGGGAATTACAAAATTGATTTAAACTCTCCCCTGCTGGAACAAACAGTTAATGCTTTGGTTGATCATGCGGTAAAAGATCCTTCGGTACATGTATCAATCGTAAGCTGGCAGGCGCTTGGCAAGATCTTTGCGGGAGTTGATACGCGGAATCCTTATGCGCGCAAAATTCAGCAGGAAATACTATTTATCACCACTCCCGGCAAGGCGTTTGACTGGCAAATAAAAGCCGAGGCGATCAGAACATACGCAAAGATATTCAAGGATGAAGCTAAAGCTGATATGTTCGCGATATTCAATTCAACGGATAATTACGATATAAAATCCGCGGTTGTGGGAGCCTTCGGCTCATTTGACGACCCGCTGGTTTATAAGGAGCTTCGCGAAAATGTAAGCAATGATGTAATGAGGTATAACGAGATTCACCCGAATAAAGACGGCTCAATGATAGGTTCAAACGATCTTGCAAAAATGTACCGCGCTTTTGTAAGCGCGCTTACTGAGCTTGACGACAAAATGGATAAGGAAAACCGTAACATTATCAGGCTCATACTATCAGAGTTCGCTTCATCAAAGGACGCGCCGCTGACTGATATATGTTTAACCAATCTGCAGGATTCCATTTACCTTGAGTACCGCGCAGAAACCTGCCAGATTATGACATTTGACTGGCAATCGTTGGCATTGCCAAAAGATAAGGACGTAATGCTGATGTATATTGAAGCATGGGGCAATATGAAGTTTGAAGGCGCGAAGGAAATCTTGACCGCTAACTTAAAAAGCAGTGATTACGATATCGCCAAAGCTTCGAGCGACGCTCTGCAAAAGATAACAGGTGAAGATAAATCCGATGTAATCACCGCCCCAAAATACCGCACTGATTTCGACTGGGCATTCCTTGAAAAGCTTGAGCAGAAAAAATTTGCAACTATAAAAACAAATCAAGGTAACATTGTGATTGAACTGGCTCACACAGTTGCGCCTTTCACCGTGCAGAATTTTGTAAAGCTCTCTGAAAAAGGATATTACAATAATACCATTTTCCACCGTGTAGTGCCAAATTTTGTAATACAGGGCGGCGATCCGACGGGAACAGGTTATGGCGGACCGGGATACTCAATTAGGAGTGAGTTCTCTTCCCTGCCGTTTGGTGAGTACACAGTAGGCATGGCTTCAAGCGGCAAGGATACGGAAGGCAGCCAGTTTTTTATAACGCACTCACCGCAGCCGCATTTGGATGGCAGGTATACAATGTTCGGTAAGGTTATTGAAGGATTTGATGTTGTTGATAAAATTCAGATAGGCGATGCCATTGAAACAATAACATTTTCAGCAAGCAGATGAAAACACTTGAAACCGAAAGACTGAGATTAATTCCGCTGACGCTTGAACAGGTTGAAATGTTCACGCACTTAGATAGCAGGCTTGAAGATTCACTTGGCATAAGCCGCGCGGAGCGCGAATTGACGCTTCAATACAGGGATGCAATCAGAAAGTACACGATAAACTGGATGAAAGAGGAACCGGAAAATTATCTCTTCGCTACAATATGGGTGATAGTTGAAAAGGCTTCTGATACGGTTGCAGGCGATATCGGGTTTAAGCGCAAAGCCGATGAGAACGGTTATATAGAAATAGGATATTCCACTCAGCCCAAATTCAGAGTACAGGGTTATATGACTGAAGCAATTGGCGCGATGGTTAACTGGGCTTTCACCCATCCCGAAGTAAAGGCGGTAATAGCTGAGACCCGCGAAGATAATATTCCCTCGATTAAGGCATTGAAGAAGAACGGGTTTTACGAGTTCAAATATTCCAAACCGCCTGAGCCTGCTCACCTGGCCTCAATGATGAGCGATGTTAAAATGCTGTGGCATATCAGGGATAGGGATTAAAATAACTCACTTATGGTCACGGCTAAAAATCATTACGAAAACCATTTATCAGAGCTTTATGGCTGGATGTCAGGTGATTTCACTGAAAGAGTAAACCAAACACTTTCGTATTTCATCAAAAATAATATAAAACCCTCTTCAACTCATTTTGCCATAGATCTCGGCTCAGGTCACGGAATTCAATCAGCAGCACTTACCGAACTGGGCTTCAATGTAACAGCCGTTGACCAAAGCGAAAAACTCTTAAATGAGCTGAAACAAAATACAGCAAACAAAGTAAAAACAGTAAACGGGGATATAACAGATTACGGCTATCCCGGAGAAATTAAGCCGGAATTAATAATATGCATGGGTGATACTTTGATCCATTTAACCTCCAGCTCTGATGTAAACAGGCTAATAAGAATAGCGGCAGAAAATCTGGCAGAAAGCGGTAAATTGGTTCTTTCATACAGGGATCTGACCGCAGAATTGAAAGGAGTATCAAGATTCATTCCCGTGAAAAGCGGAGAGAATAGAATACTGACCTGTTTCCTTGAATATGGAGAAAAAAAAGTTACAGTGAATGATATTCTGCATGTATATAGAGAAGGCAATTGGGAAATGAAAATAAGCAGTTATCAAAAGCTGAGGCTTCCCATAAAGGAAGTTACAGAAATGTTAATATCCGCAGGATTGAAGTTGAATCATACAGAGAAGATCGGCGGAATGGATCATTTGACAGCACAAAAGAATTGAATCATAAAAAAAAATAACGAAAGGTAAAAATGAAATTTTTAAAATTAACAATCGCTGCACTGCTGGTTATATTCGCCGTAAATGTGAATGTAAAAGCAGATGACCTTAACAAGAAGAAAATGGAACAGGTTACCAAAGAAATTCTTGAAATGATGGTAAAGGGTGATAACGCTTCTGAAAAGCTTCGCAAGTATATTTCAGAGGACTGGCTGGAATCGAAAAGGCTGAACGTAAAAAAATATCTCATAAATAATTACTCCCCTGAATCATTTGAAATTATCTATTCCGGAGGCGATGTATGCATAGCCACAATTGGCGGCTCTTCCTGGCAGCATTTGCTGGTATTTAAATTCACCGAAGAATACGGCGCGTATAAGGTAATACCCAAAGGCATTTCAGATGCATCGAGTGAATACATCGATCCCTGGAATTATGTAAAAGATTACATCTGTTCTGCAAAGGACATGGAAGAACCGCTTCCGCCGGATGAAAAGTAAGCCGGATTTGATTTTTAAGACTATGTAAATAATCATATTACATCATGATTTTTAAACCTCATTTTTACCCGAAAAATGAGGTTTTTTGTTGTTATATTTGTACTTTATGTTGAAATTTAAATTCTGAAAGCAATAAAAAAGTGAGCATATTACCAAAAGTAAAATATAATATAGCAGTATCCTCGGGGAAAGGCGGCGTTGGTAAATCAACAGTAGCCGTGAATCTTGCTGCCGCATTGATAAAAGAAGGCTACAAAACCGGTATAATTGACGCAGATATTTACGGTCCATCAATACCCACAATGCTGGGGGTAACAGAAGAAAAGCCAAAGCTTGTAAAGATAGAAGAAAAGAACAGGCTGCTGCCGGTTGTAAGATACGGGCTTAAGATGATGTCAATCGGCTTTTTAGTTGATCCCGGCGAAGCGGTCGTGTGGCGCGGACCCATGGCGGCAAGCGCGCTGAAGCAGTTTATGAGCGATGTTGAGTGGGATGAACTTGACTTTCTGTTGTACGATATGCCGCCCGGCACGGGAGATATTCAGCTCACTTTAACACAATCGCTGCCGCTTACAGGCGCGGTAATTGTTACTACTCCCCAGGAGATAAGTCTTATTGACGCCCGCAAAGGAGCAAAAATGTTTGAAAAGGTAAATGTGCCGGTATTGGGAATTATTGAAAATATGAGTTATTATGCCAATAAAGATGGATCTAAAGAATACATTTTTGGCGAAGGCGGCGGCAGAAAACTTGCTGAGGAGATGAAACTGAACTTTCTTGGCGAAATAGCAATTAATACTGATATAAGGATCTGCGGAGATGAGGGTAAACCTATAGTATTGGGCAAACCTGATTCCAAAGAGGCTGAGCAATTTACGGTAATTGCGAAGAATCTTGCCGGTGATGTAATATCCAAAGCGAAGCTGCAGCCAAAGCTGCCTGTGATAGAGATATAGACCCGGAATACGAATATAGATATGAGATTGCTTCGCTTCGCTCGCAAAGTTTATATTTGTTGGAGAATCACTTAAGGGCTAAAGCCCGGTTTTGGGGTGGGCTCAATGCCCCCGGCATAAATGCCGGGGTTATTAGGCGGTAATTGTTGATGTTTTTTAGGCAAAAAAAAACGCCTCGTCGTGGCACGAGGAAAATTCTCAGGGCAGGACAAGTGAAAAATCATATTTACATTAATGTTTTTTTAATAAAGTTTTCTTATTTTTGCAAAGCTAAAGCTTTGATGGAGCAAATGTCTTTAAATGTTAGTTACTGAAAAAACAGCAGAAATTGAAGCTAAGATCAATTCAGTTTTGGAGCGTATCAGGCCACATCTCCAGCAGGATGGCGGCGATGTGATGCTGGATAAGATCAGTGACGAAGGTATTGTGGAATTGAAGCTGCTGGGAGCATGCAATACATGTCCACTAAGGCCCATGACATTACGCGCCGGAATAGAACGGGCGTTAATGCATGAAATTCCAGAAATAAGAAGAATTGAGTGTTTTAATTAATAGTGTTTTTGATAAAAAAACGAAACACACCCCTCCCGCTTCTCTCTTTCCCCTCTCGAGAGGGGAATTAAGCTCCAAATCCCCTCATGAGAGGGGTGGATGTTCGGCGAATGCCGAACAGACGGGGTTTTATTAAGTGAGTTTTAAACGAATTTATTGAATGTTATTAAGACTGTTAATTAATGAAAGAGTATAGTATATTATAATCATGTTATATTTAATTATAATAATTGCATTAAGTTACCTTGTGGGTTCATTCCCAACGGCGCTGGTATTCGGCAAACTTTTTAAAGGGGTCGATATCAGGCAGCTTGGCAGCAAAAATATGGGCAGTACCAACGCTTTCCGTGTGCTTGGCTGGAAGATCGGCGTGCTGGTTCAGTTAGTTGATATTGCCAAAGGATTTATAGCAACACTTTTGATATCAAAATTATTTTTCGGCAGCCTGCCGTTTGAAAACCGCACGCCGTTCACGGATTTTACAATAGTACAGCTTATTGCCGGAATATCCGCGATAATAGGCCATGTGTGGACGGTATTTGCAGGCTTTAAAGGCGGCAAGGGTATCAATACTACAGCCGGAATGCTGCTAAGTCTGGCCCCGGTTGACGCTACAATTGCAATTGGAATGTTCATAGTGGTGCTTATGTTTTCAGGATATGTATCGCTTGGTTCAATAGTAGCCGCTTATTCCTTCCCCAGCGCTATGTTTATAAGGGAAAATGTTTTCGGGGTTGATATTGACGGCTACCATACGCTGATATACTTCAGTCTTGCCGTATGTATATTTTTGACTTACAATCACAGGGCAAATATAAAAAGGCTGCTGTATGGCGAAGAGAACAGGTTTGAAAAATGGTGGAAGGTCCGCTGGATACAAATAGACGCGCCGTTTAAGCGAAAGAAAAAAGTTAAGGATTTATAATTGAAAAGGCGGGTTTATCCCGCCTTTTGTTTTGTTGAATATAAATCGGTATTACTTTAATAATATCATTTTCTTGGTTTCTATAAAATTATCATTTTCAATTTTATAAAAATAAATGCCGCTTGAATAGTTTCCTCCGTCAAAATCAACAACATAAGAGCCTGCAGTTAAATATTTATCTAATATAACAGAGATAATTCTTCCTGAAACATCAAAAACTTTTATTTTAACAACACCTGATCCTGGAATCCCAAAAGATATTTTAGTATCAGGATTAAATGGGTTTGGATAGTTTTGACCTAAAAAGTAGCTTTCGGGTACGCTATTAATAATTTGATTAATACCAGTTACCTGTGAAAATCTAAACGTTATTAAATCCCAATATGGTATTGAAAAGTATGTGCCAAATAGTAACATATCGTTATTGTTTGCCAATAAAATTTTTATTCCTGAATAATATCTTCCACTGTAAAAATTATCAAATTCCCAAACTACACTGCCCAAAGGATCATACTTAAGCGTATGGACGTAACCTGTTACATAAACATTTCCTGAACTATCTAATGTTAATGAATTAGGAATATCTATTTCCCAGCCAGGTCGTGTATATCTTCTTGACCACTGCTCTATACCATTAGTATTATATTTTATTGTTGCGTAATCATAATCAGTCTCTGGTGTAGTGCTTTCGCCTGTAACGATAACATTACCAAGCCCGTCCACAATCATATCATGTGGGATATTAATTGTGGTTCCGGTTACTGAATCCGGTGCGGGACCATGATAAAAACTATTCCATTGAAAAACTCCGGAAGAGTTATACTTTAAAGTTAATATAAGATTATCTGAAATAGTTCTTTCAGTGTGTCCTGCTACATAAATATTATTTTGTGAATCTGTTCTTACAATATAACCTTCGTCATTCCGGTTATATACACTTCTATATTCTCTGTTCCATAACGAATCGCCATTTATATTATATTTTATAGTGAGAACATTTGAACCATTTGAAGTTTCCTGATTACCTGTTACAATTATGTTATGCTGCTTATCTATAACAATCGATTTTCCGCCTGCACCTCCTGTATCCCCTGAAACTCTATTGTAGCTTTTGACCCAGATAAGAACACCTGCCGGGTCATATTTTAACGTTACCAGATCTCCTACGAGATTTGTAACCCTTGACTTACCTGTTACATATATATTATTTGCAGAGTCTATTGCAATATCCTTGAAAGCGTTATCCCCGCCTGTCCCCATAGGACCATGATATCTTCTCACCCATTGCTGTATTCCATTATTATTATATTTAACCAATATGCACTCATAATCGTAGGCAATAACATATACATTTCCGTTTCTATCAACCGCAATTTTAACCGGTATGGGGATAATAGTTGAAATTAACGTATAGCGGGCAGTCCATTGCTGCACACCGGCTGAGTTATATTTAATTGTTACGAAGCCCTCGGGCACATCGCCATCCCTGCCTGTTACGTAAATATTGCCGGATGAATCCAAGGCCATATCCACTGCCGTCTCATCTCCATTATTAACACCATTATAACGGGCAACCCATTGCTGCGTTGGCAGTTGAGCAAAAACAACACCGGAAAAATACTGAAGTATTATCGTAAAAGTAAAAATTAAGTATATTTTTAGTCTCAGGTTCAAAATATAAATTTTAGGTTTGTGTAAATTAATAATTTATTTAACATAACTCAAGCTTTTATCAAAATTATTCAAAAAAATAAAAAAGGAGGTCGAGCAGGAAACCACTCCTGCTTAACCCCCCTAAAGTTATATTGTAAAATAATAAAACAACTTTGCTTTGTCAAGTACCAATTCTAAAAGTTGCTTCCCTTTAATTAAAGCTTTCAACTCGATCCGCTACAAAAAAAACAGAGCAATAAACTTTCATTTATTGCTCTGTTTGGTCAATTATCACATAAGAGACTCTTTTTCTGCTAGGCCTTTTTTTCGGGTGCATCCGATATAATCGGAATTATCACATCTAATAATTTATATTCAAAAGCCTGAGATCTTTTTTCAGGGTTATCTCACGATAAACATATTTTCTTTTATTACCTGTTTATTCAGTTCAATCCTGTAGTTCAGCACGCTGCCCGAAAGATTATATTTCGGCTTCCAGAACACCGTGTGATCCCCCACTTCAAGATGTCCGGCCGGAAGTTCATCAATTTTCAAGCCTATCAGGTTGTAAATTTCAAGGGTAACATTTCCGGGCTTTTCTATGCTGAATTTTATCTTAGACAATTTTGTTTAAAAAATTTATTATAAGTTCTCTTCAACGTACTTGGTTACAAATGTACCGTCTTCGGTGTAAACGTAAACCCAAATTGCTCCATCTTCATAAACTTTTATGAAAACTCTTGATCCGTTATTTTGTGTAGTATTTGCCGTGTTAACTGCTGCAAAGGTTGATACTGTTGTGAAACCGGTTACGAGGCTAAGGGTTAAAGCGAGTGTTAATAATGTCTTTTTCATTTTTTTTATAGGGATTTAATTATTTGTTGTTTGTTTATTTTCTTATCTGTTCAAACATAACTGTTAAAAAGGGAGTCTGCCACCACTTTTTTGGCATAAAGTTGCTTATTTCTTCGCCTTCCGGATGACAAAGCGGTAAAAATATGCTTTAAATTGCATATATTTTAACATATTTTACTATTGCTTAAGGATTTTGAGTTGCTTATATTTACATATAAATAAATATAAAAATGCTTGATTACGCGTTTATAGAATTGCTGGAATCCCTTACCAGAGATGAAATAAGATCACTCAGAAAGTTCATAGTTTCGCCGTACTTTAACAAAAGCGCTAAAGTGGTGAAATTGTTTGATATTATTATTAAATATCATCCTAACTTTGAAAGCCCGAAGCTTGCAAAGGAAGAACTGCATAAAAAAATTACACCTGAGCTGCCTTACAACGAGCTGACCATGCGCAGGCTTTTATATGACCTTCAGCAGCTGGTTTCAAAGTTTATCCGCCAGCAGTATATTGAACGCAAGGACGCGGAATCCGCATTGTTTACTATAGAAGAGCTGGCAGTAAGAGGCTCAGAGCGGATGCATGCAATTACCATACGCGAAGCAGAAAAGATAATGGGCTCCGCCCAAATGATAGACGCGGACGCGTGTTTGAATAATTTTAAGCTTGAGACCGAAAAATTTTATTTCGGCATGATAAATGATAAAATAACCAAAAAGAGCTTTGTTGATACTGAAGCGGGCAAGCTTATTAAAGGAATAACTTATTTTATAAGTTACTTTATGCTCGAAGCAATTAAACATAACGATACCCTTCTGAATTACTCACGTTCTTTCAACATTCAGCGCAACAAAAAATTCATTTCACAATTCCTGAACCTGTTCGATTTTCAGCGGCTCGAAATATTCATGAAATCTCACGCAATGGCAGGCTCTGAAATAGTAAGAGCATACATAAATTCACTGAAGGCGTACCTGTATTTTGAAAATGATGAATTCTACACTGAGCTTAAGGAATCCGTGGTAAACCACCTGGATCAATTCAGCCAAACCGATAAACACTTCCTGTTTTCAAAGCTCAGCGGCTATTGTATCCTAAAACGCGATCAGCTGCCGCCGGATGCAATGAAATACGAAAGAGAGCTTTTTGAACTCTACAAGATACTTCTGGAAAACAAATATTACACCACTGAAGCAAGCAAATTCATGCCAGTGGATCTGTACCGCAATATCCTTATCCAGTCGGTGAAGATGAAGGAATTAAGATGGCTGGAAGATTTCATTGAAGATTACGGCCGGGAGCTTCACCCAGCAAGAAAAGCCGATATACTGAATTTCAGTTACGCATACCTGAACTTCGCCCGGGGCAATTTCAATGACTCGCTCAGCTGGCTGAGCAGGATAAGGATGGAAGAGTTTTCGTACCACCTGGATATCCGCAGCCTGTACATTATGATCTATTTTGAGCTCGAGGAGTACGAATCTGCTCTGGCAGCAGTAAAGGCATTTAAAAAATACCTCAACGAAAATACAATGGTAAGTGAAGATAAAAAAACTTCCTACGAAAATCTTTGTAAGTTTGTTACCAAACTGGTAAACTACCAGGGCTCAAACAGCAAGACCGATATATCTTCACTTGCAGTTCAGCTTAAGAAGTGCAGGAACATAACATCCAGAAGCTGGCTAACAGAGAAAGTTGAACACTTTGAGCGTTCAATAAGAAAAGCTGTTTAGCTTCGCGGCACCGTTCATTGAACCGTAAAATAACATTTTATAAGTAAATTTTTATAGATAAATTTGCTATATGAATATATGCATTTTAGGTTCCGGCGGCTGGGGTACAGCATTAGGAATAATACTTCACAATAACAGGCATAAGGTTACCCTGTGGGAGTATGACAAAGAATATGCCCATACATTAAGCGAATTCCGCGAAAATTTTTATTACCTTCCCAAGATAAAGATCCCCGAAAAGATCACGATCTCAAGCGATATACATGAGGCCGTTGAAGGCAAAGATCTGATTGTGGTAGCTACACCTACCCAGTATATCAGGGGAGTTATTGAGCATATCAAAGATATAGATTTTACAAACAGGGTAATATTGAGTGTATCAAAAGGTATTGAAAATCATACCCTGATGACCGTATCTCAGATATTTCAGAATGTATTTAATAATATAGAAAAACGCAATATCACGGTACTTTCCGGACCCTCACATGCCGAAGAAGTGGCAAAACACATTCCAACAGCAGTAGCCGCAGCCGGCTTTGACGAAAAAAACACAGAGAAAATTCAGAAGGCGTTTTCTAACAGGTACTTCAGGGTTTACAAAAGCGGCGATGTTGCCGGAGTTGAGCTCGGCGGAGCGTTAAAGAACGTTATAGCAATTGCCGCAGGCATTGCAGACGGTGCAGGATTTGGTGATAACACGAAGGCTGCCATTATGACAAGAGGTTTAAGAGAGATAACCAGATTTGGCATGAGGTTTGGCGCGGAGGAGCATACTTTTATGGGACTTTCAGGCATTGGCGATTTAATTGTTACATGTATGAGCAAACACTCCCGCAACCGTTTTGTTGGCGAAGAGATCGGTAAAGGTAAGAAGCTGAAACAGGTTCTTGCGGAAATGAAAATGGTAGCCGAGGGTGTAGCAACAACTGAATCAACCCATGAACTTGCCCATAAACTTGGCGTAGAACTGCCAATAATTGAACAGGTGTATAAAGTTCTGTTTTTGGGTAAAGACCCGCACCATGCAACAGAAAAACTTATGACACGAAATCTAAAGGATGAAAAGTAATTTACAAAGTGTCTTCAACATTATACATAAATGCCAAAGTATGGCAGCCTGATGGAAGCTACACAGAAAGCTTCGGGGTAAATAACGGTCACTTCGATTTTTCAGGTTCAAACGCAGAAGCAGCTACCCTTAAAGATAAATATCCCAAAATAACGGATCTAAAGGGTAAATTAGTACTGCCCGGTTTAATTGATGGCCACCTGCATTTGGTAAATGGCGGTGTGATGATGAAGCGGCTGGATTGTTCCAGGATAGATTCAGTTGCGGAGCTTAAATCTGCAATTGAAGCTTACGTTAGTAATAATAAAGTAAACTGGGTAATTGGCGGCAATTTAGATCTGAACAAAGTATTTGAAAACCACGATACAACCCGAGGCAATATTATTGATGACATTTTCAGCGAACTGCCTTTATACATAACTAATTACGATTACCATTCCGCAATATGCAACAGCAAAGCTTTAGCTTTGGCGGGTATTGATGTAAACGAAACAAATTTGCCGAAAGATGAAATTGAAATTTCATCAGCGGGAAAATTGACCGGCTTTGCTGCAGAAAGAGTTATGTACAGAGTTTACGATACAATTCCCCCACCCTCTCTCAAAGAAAAATGTGACGCAGTTTATGAGTGCATTAAGATGCTGCACTCCTATGGAATTACCTCAGTGGGAGATATTACTCTGCCCGGGGATATTGATGTATATTTGGAATTGTACAGGCAAGATAAGCTAAACATACGGATCAACTCATACATACCCTTTGATGAATTTGAAAATCTGCAATACCACCTTGATAGAACCACAGAGATTGATAAAGATCATTATTCTATTGTTGGATTCAAAGCTTTTTGGGATGGCGCGTTGGGCTCTGAAACAGCGCTGTTTTCACAGAACTATAAAAGGCGAAAACATAACGGCTATACAACGGAAATTGTGAGATCAGGCAGAATATATGAGCTTGCAGAAAAAATAGATGCTGCAGGGAAGCAGATGATAATTCACGCTATCGGCGATAAAGCGGTCAGCGAGGTACTCGAGCTATATGCCGGGCTGCCAAATACCAACCGGCTTCGCCACAGGATTGAGCATGCGCAGCATATTCAGCCCGCTGATATAGACAAATTCGGTGAGTACGGAGTGATCGCATCGGTGCAGCCTCTGCACCTTAAATATGATGCGCGCACCGTGTTTGAAAAGCTCCCCGCCAGGCTAATACCGCATACACATAATTATTACCATATCACCAAAGCGGGCGGCATCATGAATTTCGGCACAGATTTTCCGATAGTGGAAGCTGATCCGTTTGAAAACATTCGGCTTGCTGTAACCCGAGATACAAAGTATGGTGAGTTTACGCCGGAGCATAAAATTCCATTGCATGAATGCCTGAAGGCATATTGTATAAATAACGCTTATGCCTCTCATAACGAGAATGCCGTTGGAAGTATAACAAATGGTAAAGTTGCGGATTTTGTGATTATGGATGAAGATATTTTCGAAATGGATGAAGAAAGTTTAAATGAAGTTACAATTTTTGAAACACACCTGGGCGGTAATCTCGAATACAAAAATAAACTGTCATTCTGAGCCCAGCGAATGATGATTATACTTCCTTACCAATTCCATCACTGCCACACCGTATGCTACTGAAACATTAATTGAGTGTTTGAATCCGTATTGCGGTATTTCGATCGAAAAATCCGCGATTTCAATAATTTCATTTGATACACCGGTAAGTTCATTCCCTAATACCAGGCACAGCGGAAAATCACTGGGTTCTATATCGGTATAATTCCTGCTGTTTTCGGTTATTTCCAGTGGAACGATCTTTATACCCTGAGCTTTGAATTTCTTAACCGCTTCAATGGGATCTTTAATATATTCCCATGGCACGGCATCGGTTGCGCCAAGCGCAACTTTTTCTATTTCGGGTCTGGGCGGATATGGTGTGTAGCCCGTTAAGTACAGCTTTTCAATCAGCGCGGCATCACTTGTGCGGAATATTGAGCCAACATTATAAATGCTGCGGATATTATCCGCCAATGCATAAACAGGATGGCGTTTTATTTTTCCGGTTTCTTCAAGCGAGATTCGTTTCTTCCCGACTTCTTCGTGTGTAAGTTTTCTCATATGTTTAAATTTAAGAAGCTAAAATCAATTTGTGAAACCCTGCGAAATGAAATACGAAGTATGAATTGACACAGTCAATGCACTCCAAGAAAAGCAAAGGCTACCGTAATCAGCAGTTTGAATTGCTAAATCCGAAATCAAAAATACGCTCTTATTTCCGCGGTGCCCGTGTGAATTACCTTGGACTTATCTTCGGCCCTGCCGAAGTAATTTATTGTTGCCTGGATGAAATTGCTAATCCTGTATTCAAAGTTTATTGACCAGAAATAACTTTTGCCTGCGACGAGTCCTTTGGTTAGATCAAACGGCAAAAATGCCGGGTTTGCATTCAGAATAACTTCATTGCGTGAAATTTCGCTTCGCAGGGTGCCTTTGCCAGAGAGCGAATATGTTAACCTGAAGGTCTGGACATTTATATCAGCCTGTGTTGGCGCAGCGGGGTAAAAGTCGTTTGCCCGTTTTATCTGCACCTTAAAGCCTGTTTCGATAAACTGAGTTGGTTTATAAATAATTTCGGATGTTACCCCTTCGGTATTGATATTCCAGTTGCGAATTTCAACGGCGGGGGCGGAATTACGCTCTATCTGCGTTACATAGTCGGTCACCAGCGCTAGATCAGGTGTGAAGGAAAGCCGCAGCCTTCCGGTTCTTTCAACATTAAGCAGTCTTTCATTGCCTGAAAAATACTGCGTAAAACCTTTTCGCTGTACAAAGCGCAGCTTCACACCGAAATACTCATAATTTTCAAAAATGCCAAGATCCTGCTGTACGGTTGTTGCCCCAGTAATTGTATTTTCGTCGTTCTGGAATGTGCTGAATTTAAGCAGGTAAATATTCCGCTGCAAAGGATCTTTGCTTTTTTCTGAAACGCTTACGTAAGTATCAGAAGTTATATTGTTAAGCGCGGTCTTAACAGCTCCGCTTTTCATTGAGGCTATAAACCTTGAAGGAACCAGGTTAAGCGAAGCGGAGCTTTGCAGATCGGTGGTAGGGAAAAGCTGATCGGTGGGCCGCAGAATTTTAATGTAGTCGCCATCAAAGCTTGTCAGCACAAATTCATTTTCATCCTGCAGACCGTTGTTGTTAAGATCGCCGATATACTTGTAGTTTCCCTGTCCCAATGGAACTGAAATAAACACAACTTCCTGTTTTGCGGTACGCTCACTGGATACTTTATAGAACAGGTTCGTATTAAATCCGCGGTTAAGGAACCATACATTGCTTTGCGAAGTAACAAGTATAGTTCGGCTATCAGTAAAGCCTTTGCTTTGGAACTCAGGAGTATATTTTTTATCATACACAATTACATCTCCCGAAGCAGAAAGAAAGTTCAGGTTCTTTACCCTCACCCCAACTGTGCTGGTGTATGAATTTGACTGTCTTGCAAGTGTTCCGGCAGAGAACTGGTCATCAAACCTGTAATTGAACTGGTATGCAAGATCGAGATTCAGCAGATCGGTAATGATAAATTTCGGCTTGAACTCGTAAAACCTGAAACTGCCGGTATTGGTTGTATCAAAGTTAAGCGAGCGGGTTTGTTTATCTTCACCATTAAATTCCACTATCAGATTATACTTTCCAAATTTTTCATCTTTGAAGGGCTTCAGCTTATAGTCGATACTTCCGAACTGGCGCAGCCACTTTCCACCGTAATCTATGGTGTTATCTTTGCTTGAAATATAATCAGCGTAATATGTAACAGATGGCGCCAGCAGGCTATCGCCGGCGAACTTAAGATCAATTGATCCGCGCATTGAGTTAAAGGAGTCGCCCCTTTTTATTCTGCCCGCAGAAGTAACCACGCGGATATATTTTCCGGGGTTAATGCTTAAACCCGCTTCAGTGGTAACCTCGGTGAGTTTACTGGAATCCTGGATATCCCAGATCCTGTCATACTCAACCCTGTTGAGCCTATCCACAGCATTGTACAGCTTATTGACAACTCGCTGCCTTATATTGAACTGAACTTCACCCAGTGATAATTTGCCAAGCCTGAAATTTTTAGGATTGAAGATCAGCGAGGATGTGAATGCGCCGCCTTTGTTTTCAGTGTCATCGGCATCGCTCAGCAGGTTGGCGTCAAAATCGCTGGCTGTGCCTTCCATCAACAAAGAAAGATCCTTCGCGATCTTGAAATTCAGACCCACATCAGCGGATTGATATGCAACAGGCAGCGGAAAAAATACCAGAGGCAGGTAACTGCCGGCACCAATGCCGGCAAAAACAAATGCATTGCTGCTTAGGCTGTTATAGTCACCCTTGCCTAAACCCACAAATGAAAATGTAACCTGATACAGAGCGTTAGTATCACCCGGTGCGTAGATGTATTTGGTGAATGTTTGGGAATTTATAAGGGTATCACGCTGAATATACAGCCCAAGTGAATTGCCGGCAGTATCCCTTCCTACGAACACGACCCCGCTCTTTGAAGCCAGAAATTTACTATCACCGGCGTTTGAGATAATTGTTTTGTCAGTATCAGAGAGAACAAAGTCAATAGGTTTATCCGGGTCATCGCGCTCACGGATATAGGAAAAGGAAAGCTTGAGCCTGTCATTTATCACGGCAGTGCGGGTTTGACCCGCTATGAAGCTGCGTGAATATTTCTTATCGGAGTATTCAAAATCAACAACGATCCTAGAAGCATTAGTTATTAGCCTGTTGTTTGTGAATTTTATCTGCCCGTTGGAGTAATCTATGGTATAATCATTGCTTTCACCGCGCGTCATTAAAATACCATCTAAATAAACCTTTTCACTGCCCGCAATTACAACAATATTAACTTCATTATCCGCGCCAATCAGGCGGTACGGTCCCTGTACTCCATCCTGTCCGTTGAAAGAATTACTGTTGAATCTGCCCCGGCTAATGGCGCCTGTTAAGAACAGATCGGTCTTATCAAAATTGGCGAATCCTTTTGCGCCCTGGAGTTTTTTGTTAAAATTGAAAAATTCACTGCCCGAAAAATTCACTTCAATATCACCCAGCGTTGTTGTGATATTGCTTGAACGAAGTTCAACAAACACCTTGTCAATTTCCTGCAGCTTCTGGGTATTGCCTTCGGGCTGGATGGGTGTATTTTCATCCGTCAGTGCGGCGGTAATATCAATATCGCTTGAAAGCTTGCCATTTAACTGCAGGCGGAAGCCTGACTGAAGTGAAAGATCGCGGTTATTGCCAAGAGTAAAGCCGCGGAATATGCTGCCAGATTTTTGAAGATCGGTGCCGGCGAAAATATCTTCAACGAAATCGGATCTTATTTCAACCACTTTGACGCTATCGCCTGCGGCAGTATCAAGTTTGTTCAGCACCTCGAAGCGTGAATAAGTATCGGCAATATCAAATGGGTAGTTTTGATATGTGACTATCAATTGCAGCCTTTCAGGCTGCCCGCTGTTTATAATATCATCGATGAAGGATCTATACAACCTGATCTTACCAAAACGGTAGTCAACGTAATAGTCAGCGGGGCTAACTTCAGCGGAATCTGAATAGACAGTGAGGCTTCCGAACTTAATGAATTTATCGGGCAAAGATATCAGTGAATCTTCACCGGCAACGGTTGTTATGAATTTTTTATAATTAATATCGCCAAAGGTATTGGGCTGCGAATAGAGTATTCCAGTTAGCAATAAAGAGAAAAAGACCGCAATTTTGGGAATTTGCTTCAAATAATACCAGAGGATAATTGAGGTAATTCCGTTTTGTTAAATTACCTGTTTACTTGGTCTGTGAACCCTGATGGAGATCATCAAAATAATACTTTTGATAATCTTTGTGATCTGAGATCAGGCTTTCAACAATTGGTATTAGTTTATCATCACTTAGCTGGAATTGGTTTGGTTTATGTTCTGCTTTATATTCAGCAACAATATTTTCGACGGTTGAAAATGTCATGAGCTCTTCCCTGTCAAACTTGCTCCAGCGGTTTCCGCGGGCGTAGCCGTACACATCTTTGAAGAACACAATATAGTCGCCGTAGGAATCATTGCCAATTTCAAAAGTTTTGTATTTAATTCTCACCGGGAATTTCTGCTTTTCCTCTTCGGTGAAGTTATACATCATTGATTTCTTGCTGTTAGCCCAGAAGCTGATATCCTGGCTGGTAACCATTCGTTTCACTATGAATTTCTTCATCTTATCGATGTTGCCGTTATCATTCCTTACGCAGCCGTGCGAAAGCGCACGGTATTCATTTTTAAGCAAACCGTTCTTATTGGTACCATGGAAATATCGCAGTGAGTTCTCATCATAATGCGCGGCAAATAAACCCAGCGGGTTGCCCGGTCCGGGCGGTGTTGCGGGTTCAAGCGGGTCGCTTTCGGGATCTTTCCAAGTAGGCCAGTTGCGAAGCCTGAAAATATTATAGTAACCTGTATAGGTTTTGGTTGATGGCGCGCCAACAACGTTAGGCCATACAGTTATTAGAATAGTATCGTTGTTATATATCTGGTAAATACGTGAAGTGAACTCAGGTATGTTAAGCTCCCACAGCATTGTTGGGGTTGGGTCAAGGTAGTGCTCAGGTACGTTAATTGTGAGGCTGAACTCAACGTGACCAAGAGTATCATTCACCAGCTTTTTGGATATATCCTTGCTGCCAATGATGGCCTGTATCTCATCATCGTTCATAATTGGCCACAGGTCAAACAAATAGTCTTCAATTTGGGCATCAATTGTTTCTGCGTTTTCAAATGGCAGTGTTACCTTTTTGTACCCTTTTAAGTTAGTTGGGCTTGTATTGTTTGTAACACTCTCAGTTTCAACAATTTTAGTTGATTTGTTGGCTTCCTGTGAGTAATCTGCCTGTGTATAGACTAAACCGCTAACCAAAATGACGGTTAAAATGCCGAAAAGCTTAAATTTTGAAGACTTTTTTATCATATTTTTAAATTAGAACCGTAAATTTACTTTAAATTCCTCACTATTTCAAACCATATTCAGGGGATAGAAAATTCCTGATCAAGCCTCGATATTGATCTTAAAACCTGACGAAACACACCCCGTCTTTATCCCGAATGCTCGGGATGAAGCCACCCCTCTTGAGAGGGGAATTAAGATTCAGATTCCCCTCTTGAGAGGGGAAGAGCAATTGCATTTATGCAATTGCGAAGGGGTGTGTTTTCAGCAATTTTGGTGACTACCCGTAAAACTTAGAATATATCATTATATCAATAATACTTATATTTGTTCCGTACAATATGACTGAAATCAAACAAAAATTTTACGATATTACCTCGCTTATACAGGTGGAATTTGACCGCAACCTTGAGATATATGGCGATAAGATACAGTGCCGGAAGGGCTGCAGTAAGTGCTGCTCACAGATATTTAAAATTACTTTGATAGATGCGTATATTATACAGGATCATATCCGGGCATTGCCGCGGGAGCGGCGTGAGGAGCTGCAGCAAAAGGCGAGGGATTATTTAACGAATCTCCCCCTGACAGGGGGAGAAAAAGAACATACCGCAGGTATGTTCGCAGAGGGGGTCAGTGTTGTAACAGAGGAGGTCCCCTGCCCCGCCCTTGGCACCGAAGGCGAATGCACCATCTACGAAGCGCGCCCGGTAATTTGCCGCAGGTTCGGTATGCCGATATATGACTATAAGAATCCCCAAAACGTTCACGCTTGCGAGCTGAACTTTGCCGATGGCGATGAGATAACGGATGAATTGCTTGTACCTAATCAGACGGAAATAGGAATGAAGTGGGATGAGTTGAAGGAGGGGTTTATCAATTCTCTCCCCCTAACAGGGGGAGACAAAGAGGGGGTCAAAGGAACGACAATTGTGGAGGCGATAGCGGGAACACGACTATACTAAAAACGTTTTTAAAACTTCATAAATTGCATTTGCAGAAACAGAAGTTATCATTGATGAACCATTCCTAATCAAAAAAGCCTTTACACTTTCCATTTTAGACATCTTAGAATCAATGTTTGCATCATTTACAATTTCTTTATGGTGGCTCAACAAAACTGCTTTCTCTTCATTTGATAGACTAAGAATTGTTTTCTTAATATCTTCAAATTGACTTTCATTAACACTAGTATTCTGATTGTAATTTATCGAATCAATTTTGTCCGCAAAATTAACTTGACTATCTTTAATATTAATATTCTTTATTTTCATAATTTAACTATTTATTTTTTAGAATTTATTATTACTTGATTATATCACCTATAGAATCTGCAAAATTGACAAGACTGTTATCGATATTAATAGTTGGATTAGTAGGAGTACTAATACCCTCTTCTGAATTTGGGCCAATTGCTGAACCTAACAATTCTTCAATATTAACGTTTTGAAAACTCTTTTTACATTCAGTAGATTTTCTGTTCTTTTGCCTAGCTATATATAAATCATCAAAAATATGGAAATATGGAGAAAATGATTTCTTACATTCAGAGCAAATACATTGAATTCTTTCTTCAACAAATAAATTATTTAATGATTTATGTATTGCGTAAATTTCTCTTCTTATTATAGCAAGTAGTTCCCTTTTTTTACTACCATTCAACCATATTCTTATTTTCCTATCTAAACCCTCCGCTATAACTAACGCTTCAGTATTTTCAAAAGTCAAAATAAATCCGTTCTTCCAATAGAAATCATTTTTGATTAGATCATGTATCCTTACTATTAATCTCGTTATTAAACCTGCAGGCATAAACTTATAGCTGTATTCAAATCGCAAGTTATTATCTTCATCCCAACCAAAACTGGGCTTTACAGGATTTAAGAGTTCAGGAATTATATAGACTTTACTATTAGCAATCTCAAAACACAATTCAAATTTTTTCATTAATTCAATAAGTACCTCATATTTGTCATGTGGGTACAACTCCCATATTTCAGACAATTGAGTATATTCCAAAACACCGTATTTTTTTTGAACTTCGATATTATCAACAATTTTATAAACAGCTTGTGTGGCCCATTCTGGCTTTAGAATAAGAGTATTCTTTAGCAATGGATTATCTTCAAAATGTAAAAAAACCCCTAAAATGTGGAAATATCTGCTAAGATAAACTGCCCTTGGTTTTGATAGATTAAATTTATGACATAATTTTAAATATTCTTTATAAGATATGTAATTATCATTCAACTTCTCTAAATGTTCACGAATTTCCTTCCACACAATTGGAAGTGTATCACCGACATGCGGTAATGTTACAACCTGTTCTCTAATTAAGGTTTTTAGATAGTCTAAACCTACACCATTTAAAGCACTCACTTTATGAAATGATTTAATATTTGGGAATTTTCTTTTTAATGATTCTTCATCAAGCATTCTATTTCTTTCATCTAGCTTATTCATAATAACAATAACTGGACTTGAATCACTTAATAAATCAATTATGTTTAGCCAATAATCAAAACTTAATAGATTATCATCTGTTCTTGCATCCCAAACAAAAACATACAATGATCTTTTGGTAAGAAAAAACTGATGAGTTGCATGATAAATCTCCTGACCGCCAAAATCCCAAATATTGACACGGAAATTGATGTTTTTATCAGTTTTTAAATACCAATTTTCTACTTTTATTCCTTCCGTTGTCTTGATACTTTTTAAATCTCCAATTTCAGAATCAACCAAACAATTTAAGATAGTAGTTTTACCCACACCGCCAGAGCCCACAATCAGTAACTTCGCTTCATATAAGTAAAATGTTTCTTGTTCCCCTATTGAATCATAGTAGTTTTCGATTGCTTTAATACCATCATAAAGGATCTCTATTGGGGGTACAACAAGAGGATTGTTTTCCACATTTAGTTCTTTCAATGTCCCAATTTGGGATAACTCTCGTGGCAAGACTCTAATATTATTGTAACTCAAATTCAAACTTTTTAAATTTTGCATTTTCGAAATGTCTAACGGTATAGAATAAATCCTATTAGACTCTAACGTTATGCTTTGCAAATACTCCATACTGCTCAAATGATCTATCGAATCGATCAAATTAGAACCTAAATTCAAGTCTACTAAATTACTGTTATTTACTAACTCTTTTGGAAACTGCCTAATCTTATTATACATCAAATCAAGAAATTTCAAATTTTTCAATTTCGAAAAATTTTCCGGTATTTGTGAGATTTTGTTGAAACTAAAATCCAAATATTCTAAATAATGTAATTCACTGATTTTGGGATCTAAAACAGCAATTTCATTACCGTTCAAATACAAATTATGCAAATATCTTAGTTTAAAAACTTGTGGTGGTATTTTATTAAACCTATTATTACTTAGCCCTAATGTCCTAATAGACTTTAATTTTGCAATAGAATTAGGTAAAATTCTTATTTTATTTTCACTTAAATAGAGTGAATCTAAATTATGAAGGTTCCCTATTGAAGCAGGCAACTCTTCAAGATTGATTCCTTCAATAAATAATTCACTTAAATGTACTGCATTACCAATATTCTCCGGTAGTCTTTTACAATTGTATCCTCTTATAATAAGTTCTCTACTTTGTAAATTAATTGCTTTTTCTATTAGAGAATTAATCTTATTGAAATCATTATCCATAAATTTATTAATTTCTTTACTAACAAAAATAGGAAGCCAACAAGACATTTAGTCTCGTCAACCCCCTTGCGTGTAAAGCAACAATAATTATTAATTTAAATTAAAACAAGTAATAAGTAAAGGTATCATGTGTACTTAGAATTTATTGAGCATCTTCTCAACTTCTTCCTGTGTAACTACTTCACCGCGGGCTTCCTGCTCTTCGGATTCTTCAATATCTGAAAGATATGCAAGCTGTTTGTAAATATCTTCAAGGGTAGTTTCAGGCTCAACCCCTTCAGCGATCTTTAGAAGTGATTCTTTTAGTTTAGTGCTTTCCATGTACTAATATAAATATTACTTTTGATAAAAAAACGGCATTCAAACGCTCTAAAGTAAATGCCTTGTCTAAATCCATACTTTACGCTAAATTTGTAGCTAAATCATAAAAAACAGCTAAAAATCACTAATTTTCTCATCCATCAATACCAATGTACGAGTCAGATAAAATAATGTTCGAAATTTACCGCGATAAGCAGTATAATGAAAAATTCCACGTGGTATATTATACAGAACTAAACGAGCACAATAAGCACGTTGAAATTAACCGCGCGCTAGCGGGCGAAAGCTACTTCGATGGCTTTATTAAGGATTATAAAAAAGAAGAAGCCAAACAGATTATTGATGATATAGTTAAACAGCTCAACGAAGGCAATACAGTTGAAAAAGCGGCTATTAAAGATAAGCTGAAAGAGTATACTCCGTAGAGTTACAAGTTACATGCTACAGGTTTTGAGGTGTGAAGTTCTTTTAACTGATTTGTACACCCTATCTTTGGATCTTATCAATTAGTTTATAACCAATCCGGGCAGTTAAACAGGTTGGTTCGTTTTAACCTGTAACCTGATTCATTTAACCTGCAACCTGCAACTTTTGACCTGCAACCAATGGAACATTCACACAAAAACATATTTATAGACGAACTAAGCACCCACTGGAAATTCACAGCGGGGGCCGTATTGGTATCGGGTATCATCATTGCCCTGCTTAAGATCACAATTTTCCCTGAGGCTGCGCCGGAAACCGAGCACCTGTTCGAAGGATTTTTCATAGCGCATTTATTTTTCGCTTCGCTCACCCCTGCATCACTGCTTGCAAAGTATAACAAAGCCCTATGGCTTGGAGTGTTCGTAGCGATACTTACTGCGTCAATCACATGTACGCTGAGCGATATTGTGCTGCCGTATCTGGGTGGACTTGGTTTAGGGTATGATATGCATTTTCATATCTGCATTATTGAAGAGCCGCTGACATCGTGGAGCTTTATAATAGGCGGCGCGCTGCTGGGATTTCTGCTCTCACGCTTTGTACGCAGACTCTCAAGGTACACTCACGGACTGCATATTTTCCTCAGCTCAACAGCAGCGGGCATGTACCTGATAACTTACGGTGTTGAAGTGATATCACTAAAAGCGCTCATCTTCCTGCCGATACTTGTAATATCGGTGCTTGTGCCATGTGTATTGAATGATATCGGAGTGCCGAGCTATATTGTATCAATGAATGCCGGCTCAAAAGCCAACAAACGCGAGCTGCTTGATGAAATACATCATGAGCATCATGATCATCACCATTGATTGGTGGAGTAGTTGAGTGGTTGAGTTGGTGAGTTTAGTACTTGTAACACCTCACCCCTAACCCTCTCCTGCAAGGAGAGGGGAACTAAATCCGAAAGTCTTTAGGATATCTCCCCCTCTTCCTTTGGGAGAGGGAACTGGGGGTGAGGGAAATCATTTTGTCTTCAACAATCTTTTCACCTTATACAATTCCGCTATTGAAATTATCACACCTGAGAGCACTACCGCGAAGATTATCCTGTAAATGAGATCTAATCCGCCGAAAGTATAGAAGAATATTGCAATTGCCGCTGAGTCAATAAGAAGTATCATCAACAGCTTGCTTACTTCATATTTTACGGGGTAGAATTTTTGTGATACTGCATATATGTAAACCGCCATAGCAACATAGCTTACAAGCGTGGAGATCGCCGCGCCGGTTATACCCCAGAGCGGAATCAACAGAAAAGCTGATGCGATGTTGAGTACTGCGCCGAGCCCCGTAATGAGCGGTAGGTATTTGGTTTTCTTTTCTATGTAAATACCCGCTATTAGATTGGTATAAATCCCCAGGAACAAATACGCGAACAGAACGATCGGCACTATAACAACACCGCTCCAGTAACCGGGTCCGATAATATACCCTTTGTATGGCAGCGGGATTTTTATGATATCCTGTATTGTGAACGTGAGTATTAGCAGCACAACAGAAGCGCCGCCTGTAAAGAGTGTAAGTATTTTAGCAAATAGTGCTTTGGCATTGGGATCTTTGGCGTTATTTAAGAAGAACGGGCGCCAGGCGTATTCAAACATTGATACTATGAGCATCATAAATATGCCAAGCTTATAATTGGCGTTGTAGATACCGACAGTTTTAACATCAACCAGAAACCGCAGGATTATAATGTTCAGGGTCTGCACCACCATTGAAGCCAGCGCAGCGGGAAGATATGGGATTGAGAACTTCCACAGCTCATTGAACAATTGTTTGTGGTAGCTGAATGAAATATTTTTCAGAATATTGGGCGCAAGCAGAAGCAGAGTTACCAGCGATGCCGCGAGATTACTTATGAATACGGCTTCGAGTCCGAGTTTAAACACAAGTATCAGCAACAGATTAAGCGTAACATTCACAACTATATTAACAAGCTTGATCGAAGCGAATACCTTTGCTTTATTTTTGAGTCTTAAGTAAGCAAAAGGAATAAGCGCAAGCGCATCAAAGAATAAGATGAACGCTGAGTATATTACAATGGATTCATCCTTAACCCCTATCAATGCAGCTATGCTGCTGTGGAAGGTAAGTATAAGACCCGATATTACGAGACTGTTTATTGTAATGAGGAAAAACGGGTGTGTGAAATTTTGTTTTTCATCACCAACTTCTTTGGCGGAGGCGAAGCGGAAATAGCCGGCTTCAAATCCGAATGAATACACGATATTAAGGAATGCAATGTAGGCAAAAACCACGGCAACCACGCCGTATTCCGCCGGCGGAAAAACATTTGTGTAGAACGGTACGAGTATAAAATTCAGGAAACGGCCAACTATGGTGCTTGTGCCGTATATCAGGGTCTGCTTAGAAAGACTTTTAATTTTATCGAGCATTCAGCTACAAATATAGCTAAAATTATGGTTTTTTATAAGTTGCCGGTTTGTGGGGAGAATTTTGGAACACGGATAGAACTGATGAGGCGGATTTGCGCGGATTTAATCAGTGTTTTATCTGCACAATCTGCCTTGTCAGTGTTCTATTTGCCTTTTTTTGCCAATAAAAAAGCCCCGCAAGCGGGGCTTAAATGTGGATTTAAACTTGAATACTATCTCCAGTTAATCCTTACGCTGCCTGAAGTCAATCTGTAATCAAAGCAGTCATAAACATCAAATGAATATGTGCCTGCATCATAAAATGTGATCTTCTTCCAGAACCAAACCCAGTTCTTTTCTGTATCAACGTAAACTGTGTTATCGTAGCTTCCGCCTTTGTAAATTTCAAATCTTACTGAGCGGCATGCAACTTCATACGGAAGCCTTACAAGCACGTAAACATAACCGCCGCCTGAGCCGATATTGAATGTGGAGCTTTCTGTTATCGGGTAACCGTCATCGGTAACGCCTTCACAGAAATAAATTGACTGCGCGTTTGAGCTCTGCCCAACAAGCATAAGCGCCAGCGCGAAAAATGAAGCTGTGAGTATTTTTTTAATCATTTTATTAAATGATCCTTTCCTTCTGATTTATTTTTCCTTCTTGTAAATGACTCTTGAATGTTATACCCTTTTAAAACCATTACAGGCACCTTTTTAACAAAAGATGCCTGCATGGAAATACAAAACTATTTATCTCATTGAAATTTTCACTTCGCCTGTTGCAACCGGGGTTCCGTCAGGTTTCATGGCTGTAACTTTGTAATCGCCGGCTGAATAGAAAGTATGGAACTTATCGAAGAAGATATAATCCCAGTCAGGCTGTACGTCAAATTTTTCTGTAGCGATAATTTTTTCACTGGGTCCAAGCTTTGTAATTCTGAGCTCAAGCTTACCAACTCCGATTTTTTTGCCGGTGCCTCTCATATCGATCATACATGTGAAGTATCCGCCATTTTTGCCGATAATGAATTCATCAGATTTGCCTATTTCTTTGCCTCCTGTATATTCTTCAACGAAATACAGCTTTATATCACTTGATGAAGTTTCATCGGTTTTTCTTTCATCGGTCTTTCTTTCGTCAGACTTTGTATCTTCTTTCTTGGTGTCCTCTTTCTTTGTATCTTCTTTCTTATCTTCCTTTTTATCATCTTTATCTGAGCTGCATACATAGCCAACTGCAAACATAACCATTAAAGCAATTAAGAACTTTAATTTGTGGTTGTTTAACATTTTGTTTTCTCCTTTAGAAAAGTTAGTTTGTTTTGATTTGAATAGATGTGTTTAAAAATTGTGTTTACCCCGAAAATTATTGCAGATCTATAGAAAGCTATAAAATGCTGTTATATGAAATGCTTCTGTTTGAACAGATATTGTTAGTAATTCAGGTCAAAATTATGCATTTTTTGGAAAAAAATCAATAATGAATTGTAACAATTAGTAATTTTCCAAAGATTTAAAATTCCAGCGAAAAATCGGAGCTTTTGTAGGAATGCGTTAACGCGCCGATTGAATAGAAATCGACCCCTTTTTGCTGATATTTGGCAAAATTCGAGTCATTTATGCCTCCGGAGAGCTCAATTTTGAACTTACCGGACTTAAGCAGAGCAATAGCCTTTTTAAGCTGCGCCGGTTTGAAATTATCGAGCATTACGATCTCAACCAGTCCCCTGCCGAATTTTATCACTTCATCAAGCTCTCTAAATGATTTTACTTCTATCTCAAATTTTTGTTTCAGCCTGTAGGGAATATTTTTCCTCAGCAGCAGGTCCATTGTGTTTGACATTCCCCCAAGGGCTTCTATGTGGTTATCTTTTATCATAACCGCTGAGCTTAGATTGAGCCGGTGGAAATCACCGCCGCCGGTTTTAACCGCAGCGGCTTCAAATACCCTGAAGTTAGGGGTAGTTTTCCGGGTGTGAAGTATCTTTGCGTTCTTATCTTTAAGCTGCTTTACAAAGCTGTTTGTCATTGTGGCAATACCGCTCATACGCTGCAGGAAATTCAGCGCGGTTCTTTCACCCCTTAGCAGCACACTTCTTGATGCGGTAACTTCCAGAACCTTGCTGCCCTTTTTAACCCGCTGCCCATCGATGGCATATTGTTTGAACTTTGCATTTTTATCTATGAGCCTGTATGTCTTTTTGAATATTTCGATTCCCGCCAGAATACACTCCTGTTTGCAGAGCAATACCGCTTTCAGCTTTTGGCTGCCGGCTTTGCCTGCAAGCACCAGATTTGTAGTAACATCTGAGGTAATTTTATCTTCAGTGATTGCCTGTTTTATTTTTGAATCAATTTCACGGGCGTATATTTTGTAATACTCTTTTAATTCCATACGATACTATTTTTTAAAACATTTAAGTTCTTCTATGTTGTTTACGCCTTTGGGCAATACGGCGTCATCTATCAATAATAGCGGGATTCCTTCAGCTACAGGAAATTTAGCGCCGCAGTTTGTGCATTCAAGATACTCACCGGTTTGATTTAGGGGATATTTCCCCAGTGGGCAAACAAGTTCTCCGGTATATTCTATTTCACTCATGCTATTATTAAAAATGGGGTGATACAATTTCCAGAAAATCCTTTGGGGGGCGAACCGGTTTCATGGTTTCAAGGCTGATAAATGAATGCACGGTGTATCCTGTGACGATCAGTCGTTCATTTACATGAAGCTCGTAATCAATCTTAACGCGCACGCCGGGTTTTGTGCGCAGCAGCGCTTTTACAGTAACAATATCGTCATATTTTGCGGTTGATATGTAGTTAGCGTGCGCTTCAATTACGGGCAACCCGTAATTGAGCTTTTCAAGCTCTGTGTACGGATAGCCGAACTCGCGCAGGAGTGTATTCCTGCCCGCTTCGAAGTACTCTAAGTAACGCCCGTTATTCACAATACCCATATTATCGGTATGCGCGTACAGGACCCTGATATTTATTTCAGATTTGATCATTTAGTTTCTTATTAAACCTCTCCCTCCGTCTCCCTCTCCTGAAAGGAGAGGGGCTGGGGGTGAGGTCAACACTCAAAATATTTTACCCGGGTTCAGAATATTATTCGGGTCAAAAGTTTTTTTGATATTGCGCATCAATTGAAGCTCCGCTTCGGCTATTGCAATCGGCAGATATGGCTTCTGGGAGTAACCAATGCCATGCTCACCTGATATCATTCCGCCCAGCGATACGGTTAACTCAAAAATTTCGCGTATGGCTTTATCAAGATTCTCCTCCCAGCTTTTTGCATCCAGCTTATCTTTTAATATATTCACGTGAATGTTTCCATCACCAGAGTGACCGTAACAAATTGTAGTTATGCCGTAACGCGCGGATATTTCTTTTACACCACGGATAAGTTTCGTCATATTAGCCCTGGGTACAACAGTATCTTCTTCTTTATAAGCTGAAATCGATTTCACCGCTTCGCCGATACCGCGCCTGAGCGACCATACATCCTGTACCTTCTGTTCATCTTCGGCAAGCACCATATCAAGCGGGTTGAATTCTTCAACTACCTCGGCGATTTGTTCAATATCTTTATCAAGCAGTTCCGGGTAGTTGCCGTCAACTTCAATAAATAGCTGCGCTTCGGCATCGCTGTTGGGGAATTTTTTATTTTGCCGCTCTTCTGCCGCGCGAACCGCGGCTTTTTCCATGAACTCAATTGCCGAAGGGGTAATTCCCCTTTGGAATATCTTCGCAACCGCGTCTGTCGCATCTTCGAGGGTGCCGAATGCAGCAAGTATTACTTTTTTGAACTTAGGCAGCGGAATAAGCCTGAAATTTATTTTTGTGATAACGGCAAGTGTGCCTTCGCTGCCAACTATGAGCTGAGTTAAATTGTAACCTGTAACATTCTTTAACACCCTGCCGCCTGTGTTGATTATCTCACCTGTGGGGAGTACGGCTTCGAGTCCGAGGACATAATCCTTGGTAACGCCGTACTTAACGGCTCTTGGACCCCCGGAACATTCCGCAAGATTACCGCCTAAATGACATGATCCCCGCGAAGCGGGATCGGGGGGATAGAATAATCCGAGTTTTTCCACTTCTTCCTGGAATACCTGCGTAATAACTCCCGGCTGCACAGTTGCCTGAAAATTCTGTGTATCGATATCAATTATTCTATTGAAGCGCGCCATGCTGAGGCAAATACCGCCGTGTATTGGCAATGCTCCGCCGGAGAGTCCAGTGCCACCACCGCGGGGAGTAACGGGGATATTAAAGCCGTTGGCTAACTTAAATATTGCGGATACTTCTTCGGCTGTTGCCGGCTTTACGATAATTTCAGGGGAAAAACTGAGATCTTCGGTTTCATCTTTGGAATGCAGATGCAGGGATTCAGTATCACTTAGTATATTTTCACTGCCAACAATTGCCGCAAGCTTTTCTATTATGGCGGGGGTTATTTTATTGTACATTTAAGCTCCGCGTGTAAGTTTGTGTATAGCAATCAGTTTTTTGAGCAGCGCGGAAATTTTATCAAGTTTCAGCATACTGCTTGCATCGCTCAGCGCTTTTGCGGGATTGGGGTGAGTTTCTATGAACAGACCATTGATGCCAACAGCAACCGCCGCTTTTGCAAGGGGTTCAATGAATTCCGGGCTGCCGCCCGATACGCCGCCTTCTTTGGAAGGCATCTGCACGGAGTGCGTCGCGTCAAATATTACCGGGCAGCCGAATCTCTTCATTATTTCAAGTGAGCGCATATCTACCACGAGGTTGTTATAACCGAAGGTCGAACCGCGTTCAGTTACCATTACTTTACTATTACCGGCTGCGATTACTTTATTACATTGATGCTGCATATCTTCAGGCGCAAGGAACTGCCCTTTTTTAATATTTACTATCTTACCTGTTTCCGCAGCCGCTTCCAGCAGTTCCGTTTGCCTGCAAAGAAACGCGGGAATCTGCAGCACATCAACATATTCAGCAGCAATTTCCGCTTCAATTTCTGAGTGAACATCTGTAAGTACCGGGATATTAAACTTCTGCCTGATATTACCTAGAATATCAAGTGATTCCATCACTCCAATTGACCTGAACGATGAGCCGCTGGTGCGGTTAGCTTTTTTGTATGATGCCTTGAAGATAAAGGGCATTTCGAGCTTTTGTGAAATATCTTTGAGCCGTTTGGCAATTTCAAATGTGATTTTCTGCGTTTCAACTACGCATGGGCCTGCAATTAAAAAAAGATCTTTGGTGTTGTTTAGAGTAAAGGTTTTGTTTCCGTTGGTGATCTTGATATCCTGCTTTTTAAACAGCGGTTTAACCGCCCGGCTTTTGGATTTTGTATTCAATGTGAGCTTAATTTTGACCCAAAATTAAAGATTATTCGCTATTTTAACAACGCATTTTAGAGTAACATCATATTGTCCAAAAGTTGGGTTGGGCAATTCATCAGTATTCTTAATTGATTATTGTATTTTTAGTTATTAAAATTATGAATGACCTCACCCCTTACCCCTCTCCTGAAAGGAGAGGGGGATATATACTCGAGATATCAGGTTTGCTCTCCCCTCTCCCTCCGGGAGAGGGGCTGGGGGTGAGGGCAAAAACAAGATTATTTTCACCCTCATATAGGGATTGATTTTACAAACATAGTTCATTAAAATAACATTCATACATCACATAATTTCAGCAGATAATATGAAAAAACTCATTATATTAACACTGTTTTTAGCCCTCGCAGTAAGCGCATACTCACAAACAGATGATACGTTAAAACCAAAACTGAAAAGGGTCAAAGAACCTCAGAACAACTGGTCAATGAATCTGACATTTTCAGATAACGGTTTTGGACTTGGCGCCACGAAATATTTTAATGTTTCCAGGGATATTTCTATTCAGACGGGCATATTATTTTCCGGAGCTAAGGATGACAGGGAATTTGAACAATATGATTTCTTCGGTAATTCTGTAACACCGTTTAAGGTGAACAGGCTGTTTATGTTCCCGATACTTAATATCGGGATGCAATACAGGTTATTCAGGGATGATGTGACCTCCGATATGAGGCCATTCATAAACTTTGGCGTATCGCCGGCAGCGATAGTTTACACTCCCTACAATGAATCGTTCTTTTCCAGTTTCAAATACGCGAAAGCTAAATATACTTTAGGCGGATACGCCGGCGTGGGATTGGATTATATGACAAGCCGTACATCCGGACTGAGTTTTAACCTGCGGTATTATTATCTGAAATTATTCGGCGAGGGTATTCAGAGTATCTCAACAGCAGAGATCAAAAACTTCGGCGGGATATATTTTATTTTCAGCTATAATTTTGTGAAGTAAGAGAAATTTAAGTTTAAATAAAAAGGGGCTAAAGCCCGCATATTGTTTAGAATCGCAATAACCCCGGCTTAAAAGCCGGGGTTAACTAATTGTGGGAATGTCTGCAGCAGCCAATTTTTTTAATTGGCAAACTACAGGTAGTCATACGATGATTTGAAGTCATTGAATAAATATACTTTGCTTGCTTAATTAATCTGCTAAGCCAGTTTTAAAAAGATTTCATCATTTTATCAACTTATCAAACTCTGCTTCATCGATCACCTTTACGCCGAGTGATTCCGCTTTTTTAAGCTTACTTCCTGCTTCGGCTCCCGCAAGTACATAGCTTGTTTTTTTGCTCACAGATGACGCGGCTTTGCCGCCGAGTGTTTCAATCAATTCTTCGACTTCCTCGCGTTTGTATTTTTCCAGTGTACCTGTTACAACAAAGGTCAGTCCTTCAAGTTTGTTCGAGGCGTTTGCAGTAACTTCCATTTCAAAATTCAGCCCCGCTTTGCGAAGCTTTTCAACCATCTGCAAATTACTTTTGGTATGGAAGAAATCATACACGCTCTCGGCAATTCTTGGACCAATTTCGTGAATGCTTTCAATTTCTTCCTTTGAAGCTGCAATAATATTATCAACACTCTTAAAATGTTTGGCAAGTACTCTTGCTGTTCTATCACCAACGTGCCTTATACCAATAGCATATAATACTTTTTCAAACGGGCGCTCTTTGCTGCGCTCAATTGAGCCTAAAATATTATCAATACTTTTATCACCAAATCTATCAAGAGATTTAAGCTCTTTAACTTTGCCTTTAAGCTTATAGATATCCGTTATATCCTTCAAGTATCCCAGCTGAATGAATTTTTCGAGGATTTGAAATCCCAGCCCTTCGATATCCATTGCAGTGCGGGCAACAAAATGCTCCATCCTGCCCTGCACCTGTGCAGGGCAAAGTGAATTGGTACAGTAATGGTTTGCTTCGCCTTCGGGACTGTGCAGCGGCGTGCCGCAAACGGGGCACTTCTCAGGCATCCTATAGGGCTTGCTGTTCTTTGGCCTTTGGTCAAGCACAACTTCTACAACCTTTGGGATAACATCGCCGCCTTTTTCAATCTTAACATAATCGCCCTCGCGGATATCTTTGCGCTCAATTTCATCGCTGTTATGCAGCGTTGCCCGAGATATTGTTGAACCCGCCAGGAACACAGGCTCCAGCTCCGCCACGGGTGTGATCGTACCTATCCTGCCGACCTGCAATGTAATGCTCTTTAGCTTCGTTACTGCCTGCTTCGCTTTGAATTTGTATGCAATTGCCCACCTTGGACTCTTGGCAATAGCTCCCACCTTACTTTGCTGTTCAAGTGAATCAAGTTTTATCACAACTCCGTCAATTTCATATGGCAGGCTATCGCGCTGCTTTTCAATTTCTTCGCAGAAGTCTTTTACTTCCGCTATACTATTCACAACCTTAGTAGTTGGATTTACCGGGAATTTAAGTGACTTCAGCAATTCCATGTTGCCGGAGTGCGATTTAAGTTTCTTCTGCTGGGCTTCGTCAAGGTATCGCATGTTGTAGCAGAACATATTCAGCCTGCGGGATGCGACCTCGCGGGAATCCTTAAGCTTAAGACTGCCTGCTGCGGTGTTGCGGGGATTAGCGTAACGAGGCTTGCCTTCGGCTTCCTGTTCCTCGTTAATGCGGAAAAAATCCTTAAGCATAAAAAAAACTTCACCGCGTACTTCAATATCTATTTGTTTATCAAGCTGCAAAGGTATTGCGCGCACAGTTTTCAGATTGGATGTAATATCATCTCCCCTAACGCCATCGCCGCGCGTTGCGCCCTGTACGAACAAACCGTTTTTATAAGTTAAAGAAACTGCTATACCATCAAATTTAAGTTCGCAAACATATTTGTACTTTTCTCCTTTGAGCAGGTTGTTGATGCGTTTATCAAATTCATCCAGATCATTCTCATCGTATGAATTTGAAAGCGAAAGCATTGGTATATCGTGTATTACTGTGGGAAAGTCATTAGAAAGATCGCTGCCCACTCTTTGTGTAGGAGAATCAGGGGTTTTAAGTTCAGGATAAGCAGCTTCAATCTCCTGAAGCTCTTTCATCATCATATCATAGGTATAGTCATCAATATCAGGCTTATTGAGTATATAATACCTGTAATCTGCATCAAGCAGTTTTTGTTTCAGCTTCGCGGCTTTATCAGCGGTTTTTTTATCTGCCTTCATAGGTTGTGCTTAGGAGTTTAATTCAAAGCATTCCCAATGAGCTTACTGCTTCTGAATGCCTTCTTTGGTTATAATGAGATTTTTGATAGATGAACCGGGAGTTAAACCCGATTTTTTGAGGTAATTGCCGTTCAGGTACAATTCAACATTTTGGCTTGTATTCGCGCTGAAACGGAATTTATCTTTTGCGGTGAACACAATTGAATCTTTGGCAGAGATGTTTTCGTCATATGGCTCAGCGCCGTCATCAACATAAAGTTTTATTTTGATATCCTTTATAGCTTTTATAACAAGCGTTAACGAATCCATAGCCGCCAGTGTTTTAAGTGAATCCCTTATGCGGGCAGAATCTATCTGATTGCCGTTTATTTTATTTTCGTACTCGCTTGAAATTTCGTTGAACGATTTAGGCTTGACATCGCTCTTTTTATCACTGCTGTTATTCAGATAATCGATAAGGAAATATATTCCGGCGCAGACGGCAAGGATCAGTATAACGAGCAAAACTTTCTGGGTTACAGAACGGCCTGAAAATTCCGGAGCACTGTCTTCGTAAGACTTTTCAGGCTTAGGTTTCATGTAGTCGGGTTTATCCTGTTCAATACTCTTGGTATAAACAGGCTCATCAGCTTCTTCATCTTTTTTAATGGGGTGATCGAGCACAGAAATGCGCAGCTTCGCATCGGGTGCGCTGATATCTTTGGCGTCATCACCTGCAAATTTTCTGCGGGCGTAGAAACCGGCTTTTGCTTTATCGTAATCGTTGAGTATCTGGTTTTCATTTTCGTTAAGGGCCCGCGCGTATGCTTTAATGAATGAGCGGATGTATGTTTCAGGCTGGAATTCGAAGTTGCCGCTTTCAAGGAGCTGCAGGAACTTTGTATTGATCCTCGATTCCGCGGAAATTTCAGCGATAGAAATCCCTTTAAGTTCGCGCAGCTTTTTTAAGTCCTGGCCAAATTCCTTAAGCATTCATTATTTTGATGGAAATTACAAAATATCAATTTTGTAAAAATAACGCAACTTTATTTTAATTTCAATTGATTTATTGATAAAATCGAAACTTTTTTCAGAAATATGCAACGGGGTTTGGTATCAACAGAATAAAATGAAGTGCAGCATTAACTGAAATGTAAATAAGATAAGAGACATTCATGCATGATTTAATACTACTTTTTAAATTGAATAACATTTGAAAAAAGGGTATATTTGTTGATTAATGCTTAATTTCTATAGATTACCACAGGATTTTTTGAAGTTCTCGGGAAGTGAAAGACTTGATCTGATAAACAGGCTCTCCACAAACGGGGTCAATACTTTGGAAAAATTTCACAGTGTAAAAACTGTTTTAACATCCGATAAGGGAAGGTTCATTGATCTGCTTCAATTGTACTCACTCGGTGAAACGGTTTTTTGCACCTGTTCTTTTCAAAATTCCGCAAACGTGCTCTCGCACCTGGAAAAATATACTATCATGGATGATTTCACCGCAGAAGATTTAAGCGGCACCCATGAAACCATTTTATTTTTTGGCGATGATGCTTCTGCTTTTATAAACAAGATCACCGGCGTTGATATTGCAGCATTAACAGAGAATAGTTTCACGGTCACTTCTGATCACGATGCGATCATTCAGTTAAATGATGATGCTTTTGGCGGCGTTAAGTTTATTTTCGCAGTTAGCGATAAAGAATACTGGAGTGAAAAGCTTTTCGCAGATGAAAATTCAAGTGAATTCGGCTTGAAAGAACTTAGCGCAAGCGAGTTTGAAACAAAACGAATCGAGCTTGGTATTCCAAAATTCGGTGCCGAAATGTCTGAGCTTACAAATCCGCTGGAGTGCGGTATGAATAAGTACGTAAGCTTCACCAAAGGATGTTACATTGGCCAGGAAGTAATTGCCAGGCTAGATGCTTATGATAAGATAAGCAAGCATTTGGTTGGACTGAAGATCAAATCGCCCAACAAGATTGACCTGAGCAGTGCGGGCAAAATAACAGTTGACAGTAAAGAATGCGGATTTGTAACAAGCGCGGCATATTCAGATGCATTCGGCAGCATAGCATTGGGATTTGTTAAAACAATATTTCTGGATTACGATAAAAACTATATAATCAAAAATAATGAAAGCGGACTTGAGTGTACAATTACAAGACTTCCTTTCACACAGTAAATAATAAAGCAAATACAATAACAGCAGGAGAGATACTATTATGGCAGTAAATATAAAAGAATTACTGGGAAACGACGTTTCCCTGTTAGAACATAAATGTGAAACAATTTCGAAAGATCAGCTACATTTACCCGGACCGGATTTTGTTGACAGGGTGTGGAAAGATTCTGACCGCTCACCGCAGGTGTTGCGGAATATGCAGGCAATTTTCAACGCAGGCAGACTGAAAGGAACGGGCTATTTATCAATATTACCTGTTGACCAGGGTATTGAGCATTCTGCGGGCGCATCATTTTCACCCAACCCGATCTATTTTGACCCAGAAAACATAGTTAAACTTGCAATTGAAGGCGAGTGCAACGCAGTTGCTTCCACGCTTGGTGTACTTGGCGCGGTTTCGAGGAAGTATGCGCATAAGATCCCCTTTGTGCTTAAGATCAATCACAATGAGTTCCTCTCATACCCCAATAAATACGACCAGATACTTTTTGCCAGTGTAGAGCAGGCATATAACATGGGCGCAGCGGCAATTGGCGCGACGATTTATTTCGGCAGTGATGAATCAGCAAGGCAGATTCAGGAAATTTCCGCGGCATTTCAGTATGCTCATGAATTTGGTATGACAACTATATTATGGTGTTACTTAAGGAATTCAGCTTTTAACGTGAAGGGCGACAAAGATTACCATGTATCGGCAGATCTGACCGGCCAGGCGAATCATCTGGGCGTAACAATTGGCGCGGATATTATCAAACAGAAATTGCCCGAAAACAACGGCGGCTATAACGCGATTAAGTTCGGCAAAACAAGCAAGCTTGTTTACGAAAAGCTTTCAAGTGATAACCCGATAGACCTGACACGCTACCAGGTTGCAAACTGCTACATGGGCAGGTGCGGACTTATCAATTCAGGCGGAGCTTCGACAGGTAAGGGAGATTCAGACTTAAAAGAAGCGGTTAAAACCGCAGTTATCAACAAACGCGCAGGCGGTATGGGTCTGATCTCCGGAAGAAAAGCGTTCCAGAAACCGATGAAAGAAGGCGTAGAACTGCTTCATGCAATACAGGATGTTTATATTGATAAAGATGTAACCATAGCTTAAAATAAATAATTTTTTATAAACCATAAAAACAAAATGAACAAAAAATTAAAAAAAGTAGCAGGCAAACACAGAAAAAAGCAGTCAAAGGCAAAAGCAAAATTAAAAGAATCAAAAGCTAAGGCTACAAAGAAATAATGAAAAATGTTATGCTGCTGGTGTTCATAACACTGGCAGCAACTTTTACACCCATATTCGCCAAGCTTTCAGTAGCGGAAATATCACCGCTTTCATTCGGGTTTTTCCGTTTCGGCTTCGCAGCCATATTGTTTTATATCACACTGAAATTCCGGAAGCTTGATCTGAAATTTGATAAAAAAGATTACCCGCGGCTTATTTTACTTGCGCTGCTTTGCATTCCGCTTAACCAATTCTTCTTCCTGACGGGAATAAAACTATCATACGCTTCGCACAGCGGGATAATTTATTCACTTAACCCAGTTTACGCCTATATTGTAGCTGTTTTGTTCAACTACGAAAAATTCAATTACTCAAAACTGTTTTCAATTCTCCTTACCGTTGTTGGCATTTTTTTCATTTTTTACGAAGGCTTAACTCAGGTTAATGTTGATAGCAATGTTATAAGGGGAGACGTTCTGCTTCTGTTCGCTGTTTTAACATTTTCAATGTATTTAACGCTTGGCAAACGCACCATTGAAAAATACGGCGCACTTAAGACCTCAACGTTTGTTTTCCTGGCCGGCAGTGTGTTTTACATTCCACTGTTCATTTATGACCTGCCTAACTTCACTCTGGCGCATTTAACATATAAGGGAATCATAGGTTTCTTCTATCTTTCGGTGGTTGTGGCCTACCTGGCGTATTTTGTGTGGTATTACGCGCTTAAAAATATAGCCGTAAGCAAGCTGACAACGCTTTCAAATATTTCTCCACTGCTTACTGTATTATTTTCAATTATATTTCTATCGGAGCATATTTCTGTTTACTTCATAATCGGCTCCGCAATCACTTTGCTTGGTGTGTTCGTAATGCACCGCGTAAGCATAGATATTTCTTAACCAATAAATTTTATAACAATTGGCAGATAAAATTTTAAATATAGGTCTGGCAGGCTGCGGACATTTAGGTAAGATCCATACAAGACTGATAAGCGAAATAGCGAAAACTGATCCGCGTATAAAGTTCAAAGGTATATTTGATCCAGATACAGAAACAGCCGCCGCCGTAAGCGGCGAATATAAAGTAAAAGCGTACAATTCCATTGATGAGCTGCTGAGGGAAACAGATACACTGATCATAGTTACGCCTACATCAACGCATTTTGAAATCGCATCAAAAGCGCTGAACAAAGATATTAATGTGTTCATAGAAAAACCGGTTACCGGTTCGTTGAGCGAAGCAGAGGCATTGATAAAACAGGCTGAAGGTAAGCCTGTTAAGATACAGGTTGGTCATGTTGAAAGGTTCAATCCCGCCCTTGTAGCGCTTGAAAGGTTTGAAATGAAACCGATGTTCATTGAATCACACAGGCTTGCGCAGTTTAACCCAAGGGGCACGGATGTATCTGTAATACAGGACCTGATGATACATGATATTGACATAATACTTCACCTGGCAAAATCAAAAGTGAAAAAAATTGACGCAAACGGCGTAGCCGTTATTTCAGATGAAATTGATATTGCCAATGCTAGGCTTACACTGGAAAGCGGCTGTGTAGCCAACTTAACATCCAGCAGGATATCACTGAAAAAAATGCGTAAGATGAGGATATTTCAGAACAACGCGTATATTTCAGTTGATTTTCTTAACAACAAATCAGAAGTTTTCAGGCTTACAGATAAAGAGACCGAAGCAACGGGTATGACATTTGACCTGAATGATACGAAAAAAATAGTTTACGATGAGCCCAAACCGGAAAATCCGGAAAACATAAATCCGATCAAAAATGAGCTTGAATCATTTTTTGAAAGCGTGCTCACAAATAAGCCGGTAAAAGTAACACTGACAGCAGGGAAAGAAGCAGTTGAAGTTGCTGATAAGATAATACAGATAATTAAGAACGGGAATCAGGGGAATTGACAGACTTCATCGGTTCAAATATTACTTTAAAAAAGATATCACGAATAGCTGTAAAAAACAATGTTCAGGCATACGTTGTCGGCGGATACGTGCGCGATAAATTGCTGAACCTTAACAAGACAGATATTGATATTACAGTTATAGGTGATGGTATCGCTTTTGCTGAAACTGTAAGCTCAGAATTCGGCAAACCGCTTTCAGCGATATATAAAAAATTCGGCACTGCCCTGCTTGAAATAGATGAAACAAAAGTAGAATTTGCCTCAGCAAGGAAGGAAAGTTACAGCAGCAATTCCCGAAAGCCCGAAATTGAATTTGCTGACCTGCAGGAAGACCTTTCACGGCGGGATTTCACGGTAAACGCGCTTGCGGTTTCGCTGAATAACGATAAAAATGAGATCATTGATCTTTTTGAAGGATTGGTTGACCTTAAGGAGAGGGTGCTTCGCACCCCGCTTGAACCGGAAAAAACATTCAGCGATGACCCTCTTAGAATGATGCGCGCATGCCGTTTCGCATCACAGCTTGGCTTTGAAATTGCAGGTGATACTTTCCACGCTATCAAGCTGATGCGTGAGAGGATAAGGATAGTAAAAGGCAGTGATACTGTTGTATCACAGGAAAGAATAACTGATGAATTCCTGAAAATTCTTACATCCAAAAAACCTTCTATTGGATTGAAATTATTATTCAAATCAGGATTAATGGAGATAATTTTTCCGGAAGTTCATAACCTTGAAGGCATTGACCAGCGCAAAGATTTTCACCATAAGGATGTATTTTGGCACACACTGCAGGTTGTGGATAACATCTCAGAAAAGACGGATAACCTATGGCTGCGCTTCGCAGCTTTGATGCATGATATAGCTAAACCCCCTACGAAGAGATTTGTGGAGGGTACGGGCTGGACCTTCCACGGTCATGAAGAGCTTGGCGCGCGCTGGCAGAGAAAGATATTTACAAAGCTTAAGCTGCCTTTTGATAAACTGCCGTATGTGGAAAAACTTGTAAGACTGCACTTAAGACCTATCGCATTAGCGAATGAGAATGTGACTGATTCCGCAATTCGCAGGCTTATTTTTGATGCCGGTGACGATATTGAGGACCTATTTACACTTTGCAGAGCAGATATTACATCTAAGGACCCGGGTAAAGTTAAAAAATACCTGGAAAACTTCGACAGCGTTGAAAGAAAAGTTGCCGAAGTTGAAGAACGTGATAATATCCGCAATTTCCAGTCACCTGTACGCGGGGAAGAAATCATGAAAATCTGTAATTTACAGCCTTCAAGAGAGGTTGGAATGCTGAAGACAGCAATTGAAGAAGCTATACTGGATGGTATAATCCCGAATGAATATGAAGCAGCTTTGAAGTACTTACATGAGATAAAGGATGACGTGCTTAGCAAGAAGTAAATCTGTTTTTTATGACCTTCTTTATTGTACCGGGCATTGAAATTTAAGCACTTCGATCAGGATTTAAAAATTACCCCCGCGGATGGAATTCCTTATGAACCTGTTTAAGATAAGTAATATCTACATGAGTGTAAATTTGAGTGGTGCTTATATCGGCGTGACCCAGCATTTCCTGGATTGACCGCAGGTCGGCTCCGCCTTCAAGCAGATGCGTAGCAAATGAGTGCCGAAGGATGTGCGGGTGTATCTGCTTTTGGATCCCTGTTAGTTTGGTATATTTGTTGATGATATCCCAAATTGCCATTCTGGAAAGCTTCCTCCCCCGCCAGTTCAGGAACAGATCTTCTTCAGAATGCGGTCCGGAAATCACGGTTCTGGACTTTTCTATGTACAACTTTATCCATTCAAGAGTTGAAGCGGCAATCGGCACAATTCTTTCCTTTGAGCCTTTCCCAATAACACGAACAACTTCATCAGAATACAGGATATTTGAGGTTTTTAGAGTCAGAACTTCGCTTACTCTTAATCCGCAGGCATACATAATTTCGAGTATGGTTTTATCCCGCAAACCGAGAGGCGTATTCACATCAGGCTGCGCGAGCAGCTTTTCAATTTCTTCGATGGTAAGTACATCCGGCAATTTTCTGACGAGTTTTGGTGAGTCGAAAAATTCCAGTGGATTTAGTTTTATATCACAGGATTTAGAATCTATCAAATGATCATAAAATTGCCTGAGTGCAGAGAGCATTCTGGCAGTTGACGCGGCTTTAAGATCTTTTTTAAGTACCGCAAGGAATTTTTCTATGTGTGATTCTTCAACATCCTCAAATCCACGAACATTCAGCTCATCCAGGAACAACCTGAATTTATCCAGATCAAATGAATAAGAATGGATTGTGTTTGGCGAAAGGGATCTTTCAAGCTCCAGGTAAAGCAGGAAGCTTTGCATCTGGTGTTTTTTGGTATCAACTGAAACTGATCTTTCAATCTTCTTCTTCAGCATTTTCAGGATACTTAATTCTGTGGTGATGAATTCCAACAACAGTTTTAAGGAAACTTTGTTTTATCTTTATCAGGTCTTTTAAAGTGAGATCGCATTCATCAAGCTCGCCGTCAAGAAATCTAGCCCTTATAATTTCGCTTATCTGCGTTTCAAGTTTAGCCGGTGTCGGATCTTCTATTGAGCGGGTGGCGGCTTCAACAGAATCGGCAAGCATTACTATCCCGGTTTCTTTGGTTTGCGGTTTTGGCCCCGGGTACCTGTAAATATATTCATGCGAAGTATCTATTTCACCTTCATCAGTACGCGCCTTCGCATAAAAATAAGAAACCAGGTTTGTCCCATGGTGCATTGGTATGAAATCGATAATTTCTTTTGGCAATCTGAATCTTTCCGCCATTTTTATGCCATTTTTAACATGCGCTATGATCATTTTTGCGCTAAGCGATGGATTCAGCTCTTCATGCTTATTAGAATCCATTTGGTTTTCAACAAAATAATCAGGGTTCATCATCTTTCCAATATCATGGTAATAGCATCCTACTCTTGCAAGGATCTGGTTCGCTCCAATTTCCTTGGCAGCCTGTTCGGAGAGGTTACCCATAATTATTGAATGATGGAATGTACCGGGCGCTTTGGAAGAGAGATCGCGAAGCAGCGGATTATTAAAGTCACTAAGCTCCAGAAAAACCAGATCAGTTGCCACTCTGAAAACTTTCTCATAAAATATAAGCAAGCCGTAAGCTAAAATTGGTGAAAGTATAGCGTTTAGCCCGGCACCGATAAGCTGATTTTTTATCACATTAATATCTTCATAACGTTCAAGCCCGATGGCTATGATAGCCGCAAAATACCCCAGGAGTATATAGATCATTGAAATGAATATCTGCGACCGCTTTTTAATATCACGTACAGAATAGACCACAAGCACAGAAGCGGCAAAATTAGGAATAAGTATATCATAATCACCCCCGCGAACCGCTGAAACCAGGATGCATATTATCATAATAGCATACACGGCAACCCTTGAGTCAAAGATAATTGTAAGCAGCATAGCTGCTACGGGAACGAAGATGATATATTCGATTGGGTAATTGATCTGCAGCTGGAGGCTAAGATAAGAGAGCAGGCATTGAAGCAGCAGTATTGTTGATATCAGTATAAGCTTTAAATTGTCATCAAAAATGGATGCTCTCATTTTATAGAGGAAAATACCGAGTAAAAAAATCATCAGCAGAACAAAAAGAAAACGTCCCACCTGCTGCAGGTAGTAATCACTTGAGCCCATTTGTTCATTGCGTATCTTTTTGTAAGATTCAAGTTTCAGCTTCGCAACTTCATTTATCGGTTCATGTTTGCTTATGATCCTTTCATTTTCGCGCACCAACCCGAATGTTTTGGGTACTGCATCGGTTACTGATGAAAGTATCTTCTGAGTTTCCGCTTCGTTGTAGATATAGTCAGGGTAGATATAGAGTTTTGCTATTTTAAGTGAAATTGCGGCAAGCTCTTCATTCTTAAAATAGCTTGTAAAGTCATTATTAAGTATCTTATCAACTTCGTTGAGGTCACGCACTTCGGAAAGATCCACACTTTCTTCAACTTTATTCTTTATGAAAGAGATCTTACCGGAAGTAATTCCGGATTTCGGTAAATCAATTATCTTTTTATCGTAAACCTGGTTAATTGACTGTATGATCTTTTTTTTGAATGCGTCTGAGGTTTGGGGATTCCCAAGAGTAGTTTTGAGACTATTCCACTCAGCTTCAGTAAGCGTGAAACTGAGTTCAGATTTGAGTTTGTTAAGAGTCTGTTCGCTTGTAGTGCGTCTTTGTTCAGGAAGCGATTTCTCTTTTTCAAGCTCGGTTTCATAATCAGAAACTTTTGTCAGGCGGGCAAACTGACTGTTCACTGAATCAAGCCAGTTGTTTTCGCCGGCTTTTTGAATATTCACATCAAATACAGGGTAAACTTTGCTTCGGGCTTCACCAACTTCTTTAGAATAAACCGATTCACTCTTATATACGGGAAAACTGAACGGGGCAATAAGGTCCTCTTTGCTCCAGACCATTCCGGTCATGTAGTCAGTTTCGATAGTTTCAGTACTTGGAAACATGGCAGTTATGAGAATAACTGTAATAAAGGCAATAAAGAACTTCACCGTCTTATCGGTTTTAAACTCTCTTTTATTTTTACTGAGTTTTGCCAATTTTTTCTTATGTTCCGGACTAAATTAACAATAAAATTGCTTCTTAAGTGTCCAGATATAAAGGTATAGCAGGAATTAAAGCCAATTCTGCAAATAACCCCGGGAAAAAAACAAACTATCAGTCTATCTCGTAATGAGTATAATACCGTGTTTTCCCGTCAACAACATACTGGCTTAAGATCTTTGTAGTAAGGCCGTAGATGGTATCATCCATTTCATCTTCAAGTCCTTCAAATTCCGCTTCATCCTTAAGTATGTAAACTTCGGTAAAACTGTTAGCTTTGTTCTTATCTTCAACAACCATGTAGTTATGGTCAGTTTTTGATCTAATGTAAGCTTCAAGTTCTTTGGCAGCAGCCAGGTAATCATCCCTTTTTTCGGGATGAACATCGTAATTTATCTGAAATAATATTCTGCTCATGATTACGCAATATAATTTTATGATTTTTTAATTGAAAGTGCAATTTTCAGTTATTTCAACAAAATGAAAAAAATATTAGTTCAAAATAAGTATTGAATTATAAGTTTTTTAATGATTTTGAATTTGTTAAATTTGTTTTCAGTTTGATCCTGAAATTGAAGGATCAAATATGATGTTAAACTAAATACAATTGTAATAAGTACCGAAACCGCAAATAGTAATTCACCCGAAGAGCATGGCGCTCAAAGAAATCTGAAGTATTTTCTCTTTCTATCCCTGGGAGCACTGGGAGTAGTATACGGAGATATTGGTACCAGTCCTTTATACGCACTTAGAGAATGTTTTAATCCGCATCACGGAGTTGCACCAACTGAGGCCAATATATTAGGAGTTCTATCTTTGATATTCTGGTCATTGGTACTTCTCATTTCAGTTTGGTACCTGCTAATTGTTATGAGAGCCGATAATGAAGGCGAAGGCGGGATACTGGCTTTAATGGAACTTGTAAAGCCGGCAAAAAAGAAATTTGTGTACTTTCTGGTAATTACTGTTGGTCTGTTTGGCGCATCATTGCTTTATGGTGATGGTATTATTACTCCGGCAATTTCGGTACTTAGTGCCATGGAAGGATTAACTATAGCCTCCCCGTTTTTTGAACATCTGGTGATTCCCCTTACAATCGGAATTCTCTTCATTCTGTTTTTTCTGCAGAAAAAAGGTACCGCAAAAGTTGGAATTGTTTTTGGTCCTATAACTCTGGTATGGTTTTTCACACTGGCGCTGTTGGGAGCAATTTCTGTAGTTGAAAATCCGCATATCTTCGCCGCAATGAATCCGATTTATGCCGTAAACTTTTTTATTAACAATGGATTTCATGGATTTGTGATCCTGGGTTCGGTGTTCCTGGTTGTGACGGGAGGCGAAGCATTGTACGCAGATATGGGTCATTTTGGCCGGAAACCCATAAGGTTTGTTTGGTATGTTTATGTGCTGCCGTGTTTACTGCTTAACTACTTTGGGCAAGGGGCATTACTGTTAAGAGAACCGGAATCTATCTCAAATCCGTTTTATCATCTGGCCCCGGAGTGGGCGTTGTATCCGATGGTAATCTTGGCAACTCTTGCAACTGTGATCGCATCACAGGCTGTAATTTCAGGAGCGTTTTCATTGACACAACAAGCACTTCAATTGGGTTACCTTCCTCGTTTGAGGATCATACATACCTCAAAGGATGAAAGAGGTCAGATATACATTCCGCAGCTTAACTGGCTGCTGTTTATTGCCACAGTTATACTTGTTCTTCAATTCAGAAATTCGAGCAATCTTGCGGCGGCATACGGCATTGCGGTCACATTAACTATGGTTATAACTTCATTCCTGGCGTTTTTCGCAATGAGAAAGTGGAGATGGCCCGTTATTGCAGCAATAGTTTTAACATCAATTTTTATCTCGTTTGACCTTTCATTCTTCATTGCGAACTCACTTAAGCTTCTTCATGGCGGCTGGGTTCCTTTGGTACTTGGAATAGCTGTATATTTTATAATGACGACCTGGAACTGGGGAAGGAAAAACCTGCTTCAGAAAATAGAAGAGCAAACTCAGCCAATTGAACGTTTTATTGATGAAGTGATGAGCACCAGGGTTGTAACTACTCCGGGTACGGCGATATACATGTCAAGCAATCCTAAGGGTACACCGCCTGCGCTGGTAAAGAATCTTAAACATAACAGGATACTTCACAAACAGATAATTGTATTAAGCATTATTTATCAAAAAATTCCGCGTGTGAACACGGCAGAAACCATAGAAATAGTAAATCCGACAGAAGGTTTTTACAGGGTGGTAGCGTATTACGGATTTATGGATAAAGCGAACATTTCCCAGATCTTAGAAATACTTAACAAGAATGGTCTTAATATCAAAATGGAAAAAACCACATTCTTCCTTGGCAGAGAGCTGCTGATTGTAAAGGATAAAGTCGGGTTTAACAGGTTCAGAAAGAAAATATTCGCGCTGCTATCCCGCAACTCACAGCGGGCTACTGAATTCTTTGATATACCAACAGACAGGGTTTTTGAAGTGGGGTCACAAATAGAAATTTAGCATTAAAACAACATGTAAAACTAATAGCCCGCGGCCCTCACCTGGTCTTCATCCATTCCGAAATAGTGAGCAATTTCATGCACCAGCACTTCCCGGATCTTTTCCTTTAATTCAGATTCGTTATCACAAAATCTCTCAATATTCTTCTGGAAAAGTATTATCCGGTCCGGCGTAGTATTCATATAATATGTGTTCCTGTGAGTATAGGGCACACCCGAATATATTCCAAGCAGAGAGTATTTATCTGTCAAGCCAACTCTACCAAGATCAGCCTGGCTGGGAAGCGGTTCGACCATAAAAACAAGATTTTCGATCTTATCTTTAAACGGCTCAGGTATATTGTGGAGGGCATTTTCCATCATTTCACCGAATTTCTCTTCACTAACTGAGATCAAACTGTACCTATTCCTTCCTTAACGAATGGCTGCGTAATAGTAACAATCCTGAATTTTTCACTATATTTATATTTCCCGGTGTAACTTGAAAGGTGTGTTTTAACCCACTCGCTCATGGATTCATGCTCACTGAACTGCGATCTGTGAGCAGAAATGAGTTTGATCTTATCATTTATATATTTAGTGATATTTTCATAGTGGTTGGGCTTATTGCAGCCAAAGAACCAAAAAGTTTTAACAGCAAAGGGTTTACCCGGTATCAAATACCTGTTACGCGCCGCGAACACTGCATCAAACACAGCCTCAGAAATAACACGGTGATCTCTATGCAGCAGGTTTACGCTTTCAAATGATCTGTTTGCAGGATCAAACGAAAATATTATTTCAGGCTTTACTTTCTTGATAATTAACGCAATTTGCTTTCTTAGTTTATCATCATTTTTAAGAAGGCAATCCTTATAATTAAGGAAAAAGACTTTCTTTACTCCAAGTATTTCCGCCGCCCTTAATTGTTCTTTATGCCTGGTTTTTATACGCTGGGTTTTAGGTTTATGGTCTATTTTAAAACCGTTTTCTCCGTTGGTTGCAACAATAAAGTAAATATCGTAGCCAAGCTCTTTGAACTTGAACATCGTACCGCCGCTTGAAAACTCTATATCATCCGGGTGCGCAGAAACCGCAAGAAGCACTTTGTTCATAATTTGTACCTATCAAGTTTAAAGGTTTCACCGAGATAGAGCTTTCTGACCATTTCATCACCTGCCAGAGATTCAGAGGAACCCTGCCGGAAGATCTTGCCTTCTATGAGGATGTACCCTCTATCAACAATAGAAAGTGTTTCATGCACGTTATGGTCAGTGATCAACACTCCAATTCCTTTGTTTCTGAGTTTGGCTACAATTTTCATGATCTCTTCAACAGCTATAGGATCGATACCTGCAAAGGGTTCATCAAGCAGAATGAACTTGGGATCAGAAGCAATAGCTCTGGCAATTTCTGTACGGCGGCGTTCGCCGCCTGAGAGGACAAAACCTTTGCTGGAAGCGATATGAGTAATGCCAAATTCTTTCATCAATTCATTAGCCTTATCTTCCCGTTCGGATTTATCCATTGCCATAAATTCCAACACTGAATAAATATTCTGGTAAACGCTCATCTTTCTGAATATCGAGGCTTCCTGGGGAAGATATCCAATTCCCAAACGTGCCCGTTTGTACATTGGTTCAGTTGAAATATCACTTCCATCAAGCATTATTTCACCTGAGTTCGGCTTAATCATTCCGGTGATCATGTAAAAGGTTGTAGTTTTGCCTGCCCCGTTAGGACCAAGTAATCCAACGATCTCTCCCTGTTTAACAGATACACTAACGCCATCAACAACAGCTCTTTTGCTGTATTGCTTCACCAGATTATTCGCCTTTAATATTGATGGCATTTAGTTTTTGTTTTCTTTTAAGTAATTAACAAGTTCACTAAGTACTTCCCCGCTTTTTCCGCAAATTGTTTCATTCAATTCCCATGAAATTGCAGTGGGGTTCAGATTTATTTCTGCAACATAAGCACCCGCTTTTTTTGCAATAATAGGCAGCATAGCTGCCGGGTAAACCTCTGCAGATGTCCCTACAGAAAGAAAGACATCGGAATTGGATGCGCATTGTTCTGAAAATTGAAGCGCCTGCATAGGCAGCATTTCACCGAACCACACAACATCTGGCCTGATGAGTCCGCCGCAGCTTTCACATTTCAATACTTTTTTTTCAGTTATATCAATTTCTTCAGCAAACTTCCTGCATGAAATGCAAAAATTTCTTTCAATGTTTCCGTGTAACTCCGTGACCTTTTTGCTTCCGGCCCTGAAATGAAGGTTATCGATATTCTGAGTAATGAGATTGAAATTCCTGAATATACTTTCCATTTCAGCGAGGGCAAAATGCCCGGCGTTAGGTTTAACATCCCGCATTATTTCCCTTCTGTGCTGATACCAGTTCCACACAAAATCGGGGTCACGCATAAAAGCCTCAAAGTTTGCGAGCTGTTCAGGTTTGAATTTTTCCCATATTCCGCCGGGATCCCGAAAAGTTGGCACTCCACTTTCGGCTGAAACTCCCGCGCCAGTTAAAACAGTGACATTTTCGGCAGCCTTTAACCTTCTTATAAAGCTTTCAGAAAAATTCACTACTGCCGTATCCTCCGGATTATATTCAGCATATCTTTAACTGCTGTATCCAACCCGGTAAAAACTGCCCTGGCAATAACAGAGTGTCCGATACTAACCTCATCAATATCCTGCATATTTGCAATTGCTGTGATGTTATGATAATTTAATCCATGCCCTGCGTTTACCCCAATACCAAGCTCTTTGGCAATGCTTGCCGTTTGCCTAATCCTTTCAAGCTCCGCCAATACCTCCGAAGGTTCGGTTAATCTGGCGTATTTTCCCGTATGGATCTCGATCATATCCGCTCCAAACTCCAGCGATTGGTCAACATTATCCGGATTAGGTTCAATGAACAGGCTGGTTTTGATCCCGATATCTTTGAGTTTTTCGATTGCCGGTGTAAGCCTGAATTCCGCTGCTGTCAAATCCAAGCCGCCTTCAGTAGTAAGCTCTTGCCGCTTTTCGGGAACAAGAGTTACCATGTAGGGTTTGATTTCGCATGCTATTTTTACCATTTCATCAGTTGCGGCCATCTCCAGATCAAGTTTGGTCTGAACTGTATCTTTAAGTATGTAAACGTCTCTATCTACCATATGCCTGCGATCCTCGCGCAAGTGGCAAACAATACCGTCGGCTCCCGCAAGTTCACAAATTGAAGCAGCAAAAACGGGGTCAGGCTCTTTTTCAAGCCTCGCCTGGCGTAAGGTGGCAATATGGTCAATATTAATGCAGAGTCTCATTTTAGTAACATTTTAGTTTGTAAAAAGTTTTAAAAAATCGTCGATGCCAATACCGTAGGATTGTGATTTGTACCTTAAGACAGAAATCACATCAACAAATATCATAACAGCCCAATGTACAAGAAAGCAGTAGATGAATGAATTCGCTCTCCATGCCTGTATGCCGAGGATCAATCCCGCAAAAATAGAAGCAAAAGTTTCTATATCAGGTTTTCCGCGGTGTAATATAAAGAACGGTATCATTTGAATAAAAATTGCATAATACCCGAATTTTTGTTTCAGACCAAACAGCATATACCCCCGCCAGAAAAACTCCCAGGCAAGCATGTAAAAGCCTACAAAAAGTTCGTAATACAGCAAGACTGAAATGTTCTCCCTCACAAAGGGTCCGCCCTGGGGATAGGTTTTAGCGAAGCTTTGATTTCCGGAGACAATCCATAGGAACGGAAGCATAACCACAACAAATAGTAGTGAAGACTTCAATCCGAATTTATAGTCGCCCAGCCTGAATCCGTAATCAGACGGCTTACCCTTTAAAACCAATGGTATCAGGATCATGGGAATGATAAACATCAGCAGTCCATCAGCCGAGCACCAATAAAGGAATGAGTAAAACTTGTCATCAGAGGTATCAAAAACTTTCCTGAAGAAATTCGGTGAAGCGTAATGCATAGAAAGGAAAGTTATCACCGCAACAGAAAGGAAAATAAACGTTTCCTTGAAACTCAGCGTTTTTATCGCGTCAAAAAGCGACTTCAATTCGATCTTAAATGAATTCAATTATACTCTTATAGATTAATATTTCCGTTTAATAACATATTGGATGGTTTCCGGTTTCACTGAAATTACTGTGCTGCCCGGAGGTATATCAAATACCGGGGTGAGTGAACCTGTTGAATCAGAAAGAATTTTCCTGAAGTCAATACTCGCTTTGATACCTGCGGGTTCAATCTTTGCAAGCTGGTTTACCCCGCCCTTTAATTGTATGGTTACGGCTTGCGGGATCAGAAGAACTTCTTTATCATCGGGCAGTTCGGTTACAAATATCTCAATATTACTAAACTCCTTTTCAGCTGTGGGCTCAATTTCAATTTTCAGATCAATCTCATTTTGCGAAAACCACAGTATATTTGAAAGGCTGTCAGAAACATTGATCCTGCGGTTAATGCCTGCGTTTACATTTTCAAACTTTATACTTCTTGTGTTAAAGTAATCAAGGGTTTTGAGTATTTCAAATGCACCGCCAATTTTTATACTGTCGGGTACCAATACCGGCTTACCCACAACCTGGTAGCCTTCCATGCAGTCAATTTGAATATTTGGATGAAGTTTTACATACTTCTCTTCGTAACTATCTATCTTTACAAAGAGAGTTTCAGGATAAACAGCAGTGATCTGCAGATTCTGACTTAACCCAAGGTTATTATCCAGAAATTCTTTTGTTACTACAATAAACTGGTCTTTCTTCTTTGCATTAACGTCATAAGTAAATTCAAGATTAAATGAAGTAAACAATCTTATAAGGTTCCAGCCAACTCCTCTGAATTTGACATCGAGATTGAGCGGAATGTTACCTGAAACAGCGTATGGTTTATTAACATTAAATTTAACGGGAACAGTTTTTTCGATCTCGTAAGTTTGGTTCAAATTCAGGCTAATCCACAAAACTGCGGAGAGCAAAAAAGAGGCTAATACTATATGATATCTGAATTTAAACACTATTTTTATTAATTTTGCGATTCAGCAAATATCAGTATTATATTTATTTGTTTAAATCCTAAAATTACCTCATAAAAAAGCCCCGCAAGCGGGGCTTAAGAGTTTACCTGATATTGATCCTATCACGCCAATTATCGTCTCTTATCTCATTTTGCGCTGTGGAGTGCGCAAGTATGTAATCTCCAAATCCGGAGCTGTTATCAATGAAAACGAAAACAGCGCCGCCCTGCAGTTTATTGTATGTCCATATTTCATATGCGCGTGTTGATCCTTCATACGGAAATCTTTCAATCTCATCATACTTTCCGTAAATTGCAGTAATTCTTCCTCTATCTGTTTTCCATCCTTCGCGCAAATCGCTCTTGAAATTTTTATTAGCAAAATCAATTCGGGCTAAATATTCCTTTTTAGTAATATAAGCAGCGATTCCTCTCCAGTAATTGAACATATACATTCTCTTTTCATCGGTGCTCTTGAGAGTTTCATATTTATTCTTTTGCTGGTCACTCATTAAATAGATAGCCTTATTAAATTCATCATCTACCTGTTTTTCTGTGAGTTTGGGATACTCGCTAAGCAAGTACTGATTTTCAAGATCTGTTAAATTCTGGCTGCCAGTACCGGTATCACTACTGAAAACATAGAAATATTTGTACGCTCTGAGAATTTCACTATCTCCGCTATCGAGCAGTTTTACAAACAACTGGTAGCTGTTGGAAGGTAAACCGCTGATATCTACAGATCCATATTCAACTTTAGATTCAGACTTCAGGTCATATTTTTTAACACTGGAGCTCAACTCAGTACCATCTTTGCTGTTTACAGAAGTTACTATTGAATACTTTTCACCGAGTTCAGCATTATTCAGATTGTACAATTCAAGATAGTAATAGAGTTTTGAGATGTTGTTACCAAACAGGTTTGATGGGTTCGGGGTAACCTCAAGCGTATTCTTGTAGAAGATATTGTTTTCATCGGTACTCTTAACAATGCTTGTTCCAAGCTCAATAGTACTCATAATAACTTTGTTTAAGGGAAAGGGCTTAAGTACTATCTCTTCTTCCACAAAACTTGTTTTCGATGGGTTATTGAAATCCGAAGCATTCATTTTGACCGCGTAGGTACCTGAATCAAGCAAAAGGTTCAGCTGTCCTGTTAATTTGAAGTCTTTGGTACTTCCTGATGTGTCAGCTAGCGTCACCGGGATCCTGAAATCCTTAGCGACGATCGTTTGGCCTGTACCTTTATTTAGCACATCGAGCTGCAATTTACCGCTGGCTTCAAATCCGCCGGCGACCTGCACAAACTTCATTTCTTGCGGTGAAAAAGAATAATAGAGTTCAAGGAAAACCTTTGAGCCTTCGTCCCTGAAAATTGCATAGTCATAATCAAATGAAAGTTCGTTCTGTGAGAAAATGGCTGTGCTAAAAAGAGTGATAAGGATGATGATTTGATTAATTCTTTTAAACATAAGTATTATTAATTTTAGTAACAGAAAATGCCATTTACAGAAGTAAATGGCATTTTCAAGATTAGAAATTTATTCTATCAATGAACTAGAAGCCCATTGTGAATGAGAACCATTGATTAGGCTGGAACTTCTCAGTCATTCTGTATGAATAATCAAGTCCAAGCTTTACTGTGCCAAAAGGATACTGCAACCCTACACCAAATGTGGGTCCAAAGAGATTCTGATCTTTTCTTGTAAGACCATCTTCAACTTTGTAATCCGGTGTAAAAGCATAAGCACCTCTTAAGAATACGTAGTTGCTGTAATTGTACTCCAAACCAACTCTGTATTCGTCGCTTGAAAAGTTATTATTCTGGAATGTTGTTGATAACTGAACATTGTTCTTTTTGCCCATTGGCAGATCATAAGAAATGCCGATCTCAAGCGTAGTAGGAAGCGAGAAGTCATTCAGTGTAACTCTCCTTGGTTCAGGTGTAGAACCAACAGGTGTACCTGCCGGAGAGTAGTACTGATCTAATCCGCTGCCGTCAAATGTCATTGAAGGACCGAAGTTCTTTAAAGCTACACCGAACTTCAGACCTGATTTACCAGCAAGATACTGCAAACCGAAATCCACAGCGAATCCTGTTGATGAAACGGTAAGTATCTGCTCGTAAATGACTTTCACGGTTGCGCCGAATAATATCTTATCGGACATCTTTCTGGCATAAGAAAGTGATGTGGTAAGATAAGTTGGAGACCAAACTTCACCGGTTCCGTTAGGACTTTCCAGTGTAGTAACAAGTTCATCACCAAAGCTGAGTGATTTCAAGCTTGCACCAATAACACCAAGATTGCCCATATCGACTGCGCCGGCAACATAGTTAATATTGATATCGGCAATGTACTTCATATGTGAAGCAAGAACTTCTGTCTTACTGTTCATAAGTGAAAGACCAGCCGGGTTCCAATACATAGCATCAATACCTGAAGTTGAAGAGATCATAGAGCCGCTTAAAGAAGTTCCTCTCGATCCAACCGGAATGAGTAATTCCGGCGCTGCAGAAGTACCGTATTTGCTACGGTCTCCTGCAAAACTAATACTGCCTATCAGCAATGTAAATATCAATGCTGATTTAGCAGCTGTTTTTATTTTATGATATAATTTCATTTTTTTTAAGCTCCTTATTGATTTATTTACATTACTGTTTAGAACGAATCAATTCTTTCCTGCGGAGTGAAGATCGCAAGTTTTATTGTTTTTGTACCTATACCCGGGGCATCGATAAACGCGATATAAATTCCGCTTGCTACAGGAACTCTATCAGTATTTAACAAATCCCAATTGATCGTTGTTGTATTATCATCTTTGTTAATCTGTCTTACAAGATTTCCGTTCAATGTATATATGAAGATTGTAGCCTGCTTCGGCATATTCATGAACTTAACAAATCTGTCAAACGGACTTGATTCCTGAGCATGTCCGCCATAATACGGATTCGGGACAACTCTGACTGATGATAATTCACCTCTTGTAGATGCTAATTCAGTATTTCCAATTACAGGAGCCGTTGTGCTTATTGTTGTGGCTGTTGTAACAGTGCCCGGTGACTGCTGATACTGCAATCTTGTGTAAGGAATGATCTCAAGAACATCACCGTTGCTGAATGCAGGACCGTTATTTAGAAGCCTTGGCTGCCAAACATACATTATATCCATTGCCCTGAATTGAGCCAGGAAGCTGAGATTCTTTGTTGTATAGAATGTATTTGGATTTGGATCGTATGTTGAATACATAATATAAACAAATTCAGCTCCACCACTGCCTGAAGTATTTGGATTCCATGTACCGCTTGAGTCACCGTCATAGAATGCAATATTCAGCTGTCTTGGAACTGATGAGTTTGTATCCAATGGATCATCTATTTCTACTTTAAACGGAACATCAACATAATCCTGGTATGGTGAGTTGGTAACTATTCCCCTGTACCTATATGCTTTTTGGGTTGTTCCGAAAGTGATCTTCACATTTTTCAATGCTGAAACACTCAAGAAATTGGTATCAATTCTTGTGTTATAGTTAGCCCTGTATGAAGTAATACCATTAGGCCACGATAGACCCATTGATAAACTCTGGGGCGGTAAATAATTGGTTGTAAATAATGTCCGTAAAGCAGCTGTATCTGCACCGGCCAAGTTCAGGTTACCTCCGGTATAATTCCAGCCGCGGTTAACTGATTGGGTTCCGGGACCCGGATCTTTGATAACGCCGTAAAGCGCTTTAGCAATTGTATCAACTTTGAACAAAAGTCCGTCAGCAACATAAGCATCATTATCATTAAATGATCTGGAATTCATGTTGCCAAGAATTGTATCTGTCTGGGCATTCTGGATCCTTACAACTTTCCATGTTGTGTTGCTTGTCCATACCATCCTGTATTGAGCCGTCAAGACTTTCGCAGGATCAACAACTACGGCCGCAAAAACCCTGTCCGGCCTATCAATAGGAATAGTATCAAGAGAACGGTTAATAAAGTTAGTTCCAATCATTGGAGCATTTGGTACTACATTGATGATCTGTGATGATACAGGATTTTCAAGGACTTTGAAAGGTTTACCTGCATTCAGGTTTACACCATAAGCAGTTACCGCAAATCTGTAAGAAGTACCGTTGATGAAGAAGTTGTTAACGCCTGATGGGAACTGATTTGCAGTTAAAGTAACAAGCCTTCTAACTCCATTATCATTACCAAAAGCGACAGGCTGATAGATATCCTGTGTGGTACCGTTTGGCTGTGCGACTCTTACCGTATCATTTACAATTTTAATTCCATCAATTCTGTCATAAACACCCAGAAGCACCCTATCTTCGAGATTATCACCGGAAGTACCGGGTTTTATCTGGTACAGGTTATAGCCCTGGAAAACCCATGAACCAGTCTGACCCAGTGAGTCATACACATTATAGGCTTCTGACCTTGACCCCCAATAGAGTGTGATCTTTCCATCGCCGTTTGCAACAACATTAACCTGCGGAGCAGGAGGTAATGGTGTAGCAGCGAAGTTGGAGCTATAGAATTTCTGTACTCTGTCACCGGATTCAAGTAATGCGCAAACGCTCTGATAATTACTTGCACCTCTTTCAATAAAGGCGCCAATAACAATTATCTGCGTGTCCTGCGAGTTCATTACAAAAGGACCGCTTACCTGTAAGAACCTTTTATCTCCGGGAAGACTATCATACCAGCCTTGAGGAGGAGTTGTGCATACATCACCGTTATATTTATAGTTAGAAGGTCCGCCCGTTGTATAGTTTATCAACGGATTAGCACAGCCTTCACCATATCTCATAAAATTCCAAGCATTTATTGCCTGGTCGGGGTCACCAAAACATTCATTACCGCTATTTGCAAATGTTGTAAACAAGGATAAACCAACAGATTTATAACCTACCAGATTACCGTATGGTAAATGAGCAGTATCGTTAGGATCACCAGTGAAAACGATTGGGCTCTGCAAATATTTAAAGCCCACAGCTGGCGGCGCTGCGCCATAAATTACGTCAACGTTATCCTGGTTATAGCAGTATGCAATATTTTGTAAAGAATCGCAGCCCACGGCGTCATCACCGGCATCACCAAGATCTGGATCGCAGGCAATCGCTGTAAAAGTACTATCCCAAGTATCATTGCTTTTGTTAATAATTTTCCATTTAACAAAATACATATTTGTTAAACCCGGAGCAAGAAATGCAAAGGATGTCTGTTGTACTTCTACACCCATCGGCAGTGTTCCGCCGGGCAGTGATATTTCAGCCACGTGCTGATTATTGGTACAATTTGTATAATCCATGAATACGCACCAGATAATTTCGTCTGGACGAGCTGAGCTGTTACCGATTCCGGGTCTGTCACCATCAAATTCAGGCTGATAACCGGGGATACCGTTCACTTCAACATACGGCGCACCCAGATCAATCGGCCAGCTAGCCCATGAATCGTAAACTATGGTGTAATCTCTTCCGCCGGCGTTTTTAACTCTTGTACCGCCGTTAACCAAAGAAGGATCATTTAAATTAACCTGGTAGTTCCTTATTCTGGGATCAGCGCAAACAGAAGATCCCGGAACCTGCCCAACGACCGGAATATTACCGGGTGAAAAATGTGTATTAAACATTGAAGCAGCAAGCCTAAGCTCGCCATTTACTTTAGCTCCGATATAGATACCGGTTGTAAAGATAGCTGTTTGCCTTGAACCGGCCGATACCGGCCAGATCATTCCTGCTTCGCCATTCAGAAAGTTGATCTTATCATAGTTAAAATAACCATCGCTTCTGAAAACGGCATTTATATTATTCACCTGAAGAAAGTTATTCGTAACTCCCGCATTCATTCTTACGGGAGAGTACCCTTTCCTTTCTTTGGCAAAAAGATCGTTCACCGGAGCCAGAAAAATCAGCCCAATGAGCAATATCAACATTAATTTTAAATTTACTTTTTTCATATTTATTAACACTCCGATAGTTAATTAAAGAATAATCTGAATCCGAGCCTTACCTGCCTTGGAGGACCGTAGTTATTAATTGCATGTGATCTGATATTATAAAGATCAACTGCTGCTTGACCAACTGAATTTGCCCATTGTTTGCCGGTGAAGCTATCAAGAAAGCCTGTATATCCGGCTTCTCCTGAAGTTGGGAATACATCGTTTATTAATTCCTGATCAAGAACATTGATTGCAAGAATGTACAAGTTTGCACTCAATTTATCAAATATCTTGAATGACTTATCTATCTTGAGATCAAGTCTCATGTTCCAAGGTGAATATGCTGAATTTAATGGAGCTACAGGAGTATTTCCACCCGGTGATGTAACTACCTGAAGGACGTCGTACGAATTCAATGAAGGTGTATATGGCCTTCCGCTGTTAAAGCTGAATAAAGCGTTGAAACCTAACCTTGAAAATACTCCGCCCCAGAAGCCTTTGGGTACATCAGATGTGCCCCATCTGTAGTCGAGCTCAACTGAACCGGTGTGTCTCTGATCGTAATCTAATGCGCTTGGAATCTTGGGCTGTTCATCGCCGTTGTAAGCAATATTGCTCTGGCTATTGATATCCGATCCGGTTCCTGATGCAAATGATAAACTATAAGAAATTGATGCTCTTAAACGGTTAATTCTTCTCAGGTCAAGACTGAAATCCAAACCTCTTACTATACCAAAGTCACCGTTATCATACAACGCGAAACTATAAGAATTATCCTGTGCTTTAATATTTCTGGCCTGGATAAGATCTGATGTTTCTTTGTAGAAAGCGGTAAGACCTACAGTAACGTAATCACCGGCTGTGTGCTTTATTCCAAGCTCATAAGCCGTTGTTCTTTCGGGTTTTAATAACGGGTTATTGAACACTGTAAAATAACCTACGCCACCATCAGCCAGATCTCTTATAACTCTCTGGTTTTCATACAGGTTTTCCAATGCAGGAAGCTGAATGAATTTACCATACTGAGCGTGGAACACCGTTTTATCAGTAATAGGGAATGAGAAACCAAGTCTTGGGCTGATTTCGATTGTTTTTTCAACAGTTGTATAATCAGCTTCATTTAATACACCATCAGCGCCTTTCAGGTTTTCATATGAAATTGGGACTAATGTGTTAGGATCCATATAGTCTATCCTGATACCAAGATTTGTATTGAAGTAATCAAACTCCATTTTATCAAGTAAGTAGAAACCACCAATCCTTGGTTTTTTGGGAGCTTCGGTAACATTCAATCCGTTTACGATATAATCTTCTTCGACTTCATTGCCATAAACATCGTATCCATAAGCACTCATGAAGTTTGAATTAGCACCATTTTCGTCTATTACCGGATAGTTTACAACATTACCCGATCCATACTTATTGGGGTTAGGAAGCGAACCAAAGCCAATTACATTAGCTGAATAGTTTCTAACCTTAAACTGTTTGAACTCACCGCCGAATTTCAATTCATGATTACCAAATTTCTTTGTTAACAACTGATGTGTGAAATTCAGGTTAAAAGATAAAGCCTGTGTTTTCTGTTTGTCATACTGTCCGCTTACAGTTCCCGGTGCTCTGAACACCCTGAAATTAGCAGATGAATTTACTGTTCCTCCCATACTGGAGATTCCGGGTACAGTATTGGTATCACCGTATGCTAATATAGAAGGATACATGTAACCGTCTTTTCCGGGCAAGCTAGGAATTAACTCATCAACAAAGAAGATACCATCGCCTCTTTTATATGTTGATTGCAGGTATGAAGCCTGCAGGTCATAAAATGTCTTTGAGCCAAATGACTGGTTAATTTTTAAATAGCCCTGTTTATTATCATCTTTCACAAGCGGATTATGGTAAGAATTGAACTTACCGAATGAGCCTGTCCAAAGCCTTGATGTCTCTTCATTACCAAAGAACCCGCCGGTTAAAGTCATGCTGACTTTACCTTTGGTCATTTCGCTGATGCTGATTATTGTTTTACCTGTGTATGACTGACCTGCTCTTGAGAAGTTAGGAAGGATACCGTCATCTGCCCACAATTCAGCTACACTTGTAGTAACCGGTTGATCAACCAGGTTATAGGTTTTCTCGTAACTTCCGAATATTGACCAGTATTTACTTAATTTTTTGGTTGGAATAACAGGTCCGCCTATGCTTACGCTGTAAATATTATAGCCCTGTGACTTCGTACCAATATGATCACCGGCGATCACATCCGTAACAATATCAATTGATCCGGTATAGTTCTCCTGAGCTGACCTGGTTGTTACATTGATCACACCGCTTAGTACGTTACCGTATTCCGCGCTGAAACCGCCTGTTAAAACCGCTAACTCCTGCAGCGCACCATTCGATACGTTAGCAGTTGAGGTTCTATCCAGTGGATTATTTGTTACGACACCATCAATGATTATCTGGGTTTCACCGGTTCTTCCGCCCCTGATATTGATGTTCTGTCCTTTTTCATCCTGAACAACGCCGCTTGTCTTTGCGACGATATTTTCGATGCCCCTGATACCGGTATTATCAATAAATTCTTTATTAATGATCTTTCCGCTGTTATCAAGTGTCTTCCTTTTTGCAATAATTTGAAGTGTATCAATTGTAACTCCGGTTCCTGATGACAATGTAAAATCAACAGTAGAAGTTATACCGACACTTACGCCGATATTGTTTTGAACCTGGGCATCATATCCTACATAAGTAACCTTAACAGAATATGTGCCTACAGGAACGTTCAATATAGCATACTGACCGTTCTCATCAGTACCGCTTCGCAATTGAGTACCCTCAACTTCGACCCTGGCGCCGATAAGAAGTTCACCTTTATCATCTCTCACTACGCCGGAGATCTTTCCGGTAGTCTGAGATATGAGGTCAACTGTGGCAACTGTGAAAATTAAAAGAAGGGCTAAAAAGAAATGGTTAAATAGCCTCATTTATATTACCTCCGATTTGTTTGAAAGTTTCCGGGATCAATTTTCCCGAACCCTTTTGTGAAATATTATTTTACTATAATTCTTCTTTACGTTTAATAACCCTTTACCGATTGAACAAATACATAAATACCTCCGGCAAAAAGTTTCGCTACATTGAAGTTTACATATTACTACCTAATACTAAAATACTTCCGCTATTTACAACATGAAATGCAAACAACGCCAAACTCAGCATTGAATCCCCCGAAATTCTAAACGGCGTTTTTGTATTTATTTTAATATTTTCGAAATAAATATAATATAATTAAAAAATGAAGTCAAGTATAAATTAAGAAATTATTAATTTACTAAAATTAAAGCATTGACTTTTAAATAGCGGAATTAATAAAAAAAGGGGCATATATTCTATATGCCCCTTTTAATTCATGGTAATTACAAATTATTTTACAAGAACCATTTTTTTAGTTTCAGAATAGTCACCTGATTTCAGTGAATAGAAATAAACGCCGCTTGGTAAGCTTGATGCGTTAAATTCTACTTCTTTCAATCCAGCAGTAACAGCTTCATTCTTAGCTAATGTAGCTATTAATTTTCCTGTCACGTCAAATACTTCAAGTGTAACATTTGCAGATTTAGGAACCGAGAACCTGATCTTTGTAACCGGGTTGAACGGATTCGGATAATTCTGCTCTAAATTGAACCTTGAAGGTATCTGATTGCTGATTGTATTGATACCGATTGTTGTAGGATCAAACTGAACTCTAATGAATCTCTGTTTTGCCAATGATTCAGCTGCAGGAGGTGTTTGTGTAACGCTGCCTGCCACAGAATCTGACTGGTAAACAATATTTGCATAATAGAATCCGCCTGTTACATCATTTGTAGGTGATAAGTTAGCGAACCTGTTATCTCTTAACGGACCTGAATTGTTTGTCAGTCTTGTTGGAGGGAATTTCCAGTTTGCACCGCCATTTGTTGAGGTTGTTAAGTATACATCATAGTAATGTGAACCAATTGCATCTGTATCAGCTCTTGATACGCCGAAAGCCATCATTAACAATTGACCGTCCTGTGATCTTGCGATAGAAGGTCTTGTTATTGAAGCCATAACGTCTGTTGCGCCGCCGTTACCATTGTTGCTCCATGTTGAATCGAACTGGGTCTCGAAGCCAACACCGCCGTTTACGTCAGGTGACCAGAATCCGATACCTGCTTTTCCGCTTGGATAGTAACCGGTAGCTGTAAGACCAACTAATTCAAAAGCAACTTTAGGTGTTGTACCAACATATGTTAAAGTAATACCTCTCATTACGCCATAGATACCATCTAAATATGGTGTTGGTTCCCAAACTTGCACAGGTGTTGACCATGTAACGCCATCATCTGTTGAATACATGTAATATGCTTTTCCTGAATTTGACAATACAACGTTATCGTTAGCAACGTAAGCCAGACCAATCCTGCCGTCACTGCCTCTTGAGAAGCTGTAAACTTCAGCATTGCCAATGTTCATATCTTTTACCCAGCCAGAATATGAAGGAGTTTCAACACTTAATCCACGGTTATAAGCAGTAACTGTATCCAAAGCTGTTGAGTTAACTGAACCCATTACAACAAACTTTGTAGCATTTGTTACACTTGAGGTAGGCTGAATTCTGCCCCAGATAGTCTGTAAACCGCCAATTATGTTTTGACCCGGATCAAGCTGAGTGAAAGTACCTGCACCCGGAGCAACATCAGCGAATACCTGAAGTCTTACAGGGGCACTTCCAAAATCTGTGTGACCGCCAATGATAGCAGATCCATTTGATAATCCGCTGCAGAAGCCAAAACCATTGCTTCCTGTCGGAGGATTAGCACCTAAATCATTCCAGGTAGCGCCGTAATCTGAACTGAAGCAATAATACACTCTTCTATCAGCTGCGGGCCATCCCGTTGTTAAATTAACAGTGTAAACACAGTGTATATTTGAAGGTGTGTTTGGATCCTGCCAAATTTGCTGCGGAACACCGTTTGACTGTAAGTCATAGATCGTTTCAGGACCTGTCCTTACATCAACATAACTCATAACTGAATCCGAAAAATAAATCGGGTTCAAATCATTTGTTGTTCTTATTACCGGAGCTGTACTGTGAACAACCGGTGTTTCTGAACCGGAGATAACAACATTAGGATATACTGCGGTTTTCCTATCGTTGTTATTCCTGAATGTAAAGTTCATCAACAGACCAACTGCCACCAAGAACAGAAATGCCACGGAAATCTTTTTAATCATTTTATTCCCTTTCGTTAAGTTATTTAAGAATATCCTTAAATTTTATTACAATATAACAGATAATTAATATATTTCAAGTATATTTTGCAATCTACAACTAAAATATATGTAACTATTTAATTAACATCATTTTTTTAACATCATTATACCCGGAACTTTCCAGTGAATAGAAATATACTCCGCTTGAAAGTTTAGATCCATCAAAAGAATAGCTGTATATACCGGGTGAAAGCAACTGGCTGAAAGAAGAAACTTCTCTGCCAACAATATCAAATACCCTGATCTTTACATTATCCATTTTGGGTATATCAAACTTAATAGTTGTTGAAGGATTAAACGGGTTTGGATAATTTTGATACAGACTATATTTCACAGGAACTGAGCCGGATATCTGTTGAATACCGATAGTACTGAATTTATTCTTCGCAGTATTGGAGTTATTCACGAGGTCCGCTTTATCATTTCCTTTTACAACAGCAAACCCGACAACAACTGAGTCATTGTTATTTATACTAACCGGACCGGCAGAAACGACAAAGCAATTTAAACCGGGTCCGATACCGCCATTAACTATACCACCACTCATAGCGTCCCATTTTTCCTGGGTTGTGAATCCTGTAAGAACCTCTGTAGCAAGAATACCTTTATAATTTACATTCTGGTCAGTCAGCAGCCTTACGCCAAGATACGGGTTTGTATTAGTGTTATTAAAAGAATAACCCAGCTTATTCGCAGTATCAAGAGCAGTTGTATTATTACTGTTAATACCTGTAGGTGTATAGTACATATAGATCCCTGCGAACAGGTTTGATATATTCGCACCGCTGGTATTTTTAATAGTATACTTCAGAATAATATAGTTAGCATCGGGCGCGCTATTCCATGCAAAACTCTCTGCTCTTACAGTAACCCCGATCTTGTTAGAACCGGCACCGTCATCATTAAAATATCCTTTACCATCTTCATGAGAAATGATACCGGGTGTCTGTATGTTATAAGCATTTATTGCTGTGAAGTCAGTATCTGAAACATTTGCGGGGGAATTGCCTCTCCTTGAAACATCAGATACTTTGGTATTACTTGTGCCAATCATTAAACCTGATTCCAGCATTTGCTGTCCTGTATAGCCGGTAATGTTTAGCCCGCTGCCGTAAGCCTGGGTTTTTTTACCGACAGCCCCATCTTTAGTTAGAGAAAGTTTCAGGTTATTAATAGTATGCGTTGCCCATCCCTGCCTGAACGTTACGCTGAATGTTGAAGCATTTCCGTCATGATAAGCATTGTTTGAGGTCCTTAGATTGAAAGCTACCACCTTATCAAATGGGCATGTATTCTTTGCCTTAACTTTGAAAGTGTTAGTTAACTCTGTTGTGTATGTGGTATATGCAGCAAGGCTACCAACGTAAACAGAATCCTGTACTATCTCAACATTTGGATCAGAAGTTGAAAGCCGTAATGAAATATTGCTTCCAGCCTGCCATATATTCTTATAAGTTATTCTGAAAGTTATTTCTTCATTAACATCAAACACTTTATCATTATTTCCATAAAGTGAATCACCGGCCACATTCGATATCAATGAAACAATAGGAAGATCGGTAACACATTTAAATGCATTAACTCTGCCAGTACCTAACAATCCAACATATGAAGGATTCAGGTGATAGATACTATCAACACCAAGTTTCAACCTGTCAACTACCTGTGCGTTTGTCCATGACGGATATTTGGATCTGATCAGGCCAACAACCCCGGAAGTTACGGGAGTGGACATTGAAGTTCCGCTGTTATTACCATAACCATTATCATAGAGAGTGCTCAGGATATTATCACCCGGCGCTATAATATCTACCGTGGTATGGAAGTTAGAAAAACCGGCTTTAACATCACCCGAGTTTGAAGCGGCCACATTAACAACATTATCATATGAACCGGGGTAACGAGGGGTATTGAGACCATCATTACCGGCAGATGCGCAGATAACTACGCCGGCAGACCATGCATTGTTAATTATGTTCTGTGTAGCAGCGCTGTAAGTTGCACTGCCAAAGCTGCAATTGATTACCTTAGCGCCGTTTTGATAAAGAAAAATGATACCAGCATTTGAATTATAGATACTGTTATCAGGATAATCAGGGGCATGTTTAGTGATTCTCAATTTACATTTAAAACCCGGTCCTGCTCCATGTACATTATTGTTAGCAACCTGTGAAGCACAGCCGGATACATGTGAACCATGATCGCTGCCGCCCATTATATTGGGGTCATTATCACCATTGAAAAAATCCCAGCCTTTGAAGTCATCTATATAACCGTTACCGTCATTATCAATTCCGTCTTCAGGATCAGCGTAATTATATTTGATATTCGCACCAAGATCCGGGTGATCAAGGTCACTTCCGCTATCAACTATACCAATAATTACATTTGTATCACCCTGCGTAATATCCCACGCCTGGTAACAGTTTATTTTGCCAATATGGTACTGCTGACTAATTATAGGATCATTAGGAACGAACAAAGCATCATAGATGAATTCCGGTTCAGCCCATTCCAGAATATCTTTATTCTGGCTGAATATCTCGTTTGAAAGATCAGTTGGATCTATATTACCATCATATTTAATAGTTACAAATTTATCGAGATCTTCATCCCCGGGAAGTCTTTTGCTAACATTTGACTTAAGAGGAAATGGTTTGTAGATTTTAGTGACATTGTATTGTGTAACAGCATTATCTATTTTTTCATTGCCTGTTGAAAGTAATGAAACTTTATCGTTGGAATTTTTGAATTTTATGTTAATAATTCCGGGCTGATACTTAGCGCCATCAGAGACTCTTAAGATCATCCGTTCATTGACTCGTTTGTACTTTATTTCCGGGTTGTCATTGAAACTAAAGAAAGATATACAAAGAGGGCATAGAAAAAATATTAAAAATTTTCTCATTGTATGCGTATTATTATTAATTTTTATATAGAATTTTAATTTAATCTAAATATAAATTTTCATTCTTTCAATGCTTAATTTTTACAATTTTCGGCAGTATTTGAGATCAAATGTGATTTTATTTCTTTTGCTTTGCAGTACTTTATGAATTGATAAACTACTCTATTATAGACATATTTGCTTTATATGTTAAGAATTTTTGATTGGTTTATAGATAGATTTGAGTTCTTTTTCCTTGAAGCAGGCAGAATTGCTGTGCTAATTTGGGGTATAATCCTAAGCTTTCCCCGCATTTTCAGAGATAGAAGACTGATTTTAGACCAGATGGAGCATATAGGAGTCGGCTCTATTCCTCTTGTGATAATAATTGGCTTTTTTACCGGCGCCGTTTCCGCATGGCAGGCAGCTTACCAGTTCCAGGGATTCATCTCACTTTCATACCTTGGTTCCGCGGTAACAAAAGCAATTTTCATTGAACTTGGTCCTGTATTGACTGCGATAGTTCTCGCCGGCAGAATAGGGGCTTCAATTGCGGCTGAGCTTGGTACCATGAAAGTTACCGAGCAGATAGACGCTCTTGAATCGCTCGCAATAAATCCGGTGCGTTATCTCGTTATGCCAAGATTTCTTGCGAGCATTATCATGCTCCCGGTATTAACAATTATAGCAAATACAATTGCTATATTAGGAGCATTTGGAGTTTCATATTTTTTTATGGATGTATCCTTCCAGGTCTTCTTTACCAGCGCAAAAAGAGTTTTTGAGATCAAAGATATAGCCGGCGGCCTGATAAAAGCGTTCTTCTTCGGCGCTTCAATTTCGATACTTGGCTGCCATGTCGGACTTCATGCAAAAGGCGGGGCTCTGGGTGTGGGTAACGCTACAATTCGCGCATTTGTTCTGGCAGCATCAATGACACTTATTCTTGATTACGTCCTCTGGACAACCATTTTCGGATAGTTTACTTTGCGTTTTAGTTAACCTTTTTGAGCAAACAAAACTGATATGAACACAAAAAATACCAAAACCAGTAAGAATAAAACACATTCAAGATTTTCCTCTTATCAAAAAAAACGCAGTTATCTTATATTACTGACTATTATCATTTTAGGGGTGTTTTCGTATTCATCAAATCTGAATAACTCATTTACCAACTGGGATGACGAAGAAATGCTGGTAAACAATCAAGATGTAAGATCACTATCACCCGGGAATATCTATAATATATTTACAAATTACCATCATAGCCATTATCATCCTCTTGTCAATATTTCTTATGCAATAGAATATCACTTCTTTGGTTTGAAGCCATTTGTTTATCACTTTACAAATCTGTTATTTCACATATTGAATACCATCCTGGTTTATTTTGTTCTGTTAAAATTGTTCAGGAATAACTTCGTGGCTGCGTTGGCGGCATTGTTATTTGTTGTTCATCCTTTACATGTTGAATCGGTAGCCTGGATAACTGAGAGAAAAGATATGCTTTATTCTTTTTTCTTTCTGTTAGCACTATTATTCTACTTAAAGAACAAACAGTCAAAAAGCAAAAGATCTGATCTTTATATATATCTATTTTTTATTCTAGCATGTTTATCAAAAGCCCCGGCAGTCGTGTTCCCTGTTGTATTGGTATTGGTTGATTATGTACAGAACAGTAAGATCACTTTTGATGACATTAAACAAAAAGCACCTTTGATTATGATATCCATTATCTTCGGTATTATAAACATAATGGCGCAATATCAACAAGCGGTGCCCGGCTCTGTATTAGAGATACCACAATTGGGGATCTTCGATAAGATACTTATCGTTTTCTATGATTATTGTTTCTATATCTACAAAACACTCGTACCGGTTAACCTTTCACCGTTTTACCCCTTTCCAAATACTGAAACAATGAGTTTACCGGTTGTTTTCTGGCTGGCTCCGTTCATTACAGGTTTAATAGCGTATGTAGTTTATCTGAGCAGGAAGTTAAATACGGTTTTTGTGTTTGGAATACTGTTTTATACAATTACAATATTGCCGGTTTTACAGATTGTACCTGTTGGCAGAGCTATTACAGCTGACCGTTTTGCTTACATACCGCTGATAGGGCTGCTATTGATCTTTTCTTTTTTGATCTTCATGTTGTACGATAAGTACATTAAAATTGCCTTCTACAGGAAAGCAGTTATTGCTGTTCTATCCCTTTTATTGATAACACTGGCTTATCTAAGCAGACTTCAAAACATGGTGTGGGAAAACAGCATGACATTATACACTGAAATGATAAAACAGTCTCCTGATAACCCCATCGGGTATAACAACAGGGGTACTTTGTATTTGAATGATAAGAAAATCGCAGAAGCTGAGAGAGATTTTTTGAGTGCGATCAAATGCAACAGTAGGTATGCTGCTGCATACAATAATATGGGGATGGTTCTAAGCAGCAGAACACAGTATGATAAGGCAATTGAATATTTCAAAAAGGCCACTGAATTAAACGGCAATTATGCCGAGGCCTATTTCAACGAGGGTTTTGCTTTCTACAATAAAAATGAGATTGAGAAAGCGATTGAGTTCTACAAAAAAGCAATTTCAGTTGATCCAAATTTTGCGATTGCCTACAACAATTTGGGCAAAGCGTACGGGATGAGGGAACAGAACGCAGAAGCAATATTTAATTTCAGCAAAGCAGTGGAAATTGATCCTGAATATTCAACTGCGCGATTCAATCTGGCTGTTGCTTATCTTAAATCAGGCAACAATAAATCCGGAATAGAACAAATGAAAATAGCAGCCAGACTTGGCAATCCAGGAGCAATTGATTTCTGCGCAAAGAATAATATACCTCTAAACTAATCGCCTTAATACATTTCGACCAAGGCTCTTGCCATGATCATCTTCTGAACTTCGCTTGTACCTTCACCTATTGTAGTGAGTTTTACATCACGGTACAGCTTTTCAACAGGAAATTCTTTAATGAACCCGTAACCGCCATGAATCTGTATTGCCTCATTGGTAGCTTTGCATGCAATTTCGCTGGCAAAGTATTTTGCAAGCGAGGCCGCGAATTTAAAATCCTTGCCTTCATCTCTCATAACGGCAGCTTTGTAAGTGAGCAGTCTTGCGGCTTCAACTTCTGTTGCCATATCTGCAATTTTAAACTGAATTCCCTGGAATTCAGCCAGTGATTTGCCAAACTGCTTGCGCTGTTTAGCATATTTTATGGAATGATCAAGTGCGGCCTGTGCAATACCAACTGATAAAGCGGCAATCGAGATCCTTCCGCCATCGAGTATCTGCATGCATTGCTTAAAGCCTTCGCCTTCCTTACCTATCAGGTTTTCAGCGGGCACCTTACAATTATCAAAAATCAGTTCGCATGTATCGCTTGAACGCATGCCGAGTTTGTTCTCTTTTTTGCCGACAGAAAAGCCTTCAAAGCCTTTTTCAACTACAAAAGCAGAAATTCCCCTGGAGCCTTTAGATTTATCAGTAACGGCAGTAACAACTGCCGTCTGCCCTACTCCGCCCTGAGTAATGAAACTTTTGCTTCCATTTAAGATATAATAGTCACCATCTTTAACGGCAGTTGTTGCCATTCCGGCAGCATCGCTGCCTGAAACATTTTCAGTCAAACCCCATGCTCCAAGTTTTCTGCCTGAAGCGAGATCGGGGACATATTTTTTCTTTAACTCGTCATTGGAAAACGTGTAAATATGGTTTGTACACAGTCCATTATGCGAGGCTACAGTTAATCCCATTGAAGGATCGGCTTTGGAGATTTCTTCTACTATAATAGCGTAATCTAAAATAGTAAGATTTGAACCTTCGTATTCTTCGGGGAACATGATCCCAAGGAAACCCATTTCACCAAGTTCTTTTGCAATTTCCCACGGAAATTCAGATGTTTCATCATATTTCATGACATCAGGCGCAATCCTGTTTTGAGCAAAATCCCGTGCCAGTTTTTGGATCTCTAAGTTACTATCTGATAGATTAAAATTCATGCTGATTATAGTTTAAGTTTATGATTTCTGGTTTCAGTTAAACAGCTCATCCACAAAGTCATACGGTGTTACTTCCCTTTGCGATATTTTTGATATTTGTTTATCAAGCATTTCTTTTCTTGAATCGGTCCAGAATTTGTGTTCAAGTTTATTGTTAACAAGTTCATTTATCTGCTTTAAAAGGTTCTCTTTTCTTTTTAATTCAAGCTTACCTTTGGTTTCAAGGTAAAGTTTGTGTCTCAAGATGAAATCATAGAGTTCATCAATTCCTTTGTTCCTTGAAGCTACAGTTTTAACTACGGGAATTTCCCTGTCGCTTTCACGAGTCATTTTGAGGTGCAGCATTGTTCTGAGAGCGACCCCAAGTGACTCAGAGCCTTCGCGGTCAGACTTATTAATTACAAAAATGTCACCAATTTCCATAAGTCCGGCTTTCATGGTCTGTACAGCATCGCCTGATTCAGGCACCAGCACAACAACTGTCGTATCAGCGGTCTGCGCGATATCAAGTTCACTCTGCCCCACGCCAACTGTTTCGATAATAATAAAATCTTTTCCGCTGGCATCAAGTATTTCGCACGCTTCTTTTGCCTTCTTGGCTAATCCGCCAAGGCTGCCGCGTGTTGCCATCGAGCGTATAAAAGTATCGCTGTCTTTGCCTGAATCCTGCATTCTGATCCTGTCTCCAAGCAGCGCGCCGCCTGTGAACGGGCTTGTTGGATCAACGGCAATAATGCCAACTTTGTAACCCTTTTCATTCAGCAGTTTAGCAAGTCCGTTGGTTATTGTACTCTTTCCTGCACCCGGGGGTCCGGTAATACCTATGAGATACGCTTTACCAGTATTTTTATATAATAATTTCAGAAGCTCACCGGCTTGTTTTGACTCATTTTCCACCAGCGATATTCCCCTGGCTATGGCGTTTTTTTCTGAACTTAGAATTCTTTCCGCTAACTTATTAAGCACTTTACAATAAAATTATCACTTCTTGTTCTTAAAAAATTCTGTGGTTATCTTTAAACCCGTTTCAATATCGGTTTCCGGCTGCCAGCCCAGTTCTTTGCTTATCTTTTCAAAGCTCAATACAGAGCGCATCTGCTCGCCAAGCTTCGCCGGACCGTGTTTTTCTTCAAACTTTGTACCTGCATAATGGTTTATTCTGTCAAAAATATAATTCACGTCGGTTTCACGGGTGGTGGCAATATTGTATATTGCGGGACCCTTCGCATCAACGGCAAGTACATTTGCGTTAACAACATCTTTCACAAAAACATAATCACGTGTTTGATCTCCATCGCCGTTAATGAGCGGCTGTGTGCCGGCAAGGATCTTATCCGTAAAGATCGCTATTACGCCGCACTCTCCATGCGGGTTCTGTCTTGGCCCGTAAACATTTGCGTACCTTAAAACTATGTAATCCAAACCGTAAACATGATTATAATAATACAAATACTTTTCAACACAATTTTTATTTATGCCGTAAGGCGCAGTTGGTTTGGTAGGATGATCTTCATCTGCCGGAAAGTAATCATGCTCACCGTATATCGCGCCGCCCGTTGAGGCGAAAATGAATTTCTTGACACCGTTCAACCTGGCGTTTTCAAGCAGGTTCACTGAACCGGCAATGTTCACATTGATATCAAACTTCGGGTCTTCGACTGATTTCCTGAGATCTATTTGCGCCGCGTGATGATTTACAATATCTATCCTGTTTTCTTTGAACACCTCAGCGATATTGCTCCCGCAAATATCCATTTCATAAAACTTTGCTTTCGGATTAATGTTTTCTTTAACACCTGTTGACATGTTATCTATAATTACAACATCATGACCCTTTTCAATATAAGCATCTACGATGTTTGATCCGATAAATCCCGCGCCGCCTGTTACTAAGATTCTCATTGTCAGTTCTTTCTTCTAATATTGATTCTATAAACCTTTAAGACCGATATCAGTTCTGTTGTACTTATTTTCAAAATTCATATTTGCAGCGTTGTGGTAAGCGATATTTATCGCCTCCTTCAGTCCAAGAGCCGAAATGCCTGTAACGCTAAGTACCCTTCCGCCGGCAGATAGTATCTTTCCGTTTTCATTCTTAGTGCCCGCATGAAAAACTATCGCGTCACCGCCTGCTTCATTTAGTCCTGTAATTTCCTTCCCGGTTTCATATTTATCCGGGTAACCATCTGAAGCAAGCACTACAGTACAGCAAAAATTGTTGTTAAGCTTCAGTTCGTAATCTTTAATTTTACCGCTTGCTGAAGCAATAAACATTTCGGTTATATCGCTGTTTATTAACGGCAATACAACCTGTGTTTCAGGGTCGCCAAACCGGGTATTGAATTCAATTACAAACGGTTCGCCTGTTTTATCTATCATTAAACCGCAATATAAGCAGCCTTTGAATTCATTTCCTTCACTTTTCATGAACTTCAAAACCGGTTCAATTACCTTTGTTCTGATAGATTTCATTATTGCCGGCGTAACGGCTTTATCAGCCGGGGCGTAAGCGCCCATTCCCCCGGTATTTTTACCGGTTTCACCTTCACCGATTTTTTTGTGATCCTGTGAGGCGGGCAGAACTATATAATCAGTGCCATCGCAGATGGCGAAAACCGAGGCTTCAACTCCCTGCAGGAATTGCTCTATAACGATATTATCACCGGCTGAACCGAATATCTTATCATCAAACAATTCAGTGACGGTTTGGATAGCTTCATCAATATTACTGCAAATGATTACGCCCTTGCCTGCAGCAAGTCCATCGGCTTTTATAACGATTGGGTAACCGGTATTGCTGATATAATCAAATACCTTAGCTTTATCATTAAAACTGAATGTTTCATAAGCCGCAGTTGGAATGTTATGCCGTTTCATAAAATCCTTGGCAAACATCTTACTGTGCTCCAATCTTGCCGCGCTTTTCTGCGGTCCGAAGATTAACAGTCCGTTTTCATTGAACAGATCAACTATACCTTTTTCAAGAGGCACTTCGGGACCAACCACGGTTAGTGTGATATTATTTTCTTTAACAAAATTTAAAAGACCTTCAACATCATCAGCTTTGATATCAACACCAATTGCAATCTCATTTATTCCGGCATTGCCGGGCGCGCAATATAACTCAGTCACTTCAGGATTCTGTTTAATCTTCCATGTAATTGCATGCTCTCTGCCGCCGGACCCGATAACAAGAACTTTCATTTATGCATTTACCTCTTCATTTTTGTGAAGCAGATTGAATTCATTTGCAAGCTTGCCTGCAAGGCGCTTGCGGTCATACATCCCCGTAACCTGCTCATTTGGTTTAGGCATGCTGCCTGTTTTAAACATTTCGTAGTAGCTGAGTATTGCATCGGCAATAGCCTGAGCGTCATCGGGTTCAGTCAGTATTACTGCCCCATGCATATCCAGTGACCTGCGGGCAACGCCTTCAGGCACACAGGCTAATATTGGCTTATTCGCGCCAAAGTATTCATAAAGTTTACCGGTTGAGTGAAGGTCAGAGCGTTCGCTCTTATTTATCATCATCCATAGTACATCTGATTCAGCCAGTAACTTTGTGCAAACGGAGTGTTCAACGTAGCCGACTATATTCACTGCTTCTGTAAGCCCAAGCTGCTCTATATATTGCTTGTATTGTTCAGGAAATGTTCCGATGAAGCACGCTTCAATGTTACTCTTTAATTCAGGAAATTTATCAACGGCAAGTTTTAAGCCATCAATAAAATGTTTGGGTGTATAATAATTCAAGAAACTGCCTGAATACGATATCTTCATTTTCTTGTTCGGCAATAAACCTGAATGCTCAAAATCATCGGGATCGAAACCCTGCGGAATGACCGATACTTTTTCATCATTTACAAACGGGTACCGCAAGTGAATAAGTTCTTTTATGCGGTCATTGATCGTTACGATCTTATCCGCGCATTCAAGTACACCGGTTTCCAGTTTTTTATGCTTACTCTTATGAAGCGGTGTGGGGTAAAAATTATTCGGACAGTCAATCCATGAATCCCTGTAATCAAGTACAAGCGGAATATTATATTTCTGTTTAAGTTCGCATGCAATCAAAAAATCGGTGTAAGGAGGAGCGGTCGCGAAAAGAATATCAATGTTGTTCTCTTCTATTACTTTGGAGGCAAGTTCCATTGCGGATGATTTCCAGAATATCTTAGAATCAGGTATAAGAAATGTTTGTGAGATATTGCTCAATAACTTACGGTTAGAGTCATTTTTGAATTTTACTACTTTATGCCCGTTGGTTTCAAGCTCGCCTGTGCCTGTGCGGTATATTTTAACTCCGGCTTTTTCAACTTCATGCAAAAGGCAGTAATCGCTGGCGAGGTAAAGTTTGGGAGTAACGGTAAGTACATACGGCTGCCAGTCATACAGGCCGAGAAATTTGGCGAACTTTGCAGTACGCTGCACACCGCCCATACCCATCGGCGGAAAGTAATACGAAATTATTAATACTTTCTTCAAAAAAACTAGATTAATTGAGCAAAAACCGCATTTTTGAGTAATTTCAAAGTTAATCAAAATTAGGGTTTCATTCAATTTATAAAGAAATGCACTATATAATGGCTAAGTACACGACAGTAAACGTA
>DDTQ01000013.1 GCA_002344125.1 Ignavibacteria bacterium UBA2360 | reverse complement strand
AGCGGGGCGTCTATACAGATGATATGGTGGTTAAAAATATCCTGTATAGACGTGCCGCTGGCACGTCTCAAAAGAAGACAAATTTTGAGATAATATTAAAGATTTATAAATAATTTTATCACATTGTTTGAGACGCCCCAGCGGGGCGTCTATACAGATGATAAGGTGGTTAAAAATATCCTGTATAGACGTGCCGCTGGCACGTCTCACACAAAATAAATTTCAATATTATATTTGAGACCCAGCGGCGCGTCTGCACAGGATAAAAGTTGGCACGTCTCATGAAAAAAGCACAATTTAATACTATGATTGAAAATGCGCCAACTGCATAGGCAGTCAGGGCGGAGCGACCATACAGGGAAAATACTAGTTCGTATATAGAATGACATTATTTAACAATAAATACAGAGTTGAAAGCGCGCGATTAAAAGGGTGGGATTATACAAGTACCGGGCTTTACTTCATAACTATCAATACTTACCAAATGAGAGTATTTTTTGGTAATATTAAGAATGGACAAATGATATTAAATGATGCAGGAAAAGTTATTGATGAAGAGTGGAGAAATACCGCAAAGTTAAGAAATAATGTTATACTTGATGAATATCAAGTAATGCCGAATCATTTTAATGGGATCATTGCACTTTCAAAGAAAAGCAGTCACTCAAAACCGGAGACGCCCCAATTGCATAAGCAGTCAGGGCGGGGCTTCCATACAGAAGCAAAAATGTACGCTGATTCGGTTGGTTCTATCATAAACCAATTCAAAGGAATGTGTACAAAGCGAATACAACTATTTAATAAATCATTCAGATGGAAAAGCAGATTTTATGATAGGGTAATTCGAAATGAAAATGAACTGGAGAATATAAGGAGATACATATTTTACAACCCATTGAAATGGGAAGCTGATGAGTTTTATACAATTTGAGACGTGCCACCATGCCTTCGGCTTGGCTTAGCGGCACGTCTAAACAGATAGTTGTTGTGTTTACTAATTGAAACTCCAAATCGGATTATTTATTCTATACACAAATTAAATTGGACACTAACGAAAACTATATAAATCGCTGTTTTGAGCTGGCGCTGAAGGGCGCGGGGGCTGCTTCGCCTAATCCGCTGGTGGGATGCGTTATTGTTAAAAACGGAAAGGTTGCGGCTGAAGGGTATCACAAAAAATACGGCGAAGCTCACGCAGAAAGGAATGCAATAAATTCCGCACTCCGAAAAGGTGTAACATTAAAAGGAGCTGAGCTGTATGTGAACCTGGAACCCTGCGCGCATTTTGGCAAGACTCCCCCCTGCTGTGACCTTATAATAGAGCATAAATTCTCGAAAGTGGTGATCGCGATGAAGGATCCATACCACGAGGTTATGGGAAGAAGCGTTAAGAAAATGCGGAAAGCAGGAATTGAAGTGGTAACAGGAGTTCTTGAGCAGGAAGCAATAGAACTGAATAAATTCTTCGTGAAGTTTGTAACAACGGGTCTGCCTTACGTAACGATCAAAGCCGCGCAGACAATTGATGGAAAGATTGCCGATGATAAGTACAGATCGAAATGGATATCATCAACGGAATCACGGCGCACAGTGCATAAACTGCGCGCAGTTTATGACGCGGTGCTGGTTGGCGCAAACACTGTTAGATATGACAATCCAAAACTGAATGTCAGGGATTTAAGAGGACGTGATCCATACCGTATTATACTGGATAAGGATCTTTTGCTGAAGCCGGCATACAATGTATTTAAGTATAAAGATAGCAGGACAATTGTTGTAACATCAATTGATGCCGGTATAAAAAAGGTACGGGCTTTGCAGAAGAAGGGTGTAGTTGTGCTGCCATGTAAGATAAAAGACGGTAAGTTTGAGCTGAAAGATGTATTGAATAAACTTGCCGCCATTAACATTGCAAGCATTATGATAGAAGGCGGGGCGTATGTTTACAATGAATTCCTTGAAGCAAACCTGGTTGATGAGTTATTGATATTCATTGCACCTGATGTTATGGGCAGCGGGATAACCGCATTTGCAAATAAACAGGCGTTTAAGCAGTTTACGCGGATAAATTATTATTCATCAGGCCGGGATATTTTGGTGAATTTGAGGAAACATGTTCCATAAGAAACATCGATCAATATTTTATGTAAATTCAAAACATATTTTTATAATAATAATCGGGATTCCCGCTTTCGCGGGAATAAGGGAAAAATGTTTACAGGAATAGTAGAAGAACAGGGAACGATCGTTAAGAAAACAAAAATTAACGAAGGTTTTAAATTCCGGGTCAGATCAAAGCAGGTTGGAAGAAAGCTTGCAAAATCTGACAGTGTAAGTATCAATGGTGTATGTCACACCGTGACAACAAGGAGCAAAACGGAGTTCGATTTTGTGAGTATGCATGAAACGCTGAAGAAAACCAACATTGGCGAATTAAATGCCGGCGATAAAGTTAACCTGGAAGGTTCGCTTACAATGAACAAAAAACTCGGCGGTCATTTTGTTGCGGGTCACGTAGATGATACCGGTGTAGTAACAGAAGTGAAACAGATAAAAGCTGTTAAGAAAAAGGATTCCGATAACTGGGAATACAGGATAAAGATACATAAGAAGCATGCGAAGTTTGTTATTTATGTAGGTTCAATAGCCGTTGACGGCGTGAGCCTGACTGTAGCCGAAGTTACAAAGCCAAGGGGTAATTATTTTGATATCAAGGTTGCGATAATTCCATACACCTATCAGAATACTTCATTCGGCAGGTACAAAGTCGGCAGCAGGGTGAATCTGGAGTTTGATTTTTTGGGGAAATATGTGATCAATCTGCTTGCAGATAATCCGAAGATAAAGAAATTGTTGAAGTAGCATTTAATTTCCCGCAAAGTTGCCAAGCTTTCATAAAGCGAAATTCAAAGGCACAAGGACTTTTTTAAAAGCAAAAAGAGTTAACCACAAATTTCACTATTTTCACGAATGAAAATTCTGAAGAACTTGTATGAAAGCTGACCGGATACACTAAAGCTCAAATACAAAAATAAAAGAATTTTATTGCTGTGGATTCCCTAACGGGTCCGCCACGGCGGTTTGGGAATGAGGGCTATTGAGATAAATACTTCCGGTTTCAACGCAGAGTCCCTTTCAGGAGACTCTGCCTGGACATTTGAGTTTGGGAAAACAATGATTTGCTGCCACAAATACCTTAGCATTGCACACTTACTTAAATTAACATCAGCTTAACACTTCTTTAACCCGATATTTGAAATTTAAAGTTAATTTGCATAAAATTCTTAACATAATAAAAGCAAACTAATAAATTAAGAATTGCTTTTTTGGGCTACTTTGCCTATTTTGCATCAGTAAATTTTGGGTTATTTACTACCCCGCTCTTTAGCGGGCACATCTACAGGTTCATCTATAAAAGTATAAAATTATTGAATGAGAATTTTTACAGGTTCTTTTCTTAGCCGTATTTTCAAATATTCCATTTCATCCCTTCTAACATGCATAGTATTGTATGGCGGAGTTGCTATAGCCGATGATGATATCAATCATTACACTAACGTAGGTAATATTGGTTTAACGATTACTAATTTCGGCACAATAGGGCACGGCTTCACACTTTGGCCGGGTCAGCCTTCGTGCGAGTATCCCAAAGGATCACAGATAGAACATATTTTTGACGGCGGCTTGTGGATAGGCGGCAAGAAAAACGGTATTATCAGAGTTACAACCGGAGCAATTGACGCATCCGCAGCAAACCGCGGTGAGGGTTTTGAATATACCAACGCTGCGGGCCAGATCATAACTCAGCGTTCATCGCTGCTGACATCACCGTTTTACTCACCGCTTGCGGTATCTCACCAGGATTTTATCTGTGAATACACCGATACAGCTACTACAATAGGCGGGCAGGTTATAGTAAATCATAATCCGCTTGGAGTAAAAGTAATTCAATCTTCATATTGCTGGAACTATCCCTACGCTGATTTCTTCGTTATAATGAGATACCGTATAATAAATATAGGCTACCGCGGCGATACATCGCCTATAGATAGTGTATTTACCGGCATGTGGACGGATCTTGTGGTTCGTAATACTCAGATCACCAGACCCGGAGGTTCAAGTTTTTACACAAAAGGCGGTAATGGCTGGGATTCAGTTTATAATATGGGTTATGAGTTTGACGCAATTGGCGATGTTGGTTATACCAACAGCTATATTGGAATAAAGATATTAGGCTCAACGCCCTATGGCAGAACGATGGCTGATACAATTCCCACGGGCAGAAATTTTGTTTCGTGGCAGTTCCGCAACACCGTTGATCCAACTTACTTCGCTCCCCTAACGGATGCGGACGGCGCTAACTTAGGCAGGTACAGCAAAATGAACGGCTACTTCACCAATGGTGTGAAGATGAACGCGAATATAAACACACAGATAAAGCAGCCTTCCAACAGGTCTGTGATGGTATCCAACGGTCCATATACTACATTAAATTATTTAGATACACTGGAAGTTGTTTACGGTGTAATTTGCGCTAAAAAGACAGGCAACGATCCGCAGAGCTGGGACTCAACTTACCAGCGGGCTGAACTATACTCCCATGCTGACTGGTGTCAGAAGGCATACAACGGCGAAGATAAAAACGGCAACGGCAGGCTTGATCCGGGTGAAGATATAAACGGCAATGGATTTTTAGACAGGTATTTACTGCCATCTCCGCCAAACAGTCCAATCACAAAGATAGTAAACGATGTAAACAAAGTGACCGTATATTGGGCTGCAAACGCAGAAAGAAGCATCGACCCGATTTCGCTTGGGCAGGATTTTGAAGGATACAGAATATACAGAACAAACGCGGGAGCGGATATTGATCCGACCAAACCGCTGCTTTCAGCTTTTATTTTGAACGGTGATTTTGACAGCATAAACAATATCGGCAATAATACGGGCTTCAATTACATAAAGCTTCAGCAGCCGCAGACCTTCCCCAATGATACTAACCAGTACTGGTATAAGTTTGAATATAACAACCAGCTAAGGGGCTGGCAATATGTTTACGCATTAACAGCTTATGATAAGGGAGATTCAGCAAATGACCTGCAATCACTGGAAAGCAGTTTACTTTCGAATTCATTCAGACTAATTCCCGGCACCGGATCATTAGATGATGAATCAACGCCGATAGGCGTTTACCCAAATCCGTATTATGTAAATGCCGCATGGGATGGGCAGCAGGAGCGTGAGAGGAAGATATATTTCTACAATCTGCCTGAACTTGCTGAGGTTACTATATATACAATTGCGGGTGACGTTGTGGAGAGGTTCACCCACGATTCGCGGGCATATAACGGCGGCGATATTCAATGGTTCAAGACATTTGCCGATGGCACGCAGATCCTTGCCGGCGGCGAGCATGCATGGGATTTGATCTCAAAGGATGACCAGGCAATTGCAACGGGACTGTATATTTTTACGGTAAAGAATCAGAAGACTGGATTTATTAAAAAAGGTAAGTTTTTGGTGATAAAGTAACATAAGTGGAACACCCCCCACCGACTAATGTCGGTTTCCCCACTACTGCAAAGGCAGTCAAGCAAGAGGGGAATTAGGAACAGGATTGAAGAAAAAAAATTAAAACATACTAACATGAAGAAAATAATACCATTTTTAGCAGCAATATTATTAGTAGCTGCATTGGGTTTCTACCTGGCATACAACACATCGATAATGGTTGTGCAGACTGTGCCGAATGACTCACTTGCTATAGGTCATGACCGTTCACTTAAGGTTGGCGATACAGTTACATTTACCGCAAGAGTAGTTGCTCCGCCGCTTGTTAAAGCGGGAGTTGATAACCGTGTTTTACTAAGAGGTACAACATCAAGGACAGCTTACTTACAGGATACATCAAACGCTCTGTTTGGCGGGATAATAGTAAGACAAGGCAGTATTACTGCCAACACGCAGTTTACTACTCTTGATACAGGCGCGAAGGTCATAGTTACAGGTATTGTTGGTGAGTTTCCTGATATCATTTCATCGGGCTCAACCCAGATAGCTCTTGATACAACATTAATTGTTACTGAGCTTCCAACTATTAAAAAGCGTCCAACGCCGCTCACCGTAAACATATCTGATTTTGATTCACTGGGCACAATAAAATTTGTTTCAGGTGAAAAATATGAAGGTATGTATGTACAGATCAATAATGTAACGATCGGACCCCAGAGTCCGTTGGGCGCAAGGAACATCAGGTCACTGCTTGACGCACAGGGCAACAAGATATACTTAAGAGATTTTTCAAACTTCTATTCCGTTCAGCCAAATGATACCGGTTTCCCCGTGTGGGCAGCTCCATCAATAGGCGCGACTGTGACATCAATTAAGGGTGTAATTATCAACAGCGCGTACGCTGACGCAAACGGCGGCCTGTACGGATATGTTATAGTGCCGATCTATCCGAATGATCTTGTATTAGGCAACACACCTCCGTTTATCAGCAGTGTTTCAAGAAGTCCGGGTGTACCAAAACCGGCCAACACGGTACAGGTAAACGCAGTTGTATCAGATACATTAGATCACCCGCTTTCAGTTGACAGCTGCCAGCTGTATTACAGGATAAATAAGGGCGCATATACCAGGCTTAACATGTCACCTTCGGGAAATATATATTCAGCAACTATGCCGGCGCAGCCGCTTGGCACACTTGTTGAATATTTTATAAAAGCAAAGGATAACCAGGGCGCATCAAGATTAAATCCTTCAGATACTTCAAAATCCACTTATTTCTATTATGTCAGAAATAACGATACGATGTCTATAAAAGATATTCAGTACACACCAAATAACGGCGGATTTTCAGGGTATAACGGTTACGATGTAACCACTGAAGGTATTGTTACCGCAGATACATCGGATATCCCGGCATTTTCATTTACAGGTGAAGGCGGCACGCAGACATCACCGCGAAGAGTCATTATACAGGATGGCAATATTGCCGGCGGCTGGAGCGGAATCTGGATAGATGGTAACGCGACTGATCCGCTGGTTAAGGGACAGAGAGTACGTGTTCGCGGAACTGTGAACGAAACAAACGGAATGACAAGACTTATAATTGCGACACCGGGCGATATCCAGGTACTTGCAAGCGGTCAGCCATTACCGAATTTTGAGATATTAACTCCCGCAGTTGTCGCAGACGGAAAAGTTGACGGCGATACAACGGCTGAGAAATGGGAAAGTGTACTTATCCGATTCGCAAGCCAGAGTGTGATATCATGTATAAACGCTCCATCAACATCAGGCTGTACCAGTGAATTCCCATTGCCTGATACATCGTTCCGCAGGAACTTCGGCGAGATACTGGTTGTATATCCCGGCGAAAACGTAGAAGCAAGAATTGAGCTTCAGGATGGTAATCACGATAAAGTAAACGGGTGGAACAGGAATAACGCGAATTACTACAATCCGTCACTTCCGGGAAGTTTGTTATGGAAGTGGGACGGAATATCATCGCTGCAGGGTGTTATGTATTACGCCTTCGGCAAATATAAACTTGTACCCAGGACAAATGCTGATTTCGGTTCAGTAATTGGGGTTGAACCAATTGGTGAAATTGCAACGCAGTTCTGGCTTAAGCAGAATTATCCTAACCCGTTCAACCCGGTAACAAATATTGTTTACAATATTCCGGTTGAGTCAGAGGTATCGCTTAAGATATACAATCTGGTAGGACAGGAAGTTAAAACGCTTGTAAGCGGTGTGCAGAACAAAGGTAAATACGAAGTATCATTTGACGGTATGAACCTCGCTTCAGGTATGTATATATACGTGATAGACGCTACATCAATCAACGGTAACAGGTTCAGAGAAGTTAAGAAGATGGTTTTAGTGAAGTAGAGACTGATTCAAATTCCCCTCTTGAGTGGGGAAGAAGAAGAAATGATATTAAAACAAATTAAATACTACATATTACTTTTCATCAGTGCGGTTACGCTGTACAATTGCACTGATGTACCTGAGGGTATGCTTACGAATTCCGCGCCGGAGACTTATCTCTCGTTGTTTCCTGATAGCATTATAAGCCCGAGCATTACCAGGGTAAAAATTACCTGGTGGGGCGATGACCCGGATGGATTGATAGCCGGCTACAGGTTTTCATTCGATAGCACGAACTGGTCATATTCAGAAGCGAATGACAGCACATTCCAGCTTGTTATAGTTGGCAACGACAGCACTTTCCGTTTCTGGGTTGCGGCAGTTGATGATAAAGGTAATATTGATCCGACCCCGGCGACAAATCTATACCCGGTGTTCAATTCACCGCCAAGCGTAAGATTTAATGCAGGGACAGAGATACCGGATACTTCATTCACGGTTGGAATTTTTTCATGGACAGGTACTGATCCGGACGGCAATAATTCAATAAGCAGGTACTACTGGGCATTAAATGATACAAACACATGGAATGAATTGCCCGGAACAGCAACGGGTCTGACGGTAAGAGAAAATAACGGACTTATCCCGAATTCAAACAACAAGCTGTATTTAAAAGTAAAAGATATAGCCGGCACATTCAGTCCGGTGGTAACAATGCCCGATAGTACCGATACATGGTACGTAAGGCAGCCGCAGGGCAGAATTCTGCTGATAGACGATTACCCGGCATCAATACTTGATAACGGCGCTGCGGCAACTTTCTACCAAAACGCATTGGATTCATTCGGGCTGTACAGCAGGCTTGATATCAAAACTTCAGGCGGAGCTAATTTGCCGAAGATAGTTTCTATGTTCACTGAAACATTGAAACTCTTCCAGTGTGTGGTATGGTACGCAAACCGCGGCAACGCCGCAGTTGATAACGCCAATTTTGATCTGGCGCAGCAGACCCTTCCCTTTTATCTTGTTTCAGGCGGCAAAGTATTCTTTTCAACCGGTTTCCCCAATGCAATTGATCAGCAGGGCAGCATAATTAACTTTGCGCCCATTGACAGCGTTACCAGCTTCCAGGCAAGTGTACCGTTCCAGACTGAGATTGTTGTAGTTGATAACAGTTACCCTGTTCTTGAAGCAGGCTCACCATCACCGGATGTAGTACGCGGAATAAAATACGGCAGCGGAGCTTCAGTGGTTTACCGGTTACCGTTCAACCCGCCATATGATCCCGCGCAGCTGACCGTTTGCATAAAGGACGCGGCAGTGAACACAAAAGTTATATTTTTATCGCTGCCGTTAAACAGGATGAACGGCAACGGCAATGCTACCGGATTTTTAAGAAGAGCGATCGGAACAGATCTGGGAATCACAAACTGATATGATAAAATATATTCCTAAAATATTATTCGCTTTAATGTTTTTGGCAGCCGGCATTTACAGCCAGCAGGGCATGATATCGGGGATAGTTGTGGATTCAGCCAAAAATCCCGTGCCCGATGTAAATGTAAAGATAAAAGGAAGCTATATAGGTACTGCATCTGATATAGACGGTAAATATGTGCTTATAAATGTACCTGAAGGCGAATATACTATTTCAGTTTCATCAATAGGTTACAAAACCGTTGAGTACACCGATATAAAAGTGAAAAACGGCGAAGAAACCATCCTGAACATTAACCTGAACACTTCATCATTTACAGTTGGTGAAGAGATACTGGTTGTTGGCGAGCGGCCCCTGCTTGATATTGAACAGACCGAAAGCAAGCATATAATGACATCCAAGGATATTGAAGGTAAGATAGTTGAGAACGTAATAGATGTTGTTACACTTCAGCCGGGTGTTATTAAACAGGATGACGCGCTCTTTATTCGCGGGGGCAGAAGTGATGACAATTCTTTTCTGCTTGACGGGGTATCAGTACAGGATCCGCTTGCTGGCACGGGATTCGGGCTTCAGCTTTCAGCGCAGTCACTCGAAGAAGTTGAGGTCATAACCGGGGGTTACAACGCCGAGTACGGGCAGGCAACATCAGGGGTTGTGAACGTAAAAACAAAAGACGGCAATTACGATAAATATTCGGTTAATCTTTCTTACAAAAGAGATAACTTAGGGTTTAACAAAGATTCAAAATCATCATTCAACACAGATGTATTTGAAGCCAACATCGGCGGCCCCGAACCGCTTACGAAATTCTTTCTGGGTAACCTGCTTGGAATTAAGCTGCCCGGACAGATCACTTTCTTTGGTAATTTTCTGATGAACATTTCAGACGGATTCACATCCGTGGCCGGGTTAACAGATGATCAATTTCCGGGCTATAAATCAGAGCAGTTGTATTCCTCAATCTTCAAAGGAACAAAATTCGCGCCAAGGCAGAATAACAACTGGTACTGGCTTGCAAAAGCAACATGGAAGTTAAAAGAGAACATGAAGCTCGCGTATTCGTTCAATCAGTCGGTAGCTATCAATCAGAATTCTCAGAGTCTTCAAACAAACCTGGAATACGTGGAGCCTGATCCGGGTTACCAGTATAACTTCCAGGAAATACTTGATAACGCCAATACATATACTCACTTAAATATTTTCAACAGTATTGCATGGGAGCATGCTGTGGGTACAAAAACTTTCTATGAATTGAAGTTAACAAAATACTTCACACAGCTTAGAGTTGACGCAAACGGTTTGAACTGGGATGAATACACTGAGCCGCAGGATATTATTAAACCGCCGTTTGTATATTACCCTACGGGCGATACAAACAATCCCTACGGTATAATACCCGGCGACGGATTTTTTGATGTGGGCAATGCTTACACATGGCATGACCACTTTGTGAACGAGTACAGGTTTAAGTTCGATCTCAGTCATACCTTCAATGCTAAGAACAGATTCAAAGCGGGGTTTGAAGCAGCTTACCAGGAAATGCAGCTGATAGATATTTATAAACCGTGGATAGGTACATTCGGGCTGAACAACGACGCGTACAAGGTTTACCCGATGTTTGGCGCGTTATATGCCCAGGAAAAGATTACATTTAAGGGAATGATCTTAAACTTCGGGTTAAGGTTTGATTACTGGTTCCCGGGTAAACTCGTGGATGACGCGATAAATAATCCGAATGCGGTAACAATTCCCGATGCGGTTAAAAAGCAGTACATGGAAGATACATATAATCTGGGCGGCAGGAGGTGGAAAGGCAGACTATCTCCGCGCGTAGGTATCTCGCATCCAATAACAGATAACCAGACCTTATTTTTCAGCTACGGTCATTTTTCCAAACGGCCAAAACCGCAGTTTGTATATGCCAAGATAGCTAATGTGAGTTCGAAGTCATCATTTCAGAAGTTCGGTAACCCGAACCTGAATCCAGAAACTACGGTTTCATATGAGCTTGGTTTGCGCAACCAGTTCACCAATGATGATGTGTTTACTGTAACGGCATATTACAAGGATATCTATGATTATGTCGCGACTGTTTCCGCAAAGATCAACGATCCGAGGTTCGCCGGGCAGAGTTTTATTACTTACGTTAACCAGGATTACACAAAATCAAGAGGAATAGAGCTTGACTACAAGAAGCGTATAGGTAAATGGTTCAATGGTAACATTAACGCGACATATTCTATAGCAACAGGAAAGAGCTCCTCCCCTGACCAGGGATACCTTGTCGCAACAGGCGGAGCCTTTGAAAATATTGGCGAGAATTATCTGAGTTGGGATAGACCCTTGCAGATATCCGCAAACACCAGTTTTTACTTTGGTAAAGGTTACGGAATATTCGGCTTTGGCAAGAATACTATTGATGATATTTCATTCAAGTTCAGGGCATTCTTCCAGTCAGGTAAGCGTTACACACCACAGCTTTTAGTTGGTTATTTGAGCGACGGGAGACCTGAATATGAGTCTGATATTGATAATCCGCTCAGCAAGCTGGCAGCAAACTGGTTCTGGCTTGATATGAGCATAGATAAATTTTTCCGCTTCAAGAATATGAAGCTGACATTGACATTTGAGGTAACGAATATACTGAACATACAGAATGCGGCTATTATTAACCCGGTAACGGGAAGGGCATATGAATACGGCGATCCAACTCCAAACGGTTGGAATGACCCGCTGTATCCTGATCTGCAGGGACCGCTTTCACCGTATCCGTATAACCCGGCAAGGTTCCTTTCACCCCGCCAGTTGAGATTTGGTATTTCGTTTCAGTATTAGGTGGTGAGATAGAGAAACAGCAAAATTGTGAAATAGTATCATACTGAATTTGAAATTGTTTATTATTCTTTAAGATTTTTGGATAAGTATCATTGTTGCCACGACCTTTAGGTCGTGGATAAGAGTTCCACCATAATATGGGCTTTAGCCCATAAGGTAAGAAATTAGCGGCTCAAGCCGGAAAATATTTCCAATTGTACCACGACCTAAAGGTCGTGGCAATTAAGATAAAAGACGAGATTCCCGCTTTCGCGGGAATAAGATAATTTAAGTTTGAAAAAATATATATACATATTACTGGCATTATTATTAGCTGAAGCAGTTTCATACTCTCAGCTTATACCGCAGCTTGGTAACCAGCGCGCGGGCACTTCATCGCTGCAATTTTTGAAGATAGGCGTGGGCGGCAGGGCTACGGGTATGGGTGAAACATTCGTCGCTGTATCAAATGATATCACCGCCCTGTACTGGAATCCAGCCGGTTTAATGCAGTTTGAAGAGAACGGCGTTCATTTCAGTCACAATGAGTGGCTGGTTGATCTGAACCATGAATTTTTCGGGGGTGTTTACCGCTTTGGCGGGAACAATGCTATTGGACTTAGCGTGATAGCGTTACACACACCGGCAATGCAGAAGACAACAGAATTCCAGCCGGGAGGAACAGGCGAATATTTCAAGTATGGCGATCTTGGCATCGGTTTGACCTTCGCGAGAAAGCTTACACAGCAATTCTCATTCGGCTTAACAGTTCGCTATGTTGAAGAAACCCTTGCGGAGCTTAAGATGCGCGGATTCATGTTTGATCTTGGGACATATTACTGGACGGGGCTTTCAAACACACGCTTTGCGGTAACGATCTCAAATTTCGGTCCGCAGGTTAAACCAAGCGGATCGGTTACAACATCAACGGGAGGAACAGTTTCAGAATTCCAGGCCTTCCCTCCCCCGACCATGTTCAGGATCGGATTTGCGTATGATCCAATAGATAACAGTACAAACAAGCTCACGACATCAATTCAGCTAAATCATCCCAATGATAACGCAGAGAATCTGAACATAGGTGCGGAATATTCATACAAGAATTTCCTGTTTTTAAGAGCTGGATATAAGTTTAACGTTGAATCAGAAAATTATTCAGGTGGTATTGGCTTAAGAGCGCCGATATCATTTACAACCGCTTCGCTTGATTATTCGATAGCTAATTTTAAGGATCTGGGATTTACTCACAGGTTAAGTGTGAATTTGCTGCTGAACAAGAAGAAGTAATGATGTAAAGCGTGAAATGTGAAACGTAAGACGTGAAACGTCAAAAGATTATCAACGAACTAAAAAATAGGAAAATAGCCAACAGGTTATTGCAAAAATAAAAATTTGAACAAAAATATCAGAAATATTACGAAAGTGCTTCCGCTTATCACCATTTTGGCATTTGCAATATTATTTAATGCATGCGCAGATGCTGATGACGTGAATCTTGCTGATTACCCGATAAATGTTGATCCGGGTACGATTGGCGATACTACGTATATTCCGATAACACCGATCATTACCGGGTTCAACGAGCCGGTTGATATTCATTTTGGGTATGACCAGCAGCTTTATGTTGCCGATAAAAATAATGACAGGATAGTTCAGCTGAACCTTGCCGGCGGTATTGTCAGCGTATCTAACTTTGTGCTGAGGCCTAAAAAAATCACACAGGATAGAAATTTCGATCTTCTGGTTATTGCAGCAGTGATTGATACCATTCCGCCAAACGTGCTTGATACGGTTGATGTAGTTTACCGCTTTAAGCTTCAGCCTAACGGGGGAACGCTTGCGGGTGTTGTGCCAACAATAGCGTTTAAATCAAACCAGCCAACGCCTATACCGGGAGACCATGGTAATTTTACAGGAATTGCGACATACCAGGATAACTACTACCTCGTAACCCGCTCAGGCAATAACAATTCAAGTCCAATTGATCCTGATAATGCGATATTCAGGATTAACCGGTTTGATAATACACAGCCTGTGCCGCAGAGACTCTCGGGTTTTGAGGTGGAGGGACAAGGATTGCTTTCACTGCAGAATATTTCAGGCATTGCAACATTTACATACAGCAATACAGATCTTATTTACATACAAAAATCATCCAATGCAGCGTTTAAGATTCAATGGTGCATTTACAATGATATTGATGAAATTTATACTGCAAAGTTTGAGCCATCAAGCGGGGTTGACCTGCTGAGAAACGGGCTGCTTAGTGAGCCTGCTGATATTACTTTAGACCAGTTCAATAATATTTATGTAATTGATTCATATAAAGATTCGCTCTATAAATTCAATTCTCTCGGCAAATTACGCTCAGAGTCGTTTGGAGGCAGGGGCATATCACCTTCCCAGTTCAGTAATCCTCTTGGTGTTGCCTTCTTCGATAAAACACTTTTCATCTGTGATACAGGCAATAACCGCATATTGAGATTCATTCTTTCTACTGACAATAATTAAAATCTAAATAAGTTTCACTATGAAAAAAGTAATATTATTTTTATTAATGTGCGTATCTGTTTACGCGCAGGTTATCCCTATTGATTCGCTTCGAAGGCAGGATGCGAACGGCGTACCGTTTTTGCTGGGGCAGACTGTAACAGTACGCGGAGTTGTGACAATGTCGCAGGAACTGGGCACTCCCCTGGTTTACCTGCAGGATCCCACCGGCGGGACCATCGGTTATGACGGTACATTCTGGAGCAACACAAATGCCGGTGACAGCGTTCAGGTAACCGGAGTTGTTACACAATACAACGGATTAACGGAATTTACCCCGGTAAACAGTTCAACTGTACTTGCGACTAATATACCATTTACACCAAGAGTAGTCACCTGCGGTAACGTAAGATTAGACGGCGAAACATACGAAGCGCAGCTTATAAGGATAAACGGAGTAACTGCTGTTCATAATACTTCGGGTGCAAATGTCACGCAATGGTCAACATCCGGTTCCGGCACGAATTACAGGATACTTGTTGGCAACGATTCCGTTGAGATAAGGATATACTCTTCAACAAACATTGCCAATTCACCTATTCCCCCGTTCCCCTTTGATGTAATTGCTCTTGTTAGCCAGTTTGATTCATCTCCGCCATATACATCCGGCTACCAGATACTCCCCCGTTCATTAAATGACTTTATTGTAACCGGCGGCTCGGGTCCGTTACTAAGCTCAATAACATATACAAACATTCAGCCAACAAGCGTAACAATTAACTGGCAGAGCTCAACCGCATCGGATTCCAAAGTACGCTGGCAGAGGGCTGACTCGAATTACCAGGTTATTAGTTATACAGATTCAGCCTCTGACGGAGCGAATGTTACAACTCACTCCATTACATTAAACGGATTACAGCCGGGCAGAATTTATTATTACAATGTCAGCTCAACTGATGGCAGCGGCACTGGAACGAGTCCGCAGCAATATTTCTGCACGGGTTCAAATTCAACCGGCGCGATGAATGTATATTTTAACCGTTCAGTTGATACACTGCTAAGCACAGGTGAAAACGCGCAGGGCAATGTGAATTTCCAGACTAAACTGCTGCAGCGTATAAATGCCGCACAGTACTCAATTGATATGGCCCTTTACAGTTTTAACGATATGACACAGATACGGGACGCGATAATAAACGCAAAATTACGCGGCGTAAAGATAAGGCTTGTATATGACTTCCGTGAAAACGGTTCAAACCAGCAACTAGTGCAGGATCTGCTTGCCGCGGGGATACTGATGAGCAAGCGTCCAAATGCTGATTACATGCATAACAAATTTTTTATATTTGACAACAGAGATTTTTCATCAGCGGCTGATGACTGGCTGTGGACGGGTTCTACAAATATTACGCAGGCACAATTGTTTGATGACGCCAATAATGTTATTGAGATACAGGATCAGACCCTGGCCACTATATATACAAGGGAATTTGAAGAAATGTGGGGCAGCGCAAATGAGGTACCAATACCCTCACGCGCAAAATTCGGTCCGCAGAAAACCGATAACACTCCGCACCTGCTTAATATTGCAGGCAAACGGGTAGAAGTATATTTTTCTCCAAGTGACAATCCTTCAACAAGAATTGAAGATGTAATAAATCTTCAGACAGATAACAGTATATTGTTCTGTGTACTTGCTTACACAAGGTGCAACATTATGAACAGGATGAAAGTAAAATACGATGCGGGAAAAAATGTTCGCGGAGTATTTGACGATGGCGAGAACAGCAGTACATCGAGTGTGTATAAGACAATGAAAGGTTTAACCGGCGGCGGGTGCAGTAACCCGCTATGGTCACCCCCGGCAGATGTTTGGCTTGATAGCCGCGCAGGACAGCTGCACCATAAATATATTATTGTTGATGGCTATACCCCGGAAAGTAACCCGGTTACAATAACGGGTTCTTATAATTTTTCTAACAACGCAACGTTTGATAATGACGAGAATTTTCTGGTGGTGTATGACGCAAGGGTTGCTAATTTGTATTTGCAGGAATTCAGCATGCGCTACCGCGATGGCGGCGGAACCAATCCGATTGGCATTACACAGCTCTCGAATGAAATCCCTTCGGAATTCAGGTTATTTCAGAATTACCCGAATCCGTTCAATCCAAGCTCAACTATCAAATACCAGGTTGCAAAATCAGGCTTGATAAAATTAACTGTGTATGACGCTCTTGGCAGAGAAGTGAAGAGTCTTGTGAACAAGTTGCAGGGTGAAGGCACATACTCAGTTGAATTTGAAGGAACAGAATTGACATCGGGAATATACTTCTATACTCTGGAAAGCGACGGTATGAGGGTTGATTCCAAGAAGATGGTACTTGTGAAGTAAACCTATATTGTAAACAAGGGGTTGCAACCCCTTGTTCGAAAAAGGAAATCAAAAAAGCAGGCTTAGAGCCTGCTTTTTTTGGGCAATTTCTGAAGAAGGGGTGTCAGGTATATACCTGACACCACAATCACAATCTGATTTAAACAAGTTGCCGCAGCTCCTTGTTCCGAAATAGAAAGAGACGACCCACCGGGTCGTCTCTACAGATCTAAGTACTTATAAATTTTTTGCTTTTTTAATTTTGCTTTTTCACTGCTTTGAAACATCAACAACTCTTTTTTCAACAACGCTGTTAATTACTTTAAGTTCTTTTACTACTTCAATTATCAGGTCGCGGTCGTTCCAGCCAGTATCTTTTGTAGTTATGGTTTCAGGAATATCTCCAAAGAACTTTTTGAACTGACCAAGAACGTAATTGTTGGTGGCTATTGTGTACATGCGGTCATCGGTGACTTCTTCTCTTCCGATATTCATACTTACAATAAAATCATCGCTTCCTTCATTGGCTTTTCTGGAATCATAACTATAGGTTAAACCAGAATTGTGAAGCAGTTCCGCACCTTCGCCTTTGCTGATCTTTTCGAGTCTTATCTTGATATTGTTCTTAAGCATTTGTTTCAGGGTTTTGCCTGAAACGGTTATGGTCTGAATTTCATTGCCGAATGGATTGATCTCCCATATATCACCAACGAGGATATCACCTTTGAGCAGACTCTTACGCAAGCCTCCGCCGTTCACGAAGCCGATATCGGCTCCTGTTTTCATTCTGAATGCGTCAGCTTCGAATTGGCCCAGATTGCTTTCATCACCATAAGAAGCGCGCCAGTCGGTTTCCAGTGTACCTATCTTAACGCTGAGTTCGGGAAGGTATTCAGCAATCATATTATCAACTTTAACGGCAGCGTCTTTATCATAAACAGCGGAATCAAGCACAGTTTCAATAAGTACACCATAAGCTTCGCTTAGCGTATCTTTTTCAGTATCAATTTTAAGATCAAGTTTACCCAGGTTTCTGCCGTGAGAGCCGGCCTGAACTATGATAACGCCGTTTTTACGAATTGGTTTGAACAGCGTAGTGTGTGAGTGTCCGCCTACAATGATATCAACATCAGCATAAAACTTCTCAGCGATCATTTTATCTGTTTCAATTCCCGAGTGCGAAAGCACAACAACAATATCAGCGCCTTTTGATTTCACTTCGTTAATATTAACGGTTAGCACTGAATCTGCGTTCAGCATAACGAGATCGGTAACATTAGCAGGCAGTGAGGTTGTGAATAGCTCCGGTAATGTTAGGCCTATGATTCCAAACCTGACCCCGTTTATATCTTTCATAATGTAGGGCTTACCCATAAGTTTGTTTTGTGACTGCATGTAAACATTGCAGCTTAGATAGTCAAAATTAGCAAGCGCAAGCGCGGAATCAAGGGAATACTGGCTGTAATCAAATTCATGGTTACCAAGCACAAATGCGTCGAGGTTTAGCGAGTTCATGATCTCGATCTGTGACCTACCGCGGGTAAAGTTTGATATAGGAGTTCCCTGGAAATCATCGCCCGCATTGAGCAGCAATGAATTGGCTGTGCGGTATTTGTTGATGTACCCCGAGAGTCCGCCTACTCCGCCTACCCAATAATAGACCTGTTCGCCGGTTGCTGAATCCTTTTTAGATACCTTAAAAGGCTGGTTGCGCGCATGGAAATCGTTGTAATGCAGAATGGTTACTTCTTTGAGATCCTGCGCATAAGTATTGAAAGCAAAAATTGCTGTAATTACAATTAATAATATTTTCATAGATTATTTTAGATTTGAAGTACAAATATAACGATTTTAGGTTAAAGGAGTGTTAATGAAAATTAGAAGTTGGAGATTTCATTACAGTTAACAGAAAAGTGTGATATTAGAACACGGAAAACACTGATGATACAGATCCACACTGATAAGATAAATGTAGAACAGATTTATCATTGGCATCATCGTTCTATTTGATTCATATCTTCAATAATTCAGAAGTTCATATTATGTAATTGCACCTGTTATAAAAATGCTGTAATTTTGATAAAAATTAGAGGTTTAAAAGACACGTTAACAATTTATTCATTAAACGTGAGTATAGGAAGCACTGTTTAGCTCAAATTGACCCCACCCTGTCCCGCTCACTGCGTGACTGCCCAAAAAAATGGAGAGGTATAAGAAAACGAAAAAATGAAAACAACAATAAATTTAATTTTATCATTCATATTAGCATTAACAATAACATCCTGCGGGAAAAAGGAGAACACCGAAAATAATACCGGCAAGCTTAAAGTAGGGCTGGTATTTGATGTAGGCGGCAGGGGTGATAAATCATTTAACGATGCGGCATACCGCGGCCTTGAAAAGGCGAAGCAGGAGCTTGGCATAGAGTTTGAGTATATTGAACCGGGTCCGGGCGCTGATAGAGAAGCCGCTCTCAGGCAGTTTTCAAGCAGGAAAGATATTGCTGTAATTTTCGGCATTGGATTTATTTTTACCGATGAAATTACAAAGATAGCGCAGGAGTTCCCCGATAAAAAATACGCATGCGTTGATTACACGGTTGATCCTTCAAAGACGATACCCCCAAACTTAGTAGCGCTTGAATTCAAGGAAGAGGAAGGATCATTCCTGGTTGGCGCAATTGCGGGACTCCTGACCAAATCAAACAAGGTAGGATTTGTGGGAGGAATGGATTCACCGCTTATCAAAAAATTCCAGGTATCATACGAAGCGGGCGTGAAGCATGTAAATCCGGGCGGACAGATACTGGTAGGATACGCGGGAGTTACAGGTGACGCGTTCAAAAATCCGGGCAGAGGCAAAGAGCTGGCACTGGGTCAATACAACGATGGCGTAGATATAATTTACCACGCCTCCGGCGTGACGGGGCTGGGAGTTTTTGAAGCAGCCAGGGAGATGAAGAAATTCGCCATAGGAGTTGATTCAGACCAAAACGATGAAGCCCCGGGTTATATAATTACAAGTATGGTAAAAGTTGTTGATGTATCTGTGTTTGAAGTGATAAAAGAAGTTAAAGAGGGCACATTCAAAGGCGGCAGAGTTGAAACATTCGGACTTAAAACCAAGGGCGTAGATTACGCGTACACAGATAAGAATAAACACATGATACCGGATGAAGTAAAGGCAAAGGTTGAAGTTATAAGGCAAGATATTATTGACGGGAAGATAACTATTCCCACAAAGTAAAAATGTCAAAAGTCAAAATCCAAATGTCAAAGATATATTTGCCGGAAATAATTTGGCATTTAAGCTTTGGCATTTGTCATTAAAAATCCTTTACTAATTTAAAGCCATAATATAAAGAATATGACTAATCATCTTGCCGTTGAAATGAAGGGTATCACCAAAACTTTTGGTGATTTAAGGGCAAATGATTCTGTTGACATTAAGATAACAAAGGGTACAATTCACGCAATTATTGGCGAGAATGGCGCAGGTAAATCCACTTTAATGAACATACTTTACGGTATGTACCATCCTGATAGCGGAACAATTTATATTAATGGAAATGAAGCAGTTATACACTCCCCTGCCGATGCGATAAAGCTGGGCATTGGGATGGTTCATCAGCATTTTATGCTGGTGAATACATTAACTGTACTGGAAAATATAATACTGGGCGATGAAGTAACAGGTGCGCTCAATACAATTGATAAAAGACGCTCAAGACAGAAAGTTAAACAGATTCTCAATAACTTCGATATAAACATTGGGCTGGAGGAAATTACAGGAACTCTTTCAATAGGCACACAACAAAAGATCGAGATCATAAAGCTGCTTTACCGCAACGCTGAGATACTTATTCTGGATGAACCAACAGCGGTGCTGACACCGCAGGAAACAGATGAGCTGTTTAAAACACTAAAAGTTCTGAAAGCTGAAGGCAAAACGATACTTCTTATAACACATAAGCTAAACGAAGTACTTGGAATAAGCGAGTTCATTACCGTATTAAGAAACGGAAAAGTTACCGGTAACACAGAAACAAAAGATACAGATAAAGATCAGCTTGCCGGAATGATACTTGGCGGCAGCTTTGAGAGCATCAAAAGAAAACAAAACTCCCCGGCAGAAGAATTTATCCTTGAGATCATTGGAGTTAGCGTACGTAGTGATAAAGGATTACCGGCTGTTAAGGATCTATCTTTTGAAGTTCACAGAGGCGAAATAATAGGCATAGCGGGCGTTGAAGGTAACGGTCAGCATGAACTGATTGAAGCAATATGCGGATTGAGGGATTATTCAGGTTCATTTATTTTAAATGGTAAACCTGCCGATAAGGATCTGCCTGTGGCACACATTCCTGCAAACCGCCATAAGCACGGTATAGTAATGGAATACAACCTGGCAGAGAACGTATTGTTAGGGCGTGAAGGCGAAGCTGAATTTTCTACCGGAGTAAGCATCAAAGAAAAAGCGCTTCGCGCTTATACTGAGCGGCTCATAAAAAAATACGATATCAGACCCGCAGAAGCGGACTTATTGATTGGCGGACTTTCGGGAGGAAACCAGCAGAAAGTTGTCGCTGCCAGGGAAATGTCAAAGCATACAGATCTGATAGTTGTGAGTCACCCAACCCGCGGGCTTGATATCAAAGCGGCGGATTTTGTGCATTCAGTACTGCTTGAGGAAAGCGCTAAAGGAAAAGGAATAATACTTGTTTCAAGCGATCTTGGAGAGCTGCTTAAGCTGAGTGACCGCATAGCTGTAATGTTCAACGGAAAAATAAACGCAATGCTTGATTCAGCGACCACCAATGAACGTGAAATTGGTTCATATATGCTTGGTTTAAGCGGCAGCGGAGGCGATAAGGGATGAAATACTTCAAATATAGCGCAGGTCCGTTGATATCGATCATCCTCTCATTAATTATTGGAGCTATATTCATAATTCTTATAGGGCAAGATCCCGCGGAAGTTTACGTAAAAATGTTCACAGATACACTGGGTAATTCTTACGGAATAGGGCAAGTGCTGTTTAAAGCTACGCCATTAATATTAACAGGACTCTCGGTTGCATTCGCTTTCAGGGCGGGGTTATTCAACATAGGCGCAGAAGGTCAAATGACTGTTGGCGCATTTGCTTCGGCCTGGGCCGGATTTACATTCACTTCGATGCCGTGGATAGTACTTATCCCATTATGTATAATAAGCGGCTTTTTAGCCGGCGCCTTTTGGGCGGCAATTGCGGGCTATCTTAAGGCGCGATTCGGGTCTCATGAAGTAATTAATACCATCATGCTGAACTTCATCGCAATGGCACTAGTAAGTTATCTTGTAAACAATATTTATCTTGTACCGGCAACGATCCATACCCCTGAGATTTCTCCAAACGCGGTACTGCTTAGATTTGACGTAATTACCGGAATGTTCAAAGGCTCACCTTTTAATCTGAGTTTTGTGATTGCCGCAGCCGTATGTATTATTATTTACTATGTTATCAGGAAGACGCCGTTTGGCTACAGGATAAATACGCTGGGTTATAACATCAACGCGGCAGAATACGCCGGGATGAATGTAAAGCGTTTGACTGTTTACGCAATGGCAATTGCGGGCGGGCTTGCCGGACTTGCCGGGCTCAATTTTGTTAACGGTTACAAACATTACTTCGAACTTGGGTTTTCTGAAAATGCGGGATACGTTGGCATTGCGGTCGCGCTGATAGCGAGGAATAATCCTTTTGCAATTATTATAATAGCGGTATTTTTCGGGGTGCTTGAATACGGCGGACTTACAGTGAACACGCTGGTACCCAAAGAAATTGTGACAATATTACAGGGAATAATTATTCTTCTGATAATAACCATCACGAAATATTTTGATAAAAAATTCAAACTTGCTAAAGCATAAGAATATTTGGAAGAATTACTCACCATAACATTTGTATTGCAAACTCTGAGGATAACTATCCCCTACCTTCTGCCATCTCTTGGGGCAGTTTACTCGGAAAAGGGCGGCGTGGTGAATATAGCGCTGGAAGGAATCCTTTTGAGCGGCGCATTCGCCGCCGCAGCGGGTACGTTCTACACAGGAAATATTATTGTTGGTACCGCATGCGGTATATTGGCAGGAATAATTATAGCATTAATTCACAGTATAGTTACAATTACATTTAAGGCTAATCAGATAGTATCAGGTATCGCGCTGAATATTTTAGCATTCGGTATTACGAAATTTTTCTGTAAGATATTATTCGGCAGTTCGAGTAATTCCGAAAGGATCCCCGGAATTGAAACGCTTGATCTGCCGTTCAATCCTTTCCTTCTGCTTTGCGTGATAATACTCGGGATAACATATTTCACAATTAACAAAACCCGTTTCGGTTTGAGGCTGAGGGCCGTGGGTGAAAATCCGCAGGCAGCGGATTCGCTGGGAATAAGTGTGACAAAGGTTCGATATCTGGGAGTACTGATAAGCGGGGCATTGGGCGGCCTGGGCGGAGCCTGGCTTGCCTTAGACCAGCACAGCTACACAGACGGAATGTCAGCCGGGCGCGGATACATTGCTCTTGCCGCTATGATAATAGGTAAATGGAATCCAATGGGCGCGGCCGGAGCATGTTTACTGTTCGGTCTTGCGGAAAGTTTTACTCTGCAATTCCAGGATTCAGGCATCCCCACACAGTTCATACAAATGCTGCCTTATGTACTTACAATAATAGTACTGGCAGGATTTATAGGTAAAGCAAATCCCCCTGCTGCTGATGGAGTTCCTTACGAGAAGAAAGACTAAACTACTTTACAAGAACCGCTTTACCGAACTGGTTACCTGCATCTGTTCTTAGAGAGAAGAAATAAACTCCGCTTGGGTAATTATCCGCATTCCAGATAACGGAATGCTCGCCTGCATCGGCATATCCATGCACCAGGGTTTCCACAAATTCACCGGCTGAATTATATATTTCGAGTATAACGGTCATTCTGTTCACAAGTTTATATGTTATTTTGGTAGATGCGTTGAACGGATTGGGATAATTAGGCTCCAGGGTATTTCTGAACGGAGAAGTTGTCTGAACCGGATCAGAAATACCGACCATATCATTGGTATATTTAATTACTTCATTTCCGCAAGCGTAACCAAGCGTATCGTTCAGGATAAAAATCCCGTGGATAGAATTACCAACAGGGATACTCGTCCAGTTCACTCCGCCATTGGTTGTTTGCCAAAGGCCGGAAAGGTAGTGGTTTGCTATCCATCCTTTGTTTTCATTGGCAAAACCTACAGGATCCATATTTACTCCGCTTACATTGGATACAGTAAGTCTCTCCCAGGTAACCCCGCCGTTCGTGGTTTTGATAACATTACCAGAGCCTGATATGAATTTTTCTATGGTTGCGTAACCTACCAATGAATTCACAAAAATAATATTCCATGCATGTTCATTCTGTATAAAAGATCTGTATCTTTTGACCCAAGTGTTTCCGCCGTCGGAGGTATAGCAAACTACAGCACCTTCGGAAATGATATTGCTTCTTCCGGCAACAAAACCGGAATCTTTATTCAGGAAAAAGACACCGATCTGGTAATTTGTGTATGCACCCATATCAATATTTTCGTATGTCAAGCCGGCATTTGTAGATTTTATCAGGTTGCTCGGCCCGTTGAGCCTGCCGGAGCCATAGAATACAGAATCTCCCACAACTGATATATCACAAATGCCTATTGGCGGGGGTACGATCGTAGTATCAACCCTGTACCATGAAACTCCACTGTTTGTGGTCTTCATCAGTAACCCAGAAGTTGAGCCTGCCCACCCAAGCTGCAGATTATTAAAAGCGACGCTTCTGAATCCGAATGACATAGAATCAGCGCTTGTCAACCGGAATTGTTCAGTAAAACTTGCGCCGCCATTGGTTGTTTTTAATATACGTTTATCACCGCCGTTCTCGACCACCCATCCGGTATTGATATTAACAAACCAAAGATCTTCGTACCTGCCGGGCGAGGGAGCGAGTGAAGGCAAGACCTGCCATGTTTGCGAAAAAATATTAATAGAAAGCAAAAAGAATACTGCGGCAACTTTAGAATTGATAATTTTTGTATTCATAACTAATATTATTTTATTAAGATCATTTTTTTTGTTTGAATTTTGTTTCCAGTAATAAGCGAGTAAAAATAAACTCCGCTTGCCATTGAATTTGCATTCCATTTAAACCTGTAAACGCCCGCTTTCATTTCCTCATCAATAACTACTTCTGATTCCCTGCCGATAGCGTTATAGATTACAAGCTTAACCCTTGAATTTTCTTTTACATCAAATTCAATTGTCGTTACCGGATTGAACGGATTTGGATAGTTTTGCTTTAAAGTATGGTTTTCAGGTATCAATCCGGAAATGGGTTCAATACCAATTACTTTTGCTGTATAACGGCCAATAAAACCAAGAGCATTACCGCTGCCAATAGTAAAAGCACCTCCTGCAACCAGATCGGTATTAAATACACTCAGCGAATAAACCGCGCTGTTCAGATTTCCCGCAGAAACCCAATTTGTCCCGGTCCACCTTGCAATATTCCTTATAGCCAGACTGTTAATAGTAGTGAAGAATCCTCCTATGTAAAGATAATTGTTATAAACAACTATTGAATTGACACTAGGGGAGCTGCCGCCGAAACTATGATCATTGAATGCTGACCAGTTAGAACCGTTCCATTTAGCTATGTGACTTGCCGGCAAACCACCGGCTACAGTGAAAGAGCCGCCTGCAATGAGCTCACCATTATACACTCCCAGAGAAAAAACTCCGCTGTTCATACCACCGGCAAGTGGCGACCAAACCGAGCCATCCCACGCGGCTATCCTCAGGGCGCTGCTTCCACCGGCTAAAGAAAAAGTACCCCCTGCAATAAGTGAATTGTTAAAAACAGCAAGTGAAGTTACAACATTATTCATACCGGCTCCCAGGGGTAACCATGCGGAACCATTCCATTTTGCTATGCGGTTAGAGCTATTTCCGCCTGCAACAGTAAATGCGCCGCCTGCGTAAAGCTCACCATTAAACACAACAAGAGAATTAACGAAACTATTCATCCCGCTGCCCATCGGCAGCCATGCTGAACCATTCCATTTTGCTATATAACCCACTGTATTGCCTCCGGCAACAGTGAAATTCCCGGCTGCAATAAGTTCTGAATTGAATAGCGTTAACGCGTAAACATCTTCATTCATTCCGGTACCGAGTGATTGCCAGTTCACGCCGTTCCATAACGCGATGTGTTTGAGGGAGTCGCTGCCTGCGGCTGTGAAACTGCCGCCAGCAACCATAGATCCGTTAAATACGGTTGCTGCAAGAACCGAATTATTCATTCCAGATGCAAATTGAGACCATATTCTTGAGCTCGTATCATTAACAGCAATATACCTGATAACTTCTGTACCTGACTGGGTGAAGTCTCCTGCGCAGTATAGCATATTGTTCACTCTTCTGAATGCAAGCACAGGATTATTAAAACCCAGTCCCGAAGTACTCCATGCGCTTCCATCCCATTTTGCAATTTTACTTAGGGGTGAAGCACCTGAATTAGAGAAATTTCCGCCTGCCAGCAACAATCCGTTATCAAAATATAGTGTATTAACTAATCCGTCAAGTCCTTCTCCCAGCGGCTGCCAGGATGCGCCGTTCCATTTTGCAGCTCTGCTGAGAGCTGTACTGCCGGATTGTGTGAAGCTGCCCCCTGCGAATAGCTCGCTTCCATTTGAAACCAGCGTATAGACCTGGTTGTTAAAGCCATCTCCAACGGCTTGCCATGATGACCCGTTCCATTCAGCAATTCTGTTAGTTTGGTTTCCACCGGAAAGAGTGAAGAAACCACCCGCGATGAGCGAACCATTATGAAGGGTCAAAGATCTGACAAAACCATTAAATCCAGCACCAACCGGCTGCCATGAACTGCCGTTCCATTTGGCAATGTATAGTGCAGGATTACCCCCGGCAGTTGTAAATGTACCACCTGCATAAAGCTCATTATTAAAAACAAGTAAAGTAAAAACCTGCCCGTTCAGTCCGCTTCCCAGATCCGTCCATGTTGTTCCATTCCATTTAGCAATGTTTAAGGCAGCTACAGTGCCTCCTGCTGCAGTAAAACTTCCCGCGGCAACAAGTTCATTATTGAAAACGGCCAGTGTGTTCACATCACCATTGAGGCCCCCGCCCACGCTGCTCCATACCGCTCCATCCCAGCGCGCAATTTTTTCTGAAAGATTATTTCCCGCATTCATGAATGACCCGCCCGCATACAAAACATTCTGGAATTCACATAATGTTTTTACGGAGGAGTTTGTCCCTCCGCTTACATCAAGCCAGCCGTTACCTGTAGAAAAAACCGTGCTGCTAAAAAGTAAGATAGAGAATGTAATTATATATTTTGCCATATATTCAGTTGTTTGGATCAAGATAAATCAAATTTAAGGAAATATCAAACTCAAAAGGAGAAATTATTAATTTTCAGAAATCCGGGTTATTCGCCTAACTTCTGGTAAGTTTTTCGTTTATCATTTCTAAATCGCTAAAACATTGCTAATTTTATAGATCAATGTTAGATATTAAGAAATTCAGGGGGCTGGTTGCAGGAAGCAAATATATCTTCTTACTGAATCTTGCTGATAAGCTGTTCTCATTCGTTATAATGCTGCTTCTTGCGCGCAGTTTTCCTCCGGAAGTTTACGGTCAGATAGTCACACTTTTCGCATTGAGCATGGTCTTTGCGGCTGTGTTTGATCTTGGACTGCCTATATTTATTCAGCGTGAAATTGCTGAATCGAAAGAAAAGGCATCCGCGGTGTTCAGCAGAGTTTTCACACTGGGCAGTATGATGCTCCTTTTCTATTATCCAGCTAACCTGATAGCGTTCAAAGTGCTTTATCCCGATATATCGTTATCATTGTTTACTGTAATTTCAGTGATGATTTATGTTTCATTTTTAGTGAATCTCGTAAACAAGTCGCTTTCGGGTTTAAATGAATTCAGGAATCAGTTCATTGCGTTTATTTTGCCGCGGGTATTGATAGCGGTATTTTTCATTGGCGGAATTTATTACTATTCACTAAGCGCACCTGCGCTTTTATCAATTATGCTGGGCGGGCTCTTCATAAATCTTCTATTTGCGCTGGCGTACCTCTACAGGAAGAAAGTAACAATTTCTTTTTCATATATATCACTGAACAGTTTATTCAGAATAATCGGGATATCAATCCCGCTGGGGCTTGCTGTGATATTCAATTTTTTATACGATAAGCTTGACCTGCTTCTTATATCAAAGATAATGGATTATGATTCCGCCGCCTATTACAGCATTGCTTACGGTTTATTCAAATCAGCATCCATTTCATTTTCATTTCTGCTGGTAAGCGGATTCACAAAAGTGGCTGAGCTTAAAAGGGACCCCGAACCAATCAGGCAGTTTTTCAGGGAGCATGCACAGGTTATTTCGGTGATATGTATAGTATGTACATTCGTTCTGTATTTCTTTGCAGAGAGTATTATAAGTTTACTGTATTCAGGCAAATTTTCACAATCAGCTTTTGTACTTCAAATACTATCTGCGGCTCTTTTGGCTATGGGATTAAATAACCTGACAGGTGTTATTTTAAATGGAATGGGTTATTTCAAAGTTGTAATGTATATTACCCTTTACGCTTTGATAATGAATTTAGCACTCAATATTCTGTTCATACCGCTTTATGGTGTGACAGCCGCCGCCGTTATGACAGTCATAACGGAATATTTTATACTGGTTATTGAGTGGTTCTATCTTGTTAAAATACTCAACTCTTTAAAATCAAAAATGGTTTAAATGGGCACATCAAACTGGCAGAATATATCATATAATATAGAACTGGTGAGGAAGCTTGATCCGCGTTCTATCCTTGATGTTGGAGCGGGTTTCGGCAGGTGGGGTTTTTTGTTCAGAGAATTCCTTGAGATCTGGGATACGGGCAGGTATGACGGCAATTGGGAGCGGACGATTGACGCAATTGAGATATATCCGGGGTATGTAAAGGAGTATCATAAATACTTTTACAATGAAGTGTACATTACCGATGCCTCAGAATTTATGACTACAACCGATAAATGTTATGATCTTATAAACTTTGGCGATGTAATTGAACACATGGAAAAGGAGAAAGGCGAAGAACTGATAAAACTTGCTCTCACCAGGTGTAAATGCGCATTGATAAATATACCGATCGGCAAATACTGGCCGCAGGAGGCTGCAGATGAGAATCCATTTGAAGCTCACAGGAGTATTTGGTACAATAACGACTTCACAAAATACAAATACTATAGGATAAAAACGTTTTACGATATTGAAAACAGGGAATTCAGCGTAATCCTGGTTTCTAATAGTAAAATAGAATTCACAAAAAAATACGGCAAATTCTTCAAACTTAAAAACTTTCTGAAACACAGACTTGGTTTAAAGAAACTAATTGAAGGGTTTGAGAAAAAGAGAAGATAACATAAAGATACTTTTTGCGGGCAGGTTTGCCGAAAGTGAAATTCTTTCCGGACCGGAGCGTTTTGCCTCATCGCTCTTTTACCATATTTCAGCCAAACAGTCAGTCACATTCATTCAATATTTTTTTGACGGCAGAGAGCATTCCATTTTCAGAAAGCTCTTCGGCAGGCAGGAGAAAACAATTGGCACCGGGAAGATAATTACACTCGGACTTTTAAGGGTACTCCCCTTTTTAGCGCTCTACAGACCAGACGTTATCCACCTGCTGCAGTTTGAACGCTTTGGCGTATTGCTTTATATATACAGAGTATTCTTTAATGTGAAGATAGTTTACAATTGTCATGGTGTAGTTCAACATGAAAATTCAGTTATAAAGAACATAACCGGTTACTTAAAGTTCAAAGATAACTTCTGCGAAAAGGTATTCATGAAATATTCTGATGTGATAGTTTTTCCATCCATTGCTGCGCGTGCAAAAGCTGAAGAGTATTACAAAACCGGGCGTTCAAAAACGGCTATACTGCCAAACTTTGCAGGAGAAGAATTCAGCGCAGCAGGACATACTTCTCTAAGCACGGGCAGATTGAAAGCCGTTATTCAGCACAGGAATCATTTCACACAAAGCGGCATGGATCTTTTGTTTGAGAGCGCAGGTAATGTTAAATCACCGATGGATGTTTACATAGTTACTGATATAGATATCAGGTTACCAGGAAAAGGAAATGCCGCATTCCACAAAATACCTTTAATGAAAGCCGGAATGTTAGCTGAGTTCTACAGAGATAAGGATGTATTTTTATCACTTAACAGCTACGATACATTTTCAATAGCTGCCGCTGAAGCAATGGCTTCGGGGTTAATTCCGGTGGTAACAAATGAAACCGGAATAGCGGCATACATAAATAACAAAATTAACGGGTTTAAAATTGATTATGGCAATAACAATGCACTTGCAGAAACACTGGATATGATCGCAGGTTTGGATAGAACTCAAATAGCACAGTTGAGCAAAGCTGCAGCAGATACTGCGGCAGAGTTTTCAGGTGAAAAAGCGTTCAACGGTTACGCATCAATATATAAGGAGCCGGCAAGATGAATATTCTTCTGCTTGTAAATGAACTTCGCAGCACCTGCGGTGTGACAAATCATATTCTGCACTTATCCCGCGGACTGGTTCAAACAGGTAACGTGAATTTATGGATAATCTGCGGCGGCGGGAACGGTATAAACCGTTTCAGTGATATCAATGTTAACATAATTTCCGATGAGCGTTTTTTGCATTTGACGCGTACGTTTTCAGGGTACATTTCAGCCATAAATTTTTTGGTAAAATTTACCAGGCAGAATGAGATCAATGTATTACATTCACATTACCATTATGGCGCAGCAATTGCGCGCAGGGCATCGCAGTTAACATCCGGGAGAACTGTTCAAACAAATCACGGAATACTGGAGGCGTTTGGCAGACTTAAACACTTTAACGCGGATAAATATGCCGCAATAAATGAGCATATAAGGAAGTATATCATTGAAAATAAGATCGCAAATGAATCCAACATCGCATTTATCCGCTGCGGCATTCCGGTTCCGGACAAAATGCCTGAGAAGCCTGTTAGAGATAAAATCAAAGTTCTGGCAGCCTCAAGGTTCACACATGAAAAAGGACTGGATCTCTTTATAAACGCGGTTAACCGGCTGCCGGAAGAAATTCTGGAAAGAGCATCTTTTTACATTGCAGGCGAAGGAGAGTTGGAAAGCAATCTGAAGGAACAAAACGCGGCTGCGGGCTCAAAAGTTATTTTTCCGGGTAAGGTACCCGATATGAACAGCTATCTTGAGAGCGTGCATGTACTTGTGAATCCAACCCGCTCTGATAACGAAGGTTTTCCGGCAATAATTACAGAAGCGGGTGCGGCAAATGCTTTGGTGATAAGCTCTGATTTCCGCGGCTCAGAAGATATTTTGGATAGCGGAAAAAATTGTCTCAAGTTCAAAAGCGGCAGCGCCGCGGAACTGGCAGTATTGCTTGAAAAAGTACTGACTGACTACGAAAGGTATAAGTTACTTTCTGAGAATTTTTACAAACTTGTTAAAAAAGAGTATTCAATTTCCACAATGATAGAAAAGCATATTTCACTATACCAAAATTGCCTGAAGAAATAAAGAACGTATCGGTGTTGATGCCGGTTTTTAACGGCGGAAAGTATCTTTCAGGGGCGATCAAGAGCATCCTTGCTCAAAGCTATAGGGAATTTGAGTTTATAATAATTGATGACGGCTCAACAGATAACACCGCTGAGCTCATAAAGAAGTTCAATGACAGCAGAATTAAATATCATTACACAGAACATAATGGAACATCGGCTGCAATGAACTACGGCATATGTTTATGCCGCAGTGAATGGATAGCGAGAATTGACGCCGATGACCTGAATACATCAAACAGGCTTGAAAAGGAAATTGCATTTCTTGCTGATAATCCAGGGGTTGATATTCTATCTTCGTGGTCAGTTTATTTCAGAGATCCCGCGAAAATACTTTTTCTTCTGAAAGAACCGCAAACTCACGCAGCAATTCACAAATATCTTGACCTTCACAATCCAATAAACCAATCTGCAATGATATTCAGAAAAAGTATTTTTACAGCAAACAGATTCAATGAATCACTTGACTGCAATGAAGACTACGAACTGCTTTACAGGCTAAGGGATGAAGTTACATTTGCTATCATGCCTGAATTCCTAGTTTATACCAGGCTCCGCCCGGATTCCCGTACATTAACAGGCACGCGCGGGAATTTATTCAATATGCTGCACACTGCCGCCTTCAAAAAAATTGTGGACTCAAAATCAAAGGGCGAGCACTTTTACAGCGCACAGGTGATAGCATGGCTGAATTACTTTTACGGGTCAAGGTCAGATTCACGGGGCTATTTCAGGAATTCTTTTTCTCTGAAGAACATAGCCGCCTATTTAACTACATTTTTACCTGATAAATATTTTTTTAAGTTTATAAATTCGCATGTAAGATACAGGCTTGCGGCTTTATTCACAAATAAGAGTCATTATAAGAAAGAACTAAATTTACTATTGAAATAACTTGAAAGAATCCCGTAAATTCATTTACTACTCACTGGGAATTTATGCTGTTTACACAGCATGTCTTTACTTTCTCGGATTTTTCAGTATAGGGCTGGTTTCAGATGATTACATGAATATTTACGACGCAATCAATTCGACTTTCTACCAGAAACTGACCGGCGCGCTCCCCTTTACCAACACATTTCATATCAGACCGTTCTATTACTTATCCCTTGAAAAGAGCGTAAGCTTAAGCGCATTTTTCGGGTTCGCGCAGGATAATTTTGTCTGGTTCAGAATACAGAATCTAGTGTTATTTTTCTTTATTGCTTTTTCCGCCGGGCTGACACTTTTCTATCTCACTAAACGCGCATCAGTATCGCTGGTTTGTTCAGCGGCAATACTTTTATATCCAAATAATATTAACAACATCTGCTGGATGGCTGCAAGAGTCGATCTGATATGCTGTTTCTTTTTCATAATCTCAGTTCTGCTGTTCTTTCTCTACAGCGATACAGGCAAAAGGAGCTTCTTTGTACTTTCCCTGGTAACGTTCACTCTCGCGCTGCTGACCAAGGAGCTTGCCATTACGCTTCCTGCGGTGATAATACTGGCAGAGTATTTCAGAAAAGGAAAAGCAGGTTTAAAAAAGTCCATGCCGCTGGCTATTTGCGTTGTTACATTACTGGCGCTGTATTTCATATTCAGATTTGGCGTACTTGGCAATAACATGACAGAGATCACGACCTTATACCAATCGTTTCCATTAAGCAATGCCCCCGGAGTATTCGCAAGGGCGCTTATCGCGCTTTCTATTCCCCTGGATTTTATCACAATAAACTTCCAGCTTCGCAATGATAACAAGCTGATCATTATATATCTTTTTATACTGTACGGAACGGCATTTTACCTGATCTGGAATTCAGCGCGAAGTGACATTTACAAAATTATAGGCCAGTTAACTGCTTTCTTTTTTATACTTATAGCTCCTTATGCAATCGTGGGTTATATCAGACCCCAAATGATACTATTGCCATTTGCCGTGCTTGCAGTATTCCTGCTATATATATACAGCGAGCAAAAAAGGCTAAGCCTGAAGTTCAACAAGAATGTTTTGCGCGCGGCATTTGCTGCAGCAATGGTGTTTTGGGTGATCTGGTCTGCAATAACCGTTATGGACTGGCGCACATCATATGAAAAAGCAAGAATAAATGTTGAAAGCCTCATTGCAGCCCCGCTGGAGCCGGGCAAAAAGATAGTGCTGCTTGGCAACCCCGGCAGATTTAAACAGACATTCATGTTTGATAAAATGACAGGCGCTTACGGCTTCTGGAAGGATAAACAATATTCCATCAAAGATACGATAAATGACGTTATACAAACCGCCGCATTCCAGGAAAGTTCAATTGGCGCAAAGCTGGAGTGTAAAACAATTTCACCGAATGAATTTGAAATTAAAGCAATTGCGCCTAAGCAGTTTTTTTACATTGAAGGCTACAGCAGCGAACGCATCCGCACAGGATTTAAGAACAATGATATTTCAGTTGAATTCACTGAATTCAATACAGTTGATAAGCCCATAAGATTAAGGCTTATCATACTTTCAGATAGAGTCACATGCTTTCTGGCTGAAGAGCTTGGTTTCAGGAAGATATATTGAAGTAAATGAAGTTAAACATATTACATATAACCCCTGATTTCAATTACGCCTGCGGCAGGTCTTACTACGTATATTTGCTTGCAAAGTATCTTTCACGCAAACACAATGTAACTGTAATCACAAACGGCGGTGATTCACTTGAACGGCTTGAAGAAAAAGGAATCGGCTATACATTACTGAAAGGTCTCAAATCCAAGAATCCAATTTCGATTGCGGGAAATGTTTCCGCATTAAAAAGAGTTATAGCCGAAAACAGTATAAATGTTGTACATACTCATCACAGGCTTACTGAAGTACTTGCGCTTCAGGCAATAAAAAGAATTAAAAAGAATAAACCTGTATCGGTATTCACTTCACTGAGTATAGTTAAACGGAAATATAATATTGAGTACAGGTCTGATGGTATTATTGCCGTTTCAAATTCCGTGAAAGAAATGCTGCTCAGGAGATTCTCTCTTGATAAAGACCGTATCAAACTGATACATAATTTTACTGATACCGAAGAAATCCATGAACTTGAGATCATTGCGCCCCGCTCCCGTGACCACGGGAAATTTTTCATTATCCTGGCAATAGGCCGTTTTCATAACGATAAAGATTTTGAGACCCTTTTAAAGGCTCTTAATTTATTAAAGAAAGAAAAGATCGGGCTTATTCTTGTTGGTGAAGGCAATAATGATATTGACTACCGCAGGTATATTGCCAGGAATGATCTGAATGTTGAGATAATAGTGCCGCAGAAAAACCTGCTGCAGTATTTCCTTATAGCTGATATCTGCGTGCTTCCTTCAACCCGCGACCCGTTCCCCAATTTTATGCTGCAGGCGGGTCTTCACCGGGTTCCGTTCATAGGCGCGAATGTGGATGGGATCGGAGAATTGATAGAAGATGGCGGTAATGGACTGCTTTTTAAAGCCGGCAATGAAAAGGAACTTGCTGAAAAGATATTATTTTTCAGAGATAACAAAAAACTCGCTGAAGAGTGCGCAGTAAAACTGCACGAAGATGTACTGAACAATTATACTCAGGAATTCGTACTGCCAAAGATTGAACACCTCTACAGAACTCTGCTTAGACATTGATAAATGAATAACCGTACGGTAAATATTAATGATATTAACATAAATATTACAGACTATCACGGTTTACTGCATCAGATAAGCAGCGCATTAGATAACAAAGGGCGCCTATGCATTGCATACACAAATGCAAACAGCATAAACACTTCATACAAACTGCCGGAACTAAAAGAATATCTTGGAAGATTTGATATTGTTCATCCCGATGGCATTGGCATCAAGCTTGCGGCAAACTTCCTTTACCGCGGTTCTTACGGGGGACATAGGTTTACGGGTTCTGATCTGTATCCCCTGCTGATGAATGAATTGATCAGACATAATAGTAAAGTTTTCTTTTTCGGAAATACAGATGAAGTACTGGGAAGGATTGCCGGCAATAATCATGGCTTACAGGTTGCAGGACTGCATAATGGATACAGTTTTGATGATGAGAATGTTATATCGCAAATTAACAGTTCGCAGGCGGAAATTTTAGTTGTGGGTTTAGGCACACCGCTTCAGGAAAGATGGACAGCAAAAAATATGGAACGGATTTCCTGTAATGTGATAATTTGCGTTGGGGACGGGATCAGTGTTATTGCGGGCACAAGGCAAAGAGGTCCCGCATTTCTGCGTGTAATAGGGTTAGAATGGCTTTACAGATTGCTTAGTTCACCCTTAAAGTACTTTAAGAGGTATATTATAGGAAACCCATTATTTTTATATAGAATTATTGCATTAAAAATGCGTAAATTGGCAGGATGAATGCCATAAAACTTGGTGTGAAAATAGCGGTTTTCCTTCTAATTTCTGCATCAGCATTTTGCCAGAATTACGACTGGATAATACCCAATAAAACCTATCTGAAAATGCACATTGCTTCAGATGGTTTCTACAGAATTACCCGCAATGAATTCACTCAATCAGGAATAAACACCTCAAACATTGACCCGCGAACGGTTAAGGTTTACTACAAGGGAAGTGAAATCCCGGTTTACTTTGATGGCGAAGCGGATGGTTCATTTGACGCCAATGATTACATAGATTTTTACGGCAAACGGAACTCCGGCGGGCCGACAACAACATACCTTGCAAGCTTTGGTCCAACAACATTTGATTATTCCACAGATGAGTATTATGACCTGTATTCAGATACAAGCGTTTACTGGATAGGCTGGGATGGCGCAAACGGTTTAAGATATACTATTTCAGCATACTCCGTTAGTAATGAATACCCATTCAATTATTCCCTCGAGAAAATTCACTTGGAAGTCGATTCCGTTTACAGCCTGGGGTTAACATTTAACGCCAACACTGATTTCAGGTTTTTTAATACCGAAAAGATATCCGGGGAAGGATGGTACTGGAAGAACTTAACGGCGCAATTTGGCTTTTCTGTAACGAGAAATTTTTCGCTGCCGCTTCTTAATCCGCTGCCAGCGGGTTGTTCATTCAGAGTCTTTGCATACCCAAATTCCAGGGATACTTCATTCAATGAACATAAGCTGGTACTTACTTTAAATTCAACGCCAATAACTACACTTGAGCGGAATGATTACAACAGGTTTGATACTACCGTTGGATTTCAGAGCACACTTTTTAACGCGTCGCAGAATACTGTTACAGTAACATACACACCTACATTTACCAATCCAAGCGTTACACCAAGTTTATATTTTGATCTGATCGAGCTTACATATCCAAAGCAATTTCGCTTATCGGATGGGCATTGCAGGATCACACTGAATTCCACAGATACATCGAGCGCGCTTTTCAGGGTACCAGGATTTAATTCCTCTGCTCCGTTTTCAATCTATGATATAAAGAACAATATCAAGATCACCAACATCAGTTCAGATTCAGACACTTTGTTTTTCACAGGCAAACAGAACGGCGATTTTGAAATTTACAATAAAGTAATAACCGCAAGACCTTTCAGGTATGAATCACGGCAGGTGCAGAATTTGGTATCTTCATCCAACGCGGCAGATTACCTTGTGATATACAACAGACTGTTTGAATCACAGGCAGAGCAGCTGCGTTCACACAGGCAAGTACGCGATAATTTCCGCTCTTTCAAAGCGCCGGTTGATGATGTAATTGATATTTTCAATTACGGAATGGAGAGTCCAATAGCCATACGCCGCTTTGTGAAGCATGTATATGATACCTGGCAGCAGCCGAAGGTTGCGTACGTTATGCTCATTGGCAGAGGTTCACTTGATCCTAAGAATAACAGGCTTTCACCAAACTACTACAGGAATTTCATTCCTGTTTACGGCAATCCCCCAAGCGACGGATATTTTGTAAATTTCAACATGAGCGGCTTTACGTATTTTCACCAGGCCGCAATTGGCAGACTGCCTGTTTACACCCAGCAGGAAGCGCAGGATGTTGTGAATAAAATAATTGCATATGAAAATGAACTGCCGCAGAGATGGTGGAAAAATTTCAATATGATAACCGGCGGCCCGAACCGAATTGAACAGATACAATACCAGACGCAATCAAATGAATTTGTTAACAATTACATTTTACCAAATTCAATAACAGGTATTGCTGAGAAGATCTATAGAAATGATTCCGCGGGATATATAACTTTCAATTACGCCGATTCAATTAAGAACGCTATTAACCGCGGCGGTCTATTGGTTAATTTTATAGGTCACGCCGCCAGCCAGGATTGGGAACTTGGTCTTGAAGATCCCTTTACGCTTAATAACGGCAGCCGGCTTCCGCTTGTGTTAAGTATGACTTGTTTCACGGGTAAAAATTCCGAACCCAACCTTCGCGGCTTCGGTGAAAAGTTCATCTATGCGCCAAATCGCGGGGCACTTGGTTTCCTTGGTTCATCCGGGTGGTCATTTTCAGGTGCGGGAAATGAACTGAACAAATATATTTTCATCGGGTTGGCACAGGATACGATAAGGCGATTAGGTTCACTGGTTCAAAACGCCAATAACAGGATGACGCAGGATTCCGGAAATTTCCAGGTGCGCAACATGATAAACAGCTACAACCTGCTGGGGGATCCCGCTTCAAAGCTCCTCTTGCCCGAAGGGCCTGAGTTTGTGATAGGGCAAACAGATTACAGGATAACAGACCAATACCCCCTGGTTGGAGAGACTGTTACATGGACAATTTTCCCGAAAAACTACGGGCTTTTTGCACCGAACTGCAAGGTCAGATTTGAGATCCTCAAGAACGGAAATACTTTCAGTTTCCGCGACACTACAATTAACAGTTTTAAATACTTCGATACGCTTTCATATACTTTCAGTATAGATACAATCGGAAATTATTCATTGCGTGCAACGCTGGATTATAATAACCAGTATCCGGGTGAGGACCCTTCAAACAATGTTATAGTAATACCGCTTCCTTTGAGGAATATTTCCTACACACCGCTTAAGCCGATAAATAATTCAGTTGTGCCGCAGGATTCAGTTGAGTTTGTTGGTCTGAATCCGCAGGTTGATCTGAGAAACACAAATGTAAAAGTGATATTGCAGGTTGATACATCTGCGGCATTTATGAATCCACTTCTGAATTATTCCAATTCAAATATCAGCGGTGTAGCCAATAAGGTGAAATACAGGATTCCTTTGGCAGATTCAAACATAGTGTATTACTGGCGCACGAATTCATTGATCAACGGTGACTCAGCCGGATGGTCAGAAACGAACAAGTTTGTTTACAATCCAACTGTAAGCTTAGCAGGCGCAAAAACAATTAACAGTGATTCAATTGTAACCCTTTATCCAAGATTGATTGGTCAATTCCCTGCCAATTCATACTCAGGGCTTTACTACACGGGCAGCGGATTCAAGCTTAATAGTCAGCCGGGAATACTGGAGGTAAAATCATACGGAAGCAATGGTAATGAAGCATCTTTTTTTATTGTAAACCAATCCTCACTATACGCAGATGGCGGGCAAAATACAGGACTAAATATTGTAAAGGCCCGGAAACTCACAGGCGGAATAGTTGAATTCAGGAATTTCAGGATGTCCAGTCCGCAGTCATCTGATTCAGTATTAAACTTCATGAATACATTTGATACTACACATTATGTATTGATAGGAGTAGCTTCTTTTGTTCCAATTTCTGACAGTTTGAGACAAACCGCAAAGAATAAGATAAAAGAGTTTGGCAGCCAGCTAATAGATTCAGTGACCCGGTTTGATCAATTTGATTCTTACGCATTTATCGGGTACCTTGGCGCAGCTTCGTTAAATACCTCAGAACAATTTCACAGATTTGGTTCAAATTCTGTGTGGACACCTTCATTTGCGAATTTGAATCCGGTGGTTTTAAATACACTGGGCACCATTGATCTTTCAATAGGACCCGCGCACCGCTGGAAGTATTTTTCCTGGAACAGGTTGCTGCCGGGCGGCTCATCAGTAAACTTTGATGTAACGGGTGTTGATGTATTTGGCAATGCTGTTCCACTGTATTCGGGATTAAGTTCAAACACTTACACCGCTCTTGATACGGTTAGCAGCTACATCTACCCTGATCTTGATCTGAGGGCCAACATAGAAATTGACACATTGAGCGGAATTGAATCTCCGGAGTTCAATTCACTGTACTTCAGTTACACACCGCCGGCTGAGATCATCCCGGATAATTATTCGTTTATAAGGAGTGATTCAATTGTTAACGAAGGCGCGCAGGTGAATATAAGCGTGCGCAATTATAATATTGGCTTTGTACCTGCGGGGGTGATTGTGTATAAATGGACAGCCAATGCCTATAACGGATTGGTTACACTAAGAACTGATACTGTTTACACACCTTTAATGCCTGATAGCAATTATGTTTCAACTGTAACAATAAATACACAGGGATTGAAGAATCCGCAATCAACAATAGATACGCTTGATATCAATTTTGAAGTCACAATGCTTAATAACCAGAACGATTACTATCCGTTCAATAATTTCGCATTCACAGATATTGTTATTGTGGGTGATTCCACCGGACCCGCTATAGATGTAACTTATGACGGCAACAAGATACTTGACGGCGATCTTATTCCCGCAAGACCCGAAATACTTTTCAGGTTTTATGATGAGAGCAAGCTTGAATACAGCATGGCAGATACAGCCGGGATATTTATAAGGCTTGATGGCAGAAGGATAAATTATTTCACATCAGGCGTTCAGAATCCGGAAATAACTTTCACACCTGTAAACGATGGCAGCTTTAAAACAAGCGTTCTTTACAAACCTGAACTTACTGCGGGAACTCATTTGCTTCAATATTACGGCGCGGATAAAGACGGCAACAGGGATACACTGGTAAACAATGTTTATATCAGTTATGATTTTGCCGTCCGGAATCTGTTCAACTATCCCAACCCGATGCAGGGTGATACATATTTTACATTTGATCTTTTCGCTTCAGAGGCGCCGCAATCCTGCATAATAAAGATATATACAGTAGCCGGCAGGTTAGTGAGGAATGTCGAGGGTCAGGCGAGGGTCGGGTTTAACAATATTTACTGGGATGGCAAGGACGGCGATGGTGAAACCATGGCAAACGGAATTTACCTGTATAAACTTATACTTGAAGGCAGCGGCAAAACCGAAACATCCATCCAGAAATTAGCCATATTAAGATAATTGAAAAACCTAATTGCAATATTTTTATTTATTCTATTTACGGGAGGCGCAGTTTCGCAATGGTTCCCACAATCCAGCGGGACGGCAAGCGACCTTAATAACATCCACTTCAGTGACCAAAATAACGGCACAGCAGTAGGACTTTCAGGAACTATAATCCGCACCACAAACGGCGGGTTAAACTGGGTATCGCAGAGCATAGCCCCTGACCATTTATACGGTGTCTTTTTCGTAAACACAAGTACGGGTTTTGCATGCGGTAACGGCGTGCTGGTTAAAACAACAAATGCCGGAACAAGCTGGGTTTACCAGGCACCGCCGGGGGGACTTTACCGGGGGCTGTATTTCATTGACGTAAATACGGGATTCGCCTGTGCCGGCAGCGGAGTTCTTGCAAAAACCACAAATGGCGGAACTAACTGGAACTTGAAAACCACAGGTACAACTCAGTTCTTAAACAATATAAGATTTGCGAACGCCAACACCGGTTACATTACCGGTTACGACGGAGTATTGCTTAAAACAACAGATGGAGGGGATAACTGGAGCATAGTTGGTACGGGCATAACTGATCTGCTTTTCGGTCTGGCAGTAATTACTGAAGACCTTGTTTATGTTTCAGGTGAAGGCGGAAAGATAATTAAAACAACTAACGGCGGAACGAACTGGGTAACTCAGAATTCAAATATTTCCGGCAGGATCACAAACCTTAGCTTTCTGAATGCAAATACAGGAACAGGCTCGGCTCACGGGAATTCGATAATAAGAACAACCAACGGTGGGCAAAGCTGGAACGTACAGGAAAGCGGGCTGACAAGCCAGAACTTCAATGGAGTTAGTTTTGTAAATATACAAACCGGGTTCATAGCAGGCTCAAACGGCAATATTCTGTTTACAACAAACGGTGGATTTCAGATCCCTGTAATGCCGGTTTTGACCGCGCCGGTAAACGGCGCTGTTAATGTAAGCCTCACCGGATTACTTGATTGGGATTCTTTAACCACAGCTAAAACTTACCGGGTACAGATCGATGAAGATTCCGCGTACTCCACACCTGTACTTGATTCAGCAGACTTAGTAAACAGCAACATGAATATTGCACCCGGCAGGCTTGCCAACAACACTCAATATTTCTGGCGCGTGAGAGGAGAAAGCGAAGGTGGTACAGGGCCATGGTCTTACAGTTATCGTTTCAGGACAATAGTAGCGATACCAAATGCGCCCGGGTTGTTACTGCCTCTAAATGGCGCCTCAAATGTATCGCTGACTCCCCTGTTTGATTGGGACAGTACTTCGCCGGCTGATTCATATACATTGCAGGCATCATTGGATACTTCCTTCTCAATTCCGGCAGTATTTATTTCAGGGATAACGCAATCTTTTCTGAATTTGACAAGTCCGCAATTGCAGAATAATTTCAGGTATTACTGGCGCGTAAGCGCGACAAACATTGCCGGTACCGGTGAATGGTCAGCAAAGCATAATTTTACAACTGTATTGGGGATGCCCGCGGCTCCCGGACTTCTGCTGCCGGCTGATAACGCCACAGGCGTTAGTCTGACTCCCCTGCTGGACTGGGTTGAGGATATTTCCGCTACATCATACCAGGTGCAGGTTTCACAGGATTCCACATTCGGCACAACATTATGGGATACAAGCGGCTTTAACACATCACAGGTAGTTGTAAGGAGCGGACTGCTTACAAATGTACAGACCTATTTTTGGCGGGTGAGGACAACTAATCCAATAGGTACGGGTCCATGGGCGGAACCATTCAGGTTCATGACACTTCTCATACCGCCGGCTGCTCCGCAGCTTGTTGAACCTGTTGACGGGGCAACTGAGATATCTACAACACCCACGCTTAATTGGGACAGCGTCCAATACGCGGCTTCATTCAGGGTGCAGCTTTCCACAGATTCAACTTTTGGCACAACACTTATAAACGCCGCCGGACTCACATTTTCGCAATACAATGTACCGGGCGGAATACTGAGCAACAACACGAGATATTTCTGGCGGGTGAATGCAAGCAATTCGGCAGGTACGGGTATTTATTCAGAGGTTTGGGATTTCCACACAGTGATATCACCTCCGGTAGCCGCGCCAACATTACTTTCACCGCCAAACGGCGCGATAAATCAGCCGCTAAATCTTTCCCTGGACTGGAATGATGTCTTCGGTACATCCGGTTATAAATTGCTCATATCAAATGATTCATTGTTCAATACCACACTGCTTGATAGTACTATAACTCCATCGCAGTTCGTTGTTCCTTCAGGATTACTCTCGGGAAGCTCGGTGTACTTCTGGCGCGTGCGCGGATATAACGTTGGCGGCTTTGGTCCGTGGTCAGTGACATGGCGTTTTACAACTCAGATAATTGGTATTGAACCGATAAGTGAGGTCGTTCCTCAGTCATTCAGGCTGTATGATAACTTCCCGAACCCGTTTAATCCTGTAACATCGATAAATTTTGATATTCCCGCAGGTACCCCGGGAGGTAATACAAAACTCACGATATATGATCTCACGGGCAGGGTAATCGCAGTATTGGCAGATGCTGAATTAAGACCGGGCAAATACAGCGTTAAATGGAATGCCGCAAATTACGCCAGCGGAGTATATTTTTACCGCTTAGAATCAGGTAGTTATAGGGATATTAAGAAGATGGTTGTAGTGAAGTAAAAGGATCTTCGTAGTCGAGTCCTTTTAGGGCTCGGTAAAAAGTAAGGGCTTAATGAAGTGCGAACCCTGAAAGGGTTCGACTACGGGTGTGTGAGAACAGTAATCGAGTGCTTTTAGGGCTCGGTAAAGAGTTAAGGTTCAATAAAGCGCGAACCCTGAAAGGGTTCGACTACGGTTAAACTTACATTTAATATTAAGATCTTGTTCAAAAAAATACTTGATAATACTTCACCAAAATCGGCAGCGAATAAATTCAGGAAAGAGAGATTTCGTTACTTTACTGAACTTATACGAAATGACACGCTGCCCATAAGGATACTGGATATTGGCGGAACTGAAAATTTCTGGGTGCAAATGGGATTCTACGCCAACGAAAATTATCAGATAACCGTTTTAAACATAGATGTACATCAAACCCACACAAAAGAAAACTTAACATTCGTTCATGGTGATGCCCGGGATCTTTCGCAATTTGGTGATAAGAAATTTGATGTTGTGTTTTCAAATTCTGTGATAGAACATATTCCTTTTGAGGCCGGGCGGAAACAAATGGCGGCCGAAATTATCCGGACAGGCAAAAAGTATTTCGTGCAAACCCCAAACTATTACTTCCCTTTTGAGCCGCATTTTTTATTTCCCTGCTTTCAGTTCTTACCCAAAGCTATAAAAATCCTTATGCTCAGAAGCTTCAATATGGGATGGTTCAAAAAATGCGGCAGCCGCGAGGAAGCTGAAGAGCTTTTGAGCATGAATAAACTGCTGAAGTTCAATGAGCTTAGAACATACTTCCCCGATGCAAGAATAATCAAAGAAAGATTCCTCTATATGACGAAATCATATATCTCTGTTTATCCATAGCTTAGTTTCCAGCACTCCCAAAAATCTACCCAAAAAAGGTTAGCTGTTTATTTTAATAAGAGTACCCCGTGAAAGTATTATCAAATCAGTTTGGAGTGTAATTATCAAACTCCTTACCCACACGATTGAATTAGTTGCGGTTAACAAGCTATTTTTGTACATCATCAAACATTTAGTAGGGAAAACAGCAGAAAGATTATTAATAACTTAATCTATCTACAGAAACCTATTAAATGAAATACAGAAACATCTTAGCATTACTCGTACTTCTTACACTTTCAATCCATTTATCAACAGCAGAGGCTCAAACAAATCCAACTGCTCAGGAAATACCCTATTACTCAGATTTTTCTTCGCTGAGCCATAACTCAACAACATATCCTTCAGGATGGCAGGGCTGGAAGCTCGCAAGCCTTTCGGGCACCGATTACAATATATCAGCCCCATCAACAAACGCCTCACTCACTTCGAGAGGCTACGCATCAAGCACAACAAAGGGCGTGTACAATTATAACGGAAAGATCGGATTCTTAAATGCGGCGGATGGAGACTACTCGCTGGTACTTTCTGTTAAAACAACCGGCAGTTCAAACATAGTTGTTGATTACGGCATAATGACAATCAGGAATCCTTACAACGGATCAGGCAGTACCAGAATAAACGGCGTTGAAGTTCAGTACCGCATTGGTACAAGCGGAGAATTCAAATCAATAAATTCAAGGGTATATATAAACAACACAACCTCACAAACGGGCACAACAACATCAGAGCAGAACAGGGAAAATTATTCAATATTCCTGCCCTCGGAGTGTGATAACAAACCGGTAGTGCAGCTCAGATGGGTAACAAGAGAAATTACGGGCACAGGAAATTTTCCCGGGTTCGCAATTGATGATGTAGAGGTATCTGAAAACGGTAAAGCGGCATATTATTATTACAAAGGCACTGGTAATTTCACATCGCTTTCAAACTGGAAATCCAACCCGGATGGAACCGGCTCATCACCAGCCAGTTTCAGCGCAGATTATCAATATTTCAATATAACGAAACCATCCGCAATCAACTTCACTGAAATGTGGAACGTGAGCGGCATGTATTCAAAGGTTATAATAGGAAGTACTTCATCAAACGTAGTTTTTAATACGGTAAACAGTGCCCAGCTGAACGCAGTAGTTGATATAAGGGGCGGTTCAAAGCTCAATATCAGCCAGTCAACTTCAAGTCTCCCGGTTTTCGGGACTATGTATCCGGGTTCATTTCTGGAATTCAATTTCAACGCTTCCCTGGCAAACCTGCCCGCGGAAGTGACCTACGAAAACGTTAAACTTAATTCAGGGGGTTTACATACGTACCATTTCAGCATAAATTCACCGGATGTATTGATTAAAAAAGATCTTGAAGTGATAAACACCAGGCTGAATGTTAACGGTTCGGAAAAATTCAAGCTTCAGGTTGGAGGCAATTTCACATTCAGTTCATCCGCGGCTTTCACAAGCAGCGCATCAAATCTTTGTGAACTGGTTATCAATGGCAGAGGTTCACAGGTAATAAGAATGAACGGTATAGATCTGCAGCTGAACAGTTTTACGGTATTGAATGCAAACGGAGTTGAGCTCTCTGAAACAGGAGGAAGCTCGAATATATTTCTTTCAAGCGGTTCGGGTAATGTATTGACAATGAAGGGCGGAAATATCGCGCTGAATAACAACAATTTCACGATCGGTTCCGGCACATCAGAACCCGGCACGCTGAGCTATACTTCAGGTTATATGACAGGAACCGGCTCACTTAAAAGATGGTTTGGCAGCAGTTCTTTACCCACAACATATAATTACGCCTTCCCGATGGGAGCAGGCTCAAACGGAAGAGGAATCTCAATCGCATTTTCAAACAGTTCAATCAATTCAGGGGGAATGATCTCAGTTTCGCATAATGATCTGCCGGGTTCAACCGCTATTACACCTTTTTCAGACGGCTCACTTACGATAGACAAAAGAAGCAATATGAACTGGTATGTAACTCAGAGCAATAACTGGAGCCTGGGCTCAAGAACTGTATCAATAAAGATAGAAGCAGAAGGATTAGAGGGCGTTACAGACCTGAGCGGACTTACAATTGTAAAGAATAACGGAAAATCAGGCGGTTCGTTCATCAGCGCCACAGGTTCAACAGATAAACCACAAGTTAACAGGTCAAGTTTAAGCATCAGCGATCTTGGCGGTTCAAACGGGAACGGGAATACTTTTTCAATCGGAGCATCCAACGGAAATCCGCTGCCTGTTACATTGTTATCTTTTACAGTTACAGCCATGAAAAGGGATGCTGTACTTAACTGGGCTACATCTATGGAAATAAACAACAAAGGCTTTGAAGTGGAACGCAGCAAAAAGGATGAAAGCACCGGTTCATTTACAGCATGGGAAAAAATCGCATTTATCGGCGGAGCCGGCAGCACCCAGCACCCTGTTGAATATATTTACACAGACAGAAAGCTAAACGATGGTTCATTCAGGTACAGGATCAAACAGGTTGATTTCAATGGTAATTTTGAATACTTCACACCGCAGAACAACGGCGATGTTGTAATAGGAAAACCGGTAAAGTTTGAAGTTTCGCAGAACTATCCAAATCCTTCAAACCCGGTTTCAAAAATTGATTTTCAGCTGCCGAAAGACGCTAAAGTAACATTAAAAGTTTATGACCTGGCGGGTAAGGAAGTATCAATACTTGTGGACGGAAATATAACCGCAGGATTCCACACTGTTGAGTTTAACGGTTCCAACTTAGCTTCAGGGGTTTATATATATAAATTAAACGCCGGCGAGTTTTCAGACATAAAAAAATTGGTACTTGTAAAATAACGAAGCTGCCCAATAAAAACCCCGCAGACTAAAACTGCGGGGTTTTTTGTTTGTAACTGAGATATACGAACAATTTGATTCCCTGCTTAAATGCCACACATCCACCCGGACAATTCAGAATTTATACCGTGAAAACGTAATACACCGAAAAACCACATACCTGATATTCCTACAATTACAGCTGAACATTTGAGTGAATAACTTTGAATAAAATATATCAGTTGTAAATTTTACTTCAAGCTATCTCTAAAGTCAATGCAAAAGTGATAACTACTTGTTGGTATTTTTGCAAAATATGGCAAAAACCCTTGAAAATATTGAGTTTGTTTAGTAAATAGCAATAGGGATAACAGCAAATTAATCATTTTTTAATCAATATTTAAATTTTTGGCACTTAGGGGCTTTGCCCTTTTATTGCCGTATAATAACGATTTTATAAATAAATCAATAATTTCTATGAAAAAGCTATTCTTATTTCTTGCAGCGGTTGTAATCTACTTTTCAATTACTGAATATTCATTTTCCCAAACACCAATACTAAGAGAAACTTTTAACAGTGCAACTTTCCCACCGACAGGTTGGGCTATTGTAAATGGTGGATCTGGCAATAACTGGGTAAGAAATACGAGTGCATCATATCTTTATGAAGGTGCAGGTTCAATGCAGTACCAGTTCAACTCATCTAATCCTGCAAACACCTGGGCATTTACATCAGGAATTAATATGGTTGCAGGAAACGAATACTATGTTGTATTCTATCAAAGCGTTGCAGGGGCAATTTATCCGGAAAATCTGAAAGTTACTGTTGGAGCCGGACAAACAATTGCTGCGCAAACAACAACAGTAGGTACTTACGCTAATTTAGTTAATACAACATTTCAAAGGATACAAACTTCAAGTTTTACTGCACCCTCAACGGGTGTTTACAACTTTGCATTTAATTGTTATTCGGCTGCTGATATGTTTTATTTGAATGTGGATAGTGTAAATGTATACGAAGTACCAGGTAGTAATATGGCATACTTGTCAAGCACAACATTCAGTGCGAACATAAATAATGTACCTTTAGGCACCAATAACCAGTTACTTATTGGAGTACAAATAGTTACTAGCGGCACAATAGCACCCTTTAACCTGACAACAATGGATCTCAATACAAATGGCTCTACTGATCCTTCTCAGGATATTTTGAACGCTAGAATATATTATACGGGAACAGTCAATTCATTTAGCCCAATAAATCAATTTGGCACAGATTTTAACTCACCAAATGGAAGTTTTCAAATCACAGGTACGCAGCAGTTATTAAACGGCACAAATTATTTCTGGCTGACTTACGATATTTCACCATCTGCCGGAATTGGCAATTTTGTAGATGCAGAATGTACACAAATTACAATGGATGGCTCCGGCGGTACTCAAACACCTGTTGTAACATCACCGGCAGGCAGCAGAGTGATTGTATCGCCCCTTTCGGGCACAGTCAATGTGGGAACCGGAGAAACATATACAACATTAACCGGGTCGGGTGGATTATTCGAGGCTGTTAATAACCTGGGGTTAGGAGCAAATCTTGTTGTGAATGTTACATCCAACATAACTGAGCCCGGAACTTTTGCATTAAATCAATGGAGTGAAAGCGGTGTTGGAAATTATACGTTAACAATTCAGCCATCAAGTGCTTCAGAAAAAATTATATCCGGAAACGTGGCAAGTATTGGTATGATACGCCTTGATGGTGCAGACCGGGTTATAATTGACGGAAGATTTGGGGGTAGCGGTAAATATTTGAGGTTCAGAAATACCAGTACAGCCATAGCAGGAATAACGTTTTTAAATGACGCTACATACAACACTGTTACTTATTGTATTATAGAATCAGGAACAACTACTGCACAAGTTGGAGGTATATTGTTCAGCACAACAACCGGAACCCTTGGGAACAGCAATAATATTATTAGTTATTGTGATATAAGAGACAGATCAGATGCAACAGCATTTCCACTTTGCCTTATTGTATCTGTGGGCACACCAACAGCGCAGAACAGCAATAACACTATTGATAACTGTAACTTGTTTAATTGTTACGCAAACGGTAATCCCGCAATATCTGTTTATCTATCCACGGGTTCAACTGCATGGACAGTTTCGAACAATAGTATCTATCAGACAGCTACCAGAACGAATACAGTTACTAATTCAAGATTGTTACCAATATATATCACAAATTCAAATGGAGTAAATTTTAACGTAAGCGGAAATTACATTGGAGGAACTGCGCCATTATGCGGAGGCACACCGCTAACTTACACATCTTCCACAACAGGAATATACAGCTATATTCAGGCAATATCCTTAGTTACTATTGGTACTTCTACAGCATCAACTATTCAAAACAATATTATAAGGAATATCACTCTTACAACAATTCCTCCAAACGGAGCGAGTGTTTTTCCATGGATCGGGATAAATGCGTCAACAGGAAGTTTTAATATTACAGGCAACACTATCGGTTCTACAACCGGAAACGGTGCTATAACAATTAACGATAACGGGATTGCACTTACCAGCACTTACGGTTTCTATATTGATGGAATGCAGGTTTCGCCAACCGGAACATGCAGCATTACCAATAATAATGTTGGTTCAATTACTCTTGCAGGTACAAATTCATCGGGCTCGGTATACCATTATATGAGAGGTATTTTGCTAATCGGGACTCCAACATCCCCTGTTTCTGTTTCAGGTAATCTGATTGGAAGCTTGAGTACTACAAACAGCATTAACTTAAACATGACTACGACAACAAGACCTCAGGGCTTTCTTGGAATTATTACCAGCGTGACCACTGCACAACCAATTAGTATTGCAAATAATACAATACAAAATGTAACAAACAATACAACGGGTACGACGAATACTGCTGTAACGGGTATTTCAACTGCCGGTACTGGCACAGTTTACAGCATTACCGGAAACACCATAAAGGAATTAAGCAGCCGTTCATTAGTGGCGACAACCACTCCAGGTACAGTAACTGTCAGCGGAATAATCTTAACATCAACGGGTCTAAATCAATCAATAAGCGGGAATACAATTTCCGGATTAAGATCAACCACGACTAATTCAATTACAAATGCAGTTTATGGAATCACTATAAACGCGACAGGTTCTACAGGTATCTCTTCAAAAAATAAAATATACGACCTCACAAATACTTCCACTAATACGGCAGCCAGAATTTATGGTACCAATGATTACCTTGGCGCGAATTGGGTATGGTCAAACAATCAGATTTCATTGACTAATGGTGAGACTTCATTAAGAACTATTAGTAACAAAGAAACTGAAATTGATAATAGTTCAAATAATAACAGCAATGACAAATCGACAGAAATTTCGTCTGAACAAAAGTATATTACCGTTAAAAGTAACGATGATATTGATGAAATCCTGATGCAATATGCTTCAATTGAAATGACAAATGCCTCAACAACAAAATCCGAAAAGCCCCTATCCAACGAATCAGTTATGTTTCCAATACAAGGTAGAACCATTTTACCAGAATATTTAAGGGCAAAGATAATTGAAGACAGAAAAATTAAGCCTGTATTAGAACCAATAAACAATCCATCAATGCTGACTACATCCAGTGCCGATATCCAGGGCTTTCATGAGGAATTTAACAGCGGCACAAACGCATCTTATTATTACAACACTGTATATATCGGAGGTTTTGCATCAGGTACTACAAATTCTTATTGTTTCAACAGGGTATTAGGGGCAGTTACTGTTAATTTAAGGAATAATTTATTCTATAATAACAGAACAGGCGGAACCGGAAGCCATATTGCTTTATCAAACAACCTAACCGCAACAGGATGGAGTTCAACCGCTTCGAACTATAATGCGCTTGTGGCTCCCAATATGTCTTCAATTTGCAGATGGAATGGAACAAATGCTACAATAGATGCATTTCGTACCAGTTCTTCGGGTGATAAACATACTTTAGCAACAACAAATTCAGATGTTACACCGTCAGAGTTGTTTATAAATGTTACTCTAGGCAACCTGGAAGTTAACCCAAACAATCCCGAAGCATGGTTTGTAAATGGTAAAGGAATTGCGCTATCCGGCCAAAATTCAGACTTCAATGGTACAGCAAGGCCCACTTCAGTTTCCGGTGGTACAACAGACATTGGCGCATTTGAAATATCTGTAGATGCTGAAACTACCATTCCTCCTTCAGCAATCCAAACAACTGTTCCAGGTTCAGGTCAAACTTCGACTTATACTGTTTGGAATAGAACAATTGCCGCAATATATTGGGGAGAAAATGGAACTCAATATCCAATTTCCGGTATGAATGTTAAGTACTATTCACAGACAAATCCACCGAATCCTGTTGGAGGCAGTTATTCCAACTCTTATACATCTATTACGCCTGTTTTTGAATTATTGACAGGTGCTACATATGATATTACTTATTATTTTGGAGATAATGAGACTTATACAATTGCTTCTCCAAGTGTTAACACAATTCTGGCAAAATATAATGTTGAATGGGTTGTATATCCAGCAGGAACAAATGATAACGAAACTGAATTAAATTGGACAAACTTAACAGCCAAAGTAAGAGGGCTTTTTGATTTTTCTTACTTTACATTATCTGATGGTTCAGCTCCTCTCCCTGTAAACCTGGCAGACTTCAGTATTTCAACCAGCAACAGAGATATCAACCTGCAATGGAGCACAGAAACCGAGATAAATAACAAGGGATTTTCGATAGAGCGCAGAATGAAAACCGCTGACAGGCAGTATTCTGCCTGGAAAGAAGTTTCATTTGTGAACGGCAAAGGTAATTCAACCAGCAGGGTTGATTACACTTACACAGATAAGAAACTGAACAGCGGAGCCTACCAGTACAGGCTGAAACAGATAGATTACAACGGCAATTATGAATATCATTCACCCGCAAACAGCGCTGATATGATAATAGGTAAACCCGGTTCATTTGATATAAGCCAGAACTATCCAAATCCTTCAAACCCGAAATCGAAAATTGACTTTTCGATGCCGTTTGACGGTAAGGTAACAATTAAGGTTTACGATATACTGGGTAAAGAAGTAGCTTCGCTGATAAATGAATTTAAACCGGCTGATTTCTATACTGTTGAATTTGACGGTTCGAATATTTCATCAGGTACTTATTTCTACCGGATAATTGCCGAAGGCAATAATCAGAAATTCACAAAGACCATGAAGATGATACTTGTGAAGTAGTAGTTTTACTGTGGGATAGAAACAACGAAAGACCGGGTCTTAAAAGGCCCGGTTTTTTTTTGGACCATGTAAGTAAATGTTTTGCACACATTTCTACCCTCACCGCTTTCAATATAACTTCATCAACGATTCAGTTAGTAATAGCAACGAGAAATGCAAAAATTATTCTAATATTAAATTAACATAGTGATATTATTTTTGTATATACCAACTACAAATATAAGGAAATACTATGTTCACGAAGATTACTAAATGTATAATTTTGTCACTTATAGCACTTACACCTCTCACCGCACAGCCATGGAATTATGATTTTGGAGATTCATCACGAAGCTGGTCTTCTGGTGTAACAACAACGTTTATGCCCATTCCACCATCCGGAACAGCGAGATTAAGGGTAGGAACAGGCGGGGGTTCGTTTAACCTAGAAAATCAGTTAATCCCATTTGGAAGTGAAACTTATTTCCGCATTGCGGCGCCCACAGGCGGCTCTGTTAACAAGTTCTCTGTTTATGACTATCCGGGAGGAAAGTGTTTTACAATAAACTTCAGGATCAGGTTTGGTTCAAATACAGGATTGACAACAGCAAATTCCGGAATTTTTTCATTTTTAATAGGCGACGGCGCATCTTTCTCGGATAATAATGTCCTTTCAGGCACTAATATTTTTGCTGGCCTCAGATTCACATTTTCTTCAGGAGGCATTATAACAACCAACGTTAGAAATGGATCAAATTGGGTTTCTACAGGAATACCTGCAAATCCTGTTTCTCAATTACAGGATTATATTGTTGAAATCTATGGAAACAATTCGACCTCAGAAAAAACCTACATTTATGAAACGGGCTATACAGTAGGTGCAAACAAATGGGATCTGTGGGTGAACGGTACACTAATTGGTGATGAATTGACAAAAGGTCAATTATCAAATGACGCAAACATTGATTCCTGGATGATTTATGGTGAAACAAGCACAGGAAATGTGGCTAACATATTTCTGGATGACTTTTACTATCACAATGATATAGCGGGCACTCCCCTGCCGGTAAGTATGGGTTCATTTGAACTGAATGTAATTAACAGGTCCGCTTTGCTTAGCTGGAATACTTTGAGTGAGATCAATAATTCCGGCTTTGTGGTGGAAAGATGTATGCTTGAAGGTAACAGAGAAACTGAATGGATCAATGCGGGTTTTGTAAGGGGATACGGTACAACAAATGAGCCCAGAGTTTATTCCTTTGAAGATGCGGGGTTAAAAGCAGGAAGGTTTAAGTACAGATTGAAACAGGTAGATTATAACGGGAATTTCGAGTATTTCACGCCTGCCAATATACAATACGCTGAAATATTTAAGCCGGCTGAATTTTTCATGGGCCAGAATTATCCGAATCCCTCAAACCCCGTTACAACTATAGATTACCAGGTGCCATTTGAAAGCATGGTTAATTTAACGGTATATGATGTAACAGGAAGATCCGTAAAAGAGCTGGTGAATGCATTTCAGTCTGCTGATTATTATTCCGTCACTTTTGATGGCAGCGACTTGGCGACAGGAGTTTATTTTTACAGGATTCACGGTACAGCGGGTAAACAAGCGTTTTCAAAAACCATAAAAATGATGCTGATAAAATGAAGAAGTTCATTTATGTCCTTTGATTTAGGGCTTTTAGAATTGCTTTGAGTGCATAAATTGAATCAAAATCTGCCAACTAAATCTCTTTAAGAACATCGATATCATTATTGAGGCAGGGCTAAAGCCCATAACAGTTTGAAATCCCAATATCCCCGGCTTAAAAGCCGGGGTTAGCATATTTTTAGACAACTGTAACCACAGGCTTTTTTGATAATTAGCCTAAATTCGGTATTGATTCCCTACCCCCTTTAAGCTAACTTTGTATCATAAAGATTCACCCTATGTAACAATTTCCAAATAACAAGAAAAAAACGTTTAAAGCAGAACAAGAACTCTTTTAACAAAAAACCCAATACGAAAGGAAACAAAAAAATGTTTACCACTTACTTCAAATCAACATTATTAGCATTTTTGCTTTTATCAGCATCAATTTTCGCTCAGAATTCACAGCTTAATGAACATGCCGTGAAATTTGAGAGCTCTACAACTGTATCGCTTGTTGGTGAGAACGGTTTGATAATGAGATCAACCGACCGCGGCTTAACATGGAACGAGCAGCAAACGAACATTTCTAATGTATTGTTTGGAACATCGATCAATAACGGAATTTCTCTGGCAGCCGGAGAGAACGGTGTAATTTTAAGATCAGTGGATAACGGGACTACCTGGGACCCTATCCTGCCCGGAACAACAGAAAACCTGAACGATATTGAACTGCTGGATGGTACGGCTGTAGTTTGCGGCAATAACGGTATAATTTATTATTCTGATGATGCCGGCCTCACATGGAATCCGGCAGTAACAAACACAACAAAGAATCTGAGAGATGTAAATTTCCTTAACGCTATGACCGGTTACGCTGCAGGCGAACTTGGAACTTTGCTAAAAACAGAGGATGGCGGACAAAGCTGGACAACTATGGATATGTCTTTCACAACAAGGAATTTCAATTCTGTTGAAGCAGTAAATGAGTTTACAGCAGCAGTGGTTGGTGATGAAGGTACGGCATTTATGACAAATGACGGCGGAATTTCATGGTATGGCCCCAGCATATTAATGACAGAGAATGATTTTAATGAAGTAGTTTTCTTTAATGATAACGAAGGTGTAATTGCCGGTGATAACGGAATGATGCTGAAAACTGACGACGGCGGTTATTCATGGCAAAGTTCAACTGTAACAATAGCCGGTGAATCCAACGATCTGAATTCTGTCGCATTTTATGACACGCAGATAGGTATTGCAGTAGGCTCAGACGGACTTGAAATATATTCTACAGATGGCGGCTTAACATGGGTGGAAGAATCACCAAATTACCAGATAGTTTTCGGAAGCAAGAGGCAATCGGTAACATTAGAGCAGAACTATCCTAACCCGTTCAATCCTTCAACAAACATCAATTACAATCTGCCTTCAGGCGCGAATGTAACGTTAAAAGTATATGATATAGCCGGAAGAGAAGTAGCAAACCTGTTTTCAGGATACCAGAATACCGGCAGTCATTCAGTCAGATTTGACGCAGCAGGTCTAGCAAGCGGAGTGTATTTTTATAAATTATCTGTACAAAACGGCGCAGATTTTACCACAAAGGTAAATAAAATGATCCTTACGAAGTAAAGGAAATTTCTACCCTTTCGCCGGAACGATTCTTGTTCTTCCTTCGTATTGTTACTGCTAACGCCGCTTGAAAGAGCGGCGTTTTTCTTTATATTCAACAATTCTAAAATTCCTACAAAGAATTACAGCATTATGTAATTTCAGAGAAAATATAGCCTAACTATAAACCCGAGAAACAAGTAGTAGTTTTAGGGATAACGTCGGGCTATAAGTGAGTAAAAAATACACTTTTGATTAATTGTTTCGTATGTACCCAACAAGCTATATTTGTACATAATTAGTAAGGGAAAAAGCAGAAAAGATTATTAATTAAATAAAAACTAATCTTTTCAAATGAACAAAACTACAAAACTCTTCTCATTTTTACTTCTTTTTTTAATTTTAGCTGATTTTACAAATTCGCAGACAGTTTATACATGGAACGGTTCTGTTAATTCCAATTTTTCAACTGCCGGTAACTGGACCCCTTTTCGCCAGATAGGTCTTGTTACAGATATACTGGTATTTGAGAATTCCGGAACACTTAACGTAACCAATGTTTACCAGGTAACGATCGGTCAATTGATCGTAAAGAATAACACTAATCTTATTCTTTCACCGGCAAGCGGAAATGCAAAATTAGTTACAATTAAAGGCGCAGCCGGAGAGGATCTTGTAGTTGAAACAGGTTCAAGTTTAAAAATAACCGGAAATGACCCTTCATTGAATGTTTACTTAGGAACAGGGGCAACCGGAGAGATAAAAGGTAATTTAAGTTTTGAAGGCTCAATTGCCCATTACATAAACGCCGCAGACGCAATGGCACTTAAGTTCAAACAGGGTTCAGTTTTTACCCAGCAGTGCCCCGGCAGTATTTTCAACACAATTGGCGTAAGCAATGCAGTAGTATTTGAAAGCGGATCATCATTCAGGATCAATCACTCAAATGCAGTGAATCCATTCGGTGTAAACGCTCCCAATTCAAAAGTATTATTTGAAACATCAAGTAATCTGGTAATAACAAATATCGCTTCATTGCAGATCTCAGGCAGAAGCATCGCAGATCTTACCATAGAATCAGGTACTGCGGTAAGTTTGACGGAATCATGTAATTCAGACATAAATATCAATAATCTGACTGTAAAAGCGGGTGGTTCTTTAACTATCAAGAACACAAATTCTTCATATACACCAACATTCAGTATTCATGGTAATGTTAACGCAGAAGGTTCATTGAAATTTTCAGATGAAACAGGCAGCAGGTTTAAAGTGATCTTCACAGGCGCAGGTACACAGAACATTACAGGCTCAGGTGAATTGGTTTTCCCTTCAAACCTTGAAAAATTTGAGTTAAAGAACTCAATTACATTACAGAGGAATTTGAATGTAAACTGCCCCGTAATTGTTAACAGGTTTGAGATCATAAAGAACGGTTTTGAATTCACATTTAACCCTGAATTCGGTAATCCGTTTACCGGTTCCAAAACAGAGATCAGCTCAACAGGTTATACAGGCGGCGACAATTCACCTGTTAATACCGGTATTCCAGCGGAATATTCAATTTCACAAAATTACCCGAACCCGTTCAATCCTTCAACAAAGATAGATTTCAGCCTTCCTGTTGATTCAAAAGTAAGCATCAGAGTTTACGATATGACCGGTAAAGAAGCCGCTGTTCTGGTAAACGCAGAAATGGCAGCCGGTAATCACACAGTTAACTTCAACGCTTCAAATCTTTCAAGCGGAGTGTATTTTTATACTATCAGCGCAGGAAATTTCAGCAAAACGGTTAAAATGATATTGGCGAAATAATTTAATAGTCTCAAGTTTAACAAATAGACAGTGAATTACTTTCTATCTAAAAGAATCACTTTATCAAAACTGAGCCAGCTTTAATGCTTCATTTAATTTTGGAACAACAATATCCCCGGCTTAAAAGCCGGGGTTAACAGAAATGGAAGCAAGCTCCGAATAAACCGCTTTTTCAGTTTCCGGCCTTATATCCTGCTTTATATTGTCTTCCCCGAAAAGTAACGAAAAACGTTATTGTCATCTCACCTCTTTAGGGCTATATTTGTAAAGAACGAAAATGAACACTTACATTTTAAGTTTACAGAAATAAATTAACAGACTATTCAGGAATTCTAAAAAAGAGAACCCTGTATAATTACACATTTTTAAATTAAACCCTATGAAAGAGAGATTCTAAATGAAACTCAGTAAAACAATCATCACATTATCAGCAGTATTTTTTATTTTGACGGCAGTTAAGATATTTTCTCAAACACCGGTGAACCAATTCAGCGTGAAGTTTGAAAACTCAACTACCGCAACAATGGTAGGCCAGGATGGACTTGTAATGCGCACAGAAGACGGCGGATTGAACTGGTCAATGCAGGACCCCGGTATCACGAATGTACTATTCAGCAATGATAGTTACACTTATACAGATAAACGAGGCACAACAAATGTTGTGCAGTTCGCCTGCGGAGAGAACGGCGTTATCTTAAAATCTGATAACAGCGGTCTAAACTGGAGCATACTAAATGCAGGTACGACAGAAAACCTGAACTATGTTACAATAAGAAACGAAAGTGAAGTTTACGTTTGCGGAAATAACGGTACGCTATTAGTATCATATGATCTTGGGGAAACCTGGTCACCAATCCTGACAGGCACAGAAGAGAATCTTAGAATGATAGCTCTGATGTCAGATAACCCGTATTCCAACAAAAGATTGCCGGTAATTGTTGGTGACAACGGAATTGTGATGGTAAGTATGGATCTTGGTACAACATGGACTCGGGTTGAAAGCAATATTAACAGAGATATAAACGCAGTAATTTTCGCAAATGACCAGACAGTAGTTGCAGCAGGCGATGATGGCCAGATAATCAAATCAATTGACGGCGGGCTATCATGGGTAACAATGAACTCAGGCACAACACTTGACATTTACTCTTTGAAATATGTAAGTAACGAAAATAAACAGGATATGCTGGCTTCCGCTGAAGACGGCTTGGTGCTCATGAGCAGTGATCTTGGTGATAACTGGACTTCTATTCAGACCCCGACAACAAATGATCTCTTTTCAGTAAGTTTCGGCACAAGTGACTTCGGTATAACAACCGGCGAAAACGGAACCGAACTTTACACAATTGACGGCGGAATGACATGGGTTGAATCCCTGGCAAACAACAGCCTGAGCACAGTAAAAAAGGAAAAAATTGAACTCAGCCAGAACTATCCGAACCCGTTCAATCCTTCAACTGTTATCAGCTATGCTATTAATGATAATGCCAGTGTAAACATAAAAATTTACGATATGACAGGCAGAGAAGTAAGAACCCTGGTAAATTCATTCCAGAATGCAGGCACATATTCAGTTAACTTTAACGCTTCAAACCTTGCAAGCGGAATATACTTCTACGTTTTGAGGGTGAACACCGGCGTTAATGAAATTACCAAAACAATGAGAATGATCTTAACCAAGTAATTCTATTAAAATGGTTATTAGATATTTAAATCATCAATCTAACCATTTAAAAGCGCCGGCATTTACTTGCCGGCGTTTTATTGTTTAAACAAAAAATGAAACGTTAAACCATAAATAAGTACCCTGATGTCTGAAAATACAACAACAAACCATCCATGTTCATCTTTACGTGCAAAAAAATTTAGATACACCCTTTGCATTCTGTTACTTTTTTCGGTTGAGGTCATTTCTCAAACAGCCGGTATAATCACTGATATTAGCTTTAAGGACGGGAAAACCGCGCTGTTGACTGGTGAAAACGGACTGATCATGAAGTCAATTAACGGCGGTGTGAACTGGGTAGATATTTCAGGTAATTTAACAAATGTACTCCATACCGGCAAGATGACATCTTACATAGCAGATAATACAGAAAACAACATAATACTTACCGCCGGAAGCAACGGCGTCATAATGCGCACTACAGATGAAGGTAATTCCTGGGATATTAAAACTGAATATTCAATGGAAGATCTGCATGATATACTGATCTACGATCAAAACAACTATTACATATGCGGCAATAACGGCACACTAATTAAATCTACCGATCAGGGCATAACCTGGGGGCAGGTACAGCTGAATACTTCACCGGATCTTAACAGTTTGATCTCAATGCCGCCAGCTTCATCCAGGGTCATTAATATAATTGCAGTCGGCCAAAACGGCGCTTGTATAGCAAGCACAAACATGGTTGATTGGTTCACCGTAACACTTCCGGTACAGGAAGATATCCTTTCGATCACATCTTACGAAAATACGGTAATTTGCGGAACAGAAACGGGCAAGATACTGCGCTCGACAAACCGCGGGAATTCATGGAGTGTAATTTCATCAGGTGTTAATACGGAGCTGTACCAAATTGAATTTATTGACCAATCGACTCTTATAGGTACAACATCACAGGGTAAGGTTGTTCGTTCAACAGACAGCGGCGTGAACTGGAATGTGATTTCCACCCCTGTAACACAGTATCTCAATGCAATGTCTTTTGGCAGCAGTGTTTTTGGCATTACCGGAGGCACAACTGACTCGCTGCTTTATACAACCAACGGCGGCTTAAACTGGAGTTTACCTGCGGCAGTACAACTGGCTTCAAACAAACGTATTCAGAATGCTCCCGGAAGCCTAAGGAACTATCCGAATCCGTTTAACCCTGTAACCACTGTTAATTACACTTTACAAAATGCAGGAGACGTCAATTTGACAGTGTACGATATGACAGGCAAGGCAGTTAAAACGCTGGTAAATTCCAATCAAGCCGCAGGCAGCTTTTCAGTTAGTTTTGAAGCGAGCGGATTGGCAAGCGGAATTTACTTCTACGTGCTGCGATTTAATGACGGATCAACTTCATATTCAGAAACAAACAAAATGATATTAACAAAATAAGCTCTGGAAAAGCATAATAATTTATTCCCCAAAAGCCGGATTATATCCGGCTTTTTCAATTTCAGGGATACCGTATATCGTGTAGTCACTTTTATGCAAATATTGTCATTATAGCTATGAATCCGCATATTTGCAGTATTATTCGCTAATATCCCTAATACATGGTATTGAGAAAACTAACCGAAACCCTTAATTTTGAGTAGTATAAAACAGTAGTAATAATAAGGGAAAGAATAATGAAAGCAGTAAATTTTGTAATCTCGATGTTTCAGGTAAGTATAGTTATACTATACATATTATTTTACAATGTACAGTATTTTTGGTCATTGTACGGAACAGTTCAGAATCTTCTGAGTGTAGTAGCAAAGTAAAACGGAGCATCATTTTCAACAAACGATACTCCGTTTCACTTTAAAAATCAAGTAACTCTTATAACAGAATTCAATAGATCACATTTTAAAAAGGTATTGAAATTTGGCGAAGAATTGTCTTTGTGTTTCCAGAAATCTTCCGTGGTTTTGAGATTTACCAATATCGGCAAGGTTGTGCGTTGATCCGATATAAAATATGGTGAACGGATTCCATTTATAGCTGAACAAGGGATCAATATCAAAACTCCTGTTGAAGGAATCATATTGCATAACAAGCCTAAGAAAGAATCTCCTGGTAAACTGGAATGAGGTTTTGTTCCTGAAGATATACCCTGAATATAATTTTTCAGCGCTTTTTTCTTTTGAAAGCTCGAAATAGCTGTAGTTGTTTTCAAGTACAAGGTTGTTGATCGGTTTAATTGTCATCCAGGCTTCGGCATTGAATCCCCAGCCAATATAAGAAGGTTCTTCAAACCTGACAATATACTTTCCGAGCTCGTAGAAGGCTCCACCGGTCACAAAAGAGCTGGTGTTAATATTTATGTTGAGCCATCCCCTGTTCACATTCTTGTGATAGACATCGTAGTAGTTCTCATTATTTATAGCCAGGTAGCCGCCACTAAGATTGATCTGGTGTTTGAACTGTATATAGAACTGCGGTACCAGCCATTGCTCCTTAATTTTTCCGTCATAGGAATATTGAACCCCCGTGTTAAAGTTTGGTTCAATCCTTAAGAAAACAGAATTATGCGGATATATTGTGTAGCCGTGCCACATACCCAGCTCTCTGAAGTCATTTTTGCTCATGTAACCAAGTTCGCGTCTGGCTTCAGGCGGCGCGATATTAAGAAAGACTTCCCCATTCCAGTTCCTTGAGCTTCTTACAAGAGCGAAGGTACCGCCAAAGCCTGAAAGGCTCTCACCGTTGAAACCCGCGTCATTGCCCACGGAATTAATTGCGGTTGAATTGCTGTATATTGCTGAATCATTCAGCTCTTTTGTAAAATACCCAAGCGCCTGCCAATTGAAATAGTATTTACCGGCAAAGTTGAATGAACCATCCAGACCTACCACCCTGTTATAACTATCCCCGGTTTCATGGTCAGTTCCGATGAAGCCTATATAAGATGAACCCTTCAGGCTTTTTCTAAGTCTGAGAGCATTGCCGAAAGATTTGAGATCAGTAAGTATAAAATCAGAGCCGTATTTGCCCGGAACAATGAAGGGTGTGTTTTGGTCATACCCCATAAGATAACCAACATCAATATCGTCAATTTTTCCGATAAGTTTGGCGGTATAGAGCGGATTATTAAGCATCCTGGTATAAACAACATCAATATAAGATTTGAATATATTAGCACCATCAAGGAAAAATGGCCGTTTTTCAGGATAGAAGACTGCTGAAGAAGAATTCACACTGATCTGCGCAGCATCGCTTTCAACCTGTGAAAAATCCGGGTTGATTGAAATTTCCCCAGTAAGATTGGAAGAAAATCCGTATTTGACACCAATGCCAAGATCTCCCTTTATCTTTTCATTTATAAATTTTGAACCCGGATCAGATCCATCTTCCCTGTAACCAAATTGCGAACCCAGCACAAACGGAAGAAGCTCAAGCTGCTTGCCTTTTTTCAGCTTTTTAAAACCCTTGATTATCCCTGCCTGGCTTAGGAACTCAGAGTTATCTCTTGATACCTTTGCCCATGAAAACTGCGTACGGCTTTCCCTCGGTCTTGTCCTAATTATATGCACACCCCATTGCTGTTCATCTTTATCAGGGAAACGAATACTCTTGAATGGTACAGCCAGTTCGACGATCCATTTATCCTTATATATCTTCGCTTCTGCTTCGTAGAGCATATCAAAGTTCATTTCTTCACCCTGCTTTGTCCATATACCATCACCCTGAATTCCAAAAGGATTCAGAAATATCTCATACGCCTGCTTATGATCATTATAGGTATCAATTAAAATACCGACAAAATCATCCTGGTACATTTTATCCCTATCGGTAAGGTTAACTCTGAGTTTTGACATCCTGTCATCATAACAGATAAATGCCACATACAGATTATCCTCATCGTATGTCATTTTGACATCGGTTTTAACAGAAGCCGGCAGATTATCACCCGGCTCAATTTCAACAAAGTCAGTGGCTGTATTGCAGGTTTCCCAAACGGGTTCGTCCAGGATACCGTCAATGACAACTTCAGATGCTTTGCATTTTGAAATTGTTAACTCAGGTTTCATGTTAACATTAACAGAATCAGATCTTCCTGTGGTTGTATCCCGGGCGAGTAAATTCCCGCTGAATAAAAAAACGACAGTAAAAAACAGAATATTGTTCAATCTATATTGATTTTTATAGTTTAGACCCTTACCGGGATAAAATGGTTTCAGTGTTTTGATGCTGGAGATAAAGGAATGGTTTATTAATGACTTGAATATTCAATACATCACGCAAATATTAGCTGAATAATGTTACAAATATACAAAAAAATTTCGGCAATCCTGTTCCTGCTGGGAGTTATTTGTTTAACGCCTCTGCATTCACAAACAGCGGCGAAGATCAGATCTTTTGATATTGCCGGCAACAATTTCTTTTCCGACAAAGAAATTCATAGTTTTACAGCATCCAAGCCCGGCGCAATGTTTTCATTGCAGCAGTTTGAGATAGACCAGAGATACATAATCAAAGTTTACCAGGATTACGGTTTCATTGACTGTAAAATTATAACTTCCGGTTACGAATATAACTTTGATTCCACAGAGGTAAGCCTCGGGCTTACACTCGAAGAAGGCAGCCGTGTTATTATTGGCGATATCGTTATAGAAGGAAACAGGTTATTCACCACATCATTCCTTAAGGAGAACATGGATACGAAAGCCGGCGAAATACTCAGTTCAATTTCTTTAAATGCAGATATGAGCGAAATACTGAACCTATATGAGAGCAAGGGTTACACTTTCGCTTCCGTAGCGGTAACAGGAATTGAGGAATATACTGATGGCGCGGCCAAAAAGCTCAGGGTGAACATCAAAATAGATGAAAATGACAGGATAAAAATAGATAATATTACCGTTGAAGGCAATACAGTAACCAAAAAGGATGTCATTGTGCGTGAGATAGCCCTGGGAGAAGGCAACTCTGTTTCAAAGGAAAACCTAATAGAAATAAGACGCAGACTTGAAAACCTGGGTTACTTTGAAAGCGTTGAACAACCCAAGATATTAAAGTATAAGAGCTCGACTGTACTTCTTATCAAAGTGAAAGAAGGAAATACAAATACTTTTGACGGTATATTGGGGTATGTGCCGCCTTCACAAAGCGATGATAATGGTTATTTTACCGGCCTGGTAAATCTTTCAATTCGTAACCTTTTCGGTACCGGCAGAAAAGTTGAAGCAAGGTTTAAGAAAGAGATAAAAACCACACAGGAACTTGAGCTGAATTACGCTGAACCGTGGGTTTTGGGCTATCCATTAAATATGAATTTCGCATTCCTTCAAAGGATTGAAGATTCAACTTACATTAAGCGGGATCTGAACCTGAGGGCTGATGCACTTGTAACAAAGAGAATAACAATATCCGCTTTGTTTGATTTTGAGCGTGTTATACCCAATACGACCGGCAATCTTTTCACTATATTCGATAGCCGGGTGCTGGGCGCCGGTATTGAGATAAGATATGACAGCAGGGATTACATTTATAATCCGCAAAGCGGCATATTGTACAGAACCGGGTATTCTGTTGGGCAAAAAAAAATATATAATACAGCCTCATTTCCAAACCTGGATATTCCGGGTGATTTCACTGTTCAAAACGGCGCGATGCACATCGATTTTTATACATCTTTTTTCAAAAGGCAGAGTATGCTGGCAGGTCTTCATGGGGTTGAAATACGTTCGCCGCGCTTTGAAGCTGCGGATCTATTCAGGCTTGGCGGCAACAGCACAATACGCGGCTACAGGGAAGGGCAATTCCTTGCATCACGGGCGGCATGGGGGAACCTTGAGTTACGATACTCACTCACCCGCCGCAGCTACGCTGCTATTTTTTACGATGCAGGCTATTACCTTAAGCCAAAGGATGATATTTACAATATCCCTTCACAGGAAGGTTTTATATACGGTTACGGGCTTGGCGTCAGGATCGAAACATCGCTCGGCATGTTTGGCGTAAGCTACGCGCTGGGAAAAGGTGATTCAATTTTAGAAGGAAAGATCCACTTCGGCTTAGTGAATGATTTTTGATAAAGGCGACAAAGCTTTAATAATAAATAATCTTATAATCATAACCTTTCTTTTCAAACACATGCTTACCAATATCGCATTTACCGCAATTTTCACGGGTACAATAAAAGTTGTACAGTTGAATCACCCCCTGCTCCATAGCCGGAGTGTTTAATTTGATATTTTTGGTCTTCAGTAATTGCGCAGTTATGACCCTTGTAATATTGTTATCCGGTCTGATCCTGAATTCATTGAATAACTCTACCGCATTTTCTTTTATGGCCTGCCGGTCAAAAGTCTGCGAGTACACACTTACAAAAGGCAGTATGACATTTATAATAATATCGCTTATCCTTTGTTTTCCTCCAAGAATATTTTTGCCCTTTGATCTTTTCCCCAGATCGTAATGCGATTGCCAGTATTCATCATATCCGGGTTCGAACAGACTCTCGAGCTCTTTCACAGCAGATTTTACGCTGAACGCGGGGCTACTGAATATATCAATAATTTTTTTAAAGAGCTCATCTTTCAATAATTTGTGAATTATCTGCGAGCCGTATGCGAGTCTGAGAGTAGGAAAATTCTGCGGGCGCTGTCTGAAAAAATTCCATGAGCTGCGCTCCATTACCGGTATTCTTAGCTTTGGCTCCAATTCCCGCCAAAATGATTTGATCTTATCTATAAAGCCATCTTTAACCCTCACATCAAACAGCAATCCGCCGCCGCCGTAAAGCATTGCCTGAATTCCTGTAACATTGCCTGATGAGTGCTTAGCGAAGAGCTTCAGCGGCAGGTTCCCTGCGAGCTTAAGCATTTGTTCTTTATTTTTTGAAAATCCCAGTGCTTCGAAAACAAATTCATACAGCACCTGTTCCCAAACGGCTTTACTTTTTGAGATCACATCCTTGCTTCCGGAAAGTTCCTGCAAACGATTATGTATTCTTTCTGCTCTCAGTTTGAGTCTATCAACCGCCAGCTTTTGCAGCCAATCTGTAATAACCGGTTCTTCCGCAAGATGGTTATATTCAAAACACGGCAGTCGGAACTTATCAGAGGGCATGGAGATTATATCCTGCCAAATCTCGTGTATTGATGATGTTAAATGGTTAGCCAGTACTACGCTTGGCAGATCGCGTTTAATGCGGAGCTTTGGCGGGGTGCGCTCTTCGGAATCCCACATAACAACATGCAGTATAACGGAGTTATACCTGCGGTCTTTCGGGTGTGAGTGTTCCGCCCAGTTCTTAAAATCACGGTGCACTTCAATATCACCTGTGTAAATCTTACCGCCGATCTTTACTTTCGCATCCCTGTAATCGGGACCCGCGTCGTAGTTGCGCTTACCGTGGTTTATTACTTCTACATCTTCGTTGGAATCAGTTACAAGGGAGCTGTAATAGGCATCGCCGCCTTCCCAAATGCGGCAGATAAAATCTTCGTTGATGTTAAGTTTGGGTTTCAACCTGAAAAATGAAATTCTGAATTTACTTAATCTGAGTAACTACAATTTTTATGATTACTTTGTCATGCTGGACTTGTTTCAGCATCTCGTTTCATTTACCACCTCACCCCCATCCCCTCTCCTGAAAGGAGAGGGGGGAGATAATTCTGAATTCATGTTTCTATTCAATTGTCTGTATGTTACTTCTTCATCATCAAAAAGCCATTGATCTCATCACGGGCCTTCATGGCGGCTTCGCCTACAATAGCTTTGAACTCTTCGGCGGTTTCCGCCTTAGGCGCAGCGTATATAATTGAGCGGCTCTGGTTAATTACAAATAGTGAGTGACTAAGCGAGTTTATGGTTTTTTCAAGTGAGCCTTTCTGCGCGCCAATGCCAGGAATAAGCAGCGGCACTTCAGGAAAGTTCTTCGTCATACGGGTAATCTCTTTGGTATGGCTTGCGCCGAACACAAAACCTGTTTTGTGGTCGTTCCAGGAGAGCGCTTTTTCAACCACAACTTCCCACAGGGGCTTATTTTCAACTTTTAAGAACTGAAAGTCATTTGCCCCGTAATTTGAAGTAAGAGCAAGTATCCACACAAATTTATTTTTTCTGCGCAGAAATGGTCTCGCGGAATCCTGCCCCATATATGGCTGTACTGTTATGGAATCGAAGTTCAACTCATCAAAGAACGCCTGTGCGTAAAGCTCGGTAGTGTTTTCAATATCGCCGCGCTTTGCATCCGCAATGGTTATGAGGTGCTCGGGAATAGCCGCAAGTGTTGAGCGGATAGCGGCAAAGCCGCGCTCTGCATCGCGTTCGTAGAAAGCAATGTTCAGTTTGTAGCCGCATGCGAATTCCTTGGTAGCTTCAACAACAAGGTTGTTGAAGGAGGCGATGGGGTTCACATCAGTTTTGAGGAATTCGGGTATTTTGGTAATATCTGAATCAAGTCCCACAACCAGATGCGAGTTTGATTCCCTTAAAGCTCCTTTAAATTTTTTGGAAAAGTGCAAAGTTATTTCAATTAAGTATAAAAATTAACTGCCATTGGCAGTCAAGCGAATTATGAATTATGAATTATGGCAAATATACTGCAAATTTATTTTTGTATTTAAGTTTAGTCTTTTCAATATTTAACTCAATTGATTGTGGTCTGTCTTTTTTAGGATAAATATTAACTTCGACAATTTGACCATTAACATCAGAAACTACTTGTTCCAGATCACCCGACTTAAACCATCTATTATCTTCTCGTTTAATCAACTTTCTCTGTTTGTCATAATATTCTCTCCATCCATTCTTTCTGCCAAACTGATCAATAGTATCTTTTTCATTATATCTAACAATTTCATCTGTATAGTTATCTAAATCGTTGAATAAACAATCAAATAGAGAAGCGTTTCCTTCTGAGTTGAGATCTGACCTTAAAACTTTAAACTTTTTTAGAGCCGTTTCTTTTCTTACATTATAGTACCCGATATTTTTGAAACCATTTTTGATTCGATTAACAAGATTCGTTTCCTTTTTAGATAACTTTAATGGACCGAATTCATAAGTATTTTCTTTATAAAACTGATAAAAAGTACAAATTGTAAATGCAGGAATTATATCGGAAATATAAATATTCAGAAATCGTGCAGTATTGTTTCTACATTTTGAAGTAAGCTTTTTATCGAAATCCAAGTGAGAATTAACTTCATTATTCAAAATAATTTCCACATCCCAACTAAAATCTCCAACAAAGTTCCAATCAATATTATCGAATTTTTGAGCATATATCGCATCTACTGTTTCTTGTAAGATTCTTCCATTTACTTCAAATTTATCAGGACAAAAATTATTAAAGAATTTATTCCAATAATCTACATCTTTTTCATCCGTATTTAAGGACTTTACGGTTCTCTTTAATAACCGTTTATCTTTTCCAAAATATCGCTTCACTTCTTTTATTAGATCTTTGTCGTTTCGTATCATTTTATTTGGGGCTAAAGCCTTTTTCTAATTGCAAAACTAATCCACGACCTAAAGGTCGTGGCAATTATAATATATATTTATTCAAATATTTTAGATTACTCATTACTTAATATACTTTCAAAACTTTTCACGTTTCACGCCTGCCTTACTGAGCTAAACGAAGGAAGGTTTCACGTTTGACGTTTCACATTTGACATCTACACATAATCTTTCCGGTTACGATACGCATTCATTATGATTCCAACCATTATCAGGTTACTCAGCAGGAATGAGACACCATAGCTCATAAAGGGCAATGGTATGCCGATAACAGGCATTATACCCATTATCATCCCAAGATTTATGAGTATATGGAATGAAAAAATAGTTGCAAAACCTATACAACAAATACTAAGGAACTGGTTCTTGCAAATGAACGCAATGTGTATTGTTTGCCAGATCAAGATCAGGAAGAGCAGGATAACAGCAATAGAGCCAACGAATCCGAACTCCTCTCCAACCATGCAGAAAATAAAATCTGTCCATTGTTCGGGAATATATTTGAGCTGCGTTTGTGTACCCTGCAGGAATCCTTTGCCGGATAATCCGCCGGAACCGATAGCAATTTTGGACTGAATAACGTTATACCCTGCCCCAAGCGGGTCCGATTCCGGATTAAACATGCTCTGAATACGTTTCTGCTGGTAAGGCTGCAGCTTATTGTATATCATATTCACAGAAAAGCCCGAGGCTATGGCTATACATACTACAACAGCGGATACCAGTATGTTCTTTTTAAATACCATCATCATGGCAATAATGAATACTACCGCCGCCACAAAATACCATGTACCCAGGAACGCGCATATAGCCGTAATTGCGGGAGCAACAATGAAGAACATAATATAGTTTGGCATACCCGCCCAGTAAAGCACAGGAAGAAGAAGGAAAAGGAATACCAGCGTTGTACCCATATCAGGCTGGAGCATAATAAGCGCCACAGGTACCAGGCAGATCGCAACCGCATACATAAAATCGCGGAGCTTGGTAACATCAGCTTCTTTGTTCTTGTTTGAAAGAAAGTAAGCAAGAGCAAGCACTACAGCAACTTTGGCAAATTCAGAAGGCTGTACACCAAATCCGCCAACGCTGAACCAGCTTGTTTGACCCTTTATTTTTTTGCCAAAAATAATTACGGCAATGAGCAATATCATAACCAGTCCGTACAGAATATATGATGACATTGCAAGATACTTGGAAGGAGTGTACATTATTCCAAGCACAACAATTACTCCAATGCAGGCAGAAACAAGCTGTTTGGTAAAATTACCCGAAACAAGTTCATTACCAAAGGTTGCGCTGTAAATAGCAACCAAGCCAATTCCAATCAGCGCGAAGGCTGAGATGAAAATGACAAAATTGAATCTTTCAAATATTTTGGCCTGCATTAAATGGAATTTCTATAAATTGATTTATCTCTCACCAAAAGAATCTTTAACTTCGCTTTCATCTGTTAAGCCAAGCAGGTACTTTAAGATTATGCGCTGCGCTATAGGCGCAGCAACAGTTGCTCCAAATCCCGCGTTTTCAACCAGCACGCAAATTGCGATCTTCGGGTCATCAGCCGGAGCGTAAGCAATGAACCAGGAGTGATCGTTGCCATGCGGATTCTGCGCCGTGCCGGTCTTGCCGGCTATGCTTACTTCGCTTGTCCTGATAGATCTTGCGGTGCCGTTGCCGTTTACAACAAGGTACATACCTTTCTGGATTATCTTGAAATAATCTTTATCAATTGCTACTTCATGCTTTTTGTACTGCACGGGGGTAATTTCGCCTGTAACCGGATTTTTAAGCGAACGAACAAGATGAGGCTGTACAAACGTACCCGAATTGGAAAGTATGGCAGTATGCAAAGCCATTTGCAATGGCGATACACCCAGCTCACCCTGTCCGATACCTAAACTCACAACATAACCCTGGGTCCAACCGGTTGCCCCGTACCGTTTGTTGTAATATTCTGTTGAAGGCAGCAATCCTTTGGTTTCTTCAGGGATATCAATCCCTGTTTTTTGACCAAAGCCGAGCATTTGTCCGTATTTGCTCCAGTTATCAATTCCAATTCTCAAAACAAGCTTGTAAAAGAATACGTTAGAAGAATGTTCAATAGCGGTTGGTATAGTAATTGAGCCGAAAGCGCCGTGATCGCCAAATACTTTATTACCATACCTGAAGCTGCCTTCACAGGGAATAGTAGAATTAGGTTTTAGAAAACCTTCCTGGAGCGCAGCGAGGGCTGATACCATTTTGTAGGTTGAGCCCGGCGGATACTTTGTTTGTGTCGCGCGGTTAAACAATGGATTTGTTTTATCCGTATTCAAAGCTGTCCATATTTCCGGTTTCAGTTTTCCGCTGAAATGGTTCAGATCATAATCAGGTTTACTTACCATGCATATTATCTCACCGTTGGTTGGATCTATGGCAACTATGCCGCCTGTTCTGCCTTCCAGCAGCTTCTCGGCGTAATTCTGAACGTTAGCGTCAACGCTTAAGATCAAGTCATACCCGCTGATAGCTTTAACATCGTTGTTACCGTCATTCAAAGGTCCAACTTCCCTGCCTTTATTATCCTGAAGTATGAATTCAAACCCTTTTTCTCCGCGCAAATAGTTTTCGTAGCCTGCTTCAAGTCCTGTGGTGCCAATAAGATCGCCCTGTTTGTAATAATCTCCCTGCTGTTTTTTCAGGTTACCCTCGGATATTTCCTTGGTGTAACCAATCATGTGTGAACCGCGGAAATCGGTGGGATAAAGTCTGATAGGATCAATGCTGTAATCAACACCCTTAAGTAATCCCCTGTTCTCTTCTATAAATGAAATTACAGGGAACTCAACATCGCGCTGAATTCTAGTGGGAATGAACCGGTTCGTACCTTCTATTTTTTTGAGCTCGGCGCGTAAATAGGCAGGTTCAATTCCTAACAAGCCGCACACGGTTTGAATATTATTGGTATCAAACTCTTTTTTAACTATTGTAACGCTGTATGAAGGTTTGTTATCAACCAGCAGTTTGCCGTTGCGGTCGAAAATCAGCCCGCGCGCGGGCGTGGTGATAATGGTTTTAACGGAATTGCGTTCTGCGTCTTTATCGAACTTATCGGGATTTATGATCTGCAGCTGTACAAGTCTTCCCCCGATAACTATGAATATTATCAGTGTGAAGATATAATAGAAATTTTTTCTTTTGCTCAGATCCATATTTTAGCGGGCAAATCTCCTTCTTCTTGCGAAAATTACCGGTATTACGCTGAATAAAGCCGTATATACCGTGGTTGGCAGTACATATCTTATTAGAATATCAACAAAGGTTAAATTCGTTCCCTGAAAATAGAAGGCAAAATAGACTATATTATTTATCACTGAGGCGACCGAAACAATTATTACAAAAATATAGCTGTTAAGATAGCGCTCAGTTTTCTGATCGTTGTTAAAAAATCCTGAGGCAAAACCCGCAGCGGTTTTTGCCAGGGCCATTAACCCGATAAAGGAGAAACTGAAAATATCGAGGATGAGCCCGGATACAAACCCTGCGATGCTTCCGGTGATTTTGCCGCGTTTAATGCCTACATATACAAGCCCAATAAGAACAAGATCGGGTGTTATGCGGAACTCGGTGACATCAATGAAACTGACGACTGTTTTCTGAAGCAGTATGAGCGCAAGCAAAATTCCGCCGTATTTAAGGTACTCATTCATTTGCTTTTTTCGCTGAATTTCTTTTCAAGTTCTTTTCTTTCATCATCACTCAGGTATTTGAGGACAAATACTTCTTCCACGGTTTCAAAATTCACAAAACATTCAACTTCAATGTTCTTGAAAAGGTTATCAAGCGTATTATCGGTTGTCACGTAACCGATAGGTATTCCCGCAGGGAATGAGTTGCTGTATTCAGAAGTAATTATCACATCACCAACTTTCACATCAGCGCTTTTGGAAACATTCCTCATTGTTATTTTGCCTTCGCCATCCCATGCTATAATGCCATCTACCCTGCTTCGCTGAACTTTGGCGGATACCTTAAGATCTTTGTTGAACAATATCTGAGCTATGCTGTAGTTGCCGCTTGTGGCAACTACTTTGCCAACCAGACCCTTATCGGTAATAACGGGCATACCAATTTTAACGGAATCATTTTCGCCAACATTTATTGTGATATTGTTGCGGGTCTGTATGAGTGTTTTACCTATTATCTTTCCGGTAACAGTATTGTAATTTGTGCGCTGTTTGAATTCAACCATATAGTTGAGCCTGAGGTTTTCAAGCTTGGCTTCCTTCAGCATGCTCACTTCTTTGGAGAGATCGATATTGGTTTCGCGTAAAGATTTATTTTCGCGCTCAAGCTCGAAAATATTGGGGATGAATGAAAACCCGTCCTGTATAGTGCCGATAACATTCACGGCAATAACACGCACAAAACGTATCTGCACGTTATCGTTCTGGAAAATTAAAATTAAACTGATAACAATTAGGGCTGAAAATATTATGTATTCTTTGAGATTTCCTAAATATGAAAGAAGGATCTTCATTAAATGGTGTGGAGTTGAGTGTTAATGAACTTTTGGCTTTTTTTCACCTCACCCCCGGCCCCTCTGGTATTTGTGATCCCGCTAAGCAGAAGAGCGGGACGGCATAAATGCCGGAGGGGGGAGATAATTCTAAAATCTTACTTATTTTGTGTAAATACTTTTTAGCTTGCGGCGCCAGGTCTTTCGACCTGATGCTTATAATGCCCGGTCGTAAGACCAGGAACCACGATTGAAGTTATGAAATTAATACTTTTTGCTCTTAATAAGCACTTTTGAGTACTTTTGGAGGTCCTCGAGTACCTTGCCGGCGCCGCGTACAACTGCTGTTAATGGGTCTTCGGCTACGTGTACAGGCAGATTGGTCTCAAGTCTGATACGCTCATCAAGTCCTTTAATAAGCGCGCCGCCTCCGCTAAGCATAATACCTCTATCCAGAATATCGGATGCAAGTTCAGGCTGTGTGTTTTCGAGGGCAACCTTAACAGCGCGTATCATCTGGTTAACAGGGTCGCTTAAAGCCTCGCGAATTTCTATTGAGCTTACTTCTGTCATTTTGGGCAGACCCGAAACAAGGTCACGCCCTTTTACTTCGATGATAACTTCTTCCTTAAGCGGCATAACGGAACCAACCTGGCATTTAATTTCCTCGGCGGTTCTTTCACCAATTAAGATGTTATAATTTTTCCTGAAGTATTCTACAATAGAAACATTAAGCTCATCACCTGCGACTCTGATAGAAGCACCGTTTGCAATACCGGAAAGTGATATGATAGCAATTTCAGTTGTGCCGCCGCCGATATCGATTATCATGTTGCCAACTGGTGATGATACATCAAGTCCAACACCGATTGCCGCAGCCATTGGTTCTGCTAAAAGATAAACTTCTTTCGCGCCGGCATGTTCAGCGCTATCGCGCACCGCGCGTTTTTCAACTTCGGTGATACCGCTTGGCACACAGATAACAACCCGTGAGCTTGGAAAAATACTTGAATGCACTTTTTTTATGAAGGCGCGAAGCATGCCTTCGGCAATTTCAAAATCCGCAATTACACCATCACCCATGGGTCTGATCGTTTTAATTCCCTTGTGGGTTTTTTCGTGCATCTGCTTCGCTTCGTGACCGACAGCGATTATTTTTTTTGTAGTTTCATCAAAAGCTACAATTGAGGGTTCATTTAAAATGATACCCTTGCCCTTAATGTATATGAGTGTATTAGCTGTGCCTAAATCTATTGCAATATCAGCTGATAAAAATCCGAATAAAGCCATTTATTAGAAGTATCCCGTGAAGATTAAAATTATGTAATATGAAATTCAGAGTTCAATGCTAAAAAAAGCCTGTAAAATGCGAAAATCCTTAAAAACCAATTTGCAAATATAAGGTTAAATTTATTTAATTTAAGTGGATTTCTAAATACATTTTGCAATTATTTTCAACTTTTCGCAAGGAAAACTAATGTTTAAACACACAAATTGGCTGCACAGTTTAGAGATGTCTCGCCAGCTAACCAAGTTCTCTATGCTAAGGCGATCAAAATCCGACTGTGGCTTAAAGTCCGGTCAAGCCTTGTTGTTGGTGACGCTTCGCTAAACACCAACAACGGGGGAAGGGAATATCATAAATCCCTAATGTCTGAAATGCCTTATGCCCGTCAATACCATTGCCAGACCGTGTTCATTTGCTGCTTTAATGACTTCCTCATCTTTCACAGAACCGCCCGGGTGAATAACTGACTTAGCCCCCGCTTTCGCGGCTTCGATGACGCCATCCGGGAACGGGAAGAATGCATCTGATGCGACTGAACAGCCGGTAAGATCAAACCCGAATCGCTTGGCTTTATTTACAGCAAGCATACTTGAATCAACCCTCGAAGGCTGCCCCCCTCCGATTCCCAGGGTCCTGCCGTCTTTTGCGTAAATAACCGCATTGGATTTTGTGTGCTTGCAGACCTTCATAGCAAACAGCATATCTTTCATTTCCTCATCGCTTGGTTTTCTTTCGGTAACGGTTTTCATTTCCTTTTCATTCACCAGCATATCATTTACATCCTGAACAAGCAGGCCGCCGGTAACTGACTTCAGCTCCATAGCATTTGCCAGTTGCGGGTGAGTGTATTTTATTACCCGCCTGTTTTTCTTTTTGAATAAAAAGGCAAGCGTATCTTCATCGTATTCAGGCGCGATAACTATTTCAGTAAAAATTTTATCCATTTCTTCCGCCGCGTCAAGAGTAAGTTTACGGTTCACAATTACTATTCCCCCAAACGGTGAAACCGTATCGGTTGCGAATGCTTTTTGGTATGCATCTTTAGCATCGGCACCTTCGGCAACGCCGCATGGATTGGTATGTTTTAAAATCGCGCAGGCTGGTTCAGTGAATTCATTAATTAAATTATACGCGGCGTCAATATCGATTATATTTATGTAAGAAAGCTCTTTGCCATGCAGCTTTTCGAATATCTGCGAGAAACCGGTTTGACCTACATCGTAAAGCCCCGAACGCTGATGCGGATTTTCGCCGTAGCGGAGCTGCTCATACCCGGTGTAATAGATATCAAATATTCCGCTTGCCTGTTTATTTATTCTGCGGAAATAATTCGCAATGCTTATATCATAACTTGCGATGTATTCAAACGCATCGGCAGCAAGAAGCCTGCTGATATCTTTTCCTTCTTTTACAGAGCTTAAATAAATGCCGTACTGATTGGGGTCAACCAAAACGCTTACGCTTGAAAAGTTCTTAGCGGCCGCTCTGATGAGTGATACACCACCGATATCGATCTGTTCGATGGCCTCGGCTTCGGTGCAATCAGGTTTGCTGATGGTTTGTTTGAACGGGTACAGGCTCACGCAAACCAGATCAAAAAGCTCAAAACCGTGGATTTTCACCTCATTTTGGTGATCGGGATTGGTTTTATCTGCCAAAATACCTGCAAATATAAGATGCTGCAGGGTTTTAACCCTGCCGCCCAGCACCTCAGGTGCTTTGGTGATCTCCTCAATTGTCTTGATCGCGATGCCGCTATCTTTTAACAGCTTCGCTGTACCGCTGGTTGATACAATTTCAAAGCCAAGTGTTACCAGTTCTTTTGCGAACTCGACCACACCTGTTTTATCGTAAACGCTTATTAATGCTCTTTTCATTTATTTGGAATAATGTAATATTATAAATCAAGTGAGACGACCCACCGGATCGTCTCTACAAAAGCTAAATTATTTTATGAATACTTTATTTTTTCTTACCCTAACTCTTTTTTCCTCAAACAACCTGATCGCTTCAGGGTACAATTTATGTTCAGCACGCAATACTCTTTTCTGCAAAGATTCCGCATCATCTGCGGGTTTAACCCTCACTTGCTTTTGCAGAATGACAGCTCCGCTGTCGTAAACTTCGTTTACGAAATGTATTGTTGCGCCGGTGATCTGTTCGTTGGCAGCAACCACCGCTTCATGCACATGGATGCCGTACATTCCCTTACCGCCAAACTTTGGTAACAGCGCGGGGTGAATGTTGATTATCCTGTTCCTGAATTTTTTTATAATAACAGGGTCCAGCATTTTCATATAACCAGCAAGCAGAATAAAATTCACCTTATGTTTTTTGAGTGATCTTAAAATTTCTGCGGTAAATTCTTTTTGAGTTGCGAATAATTTTTGCGACAGATGTAAATAAGGGATGTTATATTCAGCTGCAGTTTTTAAAGCGCCTGCGCCGGAGTTATTACTGATAACTAAAGAGACCCTGGAATTTATCCTGCCGGTTAGAGAAGCTTTAATAATTGCTTTTAAATTTGAGCCGCTGCCTGAGGCAAAAACACATAAATTCAAACCCAACGTACACGGAATTTTATTGATTTTAAGCAAAAATAAGCAAAAATGTCACAACAATCAATTAATTAATTGCAAAATTTCAATGAAATTTGTATATTTGTAGTCTTTAATATCATTATATACAAGGAACAGGACAAAACGAACCATGAAAAAGGGAACGCACCCAAAATATATGAAATGTGACGTAATATGCAACTGCGGTGAAAACCGCGGCGTTTTATTCACAACACGCTCAACAGTACCTCAGATAAAAGTGGAAATATGCTCAATGTGCCACCCGTTCTTTACCGGAAAACAGAAACTGGTAGATAGCGCAGGACGTGTAGAGAAATTTAACCGTAAATTCGCGAAAAAGAAACCGGTTACCGCTGAAGTAAAAACTGAAGAAGTTAAAGCCGAAGAAACAGCATCATAGTTCATATATTATAAAGCCAGAATGCGGCTTTACTAAATTATAATTATTTAATGATCCTCAAATATCAATTCAAATTATGAATACCTGTATATTTGAGGATCTTTTTATTACACGCTTAGCCCCTATAAATTTTTTAAGGCATACATCCCAGTTAATTTGCGGCACAGATACACTGCTGGAAAAAATTGCAAATTTTTTCCCTGCTAAGACTCCCCTCACACTCCACTCAAGGAAATACATAGCACCATACCTCACTGAAAAATTCCCGAAGGCAGCAATTAATATGCTTGCCGAAGGCGAATGTATATTTTTTAATTCACGGGTTGTTTTCAAAGCCGAGGAACTTAAAGCCATTACGAAGTTATTCAAAAAGGAAAACAACACTGCAATACTTCAGAACAAAGTAATTATAGCATTTCACCTTACCAAAGAAAAAGTTCAGCAGTATAAAGAAATTGTAAATCCTGATGACGATAACCTGATATCGTACGCTGATGTTGAATGGCTGGGACTTAACAAAATTGAATCCGATAGCTACAGGCTGATAAATTATCCATCTGATCTGATACTGTACAACGAGGAACAGTTGAATTATGACCTGAACCTAAAAGTGAAGGGTAAGAAAAAGCTTCAACTCGGCAAAAAATGCAGCATAGGCAAAAATGTAGTTTTTGATACATCAGCAGGCAGGATACTAATAGGTGATAATACCACCATTGAGCCTTTTGTGTATATCAAAGGCCCGGTTTACATTGGAGAAGGCAGTACTATCAGAGCAGGCTCGCAGTTATACGGTCCTTTGCGGATTGGCGGCAACTGCAAGGTATCCGGAGAGATCACATGTTCAATACTGCACTCATATGTTAATAAACAGCATTACGGGTTTTTGGGTCACAGTTATTTATGTGAATGGGTGAATCTTGGCGCTGGCACAACAACAAGCAATTTAAAGAATAATTATTCCAAAATTGTGCTGAATATAAACGACGAGAAAATTAACACCAATTCAATTTTCCTGGGCAGTATAATTGGCGATCACACTAAAACCGGCATTCAAACTATGCTTAATACCGGTACAATGGTGGGCATTTCTTCAAATCTGTATGGAGCCGGATACCATAACAAAAGAATAAACTCATTTAGCTGGGAAGACGCTTCAAACAAAGAAGTAATTTCTTACGAAATTGAAAAGGCGATCAGTACAGCGCGAATTTCTATGAGCAGAAGAAATGTTAGTATGACAGAAGCTTACGAAAAGATGCTGCGATATGTGTATGAAAGTAAAGATGAAGTTTTGATATAGCAGCAAACCCCTTTGCATATTTACGGTATTTGAGAATCAGGAAAAATCGCTGAAGAACTGAAATGAAAGATACCGTCCCCATTCATACGAAGGGGGATGAAAACATGAATCATCTTGGTTCAGCGTAGAGCCCCCTTCAAGAGACTCATCAAAGACGGAAAACAATGAAAATTTCAGATAAAACAAAAAAGGAAATAGAAGAACTTTATCTCTATTCAGGCAATAAACTGAAAAATGTGCCTGAAATGATGGTATTGATAGAAGTTGCCGATAAATCCGGTAAGGATAAGTTGTTTTATGATCTTCAGTTTGCAGCCAAATATCTCAACGGACTTGGAAAGATACTGCAGAGCAATGTCGCGATAACTACACAGAAAAAACCTGGTGAAAACGGTCAGGAGCCGCCTTCGGCAGAAGAAGCGCGCGGAAAAATTATGGCTGAATACAAAGCCAATATGGTGAAGTTTACAAACTACCTCCGTGACCTGTTATTAGACGCTGAGGAAGAAGACCGCAAAGCTATGGAAGAAAAATATTTAACGCTTTCCAGAACTGCCATGGTTAATTTAACAACTCTAATTTACGACCTTAGCTGGCTGAAGAGATATTTAAACAGCAAAAGGTGAAACATCATAACCGCACAATTCTTTCATATAACACTTCAAATAATTAGAACACCTAAACCCGTTACAACTTTTAACATATAGTAACAGACCAGAAACAACTCCATGTAAACCTGTAGGGTTTACTATTAAAAGTATTGTTAAATATTTTTAAAAGGAGCGTTAAAATGACCATCATTAAACATTTGTTCTGGGCCGCTGTTTACACATTGATCTTTGTTAACTGTCTTGCAATGACAGCGCAGTATTTCGCTGGACTTAATAATATAGTAAGCAAAGTATTCGGATTGATCGATGAAGTAAATCTGGCTGCGATCTTTTAGGGGACTCTGTGTCTAAGGACAAGGGGTTACAACCCCTTGTTCAGAAGCAAACGGATGTTTGTACTACAACTGGCTTTGAAAGTGGGGAGTAGAAACTTTCGGACTTTATGGATCTTCTAAATCCCCATCTCAGATTTACGCCGGATACAACCTATGTACGATTGTCATTGTTACCAATCCCGTAGATCCCGTCCCCCTTTTCAAGGGGGAATTTTATAGTTCAGTAGAGTCACTTTCAGGAGACTCTGCGGGGACGGAGAAACTTCAAAATCCCCATCTCAGATTTACGCCNNTACAACCTATGTACGATTGTCATTATTACTAATCCCGTAGATCCCGTCCCCCTTTTAAAGGGGGAATTTTACAGCTCAGCAGAGTCCCTTTCAGGAGACTTTGCGAGGATTGAAGGCAGGCACAGCGCGGGAATAGTTAGTTTACCGGAATCGAAAAGCTGAATTCACTACCCTCTCCAATTTCACTCTTCACCCAGATATCACCTCCGTGGGCATTAACAAATTCTTTTGAAATAGCGAGTCCCAAGCCCACACCTTTATTTATACTTTCAATATTTCTTGATTTCACCTGCACGAACTTTTCGAAAATCCTGCTCAGGTATTGCGGCTCTATTCCGGAGCCGTGGTCCTTCACAGAAAATATCACTTTGCCGGTATCTTTGCGTACCTTCAGGATTATTTGTCCGCTATCAGCTGAATACCTAACGGCATTATTGAGCAGGTTTATCATTACCCATGCAATTTTGTTGGCGTCAACTTTCAATCCCGGAAGATCCGGTTCAATTTCGGTAACAAGCTCAATATTCTTCTGCTCAAATTGCAGCAGCATTGGCGTAATCGCGGCATCAACAAGCTCATCTGCCTTTACTTCCCTGTATTTAAGTATTTCGCTTCCTGATTCAATTCTTGAAAGGTCAAGCAGTTCATTTACAAGCTTTAGCAGTCTCTTTACTTCATCCTTCATAGCGGAAGTAATTCGCTTCTGCTCATCGTTCATTGAGCCAATACGCTCATCCTGCAGCAGCCGAAGGCTCATATTCATTGCCGAGAGGGGCGTGCGCAGTTCGTGAGATACTGTTGCCACAAAGCCGCTTTTTAATTCATCAAGTTCTTTGAATCCAGTGACATTTTTTAAGATTATAATATAACCCAGGGTCTTTTGCGGAATGTTTTCATCGGTTACATTAAGAATTTCTTTCAGAAAATATTCCTCCCTTTCACGGAATACAATCCTAATGTAATTCAGGTTGCCTTTTTCTTTATCATGCCCTGCAAAATCATCAGTTATATTCTTTACAAGACTGTTTGTGTGGGATACTTCCAGCATATTTTTTCCAATGAGCGCTGATTCAGATAATCCCAGAAGCTCTGTACCGATATTATTTACAAGTATTACATCATAATTTTCGTTAAGAACAATTATGCCGTCGATCATGCTCTTAACAATTGCTTCAGCGCGTTTCTTTTCGGCAATGAGCATTTCTATATTACTCTTTTCATACTCCTCCAGCCTGGATGCCATATTATTGAACGAAAGAGCAAGCTTACCCAGCTCACTGCCTGAATTAATTCCAACCCTTTCAGAATATCGTTTTTCGGCAATAGCTTCAACTTTGCGTATGAATTCATTAACGGGATTTACAATAAGTGACGGTACTTTGACAATAGCTATCAGCACGATAATCAGAGATAAAGCTGAAATTACCATCATATACAGCTCGGCGCTCCCGGAAATTTTAACTGTTTCATCGCGCCTGTTAAGCATTCCTTTATGATTAAGATTGAGAAGTTCATAACAGGATTTTTTCAGCAGAGTATACTGGGGGGCAATAACAGAATCATATGCTAAAATGTTATTAAGAGACGACCTGTTCTGCTCATATGACCAGATGTAATGTTCGGTTTTTTTTCTGATATCAGCCGTTAGATCTGTTTCGCCGGGCTCGGTAATATTGCTTTCGCATTTTTTCAGATTAAAAAAATAGTTATCTCTTGCCGAAGTAAATAATGAATCCGCCAAATTTTTATCCGGCTTGCCCGAAACATAGATAATAATTGCATTATCCATGTTATCAAGCTCATCGATCATATTTTGAGCTGCTATTATACTACCGTAATTATCCTTTAATATTTTATCAGGCGTATTGGAAAGTTTTTCAATAAAATATATGCCGGTGAAACCCAGAAGCAGAACAACTGCTCCCATCAGCAAATATCCCAGCAGAAAAAGAGTTTTCAGCTTAATTTTCATAACTTGAATTATATTTTAAGCAATAATTTCAATATCATAATCCCGTTCTTCCTTGGAAACCGCTTCAATGAGTTTATCAACAATCGGCGTAGTGATAATTTTTTTCAGGTATCCTTTTTTGGCAGGTTTACCAAGAACAATTTTAGTGATATTCTTTTCATTGGCAAACTCAATTATACCTGTTATTACATCAGGCGCACTTACCTTCTCACTGATACCTCCCATTTCTGTTGCCATCTTAAAATTATTTATCAGGTAGCGCTGAAGCTTCAGGTCTATATTTTCGAATGAGTTATCAGGTGTATCTACATAAAGCGTGAACCATTTTTGTTCAAACCTCTCAGATATTCTCGCACTTCTCCGGATAAGCTTTTCATTTTTTTCAGGGTCGCTGCCCAGACAAACAAGTATAGTTTCATCGGGAACCCTGTCCTTAGAAGTAACTTCTGAATTTATCTTCTTTTCAACAGCGTTGGCAACTTCCCTGAGTGCAAGCTCCCGCAGCTGAAGGAGGTGTTCGCGCTTGAAAAAATTCGCAAGGGCTGACTGGATCTTATCACTTTTGTATATTTTGCCGTCTTTCAGTCTTTGTATCAGTTCATCAGCGGTGAGATCAATATTCACTACTTCATCGGCTAAACCAACAATTTTATCGGGAACAGTTTCAGCCACCTTAATTTTTGTTATACCGGCAACTAAGTTGTTCAGGCTTTCAATATGCTGGATGTTAATGGCACTTATGACATTAATTCCGTTATTCAGCAATTCTTCAACATCCTGGTAACGTTTTTCATTCCTGCTGCCCGGCGCATTTGTATGCGCTAGCTCATCAACTATCACAACTTCGGGTCTGCGCAAAAGTATCGCATCAATATCCATTTCCTCAAGCTCTTTGCCTTTATAAAAGATCTGTTTCCGGGGTATTAATGGAATTCCCTGAACAAGTTTTTCAGTTTCAGCCCTGCCGTGCGTTTCAATATATCCAATGGCTGCATCAATTCCTGCGGCCATCAGCTGGTGTGCTTCCTGCAGCATACGGTAAGTTTTACCAACCCCGGCGGCAAGCCCGATATAGATCTTAAGGCTCCCCCGTCTTCCCTTCTGAATGAGCTGGAAGAAATTCTGCCCTGTGGCGTCGTATTTCAGATCAATTGGATTAACCATCTATAAACGGTGAAACTCCGCGGGATTTATACCCTGCGGAGCTACCATAATATCTTAATTTATTTTTGCTTTAAAGCTAAAATTCTATTCCTATACCGGTATTTAATCAAATATTTGAATTTTATCCCACAATTAGTCATAGATAAAATATAAAATGTTCGCTATTAGTACTCCCAATAGTGTTATTATCACCGGGAGCATTTCAATTAGTGATTCATAATGATCAATATCGTGGTTTTTCATTTTTAATGTGATCATTTGTTAAATTATTTTAATTTAAAAAAGTAAGTAACACACCCTCCCGCCAAGGCGGGACAAGCATTCCGCTACGCCCCCTCCCCTCTCAAGAGGAGAATTAAGGATAAAAATCCTCCTTTTGAGAGGGGTATCTGTTCGGCGGTAGCCGAAAAGACGGGGTGTGTTATTGCAGCGCAGGACATTTTCAATTTGATCTGTTTATTTTAATTCATCAAGTTTTAAATTCAGTTTAAGTACATTTATAACAGGCATACCCAACACTGTATTTTCAATGCTTTGATCAACCAGTGCTTTTATATGTGCTTCAGGCAAATTCCGCACAACAGCAATCCTTTTTACCTGTATGTAGGCGGAGTTTGGCGTAATATTGGGATCAATACCCGAGCCCGAAGCTGTTACCAGGTCAGATGGAATTTCATCCTTCTTCACTCCCGGGTTATGAACAAGGAAAGTATCAATCCTTGCCTGCACTTCAGCCAGGTAATCGGGGTTTGTGGGTCCTTTATTTGAGCCGCCTGTAGATGCAGCATTGTAGTTTACTGCAGAGGGTCTGCCCCAGAAGTACTTGTCATCAGTGAAACTTTGCCCGATATTTTCAAATCCGATTGTTCTGCCACCTCTGACAATTGGCGAACCAACTGAATTTGAAGGCAACACCAATCCTATTGTATATATTCCCAGCGGGTAAACAACACCGAACATTAGAATTAGTATTACGGTTAAGATGAGCGAACTCTTTAGATTTTTTATCATTTTATTTAAGTTAGACTAAGTTAAAAATTGTTAATAGTACATCAATCAGTTTAATACCTGCAAAAGGTACAATTACTCCGCCAAGACCGTAGATAAACAGGTTCCTTGCAAGCAGTGATTCGGCCCCTAATGGTCTGTAGGCTACACCCTTTAAAGCAAGCGGAATTAATATCGGGATAATTATGGCATTAAATATAACAGCAGAAAGTATTGCAGAGCCTGGTGAAGTAAGGCCCATAATATTGAGCACCTGCAATTGCGGGATAGAAGCGATGAAAAGGGCAGGAACAATGGCGAAATACTTGGCAACATCATTTGCAATTGAAAATGTTGTTAATGCGCCTCTTGTAATTAAGAGCTGTTTGCCGATTTCAACTACTTCAATCAGCTTAGTGGGGTCGTTATCAAGATCTACCATATTACCGGCTTCTTTGGCTGCCTGTGTACCGGAATTCATTGCCACTCCAACATCGGCCTGCGCCAATGCGGGCGAGTCATTGGTGCCATCTCCCATCATAGCAACGAGTTTACCTGAATTTTGTTCGCTCTTAATGTAATTCACTTTATCTTCAGGTTTTGCCTCAGCTATGAAATCATCAACGCCGGCTTTACCGGCAATGAATTTTGCTGTTAGCGGGTTATCGCCTGTTACCATAACGGTCTTTACACCCATCTTACGAAGTCTTTCAAATCTTTCCTGTATACCGGTTTTGATAATATCTTCAAGCTGGATCACACCTGCGGCTTCGCCGTTTACTGCAACAGCAAGCGGCGTGCCGCCATTTGATGCGATCTCGTCGACTATCTTCTGCATATTCACCGGAATAGAACTTCCACCTGATTGCACTAGATTTCTGATAGTATCAATTGAACCTTTGCGTACCGAAAGGCCGCTTTTAGTATCTAATCCGCTCATCCTTGTCTGTGCAGTGAATTTTATAAACGTATCATTCTTGTGGTTATTTACATCAACTTCAATGTTGCTTTTTTTAGCAAGCTCAAGTATCGATTTCCCTTCAGGTGTTTCATCTGCAATAGAGCTCATTACGCAGTATTTTATAAAATCGCTATCTGGCATTCCGTTTACATTGTAAAAATTCGTTGCCTTACGGTTACCAATTGTGATAGTACCGGTCTTATCCAGCAGCAGTGTATCAATATCACCGGCAGTTTCAACTGCCCTGCCTGATTTTGCTATGATGTTAGCCCTTAAAGCTCTATCCATACCGGCAATGCCAATTGCTGAAAGCAATCCGCCTATGGTAGTAGGTATCAGACAGACAAATAACGATATCAGCGATGCAATCGCTACAGTTGTATTGGCATAGCGCGCAAATGGCTCAAGGGTTACAGTAACAATCAAGAACATTAAAGTGAAACCTGAAAGCAGAATTGTTAACGCTATCTCGTTGGGCGTTTTTTGTCTTTTTGCGCCTTCAACAAGTGTTATCATCTTATCTAAAAATGAATCACCTTTTTCGGTAGTTACCTGTACTTTTATAAAATCAGTTAGTACTTTTGTACCGCCGGTAACACCTGAGCGGTCGCCGCCTGCTTCGCGGATAACCGGTGCTGATTCACCTGTAATTGCTGATTCATCAATTGTAGCAATACCTTCGATTATTTCGCCATCTGCAGCAATAATTTCACCAGCCTCTGCAACGAACACATCACCCTTTTTCAGGTCAGAAGACATTACTTTTTTCAGTTCACCACCCGGCATTAAAACATTCGCCGGTGTTTCCTGCCTCGTTCTGCGAAGCGTTTCAGCCTGTGCCTTGCCCCTTGCTTCCGCTAAAGCCTCAGCAAAATTCGCGAACAGCACAGTTATGAATAGCACCAGTGTAATTGCCAGATTATAGCCAAAACTTCCCTGCACTGCATCGGGCTTTGCCAGTAAATAAAAGCTCATAACAAGCATTATGATCGTGCCAAGCTCAACAACGAACATCACGGGGTTCTTTATCATCACAGCCGGGTTCAGCTTTACAAATGACTGTTTGAACGCTTCGGCTACAAGCTCTTTCTGAAATAACTTTGATACTCTAGGATGTTTAGACATATGTTAATTAAATCCTCTTATCTATCTTATAGTTGTTAAGTATTCTGAAACAGGTCCCAGCAAAAGTGCAGGTATAAACAAAAGTGCGCCAACGATGAGTATCACAGCAAACAACATCACTCCAAACATTCCGGAATCAAGCTTAAGTGTTCCCGCTGATTCAGGTATATATTTTTTTTGTGAAAGAAGCCCGGCTATCATTATAGGTCCGATTATAGGAATATACCTGCCCAGCAGCATCGCTACACCTGCTGAAATATTCCAGAACGGTGTATTATCACCAAGTCCTTCAAATCCCGAGCCGTTATTTGCCGATGCGGAAGTGAATTCATACAACATTTCACTGAATCCGTGGAAGCCGGGATTATTGAGCCATTTCAAAACTTCCCCGGGATTTTCGGTTACCATCCACGTGTGTGATGCGAGCGCCGTACCGCCCAAAATTAACAGCGGGTGCAGTAATGCAACCAGAATTGCAATTTTAACTTCACGTACTTCGATCTTTTTCCCTAAAAATTCAGGCGTTCTGCCAACCATAAGGCCGGAAATAAACACAGCGATTATCATGAAGATGAACATATTAATGAATCCAACCCCCACACCGCCATAAAATGCATTAAGCTGCATTCCCATCATCTGGAAGGCGCCTGATAAGGCTGTGAAGCTATCTTGCATGGAGTTTACTGAACCGTTTGAAGTTACCGTAGTACTGATAGACCAAAGGGCTGAAAGCACGGGTCCAAACCTGGCTTCCTTGCCTTCCATGCTGCCCTGTGACTGCACAATACCCATTTGTGTTATCATCGGGTTGCCGCCTGTTTCCTGCACAATTGTCGGAATAAGCAGCATTAAATACCCGGCACTCATAACAGCCATGATAATGTATGAAAGTTTCTTTCTGTTCAGGTAGTACCCTAAAGCAAATACCATAGCTATTGGGATCAGAAGAATTGCTGAATTTTCAGCGGCATTTGTAATGCCGTTCGGATTTTCGAACGGGTGTGTTGAGTTTGGACCGAAAAATCCGCCGCCGTTTGTGCCAAGCTGTTTAATTGCTACCATTGCAGCAACGGGTCCGCGTGCAACGCTTACTGTATCGCCCTGCAGAGTTACAATAGTTTCAGATCCTTTGAATGTCATTGGCGACTGGTTCAGGAGCAATAAAAGTGCCAATACTATTGAAAGAGGAAGCAGTATTCTTGTGCAGGCTCTTACTAAATGGTAGTAAAAATTACCCAGATTTCTGGTTGACCTGTTAGCAAGTCCTTTATAAAGCAGCGCAAGCGCTGCTATACCTGTGCCGGCAGATACAAACTGAAGGAATACCAGTGCCAGAAGCTGCGAGAAATATGAAGCGCCCGTTTCACCGGAATAGTGCTGAAGATTTGTGTTTGTTACAAAACTAACAGCAGTATTAAAAGCCTGCGTGGGTTCCATAGAGAGCATATTATCCGGATTCCAGAACGGATGCCATCTCTGGGTAAGAAGCACGAACATTATCCAGATAAACCAAACTAAATTGATAGTCAGCAAAGCTTTCAGGTTCTGCTTCCAGTCCATTTCCGCAAGCGGGTTTATCCCGCTGGCTTTGAATATCAGCTTATCAAGGGGTTCAAAGAGATCAAGAAAAGTCTTTTCACCTTTAAAAACTTTTGAAATATACCTGCCAAGCGGTACGGCAAGTAATATTGTTACAAGAATAATTATTGCAGAATAAAGATATTCCATTTAGAACTAAAACCTTTCTGCTTTAATTAATGAATAAATGAGATAGACAAATACTGCAAGACTGATAATGAACAGAATAGTCAAAGTATTCCCTCCCCCTTATCCGTAATAAAGAAAAATATACCGAAAAAAAGCAATCCGGTTAACAGCATTAAAACGATCGTCATTACTTCCATATAATTGTTCTTGATTTGTTGATTGGCATAGATTTGTAATGTAATTCTTTCACTTTTTTATTATTCTGCGCTTTTGAAATAGTTGTAATAATGAAAATGAAAAATGCAAGAACTGTAAAAAATGAAATTAAATATGTTGTATCCATTTCCGATTATTTTTTACATAAGTTATTGCAATTACCGTGCCGAAAGTCACAGCATTTCCAGCTCAAAATCAATGGATTTTCAGGCAATAGTGTTTCAAAATGAAATGGTTATATATCAATTTGAAAGGGATAAAAAACAGTTTCAAAGGGTTATTCTATACCGTATTCTTTAAGTTTGCGGTAAAGGGTAACAGTGCCGATGCCAAGAGCTTTTGCGGTATGTGTCTTGTTGCCGTGGAAGTCGTTTAAGGTTTTGAGAATATGCGCTTTCTCAACGCTTTCAAGAGAGTGTTCCGTGCTGCCGGATTTTGAACCTGAATATTCTTCCGGAAGAAGATCCTTTGTAAGCTGGCTATTACCTGCAAGTATTACAGCGCGCTCGATGATATTTTTAAGTTCTCTGATATTTCCTTTAAATCTGTATGACTTCAGGGTATCAGCAAAATCCGCTCTAACGGTATCTATCTTCTTTTCAAGTTTCTCAGAGTAATATTCCACAAAATAATTTATCAGGATATCCAGGTCATCAGGTCTTTCAGCAAGTGAAGGCAGATGAATTGTAAATGTATTCAGCCTGTAGTAAAGATCCTCACGGAAAGTACCATCAGCAATTGCTGTTTTCAGGTCACGATTGGTGGCTGCAATTATTCTTATATCAAGGGTATGCTCTTTGGGGTCACCCACGCGCAGGTACGTTTTTTCTTCAATGGTGCGCAGAAGCTTTGCTTGGGTCTGCTGGGACATTTCGCCAACTTCATCGAGAAATATCGTACCGCCATTTGCTTCTTCGAAGTAACCTTTTTTATCACTCACTGCGCCGGTGAACGCACCCTTTTTGTGACCGAAGAATTCCGATTCCTGAAGGTCCTTAGGTATTGCGCCGCAGTTTATCGCTATAAATTTTTTAGCGCTGCGTTTGCTTGAATTATGAATAGCCTGAGCGAATAGCTCCTTGCCTGTTCCGGTTTCACCGAGAAGCAATACTGTTGTATCCGTTGGCGCAGCTTTAATGGCAAATTCAATAGCTTCTGATATTTTTTTTGATTTGCCGATAATTTTGCTGAATGCGTACTTTGAATCAATGCGGCTGCGGAGCTCTTTAACTTCACGGTGCATCATGGCTTTTTCATAAGCGCGTTTTACCGTGAGCGGAAGCTTATCGTCATCATCTCCTTTTACGAGGTAATCGAATGCCCCGTTTTTCATTGCTTCTACGCCGTCTTTTATCTGCCCGAATGCTGTAATTACTATTATTTCAATATCAGGGTACGCGGATTTAATCTTTCTGGTAAGTTCAATTCCGCTGCCGTCAGGCAGCTTTACATCGGTTAGAATGACTGCGATATTTTCCTTTTCGGCAAGTGCGATTCCCGATGCGAAATCAGCGGCTGTGATAACAGCGAAACCGTCAAGTGTGAGTATCCTTTCAAGCAGGCTTCTGATCGCCGGTTCGTCATCAATAATAAGCACTTTAGAATTCATATACAAATATATGATTATTCGTTTTGATATTTGGTGAAAAAATGAAGATCATATTCGGATTTGTTGTTGTTTAGGATTGAAATTCTGAAAGGGTTTGTAATTCCGCAGAGTCCCTTTCAGGAGATTCTGCGGGGTCGGAGAAACTTCTAAATCCCCATCTCAGATTTATGGTTGATGTATCATATGTACGATTGTCATTATTACCAATCCCGTAGATCCCGTCCCCCTATTTAGGGGGAATTTGTATCTTTTTCTTGTAAGTATAGATTTACAAGCAAAAAGGGCATCCTATTTTTATAGAATGCCCTTTAGTATTTTGAAACAATCCGTGAAGCTGTGAAGCAAATATTCTATTTCACCCTGCGACTAATGTATGTGCAGAAACATCGTCAGCCATTAGCTTTTGGTGAGGACCCTTTGACAACTGCCTGCGTTAAAACTTCGGCATCAAGAGTTCAGGGTGAAGCTGCTCTTTTCTATCCGCCAATAACTTCGAGAACCTTGAAATCAGGCTCTTCCATCTTTGAAAAGCTGTATCGCTTTTCGATAGCTGCCCGGTTTATCTCATCAAGCACAGATATCATCATATCATATTTTGCTTTTCGGTGGAACTTAAGGATCATTATCATATCCTTATTTTGCGTTCCCCAGCTTTCCAGGTATGCTCTCATCTGCTCGAGATTCACTTTTACCGGCTGCTCTTCTGTGCCGTCGGATTTTCCTTTGGAAAGCCCTATGTTGCCTTTTTCAGATATCCTGACGAAAACAACATTACCCATATCTACTTTTACAACATCAATTTTTTCATCGCCCTTGGGCAGGTTGATCTGCATAACCTGCGGCTGGTTCAATGTTGATGTCATAATAAAGAACGTCAAAAGAAGCATGATAACATCCACGTACGGCGTCATATCAATATGGAACCCGACGCGCTTCCTTTGCTGCCATTTATTCTTTTTCCGGCCCCGTTGTTCGCCGCCATCGGCTGGTTCAACACTTGCCATAATATATTTCTCCTGGTAGCTGTTCTACATTCAGTATGCAGAACAGCAATATACTTTTATTATTAGACTTCTAAAAAGAAAATTACTTTTTCACTTCATCGGTTTCAAGATCTGTAACAAAAGAGAACCTTGTATTTTTGGTTTCCTTGAGTATTTCCATCAGGTCCTGTACCGCACCAATATCTGCTTCCTTATCGCCCTTTACCACAATCCTGAGATCTTTGCCGACATTACTTTTTGAAGAAAGCCGGAAATCGATCAAAAGTTTTTTGAACTTTTCCCTGTCATTAAAAGCAATGATGGGTCTTTTCATTTCCCCTTTATCATTCAGATTTGCGGGATTTGTCCAGCCCGGCTGGGATGTGCTGTCAGGATGAAAAGCAGCAAGCCCGATAGGATCACCAAGGACGTCTTCTCTTACATTGATGTTATCAACATCCGCAAAGATATCGCCAAACTTATTGATAACAAGCGTCATAACATTCCTCTCAGGCAGTTTTGTAGTATCATTGCCTGAATTAGGAAGCTTAACCTGTATATCTTCTGCAAGTTCAGCTTTAAACTGCGCTGTCAATATAAAGAACGTCAATATAAGCATTATCACGTCAACATATGGCGTCATATCGATCGATTGTGCCGCTGGTCTGCGTCTTTTGACTGCTGACATATTATTCTACCTTTTTCACTAAAATTTTCAGTAAATAGTTTCTTTAATTGAAATTGTTTTATTTTGATTTAACTGTAAGTATCTGCATAATGTTGTAAGTAGCTTCATCAATCATGTATGTGAAATTACTTACTCTGGTTGCAAAGTAGTTATAACCAATAATAGCAACAATAGCACCAAAGATACCGAAGGCAGTATTGATAAGCGCTTCAGAAATACCTGTTGAAAGTTCTGTAGCGTTAGGTGTACCAGCGGTAGCAAGCGCCTGGAAGGAACGAATCATACCAAGTACCGTACCGAAAAGACCCACTAACACAGAAATTGAAGCGATAGTTGAAAGCGCGACTAAATTTCTTTCTAAAAGAGGAACTTCAAGCATCATAGCTTCTTCAATGGCGCGCTGTACTTCCGCCATTTTCTTTTCGCCGTCAATGGGGTCATCTTTAACCACATTGTAGCGTTCCAGCGCCAGCCGCAGTACATTGGCCAGCGACCCCTTTTGCTTATTGCACTCTGCAATTGCTCCATCTATATCGTTATCCATAACAAGCGTCTGGACTTTTTTAACAAATGGTTCAATAGGGCCTCTGCCTTTAGCTTTGCCAAGTGATAATTGTCTTTCTATAATAAATGTTATAACCATGATACTGATGGTCATAAGCGCTATAACAACGGGTCCGCCTTTATAGATCTGGCCGAATACGTTTATAGGAGTTCCTGCAACTGTATCGCCGCCCTTGAAATTATTCGGGCTGCCGAATACAAACTGGAATACTGCGAATGATACTACTAAAGCAACTACCAATACGATTGTGATAAAAACGGATTGTTTCATAGTTAAGTTATTCCTCCAATAGATTATTGAGTTTCTTTTTCTTAGTATTTTTATTTAATCTGAAAATGATGCAACAGCTTCCATTTCTGACGGGTAGGTATCAAAAATCAGACTGAGTTTTGTAATAACAAATAAATTCTCTAAATTTTTGTTTAGCTGGCAAAGTTTAACTTTGCCTTCTCTTTTGGTATAATTCGCGTGAGCTGATATAAGGACTCCCAAAGCAGAACTGTTTAAGTATGATACTTCACCAAGATCAATTACAAGTTTCAAATTGCCTTCTTCGGAAAGCTTTTTTATGGTATTCTGCAGTTCATCAGTTTCATCACCGCCTACAAAATTACCTTTTAGCTTCAAAACCTGAATTTTTCCATCCTGTAAAGATGACTCTTTAATGTGTGAACTCATAATTTATTATAGTAGATATTAATAATTTGGATTGTCTAATGGCAAAGATAAACTGATTTTTCATTTAATGCAATCAAATATTGATGTTTTTTAACTAATATTAAAGAGAAAATTACATGCCTCCTTAACCGAATCAGCTACATGAAATATTTATATCATACAGTTGAATGATCATTGGAGCACTTCAAGTATCTTATCATTTATTTCACTAATACTGCCTATTCCGTAAATATCAAAAACAGCTGATTTTGAGCTATAATGTTCCTTTACAGGTGCTGTCTGATCTTTGTAAACCTTTAGCCTGTTCTTAATGGTCTCTTCAGTATCATCTTTCCTTCCCCTGCCGAGCATTCTCCTGACAAGCTCTTCGTCATCAAGCGTAATATTTATGACTTTAGCTGAATTATAACCAAGTGAATCCATTATCTTATCTAACTCCCTGGCCTGCTCTATTGTTCTGGGAAAACCATCAAGGATGAAACCTTTTCTGGCAATATCATCTGATATTGCATCTTTAATAATCCCAACCATTATCTCATCGGAAACAAGGTTACCTGAGTCCATAACTTCCTTAGCCTTTAGACCCAGCGGTGTGCCATCTGTGACAGCCTTACGGAGGATCTCTCCGGTGGATAAATGTTTCAAGCCCATCTTTTCGGCAATAAGGATCGATTGAGTCCCTTTCCCCGCGCCCGGGGGACCTAGTATTATCAGATACATAAATTGAACAGTAACTTACTTATAAATTGTTTGGAATTGAATCAAATTTAGTTAAAAAATAATTAAAAGAAACTGTTTAAAAATTAAATTTTTAATTTTGGGCTTTTATATTCAGGAATTTTTGAATAGAGGATCAAACTGCTTTAAATTATAAATATGATCTAAAAACAACACCTGCACAACCGGCAGATAATTGATTTTATCTTTGCATTGAATATTATCAGGCTGTTACTTAAATTAAGCATACATTCAATAACTATTTTACATTACAGGAATCATTCCATGAGAGCTAAATTCTTAACCTTCATCGTACTCAGCGTATTTGTTTGCGGAGCGTTTTTGATACAATCCTGCGGCAAAAAGGAAGAGACAACAACTACAACACTTGATACAAACAAACCTCAGCAGCAGAGTATTACTCAACAGCAAACCCAGCAGCAGAGCCAGCAGCAGGAGGTAAAAAAGGATTCTGTTTCAGCCGATGATAAGAAAAAGGAAGAAGAAAAGAAGAAAGAGGAAGAGAAGAAAAAGAAAGAAGAAGAAGAAAAGAAAAAGGAAGAAGTTAAGCAGGATGAAGCTCCTAAGGTTGATTTTACCGCAACATGGTCAAAAAAATGCGCCAAATGCCACGGTAAAGATGGTAAAGGTAAGCTTGAAGGAGTGCCCGATCTGACATCAAGCGAAACCAAAGGCAAGAGCACAAATCAGCTTAAGCAGATAATAGAAAACGGCAAGAAAGGCAAAACAGATGATGATGAGGATATGCCTTCGTTTAAAGGCAAAATTACCGATGAAGAAATTGATGCGGCAGCTAAGTATGTGAAAGGGCTTTAGCAAGAGTATTTATGTTTCCCGCTAAAGCGGGACTTCGAAAATGCTACGCATTTTCTTGAAAGGCAAAATTACCGATGAAGAAATTGACGCGGCTGCTAAGTATGTGAAAGGGCTTTAGCAGTTTGCAATGAGCAATGAACAATGAACAATGAACAATTAGCAATTAACAATAAGAAAAAGCAAGTTTTAGTAAATAATTTAAGTTATTCAAGGAGAAAATATCAAATGATGACAAACGCGCAGCTCACCAAAGAATTAGACAGAATTCTTGAAGAAAAAAGTATCTTGAAACATCCATTCTACCAGAAGTGGAACGAGGGTAAACTTACAATTGGCGAACTTCAGGAATACGCAAAGCAGTATTACCATTTTGTGAAACATTTCCCGATGTTCGTCAGCTCAGTTCACTCAAACTGCATGGATACCGAAACCCGCAAAATGCTTGTTGAAAACATTGCGGACGAAGATGGCTACAAAACAGGCATAAGCGACCATCCAACATTATGGATGAACTTCGCAAACTCACTTGGCGTAAGCGTTGAAGAAGCAGAGAATGTTGAAGTGGCTGATAAAGTTAACAAGTCAATTAAAGGCTTCTATGACTTATGCAGAAATGAAGACTATAGGGTCGGACTCGCGGCTTTATTTGGCTACGAAAAACAGATACCCGAAGTATCACAGGTTAAAATTGACGGATTGAAGAAATTCTATAATATAGATAGCGAAAAAGCATTGGAGTTCTTCGCTGTTCACCATGAAGCTGATATATATCACAGCAAAGCTGAGCTTGATGCTATAATGGCAGCCTGCAAGACTGAAGAAGATCAGAAAAATGTTATGGATGCAGCATCAAAATCCGCCGGATTATATTGGCAGATACTTGATGGGGTTTATGTGAATTAAATTGTAATAATCCCGCTAAAGCGGGACTGCGAAAATGTCTACAGACATTTTCTTGAAAATCAAAAAGCAAAAAAGCTTCATGTAGAGACGACCCATCGGGTCGTCTTTTTTTTGGGGAAGATATGTCAAAAGTTTAACATGCCGCGACTTGACGACACGGCATGTTTTGTATTGGTATTACGCCCCTTCAGGGCTAAGGGTTGTGGTTTGTTAATTACGATGGGCTTCGCCCATCGCTGAGATATTACGCCGCTTCGCGGCTTATCAGTATGTAATGTTATTGAGAACACTTAGGCTTGCTTAAGTTAATTCGTTGGCATGGCACGAACCCTAAAAGGGTTCGACTACAAAAGCTTGGAGATATACAAACATTCCCAAACCGGAGTTTGGGAATGAGAGGAAAAACTTATAGCGCAGAGTCCTTTTTCGGAGAGCCTCTGCGGATACTTAAGCACGAACCCTTAAAGTCGCAGAACTGGCTTTGACAGTGGTTCGACTACAAAAGTTTGTGTATAACTCTCAATGCAGTCAGCGCGGACCCGTAACACCGGTGCAGGAAATCATACATATGTGCCGTTACAATTTGAATAGCCTTTAAATTAATATAAATCTAACTATATTTGCAGAATATTGATGAAAAAGTTTACTTATATATACGGGATAATTGCGGGTATTATAGCCTTTACGGTCTATATTATGACACTAGCGCCGACAGTATGGTTTATTGATAGCGGCGAGCTAGCCGCTGTTGCCACAACTTTGGGTATTGCGCACCCCACAGGTTATCCGCTATTTACTATAATAGGACACATATTTACCCTACTACCCATAGGCTCGAGTGAAATTTACAGGCTGAATCTCATGAGCGCGTTTTTCTGCTCGCTTGGGGTATTCATGTTCTATATGTTTATGAAGTTTGTTTTTAAAAGCGGAAGTTTATCTGAGGATAAGCCGGCAGCAAAGCTGCCTAAGAATAAAGGAGCTAAATCCCCTGCCCCAACAGCAAACGAAAAGGCCTCAGCAATTCCGGATATAATAGTATATACCGTGGCGGGATTTTCAGCGCTTGCGCTTGCTTTCAGCAAGACATACTGGAATTCAGCAAACTCCGTGGAGGTTTATCCACTTCATGTATTTTTCCTTGTAACGTTAATGCTGGTTTTCCTGAAAGCGATACTGAGCACAAAACGCGGGATGCCGGAAAGCAGGTTTATAACACAAAATAAATATTATCTCATATTCGCGTTTTTACTTGGACTTTCGTTCACAAATCACTTAACAACAATTTTACTTGCCCCGGCTTGTCTGACATTATTCTTCTATGCAAATCTTTACGATAAGCAACGCTTATATAAGCTTTTGGGTTTTATGGCAATATGTTTTATTGTAGGATTTTCAGTGTATCTTTACCTTCCAATACGCGCAAGTATGAACCCTACATTCATCTGGGGCAATCCGTACAACTTTGAGCGATTTTACTGGCATGTAACAGGTAAACAATTTTCCGTCTGGATCTTCAGCGCAAAAGGCTCAATACCCGCATTTCTGCTGCTGACGGGAACGACAGTAGGCCTGGCTATATACGGGCTGGTTAAGCAGAAGTATCTTAAGCCCGGAATGCACTTTATATTCTTTATCATTGTATGCGCGCTTGGTTACCTTCTTATCTCGGGCTCAGCTGATATTGTAAACACTCAGTTCGGCAAATTTACCGCATCACTGTGGAATGAGTTCGGCACCGGCCTTGTGCTGCTTTCACTGCTTGGTATTTATTTCCTTTCACGATCCAATACACGGATCTATTACTTTACTTTGCTCACATTTTTCGGCTGCCTCTTTTATTCTATCAATTACGATATTAATGATATTTATTCGTATTTCCTTCTTGCATATATAACCATTGCGGTATGGATGGGTTTCGGGGTAGTATTTATCTATACAAATCTTGCTGCAATGCTGAAAACAAATTTACAGCGCGCAGCGTTTGGTATTGCGGCAGTTCTCTTTTCGTTGTTTGCGTTAAGCACAAATTACGCAGGCAACGATGAAAGCAGAAACTACTTTGTTGAAGAATACACAATGAATGTTTTCAAGAACGCTGAGCCGAACAGTATAATTATTTCCTCGCAGTGGGATTTCTGGGTATCCGCAAGCTGGTACTACCAGTTCGTAAAGAAAATTCGTCCTGATCTTGTAATTATTGATAAAGAACTGCTTCGCAGAAGCTGGTACTTTAAGTACCTTGAAAACAATTATCCTGAAGTTTACAATAATTCCCGCGCAGAAATTGAAAGATTTTTGCCTGAGTTATATAAATTTGAGCATGATATTCCCTACGATACCCGCAACATAATGAAGCTTTTTGAGGAGCTGATGACGAGTTTTGTAAAAAATAATCCTTCGCGCAAGAGCTATGTTAGCTGGGAAATTGAGCAGAACACAAATGAACCATTCGCGCAGGATTACGTGCGCCTGCCAGACGGGCTGCTTTTCAGGCTGGTGCCTAAAAGCGAAGTTGTGAATAACACGGTAGCTGATTATACAGTTTACGATTTCAAGTTTACACCCGCTGAACCGAAAGATTACTACTACGAAACTTTGATGCGGGGATACTCTATGATGCTGACCGCTTCTGCTTCATACCTGCTGAGCGCAGGCAGGCCCATGGACGCTAAAAAATATCTCGAGCTTGCGCTCATTTCTGTGCCGAATTTTCCGCAGGCTTTAGAACTTAAGAAAAAAAACAATTTATAACGCAGACCATCAAGCAGAGAAATTTGAAATATATATTTGCCGCAATTCTGCTCTTCCCTTTCATTTCGTACGCGCAGATCAACACAGAACCGTTTAGCGAAGAGCTAAGTGACTCATTGCAGAAGCAGTTTGAAGAGAATTCTCTGAAAATTGATACCTTAAACCTTACGGTAAGCAATATTATTGTAACCGGCAACAAGGTTACCAGGGATGAAATAATTACCCGTGAAATGCTCCTTAAAAAGGGAAGTAAATTCACACTTGAAAAATACTCCAAAGACCTCTTAAGTATTTACAACCTTGCACTTTTCACGAAAGTAGATATTATCCCCATACCTGACGGAGAAAAGGAAATCGCATTGAATGTAGATGTTCAGGAAAGATGGTATATTCTGCCCAGACCCGGCGCAGGAATAGAAGAAGGTGAATGGAAAAAACTATGGGTGAGCATGGGCATAAGATGGGACAATTTCAGGGGAAGGAATGAAAGTTTAAATGCCCGATTCAGGTTGTTTTACAATCCTTCAGTAAGCGTAGATTACTTTGTGCCCTGGGTTGGTGATAAGCTGCATATGTACATAGGGATAGGCGGAGCATGGGAAAGGAACAGGAATAAAAGTCTGATAGCCGTTGGCAAGGATAACGGCTCAAACACAATTGCATACAATGATGTAAACTACGAAAATATCCAGTACAAAGCTGAGCTTAAGCTTGGAAGATATTTCGGAAGATATTTTTCTGTTTTTACAGATCTGGCATATAATCACATCAGAGTAACGCAGTATATACCCGGCAGGACCCTTTCACCCGACGGGGTTGATAAATACATGGTTGTTGGCGGCGGGCTTTCATTCGATTCCAGAGATATATATGAATTCGCGACCAAAGGTCTCAACTCGAGGATAATGTATCACAGGTCAGGTTTATTGAACAGGGAAGTTGATTTCGGAAGGTTTACCATAGATAACGAGAGTTTTATTCCGGTAACGATCAAGAATAAGTATTACATCACACTGGCTTCAAAGCTCTACACCAGTGTATCGATGGGTCCAAGGATTCCAGTTTATGACCACAAATATCTTGGTTACAGCGATGATTACATTCGTGGATGGAAAGGCAAAGCATATGAAGGCGATAATATTTTTACGATATATAATGAGATCAGGATCCCAATATTGACCCCGAGATATATAAAAGGTAAAGATATGATGATAGTTAAAGACCTGCCAATTATAAAAAACCTTGATCTAAGACATGCTTTATACTTCACCCTCATATACGATATAGGTACTGTTTGGTACAAGGATGAAAAACTGAAGGATAAACGATTCTCTTCAGGCGCGGGTATAGGACTGAATTTAATAGCCCCGTTTGGATATATCGTAAGAGCAGACTGGGTATTCCGGATAGCGAGACCCAGTGTAGGACAATTTGGTTTAACACTTTCCGCTAAATTTTAGGATGGAATACTACTACACACCGAAAAGACACATCACCCCCGGAGAGTTAACGATAACAGATGATGAAGCTAAACATCTGGCGCGCGTTCTGCGTAAACAATCAGGCGAAGAAATATTTGTTACCGATGGCGAAGGAAACCTGTATAAGTGTCTTATAAATTCCGTTTCAAAAGAAGAAATAGTATGCGCTATAAAAGAAAATTTCTTTATGCTGAATGAACCTGAGCTCAGGATAAATCTGTACCAAAGTCTGATCAAAAATCCGGATAGGTTGGAATTTTCCATAGAGAAATCCGTTGAACTTGGTGTTAATTCAATACACACAGTTGTTACCGAAAATACAATAAACAAGACCACCAATAAGACCGAAAGATGGCAATCAATTGCTTTATCGGCAATGAAACAATCGCAGCGCTGCTTGCTTCCGGAAGTATTTCAGCCTGTTGGTTTTGATGAAGCTCTCAGGCATTCAGCCGCGGAGCTAAAGCTTATTGCGGACGAAAAGGAATTGCCGGGCAGGATCCATCTGAACGATATCCCGGGGGATTTAAGATCAATAGATATTTTTATAGGTCCAGAAGGTGGTTTCACACCTGCAGAAACCGAATCAGCGGCAGCCAAAGGATTTAAGATATTGGATATGGGTAAACGCAAGTATCGAAGTGAAACCGCGGCAATACTTGCTCTTTCTAACCTGCTTAAATTCAGATAAGGCGCTGCCCTGTTCTGTTTTGTTAACCAAAATTTAAATTGTAACTTTTTTTCATTGTAAATATATTCGTAAAATTAAATTTTTAATTAATGGCAGAATTTTTCAGAAAAATTGTTGATTCAAAAATATTCCAGTATTTCATTGTTGGAGTAATTTTAGCCGCGGGCGTTGTTGTTGGACTTGAAACATATCCCGGTATAGTTGAAAGCAGCGGCGGATTGCTTCACCTGCTTGACCGCATGATACTTTACATCTTTGTACTGGAGATCTTGTTTAAAATTGCCGCCAAGGGCTCAAAACCGTGGGAATTTTTTTACGACGGTTGGAATGTATTTGATTTTGTAATTGTAGCAGTGTGTTTCCTGCCAATTGGCGGAGCTTACATAGCTGTACTCAGGCTTGCAAGAATACTCAGGGTATTCCGCCTGGTAAGCGCACTGCCTAAACTGCAGATATTGGTTGGCGCGCTGCTTAAGAGCATCCCTTCAATGAGTTATGTCGCAGTTCTGCTATTCCTTCTGTTCTATATTTACGCTGTGATTGGCACATTCCTTTTCGGGCAGAATGACCCGATGCATTTTGGAAGTCTTGAAGCAACAATGATGACCCTATTCAAAACCATTACCCTTGAAGGCTGGATAGATTTCATGAACACTCAGGTGTTCGGTTCAAACATTTACGGATATGAAAATTTCCCGGATGCGCCCCGTGTTCCTTCTGCTCACCCGATTGCAGCACCTATTTATTTTGTGAGTTTCATATTACTGGGCACAATGATAATGCTTAACCTGTTCATAGGTGTTATTATAAATGGTATGGAAGAAACACATGAGGAAGAAGAAATTAAAGAACTTGCCAAGATACGTGAGACTTTGAAAAACATAACAGTTGAAGAAGAGATAAATCTGATATCTGAGGATCTGAATAAAATAAACGAGAATCTGAAAATGCTTAAGAACAGGCTTAATACCGGAAATACTGTTAAAGCCTGACATTTGTTTGATGTGTATTGCTTTAATTAGCGTATAGAATTGTAAAATAACATTGAAATTTTTAAGTATTAAACATATATTGAAAGATATATATCCATAAAAAGCATAGAAAGTATTAAAATATGTCTGAAATTCTGCTGAATGTACAAAACCTAAAGAAGTACTTCCCGATAAAAAAGGGACTTCTATCCAAAACAGTTGGCTATGTAAAGGCCGTTGATGATGTATCATTTAAAATAAACAAGGGCGAAACCCTTGGTTTAGTAGGTGAATCCGGCTGCGGAAAAACGACAATCGGCAGAACATTACTCAGGTTAATTGAACCAACAGGCGGCAATGTAGTATTTGACGGTCAGGATGTGACCGCAATGGACAGCAAGGACCTGAAAAAGCTGCGCAAGGATATGCAGATCATCTTTCAGGATCCATACAGCTCTTTAAATCCAAGAATGACCGTGGGCGGAATGATAACAGAGATCCTGAAATATCATGAAATAGCCGAAGGCGAAGCTGCCGATAAGATGGTAATGGACCTGTTGGAGAAAGTTGGACTTTCGAGGCTTCATGCAAGAAGATATCCGCATGAATTTTCAGGCGGTCAGAGACAACGTATCGGAATTGCGAGGGCTCTTTCAGTGCAGCCAAAATTCATAGTCTGCGATGAACCGGTTTCAGCGCTTGATGTATCTATACAGTCACAGATAATTAACCTGCTGCAGGACCTGCAGAAGGAATTAGGATTAACGTATTTATTTATTTCACACGATCTTTCAGTTGTGGAGCATATCAGTGACAGGGTTGCCGTAATGTATCTTGGCCAGATAGTTGAAATTTCGGATTGCAAAGATCTCTATGCGAATGTTAAGCATCCTTATTCAGAGGCACTGCTTTCAGCTGTGCCGATACCGGACCCTAAACAGAAACGCAAACGTATAATATTAACAGGTGATGTTCCATCACCGGCAAATGTGCCGACAGGCTGCTACTTCCACCCGCGCTGTCCGAAAATTATCAAAGGTGAGTGTGAACATATCAGGCCGCTGCTGGCACCGCTAAACCAGTCAACTCACGAGGTGAAATGTTTGTTATATCCCGAAAGTTACCCTACAAAGGATATAAAGGCAGCGTAGAAAAACATCAGGATGGCAAAGTTTATAAAAAAAGCGATCGGCAGATCGCTTTTTTGTTGTATTAATTCTGCAAATGTGATGTGCCTAACGGCACATGGTGTAAAGTTGAGAGAAACTTCTAAGCTAAGCAAAATATTTTGTGTAGAAATGGGTTTTGATCCCGCAGGGTTTTAATCCCGCAAGAATTTGATATTGGTAGAAATTTTTTGCTGAAAATATTTTATTCAGTCCCGTAAGGGACGGCATGAAGACCCTCACTTTACCAAATTAATCTCTAAAAAGGTGTTGGAATATTCACTGCACGGTAATTTGCTCTTTATTTATCTTTCCCCCTTTGAAGACGGTTAGCAGTCCAATAGCAATCGCCAGGATGATCGGTCCGAGAAACAATCCAAGTATTCCAAACAACTGAATCCCACCGATAACCGAAAAGAAAACGAATAGTTCATTCATTTTGGCTTTTTGCTTAATCAGCCTTGGCAGAAGGAAATTATCGACCATACCAATAACAAGCGAGGCATAAGCGAGCAGAATTCCGGCTTTCCAATATTCACCGGTTAATGCAAGTATAATAATTACCGGTCCGGTTACAAAAGCTGTACCGCCAGTGGGAATAAGCGCAAAGATCATGGTTAACATTCCCAGCACAAGGTAACTCGGTATGCCCAGGATCCAGAACATAACTCCCGCCAGTATCCCCTGTATCAATGCAACCATCAGCGATCCCCTGATTGTCGCGCTTATAAGATCGCTGGTGCCTTTGATCAGCTCCTTAGCCTGGTCATTTTCCAAAGGCAGGATGTTAGGAAGATCGCCAACAATTTTTTCACCATCACGGAAAAGGTAGAACATTGTAAATATCGCGAAGAATATACTAACAAGTGTACCAGCAACTCCACCCAGTACGTACCAGGAAGCCTGCAGGGCGGTTTCACTGAGCCTGCTTGCTATACTCTTCAGCTCATCTGATCTGACGAATTCTTCGATATTCACATATTGACTGACGTAATCATAAATATATTTCAGCTGTCCGCGCTCAGGGTGATTGATCATCTCCTGTATACCGGATACTGTAGTAGCAGCAATTCCGGCAAGTTCATTAACAACTGCAGCTGAGATTAGTGTGAGCGGAATTATAAAGATAAGCAGCGATGCCAAAATGGTGATAATGGCGCTTACAGTGTGATTCTTAATTTTTACCAGTAGTTTTTTATATAAAGGGAAAAATATAATTACCAAAATTGATGACCACAACAGAACCGAAACCAGCGGTTTTATCATCAGCCAGCAAATGTAGATCATAAGGAAAGTTATTGCCATCAGCAATATAAACTGCGCCAGTTTTTTCTTATCGTTCATAGATTACCTGAGATTGAACTCAATAGTGAGTAATTCTATAATAATAAACAATTTTAAATAATGAAAGGGTTCATAAATTGAGGTATAGTTATTAAATTAAGATCAATTTTCGTTCAAGAGTGACCTTATTGACTTACAATCAGATCATCGACTTCCAATCTTGCCATTTTTTCCTGCCTGGCGGCATATTCCTTTTTAAACTCATAGAATCTTGCCAGATCAACATCGTTTTTAACCGCTGTTGCTATGAGCCATTCTTCTTCCGCGGGATGAATAATATTATCTGAAAATATCACAGCAAGGCCATCTTTAATGAACTTGACTGCCAGTTCCTTTTCAGCAAAAAGTGGAGGTGTATCTTCAATGAAATTATTGTTCAATATATCATTTATGGTCTTTTCGCAGAATTCCGCGTCAAACCCCAGAGATTTGCCTATACGCATTAACAGGATATTTTCGGTTTCTGTTATCCTGTGATCTTTTCTAATGAGAAGCATTAAACCCTTCAGGTAATTGCTTGAGTCAATTTTGGAAATTTTCAATGGTCTTAAAGTAGAATGATTAAACAATAATATTCAGTAAATACAGTAATTTCTTGTTTCTGTAAGATATAACATATTATTTTTGAATCGGGTTCATTTTCTCAAATGCAGCATTTCTTTCTTCGGGTCCCGCGTTTAGCATAGCTTCGCTGAATTGGTATGCTATTTCATCTTTTCCGGCGGAAAGCTGCTCAAACACTGATTCAATGAATCCGCTAACCGGCGGGGCAAAATCATGGATACCCTTTCCGCCAAGATCGGTATTCAGTGCCGGTGGGATCAACTCGATTACTTCTATATCCTTTTCCTTCAACAAATACCTCAATGATAAAGTAAACGAACGCAGAAACGCTTTGGTTCCGCAATAAACAGGCGTTTTTGCCAGCGGAGAAAAAGCCAGTCCGGATGTTACATTCATGATCGTTGTTAACGGTTCATGTTTCAAAAAAAGGTGCGTTAAGTGTACTGGAGCTTCAACATTTATAGCAAGTTCATCTTTTGCGTTCTGAATGAAGTTTTCATCTGTAATAGCCATCCATTGCTGGATTCCCGCGTTATTTATAAGTACGTTTGTATCCCTGTGATCCATCCTTATCCTGTTGAAGAGTGCCTCTCTGCTTTCGTAGCTTGAAAGATCAGCCTGAATAGTTGAGATACCGGGCAGCTTCTCTTCAGCACTTTCAAGCATATCTTTTCTTCGGCCGCAAATTACGACGGAATTACCTTCTTTGATAAATCGTTCAGCCAGCCCGAACCCAATCCCGGTAGCTCCGCCTGTAATGAGTATTTTATTACCTGATAGTTTCATTTTTTTTTATCTTTGTTTAGAATTCAGTTAATCAGAGCACAGTAATAAATAGATAGAATGTGTTTGAACAATGAGAGTATACATGCCGCTCCTACGGAGGTATGCTAATCTGAATTCAATTAGCTTCGCTCAAGCAGATCATAAAGCAGTATTACAATCAAATGCATTTCCTGATAAACTCTACCCTCTGCTCAACCGAAACCAAGGGGACATCAATTATTTCATAACCGGTGTCCATATAAACTTTCCTCACATTTTCGCCAAACTCACGCGCCAATTCATAGCTCATTTTGCGTTCCTCATCATTGGTGTAAATCTCTTCCCATGCACTGAACATAAAAACATGTTTATTATACCTGAATGTTCCAGACGCTTTTATTGCTTCGGCGGGATCAGTACAAAGAAGTTTGGCATAAGAAATCATATCAGGTATTCCCCTATCAAATATAACAGGTATGCTCCCATCCGCGTTTTGTTCAAAATCTTTCATCATTTTGTTCAGTACAAGCGAGTTAAATAGTGCCGGATCAATATCAGGTACTCCTCTTCCGCCGGTGGCTCTTTGTTCCTTCAATATAATACGCGCCGGTTCATCAACGCATAATGCACCGCGGGTTCGCAGTTCCTTTAGAACCGTCGATTTCCCTGCACCCATCGCCCCTGATAATATATAAAAATTTTCTTTGATCAATTTTAAAATATCGTTATGTATTGATTAACTAACTTACAAAAATTTCGCTCTATTTAAAGCACTAAATTTACATTATTTTACAGGAAATGTTGTGATTTTAGGACTAGTTTAGTGGTTTCCACAAAAAATAGGAACTAAATCACATTTTCTACTATTATTGTAAGTAAATATCTACTGAATGCTGCCACGAAATATAATTAAAATATTCTTATTATTTTTAATATTACAGTCACCTGTAAGTTCCCAAAACTCCTCCCAGCTTAACTCACAGAATGAGAATGTCGGAGTAATTAAAGGTACTATAACCAAACCCGATGGCACCCCGCTTGAAGGAGCAGCACTTATCCTGTCTTCAGAAAACACCCGCGAATCAGGTACAGAAACTAACAGCAACGGAAAATACATACTCTCAAATGTTACCCCGGGCATATACAATCTAAAAGCGGAGCTTATTGGGTATAAATCCGCCGAGAGAAAAAAGATCACAATTTTTGGCGGAGACACTCTTACCCTGGATATCATTCTTGATGACGAAAGTTATTCCACAGAAGAAATTGATGTAGTTTCAGACCGCTTCCGCCAGGCGCAAAATGATATGCGCATAAGTTTGCAGAACCTCTCACCAAAAACCACCCGCATTATTCCGGGTGTGGGCGAAGATGTTTTGCGCTCATTGCAAACACTCCCGGGAGTAAGCGCACCCAACGATTTTTCCTCACAGCTTATTGTTCGCGGTTCGGGTCCTGACCAGAACCTGATCATAATGGATAACATCGAGATATTCAATCCATACAGGCTATATGGCGTGTTCAGCATGTTCAACCCTGAGACCCTTGAGGATATAAATCTGATCACGGGTGGATTTCCCTCTAAGTACGGCGATAGACTCTCAGCAGTGCTGGAAGTTGCTAACCGCGAAGGCAGCAAAACCAAGTATTTCACAGGTCAGACGAACATCAACATAGCAAATGCAAATCTTGTATTCAGCGGTAAAATACCTTTTAAAAATATTCCAGGTTCATGGATAGTTTCAACCCGAAGAAGCTATTACGATCTAATACTCGGACCATTTGCGAAAAAATCCGGACTCATAGACGAAAGCGCGTCATTCCCATCATTTGAAGATGTTCAGGGAAAGATCACTATCGGTCCTTTCAAAGACCATAAGATCATTTTGAACGGAATATATTCACGAGATGGTGTAAACATTATTCCGGGTGATTCCAAAGAAGCCGAGGATTCAATTTCAGTGCGCGACCAGTCTTCCAACGATGTACTGGGAGCCGCATGGCATTATGCGCCCAGCACGAAGTTCCTTACGAAAACAACATTTTCATGGTACCGCAACAAAGGAGATGCGCAGTTCGGCGGTGAACTGCTTGATCCTGTGCTGGATAGAGAGACCTACACGCCTGAAGTGCGTGACAGTCTGCGTGCACTAGGGTTATTTCTTGGCATCGGTTTCAAATCCAAGTACACTTTCCGAAAGTACGCGATACAGAACAGCACAATATTCATTTCGGGCGCGCACAAAACAGAAATAGGCGCAGGAATAGATATACTTCGAACAGATCTGGAATTCACGCTTGATCTTGATGACCGACTGCGCGCGATAGTTCAGAACAATCCAAATTTTTCGGCTATTTCAAACGGTCAGCTTGACGGCAAAGATTATTACCGCGCAAACTTCTATGTACAGGATAGATTAAAGCTTTCTGATAAATTATATACTCAATTTGGCGCGCGGTTTGATTACTTCGCAATAAACAAAAAAGCTTACCTTTCACCCCGATTCAATATCTCATATGCCATTGATAAGGTCACAACTTTGCGAGCCGGCACAGGCATATATTACCAGTCACCCGGCTATGAAAAATTGATCGATGCGCAGATATTTTTTGATCTGACAGAAGAAAAGGCTAAAAACCTGGAAGCGGAACGCTCGGTGCATTATATTCTTGGAGCCGAAAGGTGGCTCTCCAATGATCTGCTGATTAAGTTTGAATCATACTATAAACAATTCACAAACCTGATAGTACAGGAACAGCTTACCGGGTACAGGTATGAATACTATACCTATGACCCCAACAATTCATCACCTGAATACCTGCGTGACCCCGATAACTGGTACCGCAGCTCAGAAAAGCTGCCGTATGATTCAGTTACAGCAACACCTGTGAACGGCGCAAATGGTTATTCCTATGGATTTGAATTTTTCATAGAAAAAAAGGCAGTACACCCAAGTTCAAAATTTTCAGGGTGGATGAGTTATTCATTAAGTTACGCCAACCGATTGCGCGACGGGCTGGAAATCCCATTCCGGTATGACCAGCGCCACTCAATTAATGTAGTTGCAAACTATAAGCTTCTAAGCTGGCTTGAGCTGGGCGCACGGTTTAATTACTCATCTAACTTCCCTGTCACTCTGCCAAAGGGAATTCGTCCAAGGGTAGTTGGCGATTCACTTGCGGTACTGCCAATATTGAATATAGTACAATTTGATTTCGATTTCGGCGGCGAGGCGAATAAATTCGCTGATAAGAAGCCAGTGTACCACAGGCTGGACATTCGTGCAACTGCTTATACAAAATTCTGGGGTATTGACTGGGGATTTTATCTTGATGTGATAAACGTTTATAACAGACAGAATGTTATAGGATATGACTTCTATATTGATGAAGATCTGCAGGTTAAACTTAAGACTATTGGGCAGTTCCCTATTCTGCCAACAATTGGGGTAAATGCAAGGTTTTAGAATATTTACCTAAAAATACAGTGTGAACTTTCGAGGGAGAGTGGGATGAAACGATATTTTTTCTTCGGTTAAGTGTAAGAAGATGGAACGATCTCATTTACATCAATTGAACCAAAATAATACCAAAATTAATAATTTCTATTATTTATATGTTTTTTTACAAAAATATTTTATAATATTAACCAAACTAAATGGAAATAATGAAGTTAAATAATATTTCAAGCCCCGGCAAATTGTTAAGAACAATGCTTGCTGCGCTGTTGTTTGCAGTCATAACCGGCAATGTTTACTCACAGTTTGGTCAAAATAAAGTACAGTACAAAGTTTTTGACTGGAAGTATCTGCAAACGCAGCACTTTGATATATACTTCACGCAGGAAGGTAATTTCATAGCGCAGTTTACTGCTGTAGCCGCAGAAAGTTCATTGGTCAGTCTGGAAAATAATATCGGGTACGGAATAAAGAACCGGATACCGATCATTGTTTTTAATTCGCACAATGAGTTTCAGCAGAACAATGCGGTTGATGAATACCTTTCCGAAGGTATTGGCGGCGTGACAGAGCTTTTCAAGAACAGGATCGTTGTCCCTTTCGAAGGTGACTACGAAAAATTCAGGCATGTTATCCATCATGAGCTTCTTCACGCTTATATGAATGATATGTATTACGGCGGTTCTTTGCAGAACATAATTTCGCAGAATATATCGCTGCAGTTCCCCCTATGGTTTTCAGAAGGGATGGCTGAATACCAGTCAATAGGCGGTATGGATAAAGCCAACGATATGTTCATGCGCGACGCGGTTGTATATGATTACCTGCCGGAGCTGGACTACATTGGCGGATACCTTTCTTACCGCGGCGGTCAGAGCTTCTTTTCCTGGCTCGCGGATGAATACGGTAAAGAAAAGATAGGCGATCTTATGATACAGATAAAAGCGCTAGGCGATGTTGACGAAGGTTTTGTTGATGTGTACAACATGGGCACAGGTAAGCTTTCTGAGAAGTGGCATAAACATCTTAAACAAACTTACTGGCCTGATATTAATACCAGGCAGGAGCTCAGCGATTTTGCCAACAGGCTTACAAATGCCCGCGAAGGCGATGGCTTCTATAATACCGCCCCTGCTATTTCACCTAAAGGTGACAAAGTTGTTTTCATTTCCAACCGTGACGGGTATTTCAGCGTTTATATAGCGGATATAAAATCAAAGAAGATACTTAAAAAACTTATCGGCGGCAACCAAACCGCGGATTTTGAGGAACTTCATTTACTTACCCCCGGATTGTGCTGGTCTCCCAACGGAAAGAAGATAGCTATTTCGGTAAAAAGCGGCGATAAGGATGCTATATATATAATTGATGCGGAAGACGGCGATGAAGATCAACTTCCAATTGAGCATGATGGAATTTTTTCGGTTGACTGGAATCCAATGAACAATTCCCTGGTTTACCGCGGTGACAATGCAAAACAATCCGATATCTGGATCTATAACTTAAAAACAAAGAAGAAACAGCGCGTAACCAACGATCTTTTTACTGATATTGACCCAAGATGGTCAAGGGATGGTAAATCAATTTATTTTTCATCAGATAGAGGGCCGTACACTGACCTGAAAGATATTCCCGCTGATTTTGATATGAATACGTATGACTACAAGGATAAAGATCTTTATGTATATGATGTTGAAGCAGGCACATTAAAGCGCTTCACAGAAGATAAACATGCAAATGAATCGACAGTTGTCACTTCGCCGGACGGTAAGAAAGTTTTGTATGTATCTGACCGCAACGGAATAGATAATATCTGGATGCGCGACCTTGAAACCGGCGAAGAAAAGCCAATTACCAATTCACTTGACCCCATAAACCTGCTTTCACTTTCAGCAGACGGTAAAAGGCTTGCCTTTTCATCTCTTAACAAGGGCGGATATGATATTTTTTACCTCGAAAATCCGTTTGAAATTGATATTGCGATGAAAGAGCTTCCGAATACATTGTTTGTTCAGAAGAGAATTGATGAGATGAACAAACTCACCGCAGTTGATTCACTTAAACTCTTCACTGACTCCATGCGGGTTATTGCGGATTCACTGCAGAACCTCACGGTTGATACAACAGGCGAAAATACAAATTACGCCTTAACAGACAGCACAACCACCGATACAACCAAATCGCTCTACGGCGATGATATTTCGCTTAACCTGAATCCGGAAAAAGTTGATTCGCTAAAGGAATCTCCTTCGCAGCGTCTGAAACTGAAGGAAAAGAACAAAAGCAAATTCCAGCTTACTGATAATACAAATCCGGATGGAAGTTATAAAGTAAACAACTACAAGATCAAGTTCTCGCCTGATCTCATATACAGCAATGCCAACTACAGCAGCTTTTACGGAGTGCAGGGTACTGCACAGATGGCATTCAGCGATGTGCTTGGTAATCACCGCATATATGTTGCAACAAGTCTTGTGCTTGACCTGAAAAACAGTGACTATGCATTCGCCTACTACTACCTGCCAAAAAGAATTGACTGGGGTGTAAGCGCGTATCACTCGGCGCGGTTCCTGAACATAGGCCGTAACTTCGCGACCTCGCAGCTTTACCGTTACCGCACATTTGGCGCCGATATATCCATGTCTTACCCTATCAGTAAGTTCAAGAGGATAGACGCGGCGATCTCTTATAACCATTTATCAAAAGAGAACCTGGATAACCCGCTTGAGCCCACGCAAAGACTAGATTTTGTTCTGCCGGCAGTAAGTTATGTTTTTGATAATACACTTTGGGGATACACAGCTCCTATTAAGGGCTCAAGATATAACATAACTCTTATGGGTACGCCGAAGATAGGCTCAAATGGTGTAAGTTTCTTCAGCGCTATAGGCGACTACAGAACTTACTTTGAACTAGCCGAAGATTATAATTTTGTATTGAGGCTTAACGGGGGCGCAAGCTTTGGAAAGAATCCGCAGCGCTTTTATATAGGCGGTACGGAGAGCTGGATAAACTACGAGATACAAAACGACATATTGCCAATTGAAGAGATACAGGATTTCGCATTTTCATCGGCAGTAATGCCGCTTCGCGGCTATAATTACAATCACCGTTCAGGCAGCAAGTTTGCGCTTATGAATGCGGAGTTCCGCTTCCCTCTCTTCCGTTACCTGATACTGGGTCTGTTGCCGCTTGGATTCCAGAACATACAGGGCGTATTGTTTGCTGATGCCGGTTCAGTTTGGAGCGATACGAAGAAGCTCCAGTTCTTCCATAAGAAAAATGGCAGCCTTCAGACAAAGGATCTGCTGCTTAGCGCCGGTATTGGGACGAGGCTTTTCTTCCTTTACTTCCCGATGAAGCTTGATATTGCATGGACGTACGATATGCAGAACTGGTCGAAACCAACGTACATGATATCCATAGGTGCGGATTTTTAAAAATGGAGTTAGCCGTTATACCAAAAAAGGACGCGAAAGCGTCCTTTTTTGTTTAAACTGGAATTCTGTCGGGATGGCAGGATTCGAACCTGCGACCTCCTGCTCCCAAAGCAGGCGCGATAACCGGACTACGCTACATCCCGAAAATAAAAGAAGTGGACAGGGCCGGAATCGAACCGGCGACACACGGCTTTTCAGGCCGTTGCTCTACCTACTGAGCTACCTGTCCAGTAAAAAACTGTTTTAGCAAAAATATATATGAACAATGGTACTTCCCTATGCGGGGTTATTATTCCTAACGCCAGAATGTAATTGCCAGACTGTATTAGTCAGAAAACTTCCATAAAACACAAATATCCCCAAAATTTTAAATAAAATCAATTTACTATTTAATCCCTTTTTTAGCAATAATTTACACTTGAAAATCACTAAAAATTCCTTACTTTTGTATATTATGAATGATGTTTCCACACCGAAGCTTATAATATCCTACTTCACAAGGCTCCTGGGGATATTTTTGATCATCTTTGCGCTTATGGCTGCAGTGCAGGGTTTCATCTCAGTTATCAATATAAACAAAGATGGTTCCACAGGTATCAGGTACATTAACGAAACCGAAAAGTTTGATTACCTTCTCATCACAACAATTTCAGAAGACTACCCGGCATACTCATCAGGGATTCAGCCCGGTGATACCCTCGTAAAAATCAACGGCAAACCGGTAAGTGATCTGGCCGTGATAAGAGCTGAAATTAATAAAAAAGAGATAGGCGAAAAGATCACTTATACAATAAGGCGCGGATCTCAGGAAACAAATTATGAGCTAACGCTCGCTCCCCTTAACCCTCTTGAAAAACTTATGGTGTTTCTTTTCAGAACAGTACCCGTGTTCTTGCTAATGGCATACCTGGTTGTTGGCATTTGGGGGGTACTGAAGAGTCCGTATGCGACAGAGACGATCCTTATCGCGCTGTTTTGTTTTTGTTTTGGAAGTTTCATGTATGCGACAATAAATGTGGGTGACTCTTCCGACACATTCATAAAAAAATATTTATATTTTGATTCTATAAGAGAGTTTGTAACTTACATTATGTGGCTGGGTCCCAGCTTTTGGGTATTACTGTTTGCTACTTTCCCGCGCAGGAACAGGATATATGAAAAGAATAAATTCATTTCTCTTCTTTTCATTTTTCTGCTCCCGCTTATTATCATCATTTCATCACTTATGCAGTTTGATAGCCGAATATTGACAATAATGATATTCCTTATGCTTTTCATTCAGATGGGCGTAGGTGTAATGCTGCTTTCTATGAACCTTAAGAAGGTTAACACCGCATTAGAAAAGCGCCAGGTAAGATTAATGCTATTTGGAGTTAAGTTTGGCTCAATACTTATAGGCATAGGCTGGATACTTGTAATTGTAACTCAATTCATATTACTGAATCAGATTGGCGCCAATGTGCTGCTTGTAAGCCTGTTCATATTTCTTCTTTGCGAAATTGGAGGTCTGATTATCCCATTCACCTTTTTGAACTCTTTCTTCCAGAATAAGCTGCTTGAAACCGAAAGCGCGCTAAAACGCAGGGTACGGGTTTTTGGCGTTTCAGTGGGTGTCCTTGGTGTGTATCTATTTGTGATATTTGTAATTGTCAGGTTATCAGTAAGTTTGTTTGAGCTTAGCGACCCGACAGTAATAATAGTAACCGTTCTGCTTCTTTCATTAACTTTCACCCCAATAAATAAGCGTATATTAACCTGGCTGGATGAAACATTTTATCCTGAACGTACAAAGTACGCTGAAGCATTAAAAAAGTATAACAACAGCATTTCGGGCCAGATAGAATCCGCGGAGCTGCTGAGGGAATTAGGAATCTGGGTAAGCAAAACCATAGGGATAAATCCCGTGATACCATTTGCATTGAGTCCACAGTTTGGCGGGAGCATTCCATTCAGGTATAACGATAGTGAAAGCGTTATTCACCGCATTAGAAACGGAAACAAGTTCTATTGGGATGAAATTTCAGAGCGCTCCAGAATAACCGTTGATGAAAACGAAATTGAATGGGTAAGAGATAACGATATTTCAGTGACTATCCCGATGATATCGCAGGGAGAATTAATAGGAGTATTGAATCTTGGAAAGAAGCAAAACCAGGAAGACTTTTCGGCGGCTGACCTGGAAATATTAACTCAGGCATCTGCACAAACCGCACTTGCACTGCAAAACCTGAGCCTTCAATCAGTTTACATTGATAAAAAACGTATGGATAAAGAACTTGAGATGGCAAGAAATATCCAGCGCCGTCTGATGCCTCAGGAAATACCGGCAGTAACCGGGCTTGAGGTGTATGGAGAATCCAGGCCGTGTTTTGAAGTTGCGGGAGATTATTACGATGTAATAAGCAATGAAGAAGGCAATACATTTATGGTAATAGCGGATGTAAGCGGAAAAGGCGCCGGCGCCGCCATGATAATGGCGAACCTTCAGGCATCAATTAGGGTTGGACTCGAGATAACTGAGGATTTTTCTGAGTTTATCGCAAGAATAAATAATCACGTTTACAAGAACACTTCATCATCAGAATTTATTACTTTATTCATAGGCGCATGGGAGCCCTCAACAAATTCTTTTCACTATATAAATGCCGGGCATAACCCGCCCGTCATGCTGAATTCAAGCGGTGAAATATCAACTCTTGACGCAACTGGACTTATACTTGGTGTGCTGCCCGGACAGCAGTATGAAAGAAAAGTAATTAAAATTGAACCCGGTTCAGTAATTGCAATATTTACTGACGGACTGGAGGAAGCTATGAATCCGGAGGGCGAAATTTTCGGGCAGGAGAGGATCATAAATATTCTGAAAGAAAAAAAGGGACTTCCCTGCCGCGAAATAGTTAAGTCAATTCAGGATGGCGCAATTGAATTCTGTGATGGGAGACCACTTCATGATGACCTTACAATGATAGTAATTAAGAGTTAATGAACACGAAAAATATTTATTTTTTCCTGTATAAACTTATAATGAAATAAATCAACGGAAATATCCCTAAAGTTGCAATTGAAGCAAAGAAGAAAGCGATCTTAAAGCCCGAATCATCTGCAGATTTTTCAGTTTGATGATTATTACCGTCCTTTAATCTCCTGCATATCTTAAAAGTATAATGAATTGTGATAATAAGTGAATAAAGAAATCCGGCTCCGGCAACAGCCATGGCAGCATCTTCTGTTCCGCGCTCCAATGCAAGAAATGCTGTAACAATAGCAAAGGCAATTGAGCCAAATAATATTAAAAAGAAAGGTACTGCTATAACCTTATTATAAAAAACACCTATGCCGGCAGTGGATGCGCCCTTAAATGTGAAGTGACCGTCTGATAAATGAGTTCGTCTTTCATAATAGACAGAATAGAAATTCCAGTATGCTGTAAACAAAAAAGGAACAGCGGCTGAAGACATAATGATAAGCATATTGTCCTCATTTCCGCTGCCAATTAATACCAGTCCCGCAGCAATGATGGTAAACAACAAACCGCAGGATACCAGGATCAGTTTTCTCAACGAAAATCCCGGCTATTCAACAGAAATTATCTGCGATTGCTCTGTAATGATGATCTCAGCTTTACCTTTGTATTCTTCAATCTTACCGGTAATTGTCATTATGGAACCCTTCTTAACATCAGCGTAGCTTACTTCTGCAGTACCGGTTTTTATCACCGCAACAAATGTCGCGTTTGGATGCGGCTCATCAAAGTTTATCAATACTGTACCTTTGTTGGAAACAAATATTGACGCTACAATTCCGCGAACGATCTTGGTTTCACCAATAAAGTTCTTAGCCTCTTTGGTTGATACTGTATCCTGTGAATACGATATTGCCGAAATTCCGATGAACATCAGCAAAAGGAGAAATAGTTTTGTTTTCATGAGAATTAAATGTTAATATTTACCTTCTTTAAGTTTATCAAATGTATAAATTCCTGTTTCATGGCCATCCTGCCACACAAGCTGGATAGCATAATTACCTACCATCTTTATATCACGCAGCGTAAGCTGCGCTGATGAAAGCAGCGGGATATATGTTGCAGGCTTGTTGAGTTTATCCGCCAGGCAGTTTGCACAGGGACAGCTTTTGCGCAGGTTAGCAAGCTGAAGCAATGAATCACTGCCATCATCCCATTCAATGTGTAAATACCGTGAATCTTTAATATTTATTTTAACAGGATTGATAACAGATCATTTAAAATTCAAAAATTTTTCGGCTTCAAGTACATCTTCTTCGCTGCCGATAAAGAGCGGTGTTTTCTGGTGCAGGTCAAGCGGTACAATTTCTAAAATCCGCTCTGAGCCACTGGAGGCTCTGCCTCCGGCCTGTTCCACAATCATAGCAAGCGGATTTGCTTCGTAGAGCAGGCGCAGCTTGCCTTTGGGATTCCTGTTATCACCCGGGTACATAAACAATCCGCCGTAAAGCAGATTCCTGTGAAAATCCGCAACGAGTGAGCCCACATATCTTGCAGAATAGGGTCTGCCGGCCTCTTTATTATCAGATTTGAGCTCATTAATATAATTCTGCAATCCTGTGCTCCATTTTGAATAATTGCCTTCGTTGATACTGTAAGTTTTGGAACGTTTCGGGATCTGGATATTTTCATAGAACAGCAAAAATTCGCCAACCGTAGGGTCAAGAGTAAATCCATGCACTCCCCTGCCTGTTGTGTAAACCATTATTGTGCTTGAGCCGTAGATTACATAACCTGCAGCAACCTGGTTAATGCCCTGCTGCAGGCAATCTTCAAGTGTGCCGGGACCGCTTTTTGAAACCCTTTTATAGATTGAAAATATTGTACCAATGCTGATATTCGCATCGATATTTGAAGAGCCGTCAAGCGGATCGAAATGGATAATGTATTTGCTTAAGGGGCGCTCTCCCATGAATTTTTCCTTTACAGGAATAAAATCTTCGCTCTCTTCAGAAGCAATAGCGCATAAATGTCCGCTTACTTCCATAGCTTTTACCAGGGTATCGTGGGCATACTCATCAAGTTTTTTAACCTGTTCACCGTGCACGTTCTCGTTTCCAGTCAGCCCCATAAGGTCAATAAGACCGGCGCGGTTAACTTCCAGGGAAATTATCTTACAAGCCAGCGCAATATCCGCCAGGAGGTCGCTGAGCTCGCCCGTGGCATCCGGGTACTTTCTTTCTTCATCAATTATATGCCTGTATAACGTGGTAAATTTTTTTAACATTTGCGCTGAAATTTTATGTTTGTGAAACGAAATTACTCAAATTTATGGCTAATTTAAACATACTCTTTTGTAAACAAACTATCCTCCATTTATCAGGCTTACAAGCCGCCGGAGTTCTCTTTCGGGGTTATTCCACCAGTTTACTGACCATACTCTCAGGAACTTCATTCCAAATGCACTGATGTGTTTTTCCCTGAAAATATCCCATGCGTATGCTTCCGGGGAACTGTGAAAAGAACTTCCGTCACACTCAATAGCTGTGATATTACCTGTTTTATTTTCAGGAAGTACAGCAATATCTATCACAAATCCGCCGGTTGAGTAATTCATAACCAGCCTTTCTGACGGAAAATGCTTTCTAAGGCTGTTATAAACTTCATCTTCGAAAACTGTTTTGTTAAAGCTTAAAATGCTTTGCTCTTTTGCTTCCGCGTTAGCCTTTAGGTTTTCAAGCACAGAATTTCTGGTAACCGGGTCAAACTCTTCAACGGCTTTAACATAAGCCAGGTAAGCATAGAATACTCCTTTACCTTTGTTACCGGATGCGGCAATCAGTGTTGGATACTCCCTGATGTATTCATCGGGAATTGATGTGCAAACTATCATCATGTGCTTCGCGCGTGTAACAATTACATTCAGCAGCCGGAATCCCTTTTCCTGATTTATCGGTCCAAAGTTCTGCAGGAAACTGCCATCAGCCCTTTTGCCAAAAGTAGTAGATATGATTATGATATCACGTTCATCACCCTGTATGTTTTCTAGGTTCTTCACAAAGAAAGGTTCTGAAGGCTTATTCATCAATATGCTGACCTTCTGCGCAAAAGCGCTGCTGCTGTTGGCGGCAAAATTTACCATATCAAGAATATAATTCCTTTGAAGAATGTTAAAGGTTGCAACACCAATGCTTGGATTATCATCACCTTTTTCAGGATCGATAAGTTCATTTATCGATGAAATGACTTTTTCAGCCTCCTGTTTATTTATACCCTCGGCCTGGTTATAGATACCGCACACATTAAAATACCTTAAAGCTTTATAGTTCTTCACCGGCGGCATAGGATTTAGCCGGGAATTATAAAATGCCGCATTGGAAAAATCAATGAGATCAGGATGTTTAGACCGGTAATGGATATCAAGGAATGCTTCGTTGTAGCCTCTTTTGATGGCAAACTCAAGCAGTGATTCAGAATCAGCAAGATTTCCGGGATCGGTTGTGATCTCAATCTCTTCCTCATCTTCACTCATTGAGTCACTTTCAATAACAAGCTGCGAAGCAGCAAAGTAGTTAGATGGCGGCATTTGGTTCTCATCACCCGATACAATGCGGTATTTGCCCCGCAGCTTCGCTGCGTAAATATCTTCAACTCTAAGCTGGCTTGCCTCATCAAATATCACAAGATCAAACAAACCCTCACGCATTTCAAAAAGGCTGCTGCAAACTACCGGATTTGTAAGCATCACGGGAAAGTGATCTGTAAACAATTCATGATCCGCTGCGATGATCTTTCTTAAGGAATTCCTTTTTTGGAACCTGCTGTTTCTTGACTTATTATACAGGGCATTAACATTTATACCGGTACGATCTTCAAATTTATCAGATGATTCAGCCTGCCGGCGCTGCCAATAATCCAGAATTATATTCAACTGAAACTCTTTTATCTTACTAAGATTTTCCTGTATCTCTTCAAACCTGCTGCTATCACGAAGCCTGATGTTACTTTCATGGGCCAGAAGTGTGTTAAAAATGAAATATTGATCTGCAGTTTCTTTCCAATTATCAGTATTCAGCTCAATTAGTTCATCAATTAATTTTCTTGCCGTTTCATTGCATTTCAGGTAATCACTGCGCCAATAGTAGTAGTCATAAAGGGAATTAATATCTTTAACTACTATACTGAGTATTGAATCCAGGGCGCAGAGCGCATCAAGTTTATGTTTTACTGCCGATGTCTCAAATTTGTAATCTGCAGCGAATAAACCGGAATCATTTATTGAATTCAAAATATGCTCTGCTGAGACATCCGCTTCACTCAACAAAGCGGGATCGCTGTATGCAAACTTATCATAGTCAATTGATGTATATTCAATCAATCGCGCTGCTTTGAATTCTTCAATACCGCTATACCAATTGTTCAGCTTCTTATCGATCTTTTCCAGCTGAGGTTCCATTTCACTAAGGTCATCTTTTATCTCACTAATTGTAAACTCAATGTAGCCGGTCTCCCTGAACTTCTTAAGCCCATAAAATTGAGGGAGAATAGTATTTTTATCTCTTTTTAGCTGTTTGTACTTACCTGAAAAGAGCGAAAGCAGGTTCAGTTTGAAATCAGCCCAGGAATTTAATCCAGTAAACAATTTTTTGTTGATCTCACAGTTTGAACGGTAAAGCCCGGCAATGGCGTTTAAGTCAGAATTGAACGCGGCGTTATATTCTGCGTAGCTGCTGCTTAGTGCTATGCTGTAATTTTGGTGAAGAGCAGTGAGTTTATTGATCACCGTATTAAGCTGCGCAAGAAGATGTTTGATCTTTGAGTCAAGTTCCAAAACAATATCTTTAGCTGAACGCGCTGAAAAGAGGCTGTCATCCAGTATCGAAAAGGTTTTCAAATCACTTTTTGCAGTTTTAAATAAACTGCGGTTCTTTTGAATGAAATTCAATGTGGAGTTGTAAAGCTCCGAAATGTTATCAGAAGTAAAATCAATGCCGGCGTTTTTCAGAAGGCTGTACAATTCAAGGTAGTGATTCCCGGTATCTTTATCCCTTATGAATTTCCCGACAAGGTCACCCCAGGACATATCGTTTAAGAGATATTTGCTGTAAAACCTGTGATTTTGGTTAACTTCTTCTATAATCCCGTCAGTTTCGCTGAAAATGGTATCAAGTATGTTTCTCCGAACCGGTTTAACAGCGGGTTTGGGGTCGCGTACCGCATCGATAATCAATTTCCTGTCGCGGTTTACATCTTCTATTAATCCACAGAGGCTGCCAAGACCCAAAGCGGTAAGATTTTTTCTTATGACCTCAAGGGCTGTACGTTTTTCGCATACAACAAGACATTTTGTTTTGTTAAAGAGCGCATTAACAATTATTGCAGTTAGAGTTTGACTCTTGCCCGTTCCGGGCGGACCGTGAATAATCAATTTGCTGTTTCTTCCCAGGTTTTTTAATGCACGTTCCTGTGTGGGGTCAGTTTCCACTGCTGAATATTTTATATCCTGGTAGTGAGGAACTTCCAGTTTATCAAAATGCAAAGTTTCCGCTCTGCTGATAAGGCTCTTTATATCTCTTATCAGAGGCTCTTTGGGCGTTTTAAAAAGACCGAATATACCTGAATAAGTGATTGAAGGATTCCCTTCTGCCTGTACATGCTTAACCCGGTTTACTTTATCAAGCATTGGCGTTATTTCATGTTCTCCTGAAATTTTAACAGCAGCAGAGCTAATTTGGCTCAGCAGTTTGTTAACGATTTCAGTAAATTCAGATTCATCTATTACAGAATCAGACAAATATTCTTCATTCAGTTTGGAAAAACCTGTTGAAGAAAGATCCTGCTCCAGATAATTCAGCAATACATCATTAACTGAAATAGCCTGTTCTTCATCTCTGGAAATGATCCATTCATTTTTATCCCTGGAAAGACCCAGCATCCAAATGAATACAGGTGCACTAATGACCTTAGAGGGATCGCTTTTTGTACGGTAGATCAAATTGGGGTAGCCAAATCCGAAGGTTTTTATGCCATGCTCCAGATAGGTATCCTCATTTTCATAGAAAATAGAAGAAAGACGTTTAGATATGTGGTTAAGCTTTGTTTCGTTCTCTTTGTTCTGTGGAGGAAGAGGAGAAACCGCAGTATTGCTATACTTAGGTGCCGGACCCCCTTCAAAGATGCCGGAGGCCTGTGTATCAAAAGTCCTTAAAGGTTGATCATCAGGTTCAATTCTGAATTTGAATTCAAAAGCAGAATTATTCAGTAACTTTCTGATAAAATCATTTGGCAGGCTTTGTTTAAGGTAAGCCAGGTCGCTCAGGTCGAGCCTTGCAGCGCGGTTTCCCGGATAAGCGTTCAGATGAATTGAGCGTGTATTACCGATCTGAAGTTTTTGTTTCAGCTTTTTAAGGAACTCAATATTCACTGTTTGCTATCCATTTAATTTACATTACAGAATTAACCTTATCGCATCCTGGATACTTTCGACGGGAATGTACTCAATATCTTTGGAGGGTTTAAAATTTTTCATATTGCTGCTTGGCAGCACAACTTTTTTGAACCCAAGTTTAACCGCTTCCTGGATGCGTCTTTCAGCGAAGCTGATGCCGCGTATTTCACCGCTTAGACCGATCTCTCCAAGTATCAGCATATCGGCATCAATTGAGGTATCTTTAAAACTTGAGCATATACTTATCGCGGCAGCGAGATCAATTGACGGCTCATCGATTTTAATTCCGCCGGCAATATTTACAAATACATCAAACTTTGAAAGGTGGATCCCGATCTTTTTTTCAAGAACGGCAATTAAAATGGCAAGCCGTTTGTAATCAAATCCCGTTGCGGTACGCTGCGGCACCGAATAACCTGAAGATGATACAAGCGCCTGCACTTCGATCAAAATGGGGCGGGTTCCTTCCATGCTTGCTGATACTGTGCTGCCGGAAATTCCCCGAGAACGCTGTGATAAGAATACCTCGCTCGGGTTTCGCACTTCCATGAGTCCCGTGCCGGTCATTTCAAAGATACCAATCTCATTTGTTGAGCCGAATCTGTTCTTAATAGCGCGCAGTACGCGGTAGGAGTGTGTCCTTTCACCTTCAAACTGTAAAACGGTATCTACCATGTGTTCAAGTACTTTGGGTCCCGCAATAAAACCCTCTTTTGTGATATGCCCGATAAGAAAAAATGATATGTTCTTCGCCTTTGCTATCTGTATAATAGCGGCGGTTGACTCACGTAATTGCGAAACACTGCCCGGGCTTGATTCGAGTTCGCTGCGGTATATAGTCTGTATAGAATCAATTATAACGATTTCGGGCTTCAGTTTATCAACAACAGCCGCAATGATCTCAAGGCTGGTTTCAGAAAGAATATAGAATTCATCATGTGCGAATCCCAACCGTTCACAACGAAGTTTGATCTGTTTGGGTGATTCTTCACCGCTGACGTAAAGTATGGTATTATTTTTGATCTTATCGCTTAACTGCATCATGAGGGTTGATTTGCCAATGCCGGGATCGCCGCCAACAAGCACAACAGATCCCGGCACTACTCCCCCGCCTAATACGCGGTCAAGCTCTTCAATAGTGCTTACGATCCGTTTATCTTCGGTGATATTTATATCAGCAACCTTGGAAAGGTTGGTTAATTTAGCGCTGAGTATATCGCTGCTTTTTGATTTTAGCTTGTGTTTATCGGTATGCACGATCTCTTCCACAAAGGAATTCCATGAATCGCATTCAGGGCATTTGCCCAGCCACCGCAGGGAAACATAGCCGCAATTCTGACAGATGTATTTTGTAACCGGTTTAGCCATATATTTGATTAATTTGCAAAATTACTCAAATACACAATTATTTACTAACCATTTATTAATTTAGGCTTTGTATTTTTGCAGTATGACTGCAAAAATACAAACGTAATTCTGAAGATTCACTTTAGGTTTTCGTCAAATTATTATGGCTAAAAACAATCTTTCATTATATATATATTTACAAAATATGAGAATAGGTTTTGGTTATGACGTTCACCGGCTTGTAAAGGGCAGAAAATTGATCCTTGGCGGGGTTACAATTCCACATAAAAAAGGGCTTTTGGGACATTCAGATGCTGATGTACTGCTGCATGCGCTGTGTGACGCTATTTTAGGCGCAGCCGGTCTAAGGGATATAGGGCATTATTTCAGCAACAAGGATATTAAATGGAAAAACATTTCGAGCCTGGTGCTGCTTGCGGAATCTTTCAAACTGGTAAAAAAGCAGAAGCTGAAGATCGGTAATGTAGATATTACGGTTATACTGGAAGAGCCTAAGATAAGTCCATACATAGACCAGATGAAAAAGAATATTGCCAAAACACTTGGGATACGAAATACTCAGATATCAATAAAATCCACAACCGCAGAAGGGCTTGGATTTATAGGCAAGAAACAAGGATGCTCTGCATACGCAGTATGCCTTTTGCAATAGCACCTGAAATGCGATACTTCCTCAAACATTTAGTTCAATAATTATTTCCAAACTGAAATATTGAATATACTTCCCAACAACCCGAAAATAAAAGCGCTATTGTTATGTATCCTGAGCGGAGCTTTCCTTGGACTTTCCTTTCCGCCGTTTAAGACCTGGTTTTTTGTGTACCCCGGCCTAATGATAATGTTATACCTGGTTCTGAACGCGAAGCGTTTCCGTCACGCATTTGGTAGAGGCTATGTGGTAATGCTGGTATTTAATGAAATTACTCTTTACTGGATCTCAGGGTGGCACAGCGATGATACTTTCCTGAAAGTTGGAGGAGTTGCTACTGTTATTGTTCATTCATTATTTATGCTGATACCGGTATTCATAACATACGGGGTATCAAGAATAAATAAAGAGCTGGCGCTGGCGATGTTTCCGTTAATTTGGGTTGGTTATGAGTACTTTGATAACGTGTGGCAATTCGCTTTCCCCTGGCTTGAGCTGGGTAACACTGAAACTTACAATCTTGGAAGAATTCAAATAGCGGAGCTGGCGGGTGTTCACGGTTTAACTTTCCTGATTTGTGTTGTTTCAGCGGTGTTGTATTTTGTAATATCGAGAGTTTACAATAAAGAGTGGAAAGTACTTTCAGCTAAAACTGTTCCATTGTACCTGCTTTTATTGACACTCCTTTTGTTACCAAATTTTTATTCCATTTACCGGCTTGATGGAGTTGACAATACGGGCTATTTCAATTTAAGAGATAGTTCAAAGGTCGTAAATACCGCAATTGTACAGACTAATACCGACCCATTTAAGAAATGGGGCGGTAATCATGATCAGATCCTGAACACCTACATGGATGGACTTCATGAAGGATTAAAATTCAATCCGGATATGCTGGTGCTGCATGAAACAGCTACGCCGTATTATTTCCTTGAAGATATTAACATGCTGAAATCAAAAAGGTTTTTTGATCTGGCTGATTCCAGCGGCAAGTATATTTTGATGGGAATACCGCATAAGTATTACTATCCTGATTCAGTTACTCCCCCGCCTGATCACAGAAAAACCGACGGTTCAAAGAGGAAATTTGATGTATTTAATTCAGCAATCTTAATTGAACCGAATAAACATCACAAGAATTTCACAATCCATAAAAAGGTTAAGCTTGTTCCGTTCAGTGAAAGAATGCCGTACCAGGAAAAGGTACCGTTCGCAAAAAAATGGTTTACCTGGGGCGTTGGGATCAGCGGCTGGCAACTGGGCAATGATATGAACCTGTTCAATCTTAAAGATACCGCCAAAAATATCGATACTAAATTTGCATCTCTGATATGCTATGAATCGGTTTTCAGTGAATTTGTTTCTGAGTTCGCCAAGGATGGCGCTGAATATTTTGTGATAGTAACCAATGACGGCTGGTGGGGTGATAACGCGGGACCTGAACAGCATAACCGGTATGCTGTACTAAGAGCAATTGAAAACCGCAAATGGATAGTGCGCTGCGCGCAAACCGGAGTTTCCTGTTTTATTGACCCGCTGGGGAATATGTATGATGAGATTCCCTACTGGAAAGAAGGAGTGGTTGACAGAAATATAATTGCCAACACAGAAAAAACTTTTTACGTTCAACACGGGGATATAATTGGAGTAACGGGATTTTATGCCGGCATATTAAGTTTAGCCGGCTCTATATTCTTTTACGCATACAAAAAGAAGCTTAAGAGCAAAGCCTGAAGCCTGCCTTTTTCCTTTGTTCTTAATTCTTCCGCTTTTTTCCTGGCTTCTTCTATGGTTGTGAATTCGCCGAATCTTGCCCTGTACCATGTGCCTTTTGAACCGAGATCAACTTTAACTACATTACCATTTAAACCCGGAACCAAACCTCCTACGGCGCTGATGCGTTTATTTGCTTTAGCATCGGAATCCCATGCGGATTCCTGTATAGTAAACTTGCCATTATCAAGCTGAACATAGATCACCTTGTTGTAATCATCTAGCCATCCCATTGAACTTTTTGTAACACCCGGAACAGTTGGGTTTGAATTCTGCTGAGGCGCGGTTTCCTGTTTAGGCTGCTCCTGCTTAGGCGCTTCCTGTTTAGGCACTTCCTGCTGTGTGCTTTGCTGTGTTACAGGCTGCTGCTGTACAGGTTGTTCCTGTTTGGGCTGTTCTGTTGTAGTTTGCTGTGTAGTATTCTGTTGTTCTACTGGAGGCTGTTGTGTCGGTTGCTGGTTATCAAGTGAATTTACAGATGCCTGGTTATTGCTTTGCGTTGTATTCTGCTCTTCATTCCCGCTTGTTTCCTGCTGCACTTCTTCAGTGTTCTCTTCAGAAGGAGTAAAGAAATATTTGTATATCACCGGGGAGAAGATAAGCAGTATAAGCACAATTGAAAAGAACATTATGAATGTTGTAACGTAGATCCTGAGCTTGGATTTATACTCGGCTTCTTTGGTTGCCTGGTATAACAGCTCATACTCGTAAGACATCGTCTGCGTATCTGTGGTATTGGGTTCGCTATCTTTGTACCAAATGTAATATGAATTATCCTGCAGTTTGTGTTCGTAGCCATCACCATTACCGTTGCCGTTACCATTGCCGTTTCCGTTAGCAAATGGCATCGGGGTAATAGTGGTCTGATACTCGTTGGATTTTGTATGATCGCCGGTGATCTGGTTATGAAGTTCAACAGCGCTGGGCGGAATAACCGTTTCAACCGGGGGAATCACGGTACTTTCATTTACCGGCGGAACAGGCGGTACTGTTGTTTTATTTAACTCAGCGGCTATTTTATGCTCTTCATTGGATACTTCAGTGAAATAATCAGAAAATGACTTTTCTGTCACTTCTTCAATTTCCTTTTCAGTATCTTTAACTTCATTTTTCAGATCTTCTGCTTTTGTACTCAATTCGTCTGCTTTAGTGCTTAAAATATCTGCCTGCGAGCTCAGCTCATCAGCTTTCATAGAGATCTCCTCGGCAGTTTTTTTGATATCTTCGGTTTTTTCTTCTGCAATTATTCCGGCTGCGAATATCTCTTCTTTTGCTTCTTCTGTTTTTTCAACCGGGGGGATAACAACAGGTGGAATTACAGGCGCTGAGAAACTTTCTTTATCAGTAAACTTCTGTTCTACTTTTGGCGTAGTGATCTTATTCAGAATTTCTTCGCGCTTGCGCTTTATTTCATCTTCAATTGAAAGATGTTCGTTTGGAATATTAGAATCCACCGCAGATACCGGTGAAAATTCTTCCACTACGGGCGGGACTACCGGAATTTCCGGAGTTTTCACCTGTTCAGGATTGTTTAAAGCTTCATTGTTTTGAAATTTTTCGGGTTCAAACTGTCTGCCCTCTTCAAAAGCTCTCTGGTTTATTTCTTCTTCAAGTGAAAGTGTAGGGAGGAATTCAACGGTTTTTTTATTATTCTCATCACCGCTGTTATATTTAATGATAAATTCACCCAGGTTGGTCACATCAGCAATGTTCTCATCTTTTACGCCTTTTATGATGCCGGCAAATATATCATCATATATTTTCTCGGCTTCAAAACTTGTGAGCTTAAAGTACTTGCTGATCTTTTCTACTATTTCCTGTTTTATCATAACCCTTTGGTTTAATTGGGTAATTTTAACGAGAGTTTATTGTATCCAGAAATATTCTGTCAGGAAAGAAAGTAACATGGTTTTTCGCCATCGGTATCGGTTCGTTCAGTTTCATGTAAGATGATGAATCAGCGTCTTTTCTTTTGATAGTGAACGTTCCGAAGTTTGTAATACTTACTTCACCGTCTTTTTTCAATTTTTCCACCAGGCGCTCAACCAATATGCTTAAAATCATTTCTGCGCGCCCTGTTGTTATGTTGTGGTCTACAGCCAGTTTGTTGATGAGGTCAATTGTTGTCATATATAATAATTTAATTGGATATGGAAAACCAATTAAAGATACCCCTTTTGGGATTATTTAGCAATAGTACAACAAGTGAGTTTTGACTACACAAACAACGGTATTTCAAATTTGACGGTTTTATAAGTTTTCTTTCCCTCTATATATACTTCTTATATAAACCTTTACTTTAAAGCGATATACTAACTGCACTAATATAATAATTTATTTTTTATTGTCAAATAGGGCTAAAAACAAAAAAAATAAAAACCTCAAAAAAACTGCAAAATCAGCAATTTTCTAAAAATTTATAAATCTATAAAAATGAATTATTGGCCTTAAGGCGGGGTCCTTTGCGGTTTATTTGTTCTTAATCTGAAACCCAGTAAACGCAGTTCTTCAGTGTTAACCAGATTTTCAGGGAAATAGGTGCCGGTTGGCTTACCATAGATGTTAACTTTATCAACTTTTTTTTCTTTGAAGTGCAGTTTTATCACATCACCGCTTGATCTGTTCGCGCCGTTTGGATCATTTGCATCATACACAAAATAAATGCTTGCAGCGTTCGTATCAACCTGTATATAGTTAACCCGGCTTTCGAAAAATTTGATGTGCATAAATACACCTGATATCTGGTCATAGCGGCTATTGTTTAGTTCATTCAGCTGCAGCGCGAAAGCGCTTTTGATGATATAGATATCCTCAATATCATCTTTAAAGAACGCATAGATCGAGTCACCTGTTACCTGGAGATCCTCTTTCCACACAACGGGTTCTCCGGCAAGTGATATGACTCCCCCTTTACCTGTAATATCCCTGAAGTAATATCCGGAATGGGAAACTGAAAGGAAATCATTCCTAATAGTCTTTACGCTATCCCTTGCAATATAGTGCTCCGGTTGATCTCTGAAGGACTCCATTTTTTCACTGAATATAAATGTAGTATCGGTGTTCCCATCTTTTGTTTCGATCTGCACGAGCCTTGTTTTGCCTCTAACGAAAGAATAATTCCGAATTTCATAGTTTTCCGCGTAGCTGCCGTAAACTACTGCGTTTTCGGTAAGGAAATCTATCTTAACATCTTCTTCAGCGATCGATTTTTTTTCGAACTCATAATAAGTAGCCTTCTTTGAAGTTATAACTGTGGAATCACTCTCGATTTTCACATTACCTGTGGCGGTTGAAATGCCGATAAGTTTTTCGTAAACAAGATTATCGGAATATATCACAGAGGAGTCGCTGACGACCTTAACATTACCGCGGGCATAAGATTTTTGAACGCTTCGGTAGTAGTCAAGTTCATCTGAAGTGATCGTATAAGTTCTGTTATCGGTGATACTGACATTCCCCCTGAAATTCGCCAGGTCCTGATTGAACAGGTAAACTCCATGATTAGCTTTAAGTGTGGTTTTGGGGTCAGTGAGTGTAGCCCCTGCGGGGCAAACTACCTTCGATTCATTGCCGTAATATGTACCTTGCGGCGCGTAAATTGCGAGGGTATCCTGAACAACTTTAACATTGCCAAACAGGTCAGCTTTATTCTGGTTGAAATACTGTATTACACGGTTACAGGTTATCTTCAGGTTGTTGTGTGTTAACGATACGTTGCCAAGCGCTTCGCGTACCTGTTCACCATCAATAGTTTTACCAACAAGGCTATCAGCGTGATTAATTGTGATCTTATCCTGGGCATACAATGCCGATGAACAAAATACACTCAGGAAGGCAAGCAAAATATTGGCAAAGATGTTTTTCAATTGTTATTTCTGTATCTCTCCGCTTACTTTGTAAATAACATAATTTTTCAGGTTCTGATCAGCTTCAAATCCATACCCCTGAATATCCTCAGATTTTGTAGTAATATGAACAAACTCATCAGATCTTATCCTCTGGGTTTTATTCACCCATAGCAGCTTATTGGTTGTTAAAACAGAGCCATCAGTGGAAACAAGTTTAACATCATCATATACTTCAACGTCTTTTGTCCCGTCAAAGATCTTACCGCGTCTTCCGGTCAATGTGGAGCTGTAAACACCTTCTTTGTAGAAATCAACTTTGGCGTTACTATCAATAAGCGTGTAATTGAATTTCGTAAAGATCCTGATCCTTCCTGCGGTAAGTATTGCCTTAACTTTGCCTGAATCGGAAAACGTGACGGTTGTATTGTAGCTTTCCTGTGAGGGAATACTATCAGCAGAGGTTATGTTTATCTTTGGGGGCTCAATTTTATCACCTGAGCATCCTTCAGCGCTAAACAATACCGCGGTTAAGAAGAAGATAAACGCAAATACAGGATGAAAGTCAGTTATGATCCTCATGGCCAGGGCTCAATTCTATCCAAGACCGGCCTTAACAAGGTCATGCATATGCACAACACCTTTAGGCATTTTTTTCTTATCAGTAATAACAAGCTGTGTAATTGTATATTTTTCCATCAATTCAAGCGCGGTTTCACCCAGCATATTTTCATTGATCAGCTTGGGTGATGTATTCATGATATCTTTGGCTTTAATATCAGCAACATTTTCATACCTCTGCAGTGTACGCCTGATATCACCATCAGTTATGATCCCTTTTAATTTGCCGGTTTTATCAACCACACAAGTGCATCCAAGCCTTTTAGACGATATTTCAAACACAACATCCTTGAAAAGCGCATTTTCTTTTACTCTCGGTATAAGCTGATCGCTTGTCATCAGATCGCTGACTCGCAGCAGTAACTTTCTTCCAAGTATCCCGCCCGGGTGCAGCATTGCGAATTCTTCTTTTGTGAATTCCTTTTTTTTCAGAAGCGCAATTGCCAGCGCGTCACCCATTACAAGCGCCGCGGTTGTTGAAGTTGTTGGAGCCAGGTTGTATGGACAAGCTTCCTGGTCAACGGAAACATCTATTATAACATCTGAAAGATCCTTAAGTTTGGAATCAACATCACCCACTATTGAAATGACCTTAACACCAAACTGATTTATTGCCAGTAGCAACTGGATAAGCTCGAAGGTATCACCTGATTTCGAGATGCAGATAACCACATCACCGCGGCGGATGATGCCAAGATCGCCATGGACTGAATCAGCGGAATGTAAAAAAATTGAAGGGGTACCTGTGGAATTTAATGTAGCTACGATCTTCTGGGCTATGATACCAGACTTACCCAGGCCGGTAACTATTACTCTGCCCTTACACTTATAAATTATATCTACCGCTTCAGAGAAACTTCCGTTTAATCTTTTTTCGAGGAGGCTTAATGCTTTACGCTCAATCTGTATCACACGCTTTGCATCGGATATAGCTTTATTTTTCACTTATTATCAAATTATTTATCCGGATTATTATAATTATATTTGTACATTATAATAAAATTAGAATTTTATTTAAAGCTAATATTACTTCATATAAAATAAGCAAAAAAGAAAGTTTGAATATTGGAAAATCTGAAAAAAGACGATGTTATAGAACTGGTAATAGATGATATTGGGGCAGAATCAAGCGGAATAGGCAGATTTAACGGCGAATATGTGGTTTTTGTGCCTAAATCAGTGCCCGGAGATACGGTAAGGGTAAAGATAAGGAAGAAAAAGAAAAAGTATGCAGAATCTACCCTGCTGGAGATCATTCAGCCATCCCCTTTCCGTATTGAACCGGAATGTGAATATTTTGGAACGTGCAACGGCTGCAAAATGCAGCATATTGAATATGCAAAACAGCTTGAAATAAAGCAGAGTATTGTAAAGAATGCATTTGAGAGGATCGGCGGATTTGAGAATGTGACAATTCCGACTGTACTTGGCTCGGAAGACATTTATTATTACAGGAACAAACTTGAATTTTCATTTTCTAATGACAGGTGGCTTACTAGTGAGGATATGCTTATAGAAAATATCGATAAAAGCTTCGCTGTTGGCTACCACATACCGGGCTTCAATGAAAAGATACTGGATATCAGGGCATGTTATCTTCAATCACTTACCACAAACAAAATTCTGAATTTCACCCGTGATTTTTTTAAACCAAAGGGAACATCCATATATACTACAAAAACGCATAGCGGCTATCTGAGATTTTTGACAGTAAGGAAATCAATTTATAATAAGGGGTTGATGGTTAATCTTATTACATATGATGAAAACGCTGAACTAGTTAATGAATATGCAGCTTTGCTGCGGCAGGAAATTCCCGAGGCAACAACACTTGTAAACTCAATTACTCAATCCAAGGCGCAGGTCGCGCTGGCTAATAATTTTAACGTTATTTACGGTGATGGCTTTATTGAAGAGAAGATCGGGGGATACCGGTTTAAGATAACGCCAAACACATTCTTCCAGACGAATTCCAAACAATGCGAAAAGCTGTTTGAAACCGCGGCCACAATTGCTGATTTAGGAAAAGAGGAAAATGTTCTGGATCTTTATTGCGGATGCGGGGCGATATCATTGTATGTATCGGCAATGGTTAAGAGCGTACACGGAGTTGAGTTGAGCAATGAATCAATTGACATGGCTTCTGAAAATGCTGAATTGAACGGGGTAAATAACTGCACATTTGAAGCAATGGATGTAAAGGACTACCTTGAGAAACTAACAGCAAGCCCCGGCGGGGAGAAGTTTGATGTTATAATACTTGATCCGCCAAGAAGCGGGATTCACCCCAAAGCTGCAGAATATCTGCTTCAGTATGAGGCAAAGAAATTGATATATGTTTCATGTAATCCTGCAACGCAGGCAAGAGATGTCGCTCTGCTTAAGGAAAAGTACAATATTATAAGTATTCAACCGGTTGACATGTTCCCTCATACGTTTCACATCGAAAATGTGGTGAGACTTGATTTGAAAGGGTAAAGAATTCTGGTGCAAAATTCTTGATAGTTTGTATGTGCACAACTATGACCCAGCAGTTTCCCGTTGGAGTGCATCAACTGTGTTGATGCATGCATTGACGTAATCAATGCACTCCAAGAAAAGCTGCATAAGTTTTAACCGTAGCCGAACCCTTTCAGGGTTCGCTGTCTTTTTAACCTACAATCACAAACGAGCCCTAAAAGGGCTCGACTACAAAATAATGTCCTGGTTGGATTGATTGAACAAAATACAATATAGCAATATCAAAGAAGCGAGACTAAATTTTAATATATATAATTGTGTAACACAAATTAAAACAATATGTCAAACGAAAAAACTAAAGCACTAATAAAGACTTACCAAATGGCAAGGAATCTTTCCAATTATTATATTTCAAAAATGGAAGGGATCGATATTCACAAAGTTTACGAAGTAAACGGAGTGCAAATGAACAGTGCTTACTGGATACTCGCTCACCTGGTGTGGACAGAACACTTCCTGATCGTTGAAGGTATTGGCGGAGAGAGCATGGGTATTGAATGGCTGAATGATTTCGGGTTTGGTTCAGCGCCGGATAAGATCAGGAATAAACCACCCATCGAAGAAGTGAAACAGCGATTTGAGGATGTACACAACAGATCCATGGATATACTTAACAAATTGACCGATGAGCAAATGAAGGAAGGAAATAATATAGAAGCAAATTTTGGCGGCAGCAAGGATAAGTTTCACGTGTTGATGCACGCTATCAGGCATGAACCGATGCACATTGGCCAGCTTAGCTGGATATTGAAAGCAAATGGAGTCAGGCTGACGTAATTCGCTGTAACTATTTAAAGCCAACAGTCATTGACTTATTCATGGGCAATCAATCGCACTAAGCAATAAGAAGGATGTAGTTGAATTAGTTTCAAAAAAGATTATAAAATTCCTCTTTGAATATCTTACCGTATTCACCAAAGCGTTTTGCAAGCAATTGTTTAAATGGCTCATGCGGGAAAGGTTCAAACTTACGAATAACATAATCAAAAGCGCCAACGGCGGCTTTATCGCTGCCGCATAGTCTTCGAAGCGGCAATACAACTAAGTTCAAACCCTTTTTTTCAATTGTCAGAGTCTCATCAATAATAAATATGGTCTTTTCATTTATCCTGTTAAAAATATCCTGACCCTGAATTTCCTTCAATCCGTTTTCTGAAACGACAACCACATAATCGGCTGATGAAACCCCGGTAAAATTTATTTCTTGGGGAGAAATTATGACTTCGCTTAGAGAAAATCCCGAGCCCTGGGTTACGGGGTTATCGTTCTTTTGAGTAACATGGAGTCCGCACATAAGCGCAGCTTCGGTAAACATTGCCGCGGTTGATTGTACCCTTTCACCGGCACTGCCGGAAATGATTATTTCATTCGGTGATCTCAGATCATGGTTGAATTGAGGAGATATATACTTGTGAGGCTTTATATCACCTTTATGGCTGTGCACGTCAGTTTCATATTTTTTGCTGAATTCGGGTCTTGCATGTGAATTCTTTATAACCCCGATCTCATGTCCCTCATCTTCGGCCATCTTGGCAAGCATATTCCCTTTGATCTCATTACGTTTGGTACCATGTTCCGTGCAGAGTTCAAGCACTTCAACAATCGCAAATCCATTGAAAGTTATTGCCTCACTGATAGTTTCGGTCAGATCCTTATCGGTTGCGGTTTTACGCGCTATAAATCCGGCTTTAGAGGCATCAGCTATCTGACAGATATCCAGCGATGGATTCATACTGCCGAAGGGCGATGTAATTGTATTAAAGTGTTCGGGTGTTAGCGAGGATGTTTGCCCGCCTGTCATACCAAACAGAAAGTTATTTGCTACTATTACAGTTACATCAACATTCATAAGCGCAGCGTTTACTATGTGCAGCAGCCCTATCATTGAGCCGCCATCACCAATCAATACAATTGTTTTAAGCTTGCCTGAGGCAAGCACTTTATCAGCAACGGCGATGCCTGTTGCAAATCCGGTTGACCTGCCGTGAGTTGTGTGCACAGTGTGGACTTTATCAAATAATGCATCAGCGAGCCCGATGCAGCCAATATCGGTAACAAGGCAGACATCATGCGGATCAAGCTGCAACAGTCCAAGCGCGTCATTTAATTTCTTCAGAATATTTGAGTGACCGCAGCCTTTGCAAAAGGGCATTACCGCTCCATGTGTCATATATGAACATTGATCAGTTGTATTCATAATTTCATTATCCTTTCAGTAATTTCATTTGGGGTTATCATTGTTCCAAGCTTGTTAATTCCATACACATTATAATTCTTAAGCAATGGAGCAATTATCATTCTGTACTGCCCGGAAAAATTTTCTTCAGCAATAAAAATATTTTTGCAGCCTATGGCTGCTTTCAGTATCGCTTTTTCAGGCACGGGGAACATACAGTAAATAGTAAGCGAAGAAACTTTGCAGCCCTGTTTCCTTAAGTTCGCAACTGAATCTTTCATAGTTCTGGCTGTTATACCGAAACTTATAATAAGAGTATCAGCGCCTTCTTCGTGATCTTCTTTTACAAGCGACATTTCATCTTTGTGAGCCCGGATCTTATCTTCAAGGTGTTTAAGTACTGCCAGGGTTTCGGGATCATTTTTCTTTAAGCTGCCTTTGGTATTGTGGGCGGAGCCGGTAGCTGTGACTTTCACTTTTGAGCCTACCGGTGCGAATTTTGCGATCATACCGGGGGAATCAAATCCATACATTTTCCACTCGGAAAAATCAGCGTCATTTTCAGAGATCAAGTGTCTGTGTTCAGGCGCGGAAATTTTGAGCTTGTTGTAGTCAACACTTTCTGTGGTCATTCCTATTTCCTTATCGCTCAGCAATACAACCGGTGTGCGGTATTTTTCAGCCCAATTGAAGGCTTCAATTGTCAGTTCATAACATTCCTTAGCGGTTGAAGGATACAGCACCGGAATTGTATATCCGCCACTGGTGGCAAATTCGGTAATAAGTATATCACCCTGCGCCCCCTGTGTAGCACCGCCTGTGCATGGTCCAAGTCTTTGAACAACACTGATAACCACAGGTGTTTCGGTAATTAAAGCGTATTGGACAGTTTCAATCATTAAAGCCCAACCGGGGCCTGATGTAGCGGTCATAGCCTTAACTCCCCGCATTGATGCGCCTACACAGTAGGCAAGCGCGGAAATTTCATCGGGTGAACTTATGGCAATTCCGTTATTAAGCGGAAGCAGGTCTATCAATCCTTTATAAATGCCTGAAGCGGGTGTGATAGGATATCCCGCAAAAAATTTGCATCCCGCCTTGATGGCGCCTTCGGCTGTCATTTGGTTACCGCTGCGCAGGGCGAGTTTTTGGTTTTGAGAGTTCATAGTAATTCCATAATAATAGTGTAATACCAGCTTTACAAAATTACTCAGGATTGTTTGAATAAAGAATGATTTGCGTTTGGTTTTGGCGGCAGCGATAAAAATCATATTAAATTATGATCTATCAGATAATTCAAATTATAAAAAACGGGATTGTATGAGATGTAAGGTCACTCCAAAACGAGTCCTAAAAAGACTCGACTACGTGATAATTATAACGCCATGTGTGACTGATAGGCTTAGACAGTGCAGCAAAAGCGGGTTGAAAAAACAAAAAAAGCGGCAGGTTGTTTAACCTGACGCTTTAGAAAAGACATTGACTCCCGCGCCGTAGTCGGGCACAGCACTCAGCCCGCAAAATCTATTGCAGGAGTGCTTTTACCTTCTCAATAGCTTCATTGACTTTGTTTTGCGGAGCGTTTGATTCCCAGGTGATTTCATAACCGCCATCTTTGGCTATAATATTCGCATCAACGTGGAATGTCATAAACAGAACCTGTTTTTCGGCTCTGATATTGAAGCCATCAGTAATGTTAGCAATTTTTACTTCATTTTCAGCAATATCCTTGCTGTATTCTGTTTTAATTACCTCAAGCTTCGCAAGCAGTTCCTGCTTGGTTTTACCCGGTTTGGGGATGTTTATCATTTGTAGAGTTTAAGTTCTTTAATTTTAGAAAAATCTTTCAGATCCCTGGTAACGATCTCTGCATTTTCACTTATTGCAGTCGAAGCAATAATAGCATCCGGGAGTTTTAATTTATACTTCCGTCTCAATTGAATTGTTAATTTTTCGATTTCAGTATTGATATTGATTATCCGAAAGCTATTCAGGAAAAACTCAAACATTTTTTCTTCCGCAGGTAAAATATTAGGATGAGAGAGTAATTCAATTCTATTTATTTGTGAGATTATAATATCATTTTGATTGATAAAATCAAAGCTGAAGATTTCATCAATTCTGCTGCGGCCTGAGAAAAAATCAATAAAAATATTTGTGTCGTAAAGGTAAGTCAACCCCACTCTTCTCTTATTTTCTTTTGATAACTGACTCCATCACTTTTTTTTGATTTCCATATTCCTTCTAAAGATTTTAGGATTTTAGAATTAAGCTGCCCTTTTTCCGAAATTCTCTTGTCAGGCATATCAACAGTAATGGATTCTCTATCCATTGCTAATAGTCTTTTTCTTGGTAATTTTATAATTGGCATAATAATTTATCTTTTAATACCTTAAGTCATTTCGGCGGGAATTCTATCACCCTCTTTAATTCTGCGGGTCTCGATTTCCTTCCAGTAATGGCATGCAACTGTATGCATATGGCTTGTGCCGCTTACCTGTTCCAAAGCAGGCTCAATATTCCAGCACTTGCTATCAGTTGTGTATAGCTTGCTATCCACATATTTGCACCTGGTACAGAAATGACAGCCTGCGGGATAGTTTGTAGCCGCCGGCACATTACCTTCGATGGTTGCCAGTCTTCCGCGGCCCTTGTTGAGCTTTGGTATTGAGCTCAATAATCCCAAAGTATATGGATGCTTCGGGTTGTAAAAAATTTCATCTGAAACTGAATATTCAGCTACTTTAGAAGCGTACATAACAGCAACGCGCTTAGTTACTTCCGCGATAACACCAAGATCGTGAGTTATCATAATAACGCCCATACCAAGCTCATCCTGCAGCTTTTTGATAAGCTCAAGGATCTGCGCCTGCACTGTTACATCAAGCGCGGTGGTGGGTTCATCTGCTATTAAAATTTCGGGTGTACATGAAAGCGCCATTGCTATCATAACCCTCTGCCTTAATCCGCCGGAAAGCTGATGCGGATAGTCGGAATACCTCTGTTCGGGCGCAGGGATACCGACAAGCCTTAACATTTCTATTGATCGCTTTTTAGCTTCATCCTTGGATACTTTTTGGTGAAGCATAACGGCTTCATCTATTTGGTCACCGCATGTGAAAACAGGATTCAGCGACGTCATTGGTTCCTGAAAGATCATAGCAACATCGTTGCCGCGGAGCTCCTGCATTTGTTTATCGTCAAACTTGGTAAGATCTTTACCCTTAAAAAGAATCTCGCCGCCAACAATTCTGCCTGGCGGATTCGGGATCAACCGCATAATTGATAGCGCGGATACGCTCTTTCCACAGCCTGACTCGCCTACGAGTCCAAGCGTTTCACCGCTATCAAGATCGAATGATACATCATCAACGGCTTTAGCAACGCCATCATCTGTGTAGAAATATGTTTTGAGGTTCTTAACTTCGAGTAATTTTGACATATATTAAATATTGTTATGTTATTGGCAAATTAGCGAAAAATAATTGAGAAAATAAAGGGATTTATGAGTTTGGCATAATTTTATGCCGTGTTAACCACTAAACTCTACTCAAATGTTCTTCGATAGCATGAAGTCAGCTGTTTTTGATATTACAGCTATTTAAGAAAATCCGCTATTTCTCTGTTAAAACGTTTCTGCATTTCTTCAGCTTCTTTAATTGATTTGGCTTCGGTGATTATCCTGATAATAGGCTCAGTGTTCGATTTCCTGAAATTTGCCCATCCGCAATCCATATCAAGTCTTAAGCCATCATCAAAATTTTGTTTACAGCCGCTGTATTTCTTTTTAAGAAACCGGAAAATTGAATCTGCGTCAATATTTTCAAGCTGAATTTTGGATTTACGAATGAAATATTGCGGCAGCGAAGCTTTATATTCCGAAACTTTGCCCCCAAACTCAGCAATTTCATTCAGTATAACAGCTGTTCCCACGAGTGAATCTCTGCCATAATGCACTTCGGGCAGTATGACTCCCCCGCTGCCTTCTCCCCCAACAACAGCCTTAACAGCTTTCATTTTTTTGATTACATTTATTTCGCCCACTGGTGACTTATAAAGTTTTCCGCTTAGCGAGCTGACAACGTCATCAACTGAACGCGAAGTTGAAAGGTTTATAGCTGCAATCCTTTTAGCCTGTTTCACTTTTGAGAGTACATTGCGAACAACAGCTGTGATAGTGTTCTCTTCACCGAACGGTTCACCTTTTTCAGTAATGATAACAAGCCTGTCGGCATCGGGATCGATAACAATACCGATATCCGCTTTATTCTTTTTCACTTCACGGCAGGTGCGTTTTAAGTTTTCAGGCAGCGGTTCAGGTTTGCGCGTGAATATACCACTTGGATCACAATCTATCTTTATGACCCTGCATCCAAGCCGCTCCAGCAATTCCGGTATAATCTTAGAGCCAGATGCGTTAACGCAATCAACAACAACCTTAAACTTCCTCGACTTTATTTTTTTTAAATTGAGTGAACTGATATTAAGGACTTTTGAAATATGGAAGTCGAGAAATCCCGGGTAGTATTCGATCTGTTTGATCTTATCGGCTGATACAAAGAAATCAGATGAGTTATCAAAGTATTTCCACAGGCGCGCATTTTCGGCTGCATCAAGAAAAATTCCTTTACTGTTAATGAACTTCATACCGTTCCACTCCTGCGGGTTATGCGAAGCGGTTACAGCAATTCCTCCGGCGGCTTTGAGCGTTTCAACTGCGAGAGAAATTGTTGGTGTTGGCGCAATGCCAATGTTAACAACCGGGCAGCCACAAAAGAGTAAAGTGGTTTCTATTAGCTTCTCAACAAGCTCGCCGCCCATTCTGCCATCTCTGCCGATAACAATTTTTTTACGATTGGAATATTTCGCGAACGCTGCCGCATATTTTACGATATTTTCAGGGGTTAATGATACTCCGAATATTCCGCGGATCCCTGAAATTGATATTATTGGTTCTTTCATATTATTACTTAACTCTATCTATATTTCTAACAGGGGGCTGCAGCCCCTAGTTCATTAATAATACTAATAAAAAAGCGGAAAGTTATTTATCTTTCCGCTTTATATTAATTCGTTATTTCAATATTACTATTCCACTTCTTTAGTAAGCCAGCATTTCTTCTGCGGCTTTTAAGATCCAGCTATCCTGCGGAAGCGCGTGACTTTCGAGGCTGAACGGAATGTGGATGTGCAGACCGGCAACACGTTTAACCGGCGCATCAAGATATTCAAACGCCGCTTCTGCGATCTGCGAAGCTATTTCAGCTCCAAAACCCATGAACTTTGTATCTTCATGGAACACGATCACTTTGCCCGTTTTCTTGACTGATGTAAGTATTGTTTCAGTATCAAGAGGAACGATAGTTCTAATATCAATTACTTCAATACTGTGACCTTTTTTCTCCATTTCGCGGGCGGTCTTCAATGCTTTTTCAACCATTGCACCGTAAGCTACTATGGTGAGATCGTTACCTTCTCTCTTAACGGCGGCTTTGCCGAACGGGAGGTAATAATCAGCATTTGGTTCAGGTGATTTAGCGTAACCCTGCCTGTAGAGGAATTTATGCTCCAAGAACATAACAGGATCCTTAAGCTGACAAGCTGTTTTGAGCAATCCTTTTGCATCAGCCGCATTTGAAGGGTATGCAATATACAATCCGGGACATTTCGCGAAAATAGCTTCGATATTCTGCGAGTGATAATGTCCTCCGCCGATGTATCCGCCGGTTGCGACCCTTATGGTTACGGGACACTCAAACGCACCATTTGAACGGTAACGGTACATTACGAGCTCATCTCTAATCTGCATCATTGCAGGGAATATATAATCTGCGAACTGGATCTCTACTACCGGCTTTAATCCGCTTAACGCGGCACCAACTGCTGTTCCAAGAATAGAGGCTTCAGCCAGCGGTGAATTGAAGCAGCGGTTCACGCCGAATTTTGTTGAGAGTCCTTTGGTTGCTGTAAATACGCCGCCTTTGCCATCCTGTACATCTTCGCCGTAAACAAGCATCATCGGATTTTTTTCCATTTCTTCCATGAGCGCGTGGTTAATGGCATCTACCATAACAATTGGCTCGCCGGAAGGTTCAGACGCTTCATATTTTATCGGGGTCTGTTCGCTATCCGGGCAGAAGAGATTATCTTCAACAGTAGCGGGATCCGGAAGCGGTTCAGCATATGCTTCTTCAGCAGATTTGATTACAAGGTCATTCAATTCTTTTCTTGTAGCGGCAATTTCTTCCGCTGTCATAATTTCCCTTTTTACAAGTTCCTTTTCAAGCTTGGCAATAGGATCTTTTAAAGTATCTTTTTCGATGGCTTCTTTTGAGCGGTATTTATCCTGTGAATCAGAAGCAGAGTGTGAGCGAAGCCTTACAACATCCGCGTAGATGAATGAAGGACCTTCGCCGTTCCTTGCGAGCTTAACAGCTTCTTTAGCTGTAGCGTAGCTTTCAAGGAAATCGGTGCCATCAATGTGGAACTTGTGAATGCCTTCAAAGCCCTGGACAACTTTATAAACCGAGCCGCCTGCTGTCTGCTGCTCAATTGGAACTGAGATAGCAAAGCGGTTATTCTGAATGCAGAAAATTGTGGGGAGTTTTTCTCTTGCCGCCCAGTTGATAGCTTCAAAGAATTCACCCTCACTGGTTGAACCTTCGCCGCCGCCAACATAAGATACTTCATCTGTTCCACGGTAAACGCAGCTTAACGCCGCGCCAACTGCCTGCAGGTACTGAGAGCCGGTTGGTGAGGATGCAGTAGGCATTCTGAGTTCTTTGGAGCCCAAATGCATGGGCATCTGTCTCCCGCCGGTGAATGTATCGGTGGCTTTGCCCATAATGTGTCTGAAAATTTCAATGGGTGTAATTCCAAGAGCGGTGCCGATAGCATTATCTCTGTAATATGTAAAGAACCAGTCCTTGCCGCCTTCCATGGCCATAGCACATGCAACCTGGATCGCTTCATGACCGGAGCCGGAAATTAAGAAGGTAGCTTTACCCTGTTTTATGAGCATGTCTATTCTGTCATCGGTGAACCTTGAGAGCAGCATTGCTTTATAAGCATGTATCATTTCTTCATTGGTCAAGCCATGGTTCTTAACAGTTTCTTTGTGAAAGTCATACTCAAGACTTTCTTTTGAACCATTGGATGATTTTGTTCCATTGGATTCTTTCACAGCCCCATTAGTGCCTTTTGATTTCTTTTCTGCAGCAATTTTCTCTGCCATAGGAATGATCCCCTCTATATATTATATATTTAATTAATTCTTAACCGGAAACATCGAAATAAATGGAATTTCAAATATAGGGATTTTTAGAATATGATAAAAGGGAATTTTCGCATTGCATGAGACGAGTCCAAATTTACCATTGGCTAAGATCATTTTACGGTTTACGTTTTTAGCTAAAAAGAGTCCAAAATAAAATAAAAAAATAGACTTGAAATATGAATAAAAAGTGTTAAATTTAAAGTTAAAGGATGCACGTATTTACAATTTTTACCAATTAACTAACTATTTATAACTTTAAAAAAGAGGGTAAGATGAAAAAAAGCTTTATTGCTGCTCTTCTCGTTTTCTTATCAGTAACAAGTGTACTGGTATCTCAAACAACCGATGCTGTCAGTTATAACAATGCTGAGCTGTATCAGAATTCAGCAAATACCTACGATGAAAGCCTGGTATTTGGAGAAATATTAAGGAATCACAATGTTGATACATTAATAACTGTTGCTACAGGTTATGGCGTTGAATGGACAGGAAATTATTATGTTGTCAGCAATTTCAGTACAAACAATTTTTACAAAATAAGACCTGACTGGTCACTGATTCAGGCTTTACCAGTTACAGGCGGTTCAGGCTTATTCAGAGATATGGAATTCGCAAAAGGTTACCTTTGGGGAGTAAGCGTTACAAACGCTATCTTTAAAGTGGATACAGCTACGTTTGCACAGGTTGGTTCAATTGCTTTGCCAAGCGGAATTCAGGCAAGAGCTTTAGCATGGGATTCCGGCAGGAACGCTTTCTGGGTAAGCACAGCAAGCTTTAACGGTTTCATGAGAGCTTACGATACTCTTGGCGTCGCTATTGCCGGTTCAGATATTCCTGTAGCAAATAATGTTGGAGCGTTCTACGGTGCTGCATATGATAATGTTTCACCTAACGGTCCATATTTGATCATTGCATCAGATATTGCAAACAATACAGTTGCAAATCAGAACCAGGTAAAATATGTAAGATGGAGAATTGCGACATTACCACCGGTAAGAGTAGATTCAATTACCATGACAATTCCGTTAATTGCAAACAGCGGTACAGCAGGTTTAGCTCATGGCGGATGTGATTTCAGCAGTACATTAATTCCCAATAAAGGAGTAATCATCAGTCTCGCCCAGGGAACACCTGACAGAGTGATAGTTGTAGAGATCAGCGATCTTACAGCGATCACAAGCAATGGAACTGAAGTTCCTTCAGGTTATTCTTTAAGCCAGAATTTCCCGAATCCATTTAACCCAAGCACATCATTCAAATTTGATCTGCCAAAAGACGGTAATATCAGGCTATCTGTGATGGATGTTTTGGGACGTGAGGTTTCTGTGGTAGCAGATGAATTCAAAAAAGCAGGTTCATATACTGCAACATTTGACGCTTCTAAACTTTCAAGCGGAATATACTTTTACACATTGACTTCTGGAAATTTCAAAGAAACCAAGAAGATGCTTTTAGTAAAATAGAATTATTCATTCAACATCGATTCAAGGCACTTTCAGATTGAAAGTGCCTTTTTTATTTATACGAATTCTGTTTTTGGAAATTATAGAACCAATCAATTTTAACGTCGATTTCGTGTGTTTAAACACACAACAAAACAAAGGTATAGATCCCAGAGTTTTCGAATATTTATATTGACATTTCAGAAAAAATAATACATATTCAAATATCAATTAACATATTTTCCAATAAAAAAACCAAGAGGAAACAATAATGAAGAAATTATTTCCGTATTTGAGCATTCTTGCTATTGGTGTATTTTTCTTTGGTCTCGTATGGTCAGATCCATTCGGAACCAAGACATCAGGCAGCACAGAAACAGATGCAATTCAGCCGACGGTTCCCTAC
>DDTQ01000003.1 GCA_002344125.1 Ignavibacteria bacterium UBA2360 | reverse complement strand
TCGAACCCCAAACCTTCTGATCCGTAGTCAGATGCTCTATCCAGTTGAGCTACGGGTGCATTTTTATTAAACTATTAATTCAAACTTTAAATAAAACCTTCTGATCTCCCGCTGGTTAGCGGGATAGACTGCATCAGATGCTCTATCCAGTTGCCTGACTGCCATAGCGAAGCGCAGGCAGTAGCTAGGGGTGCATCCTTTGGAAAAACATCGATTTTCCCTTATTTATACAAATTTACCTAATTTTTATGAGTTATTCAATTGAATTAATTTGGATAAATTCTGAGTATTTAATTGTTATAGTAAGTGCTGTAAATTTTAACAATTTAGTCAAATCATGAAAAATTTATATCAATTACTATACGGAGTAGCAGCTTTGCTGCTATTGACTGTCATCCTGGGCGGTTCGTTAACGAAACCGGTGTTCAACAATTATTCGGTAAGGACACTTGAAACCGCCGGGGTAAAAAGGGCTTCTATGGATTCCATTGACAGCAGAATTGATGATATGCTGTTCAATGTAAAAAAGGTTCAGCTGCAAATTGAAAAGATAAAAAATATCTTTTCCAGTGATGAGATCGACGAAAGCAAATATCAACGGACAAAAAGTGAAGTTTTTGTGAAGAATATATATAATCCGATGAATGAACTTCTGATAGTTTTTTACAGGATCGGATTTTTCTTTGTTAGTATAATATTATTTCTTTCAGCTGTCATATTTCAGTTGATCTATAGAAGCAGGGATCTGAGGCGAAGAGTTGAAAAGCTAGAAACATTACTACCTAAGAATATTTAAAATTAACAATACACACATAGCGGGACAAAGAGCTTCAATACAGTTATAAAAAAAGAGACCTCATTTTTAGGTCTCTTTAATAAAGATTCCTGCCTGCGCAGGAATGACAATAGAATACTACTTGTCGTTCTTCATTTTCCAGATATCAAGCAGGCTTTCGTTCTTTTTATCGTTCTGCGCAACTGTGGTTTTGAACTCAAATTGTTTACTGTTACCATCCCAGAAGATCACAGGCATATTTTCGCCGCCGAAAGTTCCGTTAGATGTGAAATATGATTCGCTTCCGCCAAAAAAGCTTCCGCCGCCGAGTGAATAAGCCCAAACTTTGCCATTATAGTCAAAGAACTTAAGGGTGGTAATATCATCAAAGTCAAAAGTAATTTCACCGCAAAGGTGGTTATCTTCTTCGAACAATCTCTTCTTCACATTTTTGACACCAGGCATTTCATCTTCAGGCTTTTTACCGTTTAGATAGTTTGTCATAAGATCTTCGTATTCAGCTTCTACTGTTGAAGCCGAATCCATTGTATGCATGATATTAATATATTTGATCTTTCCGCTGCCGGATCTTCCTTCTTTAAGTTTAAACGAGTATTCTTTTGTTTCAACTGTAAGGCAGCCGATCAGGCTGAGAGAAAGCGTTATGAGAAAAATATAGAACAGTGATCTTTTCATTTTTGTATAGATATTACTTTATTAATTATCAGTATTTACAACACGCCGTTATGTTTTAGGATATCGCGGGCTATAATACCTTTCTGAATTTCGTTTGTTCCTTCAAAGATCTTATTGATCCTGGAATCCCTGTAAAACCTTTCGATCGGATATTCCCTGGAGTACCCCATTCCGCCGTGTATCTGCACAGCGAAATCAACAACTTTATCAAGCCCTTCAGAGCAGAACAGTTTTACCATAGCAGAATGCATGCTGATATTCTTTTTGAGGTCATAATCAACAGCGGTGCGGTAAATAATGGATTCCATTGCGTAAATTGTTGTAGCCATTTCAGCAAGCATGAATTGTATAGCCTGGAAATGGCTGATTGGATGATCAAACTGGACGCGCTCTTTGGCGTACCTGGAAGACATTTCAAGCATTTCCTTGGCAGCGCCCAGTGTAGCTGCGCCAAGTCCAAGTCTTCCGGCATCCAGTGTTTTCATAGCTATCAAGAATCCCCTGCCTTCGGTGCCTATCATGTTTTCTTTAGGGACCCTGACATTATCAAATGTAATAGCGTTTGTGGTGCTGCCCCTTATACCCATTTTCTTTTCGGGTGGACCCGCCGAAAACCCCGGCATTGCAGTTTCCACTACAAAGGCTGTAACACCCTTAGGTGTCCTTGCAAACACGGAAATAATATCAGCGATGCCGCCGTTCGTAATCCACATTTTATCGCCGTTGATAACCCAATGGTCACCATCGGGTGTAGCAGTAGTTTTGACATTAAAAGAATCAGAGCCGGCCTGAACTTCAGTTAGACAGAATGCCCCGATCTTTTCTCCTTTTGCGAGAGGAACAACATATTTTTGTTTCAGATCTTCCGTGCCGCCTAACAAAATTGCATTAGTGCCAATTGACTGGTGCGCGCCTATAAAGGTGGCAGTTGAAAGACATGCGCGGGAGATTTCTTCCTGCATAATACAATAACCTACTTCACCAAATCCGCCGCCGCCATATTGTTCAGGAATAGAAGCTCCAAGTAGTCCCAACTCACCCAGTTTTTTAATGATTTCGGGAGGGATCTTTTCATTTTCATCAATTTTTTGAGCTATCGGTTTCAGCTCATTTATAGCAAAATCACGAACCATTTCGCGGAGCATTAATTGCTCCTCAGTAAATCCAAATTCGAACATAACCTGTATAATTTAGATATAACATTTATAAAAGAGCGTTGCAGTAAAAAAATCTATTTTATATGGTGTGCAACCTTTTCTCCGGTAAAGTTGATGATATCTTCAGCGCCATCAACGCCTATCATATTACCTGAGATCCAACCTGCCTCTTCAGAGCACAGCATGAGGATAGCTTTGGCAACATCTTCGGGATGTGTTAATCTGCCCTGCGGATTTTTGAGTTTAGTTGCATCAATCATGTTTTTTGCGCCGGGAATCTTCTGCAGCGCCGGTGTATCGGTAACACCTGCCATTATAGAATTTGCAGTGATCTTCATTGGGGCAAGCTCATATGCCAACTGCCTGGTGTGGGCTTCAAGAGCAGCTTTAGCTGCTGAAACAGCACCGTAAAACGGTATCACAGAATGGGAACCGGCGCTTGTTAAACTGAAAATCCTGCCATGTTCAGCAAGAAGGTTACGGAATATCAATCCCTGGGTCCAGTAAACCAATGAATGCGCCATGACATCAAGTGTCATTTCCATCTGAGCCTGTGATATACAGTTTGTTTGTGCTTTTGCAATGAAAGGTTTCAATGTTCCAAAAGCCAGTGAATGAACAAGAACTTTTATACTTCCTTTTTCATGTCCCTTTAATCTTTCGGAAATTTCATCTAAAACCTCATTTCGTTTGATCGCATCTGCAGCATTTATGTTAAAGAAAACAGCATGCTGTTTTGTGTGTTCAATTTTCCTCATCAGGCTTTTTACATCGGGTATAGTAATCGCCCTGTCAAGGTGAACTCCGAAAATATTATATCCATGCTTCGCAAGTTCAAGAGAAACAGCACCGCCAAACCCGCTGGAAGCGCCTAACACTAAAGCCCATGGTTTCATAAACTATTCTAATTTTCTTAAAAAATAATATATAAATATACCTGTAATAGTTAAGTTTTTCAATTCCAAATTGCAGGTTTTGGAACAAAAAAGCCCCCGTATTTCTACGGAGGCTTATCAATAACTGATCTATGTGATTACTTTATTAATACAGTATTTGTGTTTCTGTAAATAACTAAGTTATTTTACCAACATCATTTTCTTTGTATCGGTAAAATCAGCTGTAATTAATTTATAGAAATATATACCGCTTGAAAGCTGTGATGCGTCAAAATCAGCGGTATATGAACCTGCATTCATGTTTTCATTTAACATTGTAGCAACTTCTCTACCCATAACATCAAAAACTACAAGTTTAACGTAACCTGATTCAGGCAAATTGAACTTGATATTTGTAACCGGGTTAAACGGATTAGGATAGTTTTGTGATAATGAGAAGTTCTCAGGAATTGAAGTTCCGTTCTGGTTAATACCGGTGATCAAAGCTTCCTGGTTAGCATATACATTCACAGGTCCCAATCCGGCGTATGAAAATGCGCATAAGCTTGTTGTAGAAACAGGTGAATACACTATACAAGTAGGCGATACTGATGTTGAGGCTGAATTACTGTTTCGTTTGTAAACAGTAGTTCCTAAGTTACCAATCCTGCCGCCAATTCTCAAATTGAGAGAATCACCGTCACTTGAAATCCAAATCCCGTTAAATGGCTCAGAACCCGAGGGATTTGAAGAGCACCAGGTAAACGCTTTGTTATTACCATTGGATGCTCCACCTAAACTAAAATCAGTATCCCATGAACCGCCGCCATTAACTGTGGGGCAATAATAAGAAATACCATTTTTCGTTACGGTGAACATAGCTGAGTCAGTTGAACGATTCTGCTTAACTGTCAAAGCAGGTTTTTCGTATTTTACATTTGCACCGCCTGAAGTTACGAAATAAGTATTACTCGATGCAGTAGGAGTCCATGGTGTTCTAACAATTCTGATCTCATATTGTGTTGCTGAGAGTCTTCTTTCAACAGCGATCCATACTGAATCGTTTGATGAGCTGGAACCGGGTCTAAGTTCCGCGCTTGGATAGAAATCATTAAATCCCGATGAAAAAGTCACACCGGTCCAGTTAGCGCCCCAATCAACACTTCTGTAATATCTAAAAGCATTAGTGGTGGTAAGTGCATTATCTGATTCTGTGCACATTACTCCGACCCATGTAGCTGAAGTATAAAAAGCACCATCACTAACTGCTGAAGCAAATGAATACTCCTGACCGGCAGGGGGTGTTGCTATAGAAGCAGAATAAAACCCTCCGCCTGTTCTTGTGAAACTGGCAAAATTTATAGCTGCATCGTTGTTATTACTGCCTACGGTGCTTCTTGTATAGAATACGAACAATCTCGTGGAATCTCCAACAGAATTGTTACGGCTTTCAACCAAAAGGCTTACAGTGCCAAAATATGCTGTTGCCGACTGAACGCCCTGGCAAAATACCCAACTAGCGCCGCCATTTGAAGATCTGTAAACATCTATTCTGCCGTTTGTACCTGATACAGGAGCTCTGTTGAGAGCAATATACATATTGCCATCCTCGCCCATCTTCATATCGATCTGACGGAAATATGGGTCACCAAATTTAATATCGCCACTATGAACCGTAACATCAGAGGTATACCAATCAGGGTTGAACGGAGCCGGTACATCTGTTACCGGGCTATCGCCATTATTAAACTGTGATGGGAATTTGTTCTGAGCAGGAATTTTGCTGTTCATTTCCTGCATTATTCTGTTTGTTTCAAAAGAATTGCCTGATTCCTGAGCAGCTTTGAGCTGATCTTCAAGCGAAGCAGGATAGAATGCATCGCTTTCATGGTATTGGCCGCGCTGCTGTTCTATTGCTGTGGGTGTGTTTGTGCTTGGTGTAGATCCGATGTTATCCTGAGCAGATAAGACACCGGTAAACATAAATGCAGTTAAAACTGCAAGCAGTTTGAAATGTTTCATTTTGTTCTCCTTTTAATTTTTGATTCCCCCAATTGTTACAAATATAAATCATAAGGTAAATTTATCCAAACATTCTATGATGAAAAGTCATGGAAAAATATACATGAATGTTTTTTGTACCTGTAAACACTATTTAAATATGAGTGTTAGGGTTAAATTAGAGATTTTCCGGAACTCCCAGGTCTTTCCATAGGATACCAGAAACATCAAAAAAACGGATTTTTTCAGATTTTTCGATCAATTTCATGTAAAAGGGAATAATATCAAAGGAATTTGTTTCATGGGATAAATAATTGAAAATTGAACTATTTATTAAGTGAATACCACAAAATGCTCTTAGTAAATACCCATTATGTTTTAAATTATCCGGTAAATAGAACTTATTTTTCCCGTTTTCAGTCCTGCCAATGATAATTTTTTCCTCATTATTACAGATAAGATACCTCGAAGTTTTGCGATCCTGAACACAAAGGGTTGCCATGGGATTAGCCGAGGAATGAAAATTCTCAAACTCATTTAAATCAATTTCTGTATCAACATCGGTATTGTATAAAATGAAACTCTCAACTGCAGAAAGATACTTTGCAGCGTTCTTGAGCGCGCCACCTGTACCGAGAATTTCATTTTCATAAATAAGCTTAATCCGTTCATCTCCTGCCCTATTGGCAAAATACTCTTCCATTTTTTCCGCAAAGTGATGAGTATTAATGTAAAAATCTGTAACACCGTAAGCTTTAAGCCTGGTGATTACATTTTCTATCATTGGTTTACCTTTATATTCAACAAGTGCTTTTGGCAGGTTATCAGTAAAAGGCTTTAGCCGGGTGCCGAAACCCGCGGCCAGTATGAATGCGGTATTGATATTTTTCATTTCACTTTCCTGAATTCAGGTTTCAATCTGAATACGACATCATCACATTTGTACTTGTCTTCGGGTGCATTGAATTTCTCATACTTTTCCGAAATATCCTCATCAGTAAATCCCGCATAGCCTATAATATATTCAGGATCAAGGGATAGCACATATTCAATATCGAACTTTTTATGTCCTGCCTGCAAACGCTTTGAATCGGTTTTAGCAATATAATCATTGTTCAAACCCCACATATCAATTGTATATAATTCTGAATAATAGGGGATCTTGCCCGCGGGTCCAACGGCAATAATCGTGTTTGGATCAACATTCATATTAAGCCATTTACCAAACATAGACCACTGCATTTCATAGCGTGCATTGTTATCTTTGATTATAAGCTGTTTATATTCCAGCAAGCTCAAAGTAGAAATAAAAAGAGCTATAGCCATAACAGAAGCCGTTATCCTGGCTATTCTAATTGCCTTTGATTCATTTTTAAGATAATCGCTGATCTTGCTTATAACGTTGAGGAATCCGATTACACTTAATATATATAGCATTGGTATTATGGGTACAAAGAACCTGTTGGCAATCATCCAGTCACCGCCTACTGCAACAATATATGATATATATATCACAACAAATCCGACAAGGTAAGATTGCTTCTTATCAGTGAAAGCTTTTTTGAAAGGGATAAACAAAATAAAAATAAAAATGTAGATCCGCGTTCCAACACAAAGCGCAAGATATTTAGTACCGAGTACAAGATTCATTTTAAAATCAGTAACTCCCTTTGCATAGAAAGTATTTGGTATAAGCTGCCCATAGAAAATATATTTAAATCCGTAATACGCAACGCAAAACAATGCGTAAGCAATTACGATGGTAAAGAACACTTTCCAGAAATCATTTATACGCTTTCTGAACAGGAACATATGCGCAAGGGTTATGACAATTATCATATTGCCTTCCGGTCTGCTTAGGGTACAGAGCATAAGCAGCGCGATCATATAAAAAAGATACTTTTTACTGTCATTTATCCTGAAGTAGCTGTAAGTTATCCCCAGAATGAAAAGCGTATATAGCGGGAACTCCATCCCCCCGATTGCCCAAAACGCAATTGAGTCATCAAGTGCCATAAACAAGGCTGGCAGCAAAATAAGATACTTCAGGTACCTTATTAGATTTCCGCTGAACATCTTTGCGATAAGGGCTACCATCAGAATATTTGCCATTGAAATGAGCAAACCTAGCGTACTTGAGAAAATAGATACGTCCACAGACTTGATCTGTGTAAACGGGGCGGTTATAATTGTCCACAAAAAATTCGTATAACCTTCCACGTATTCACCCTGGTTATAAACAAGTCCCTTGCCTTCCATTAAATTCTTACCGTACCTGTAAGAAATATACGCGTCATCAACGTTCTGGAATAAGAAGCTCCAGCTTAGGAAAAAGCAATAAAGTATGAAAAATACCAGAATAAATACGAAATACTTCCTTTGTTTAGACAAAAAATCAGATAGTTGGTTTATTTAACTACAAATTTATAGCAAAGTTAATAAAAAAGTATGCAAAATTTAAACATTTAAAAGGTCATTTGGAATTATTATTTTAGTAGCAAAGTTATAGATATTGATGAACTTACCGAAAAACAGGAATACCCGTTGGAAATAAGCTGGCGCAAAAATCTTTACATAATCTGGTCAGCGCAGTTAATTGCCATGATAGGCATGAGTATGGTAATACCTTTCCTTCCTTTATTTGTAAAAGATCTTGGAGTAACAGAACTAACCGAAGTAAAAAGATGGAGCGGACTAGTAGTATCCGGAGTCTTCATTACTGCTGTGATAGCCACCCCTGTTTGGGGCTGGCTTGGCGATAGAGTCGGCAAGAAGAAGATGGTGCTCCGCGCTATCTTCGGGCTTGCGGTATCGCAGCTGCTGATAGGGTTTTCGCAGGATGTGGGGCAGCTGTTCGTATTCAGGATGGTGCAGGGTGCGCTCAGCGGCTTTATAGCCGCAGCGCTTGCGCTTGTTTCATCAAACACACCCAAGGAAAAATCAGGCTACGCAATTGGCTTCCTTGCAAGTTCCACAGCCGCAGGTAATCTGCTGGGACCCTTCATTGGCGGGTTGATGGCTGATGCCTTCGGGTACAGGAATGTGTTCTTCATTACATCTGCAATGTGCGCTGTTAGCGGAATATTGGTTTGGGCCTACGTAAAGGAAATGAACACTTCACGGAATAAAGAAGCCGCAATCTGGGATAACTACAGATTTGTGTTCCAAAATATCAGATTAAAATATGCCCTGCTTCTTCTTGTTGTTTCTGCGGCGGCAATATCTATGATACAGCCGCTCTTTGCGCTATTCATAGAGGGAAGGGTTGGAGAAACAGCTTACCTTGCGACAATCACCGGATCAATATTCGGTGTTGTAGGGTTATTCCAGGTTATATCTTCGTCATTTTGGGGTAAGTTAAATGACAGGCGCGATATAAGAAGGAATCTGTTATGGGCGCTGATAGGCGCCGGTGCGGGATACGCGCTGCACGTTGTGACAACAGGTGTATGGGAGCTTGTTCCGATCCGCGCTTTACTGGGTTTATGTATCGGCGGAGTATTGCCTTCGCTGTTTTCATTTATCAATAAATCCATCCCTAATGAGAAAAAAGGCGGAGTGATGGGAATTGCTTCGAGTTTTACTATGCTGGGCAACCTGCTTGGCCCAATTTCAAGCGGTTTTATAGCTTCGGTAACAAGTATTGACTTTATGTTTATTCTCAGCGGAATTATACTTGCAGCATCAGGGGTGCTGGCTTATTTCAAACTGAAGGATAAGCCAAGGGATAGAGTGAAGGTATCTGAAAAGGATAAATCCACTATCACTGAAGAGATCGCTGCCGGAGCTATGGACTAAACAGATTGCTTATTAAAGATATAAACAGATTCATGTAAGATCGCTATCCATAATTATTTTATTACTACATCTAAGTTTACAAATTCAGTTAATTAACTATAATTAATCAGCATGAAACTAATACTACTTGTTTTAACCACCATTTTAGTTTTACAATCAGAAACCGGTGCGCAGAGCGTATTTGAGCGCTGGCACAAAACTGACCAGCTTATCCGTGACCGGAAAATTGATGAAGATGCCGCGATGGATTCCATAAAGCTGTACGTTAAGCTTGGCAAAAAAGAGTTCAAGACTTACGGTGTGCCGGGCACGAAGCGCAGCGACTGGGTTTTCCCGATGAGGGATTTTACATGGTATTCATACCGCTCAGACGGCAAGGATTACAAAGATCAGTTCTTCAGCTATTTCCAGGGTGGTGAATTTAAAGGACATCCCGCTCATGATGTATTTATTCTGGATAAAGACACGAACAGCTTCGAAGATTCCACCGGCAGGCAGGTGCCTGCGGTCGCTATGGTAACCGGGATCGTGCTTTCTACATACTCCACCTGGTTCAGGGCTGACTTTCTGAGAAGCGGAAATTACATTAAGTTATTCGACCCTGAAAGCGAAGCTATATTTTATTATTCGCACCTCGACAGCGTTTTTGTCGTACCGGGTCAATTGGTAAAAGCCGGTGATGATATCGGTTATATCGGCAGAACAGGCAGAAAAGCAATTAACGGAAAAACGCATATCCATATTGCATACTATAAGATTGATGACGGCGACCCGATACCTGAAGAGATCATTAACGATCTTTACAGCGCGCAAGCGAGAATGAAGAAATAGTGTTGAAAAGGCCAAAGAAAAAGTGAAAAAGCAAAAAACTTTTAAAGAGCAGGTTAGAATAGCCTGCTCTTTTAGTTTTATCCTAACATACGAACCCTAAAAGGGTTCGACTACTGGTTAACTAGTAGATTTGAAATGTAATCGATCCCTTTTTAGGGCTCGTTAAAGATGAAACGTAAATCTAACTTACGAACCCTGAAAGGGTTCGACTACGGGTTAACTTGTAGATTTGAAATGTAATCGAGCCTTTTTAGGGCTCGTTAAAGATGAAACGCAAAACCAACATACGAACCCTAAAAGGGTTCGACTACGGGTTAATTTGTAGATTTGAAATGTAATCGAGCCTTTTTAGGGCTCGTTAAAGATGAAACGCAAAACTAACATACGAACCCTGAAAGGGTTCGACTACTGGTTAACTAGTAGATTTGAAATGTAATCGAGCCCTTATTAGGGCTCGTTAAAGATGAAACGTAAATCCAACTTACGAACCCTGAATGCTGGAAGACTGGCTTAGACAGTAGTTCGATTGCGTTTTTTTAAAACCTTATCTCGACCCTGGTACCTGATTTGCGGTCAATCTCAAATGTGCCGCCAAGGTTTTTGGCGTACATACCTACCAGCACCATACTGAAAGTATGGGGCCTGCCTTTGGCAGAGATAACACCCATACCGTTATCGCGGACAGAGAGATAGTACTTTCCATCCTTTTCCTCGTGCATATCAATTGTAATATTCCCCTTTTTTTTGTTTGGGAAAGAATGCAGCAATGAATGGCTAAGCAGTTCATTAATTATCAGTGAGCAGGTTATTGCTTTATCAAGCGGCAGGTAAACATGCTTAACGTTTATATATGTTGATACCCTGTTAAGGCTGATATCGAATGTTGAATACAGGTACGGGATAAGAGTATAGAGGAAAGCCTCAATATCAATTTCATTCAGGCTTTCAGCGGAATACAATTTATCCTGCACCATTGCAAGTACCTGCGCGCGAGAGCGCGTTACTTTGAAGTATTCAAGATGAACCGGGTCTTTGACGTAATCTGCCTGGAACTGCAGCAGCGAAGATATGATCTTCATGTTATCTTTAACTCTTGATGAGGCTTCGCGGCTGAGCAATTCACGCTCTTTGGATACTTTCTCAAGCGCGGCTTCGAGCTTAACTTTTTCCCTGGCGTCGCTGTTAACTTCAGCGAAGAGTATGGCGTTCTTATTGGCAATTGCCGCCTGGTTAACCATGGTTTCAATCCACGGACGGTTTTCCTCGCCAAACTCGTTTTTATTCTTGCTCATCAATGTAATGAAACCAAGGATCTTTCCGTTGAGTTTGATAGGTACAATCATTGCGGTTTCGATCTCATACTCCTTGCCCATATCCTTTTCGGAAAGGTTGCCTTCATTGGTGATGTGATACTTTACGCTAGATTGCGCAAGGCGCTTCTGGTAGTCATTTATTATGATCGTGTCATTTTTCCTGATGGCTTCGCTGAGTATTCCCTTTCCTTCAGGCGCAAGCGGTATTTCAGGGATGCTGGATACATCAATGTGATCTTCCTCGAGGATACTGCGAAGATAGATATATTTTATCTTCCGCTCATTTTCATCGAAGCGGGCAACGAACATATCCTGCATATCGACAATGTTCCTGAGTACATCAAACAGTTTATTGTATAATTCATTGATGTTAAGGGTTGAAGAAAAAAATCTTGATGTTTCATAGAGGAGCCGGAGCTCTTTGTTTTTAAGATTCAGTACTTCGATCAAATTCTGAAGTGAATCTCTTTCGCGTGTGTTCTGCATATTACTATTCCCCCGAATTAGTTCTGCAAATATAAAAAATTATAACAAGAATATAATAACGTGATTGTGTTATAATTGATACCGTATGCCCGTTTTTGTTAACTATAAAAATAATAATCACTAAACTATGCCGAAGGTTTCGGCAGGGAATAAACGGCTGTTTCATAGGGTTAATTTTATTTTAGTAGTTTTGGTTAAAGGCTGTTTGTTGTTTGTGAAACTTTTGTTGTACCAACACTCCCTCTTTGAGGGGGAGCTGGAGGGGGTAACCCCATATAATTATAGTTTAGAAGCAGACGTCCCGACTGTTCAGGCCAGTCAGGCCGGGACAACAATACAAAATGTTCTTGTCTTTAGTGCTTCGACTCCGCTCAGCACGACATGTAATAAATAAATTTCACTACTCACCCACTCAACTACTCCAATGCTTTACTCTTCATCAACTATTGCGCACATAAGCTCCGCTTCGGCGGCAAGCTCGCCATTGATACTGTTCTTGTATGCTTTAGCTTTGAGCTTGAAGATATTACGCTTACGGTCAGTTACTTCAACATCAAAGAAGAGCTGATCGCCGGGGATAACCTGCTTGCGGAACTTGGCTTTATCAATAGATGTGAAGTAAGCAAGCTTGCCTTCATAGCTATCAAAGAAGTTGAGTATAAGCAAGCCGCCGGTTTGCGCCATTGCTTCGATGATAAGCACACCGGGCATTACCGGTTTTTGCGGAAAGTGACCCTGGAAGAACGGTTCATTGATGGTGACATTTTTAACGCCAACAATACGTTTACCAATATCGATATCCACAACTTTATCAACAAGCAAAAACGGGTAACGATGCGGCAGCATCTTCTTGATCGCGTTGATATCAAAAATAACGTCGCTTGTGGTTTTAGCCTGGTACTTCATTTTAAGCTTGTTCTGTTTGTAAAGATTGCGGAGCATCTTTACGAACTCGATGTTATGCTTATGTCCGGGTCTTGCTGCCATTATGTGACCCTTGATAGGCGCGCCTATCAATGCCATATCGCCGATCAGATCAAGGAGTTTATGGCGCGCGGGCTCATTGGAAAAGCGAAGCTGGGTGTTATTCAGTATGCCGTTTTGCCCGAGGACAACACTTTCATCGATGCCAAGTTTATTCATTAAACCCGAAAGCTGATCGGGCGAGAGATCGCGGTCAACAATTACAACGGCATTTTCAAACTTGCCGCCCTGTATGAGGCCCTGCTCATACAGATTTTCCACTTCATGCAGGAAGCAGAATGTACGCGCGGGGGCGAATTCCGCGGGGAACTCCTCCATATTGAACATGCTGGTATATTGCGAGCCAAGCGCGGGGTTGCGGTAATCAACCATTACGGTGACCTTAAAATCATCGAGGGGGAAAGCAACTATATCAACAGTGCCGTCAGGCGCACGATAGTGCAGTGTGTTTTCTATGACCAGGTAATCTTTCGGCTGGTTCTGCTCGGTGAAACCCGCAGAGATCAGCAGGTCAATGAACGGCTTTGAGCTGCCATCAACCACGGGGGGTTCATTGGTATCAAGCTCAACAATCAGGTTATCAATTTCCGCGCCCATAATGGCTGCGAGAACGTGCTCAACGGTCTTTACTTCGGCATCGCCTACGGCTATGGTAGTGCCGCGTGAAATATCGATAACGTGATCGATATCAGCGGGAATTTCGGGTGAATCCTGCATATCAACGCGCTTAAAGCGGATACCGTAATCTTCAGGCGCGGGCACGAAGCGCATGTTTGAGTTGTTACCGGTGTGCAGACCGATACCTGAAATTGAAACTGCTTTGGATATAGTTCTTTGTTTTGTCAGCATATTGTTTTAATAATCCACGAAAATACAGATTTTTATGTAAAGATTTAAGTGATAAAAACGGGGGACGTCAAATGTGATCCCGCTAAGCAGAAAAGCGGGACCGGCACAAACCGCCGGAATGTCAAATGTCAAACGTGATCCCGCTAAGCAGAAAAGCGGGACCGGCACAAAACGCCGGAACGTCAAATGTCAATCGTCAAATGTAAAATGGGATCCTAATAAGCAAAAAACCAAACCGCAAAGACGCAAATTTCGCAAAGGTTGCTTTTGCAGAGGGCAGGCTTGCCTGCCCTCAAAATTGCTTCTCCCCCGCTTTAGGCCCCTTACTCTTACCTCGGGATTCTCACGATGATTCTCATTGTGAAAACGATATTTTTTTTTGCGGGGGAATCACCCGGGAGAATGTGATTGCGGGCTAAATTCGTAATATTTTTTCGGGCGAAGCCTTCTCAACATGAATTATTGATGATGAGAAAGCATTCTCACTATGAATAATCATCGTGAGAATCACGCAAAACAGAATAAAATTGAGGGTCAGATTCTCAACATGAATATTCATGCTGCGAAAAATTATTCGTGTTGAGAAAAATAGTTTGAAGAATTGCGGAATTGGCATACGGATAAAGGTTAAAATTAAAAATTAATATGCTTCTTGCATATTTAGGTAAATATAATATATGCTGATGGCATTGTCAAGGGGAAAAATAGAAAAGAACCCCGAAGGGATGGTATTATTTGAGAACAGCCATAATGCCACCCGTTCCGGGTTTGATTATTATATAGACAATACAGCTACAATAATTTCACCGCTTCGCGGTTTTTAACCATTTGAAGTGTTGTGTCAGGTCTTACGACCTGACGCGAAAATGTGCCGGGTCGTAAGACCCGGAAGCGCTTTTGAAAAAAATTGCACGAAGAGGGCTACATCTGTACATCCGGGTGTAAGCGCTTATTAATTTCCTCAATTACACGTTCACCCCTTTTTAATAAAAACTTTTCATAATTATTGTCTAAAATCCCATATTCATTAATATTATCAATTAAATGAGTTTTCATGGTATCGTTTATGTGTTTATTGGTCTTTATGAATTGACGCATATAATTACTCGGTGCTTTTGCTTTAATCTGTCTTTTATTTAAATAATCATCAACTAGTGTAATATTCAATATAGAATTAGCCTGCCAATCCGGAATTTCTTGTTTTTTGAGATAGCTTCTGGGGAAAAAGTGATGATAGTTCTTACTTGAACTTGATTTCAAGTTTGAGTTATCTAATTTTACAATACCATTACTTTCGAAAGACTTTGGTTCGCAGAATGCATACAAACATAAAATTGCTGAACAGAATGCATCCCCTGTACTGAACCATTTATATTTCAAGTCCTCAATATTAACATAAAACTCTTCACCTCTATATACTGGCATTTGTTCCAATAGGATACTCTCTATTTTTTTTAAATCACTTGCTACTTTTGATTCAACAGCAGACGAAAACCGATTTGATAAGGATGCCCAATAGAAATATTGAGTTAGTAGTTTATGTTGAATAACAGTAGGTTTATTGTTTTTATTTTTTACAAAAAAATAGGTTAAAGGAACTAGCAAAGTATGATAAGGCAAAAGTTTAGAAACCGGGATTCTCATTTCTGTTCGCAAATAATCGACACTGGTGAATAAACTAGAAATAACTATTTTCCATGCATCTATAAAATCATTTTTATTAATTCTTAAAACATCCTGTCTTCTGATTTGTTGACATAGAATTGCAGCAATACACTGCAATATTGTAACTGGCGGTATAGTTTCGTAACCTGCATCTTCAAGATCTTTTTCAACACCATTATTGTTATCCTTGACTTTTTCATATTCCACTGATAAGTCAAAGTTTCTTGGCAAGTCATATGTTTTAGCGACCATAATCTCGAATAGTGTTAACTCTTCACCACCAGTATTAATACGAGTAAATACATCACATGCGACCTCAATAGGATATTCGTCAATTACTATTATGGAAAAGTCATATCCTGTAAGTCTTTTTTGATAAGTTTCAATTTTTTCTAAATGCTCCTGCTTGTAACCACTATTCAATAGTTCTGTCAAAGATCCATTTAATAATTTGTAAACAGAAATGAACGGTTTCTCTTCAGGTTTATCGAGCAAAACTATTTCTTCGTCAGTATCCGGATTAGTTTCAAGATTTATTGAAATGTCTTTATAATCAATCTCTTTACCCTCTCTTGTTAATCGTATTCCTTTACGTATTGCATATAGTGAAGTTATTCTTTGCTGCCCGTCAAGAACATACATAATGGCGTCTCCCTTTGGGATTTCAGGTAATGCAATATTTCCTAAATTTTTAAACGACCTCAACTCCTCTCTGGTTTTCCAAAATATGAAAGTACCAATTGGGTAGCCCTTTATTATACTATCAATCAGTTTTGCCGTTTTCTCTTTCCCCCAAACAAAATCTCTTTGGAATTGAGGTAACTTAATTCTACCCGTGTCAATGTCGTTAAATAAATTTGTGTATTTCTTACTTTGATTTTCAGGTTGTTGCATAAAACTCTCCTTTAATTGTTTTGAATCAATTTTAGAATTGATAGTTGCAATCTGATCCTATTCTAAGTCCACCAACCATTTATAATTAATCATTACCCAGCCTGCCTCTGATTTAGGATCGATTGTTCCTGTCCCCTTTACGTTTAGTGTTCCATCGTTATTTATAGCAAATGTCCCATTTGATTTTTTATTATACAAGCCCTTTACGTTTTCTCTTATCAAGTCACATCTTGGACAACCGACAACTGTTCCGTCATTGAAATAACCAACAAGACCACCATTAGATGAAAAGAGGTATTGTAATTTCCGCTTATTCTGATTTTCTTCTTTACTGCTTTTATTATCTGTCTCTACTTTGTTCGTAGCGTTCTCTTTCTTAGCTAACTCTTTTTCCCTAATATTTAATTCTTTTTCTTTTAAGTTTAATTCGCGCTCCTTTAATGAATCATCTTTCGTACATCTAGGGAGAGTGCAAATAAATAGAAACAAGAATAAGCTTAAACAAGATTTCAAAAGAATGTTTTTAATTTTTTCCATACTGTTATATTGCTTCCATTTCTATTTTATTCCCCCTCCACAATCTTTATTTCTTCTTCAGTCAAACCATAAAGCTGATAAACCAGCCGGTCTATCTGGCGCTCAAGCGAGTTGCATTTGCTTTCGTAAAAGACTAAATCTTTATCTGTAATAGACTCTGACAATTTAAATTTGGAAATTAATATTTGGTCAACATAACTTACCAAATCATCATGCATTTTCTTTTCATCATTGTTATCAAAATTAATATCTCTAATTGGGAACCTTGTTAGTGTATTTCTTGAATATTCAAAATACCCATCACGCTTCAATTTGCCAAAATTTGAATTAAAGAAATTTAGTAATTTGCTATTGAGTAGCCCTAATAAATACTTCAATGATATTGGGATTTCCTTTTTCACTAATAGGTAAGTATCAGTTAAAACATAATAATTTGCGTTTTTATCGCAATTATCAAAGCCAAACTTATTCCCTTTGCTATAAAGTGGCGTTAATATTTTTTCCTTAGCTGTTTGGAATAGATTTAGATTACGTGGTACGCTAATAGCATACCAATTCGATTGATTATTCTTGAATTCATATCGCTTTATCAGCTCTGATTTGAATTCATGAAGATACTTTTTAATGTTTGGGTATGCATCTATCATCGTGTCTTGTAGTGTTAGAATCAAGTACAATTTTCTATATGAGATCAAATAAGGCTTAATATCTCTCGTTTTAATATATTTTTTCAACAATTCTTTTTCGAGTTTGTATTTTCTTACATTCTCTTCGTTCACTATGAACACATCATTCAATCCAGACGTTAAACCTTGACCCATATGAACAAATTCATCAAGTTTTGGGTGAATATCTAACTTACTTTTGAAATCATGCAATATACTGTTAGAGAATACCCAATCATCAGGGCTCAAACTTTCAGCGTCTGAATCAAAAAAATCAATGTTATCATGGTCTAAAATTTCATTATTGTTGATTTTTTGTACTTCGGGTTTAAATTGAATGATATTTATTTTTTTTTGATTACCACCTTTTTCAAATGTATTGATAACCGTAAGTGTATTTACATTCTTGAAGATTTGCACATTCTTGAAATCAACAATTTGTAGTATTGTAAATTTATCCTGTAAATATTTTCGGAACTTTGCTGCATTCTTTGAATTGAAATAATATCTTTCATTAATGTAGCTTATTAAGCCCTTTTGCTTTAAAATCTTACTCGCGACTGATAAAAAGAAAAAGTATATATTGCTTTGTCTAGTTGCAAACTCCAGAAATTTCTTTTCTAGGTAATTCTTTTCTGTTGCATTAATGATATCTAAAGAAAAATACGGAGGATTACCAACAATAGCATCAAATCCACCATTTTTCATAATGGCCGGAAACGCATCTTCAAAATTCATTGCGTTAATTTTGCGTTCTTCTTCACCGGGGAACATATTGCCATCGTAAATATCTGTGCCAATTAATGAGTTACCGCAGATTATGTTTTTGCTAAGATCGGGCAGTATTTTTTCTTTAAACATTGCCTGCATTTCGTTTGCGGTTGCAAGCGTTTCATCTTCGAGGAGCTTTAAGTAAAGTGAAAGCTGTGTCACTTCAACAGCCTGGTGGTCTATATCAACTCCGAACACATTATTAATGAGTATCTGCCGCTTCTGTTTGAGCGAAAGCACCCACAAACCGCTGCTTAAGATACAGCCATCGGCTTTGGCTTCTTTGGGGTGCTTCTGGTAATAACTGCTATGGTAGCGGAGCAAAGTATCGTAAACTGTAATTAAAAAAGAACCGCTTCCGCAGGAAATATCAGCAAAACGGAGCTTTGAAATTTCGGCGGGTGTTTTGCCTTCGATAAGTTTACCAACGGTATTATTTACAATGTACTGCACAATATACTGCGGTGTGTAATACACTCCCCCGGCCTTGCGGACTTCGGGCTTTTCTTCTATGGTGACGCGTTTATCGGTGGCGTGAACAACCTTGCCCAGGAAACGCTCATATATGCTGCCCAAAATGTGTATGGGTATAGAGTTGAAGTTATAGGGTGAGTTTACATGCGAAAGGTCTTCGCAGATTTCGGCAAAATCTTTGTCATCAGGGGCAATTGCAGAACCCCCCTTTGATGGAGGGAGATGATCTATAAAGTGCTCTTTGAATACAATTCCGTTATACTTTGCGTTGAGTGAGCGGCAGTCCGCAATGAAATCACCCCATGCAGTTCCTTTATTTCCGTAGGTACTGATGTGGTGCTCACCTTCGATCAGCATATCTTCAAGGAAACGGATAAAGACAAGTCTATCAATTGTGCGCTGTGTTGCTTCGGTTAATTCTTCACTTGTGAGCGCAGGATTTTTCTTTTTAAATGAACGGGCAAGAGTGTTACGGATATCATCAAGCTCTTCAAGGAAAGATTCATCAATACTCTGGTAAGATCCGGGGAACAAGCCTTTCTGCACGGCTTTGCCGCGCGGCTTTGGCATGGTTTCAGCAAATTTATCTATTGAGCCATCGCCGACCGCTTCGCGTGAAAAGAGGTAGTATAACTTCGCGAATTTTTCCTTATCGGTGTATTCAGTATAATGGAAACTTAAAACTTTACGCTCTTTGGTGTATCTGATATCGGGCTTGAAACGTGAATCTAAAATGTGGAATTCTTCAAAATCGGTTAGTACCACAAGCGGAGTTCCGGCATTCCACCCATAACGTATGGCCTGAAAGTAATCGTATGGGTTTGAAAGTGAGCGTGATGGTTTTTTAGCTTCAACATAAAACTTGGGGTCACGGTAGTTTGGCGCGAGGAAAAAAGCGTAATCGGCGCGCTTCTGGGTTTCTTTATCCCTTACCCTGCGTTCAATTTTTACTTCCTGCTCATACGGATTTTTCTGGTGATCGTGGTTCACATCCCACCCAAGCGAAATGAACAGTTTATCTATGAAATCAAGCCTCGCCTGTGATTCGGAATAATCAGCAGCAAGGTAATGGCGTTCATTAGCCTTAAAATCGTTTACAAGTTTTTCAACTGCGTTGTATGCTGTTTCAAGGGACATAGTTCCCGTTTTATTAATATTTATAATTACTAAATTTAAATATTTACAAAGATTTATAAAAGGTTAAAAATCTGATGCCCGTTTTTCAACGGGCATCTTGAGTTATTGCAATTACTTTTCTACGGGTCTTAAATTAGCTTTGTATGAATCATAATCAAAACTATTCCAATTGCCGGTTGCCGCATCTACTATAATACCTACCAAACCGGATAAGATATCGAGTATTAGCCATCCTGCGCCGAGTCCGTAGGTCATACGCAATGATTTTGTCTGGAAGCCATCTTTGACAAATTCGATAGTGTACTCTTTGCTTTTCTTAAGGCGTACTGTCATTGGCGTATTGCCTTCATCTTTTCCGTTGACAAGTATTTTCGCGCCGCTTGGTTCGCTGCTGAGATCAACATCATCATAACTGCCGGAAAATATTGTAGCACAACCTTCTAATGTAAAAATAAAAATAAGCAGCATTGAAATAAACGTAATTTGGTTTCGCATATTTATTTCTCCTTTAAATGTAAGAAATGTTAGTTCATAAAAACCCCATTATTGAGGTTAAACTCAGGATTAAACACTCTTACTTTTAAAAGGTTAAAGAATAATAAAAGAACTATGTAAAACAAAAAAAGAGAGTTTACTCTCAGGGCATAGATGCCCCGAGAGTAAACTCCCTCTAGTGCGTGATGTTCAAAATTAGGATAATATTTAGTTAAATGCAATTGTAATATTTGTTTGGCAAAAAAAATCATGTATGTGCTGAGTTTGGTCGTTGGTGAACTGCAGTGGCAGTCAACAACTGCCAAGCAGTCATACTGCCAACGACGGCGGAATTCTCAAAAGCTAAACCCCCGACTGAGATTTTCGCATTCTAATAATTTAATGATTAATTCTACTTTGTTTTGTGTGAAAGCCCTCATCCCCCCTTCGTATGAAGGGGGGACTATTGGTTGTAGATTTACTTTTTTGTCGATAGTTCTTCCAGTTTGTAACACTCAAAAGCATCGATGGGGGTTTGATGCTTCTTTATATTCTGATTTTTTAAATGTTGTGTCAAGTCTTTCGACCTGACACGTTTATGTGCCGGGTCGTAAGACCCGGCACCACAAAATACTGCCAAGGATGGCGGATAGTTCGGTTATGTGCTTCGACTCACTGCTGAGGCAGTCAGGCGCTCCAGCACGACAGGCGCTTCAGCACGACAGGACGAAGTAAATTGCAAATCACGTTCCGCTTTTGAGCTCGGTGATGGCGCGCTCCATTTCCGGCTGGGACATGAAGTGGCGGCTGACGGCAATTGTGCGGCCATCGGGTGAGCGCAGACTGAAGAACCAGCGGCTATCCGTGGTTGAGGTGCGTACATAATTGGCATCGCTTGCCGCTGCGCGGCGGATATCGGCGATACAATTCACGGTGTCACAATCAGACGGGCAGCCCGTGCACTGCAATACTGCAACTCCCTCGCTATCCTGAAGCTTCACGTAGTGTAAGCCATCGGGACCGTGGTATTTTGTAAAGTTTGTATGCATGGTTTTATATGTTTAATTCCCCTTTAAAGCAAAAGGGAGTCCCCTCCCCGCACAAGTGCAGGAAGTGAGACCCCCTATTGGTCATTACAAACATATATAATTTTGTTAATTGAAGCAATACTGATTATTGGGTGGGTGTGTGCTTCGAGTCCTCTCAGCGCCACAGGCTCGTTGTTTAATTTGAATGTGTTGCGTGTTATTGGAATTATCGCTGAAACCACCCCACCCCTTCGGGGCACCCCTCCTTTATCCCGCCGTGGCGGGACTTCGAAATCACTTCGTTCTTTCTCGAAAGGAGGGGAGCTATAATTCCATTTGATGGGCTTTTCGATGTTCGATGGTTTAGAAGCAGACGTCCCAGCGGGACGTCTCTACAGAAGCAATGCTACAGGCTGACAAGTGACCACCACTGTCAAAGCCAGCCCTTGGGCCTTAAAGGGGGAGAGTTGTCTTTACTTTTTCTTATTGAGGCTGCGGATGGCTGCTTCCTGGCGAAGCTCCGCGCGCATGGGTTGAGAGCGGTAACCGGAATACATGCCGGGTACGGTTATGGATTTTGATACATTGGTAGCTGCGGTAAGAATTACGTTATCACAAATTGTTATGTGTCCAACTATTCCAACCTTGCCGCCTATCATGCAATTTTTACCAATTTTTGTTGAGCCCGCAATTCCCGATTGCGCCGCGATGACGGTGTTTTCGCCAATTTCAACATTGTGCGCAATCTGTATCATGTTATCGAGCTTAACGCCGCTGTGAATTACGGTCTCCCCCATTGTGGCGCGGTCGATGGTACAGTTGGAGCCGATCTCAACATCATCACCAATGACCACAATCCCCTTTTGCGGGATCTTCTGGAATGTGCCGTCAGAGTTTTTAGCCTGCCCGAAACCATCGGAGCCGATAGTTGTGCCGCTGTGGACGATAACACGGGCGCCTATCTTTGTGCCCTGGTAAATTGTGACATTGGGATAGATAAGTACATCATCGGAAATTTCGACTCCCGCAAGTATTACGGTATTGGGCAGAATAGAAACGCGGGCGCCAATTTTCACTTTTTCACCGATGAAGCAGTTCGCGCCAATACGCACTTCATCAGAAGAGATTTCCGCGGTATCGCTGATAACGGCATTTTCGTGAATGCCAATTTTCTGCAGTTCCGTTTGGGGTGACATTATATCAAGCAGCGTTAAGAAAGAGAGATACGGGTCTTCGGTCCTTATGAGGGGAAGTTTGCGGTCATCAAGCCTTTGGTAAAGCGTTTCGTTGAAGCGCTTTGAAACGATAACGCACCCGGCAGATGTGCCTGAGAAATATTTTTCATAAACGGGGTTAGCTATGAATGTGATCTCATCTTCGGAGGCAGATTCAATTTTTCCGATGCCTGAAATTTCTTTATCTTTGAATTCAGGTAGAGTAAGCTCGCCGGAGATGAGTTCTGCTATTTCGTGAAGTTTCATGGGAGTAAGAAATAATCAAATAAATAAAAAAGACGACCCACCGGGTCGTCTCTACAATTTTTAGTTTACTGCGCCTCGAGGTTTTTTATGACCTTCTGTGTTAAATCATACCTGTCGTTCATGTACAGCAGCATAAGCTGCGTTGAGCGGTCGATAACAAAATCGTAGCCGCCTTCTTTAGCAACATCCTGGATAGCTTTAAACACTCTATCCTGTACAGGTTTCATGAGTTCAGTCTGCTTCTGGAAGTACTCGCCATTTTCGCCGAATTTATTTTGTTTAAAATCGGTGAGCTTCTGCTCCTGCAGTCTTATATCCGCTTCCATTTGTGTTTTGATCTTTTCGGTGAGTATGAGTTTTTTCTTATCGTAATCATCTTTCATAATAACGAGGCTATCGTTGATGGCCTGAAGCTCGAGCTTCCATTTCTGCACAAGGTTATCGAGGTTTGTTTGCGCGTCGCGCGCATCCTGCAGGGTTTCGAGAATGACCTTTGAATCAACATAGCCTATTTTTTGCTGGCTGTAAGCAGTGCCGGCAAGAAAAATAAGAGCGAAAATTACGGCAAATGATAGTTTCATCGCTTTAGTGTTTGGTTTATGAGTAATGCTTGAATTAAAGCGTATAATTTTATGAAATATGAATTAATTTGATTTTAAATTCAATATTAAAGAAAATGAATGATGATGAGATATCTGTCCTTCGACTCCGCTCAGGACGACATATTTAAAATTTGCACTTAGACTCCCACGCCAGAAGCTTGATTTTTTGTCTCCCCCTAAACAAGAGGGAGTGCCCTCCTGACTGCGGGTGCAGTTTAGGGCGAGGGGGTCGTTTGCTCACAATGCAGATTTTCGTCTGGATCCTTCGTCGCTGCCGCTCCTCAGGATGACAAAGCCTGCTGGTTTATCCTTTGTCCTTCGAGAAAGAGATCCCCGCCTTCGCGGGGATCATGCAAAAAACTACTTCAGTTTATCTAAAACTTTGAATGTGATATCGATATCTTTATCTCCGTAAATGAGCGCATCGCTGGCTTTATCAAGCACGATGTTGTATTTCAATTCCTTAGCCAGAGTTTCGATGGCTTTTGTGATCTTTTCTTTTACGGGTTTGAAGAGTTCGAGCTGAACATCATATAAACTTTTCTGCACGTTCTGTTTGTAAGCAGAAAGATCCTGGTCCATAGCCTGCACTTCTTCCTGCATCATACCCAGTTCACCCTCAAGTGATTTAATCTGGTCAGCGGTAAGCTGTCCGGCTTCAATCTTTTTCTGCGCATCTTCGTATTTGGCTTTAAATGCATCAGCTTTAGATTTGATCTCATTTTCAATTGTGGTGATAGTATCCACATACTGCTTCTGCAGCGATTCGAGCTGTGTTTTAACCTGCTGCGCTTCGGGCAGCTGGGCAATGATAACTTCGCTATCCACAAAGGCAATCTTCACCTGGCTTGAAGCTGATGCTGCCACAACAGCTATCATAAATAATGCTACTAAAATGTTTTTCAATTGTTTCTCCTTAAATATATATTTTAAATTTGATTTTCATTTTTTTGTTAAAACTATCGGGATCATCCTTTAGCTTAGAATCCCCTGCCGAACTGGAAGTGGAATAGCCATGAAGGATCTTCGTTATCGACAATTTTTCTATCGAAGCCGTAACCAAGATCGAAGCCGATGATACCCACAGCAGGCAGCATAAGCCTTGCGCCGAATCCGACAGAGCGCTTGAGATCAAACAGATCGGCGGCTTTGAACGATGACCAAAGGTTGCCTGCTTCTGCGAAGACCATTAGGAAGATGGGGATAGGATCCTGTGAGAGCGAATAACGCAGTTCAACGCCGTACTTCATCAGGAATCTGCCGCCTACGGGTGAACGGATCGAGTTAACGGGTCCGACTGTTCTATCATCATAACCGCGAAGCGATACCGTGTTGTATGATAAACCGCTGCCGCCCATGAAGAAGAGTTCATTTGGCGGAACGTAGTTATCGCTGGAAAGGCTTGAGATACTTTCAATATCAAACAGTGAGGCAAGCACAAGGCTACCTGAGTTATCAAGGCTTTTGAACGCTTCGCTCTTGAAGCCAAGCTTGTAAAAATTAGTTGTTCCAACTAAATTCGCGCCGGCAATTTCTGCTGAGAGCGAAAGCTTAGAACCTACTGAGGGGAAGATCGGGCTGTTGGTTGAGTTCCTTGAAATTACCTGCCCAATACTTATCTGCGTTCTTAAACCGGTTTCATAAATGCCTGCGCCGTTGATAACGTTAGTGCGCTGGAATTTTAAGAACCAGTCACCGCGGAAATAATCATCAGGGAAACGGAAACGGCGGCCTACGTTTAATGATGCGCCTGTTTCCTGGATTTCGTAGGTGTAATTTTGCTTGGTATCATACAGATCGATACCGCCGGATGTAGGTGTGTTCCATAACCACGGCTCGGTGAAACCGATACGGAAAGTACGGTAAGTGCCTTCTGTGCCGAAATCCCATTGCAGTGAAAGGATCTGTCCAGCTCCGCCTGAGAACGGATCGAGGATATCAAAGTTATTGAATGTTAAACCAAGGCTTCCTGAAAATCCGAAGGTCTGGCTGTAACCAACAGAGGCGTTAAGCTGATCGGATGAACGCTCTTCAACAAGATAGACAAGGTCAACGGTGCTGTCATTCCTTTGCACGAAATCATAATTAAGCGCTTCGGGGTTGAAGTAGTTCAGCTGTGAGAGCTGCTGCATACTTCTTATCATAGCGGTTTTATTGAAGTACTGGCCGGGCAGAGTGAAAAGCTCTCTGCGGATAACTTTATCCTGTGTTTTGGAGTTGCCTGAAAACTCAACAAGTCCAACCCTGTACTGGCGGTTCTCGCTGATATTGATCTTCACATCAACGTAATTGTTGTCGCGGGTGGTTTCATCAACATCGGCGCTGAAGCCAAGGTAGCCGTTATCTAAATAAAGCGAAGCAATATCAGACTGGCTTTCATTGCCACGGAGGTTCTGGTTGAACTTCATATAGTTGTATATATCACCGCGTTTCATATCGAGACGCTCGTACAATGTGGAATCTTTATAAACTGTATTTCCTTCAAATGTGATATTTCCCATTTTGTACCTTGGACCTTCGGTAACTTTAATGGTAATATCAACATCTTCTTTGTTATTTTTGTAGTTAAGCTGATCTTCCACTATAGCAGCATCTTTAAAGCCGTTTTGCCTGTAGTAATCTATAATGAATTCTTTATCCTTTTCATAATCAGAGCGGTTGAAGCGGGCTTTATCCCAGAACTTCCACCAGACACGCTCGGATGTTTCTTCCATTGCGCCGCGGAGATCACCGGAGGAAATTTTGCTGTTACCAGTGAAGCGGATATTGCGTACGCTGATCTTGGAGCCTTCGTTTATCTTTACGCGAAGCTGCGCTTCGTTGTATGAATTGACGAACTGATCGACCTGCACTGTCGCAAGCGGGTAACCTTCGGTTTCATATAGTTTGGTGATATTGTACTCGATATCCTTGACGGTTTGCGGTGTCACAACCTGTCCGGTTTCAAGGGGAATTTTTTCGGTGAGATCGTTATCGCTGAATTCATCGTTGCCGGAAAATTTTATGTTATCAAGTTTGGGAAGCTCCTTAACCTTAATGATTATATAAGCGCCATCGCCCACTTTTTTATCAACCACAATTTCCACATCACTGAAAAGCTTCATGTTCCACAGGTTCATAATAGCCGCCTGGGTGGCTTCGGAGGGGATCATTAATTCATCGCCGACCTTCAGCCCGCTGTTGGATACTATGATACGGGAATCATAAAACTTGTTACCTTCGGCGTTGATGGAAAGAATTTTGTACGTTCTGGGTCCATCATCCTGAGCGGAAGCGTTAAAATGAAGTGTGAATATGAGGGCAAAAAATAAAAAAAGAACTTTCTTTATATCTCTCATTAAGCTTTTTTCTTTGTTTGAATTTGTTTAGTGGTCATTCCGAACCTGCGCTCCCTGTTCTGGTATTCGCGTATTGCATCATAAAGCTGCTGCCTTCTGAATTCCGGCCAGAATGTTTTATCGAAATAGAATTCAGTGTAAGCAGATTCCCATAGCAAAAAATTACTTATTCTGTAATCGCCGCCCGTCCTTATAAGCAGGTCAGGATCGGGAATATCATTTGTAACAAGGTAAGATGAAAATGTTTTTTCATCGATATCGGTCTTTGCCAGCTTGCCGGCTTTAACATCAGAGGAGATATTTTTTACGGCATTTAAGATATCCCACCGGCCTGAGTAGCTTAAAGCTAAAACCAAAGACATGGTCTTATTGTTCCTTGTTTTTTCTATAGCTTCGTTAAGCTCATTTAAGACCTGCGGCGGCATAGAAGACATATCACCTATTGCCATAAGGCGCACATTATTTTCATGCAGCTTATCGGTTTCACCGCGAAGTGAGCGGATGAGCAGTTTCATTAATATGGCGACCTCGGTTTTGGGTCTGCGCCAATTTTCGGTTGAAAATGTGTATAATGTCAGGTATTTAACGCCAATTTGCCCGCAGGCTTCGACGATATCGCGCACGGAGTGCACGCCCTGGCGGTGACCGAAAGTGCGGGGCTGTTTTTTATCCTGCGCCCAGCGCCCGTTACCATCCATAATTATGGCGATATGACGGGGGATCTCACCGCGCTCTTTGAGCTCGTCCTGTACTTTTTTATCTGAACCGGATGGTTCGTTAAAAGCCATTATAAATGATTAATTACGGCCGGAAAGCCGCTCAATTTTCTATTAGTAAACCAATAATTTAGCGTATAAACAGCAAAAATACAATTGAATAATTTATCTTGGCGGATTGCGGATTGCGGATTGCGGGTTGAGGGTTGAGGGTTGCGGGTTGAGGGTTGGGGTTTGGGGTGATCTGCCCTCCTTCTATAAGGGGGAGCTGGAGGGGGTCAACAGATTTTTTGTATTTTAATAGTAATGCAGAGTAACAAAGCGTCCCACCCGCCAAGATTTATGTCTTCGCGGAGTCTCTCCGAAGGAGGACTCTGCGGTGATTTAAATAATTTATTCAGACCTCCACGTGCAGTGGCAGTCCTTCGGCCTAAATCCCCTCCTTGTGAAGGAGGGGACTTAAAAACATCATCTCCCCCTTAACAAGGGGGAGTGGGCTTCAGCCCGAGGGGGTCGTTTTGAAGGCATACGGTTTATGACCCCCTCCAGCTCCCACATGTCTTCGACAGTTCTATGACCGTACAGGAGGAGAGTGACTAAATTTGCGCTTCGACTCACTGCTGAGGCAGTCGGGGCAGAATGACAATGCGGGTTTGATCTATGTTTAGAAGCAGACGTCCCAGCGGGACGTCTCTACAGAAGCACAATAGAAAATAAGTAACTTCACACCCCGGACTAATAATATAACTTATAGGTTAAGCGGAAATTGATGCCGGGTTCGGGGAGGATGGATTTTATTCTTGACAGGTGATTGTAATAGATTTTATCTGTGATGTTTTCCGCGTTGAGTGAAATGTTATGCACGGTTTTACCGGCACTCAAGATATACTGCGCGAAGGCGCCGAAGATAATGTAGCCGGCTGTAGGCTGCTCAAAGTCATCGAGTCGATGCTGAGAAGCGGCGTATTCAGTGTTAACACCAATTGATAATTTCCCGGTGTTGAAAATGAGCCCGCTCTCCCCTTTCATTGGCGGAATCTGCGGAAGCGGTGATGAGGTGTTTTTGATCTGGCCGTATGTGTAACTGAGCGATGAAGTGAACTCGAACTTTTTAGTGAGCTTTAGCTCAAGCTGCGCTTCCAATCCTGCAAGCAGTGCGTTTACGCCTGTGGTTTGGTAAACGGGAAGCAGTGTCGCAACATTGATCGTGCCTGTATTGCGCGGGATAATGTAACCTGTTATATCGTTATAAAAAGCTGTGAGCATTGCATACCTGTTTTCATCCTTATAGTAAACAAAAAGTTCTGAGCCAAGCGCAGTTTCAGGCTCAAGGCGCGGGTTGCCGATCTCGTATGAATACGCGGCAAGGTGCGGCCCATCGGAGTAAAGCTCTTCTATTGTAGGTACGCGCGCGGAGCGGCTGAGGCTTAAGCCAACATTCAATCCTTTGCTTAACTTGTAAATACCGGATGCAGAAACAGAAAAGGTATTGAAATTACGGGAGAAGACTGTATCAAGGTTCGCGAGCTGTATAACCTGCTGCGGTTTTATGATGTTGTTCTCAAATCTGCCGGAGAGCTCAATGCTTAAATTATCAGAGGCGTGAATTTCTTCGCTGAGGTATAAAGCTGTGTTGTATGAATTCACCGGCGGCGTAAAAACGTAGCCGCCAATATTGAAATCACGGGTTTCAAATGAAGCGCCGAAAGTGCCGGAAGAGAAAATTCCGGTTTTATTGTGTATTAGGTTAACATAGGTGTTGTAATTTATTATGCGGAATTCCGCACCAATAACACCGGGTGATTCGTATTCAGTGTGTTTGTAATATGTGCGCGCCGCATCAAGATCGATGTGATCAAGGAATTTCGATTCAATTTTATAGTGCAGCTTAAATGTATAATTTCTTTTCAGCATGGATATATCTACACCGTTTGGGTGCGCGCCAACAAATCCGCCGGGTATGCCGTAATCAGTTTGGTATTCACGGATCGAGAAGCCGGTGAATCCCCATTTTTGAATAAGGCTTAGCCCGCCTGCAAGATTTTTAGTTTCTATATCAGAATTTTTGAGTTTACCGGCGGGAGTTTTAAGATCGGCGGTTTTGCGGTAACTTCCTTCGAGCCTGGCCGCAAACATTCTGATGGGAAGCGAAATAACGGCTGAGCCGAGGTATCCGTTGTTGGAGGTTTCACCGAAACCGCCAAGCTTAAAATTAATCGCAGCAGGAACCTGCTGCGGTATTTCATACCGGATTACGTTAATAACTCCGCCAATTGCAGATGGAGTTTTGAGAAGTATTTTAGGTCCGCGCTGAACTTCGATGCGTTCGATAGTAAACGGTTCAACGGCAACGGAGTGATCGGGTGATGTTGCGGATAGATCAATTGATTTCATACCGTCTTCGGTGACCATTACCCTATCGCCGCTTAACCCCCGGTAAACCGGGCGCGAGGGCGCGGGTCCCATAGAGCGGATCGATATCCCCGTTTGATCTTTAAGTGTAAGCGCAAGTGTCTGCCCCAAATTCCGGATGAGTTCTTTTTCTTTTAGTACCGCGGAGAGTTCCAGCAAGTCATCAAAAGCAGAGCGTGGATGGTCATCGGTAACGGTGATAACTCCGGTCCTGAAATCAGACGGGAATAACCGCATATAAAAAATATTTTCTTTGCCCTGCTCAACATTTACCGGCAAAGAAGCGGTTTTATATCCCGCGAGAGAAGATTCAAGTATATAACTACCCGGCTGCTGAACGAAGAGTTCAAACATACCATCAGTGTTGGTAAAAGTATTTGAGGTTGTACCTTTTATGTTTACCAATACATTTGCAAGCGGCGAGGAATCTTCGGCATCGGCAATGTAGCCTTTTACCGAAATTGAATCACACCGCGCAATTGCGGGAGAAAAAAAGTAAACTCCCCCTGCAAAAAGGAGCAGGAGGAATTTAAAGTATAACTTATTCATGAAATGTTAATTAACCCTTACCGGAATATTCCTTGTACCATAGATCAGGTTGGCATCACGGAAGAGTCTGATAGAAATAAGCGTATTGCCGGAGGCGATACCTTCTATCTTAAATGAAAATTCACCGGGTTTATTTGTAAAGTTCGCTATGCCGGTTGGATTAACATTCGCAGAAAGTGTGTAGGAATCACACGGCTGGAATCTTTCACCTTCTTTATCGAGCCAGTAAATTTTCAGTCTGTTGGTTGATGAACCGGCATTCACAACAACAGTATCACCTGTTTGTATTCCGGCGGAATCGCGGGCAATAATAGTATTTGTAACAGTATCAATTACAACAAAACCTGCAGGATCGGGGATCTCACAAGGATCAACTTTTACAGGAATGAAAGGTGTAGTGAAATCGGAATGTCCCGAGTGGTTGACTTTTATCTGCATGGAAGTAGTATCAGGTGAGAGTGAGAGACCTTTTAAATGAAAAGCCCAGTCATTTGGATCATCCATTTCGGTTTCAACCACAGAAGCGTCGCGGATAGTGAATCCGAGGGTATGGCTGCCGTCACTTGGCGGTGTAAGTACATTTTTGTTTTCATCCCAAAAATAAACTTCCCAGTGTGTTGATAAGATATTGAGCGGCGCTTTGAGAGTATCGCCTGAATTCACAACGCCGTTAAAAACCTGCAAAATTGTATCAGTGGAACCTTCAGGAATAATGAAGAGACCGGCGGGTTCAAAGTGTTCACCTGGGGGCGTTACGATGCTATCTTCACCGCAGCCGTTAATAATTAAAGTTGGAACAGAAATAACAGAAAACAAAACCAATAAAGCGAAATGCTTTTTGATAAAGCGCATAGTAATACCTCTTTAGTATAATTTTAGTTATTAAATATAGTACGGGGCAAAACTATACTTTAGGAGGCGCTCGTGAGTTTAGATCATTTTTCTGCTCGGGATTGAACAGCGGTACTTCTGAATTCTGCAGGGAAAATTCAGAGGTGAAATATGGCATGAAAGATTGAACAGATTCAACAATACTGTGATTAACAGAATTGATCAATATACAGGCATCGCACTTCGCGGGTTTGGCTGCATCTTCACAATGCTCATGGTGATGCAGGAATTCTGACCCGTTTATTGCAAATAACGCAAAAATGAGAAGAATTGCGGCGCTGTATTTTTTGAATTTACTCAATGGAATACAATAGTAATAAAGAATGTATTTTGTAACAAGTCAATTAATATCAACATATAGAACGGATTTTGAGGGCTGATAGTTTCAATGTATATGCGACCCTATGGGGTTGCGGGACTATGGGGGATGATTCGGGTTATAAATGTTTGACTCCGTTGGAGTCATTTTGAGGAAAAGGTGTTAGGGGTCAAAAGAAAATCCCGCCGGGTTAGAGCGGGATCTTTTTGAAATTTACATTTTTAATATTTAATTCTTCGGTCCGTTTTTGTATTTATCGGGGTCGCTTTCGAATTTTTTGTTGCATGATTTGCAGCAAAGATAATACTTGGTACCTTCATGCATTACGAATACATCTTTGGATTCAATTACTTCGCCCATAACAGGACAGGTCAATTCTTCTTTGATGTAATTCATAGGTTCTTTTTTGAATTTTGCAAGACAGCCTTCGCAGCAGAAAGTGTAATCCTTGCCGTAATAGCCGAATTTAATTCCCTGGCCCTCGCCAATGGCTTCACCTGAAACGGGGCATGTCATACCGGTTACGGAGGTATCGCCGCCTGCGTTACCTGTAGCATCGTAGCATGATTTATTTTCCGCGCAGCATTGAGAAGTTTTTTCTTTGGCGCAGCAATCGTTACTCTGGCTAAACGCAGAGGATGTTATGAATGCAAATAAAGCAAAAAATATTGATGACAAAATTATTGTGATTTTCATTTTTAATATTAATTAAATTTAAACAATCGGTTATTTCATGTGCTGCATAAGATGAAATTCCGCTGTCTAAATCCGTATAGAAAGGACAGTAAGATAAATATCTGACTGGTAATTTTTGGGTGGAGAATACTCCGCTGTAATTTTATGAATTGAAGCGGACGAAAATAATACTCCGGCAATTGATCCATATTGCAGCTTGTTAGGATCATTTTCCCTGGTGGAATTTTTAAGTTCTATAAAAAGATCAGCAGCTGCGGGAGCCTGCTTCATAGAGCAGCCGCAGTGAGATGAAATGCGCTGGGTAGCTGCAGCATTGATATTTTTCGCACAGCACTTTTTGACAGTTTGAGTTACATGACAGCAGTCATCGCTCATATTTAAAGATGAGCAATGTACAAAAGCTGTAAGATTCAGCGTTAATACTGCAATTGCTGTTACAATAGAAAGGGAGAATTTAGTAATATTTTCCAGTAGTTTGCTCATATTTTACTTAACAAATATAACGATTTTGCAGGATTAAAGTTCCGTAAAAAGGGGGTGGGTATGGAATTGGCGGAAAGTGCGCAATTTCTCTGGACGTTGGTGAACTTAGAAACAAGTCAGGCAACTGCTAAAGCAGTCATGCTGCTAACGTCGGCGAAATAAATCTTAAGTCGCCGTCGCTTGTGACTGATAACTTTCATTTGCCTATATTTCAATTCCCAGGATATTCCTACAAGACATATGATATTAATCCCGAAGGGATGATATTATTGTAGTTGAAATGCTTCCTTTTCAAAAGGTAATCCCGAAGGGGTGATATTATTCATACCATTCAAACAGGTATTTTTCGTCAAATTCAATTTCAAATTTTTTCAAAAGTTCGAGGTATTCTTCTTTAAAAGTTTTTTCCTTGTGGTGATCTTCCTGATTTAAGATATAGTTATATACTTTTTCTATCTGAGACTTTGAATAAGAGAACGCGCCATAGCCTTCCTGCCAATTGAACTTACCTTTTACCCATTTTTTTTCATTTATGAAATTTGATGAGTTGTTTTTCATTTCACGAACCAAGTCTGAAATTGCCAAAGCGGGTTTTAATCCGACAAATGCGTGGATATGGTCAGGCATTCCGTTTACGATGATCGATTTACAGCCTTTACCTGTAATGATTCCCGAAATGTATCGATTCAGTTCCTCTTTGTTGTTCTTCGATATCAGGTTTTGTCTACCTTGAACAGCGAATACTATTTGAATAAAAAGTTGCGAGAATGTACCTGCCATTTATCCCCTTTCATAATGTCACCCCTACGGGGTTTTGAATTTTGGTTGATTGATGACTACAATAATACCACCGCTTCGCGGTTTTGATTAATCTATGATAGTTTATTACAACAATACCACAGCTTACCGCTTAGGCAGTCAGGCGCGGTTTTGATTAATCTATGATAGTTTATTACAACAATACCCTAGCTTACTGCTTAGGCCGTCAGGCGCGGTTTTGATTAATCTATGATAGTTTATTACAACAATACCACAGCTTACTGCTTAAGCAGTCAGGCGGGGTTTTGATTAATCTATGATAGTTTATTACAACAATACCACAGCTTACTGCTTAGTCCGTCAGGCGCGGTTTTGATTTTTCGGTTTATTTCTTTCTAAAATAATATCACCCCTTCGGGGTTTGGATTATTACTCAATTAAATATTACAATAGTGACACCCCTTCGGGGTTCTGATTTTTGGTTAATTGACTATTACAATAATACAACCGCTTTGAGATTTCAAAAACATAATCGAATATTATTTTATTAATATCATTTTGTTTGTTTCAGTGAATTCTCCTGCGCTTAGCCTATAGAAATATACACCGCTTGGGTGGCTAGATGCATTCCAGGTGGCAGAGTACGTGCCCGGGGTGAGTTGTTGGTTGACGAGGGTTGTGACTTCTTTGCCGGCAATATCATATATGGAAAGGATTGTTAACACACCCCGACCGCTTTCAGCGGTCACCCCTCTCGAGATGGGAATTTGGAAACGAATAGTTGTAGATGGATTGAATGGGTTTGGGTAATTTTGGGAAAGTGAAAAAACATTTGGTATTTCGCTGGAGATAGTTTGAATTCCCACTTGACCGGTGTATTTTGATATGCCGCCGTTATCTCTGACGGCCCAAACATTTGGACTACCTAATTTATTATTTGATATATGCGTATAGATACCGGAAGGTGCTGTATACTCAAGAGACCAATTGTTTCCTTCAACACCGGTATATATTTCACTGCCTCTGCTATACCATGATTTTGAAAACTGGCTTGGCGATCCCGCAATACCTGTAATTGCTCCTGAACCGACCGATGTAACCGGATTCCAGTTTGCTCCAAGATTGGTTGATCTGAACAATGTGGTTCCTGCTGTGAGCCCAATCCCAACTGTGCTGTTATCAGTTAGCAGATATTGAAACCAAACAACTGACGAGTTAACTTCAGGCGCAGTAGATTGAATCTGCCAATTGGGACCAATTGGCAAATAATAAATGCGGCTATTGTTTGTTCCGAACCATGCTTTACCTTCGATAGCGAAAACGGAATTAGTAAATCCGGTTTCACTTCCTGCTTGAGGCAGATAACACCCGGAGGAATCCCATGTGCGGCCTTCATTTGTTGAGCGAAAAATTGTCCATCTGTTGCCCACGGGCTTGCCTATCAACAGAATGTTATACATTGAGTAAAGTTCAGCAAAACCATAAATTTCACCGCCTGTTTGACTGAAAGTGTTTTGCCAGCTTTCACCCCCATTAGATGAAAAATATACTACAGCAGTATTTCCTGAGATAAGACCTGAAGTAATGGCGCGTTTGAAACTGTTATTCATTCCTAAGATCGAAGTAAGATTAGCGTTTGAAGGGATGTTTGAGTTAACAGTTATCCAGTTAGTTCCGCCATTTGTTGTTGAAATCACAACACCACTGTTTCCACAGACCCAACCATGTACAGGCGATATGACTGAATTGAGCGACGATACCCCGTTTAACCTGGTACTGTGACCCGAGATCTGCTCTTCCCACTGTGAATAGTTAGCAGAAACATTTAACAGTACAGATAAAAAAAGAATTAATGTAGTTTTCATATTTAATTTATTAAGATTATTTTAATAATATCATTTTATTTGTTTGCGCAAAATTACCGGAGCTTAGCCTGTAGAAATATACACCGCTTGGGTGGTTTGATGCATTCCAGGTGGCAGAATATGTGCCCGGGGCGAGTTGTTGGTTGACGAGGGTTGCTACTTCGCTGCCGAGTGCATTGTAAACTCTAAGTGAGACGACCCACCATGCCGTTGGCTTGGCTAGCCGGGTCGTCTCTACAGCGGGAATTTGGAAGCGAATTTTTGTTGATGGGTTGAAGGGGTTGGGATAGTTTTGGGAGAGGGAATAACTTTCCGGGATCGAGCCTGATGTAGGTTCAACTGAAAGCGGTTCGGTCCATATCCACGCGCCTCCGTTGGATGAGCCGCTGACGCCTGTAACAATTTTGATCCCATGGGTTGTAAGCGGCGTTGAGTTGTGCGTTAAGCCTGCATTTGTAAAATTGCTGCCGCCATTCAGTGAGAAGAACACTCCCCCATTGCCCGCCAGATAAACTACAGGCAGACTGGATGAATAATAGATCATCGCGCTGCGGCTAACGTAGCCTGTTGCAGCAACTACCCAGTTCAATCCGCCATTGGTTGATTTGTGGACGGGGCCACCGGTTGAGGTTGAGCCGGTAACTAGTGTAAGCTGATCAATCTGCGCGATACCGTAGATATTTATTCCGGGATTAGTGTTGGCGGAAAATGTCGCGCCGTGATCGGTGGACTTGTAAAATCCGTTTACACCGGGTGTAGTTGATGTTGCCCCCGCGTATATTATAGATGGATTAAATCTATCAACTGCGATTGTGATTATTTGCGTAGCGGTAAGTGTTGATGGATTCCATGTAACGCCGAAATCAGTACTGCGGTGCAAGCCACCGCCATTGGTACCGGCATAAATATAACCATTTTTGCCGCAGGCAACTGCCTGCACATTCTGCCCGCCGAAAGAGCTTGTTGGAACAGTTGTAAAATTTACACCGCCATTGGTTGATATCATCAATCCATTGGAAAAATTCGCAGCGAATATTCTTCCTGCTGAGTCAACAGCAATACTGAAGATGGTTTGCCCGTTGCCTGAGGCGAGTGTGCTCCAGTTGATCCCGAAGTTAGTTGTTTTATAGATAGCAGATGTTGAAGTGAGCGAGCCTGCATAAATTGCGCCGCTGTTATCCTTGGCAAGCGACCAGATTGAAATTCCGTTGAGTGACTGCGACCACTGCGAGAAAGTGATATTGCTGAGAATAAAGACAAAGAGTAAAATGATTTTTTTCATTTCAGGTAATTTGAGTTTATGAACTTTACAATTTAGTGCAGCTAATATTCACAAGATCAGCATAAAAACCCGGATTGCGCTCAAGTTAAGCTCCGCTTAAATGAGGATAAATTTTGGTGATTGTTTTGGCTGTAAAATGCAACATAATTAAGGCCAAAATAAAAACAGCAGAATATTAAATGATTTAAGCATATAAAAGCCGGCAGTTAAACTAAGATTGTTTCTAATTTGCTATAAGTTTTTGTAAAATTCAATGTTATATTTTACAGTAAAATGCTCAAAATCTATTTGATTTAACCTGTGGAAATAGTATTTTTGTTCATTAATAAATTTAAAAATTAAATAATATAAAAACTATGACAGATCTAAATTCACAGCTTAATGCTGTAAAATCAAAAGAGAACTTTTTAGAGAAGATCACAAGAATAATACCCGGATATGACGGTTATGTAAACAGGGATAATTCCAGGGAGCTTGATACTATATTAAGGAATACGCTAGCTCAGAGGCTTGACGCGAACCAGGTAAAGCTGAAAAACGTGTCATTGAACCTTTCGCAGCGCGGAAAACTGTTCGAAACAGATGGCATTGATAAACTGGATAAAAAGCTGCAACTTTGCGTAGGTAAGTTCAAAGCAGCCGCCCGCGGCTACAGCGGAGCTTTTGATGTTGTGAAGGTAAAGGAAGATAAACTGAACCAGCTTTACCAGTTTGACGCAAGTCTGTTAAACAATGTTGATGTAATTTCAGCGGCAGTTACAGATATGGAAAACAACTCAAAGGCCAATGTTGATATCAAGGCTGATATGGAAAAAGCGGGACTGCTTATGGATGAGCTTGTGAAAATGTTCGACCAGCGCGAGCAGATACTCAATACAGTTTAACAATTATTATTGAATAACAACAAAACTAAATACGACTTTTCAAGGGCATTACCTTCAATGAATGAAGGTAATGCCTTTTTTATTATTGTGTTATTGCTCGTCTGTTTCATGGGTTATCTGAATACAGTAAGTGAAACAAACCCAAAGGATTCAATAGAAACCACACAGTACTACAGTCCAATAGAAACATTTGAAGACAACAGTAAAGACTTAGTGTGTAACCCCAAAAAAGCTGTACTAGCTGCTTTTTATAATAATCAAAAGATTTTAATTTCAACAGGTACGTATTACCCTGAAACTGATTCAACTTCTGATGATAACAGAGGTTCTCCTGAACATACTTTTATCCTTATTTAAATTTCTCAGTTAATCCGATTTTCATTTATTTTGACTCTTTTTGGCTAAATCTGATAATTTTGAGTAGTAGATTAGATTAATCTAAAGCCAAGTTTTATCATTTGATTAAATAAACAATTGTTTTATTTTGAGTATTAATGTCAAAATTCATAGTCTTTCTTAGTTAAACAGCATCATTAATATATATACCGCAGGCATTTGTTCAGGATTATAAAAAATATAAAAAGAAAGATAAAGAGCTCTCAGTTTTTCATTGAGAATTCCAAAACAGTAGATTGGATCCTGATACTGCTGTTCGTCTCGTTTTTTGTGGTAGGAGCAGATCTTACCAAGGAGATGGCCAAAGGCGAGTTTATATTTTTCGCCTGTATCCTCACGGACACCCAGACAGTAGATACTAACGCAATATATGACTTTTTGAAATTTGATCCGCCGGTTGAAGGCGTGATCAACATTGTTAAATTTATTCCTCCAAAGAGTGACGTCTCAGAACTTTACCGCGGAAGAGCACCCCCAATAGCCCCCTCACATATATAATATCTTAGTTTCAAATTGTTTTGCGTTTTTCATCACTGTGTACAGAAGGATGCTGATATACCAATGCGTTTGGCATCCTCCGTTTAAACATATTGGTTCAGTATGCCGCATACCGGTGAAATTGAAAAATTGCACTTCAATGATTTTAGCTACATTTCATTTGTGATTAGATGAAGGCAGGTATTGACCGAATTTCGCCTAAACGGCGTTATGGATACGATTCCACCCTGCCTTCAATATTTTATTTGCACAAAATTAAATAACTAATACAGGAGCATATAATGTTCAAGAATTATAGGTTTCTTGTTCTGCTATGCCTGTTAGGAATTATTTCTCCGGCGCTTTTAGCGCAGGATGACCCGGTTGATACTTTAGAGTATAAAACTGATGAGATAATCATTACAGGTACAAGAGTGGAACAAAAGATCATAGATATTCCATACCCGGTTATGCGAATTAACCAGACAAGCTGGATAACCAGCAGAAAGATAGGCGTACAGGATGTATTATATACAGTCCCCGGACTCTTCCTTCAGCCAAGGTATGGAAATCACGATACAAGAATAACAATTCGCGGATACGGCAGCCGTTCCAATACAGGTATCAGAGGTGTAAGGATACTTCTTGACGGCATACCGGAATCGGAGCCTGACGGGCAGACCAGGATCGAAGCGATAGACTTTGACGCAATAGGAAGAATTGAACTTGTGAGGGGTTATTCATCATCACTATACACAAATGCACCGGGTGGTGTGATAAACTTCTTAACGGATAAATACTTTCCTGTTTCATTTTTCCAGTTAAACAATGAATTCGGTTCATACGATCTGAGGAAGAACGGGTTTAAAATGGGTATCAATTCCAAAAACTCGAGATTCATGACATCGTACAGCTATCAGAACTACGGCGGGTACAGGCAGCACAGCCAGGAGTACCAGCACAGACTGAACAGTTTGTTCGAAGCAGATTTCGCACCGAACTCAAAGCTTTCAGTGTACGGCTATTACGTAAACGGAATAATTAAATTGCCGGGCGCATTAACGCTTGCCCAGTATAATGAAAACGATACCATAGCCAACCCGAGATCACTCAGCAGGGATGAAAAAAGGGACAGTAAAAAAGGCCGCGTAGGTATAACATTGCTTACCAGCCTTGAAAAAGGTAACATGAAGCATACTTTTGAGGCAACCGGTTACGGAACCGTAAAAATATTCGACAGGGTTGCCAGAACCTATCGTTTATTCACAAGGTACGGTATCGGCGGTTCATTCAGGTATGTTAACAAATATACTTTTGGCGGCAAGGTAAAATCCAAACAGCGCACCAATGAATTCACAATAGGTACAGACCTGTTTTACCAGGATGGACCTATCAGGGAATACAACAACATTGGCGGCAAAAAGGGCGATGACCTTGTTGGAGTTTCAGATGAAGTTATTGCAAATGTAGGCGCTTACGCTTTGAACCAGTTTGAGCTGGTTCCTCAGAGGCTTTCTCTGTTAGTGAGCGGAAGATATGACAGGGTTATCTATGATTTCAAGGATGAACTTGCAGGATTCCGGGATACAACCAGGATCTTCGCGGAGTTCACGCCAAAGGTCGCACTGAATTTTAAACTTACTCCTCATATAGCATTATACACATCATTTGGTTTAGGTTTTGATTCACCTGCGGGAAATGAACTAGATAACTATGTATATTCATCAGATAACGGCCAGCACACAATTAATCCTGATCTTAAGCCGCAAAAATCGACCAGTTTTGAGGCAGGTATAAAGGGTGAAGTTGCCAGTTTCAAGAAACAATATTTTAAGAACACATTCTTTGAAGTATCATTCTACAACACCAAGATCGAAGACGTTATTGTACCATTTGTTGTTGATGGCGATGTATATTTCAGGAATGCGGCGGTATCAAAGAGGACCGGTATAGAAGTAGGTGTAAATTCAGAGGTAGTGAAAGGGCTAACATTAAAAGGCGCGTTTACCTACCAGGATTTCAAATACGATAAATACGAAGCGGGCACAATTGATTCAGCCGGCGCATTAACAAACGTAAATTACAGCGGAAACCTGGAGCCTTCGAATCCGAAGATGTTCCTTTCAGGTGATATTATGTACCAGCATACTTTCGCAAAAAAGTACACGGTATATGTAAAAACAAATTTCCAGCATGTTGGAGATATGTTTGTAAATGACGCAAACGTTGACAGTTTGAAAACTGCTTCATATTCACTTGTAAACGCGCAGCTTGGAGTAGATCTCAATTTCGATAAATTCAGACTGGTCGCATACGGCGGTTTAAATAATATAACAGACCAGAAGTATGTAGCGTTTATCAACATCAATTCAGACGCAAACAAGGATTACTACGAGTCCGGTCCGAAGAGAAACTTCTTTGGCGGGTTGACACTGGCTTATATGTTCAGGTAGTAATAATTTATAAATATATTTCAGAAGCAGGGTTCTTCAGAATAAGAATTTTTCTGAGGATAAGAACAAACCCTGCTTCTTTTTTTAATTAATTTTTAGTTTATATGACGCAGGAAAAAGGAAAAAGGAAAAAACAGGCATCTTTATTAAGGATATTCAGAAAGATTCACAGGACAACAGGGGCTATACTGTTCTTCTTTTTCTTTTTGACTGCAATTACGGGTTTAACACTTGGCTGGAAAAAGAACAGCGGCGGATATGTATTGCCGAAATCTTATGAGGGAAGCTCAACGGAACTAAGGGACTGGATAGGCTTTGACAGCCTGCATGCAATAGCATGCAAAATTGCTAAAGATTCCATTTCGCCAGCTCTTTCATTGGAGCTTGAAAGAATTGACGCAAGACCTGATAAGGGTATGGTGAAGTTTGTTTTTATAGATGGTTATTGGGGAATTCAGTTAGATGGCGCAACCGGTAAATTGCTCCATATTGAAAGAAGAAGAAGTGATTTTGTAGAGAACATACATGATGGTTCAATTTTAGATTATTTTTTTGAAACGAGGAATGAAATATTTAAACTCATCTATACAACTATTATGGGTTTATCTCTGTTACTGTTTACAATAACAGGGTTTTGGCTTTGGATTGGACCCAAAAGAATGCGGCAAAATCATTAAGCAGATATTTCACAATCAGCAGATATACAGTCACAAAACAAGTACTTTTTTGTCTTTTTATAAAAATGCATAATGACTAAATTTACAAATAACGAATAGCAGAAGGGAAAAGTTTAAATGAAATCAGAAACATTACCGGTCAAAACAGCAAAAATAATTCTGACAATGCTGCTGTACATATTGATCGCAGAAGAACAGACAATCAGTCAATGGACAAATTTCCAGGTATTCCCTACGGCATTCAACCAGATAGAACCTACCATATCACGGCACCAGCAAAATCAGCAGATATTATTTGTAAGCGCATACACAATAAATCTGAATCAAAGAAGCGAAGGAACATATTTTTCCACAAACGGCGGTTTGAACTGGTTCGGCAACGATGTTTGTTCCGGCACGCCTACGCAGAATCACGGCGGTGACCCCGGCACTATTATAGATAAGGACGGAGTTTTCATTCTGACTCATTTGGGAAATATACAATCGGGAATGTTCGCTAATGTTACCACTAACTACGGAACGAACTGGTCAGCCAACGTATCCATACAATCAAACGTTGATGTTGATAAGGGCTCACCCGGAACAGATGACGCGCCGGCCAGTTCATTTTACGGCAGAAGCTATCTTGCATGGACCTATTTTGTTTCACCATTCAGGATAGTAATGTCATACACAACAAATAACGGATACAACTGGTCGCCCATATTAAACGTAAACAACGGTTTTGGCGGCAACAGGTCATACGGTCCGGCAATTAGTGTAAATCCGGCAGGTACATTATTTATAACATGGGCATCATCAATACCCAACTCCCCTTTTACCGAAGATTACATAGGAATATCCCGCTCAACGAACGGCGGCACAAGTTTTGATATAAACGAAAACGCAATTGATATCAATGGTATAAGGACATCACAGCTGACGCCGTGGACAATAAGAGCGAACAGTTTCCCTGTGATAGATATAGATAAAACCGGAGGCAGCAGGAACGGATGGATATACATTGCAACAACAAGTAAGAACCTTGCACCTGCCGGTACTGACCCGGATATTGTAATGTTCAGGTCAACTGATAACGGCAGCACATGGAGCAGCGGTGTAAGAGTTAACCAGGATCCGATCAACAACGGGCGCAATCAGTTCTTCCCTGCTCTTAGGGTTGATGAAAACGGAGGTCTTAATATTATATATTATGACAGCAGAAATTCAGCTGATTCAGTTGATGTGTATCTTTCCAGATCAGATAATGGCGGAAATTCATTTACTGATTACAGGGTTACAACACAGCGGTTCAGACCGCGCGCCGTATCAGGCGCAGGCGGCGGCAATATGGGTGATAACCTGGGGCTGACATCAGGCAACGGTAAGCTGCATCCTGTTTGGATGAGCAATCAAGGCGATGATGTGTTCAGGATATGGAGCGCTATAATTGATTATACTACTATTGGAATTGAACAAATAAGTACAGAAGTGCCAAAGAATTTCAGTTTAGAGCAGAATTATCCGAATCCGTTCAACCCCGAAACGCAGATCAATTTCAGCGTATTGCGCAGTGGATTCACGACATTGAAAATTTATAATTCCGCGGGAATGCTTGTAAAGGTACTGGCTGAGCAGGATATGAAACCCGGGAAATATTCCGCAAAGTGGAATGCGGCAAATGAACCAAGCGGTGTTTATTTTTATACTCTGGAGACCCAGGGATTTAAGGAAAGCAAAAAGATGATCCTGGTGAAGTAGAATTAAATTGAAAATGGATTTTGTAGAGACGACCCGACCTGTCTGGCACAGACAGTTGGGTCGTTTTTTTTGGGGGAGGTTATATATTTCGCCGCTTCGTGGCTTATGAAAACTGGATTCCTGTAGGAATAAGGCCAGAGTCAGATCCATTAGCTGCTCTATGGGGGTAGGACTCAGTGGTTAGTAATTTTTAGGCAATGAATATGGCCAGGAGAGTGGTTTTTGCGTGCCGGTTGACCTTTAATTCTAAACAAAAAAGCGTCTTTCATCAAAAATCTACTATCATTATATTGTATTTATTAATACAAATTTCTAATTACAAACTAAATAATCACAAATGAAAAATATTTTCAGAACAACCCTCGTAATTCTGTTAATTGTAACAGGATTATTTATTTTCCAGGGACAGAACAGCTGGGTAGGCTGGGATGATGATCCTAATATTGATCGTATTCCATACGAATATTTTTTAAGAAACCAGAACAAACCGGTTACAAATACACAGCCTCTGGTTTTAACAGGAGAAGATTACTTTGATAATTTTGATGTAGCGATCGATCTTGCTGAAGGACATATTTCGATGAACCCTGTTAATCCGCTTAACGCATTTGTAACATTTAATTCCGGCGGTACAATAGGCGCATCACCGACTATAACAACAGATGGCGGGATAACATGGTACAAAACAAATCCAAGCTGGGGTGCTACAATGTCAGGTGACCCTGTTACGGCGTTCGATAGTTTGGGAAATGCATATTTTGAAAACATGTGGGGAAGCACAATAATTGGAACAAAGATATCTAAATCAACCACCGGCGCAACTTCATGGATACCGGCAGTTGTTGCAAATACAGGAAATGATAAGAACTGGATAGCGGCTGATCAAACGGCGGGCCCATACAAAAGCCATATCTACAGCGCAATGACCAACAATTCCAGCTGCAACGTTGCACGCAGCACTGATGCGGGCGCAACATGGAATGTAGTTACTTCCCTTGTACCGCACAATCTGCCGGGCGCAATGCCATGCGTTGGACCAAACGGACCGATTCAAGGCGGCAGCGTATATGTTGTAACAAACGCCGGCTCATCATTTTCACCGGTCTATACAATTTTCCGATCAACGGATGGCGGAGCAACATTTAACCAGCAATCACAGGTAAACTTCGCAAACTGCGTAGGCGATAATGTTGGCGGCAGAAATTCAGTTCACAACATGAGAACCCGCCCATATCCGTTTATTTCAGCGGATAACAGTTATGGCCCAAACCGCGGCAGACTTTACCTCGTTTACGCCTCAAATACACCGGCGGGATGCGGCAATAAACCCGATATTTACAGCAGGTATTCAACAGATTTTGGCGTTACCTGGTCAACTGAAGTTAAAGTTAATGATGACGCAAATTCCGAAAATAATAACCAGTGGCATCCGGCAATGTGGTGCGATAAGCAAACCGGAAGACTATGGGTTCAGTGGCTTGATACCAGGAATACACCTACAACCGATAGCTGTGAAGTTTACGCCACATATTCTGATGATGGCGGCGCGACTTTTATTCCAAATGTTAAAATTTCAACAAAAAAATTCAGAATTAACTGCACAAGCTGCGGCGGAGGCGGAACCCCCGCATACCTGGGTGACTATAATGGTATCCATTCCAATGGACACCAGTCTATGATGACCTGGGCAGATTTCAGAAACGGTAACTTCATGAGCACAGTAGCATTTTTCCCTGACTATGCATTGAAATCCAGGACAGCCCCTGACAGTCTTGCGGCTGCCGGTCAGACAAAGGATTATTTTGTAAGCGTTCCTGCGGTAAAGCTATATACAGGAAATGTGAAATTCTCTCATAACTTCACCACAAATCCCGCGAACGGCAGTATAACAGTACAGTTCCTGAACAGAAGTAACAATCAGCCTCTTGATTCATTAACAACATTGCCTGATTCATTGATAATGAGAGTAACTACTGCTCCGGGTACTTCTACAGGGAATTTCCAGCTTAACTTAATTTCCTCAGGCACAGGCGGGAGTATTCCCAGGCACAAAAGGGCATTCAATATCAGGGTTCATAATCCAATTGGTATAACACCAATAGGCACAAATGTGCCCTCCAAGTTTGACCTACTGCAGAACTATCCTAACCCGTTCAACCCTGTCACCAATATCAAGTTTGATATTGCAAAAACAGGAATTGTAAGACTGGCCGTTTATGATGTAACCGGCAGAGTTGTAGCAGAACTTGTTAACGGCGAGTTACACGCAGGAAGTTATAACTATGACTATAACGCTTCAAATCTTGCAAGCGGAATTTATTTTTACAAACTCGAATCAGGCAGTTATTCTTCAATAAAGAAAATGATTTTGGTGAAATAAACGATCGGTATCCGTTACATCAGGCCCGGTCATGAGTGACCGGGCTTTTTTTATTGCAGTACGACGAAAATTAACTGAGTTGTTTTGAATTAAACATACGACGACACGCGAAGCCTGAAAGGCTTCGATTTCGGGTTAAGCTCGTTGAAGGTTAAACACACTTCCATGCGAAGCTTGAAAGGCATCGACTACGGGTTAAGCTCGTTAAAGGTTAAACACACTTCCACGCGAAGCCTGAAAGGCTTCGATTACGGGTTAAGCTCGTTAAAGGTTAAACGCACTTCGATGCGAAGCCTGAAAGGCTTCGATTACGGTTGGTTTGAAAATGAAATGTAATAGAGTCCTTTTGTGGGTCTTCTGTACAGGAAAAGAGATTGAAATTGGTGTGTTTGCTAATTAATTGCATATTGCAGAAAACTCGGACATTAAAAACAGTAATTTATGTAACCCGTATATCGCCAAAATGAATTGTTAAAATGCTAATTCTTCAATATATTTAGCATTACTTATCAACGGCAATTAAGGGATTCCCGGAGGACAAAATTTACATAATTTTGGGGAAGCTAAATAATTAATTCATATAAATACTAACATGAATAAAAAACTACTCCTGCTGTTCTTAATTTTTGGATTAAGCACAGCCACAGTTTTTGCAGATTCAAAGATCAATGTTTACCTTAAGGATGCCCTGAACCGCAGTACTGATAATGATATGATCCCGGTTTACGTAACTTTCAGCAATCAACTGGGACTTAATGACTTTGCATTCATAAGCTATGACACTCCGAAACAGGAAAGAAGAAAGATAGTAATAGAAAGATTAATGGCTCATTCTGATATGACCCAAAGCAGGGTTCGCTCTTTTTTAAACGCAAGGAGCGCTGATATTCAGGATATGGAAGTATTGTGGATCGTAAATGCTGTCAGGTTCACCACAAGGCCATCGGTAATTTACAGCCTTGATGCAGGTAACTACGCTGAGATAAACCAGATAAATCTGGACCCCCAATACCCCTCTGAGTTAATGATCGACGAAATAGTAACTCCTGCGCCTTTCAATATGCTTGCGCCGGAACCTGGCATTATGTTAATGAATGCTGATGACTGCTGGGCTTTAGGCAACCGCGGATGGGGTGTTAAAGTTTCAAACGCGGATGATGGCTTCTGGTGGAAACACCCTGACCTTGTAAAAGGTATTTGGCAGAATTTGGGCGAAGACGTAAACAACAACGGTATGACAATAATATGGGCATCAGGTACGGGTTCAGTAATAGATCCGGGTGATGTTAACGGAATTGATGATGATGGCAACGGCAAAGTGGATGATTTTATAGGATGGGATTACGGAACAAACAGCGGCACGATCGGTACAGCTTCACACGGTTCCGCGACGCTGGGCCATGTAATTGGTGACGGAACAATGGGAACACAGACAGGTGTTGCACCGTGGGCAAAATGTATGGTAATGAGAAACCCAAGCGGTTACAGCGCGCAGATATCCGCATTCCAGTATTCACTGCAAATGGGAATGGATGTTGTTACAAGTTCACTTAGTTTTAAATGGTATTTTAGCCCCAAACCGGATTTCAGTCTGGTTAGAGTCGCCACGGATATTTCACTTGCAGCGGGAATGATCCATGCGAATTCAACTAGTAATGACGGAAATAGTACCGGTATTCCACATAATATTTCATCAGCGGGAAACAACCCGGCGCCGTGGCGCCACCCGGACCAGCTTAAAGTTGGTAATTTAAGCGGGGTTATAGGTGTAGGTAATGTTCATGTAAGTACAGACGTTATATATTCTACATCGCCATGGGGACCCGCAACATGGGGGAACTGGAATTTATGGGATGCATCTTATCCATATACTGTTCTTGAAAGCCATAAAGACTACCCATACAGCAGGACCACTCCGGTTGAAATGCCGGATTCTATGGGTTTACTGAAGCCAGATGTTTCGGCGCCCGGGCAGAATTCAATATCAACTTATGTAAGCTCAGGCACCGGTTACGGTTCAACCTTCGGCGGCACATCATCAGCTACGCCGCACACGGCGGGCGCAATTGCGCTGATGCTTTCAATAAATCCTGAAATGCTGCCGGGTGATATAGACAGGGTCATGGAATTGACAGCCATAGAAAAGGGTGACCCGGGCAAAGATTACAGATACGGGGCAGGCAGAATAGACGTGCTGCTTGCAACTACTTCACCTTCATGCCTTACTGAGGGCGTGAATGGCGGAAGCAACTGGTTAATAAATCAAACAACGCCGGCAAATGATACCGCAAGAGAACTTGTAGGGCTTAAACTGAGGAACACAACATCGCCATGGATTGGTTCACTCAAACAATTGGTATTTTCACGGGCAGGAACTGCCGGAAGCAACGATGTTGAAAAATTCAGGCTGTTCTGGGATGTGAACAAAAACAATATAGTTGACGCGGGTGACCGCCTTCTGCATGAAACGAATTTTAACGGCGCATCCAACCAGATCGAAATGGATACGATCAAATTCAAAGTTACCGATACGGTAAGGCATGTATTGTTATGCGCAAAAACAAAACCCGGAGCAACAGGCACAAACACTGTAGTTCTCGGAATGCCGAATAACACATATTTTAAGAGCTACTATACAACTATAGCCCAGGCCACAAACTTTCCGTATGGTTCAACTTTAACGGGAACAACGAACATAGAGACGCCGGTTGTATTTTCATTGAAGCAGAATTTCCCGAATCCGTTCAACCCAACAACACTTATCAGCTATACGCTCGCGAAGCAGTCGCTTGTTAAGGTAAGGGTATTTGACGCACTTGGACGCGAGATCGCCACATTGCTTAACAACGTACGCGATGCCGGTACTCATAATATAGAATTTGATGCCGCGTTCTACAGTAATAAAGCTTTGAGCAGCGGAATATATTTCTATAAGCTTGAAGCGTTTGAACCAAACGGAAGCTCGATTTACTTCAGTGATATAAAGAAAATGATGTTGGTGAAGTAGACTTCATTTTAAGAAGAATTTGAATTCTGAAAGCCTGATCATAAGATCAGGCTTTTTTTATAATAAAGATCATCAGACTACAAAATGTATTGAACTTATGAACGACCTCACCCCTAACCCCTCTCCTGAAAGGAGAGGGGAAATATTACTTAACACTTTAGGTTACCTCTCCCCTCTCCCTCTGGGAGAGGGGCTAGGGGGTGAGGGAAACAAACAGAAGTTTTCTCAAAAACAATATTCGATTAAATAGCGGCACTGTCAAAGCCTCTTTTACGGTTTTCAGGTCCCGTTGAAGATAGTGCATGGATCTATGCACGAAGCCTGAAAGGCTTCGACTACGGGAAAACCAAGTTGATGAATGTAGTCGAGCCCTTTTAGGGCTCGTTAGAGATGAACCATAAATTGATATGCGAAGCCTGAAAGGCTTCGACTACGGGAAGACCAAATTGATGAATGTAGTCGAGCCCTTTTAGGGCTCGTTAGAGATGAACCATAAATTGATATGCGAAGCCTGAAAGGCTTCGACTACGGGTTACAATAAAATTTATATTAACAAAAACCCCCGTTATAAATAACGGGGGTTTTAATTGTGAATTAATTTAAAAGGTGAATCTAATATTTATTATATTATTTTATTAATATCATTCTTTTTATCTGACTGAATCCCTGTTTGCCGTTGAGAGGTACAGCTTCAAGCCTGTATATATAGACACCGCTTGCAAGATGGGAAGCGTTGAATACCGCGGAATGATTACCGCTTAGCTGCTGCTGATTCACAAGATCAGCTACTTCCCTGCCCAGCATATCATAAACCGTTAACTTAACAAGACTGTTTTCAGCAATTGCATAAGAAATACTTGTTGAAGGATTAAAGGGGTTCGGATAATTTTGCGTCAGTGAATTTTCTTTTGAAGTAATGGTTTTGTTATTGGGAGATTGAGTTGGACCAACAGTAAACAACTGCGGTAAACTCCACGCAGAAGCGTTTTCAGTTTCACCGCCCGGATTTTTAGCCCTAACTTTCCAGGAATATGTTTGGCCATCAACCAATGAAGTTCCGGAAAGCGTATAGCTTGAATTCTGAATATCGTTAACAGTAAACACATCAAGCCTGCTGCCTTGTAACATAGATATTTCAATATCATAGGTTGTGAACGCCGTCAGAGAATCCCAAGTGAATGTTGGATTTGCCGGAACAATAATTTCATTTGCGGGTGATGTCATCTTTGGCACCGGAGGCGCGTGAAATTCGGAAAGTACTCTTTTCCAGTGCAGGTCACCGGTATCTTTAAACTTTTCAATGTTCCAGTCAGCCCCGGGACCGCGCCTCCAGTCCCAGAAGGCGAAATGCCATCCGTAATCTTTTATAATATCAAGCTGATCGCCAAGATACTCAACACCGCCGGTTTGCGGTTTGTACATTCCCATTTCGCCGATGAATACGGGTTTGCCGGTTGAAATCTGGAATTCACGCAGCTTCGCGAAAAGTGTATTCCGTAAAAATGCCGCATCAAACAAAACCTGAGAAAGTGTTGTGATATTCCAGTAAACTCCGGGATAGGTCATTGCAAAAGGCACAGCCTCTTTGCTGAACTGAACGGGCTGGTAATTATGAGCTGAGTAAACCACATATGGATCGTCAATTTCATAAGCCGGGAAAAGCTCAGGGGTTGAATATGCGAAACTTTCAAGTATTATGGGCAGATCTTCGTCAATATCGCGGATGCTTTGTACCCATGAAGCGTACACATCATCCAAATGTATATTGTAAACATTTTCAAGGAAGAACTTGTATGAGGCGGATGTGTTGGCGGGGATTACCCGAACTTTGGGCCTGGGTTCAACAACGAGATTAATACCCACAAAAAGTGTATCGCCTGAATAACGCTGTACCACCATGTTAAGCATTTCAGCGTACCTGGATTGCTCGGTAACGTTTCCGGTATTCCACACTCTTGATTCACCGGTGGTTCCCTGTGATTCATCGAATGTATCATAGGCTCCCGGTCCTGACCGCATGCCAATTACATAATGAATACCGGCCTGCCTGCAGAAATTGACAAGCATATCGCAGCCATCTATGTTTGCCTGAACAAGGTCGTATGGCGCGTCTGTTGCCATAAAGCCATCAGGCTGAATGTGGAACAGATTGCCGCCGTAATTTTTGAAGTCTATAAAATCCTGAAGGTTCTTTGGTGATTCGTACAGCACATTATATCCCCTGAAATAAGAGCCTTCTTGCCACTTATCGAACTTGGGATTTGCGAAACTGCTGCATACAAATAAAGCGAGAATTGAGAAAATAAGAGTTGTTTTCATGTTATTTTATTCCTTTTAAATTATTTATTCACGTAACAAATTTAACTCATACAAGGTATAGTTTTCATAACGTGAACACGTGAAAATTTTTATTGACCGGATTTCAGAGAAAAAATGAAGAAACCCTGAAAGGTAGTTTGTAATGATGAGAGCATGTTAGAATTAGATAATTACTGTAGAGCTGCAGATTGCAGAAATGATTTAGGAAACAAAAGCAAATTATGGTGAATGAATTATACCAATAAAAAAAGCCCCGTTTAAAAACGGGGCTATTCATTTATTCTCGTGTACTAAGACAAAATTATGCTTTAGTGACGTTTCTTGCCTGTAAACCTTTATCGGTTTCTTCTACCTCATATTCAACTTCCTGCCCATCCTCGAGTGATCTGTAACCATCTCCGACTATTGACTTGAAATGCACGAATACGTCCTTTCCATCATTACCAGTTATAAATCCAAATCCCTTATCAGCATTAAACCATTTTACTTTACCTTTCTGCATTCGGCTTCTCCTCCTTTCTAAGTAATAAAATTCAAGCGTTAAAAACTACGAAAATCAACGCCCTCTAATACATTCCTGCAAAAGGCAGGAATTTAAACTATGCAAATATACTAAAATATTATTAAATAATAGTACTTTAGCAAAAATAATTTGTGAGCCGGGGAGGTCTCGAACCTCCGACCCTCTCCTTAAAAGGGAGATGCTCTACCACTGAGCTACCGGCCCCGCCAAAAACTTAAACTTATATCAAAGATCAATTTCCAGTAAACTGCAATATAACCAAAAATTTAATGCAAAAATACGCTTAATCCACTACTTTTGAAATTAGCAGAATTACGCCGAAACAGCCTTAATTTTGGCTTTTGCGGTCAGCAAAGCGTGCTTTGCGGCATCTTTATCCAGCCCGGGTTCTTTGGATTCCAGTACCCGTTCAGCTTCCGCGCGTTCTTTTTCAGCTGAGGCAATATCGATATCCTCAACGGGAATGAGCGACTCAGCAAGCATAGTTATCCGGTTATCGTGGACTTCGACGGTACCGCCTGATGTTACGAAATTTTTCGTATCACCTGTGGCAGCCGTGAATTTCACCGGACCCGGAATGATTGTTGATATGAACGGGGCGTGGTTGCGAAGTATCTGGAACATACCTTCGCTGCCCGGAGCGGTAAAGCTTTTTACTTCCCCTGCGAAAACTACTTTGCCGGGTGTAACTATTTCTAAATGGATCAAACTATCTGACATCTTTATAACGTTTTAGCCTTCTCCAATGCTTCTTCTAAATTACCTACCATGTAGAAAGCGTTTTCAGGAACATCATCACACTCACCGTTAACGATAGCTTTGAATCCTTTAATTGATTCTTCAATTTTCACATATTTTCCTTTTGAACCTGTGAACTGTTCAGCAACAAAGAACGGCTGTGAAAGGAATTTCTGTACTTTTCTGGCTCTCTGTACCGCGAGCTTATCTTCATCTGAAAGCTCATCTATACCGAGAATATTAATAATATCCTGAAGATCTTTATATTTCTGCAGAACCTCTTTAACTGACTGCGCGACATTGTAATGCTCACTGCCAATAACGAGCGGATCGAGAATTCTTGAAGTTGATGAAAGCGGGTCAACCGCGGGATAAATACCAAGCTCAGAAATTTTTCTATCGAGTACCGTTGTAGCATCAAGATGCGAGAATACCGCAGCAGGAGCCGGATCTGTCAAGTCATCCGCAGGAACGTAAATAGCCTGAACTGATGTGATAGAACCCTTTTTGGTTGAAGTGATTCTTTCCTGAAGCGCACCCATCTCAGTAGCCAGTGTTGGCTGGTAACCTACCGCAGAAGGCATACGTCCTAAAAGCGCTGATACTTCAGAGCCTGCCTGTGTGAAACGGAATACATTATCTACGAACAAAAGAACGTCTTTACCTTCTTCATCTCGGAAGTACTCAGCAACGGTTAAGCCTGTTAGACCGATACGCTGACGCGCGCCGGGCGGTTCGTTCATCTGACCGAACACCAGACATGTTTTATTGATAACGCCTGATTCTTTCATTTCGCGCCAGAGATCGTTTCCTTCTCTTGTGCGCTCACCCACTCCCGCGAATACTGAATATCCGCCGTGGAATGTTGCAATATTATTTATCAGTTCCTGAATAAGTACTGTTTTACCTACACCTGCGCCGCCGAAGAGACCGGTCTTTCCGCCCTTGGTGTAAGGCTCTAAAAGATCGATAACCTTAATACCTGTTTCAAGAATTTCTTTCTGTGTTGAAAGCTCATCCAGAGTTGGAGCAGCCCTGTGAATAGGGAGAGTCTTTTTCGTTTTCAGCGGTTCAAGTCCGTCAATTGTATCGCCGGTTACGTTCATTAACCTGCCCAATACTTCGGGTCCGACCTGAATTGTAATAGGCGCGCCTGTATCGATCACATCCATTCCTCTAACAAGGCCGTCTGTTGTATCCATTGATACTGCTCTTACTCTATCTTCGCCAAGGTGCTGCTGCACTTCAGCGATCAAAACATCTTCAACGCCGTCTGTATTTTTTCTGGGAATCTGTAATGCTGAATAAATTTCAGGTAACCTGCCGCCTGAAAAATCGATATCAAGTACAACACCGATAATCTGAACGATCTTGCCCTTATTCTGCTGATTTTCTGCCATTTATGCTAAAAATGATATTTTTTATTGATTTATGTTAGTATAGATTACAAATATATGGAAAATTTAAGAAACTTGAAAGTGTGAATTTAGGTGAAAAGCAAAGAAATAAGCAGGAATTCAGAAGCTTTCAACACAGAGGCACAAAGTTCACAGAGTTTTAAGTTTGTTTAGAGTATGGGTACGCAGCGTAATTCACCTAACCGGAGAAGACTAAGAGGGGGTATAATGTATTATAATACACAAATATCACTCAATGATACTCTTGCAATAATTCTACTCATTATATTACTTCTGTGATAAATTTCATTGGAATCGAGAAACTATGGTAAGCAGTTTATTATTTCCGTATTACATGGATAGAAGCAAACCCTGTTTAACTTGCCAGCACTATAATAGAGCTACAAGTGTAAGAGATGCTTTAAGGATGGTTGAAGATTCAGAAGGCAAAATTGAATATGAATACGGGCAGAAGCTTTGTCTTAAACACAAGGTGTTTGTTTATTTCAACTGGAACTGCGGAGAACATAGAGAGTGGAAAAGTTGAGTTTAGATTTCATGTTTTAAATTGGATTGCATCAACTGCGTTGGTGTATGGGCTGTAATAGTCAAAGCACTCAAAATAAATATTTCCATGGTTTTCCAAATAGAACTACATATAATATACCGTTGATGAGAATCTGCCTAAACAGACAGGCACCAACGACGGCTGTAAATGGCTAAATGTACCCTTCGACAGGCTCAGGGTGAGAATTCTATATAGACGTTCCATAATGCAGTTGGCTTAAGGAGGCTGTATTTTTCTAATTCAATTTATGTCTGGATCCTTCGCTTCGCTCAGGATGACATGGATTAAAGCTGACATACCGATTTTGAAAAACATTTGCTGTCATTCTGAACGAAGTGAAGCGGTGTGAAAATCCAGACGATAATTTATAATACAGCAGTTTTCGTTAAAATGCCCTTCGACTCCGCTCAGGGCGACAGCGTTTCGATACGGACTATTCCATCCCAATTCTTGCTCTCTTCAATATAATAGTATTCAGGCCATCAACATACATATTGGTGACTTTCTTGTTTTTAAGGTAAACTATTTGGTTGTAGTATAGTATTATCCAGGGTGAATCTTCAAGTACCACCTGCTCCATTTGGTTATACAGCTTTTTACGCACTTCAAAATCGGTGAGCTTCATCGCCAATTCGTACAGTGAATCGGCGGCGGCGTTTTGGTAGTGAGTATAATTGGGTCCGATGGGCGAATGATTTTTGCTGTAGAACAGCGCCATGAAATTTTCGGGGTCGAAGTAATCAGCGCCCCAATTACCTCGCCAGAAGGCAAGCTCGCCTCCAACCTGCGATGAACGCATTGTTGATGCCTGCATGAAATCGAGCTGGGCATCTATGCCGAGATCTTTAAGCTGGGCCTGTACTGATTCACCAATTAGCTTTTGGGTATCATCATTTGATACAACAAGTTTTACGGAAAGTCCTTTGCCATCGGGATATCCGGCTTCTGAGAGAAGCTGCTTCGCTTTGGGCACATCATAATTATAGCCTTTAAGCTCTTTGTTGTAGCCCGGCATGCCGGGCGGGATGGGACCGTTCACTCCGGGCGTACCGCGAAACTTCAATACATACGTTATGATCTTTTCTCTATCAATTGCGTAATTTATAGCCTGACGTAACTTGCGGTTATCGGTAAGTATGTTATTTTTTCCGCCGGGTACGTTTTTATCAAGCTGAATGCCAAGGTAAACTGTGTTAAGCCATGGCTGTTTAACAAGCTCAAACTCCCCTGAATATTCCGGTTTTAACGCGCCGGTCTCATCGGTTACCTGGCTCAGGACTTCCGGGGTTGGGTCATAAAAATCAAATTTGCCCTGTTGAAAATCCAGGAATGCAGTTTCACTGCTTTTGAGGAAGCTTACCCTAATGCCATCAAGATACACAAGAGGCTTACCCGCTTTATTGAGGCTCCAGTAATTCGGGTTTTTTGTCATTTCAAGTTCACGGTCAACTTCCCACTTAACGAATTTGAAGGGTCCAGTGCCAACGGGATTGTAGCCGAAGTTATCTTTGTAGTACTCAACCGCTTCTTTGGGGTAAACAAAAGCATAGGGCATGGTGAGAATACTCAGGAAGGGCGCGAACGGTTTGGTGAGAGTGATAATGAGTGTAGTATCATTGGGCGCCTGAATGCCTGTAATTTCGGTGACGTTGTTATGTTTTTCTTTTATTGAAGTAATATACTCCAGGGCACCCTTGACCTTATCGCGGAAAAGCCACGCTCCGCGTGTTTTGGTTGAAGGATCGCACACTCTTTCGAAGCAATATTTGAAATCCGCGGCTTTCACTTCCCTTCCCTTTCCATCGGGGAAACAGGGGTTATCATGGAAGAAAACATTCCTGCGTATTGTGAAAGTATAGGTCAATCCGTCTTCTGATACTTTATGCGAAGAAGCCAGGTTATCTTCGAGATTCATTGCCTGGGTGTATTCCAGCAGTCCTTCGGTTATTTGCTGAAGCGGCCATCCGGCCGCATAGTTGCTGCACATAATGGGGTCGAGATTTTCTATTCCCTGGGGTTCATTATACCTGAAGATATTTTCAGTGGTTTCTTTTTTTGAGCATGAGGAGAGGAGTAAGGAAGAAAGAAATAATAAAATGAATAAAATGAATTTTGCTTTCATGTATTGAAAAGTATTTAATTAACACACCCCGTCACACTAAAGTGTGACACCCCTCTCAAGAGGGGAATATTATCAACAAAGATATGGGTTTAATGGGAAAGATAAAATTTAAATAAATGTTCAGTTTCGATAGATGTTAATATCAGAGATAGAAAATTGTTGCCTTAAATTATTTGAGATTAATCACAAAGACTTTTTAATCAGGGTAATTTTAGATATGTTCAATGTAGTGCTGAATCCTCTGAATGCTCTCAGTAATATCATCGAGATAAATTTTCAGATCACGTTTCATTAAAGGGGAATTTCTTCTTTTAGAATATTTTCACGAATAGATGGCTTAATTGCATCGTATTCAACCAGATCTACTTTTCTACCCAGTACATCTTCAAGCTCAAGCTTTATTCCAATAAAATCCAGCAAAGTGATTTTTTTTTCAATTTTAACTAGAATATCGATATCACTTTCAACTTTACTTTCACCCCTTGAAAATGAACCGAAAATACCAGCCTTTAAAATGCCGTTTCTTTTAAGTACCGGCTTAATTTTATTTTTAATTTCTTCTACTGACATATAAATAAGTTACTTAACAATTTAGATATTTACAATTTAAAAAGATCAAAACAGCATTATTTATGAGATTTACCTGGAACAATCAATAAAAGAAATAATTTATTGAATCATAACCCAATTACATTAGAAAATTGATAAATATTGCATTTAAAGCATAGTTTAATATACCCGATAACGGTTAGGGATTTTTCGTAGCTGAATTTTATATTTGTTGAAATAATAATAAACGGAACAGTGCTTCAGACAGTACAAAAGAACATATTCATATACAAATTTCTGAGCGGGCTATCTCCAGTGGGGTTCAGCAAATATACAATTTGCTATGTTTCATTCAAGCCCAAGCTGGAAAACAGCTATTTCGGGGTACTTGAAGGCAGCGATTTCAGGGAAAAGCTAGAGGGAAAGATTGTCATTAAGGCATGGAAAGAACTTCCGGAAAAATACCCTGTCTGCATTCTTGGTGATTACTCAATTACACCCGATACATTCAGCGGTATAGTAATGATAGATAATTCACAGGCGCTTGATAATCCGAGGAAATATATCCCGAAGATACTTGGAGCTTTCAAGAACCGGTCAACTTTACTTCTCAACCAGTTCCACGGCACGCATGGAAGGATATTTTGGAAGAATTCTTACGATGAGATCACTATTGACAGTGTTGAATCGTTTAACAGGGCTTTACATTTACTTAAAAAGGAAAATTAAGATTATACAGGGTTAATACAGGATACAATATCATAAACTAAAAAAGAGCGTCCCGGTAGGCGCTCTTTTTTTTATCAAAGGTCGGTAAGGATATAGTTAACGATTGAATATTTTCTAAACTGAGAAATTTATAGGCTCTTGTACTTTTTGTCTTGATACAAAAAGTGCTGAAGGATTCCCGCAAAGCGGGATTACGCCTAAAGGCTCAACAAGGCTGCTGAAAATTTCCTGAAATTATTTTCGCCTTGCAGGAAAATAACTCGTCACGCAATCAGCACCATTGGTGCTGATTGGTGACTCAGACAAATTTTCCTGTGTTGTATCTGCTCAAATAATTTCCGGGCGGAAATTTTCAAAGGCCGCAAAATAACATCAAAAGCATTGAGAAATTAATATAAGGTCAGAAAACTCTTCGCAATTTTATGAGTTCCTTAGCTTAATTATTGCTTCGGTGCCGGAGCCAAGTTTACTTTTTATGAGTAGTTCGCCTTTATGGGCATCGATAATTTTTTTACAGATGGAGAGTCCCAGCCCGAAGCCGCCGGTGCGGCGCGAGCGTGATCTATCGGCTCGGTAAAATGGCTCGAAAACATTCTTCAGGTCTTCATTAGAAATTCCGCTGCCGGTATCTTTGAAGCTGATAATGACTTCGCCTTTATGCTCAGTAATACTCATAATTATTTCATTCGCCGAATATTTCAGGGCGTTATCGATCAGGTTCCGGAACACAACCTGCATTTTATCCATATCAATATTACAGAAAACTTCCTTTGCGGGTTTGGAAAATTTGAGGCGGCTTTGATCGTCGTACTCAGCAATAGTTTCATCAAGAAGCTCAGCTACATCAGCTTTTTGGGGTTTAACACTGTTAAACCCTGTATCAGCGCGGTAATTTTCCAGCAGGTCGGTTATCATCTTTTCCATTTCGATGACATCTTCCTCAAGCTTTTCTTTGGAAGAACCTACTTCGAGACCAAGTTTAATTCGCGTGAGCGGTGAGCGAAGCTCATGTGATACATCAATGAGCAATTGCTCCTTTGATTTTATTGAGCTGTTTATTTTATCCGACATTACCCCGATGGAATCGGCGAGTTCACCAAGTTCATCTTTTCTTCCTTTGGGAAGTTTGACATCGTAGTTACCTTCACCAATACTTACAACAGCGGCAGAGAGATCTTTCAGCGGGCTGAAAAGATTCCTCAGCAGGAAATACAAAATTACTATAACAACGCTAATGAACAGGATAAGCATCAGGATGGCCCGCTCAGGGTTAAACAATTGGGGATTGAATGGCTTGATCACAAATACACCCTGCGGAAACCGTATCACAGAATAGGGTTCACCTTCATGGTGGGCTATAATAGATTCATTTTCTTCAAACCGCACCCTGTCACCGGGATCGTTCAGAATACTTCTGAGATCAGGTATTTCGCCGTTAGATGACCAGTTGTAGGGTGTGCCTTCATACCGCATTTCAATATCAAGATCTTCGCAGATCTGTTTAGCTTTAACGGTATCGGGGGGGATGCCTATTTCGTAAACCAAATGCCTTTCCATACGCCTTGAAAAATCTTTCAGGAATTTGCGGGGTTTTTTATCTGACGTGGCCTGGAATACGAACAGCACGCAAATATTCAGCAATATACCAAATATAAATACGACCAGTATCAGTTTTATGAAGATCGATAAATTGGGTGTTTTGAATTTCAATTAAAAACGCTCCCCATTTATTTACCTGCCTCTTCGAGGAAGAACATATAGCCAATGCTGTGTACGGTTTTAATGACCTGTTCCTTATCTTTCTTGCTGCCAAGCGATTTGAATTTGTTACGCAGCCTTGAGACCATAACATCAACCGAGCGGTCAAATGACATCCATGAAATTCCGCGGGTGTTCTGCATTATCTCATCACGCGAAAGCACCTTGCCGTTATTTTTAACAAAAAGCAGCAGCAGTTCATATTCTGTGGAAGTGAGTTCCATATCTTTGTTGTGATAAGTTGCCGAGCGTTTATTGGGATCTACAACCAGTTCTTTAAGCATGATATTCTCGTTCTTTTTGAGCTTCAGCTCGCTTCTGCGTAAGACAGACTGTATCCTTGCCAGGAGCTCACGGGGCTCAAACGGTTTGGGGAGGTAATCATCTGCGCCAAGCTCGAGTCCGACAACTTTATCGGTAACTTCTCCCCTTGCTGTGAGCATAACAACCGGTGTTTCATGATCTTTCCTTATCTGTTTAACGGTCTCAAAGCCATCCATATCGGGCAGCATCACATCCAGGATGATAAGATCATAGTGATTGTTCTTCAGCTTAACCAGTCCGTCTTTCGGATTTTCGACTGCTGTAGTGATGAAATTATTTTTCCCTAAATATTCCTGCAGAAGCTCATTTAGCTTATTATCATCATCTATTATAAGTATCGATTTCGACATTTTTTTCTTAAGTACTCTTTCTAATTATCACATGTATTCCTTCAAACAAAGGGGGATACCGGAAGATTTCTGAAAAGTAAGTCCTGTAAAAAATTACTATCAATTTTTAAAGATTCCTGCCTTCGCAGGAATGACAAGCTACTTTTGAGATAATCTCTGATGCTCCCCTTTTATCATAAAAATACAAATCATTAAATACAGTTTCTACACATAAAAGCAATTTTATGCTTATGCGGTTACTGTTTACCGTCTTCTTTTTTCCATTTATCTTTGCGTTCTTTTCTCTTTTCGCGGAATTCTTTCATCTTATCAACAGCTTTGTTTCTCTGGTCAGGTGTTAATATAGCATGGAACTTAGCGGTTTGATCAATCATGAAACTGCGCATTTCATCGCGTTCAGCGTCGCGCTGCTTCATCATATCAAGCGCTTTTTGTTTATCAAAAGTGCTGCCGCGGAACATATCCATCATTTCATCCATTTCTTTCCTGCGGTCCGGTTTCTGCTGTGAGTCCATTTTAAGCTGGATTTCTTCTTTTATCTTAGCCACTTCATTTTTCTGCTGATCGGTCAGGTCAAGATCTTTCATTGCCATATCCATTATCATGCCCAGGGGTCCGTGCGGCCTGTGCTTATCGTAATATCCTTTTGCGAAGCCGAGACCCGCGATACCTGTAATAATAATTAGTACAAGCACAACGCTGATGATAATTTTCCTTTTGCTTTTTTTGTTTCGCTTGCTTTCGGATGAAGGCTCTGCATTGAGCTCAGGCGGATTGTTGAACGAATTTAAATCTGACATTTTTTGCTCCTTTTTTATACAGCAAATTTATTCTGCTGCTTATATTGTTAACTTGATATTTACACAAAAATACCTTTAAACCATACAAATATTATGATTTTATTGTAATTATACTGTAAATAAATGTTACAGCAGCAGTTATTAAACAAAAAAGGCAGGTCTTGTGACCTGCCCCGAAAACAAAAAATGCATTTTACCGGTTTTTCATCTGGTTGTACAGAGATTTGATCTTATCTACGGCATCATTTCTTTGAGTAGATGTCATTAGGTTATGAAGCTTTTCAAGTTCATCTACCATATACACAGCAAGGTCACGGTTTTCAGCATCCTGCATGCCGGCTATTCTCATAGCTTCGCTTCTGTTAAAGCTTTCGGCTCTGAAAAGGCTTTCTATATCTTTTCCACCAGCAACTTTTGTTACTTTTCGGTTTTCAAGCTTAGCGTTAAGATCATTTTTTATCTTAACAACATCACTCTTCTGCCGGTCATTGAGATTTATCTCATCGGCAACCCTTTCAATCAGCTTTCCATACGGGTCATCCTGCAGGCGGGTTAACGCAACACTCACCACTGACGTAACTGTAATAATTACAGCAGTAAGAAAAAAACCTGCCATGAAAGATCTATAACGTCTTTTTGAAGGTGAAAAAAACTTCTTAACCTTGTTCATTTCTTTTTTTTCAGACATTTTGATACTCCTTGTTTTTTAAAGATTTGTATTTTGGGTTATGTATTGTAATATTAGTAACACCACAAATGTCCGTAAATTTCCCGAATGCGCTTTTTCAGTATGTAATAAATTGTAAAGTTAAGTATAAACTAACTTACAAGCTTCTAAGTAATTGTTTGACAAAAATTAAACTAACATATTTCACAAAATAATATTAATTTGCTGTTATAAAAATCTGATGAATATATGAAAAAAATATTATTGCTTCTTGTTCTGTTTTCGCAATCATTGAGTATATTTTCACAGGATACATTTTCTATCACGGCGGTTGACCCGGTAACGGGCATGGTGGGAAGCGCGGGCGCTTCGTGTGTGGCGGGCTCCAGAATACTCAGCGACCTGCATCCAAACCGCGGTGTGATACATACACAGGCGTATTATATTTCAGCAAACCAGGTGTATGCAAGAAATTTAATGATCATGGGACTTTCACCCCAGCAAATTATTGACTCATTGATCGCAAATGATAAAGGCTCTCCCCCATTTCCAACAAGAAGACAATATGGTATCACAGATTTTATCGGGAACACAGTTCGTACAGCCGGTTACACCGGAACAAATACTGACCCGTATAGAAATCATGTGCTGGGTCCAAATTTTACCGTACAGGGAAACATATTACTTGGGCAGCAAATACTTGATTCAATGTATAGCCGCTACCTGAACACACCCGGTACAATGGCAGAAAAATTAATGGCGGCACTGCAGGGCGCAAAGGTCATAGGGGCAGATACGAGGTGCCTGCCTACAAGGTCATCAATTTCCGCATTCTTAAGAGTTGCCCGGCCAACCGATCCGCAAAGCGGACCCTATTGGCTTGATCTGAATGTGCAGACTGTACCATCACCAAAAGATCCGATAGATTCACTGCAGATATTATTCAATCAATGGCAAACAACGGGAATTTCAAACGCGCAGAATATTTTCCCGGAATCATTTTCACTGGAGCAGAATTATCCGAATCCGTTCAATCCGGTGACTAATATTACTTTTGATATCGGGACTCTATCATTTGTAAAAATTGCAGTATATGATGTTTCAGGCAAAGAAATTGCTATACTTGCAGATTACAATTTTCACAGGGGAAGATATACGATAAACTTTGACGCATCAGGACTCGCAAGCGGTATTTACATATACAGAATTTACGCGGCGGATGTTTTGAATACATCGAAGAATGTGTTTACTGATACGAAGAAGATGGTATTGGTTAAATAGATAAACTTAATGTGCATAGAACACACACCTTCCGCTGCGCTCCCTCCCCTCTCAAGAGGGGAATGAAGTCTAAAAATTCCCCTCTTGAGAGGGGTGTCACGCCTGTGGCGTGACGGGGTGTGTTTAACTGAATACTATACACCGTTTGGAAAACTTGAAATAAAAAAAAATAAATTGCCGCAGATAGTAACCAATTATATAGAGCTTCATATTTGCAGAAAAACCGATCACGGAGATATGTTCTTATTGCTCAAGCGATCCGAGAACGCAAAGATATATCCCGGGATTTGGCAAATGATAACGGGAACGATCGAATCACATGAGCATACCAAGGATACCCTGCTGCGTGAGCTGGAAGAAGAAACGGGTCTGAAGCCTGCGAAGATATACAGCATTCCCAGGATAAACACATTTTATCTGGCGATATCGGATAAGATATGTATGTCACCCGTTTTTTTAACGATAGTGGAAGATGAACAGGTAACAATTAGCGATGAGCACTCCGAATATAAATGGGCATCGTATGAGCTGGCAAAGGATATTATTCACTGGCCAAACCAGGTTGATAGTCTTGAGATGATAAAGCGATACCTTGATGACAAGGACCTGTTTAAGAAGCTGGTGGAGGTGTGAATATTCAAAAGGTTTTGTACAGACGTGCCGCTGGCACGTCTCAAAAGAAGACAAATTTTGAGATA
>DDTQ01000009.1 GCA_002344125.1 Ignavibacteria bacterium UBA2360 | reverse complement strand
GGGGAGAGTATTCAAAAATTTATTGTTTATTCAAAGAACAATCTAAGTTTTACCCTCACCCCAAATCCCCTCTCCTTTTCAGGAGAACTGTACCGGCAGTCAGGTGGATTTGGAGTCAGGTTTCCATTTTACATATCATTTTCAAGTGTTGAAATATCGCCAATATCCTCGCCCCATTCCTTTGCTCTCAGCACGCGGCGCATAATTTTGCCGCTGCGGGTTTTGGGCAGGGTTTTAACGAATTCAACTTCCTGCGGCATTGCCAGCGGCGAGAGCTTTTTGCGAATGAAATTCATGATTTCAAGCTCAAGCATTTTGCTTTCTTCGATGCCGGGTTTAAGCGCAACAAATGCCTTAACCACCTCCATGTTAATGTGATCGGGTTTGCCGACAGCGGCTGATTCAGCCACGGCGGGATGCTCGAGCAGAGCGGATTCAATTTCAAAGGGTCCGACCAAGTGCCCCGCGGTATTTATAACATCATCATCCCTGCCAACGAACCAGAAATAGCCATCTTCATCAATTGAGGCTCTATCACCGCATAGATACCAGCCGTTCACAAATTTGCTCTCATATTTTTCTTTATTGTTCCAGTATGCGCGGAACATTGCCGGCCATCCGGGTCTGACCGCAATTACCCCAACCACACCCTTTTTATCGAAGTGCTCGTGGGTATTTATATCAACAAGTCCAACTTCCATTCCGGGGAACGGTTTACCCATTGAACCGGGCTTAACTTTCATACAGGGATAGTTGCTGACAACCATGCTGCCGGTTTCTGTCTGCCAGTAGGTATCGTGAAATTTCATTCCGAATACTTTATCGCTCCACAACACCGCTTCAGCGTTGAGCGGTTCACCTATGCTTGCCAGATACCTTAACGAGGACAGATCATGTTTTTTAATAAGCTCCTCGCCTTCTTTCATCAAAGCGCGTATTGCGGTTGGAGCAGAGTACCAAACGGTGACTTTATGTTTTTCTATAAAGGAATACCATCCATCAGCGGTGAAACCCGCATCGAGAACACACTGCGTCGCTCCGTTAGCCCATGGCCCTATTATGCCATAAGATGTACCTGTAACCCAGCCGGGATCGGCGGTGCACCAGTAAATATCATCTTCTTTGAGATCGAGGGAATATTTTGTTGTGATGTATTGGGATATTACGGAGTAATGCACATGCTGCGCTCCTTTGGGGAGTCCCGTGGTGCCAGAAGTGTAATGCAGAACTGAGGGCGTTTCTGCAGTTGAAGGATAAATGTGAAAATGATCTAACTTAGGCAGGTTATCGATATCGAGAATATGTTCACGGTCTCTTAAATGCAGTTCATCGCGTTCATCAACTATTATGACGAACTTCATATAGTTCATATCTTTTAAGATATTGCGAACCTTGGGCAGGTGTTTTTTCTGTGTTATGATTGCAGTAGTTTTGGCATCTTCGAGCCGGGTTATTAATGATTCAGACCCGAATGCTGAAAACAGCGGCTGAACAATTGCACCCATTTTTAACCCGGCTAAGAATCCCAGATAGAGCTCAGGGACTTTATCCATAAACAGGCAGACTCTATCGCCGGGTTTAATGCCCATGTTTTCGAGATACCATGCAATTGAGTTGGTTGCTACTCTCATTTCATCAAAGGTCCATGTTTTAACATTTCCTTTATGATCCTGCCATATCAAAGCCGTTTTATCGGCTTTGCCTAAACGGCAGATCCTATCGGTGCAGTACTCGCCAATATTGATAACATCACCGGGCTTATAGCCCAGTTCTTCTTCAACAGATTTCCACGTGAAATTTTTTATAGTGTCTTCGTAAGAGCCGATGTTGTGCATAAAGTTAAACATTTCAAAAACCTCCGGTATTTATGTTATGTCAATTTATATATCAATCAACTATACAAAAATACCAGTAATGGTGTGTGAAAAGGTATGATTTAGGTCAGTTTTTGAAGAAATTTTTCATTTTTTGCCAATTAAGCCTAAATGAGTATTTTTGAAGTTATCGCCGTACTTTAAGCCATACCCCAGAAGCCTATCAAAACTTGAGTGCGCAAACAGGATGATGCCCGCGAACATTAAAACTGAACTTGCAGCAAATATACCCGCAAGATAGACAGCTATTGCAATACCTTTATGATGAAATAAATTGTAGGTGAAAGCTCCGATTTTAGAATTTGCGAGGTAACCCAGCATACCAAGATCAGGCGCAAAGAAAAATGCGGCAAACAGCCACCAATCATATGGCAGCAACGTAAACAGGTAAATACCCAGAGCAAGCATGGCGAGCTCTTCGAGCTTGAGGATATTCTTCATGGTTATCAGTTGTTTTCCCCTTTTTTCTTAAACCCCGCCATCCTGATAAGCATAAACATCTGTCCACGGGTATGCGCCTCGTGTTCTATCAAATGATATATTATCCATTTTTTGGGAATATCAACTTCAACAGTTGCGCTGCGTTTTCTTTTGATGGTGATCTCAAGATCTTCATCCGCCATTTTGCTGATGTAATCCAGTACAATTTCTCTTACTTCTGTTATTGCTGCGATGTATTCCGAGGGTTCAATTGGTGATTTCGGGGGATTAAAATCTTCAGCGGGTACATCAAACCAGGCTGAATAATAGCAGCGGTTTTTAAGCTCATCGGGAATCTTGTTACCGCTTAACGATTCATACCAGCCGATATCACACTCCCCCAAATGCATTAAGTATGCGCCAATGGGGAATTCACCCGGCAGCGGTTCAGCGAATAATTGCTCTTTACTTAATCCATTGACACCTTGTAATGTCACTTCGCGGATATCTTTGAGCATGTAGATGAGTAGTTCTGTATTTTTCATTTTAGTATTTAATTTTGGACAATAAAAAACCGTCTTCGAAGATACTTCAAAGACGGTTAATTTGAAATACAAATATTATTTGTACCAGAGGAAAAAATTGTTAGCTGCTCATTACTGATTTAATTTTCACGTTGCCTGTTGAGGTATTCAATTCGGGCACAAGCTCTGTGACGTTACTGGTTTCATCTTTCATAGCGCACTTTCCGTTGAAGATACAGCCCTGCTCGGTTACCAGATTATTTACGGTAACATCGCCGTTCATTTTTGAGCCCTTTTTAAGCTCAAGCCTGTTGGTTTCAACGTTTCCTTCAACCATACCGTAAATTACTACTTCTGAAGCGCAGACACTGCCAATGACTTTGCCGGTGTGACCGATAACTATACCGCTATCGCCGGTGAGATCACCTTTAATTACGCCATCTATCCTTGTTGCTGTTGGAATGAAGAAGTTACCTTCTACTTTACAGCCTTCACCTATTAATGTTTTGATATCTTTTGATGAAGCTGATTTATTTACTGCGGGAGCTGATTCCTGCTGATTGTTTGATTTATCTCTGCTTCCGAACATTGACATTTTGGCCTCCTTTTGAAGGATAGATTAAATTATAAAATTATTATTGATCTTTTCTTAAACCTGGACTAATAAACTCTCAAAAACGGCTCCGGACTAATATCATTGCCATCTTTGCGGATCTCGTAATGTAAGTGCGGTCCCGTTGATCTGCCGGTTGAGCCGAGGAATCCGATAACATCACCAGCTTTAATCTGCTGACCCTGTACAACATTCACGCTTGATAAGTGGCCGAACAAAGACTGGTATCCGCTTTCGTGGTCAATCACAACAGCATTACCGTATCCGTTGTACCAATCACACCTGTTTATAACGCCATCGCCTGTTGCGTAAATGGGGTCGCCCACCGGACCCTTAAAATCAACGCCGCCGTGGAATTCACTGCTGAATCCGCCGAACGGATTTCTGCGGTAGCCGTAATCAGAGCTTTTTGTGCCATTGTAGGGATAGCCTATAGGGAGATCCCTGAGTGTATGGTAAAATATCTCTGACTGGTTTTCGTAAAAATTTATCTTATCGAACTGCGTAAGCTGCTTTTTACTACTTGGCACACCGCCAATATTTTCGTTCTTAAGCAAGCCCCTTTCTTTGAGGTAGCCATCGATCATAGAAAGATTGTTATCGATCTTGTTGAGTTTCTGGCTGAGCTGCAGGCTATCGTATTTATTCAGTTTTTCGTTTACCGATGTAAGCTGGCTGTTGAGGCTGCTTTTATCAATGCTTATTTTAACTGAATAGGCAAAAATAGTAAAACAAATAAGAAATACTGCCAGCAAAGCTGAACCCGCATAGATAAGATACTTTTTGTAATTTGTAATAAGGGACCTGTTAAGCTCAAACGATTTTACATCCTCATCATCGTTACCAATAATGAGCACTGTGACTTTTTTTGTATCCATTTGGAAAATTTAAGTTCAATATTATTAATTAAAATAATATTCCCGGGATATCTTCTTTTAATATCAAAAGAAATCCAGAGAATACCTTTTACCTTTTCCCCAAAAGGCCTCTCTCCATTAAAATCTATTTGTTGGTTGAGATACAAATATACAAATTAATCACGATATTATCAATAGTTTACGGTAGGAAAATTGACATTATTCGCAGGGCTTTATATGTATTAAATATATAACGGTTAGATTATTCAGCTAAAGCGATAGTTAATATATATATGGTATAATCCGTTTTACATGCATGGAGTAAGCTTGATATTCAGGATATTTTTGTTTGAGGAATTTCTCTTCCATTGAGGCTTTCACCATGAAGAAGATGAAAAGTATCGGCAGCCAAACCAAGCTGAAAAAGGCCTGAAAGTAGAGTACAACACCCAGCATTAGAACAAGCACAGTAAAGTACATTGGGTGGCGAACAATTGAATAAAAACCGGTAGTCTTAAGCGAAGCTTTATCACGCGGCACGGGATTTGGCGTCATATACTGTCCAAAGCTGATTATTATGACTGTGAACATCATAGCTGCAAGTAAAATGAATGTAACCCCAATGTAATGCACGAAAGGCATTAACGGACGCGGGTAATATTTGAATTCATACGCAGATGAGAAAACGATCAAGAACAACAGGATAAACTGAACCACAACGAAGAGCCAGCCTTTAACGTTATCAGACATTCAAGCACTCCAAACATTTAAGCATGCGCTTCATACCAGTTGATCCCCTCACCCATTTCAACTTCGATGGGAACATTCATCTTTATAGCATTTTTCATTTTATTATGGACTATCTTTTTAACGGTTTCGAGTTCACTTTTCTCACAATCAAAAACCAATTCATCATGCACCTGCAGTATCATTTTTGATTTCAGCTTCTTTTTGCTGAACTCATTATAAATATCTATCATAGCTATTTTGATCATATCAGCGGCGGTGCCCTGCACCGGCATATTTATCGCGATGCGCTCATCACGCTGCCTAACAACCGAATTACTGTTATTGATATTGGGCAGGTAGCGTCTGCGGCCTGCGAGTGTTTCTGTGTAACCCTTTTTCCTGGCAAATTCCCTGGTCTTTTCCAGCCAATTATTTATTGTAGGGAAGTTGGCAAAGTAGGATTGAATGATATCCCTTGCCTCGCGCTGATCTATATTCAGCCTTTGGGCTAAGCCAAACGCCTGAATTCCGTATATAAGGCCAAAGTTGACTTCCTTGGCTTTACGACGCATGTTGGCATCGACTTTATCCAGCTTTACTTTAAACACTTTAGCGGCTGTTTCTGTGTGGATATCCTTCTTCTTTTCGAAGGCTTTGATCATGTTTTCATCACCGGAAAGGTGGGCCATGATGCGAAGCTCAATTTGTGAATAATCCGCCGATAATATGATATTACCTTTCTTATCGGGAACAAAAGCCTTTCTAAGACTGCGTCCTATTTCAGTTCTGATTGGGATATTCTGCAGGTTTGGATTGGCGCTTGATAGCCTGCCTGTTGCGGCAACTGTCTGGTTATAGCTTGTATGGATCTTGCCTGTGCGTTTATTTATGATCTCAAGCAATCCCTCTGTGTAGGTTGAGCGCAGCTTGGTAACAGTACGGTATTCAAGCAGCTTAAGGGCAATAGGATGCTCGTTTCTAAGCTCTTCGAGTACCTTGGTATCAGTAGAGAATCCCGTTTTAATTTTCTTTTTGGCCGCAAGCTGCAGCTTGTTGAAAAGAATATCCGATAGCTGTTTGGTTGAGTTAATGTTAAATTCTGTGCCTGCTTCCTTATAGATTTCCTTCTCAAGACGTTTTTCAGCTATTTTAAGCTCTTCGTTTATATCACCAAGTATCCTGGTATCAACTCTAACGCCGGTGAATTCCATTTCAGCCAATACTTCAATTAAAGGGAATTCAATTTCTTTGCAAAGATTATCGAGGCTAATCTTTTTGAGCTCGTATTCAATCCTGTGGTAAAGCCTGAGCGTTACATCTGCATCTTCAGCAGCGTAATCTGAGGCAATCTGGTATGGCACCCGGTCCATAGTGATTTGAGTGTTGGCTTTACCGGCTCCGATAAGCTCAGTAATAGGCACACATTTGTAGTTCAGGTATTGCTCAGCAAGATTATCCATCTTGTAGCTGGTTTCGGGTCTGAGTACATAAGCCGCGATCATGGTATCAAATCCCACATTCTTAAGATCGATACCGTGATTTTTCATAACAAGCATATCATACTTGATATTTTGTCCGATTTTCGCTGTTTTCTTATCTTCAAGCACCGGTTTAAGCTCTTTCAGGATACTATCCTGGTTAAGCTGCGGCAGGGCTTCTTCATTGGAGCCCTTTTGCTTGATCGATTTACCGAAGAGATCAGTTTCGGAGTTTTCAGCGAACAGCAGCGGCACATAAAAAGCTTCGGCTTCATCGTAGCTGAAGGAAAGTCCCACCAGCTTCGCATTCATAGAATTTTCGCTTGTCGTTTCAGTATCAAAGGCAAACTCATCGGTGGATTTCAGCTTTTTGCATAATCGTTTAAAATCCGCTTCAGTTTTGATGGTGTAATACTTATGGGGGAAAGTCTTAATATCCTGCATAGCACCGCTATGCAGGATACTTGTTTCGATCTGTGCCGGTTCTTCAACTGAAACAGCCTGTATATTTACGTTTTGCTCAGTGGAGCCAAGCAGCTTTTTTAAAAGGGACTTAAACTCAAACTCTGAAAACATTTTCTCAAGCAAAGCTACGTTCTTTTCTGAATATGTGAGCGTGTGGAAATCGATCTTAAGGGGCATCTCAGTGTGAATTGTAGCGAGTTCTTTTGAAATGTAGGCGTCTTTTTTGCAATTTATGAGATTTTCTTTGAGTTTGGGTTTAGTTATTTTTTCTATGTTTGCGTACAGATTTTCAAGGGAGCCATATTCCTGTATCAAAGCTGAGGCGGTTTTTTCGCCAACCCCTTTAACGCCGGGGATGTTATCGACTTTGTCGCCCATCAGTGCGAGGATATCGGTGACTTTTTCGGGTCCGACCCCGAATTTTTCTTTTACGCCATCGGGCCCAATGACCTCAATTTCAGCGACTTTCTGACCAAGCACGCTGCGTGCGGGCTTGTACATCACAATATTCTTATTTATAAGCTGCATATAGTCCTTGTCGGAGGTCACCATAAAGCTCTTAACGCCCTCTTTTTCAGCCCGTTTAACGAGTGTACCAATGATATCATCGGCTTCATAACCATGGGCTTCGATCATTGGTATATTATAAGCCGAAATTACCTCTTTTATCTTGCCGATCTGCGGTCTCAGGTCATCCGGCATGGCTTCGCGGGTAGCTTTGTAGTCAGGGAATTGTTCATGGCGGAATGTTGGCTCCGAAGTATCGAAAGCTACTGCGATGAAATCAGGCTTTTCGTCATCGATAAGCTTGTTGAGTGTATTCACAAAGCCGAAAATTGCTGATGTGTTTACTCCCTTACTGTTAATTAATGGAGTGCGGATCATTGAAAAATAGGCTCTGTATGCCAGAGCCATACCGTCAAGTAGAAATAGTCTTTTTGCCATAAGTGGTGTAAAATAATGAAATGAGTAAGTTATTGCAATGAAAAGAGAATCTGACAATTTAGTCTTTAGTTGTTGGTGACAACACCAACAACCGGGTAAAAAGCCTTCATCAACTGCGGCACTAAGGGCATAAAGAATGGATTTCTTACGCGTCAGGTCGTAAGACCTGACGCCACGTGGAATACCCAATGTGTTGTCGGGACTTACGTCCCGACATACGTGAAATGAAAAGCTAAAAGAACTTCACTGCTGAGACAATAAGAGCATATAGAATGGAATCATACGCGTCAGGTCGTAAGACCTGACGCCATGTGGAATATTTGTTTAACAAAAATGAGTCAGGGCTAAAGCCCAATTTCAATTTGGAATTGGAATATCCCCGGCTTAAAAGCCGGGGTTAATAAGCCTTAAAACAAACTTTTAGAAAATCCGCAGTATCGTATTTATTGTTACCGCGAGCTATACAACTCTTACTGTCAAGAATTCTCAGCTAATCAAAGCAATTTTTGAAGAGTTTCGTAGATTTTTGTATATGAAACTAAGAATCTGTTTGATTATCTCCGCTCTTTAGAGCGGAGATAAAAAGAAAAAAGAAAAGAAGCTGATTTCTCCGAAGGAGTGCCCCTGGCAGGCCGCAATTGAATTCATATATTCATTTCTATTGAAAATTCGTAAATCTCTGTTTATATTCGAACTTCTAAAGAGCTCTCCTGTTCAATTATTCCAATAACTAAATTTTTAACAGCATGAAAATTTTAAAATGGTTGGTAATTATCGTTGTAATTATTATCGCAATTCCGCTGATAGCTGCATTGTTTATCAAAAAGGATTACGAAGTTGGGCGTGAGATCGTAATTAATAAGCCTAAGCAGGAAGTCTATGAATACACAAAGTACTTAAAGAACCAAAATGATTTCAGCAAGTGGGCAGGGCTGGATCCGCACATGAAGAAAAATTTCACCGGAACAGACGGCACGCCGGGATTTATTTCGGCGTGGGAAAGTGATTCAAGTGATGTTGGCGCGGGTGAACAGGAAATAATGGCTATGAAGGATGGCGAAAAGATTGATTATGAAATACGGTTCAAGAAGCCGTTTGAATCCACCGCTTCAGCTTACATGACATTTTCTCCTGCAGGCACTGATCAGACTAAGGTTAAGTGGGTTTTTTACGGTACAATGCCCTATCCAATGAATTTGATGACGGTGATGATGAATATGGATGAGACTATTGGTAATGATCTGGATACTGGGTTAAAGAATTTGAAGGGGATAATGGAGAAGAAGTAGGCTTCCCCACTAATTCACTAAGGGCATAATGAATGGAAAACATACGCGTCAGGTCGTAAGACCTGACGCCACGTAATCAATAGGCAATGACCTTGATACTGGGTTGAAGAATTTGAAGGGGATAATGGAGAAGAAGTAATAGAGTAACAATGAAGCAAAGACAAAAGAAGAATAATAGGATGAAAAAAGAATTAGGTATAATGGTAGTAATCGGCATTGCAGGATCTTTAGTATCAGTTGTATCATTCATAATACAAATGAACAATTATTTGGGTTGGAATGTACATATTATCTATTTATTATTTTTCATAATTATCATTATATATGCTGTTTATAAACTTGCAATTCTAACTAGAGAAAATGAAGATTTGAAATCGCCTGATGAAAAAGTGAAAGCACATTTAAAAAAATATCCCTTTGGTAGCGCTAGCAACGATAGTGATTATGTAGCATTTATTGAAGCTTCTAAATCGTTTATAAATAACAATAAAGACTTTTTCAAAGATGACTTAGAGGATTTATTGAAGGTAGCAAACAATGGAATTCAGGACACTTACAATAGGGATAAAATAAATAAAGGAGACTTCAATCATGCGAATGCTCTTAAGGCAAAAATTGAATCTCATTTGATTAAAATCTGGAAGAAACACTGATACTTTCATTGAATTCTTTAAATTTAACTCGTTCCCAAGCTTCTGCTTGGGAACGTTTTTATTTATGTGAACACATATCAATGAATATGTAACTTTCTTCATCGTAAACACCAATAACAAAAAAGGAAATATTATCTCTCATAATATTTAAATCTTGTTCAGTTAAACTATTATTTAATATATCGATTTCAATATTCTTGTTTATTTTTGTAATAAAGCCTACGAAAGGATACGCTCCTCCACCCTTCAATGTTTCTAAAATACAAAATCTCGAAACAGGTTTTTTTATAATGTAATGGAAAACATTTGCACTGTAATAGAATGGAAGAGTAATGTCATCTATTTTATTATCATTTACTGAATATTCAGTGCGACCATTATTATCTTCAATAATCCAAACATTTCGTTCATCTTTAATTAGCTCTTTATAAATCAATCCAGATAAATTTTCTCTTATATCATGTACGACTTTTCCTCCATAATCAAATTCATATAGTTCATTCTCTGATAAACCGATAGGTGCAACCGTCCATATTTTTGATTGCTTAAACTCATTTAAAAGATTTTCACTTAATATACTTGTATATTTAAGATTCTCACTAATGAATTCAAGTGTTTTTTCGGATAGGTTTCTAATTTCGTAATATTTTTCCATTTGTAAATTTTCAGTCGGCAATTAAACATAAATATATTGAATTATTCAAAAATATAACATAGATTTACCCATATGAAAAAAGCTTTTATCATATTAACTCTGCTCTTTGCGTTTAACTTTGCTACGCCGAATGCGAATGTGCTGAGTCAATTGGCACGGCATAGTATTGAATACAGGCAGGAGGATAAGTCACGTGACTTTACAAATAATGAACTGCTGAAGAATAAAGTGGTAAGATATTTGAGAATGCAGATGTTATTGAGCAGTGTTGTTAGAGTTGATAAGAATGCGGGGGTTAATTCGAGTTGACCGTGTTTCTCGTTGGAGTGCATTGACTGTGCCTGACTGCCTCCGCAGTTCAATGCATGCACTGACATAGTCAGTGCACTCCAAGAAAAGCAAAACTACATCTCATGCAAGCAATCTAAATGTGGTATTGATGGGATTGTTTCGTCCGTGCCATAGGCGGGCAAAGCGCTTCGCTCCTCAGATAAAGTTTCTCGTTGGAGTGCACTGACTATGTCAGTGCATGCATTGACATAGTCAATGCACTCCAAGAAAAGCAAAACTACATCTCTTGCACTCTCAAACTGGTCCGCCGCAGGCGGATTGGGAATGAGGGTAGGAAACATCGCACTGACTCAGTCAGTGCACTCCAAGAAAAGCAAAAGTGTTATTCAATCCCAAATCTACAATCACAATTCCGAAATCACGTAAACAGTTCGCGCTCTACGCTTTCGCAGATAATATGACCGATGGTTATATGCCCTTCCTGGATGCGCTGGGTGTTATTTGATGGAATGATAATTTCGCAATCAGCCATGCCTTTTATTTTACCGCCTGAGCCGCCGAGAAATGCAATTGTTTTTACTCCCTTTGATTTCGCCATATCGAAAGCTTTAATAATACTGCCGGAACTTCCGCTCGTAGAAATACCAATAAGTACATCCCCTTTAGCGCCGAGACCCTCGACCTGGCGGGCGAATACGTTATCATAGCCAATATCATTGGCGCCTGCTGTAAGCAGGCTGGAATCGGTTGTAAGCGCAATTGCACCGATTGCGGGTCGATTTATATCATGTGATAAGCGGATAATAAACTCCGTAGCAAGATGCTGGCTATCAGCGGCGGAGCCGCCATTGCCGCAGAAGAGGATCTTCCCGCCGGCTTTAATGCTTTCGTTCATGATATCTATCGCCTTGTAAACATCTTCGCGGCAATGATTCAGTATAGCAAGCTTGGTTTGGGCGCTTTCGTTCAGTGATTCATCGAAAAATTTTGTGCGGTCGAACATATATATATATATATAATTTTATTAAGCACAGACAAGAATGTCTGTGCCACCGTTTATCCTAGATCCTGTTGTTTATTATTTCTGCTATTTTTTTTGATGCTTCGTTTTTGCTATCGAAAACGGAAAGTGATTTCTTGCCAATTTCGAATCTGTAATCCTTTTTGCGTAGCAGGTTTACGAGTGATTTGAAGAGCTCTTTGGAATCTTCGACTGCTATTCCCCCGCCGTTTTTGATAAGATGCTCTGCATCTTCGGAGAGTTTTTCATCACCAAACATTACGGGAATTCCGTATCCGGCGGGTTCAAGCACATTATGCATGCCTGTTTGATATCCGCCACCCACAAACGCAACATGAGCGTATTTATAGAGTCCCATTAAAATACCAATACAATCAATAATTATCAGGTTCTCGCCTGAGTACTTGTTAAGTTCAGAATACCTTATACTTTTTATGTGGGGATATTTATCATGGATATCGTATTCGATCTGCTCAAGGGTATCTTCGGTGGGCTCATGAGGAGCAAGTATAGTTACAAGCGAGAGTTCTTCTGAGAGTCCGTTTGAACTTATTTTATCAATAACAGGAAATATTACATCATCATCTTTATCCCATGAACTGCCAACAACGAAAACGTTCTTATCAGTGAGAACTTCACCGTTAATAAGCGCTTTATCGCTTGAAACTTCCTTGGCTTTGCTTATTCTTTCATACTTGGTATCGCCAAAAACTTCAATTTCGCGTTCTTTTCCCCTTAGCAGTTTTCTGAAGTGAAGTTTATCTTCTTCATCTGTAACGCCAATTACATCAACGTAATCGTAAATGCTTCTTTTGTATGAAAGGCTTACCGGAAATTTCCATTTTAACCTGCGGATATCGTATGCGGAATTAACAACCATTGTGAAGATCCCTCTTGATTTAAGTTCTTTCAAAAGGTTCATCCACAGATCATATTTTATAAATATAACAGCTGCGGGATTTGTAACATCAATAAATTTATTCACAGCCGGCGGTGAATCATACGGCAGGTATGTTTTAATTATCTTTGAGCGGAGCGGAGTATCTATTTTTGAATGATTGAATCCGGATGGCGAGAAGAATGATATTATGAAGTTATATTTATCTGTCTTATCAAGTTCATCAATAATAGGTTTGGCCTGTTCAAATTCACCCAGCGAAGCGCAGTGAATCATAACATTTTTCTTGGCAGGATCGAGTGTAAGTATTTTTGTGTTGAGATACTTAAACAGATCTTTCCTGGCTTTAAAACCGGTTTTCAGTTTGTTGTTGAAAAGTGAAAACAGCTTTGCTGCCAGCCAAAATAAAGGCAGGAAAAGGAAATTATAAACTATAGACCAAAAATATTTCATTTAATATACGGAGGCGTGACCGTTCCTGAGATCAGGAATTATCAGACTTCCATTATTTCTTTTTCTTTTTGTACTACTAAAAGGTCTATCTCTTTTATATGCTTATCGGTTAATTTCTGGATCTCGCCTTCGGCGTGTTTGCGGTCATCTTCTGAAAAATGCTCATCTTTTTCGGCTTTTTTTAGTCTTTCAATTTCATCACGTCTTACGTTTCTGATCGCGATCTTGCCATCTTCAGCGTATTTTTTTACAAGCTTAACAAGCTCTTTTCTTCTTTCTTCATTCAGGGTTGGGATGGGTATCCTTATAACATTGCCGTCGTTAATGGGATTGAGCCCGAGGTTAGAATTCAGTATAGCTTTTTCGACCGCAGGCATTGCGGTTTTATCCCAGCACTGAACTGATATGGTATGAATATCTGGTGTACTTAAATTTCCGACCTGGCTAATTGGTGTCATAGTGCCGTAATAATCAACTTTAATGCCATCAAGAAGGTTTGTAGTGGCTTTACCGGTTCTTATTCTTACAAGTTCATTGCGCAAATGCTCTGTGGCTTTGTGCATTTTACTATCTGTATCTTTAATTATATCTTTGATCATAAATTTACTTTGTTTAGAGTTAAAAAGTTAAAGAATTTATCTGTTCAACCGCAAAAAATAACAAATAATTTCTTTAAAAAACAGAACAACATGTTACCCGAAATTTAATTGTGAACAAAAGTCCCGACTTTTTCGCCGAGTACAATATCTTTGAAATTACCTTCTTTGTTCATATTGAACACAATTATGGGGATATTATTCTCTCTGCAGAGAGCGAACGCTGTCATATCCATAACCTTCAGGTTTTTATTGAGGGCATCGCCAAAGGTAATGTTTTCGTACATCACGGCATCTTTATTCTTTTCGGGGTCAGAATCATAAACTCCGTCAACCCTTGTGCCTTTAAGTATAACTTCGGCGCAAACTTCAAGGGCTCTTAACGCGCCGGCGGTATCGGTGGTGAAGTATGGATTGCCCGTACCTGCGCCAAAGATAACAATTCTTCGTTTTTCAAAATGGCGCATTGCCCTTCTGCGAAGGAAGGGTTCAGCAATTTTATTCATATCAATTGCAGAAAGCAGCCTTGTAGGCATGCCCGCTTTTTCGAGTGAGTTTTGCAGCGCGAGCGAGTTAATTATAGTAGCGAGCATTCCCATATAATCTCCGGTAACGGCATCAATCCCCTGCGCCTGCGCGGAAAGCCCGCGGTAAATATTTCCGCCGCCGATAACAATTCCGACATCAACGCCAAGCTCATATACTTTTTTGATCTCACCGGTAAGGTAATTCAGGATATTTACATCTATTCCGCTGTGGGCATCACCGCTAAGTGACTCACCGCTCAGCTTTAAAAGCACTCTTTTGTATTTAAGTTCTTTTTTTGCCAATATTTTGGGGTATAAAAAAACAGGCTTAATAATATATTAAGCCTGTTAAAAAATAGTTTTAAGCGCCTATGGTTTCGCCAAGCTGGTAGCGAACCATTGTTTTTACTTTGTATTCGCTTCCTGAAAGAGCGGCAACAGCTTTTATGACATCGCCAACAGACTTGCCGGGTTCTTTAACGAATTCCTGTTCAACAAGGCAGTTCTCTTCATAGAACTTTTCAACTTTATTGGTTGCAATTCTATCTGCAATGTTTTCGGGTTTACCTTCGTTGATAGCCTGAATTTTGTAGATCTCTTTTTCCTTTTCGATCATTTCAGCGCTTACAGCGCTTCTATCGATAGTTAAAGGTTTCATGGCAACGATCTGCATAGCAAGATCGCTTCCAAGCGCTACGCCTTCATCGGTAACTTTGCCTGTAATTTCGATAAGTGAAGCAACTTTATTCCCTAAATGATTGTAATCGCAGAAGAATCCATCTGCAGATGAAAAATATTCAGCGCGTTTGAACTCAACTTTTTCGCCAACGCTCGCAGTAGTACCATCAAGTACCTGCTGTATTGTGCTTCCGTTTGAGGCAGCTGTGCTTAAAAGCGCGTTCACATCCCCTGATTTGGCCGCAAGTACAGCTTCAACGGCAGTTTTTGCAAGCTCATTAAATGTATCGCTTTTGGCAACAAAGTCAGTTTCGCAGTTAACTTCAACAATAGCGGCTTCGTTCCTTGCTTCATTAACTCTTGCGTATATGAGGCCTTCTTTGGCAACCCTGTCACTTCTTTTCTGAGAAGTAGCAGCGCCTTTTTTTCTTAAGTATTCAATAGCTTTTTCGATATCACCATCAGATTCCATCAAAGCTTTTTTACAGTCAGCTATTCCTGCTCCTGTTTTTTCTCTTAACTTTTTAACTAAGTCTAAGGATATATCCACAATATGCTCCTTTTATTATTATTCTTTTCTTTAAAAAATATTTATTAACAGCTATAAAACAATACAACTAATCAAAGCATCTTAAAGATCAAGATACTCCGACGCCTTCGCTTTCATCAGCAGCGGCTATTTCTTTTTTATTAGCCTGCGCTTCATCATCACGCTGCATTCTTTTGGTTTCAACAGCCTGTTTGGTGTCAGCAATTGTATCCGCAATAGAGCTTGTAATGAGCTCGATCGATTTAACAGCGTCATCATTTGCCGGAACCGGGTAATCGATAAGATCGGGGTCGCAGTTAGTATCTACAATAGCGTAAATAGGGATACCAAGTTTCCTTGCTTCATCAACGGCAATATGTTCTTTTTTAACATCAATTAAGAATATAGCGCCGGGAAGTTTATTCATGCTTACGATACCGCCAAGAACTTTTTCGAGTTTATCTTTTTCCCTGGAAAGCATGAGCCTTTCTTTTTTCTGGTAGTTATTAATAGTACCGTCTGTTTCCATCTTAACGATGTTGTTATACCTTTTAATGCTCTTACGGATGGTGACAAAGTTGGTTAACATACCGCCAAGCCATCTTTCGGTGACATACGGCATACCGCAGCGCGCTGCTTCCTGCTTAACAACTTCTTTAGCCTGTTTTTTGGTGCCAACAAACATAATTGTTTTGCCTTCACCAACAATTTTGGCTATTGAATTCTGCGCTTCCTGCAGCAGTTCATGTGTTTTTTTGAGGTCAATAATATGGATCCCGTTTCGTTCCATGAAGATATATTTCTTCATTTTCGGGTTCCAGCGGCGGGTTAAATGCCCAAAATGGGCGCCTGATAAGAGCAGGTCTTCTATTGAAACATTTCTCATGATTTTCTCCTTTTGTTAATTGCCCGATTATGAGTTCGGACACTTCTGCTTTCTTCATTTCCTGCCTAGACATCTCTTTGGTTTAAAGAAACACGGGTCGTGCCGGATCTGAAAGCATGTTTATTGTTTATTATTAGTAACCCGCAGAATGTTCTATTGAATAGATAGAAAAGACTGCGGGAAAATTTCTCTGTAAAACTAAAAGTTCTGTTAACGTTTTGAGAACTGGAAGCGTTTTCTTGCTTTAGGCTGACCGGGTTTCTTTCTTTCAACCATACGTGAATCCCTGGTCAAAAGTCCGTCCTTTTTAAGAGCAGGTCTAACGCTCGCATCGTATTTTAATATAGCGCGCGCAACACCCAGACGGATAGCACCGATCTGACCTGATACACCGCCGCCGTTTACGTTAACTTTTACGTCAAATCTTCCTGCCAGATCAGCGGTATATAACGGTTCAAGAGCTTCTTTGAGTAATGATTCTTTACCAAAGAAATCTTTTCCTGTTTTTGTGTTGATCTGAACGTTGCCGGTGCCTTCTGTTAAAAATACACGGGCTGTTGAACACTTTCTTCTGCCTGTAGCTAAATGATATGTAACTGCCATTTATATTGTTTTATATATTTTTTACAATCGGGTTTTGTGCTGAATGCGGATGAGTTTCACCTGCATAAACTTTAAGCTTGGTTATAAGCTTGTTCCCAAGTTTCGTTTTGGGGAGCATACCTTTTACAGCTTTGGTAATGACTCTATCCGGCTGGGTCGAAATAAGCTCTTTAAAAGACTTTATTTTCTGACCGCCCGGGTATAAAGAGTGATGCTTGTACTCTTTGAGGCTTTCCCTTTTACCGGTTAAACGCACCTTTTCAGCGTTGATGACGATAACAAAATCGCCTGTATCAACATTGGGTGTGAACCTGGGGTTGTTTTTGCCCCAAATTATTTTTGCAACTTCTGAAGCAAACCTTCCGAGAGTTTTGCCGTTGGCATCAACAACATACCATTTCTTGTTCACCTCGTCATTATGTGTAAAATGCGTGGCTTTTAATGATTTTTCTATCGCTTTTTTCATTGTATTTTCCTAAAAAGAATACAAAAATAGCACTTTTTTCCATTAATGTCAATGTAGGGAGTGATGCATTTAAGAATAAACGGCAAAATTAATTGTGAAACAAATTAATAAATAATGAGTTAAATTTACAATAACAAAGCTATAATACCATGAAAAAATACTTCTTTATCTTAATGCTGGCATCTGTTTCAGCATATTCACAGGAAAACTATGCGGTTAACTCTCTGAACGCATTTGCAGACAGCGTGGATGCACTTATTAAGAATTCAACCGGTGATGCCGGGGAGCTTATGGTGAGTACCGTTAGTGTCAACAGAAACGAAAGCGCGATAGGGATGCAGAATACCAAGTTATCGTATTATTACTTTCAAATGGATGATTCGGTTTATGAAATTGACGGTGCTCTAAGCTTCATGCCCAGGTACAGCGATCCTTTGGTTATAATGGCTGAATACAACATTGCGGCCAGCCAAACCGTTGTAGTCTATTATTATATTCAGGGTAACAATCTGCTTTACAGATCTATTTCAACCGGCGGGCATGGATACACAAACAGCGCATACTGGATAAAGGACCAGGAACTAATAAGATTTGAGGAAAGGAATTCAATGATTGGCAGCAAACATGTTGTTCAGGAAGATAAATTCTCGAAGGAGGTTTACAGCAACGGAATGCTTGTGATGGACCACCTTAAGGATCATTTGAAGTTATACTATGATATATTCAAAGTTTCAGGAATAGATAAATAGATCTCATTTCCAGTAATCTGCCATTAGTTCAGTTGCCCACCCGGGCTGTGTAACTTCTTCGCGCGGCAGGAATTCCTTGAGAACTGGCTTAATATCAAGTATCGGAGTGTTATCTATTGCATCGAGTCCCTGAACCTTAAGCACATTTCCATCAGTTCCAAGTATTTTGACTATTGTATGCCCTAAATGATTTGGCCTATCTTTCCTTCGCTGCGCGAAAATCCCAACTTCAGGCCAGTTTGTGTTCCCCCGCGGATGTCTTTTTCCTAAGTTTATTTCAGACTTATCAGCTTTATCGAAATAAAAAATTATTTCAGCATGTGAATAGTCTGTTAATCCTGCCAGTGCGTCAGCGGTAAACACATCGCTGAGAATTATTTCTGAAGTTACACTTCCCCAGAAATCGTCGTCTATTTCTTTACGTGAATTTTTTACAGATCCGATAGGTGTTATTTCTATTTTCATATTCTGAAATTTATATAAAAAAAGCCGAAATGTTCGGCTTTAATATTTTTGTAATCAGGTTCAAAAGTCATTTATATTGCGCGTGATCTCTTATAATAAATTTGATCTCTTTAGCTTTTACGAAGGAGTTGAGTTTGGCAAGTTCGTACGTATCTATGTTTTTGAACGCGAGGCCGATGAGTCCCCCGATAATTGCGCTCGGAACGGTGAACATTCCCAGCACACCCAGCGTGGGATCTTTGGGTAAGAATTTGATCTTCTTTTTGCCCCAGATCTGGTACACCAAAAAGCCGCCGACAAATCCTATGCCTGCGCCGAAGGCCGCGCCGGTCTTCCAGTACTTGCCATTATCAAATCTGATGCGCGCAATTTTATCGGTATTAACGATTTTATAAGCTCCGGTATCAGATACAAGCAGCAGGTTCTGGTGAATGCCAATGAGCCTGGTTCGGGGTATTCCGCCGCTGCCTTTATACACTATGCTGCAAGGATCAGTCTGTGAAAAAGTGACTGAGCACAAAATAATAAGTCCGATAAAAGCGAAAAGAATATTTTTCAATAGAAATTAAAAATAATTACTGTAAATATAGTGAAAACTATACAACAATTACAATAATTGCAAAGCAGTAAATTAAAATCAATTTAATTATTAGTGGTGCATTTGCATTATATATTAGTGTTCTTTTGGGTTTACCAATTGGAACCAATTGCCGTCAGGGTCCTGGAATGTAAGGCATCTATCTGAGCCATCAGTTCCTTTGAACATTAATCCCCTGTTAAGAAGCTCTGCCCCTGTTTTATCTAGGTCATTTGTATAGAGCACGAATCCGGTACGTGCGGATTGATAGTTGGGCGAAGGTTCATTTTCTTTGCCCGGCCTGAGCAAGATGAGACTTTCAGCATGCTTAAGCCAGATGAATTTTTCTGCCTGAATTGTTTCGAGCTCAAAGCCAAGAACATTTATGTAGAAATCTTTTGAAGCTATTGGATCTTTAACAAAGATCTCGATGTGTCCGAATTTTATATCCATTACTATTTTATTTATTCATTAATTAAATTATCGAGAGCTTTTTCTTCAATTTCAATTCTTCTCTTAAGCAGAAGCAAATTTAACGTTGAAAATATTACAGCTGTGTAAAAGCATGAAAAAATTAAGGGCAAAACAGCAAGCTCAGTTATGACAGCCATATAGTTAGGATGCCTGAAGTATTTAAAGGGTCCATGCTTAACGAGTTTTAAACCCGGCACTATTATAATGCGCGTATTCCATTGGGAGCCAAGTGATATAATAGCCCAGTAGCGCAGCGCCTGCGCTGCGATGAAAAGCACAAGGAAAACTATCCAGTATTTGTTTAGCGTTCTTTCAAAATACAAATACTCGGCTATCAATGAAATGAAAAAGAACACATGCATGATTACAATTACTGAATACCCTTTTCGGTCGTATTCCTTTCCACCGGCTTTCAGACTAACCCTTTCATTGCGTTTAGCGATGACAAGCTCAACAAGTCTCTGTAGAATTACGAATCCTGTTAATATATAGAATAGCATCAGGAAATTTTGAATAAACATAATTCAGAACTGAAACCGGGACCGAGTGAAGATATCATGCCAAACTCCCCTGTTTTATATTTTCCGGCCTGCAGAAATTCATTTAGCACATAAATAACGCTTGCGCTGGACATGTTACCGTGATCGCGCAAAACTTTGCGCGGGAGATCTAAAGTACCGCTGTTTAGGCCAAGTGATTCTTCATAGGCGCTTATGACTTTCATGCCGCCGGGGTGCGTTATGTAATGTTGAATACCTTCTATCTTCAGATCATGCTTTGTGAGAAGTTCAGTGATGTTTGGTTTAACATTTTCTTTTACAATTTGCGGGATATCTCTGCTGAAGATTACACTGAAACCGGATTCAACAATTTCCCAGCCCATTACATCAAGTGAGTTATCGTAGATTGTGGAAAGTGAACCAAGCAGAACAGGTGCAATCCCTGCCGCAGGCATTGACTCATCACCGCCAATGAGCACACAAGCGCAGCCATCGCCGAAGAGCGAGGAGGCAACGACATTGCTTTTTGAGAGATCATCCTTCTGGAAAGTGAGGCTGCAAAGCTCAACGGCAATTACCAGAACTTTTTCATTCGGATAAGCTTTGGTTAGATCCATAGCGCGGCTGATTGCCGCCGCTCCTCCGGCGCAGCCTAATCCCCACAACGGGAGCCGTTTTATATGGGGATTAAATCCCAGCTCATTAAAAAGCTTCGCATCAAGAGTCGGCGTCATAACGCCTGTACTTGTCACGTAAATGATACTATCAATTTCATTTGGGCGGGTGTTCGCGCGTTCAAGGCAATCAGTTACTGCCTTTTTGGCCATATCAAAAGCAACGCGGCTGAAAATTTCGCTGCGCTCTTTGAAAGTATGCTCTTTTGATAGCCATTCAGGCTCAACTGAAATATGCCTTGAAGATATTCCGGAATTATCGAACACACTGATAAGCCTGTTGATATCGACCCCTGTACCGGAAAACAAATTAAAAATAAAATTCTTGATCTCTTCCTGTGGGATCTTGTACGGCGCATCAGCGGTTGCGGCAGCGATTATTTTAGGCATAGGTTAGACAGTATGATTCAGTAAATAGTGTAGTTGAAATATTCTATCGTTTGATATATAGATAACATTTATTAAGTGCAAACAGTTCTATATAGTACAGAGTATTACAGATTATTCAAAAAGCAAAGACACGCTTTTGAGGGCGTGTCTTTGATAAAAAGAAACAAACTTATATTTTAGAAATAGAACTTAAACATTGTTTGGAATTCATCATCTTTAAAATCTGTGGCGTTGGTTGGTTCAGGGTCACCCTTACCATTACGCACTAAGCGAAAAATGCTTTCAATTTCAAGTCCGGTGAGCGGATAGAATACCGCGCCAAAGCTGTAACGCTGGCGCTCAGTTGGATTATTTTTTATGCCAAGCGCGTTATCATAGTTTTCGTACTGCGCTTTTAGTTCGAGACCCTTTGAAATGCGGATATTTATTTCACCGAAGATCGTACGCAGATCAGAACGTGTGGCGAGTGAATCACGGATATCAAGCCTGTTGTACGCTATTTCACCGATTATAGCTACTCTTTCAAAGAGTCCGATAGATAAAAATCCGGCAGCCATCTGGCGCAAAGCGTTAATATTGTTTGTGGGATCATATTTGAACGGATTGCTCAAGAATGAACCGCCGATGCCGAATGTATATTTAGTCTTTTTACTTGCCCAGCGGAAATCACCTGAAACAGTAACCTGTTTCTGGTTATCGAAATCGAAGCTGTTGTTACGCTGGTTATTGATGTTTACACTAGAACCGTTCGAGAATCCCGCAGTAAGTGTAAAGAAGCTTGGAGAGATACCAACTTCTATTCCTGCATCGCTGGCATAAGGAGTGTACATATCATTAAATATCCTGTTGTATGCTCTGTGTTCAGCGATCTTAACGCCGAAGTTGGGGATAAATCTGCCGGCTTTGAAATATAAGCCCGCAGGGAGATTTGAGACCATACCATAAACTTCGTATTTGGTTGGCAGCGGATTGGGACCATATGTGTTCGGGATATACAATCCGGGGGCAACCATTAAATTGATGTACTTATTCAGCTGCGCGTTTACGTACAAGTCACCCTGCATCTGGAAGAATGTACTGAAATTGGGATTGCCTTCGCCGGTCTGGTCATCAATGAATATCATTCTCATATCTGAGCCCATTGAAATACTTTTTGTAAGCTGTGGATCGATCTCAGTGGTTTTGTTGGCCTTTTCCCAAAACTTGAAATACAGGTTATCTTTGCCGTATTTCACGCCGTATAGGTTCCTCATTCCCCCGCCTGTAGGATTAACATGGCAGCTCTGGCATTTTTCACCTGTATAAGCCGCAAACTTTGGATATGAATACAGAGCGGAAGTAAAGATGAAGAATAATACGAAAACTCCTGCAGCAAAACGTATTTTTGTTTTCATTGTATGACGGTTAATTTAAAAATAGTTAATTAGTAGTTCAATATCTTTATTTTTTTATAAAAAAGCAAATAAGTTATAATTGCAGAGTTATATTAGTTATACTTGTGGTCGAAGCACATTCAAAGATAGTTTTGCAGCTTCATGGGATTGCACTTCAAGAATTGTTTAATCAGTTACGAGCCCTGAAAGGGCTCGACTACAGAAGCAAAACCTGGCGGGTTTAAGAATGTTTTATCGTTATGAGCCCTGAAAGCCGCAGGACTGGCTTTGACAGTGGCTCGACTACAAAAGCAAAACCTGGCGGGTTTAAGAATGTTTTATCGTTACTAGCCCTGAAAGGGCTCGACTACAGAAGCAAAACCTGGCAGGTCTAAGAATGTTTTATCGTTACGAGCCCTGAAAGGGCTCGACTACAAAAGCAAAACCTGGCAGGTCTAAGAATGTTTTATCGTTACTAGCCCTGAAAGGGCTCGACTACAGAAGCAAAACTGGCAGGTTTAAGAATGTTTCTTAAGTCCAATCTTTACTTGTTGTTGGTGACGCTTCGCTAAACACCAACAACGGCGGTAAATACTTGTGCTTCGACTCCGCTCAGCACGACATGAGTTATGGATACTTTCCCGACTGCAAAAAGCAGATTCTCGTTGGAGTGCATTGACTGTGTCAATGCATGCATCAACCATGCCTGCGGCAGGCAGGCACAGTTTCTGCAAAAGCAGACAGGGATGCACTCCACGAAAGGCACATTAATGCATACACAAATCCTACTTTCGCGAAGAGGAGCATATGAGTATTTAAATTCTTGAAATATGTTATCTATTTAATACCATTTATTATAAGGGGAATTTAGAGTATTTTTGCTCCGAAGGAGCCCCTTCAGAGCAGTAAACCAAACATTTTTAATGAAAGAATACTTCAAGTTAGTTAAGCTGTTAAGACCCTACAGGCATTTGCTTGTTTTATCGTTTGTATTGATAATGATCTATTCCGCCTGTAATGCGGCTTCGATTTATCTTTCTATTCCCCTGCTTAAAACGCTTTTTACCGGTAATCCCACAGATCTATCCGTGCTTCCTTCGAAGAATTTTTTTGATTCAATAAGGCAATCAGTTGACAGCTATATATTTTCAGGGGGTGATAAATACAGCGCGCTGGTTAAGGTGTGTATATTACTGTTTTCAGCATATCTACTTAAGAACATTTTCGCGTTTTTACAAGGCATATTAACCCAGTATGTTGAAAAATCGCTGATAACCGATCTAAGGCGCAGGATGTTTGAGAAGTTCAATTCCCTTTCACTCAAATACTTCAACGAAAGACGCTCAGGTGATATCGTTTCCAGGTTTATAACTGATGTTAATACTATACAGAATACAGTTTCAGTTACATTTACTGATCTTATCAAACAGCCGGTTCTGATTGTCACTTTTCTTACAATGGCATTTTTGATAAGCTGGAAACTTACGCTGATTTCTATGATCACGGTTCCGCTGAGTGTGCTGCTGATAATTTTCCTTGGCAAGAAGCTGAAAAAGTACAGCATCCGCGTGCAGGAAAAGCTTGGGGAATTCACTTCGGTTATTTCGGAGAATATCTACGGCGGAAAAATAATCCGCGCTTTTGGTATGGAGGAATTCGAAAAGAAACGGTTTGAGTTCAAGCTGAAGGATTACTTCCGCTCCCTAATGAAAAGCGCAGTTTATAACGATATGACACGTCCATTAACTGAGATTGTAAGCGTAGCGCTTGGTGTATTCATAATATGGTATGCGGGCAAAGAAATTTTTGCAGGCAATTCACTTGCGCCTGAGGAGTTTATCGGGTTCCTGCTGATAATTTTCCAGCTGATGTCACCCATTAAGGATTTCAGTTCAGTTTCAAACCGCATACAGGAATCATACGCCTCAGCAAACAGGATATTTGAAATAATTGACGCGAAGCCGGATATAGAAGACAGACCGGGCGCAGTTGATAAGCGGAGCTTTGAAAGTGATATTGAATTCAGAAATGTAAGTTTTACATACAATACCGCTGACAGGATGATACTTGAAGGCATCAATTTTAAAATATCAAAGAATGAAAATATCGCGATAGTTGGTTTAAGCGGCGCGGGAAAATCGACAATGGTAGATCTCCTCCCCCGCTTTTATGACGCAACAGGCGGCGGAATTTTTATTGATGGCGTTGATATAAAAGATATTAAGATAAGCTCACTCCGCAACCTGTTTGGCATTGTTACCCAGGAAATAATTCTGTTTAACGATACTATACGCAATAACATTGCCTACGGTCAGGAGCACATTCCCGAAGAGGATATAATAAGCGCCGCAAGAAACGCCAACGCGCATGACTTCATTGTTAACACAGAAAAAGGATATGATACAATTATTGGCGAACGCGGTTTGCGGCTATCGGGCGGACAGAAGCAGCGTATTGCGATAGCCAGGGCATTACTTAAGAACGCGCCGATAATGATACTTGATGAGGCAACATCATCGCTGGATACGGAATCAGAGCACCTGATACAGGAAGCAATTGAAAGGCTGATGCTGAACCGCACATCAATTGTAATTGCGCACAGGCTTTCCACAATTAAAGATGCAGACAGGATAGTTGTTGTTGACCAGGGAAAAATTGCGAGCGTAGGCACACACACAGATCTGCTTAAGGATGAAAAGAGCATTTACAAAAAGCTTTATGAAATGCAGTTTGGGTAAAGTTATTCTGCTGCAGAGTTTTTACATTATAAATTTATTTTATACAGCACAAATTCCTGGTAGTGTCTTTCTATCTTTAATGAAAAAGGATTATGTTCTTTTTGTCTTGACACAAAAAGAACCAAAAAAGTCAAGGCTTATTAAAAATGACTAAAATTATTCTCGCTTCGCTGCAGGAAAATAACTCGTCCCGCTTTGATACGCACCAAAGGTGCGATTTGCGTGACTCAAACAGATTTTCCTGCTTACGCTTGCTCGAATAATTTCTTAACGTCATTTTTAATGAGGCCGTTAGAAAATCAAATGCAAAAAAACTAAATCAAAAACAAAGTTTTGAAAATATCGGCGGTAGTAATAACTAAGAATGAAGAGTTGAATATCAGGGAATGCCTTGAGACGTTAAAATGGGCGGATGAAATTGTAATTATCGATTCAAACAGCACAGATAACACCCCTATAATTGCATCTGAGTTTACAGACAAAATATTCTCAACTGATTCCGATGTATTCAGCGAAAAGCGGGCAATGTCATTTGAAAAATGTTCAAATGACTGGATACTTTTTCTTGATGCTGATGAGAGAATTACTCCGCAATTGCAGGAAGAAATACTATCCCTCTCCCCTGCCGAAGGCGTTTACGGCTACAGGCTTAACAGGCGCAATTATTACTTCGGGCAATGGCTTAAATACTCAGGGGTGTACCCCGATAAACATATAAGGCTGTTTAACAAACAGCATGCTTCAATAACACCAAGGATCATTCACGAAGGCGTTGAAGTAAGTGGTTCGGTTGAAGAGCTGAAAAATGATTTTATCCATTATTCATTCCGTGATATGACACACATGATGGATAAGATAAATCTGTACAGCACACTTGAAGCCAGAGAAAAGCTTATAAACAATAAGCAAATATCAAAGGCGGGAGTGTTTACGCACGCGCTTTCAGCGTTTTTGAGAGTGTATATTTCAAGGAAAGGTTACAAAGACGGCACAGGCGGATTTTTCATAAGTTTTTGTTACTCAATGGTAAGTTTTTTATCGCACTTAAAACTGCTTAAACTTCAGGGTAAAATTTAGGAGAAGCGATATTTCTGCAATAAAAGAAAATATAAATAAGTACGCTGATATCCTGATATATGTATTTTTAGGACTCGCAGCATTTACTTCGCAATTTTCAATTGCGACTTCTTCTATTGGCATAGGCGGATTGATTTTGTTAACAGTATTTAAGTTATTTTATTCTGCTGAGAAGCTTACAATAGACCGCAATCTGCTTTATTTGTTCGGAGCGTTCATACTTGTGCAGGTGATATCATCTGCGGTTTGCGGCAATCCCGCTGATTCGTTTGACCATATCTACAGGAAGATCTCGTTATACATTGTATTTTTTGTTTCAATATTATTCATAAAAAACACAACACACTTAAAGCGCCTTCTGATAGTGCTGATAGCTTTTACTGCACTTATATCTACTGTTGAGATAATCAGGTTCGCATTTGAGTACATTCCGAATCCCACAAAACCGCTGAGCGAATACAGGCTGGAGTATTACGGCTATCCCGTCACCAACGGGGAGATCAAGATGGTGATACTGCTTATCATTATCCCCTTCTTCCTGGTAAAGAAAAATTACCTGATGAACAAATTATATCTCGCACTCTTAACACTGCCTGTTCTGATCACATTTTACCTCACTAATGCGCGCAATGCAATGCTGGCATTGTTTGCGGCATTGATAGTGACGGGCTTATTGAAGAACAGATATTTCCTTGGGGGATTGGTCGCGCTGGCACTGGTGTTTTTGTTGATTGCGCCCGCGCCGTTAAAAGAACGTGCATTGAGCATTGCTGATCTGAGCCATCCCAGTAATCACTCAAGATTTGTGATGTGGGAAACTTCCCTTAAAATAATTAATGATAATATTCTGCTTGGCGTTGGCGATGTTGATAACAATGTGATATACAGAATGTACAAAACACCCCAATACCACGGTGAAGGATCACACATGCACAGTAATATATTCCAGATCCTCGTAAATTTCGGAGTGCTTGGCTTCGCCGCATGGCTGGTTTTGATGATCTATATTTTCACCGGGCAGGTTAAGGCATGGTTAGCGACCCGGGAGTTTGAATTTTTGAACATACTCGCATTAATATCAATTACATCGATGATCGCCCTGCAAATTGCAGGGTTAACGGAATGGAACTTCGGCGATGCGGAGTTTGCGGCAATATTCTGGTTTAATCTCGCACTCGCTTTCTTAGCGATAAAGTTCAAAGCTAAAGGAGATACCGGAACCGATGGCTAAGATAAGCGCAATAGTAATTACATACAATGAAGCTGGTAATATAGCAGATTGCCTTAGTTCGCTGGAGTGGTGTGATGAGATCATTGTGGTTGATTCAAAAAGCACAGATGATACTGTAAAGATCTCGGGAGAGTTCACACAAAAAATTCAAATAGTGGATAATCTGCCATACGGCGAGAAGCGGAATATTGGAATTGATCAGACTTCGGGTGACTGGATTGTTTGGCTAGATGCTGATGAGAGGATAACGCCTGAGTTAAGGGATGAAGTTAAAGGAATTATTAACAGTTCCTCATCAAGTGATGCTTACCGGATCAACAGGAAGAGCTTTTTCATCAATAAATTCATCAAACATTGCGGCTGGTATCCTGATTATACATTAAGGTTGTTTAAGAAATCAACCGGAATTAGGTTCAACGATTCCCTAGTACATGAAAAGGCCGTTTACAACGGAACAACCGGCAGACTGCAGAATGAAATACTGCATTATACAGACAGAGATTTTGAACACTATATTTACAAACTGAACAAATACACGACACTCAGCGCGGAAGAACTGAGGGCTAAGGGTAAAAAGGCGGGATTTTTTGATATAATTTTTAGACCTGCATTTACATTCTTTAAAATGTATTTTTTGAAATTGGGAATTCTGGATGGCTACATGGGTCTGGTATTATGCACTCTTTCATCAATTCATGTTATGACAAAGTATTCAAAGCTATATTTAGTAAATAAACCTAAACCAATTAATTAGAAGCATTTAAGATATGGATAATAAAGAAAAAAATACGCAGTTATTTATGTATCTTGTGGGTTCATTTGAAATGTCCGCAATGATGGCAATGGGAAAGATAAAAAATCCCATGACAGATAAAACCGAGCGTGACCTGACTCAGGCGCAGTTTTCGATCGATATAATGGATATGCTTAAGGAAAAAACAAAGGGGCAGCTTTCAGAATATGAAGCCAAATTCCTTGAGAACACATTGGGTCAATTAAAACTTAACTACATAGATGAATCCAAAAAGGCTGATGAACCGGCTAAAGTTGAGGAAAGCGCAAAGAGTGAAGAAGAGCCTAAAAACACAGACGCTGAAAAATGATCTTCGGGATAAGAGGAAATAACAACAAAGCAGAGCTCGCGCCAATAGTTCACAGGCTGGTAAAAGGTCTTGATACAGCAGGCATAGATTACATTTGCGATAAAGAAATTGCATCGCAGATTAGAAAAAGATTTAAAGACAGGCTTAAACAAACCTATATTGCCGATGAAAAGGAACTGGTAAAACGGTGTGATTTCATGATATCTATCGGCGGTGACGGTACATTCTTAGCCACGGCAAAGCTTGTTGGCAGCCGGAATATTCCAATAATAGGCGTTAACCTTGGTAAGCTTGGCTTTCTTGCGGAAACCAGAACCCGTGAGATCCTTGGGTTTGTGAAAAAGGTTGTTAAGGGTGAGTATAAAATTGATGAGCGGACTGTTCTTGAAGCTAAGGCTTATACTAACGGAAGTAAATCACCCAGAACCATTTTTGGCATGAATGAAATGGTTATTAATCAAAGTGAGATCGTTAAGACAATTGAAATAGGTGTTTACTTCAATAACCAGCTTGTAAACCGTTATCACGCTGATGGAATGATAATTTCAACTCCAACCGGCTCAACCGGTTATTCGCTTTCAGCGGGGGGACCTATTGTATTTCCAAAGACCGAAGTTTTTATACTTTCCCCTCTTTCTCCGCATACATTGACCGCAAGACCTGTAATTCTACCCGATAACGGGGTATTTAAGGTTAAGATAAATTCCAAAGTGCAGGTAAATGTTGTTAGTGACGGGAACAGTATTATGAAGCTTAGGAGTCCGGCGATTGTTGAAATAAAGAAGGCACCTTATAAGATAAAGATCGCTAAGGGACTGGACAGCAATTATTTTAAGGTATTAACAGGCAAATTGTTATGGGGCGAAGATAAGAGGAAGAAAAGCAGGTTTTGAGGTAGAAACTCACTACTAAGTTAGTTTGACTTGATAGTTGCTTTTAGTGGTGTCATTTTGAGATTGCTTCGTCGCTTTCGCTCCTCGCAAAATGTATTATTCTAAGATTTAAAGTGCTTCGACTCACTGCGGGGGCAGTCAGGCGCTATGCACGATAAAACATCACTAACAAATCCTGTACAGACGTGCCGCTGGCACGTCTCAAAGCAGCGAGACCTAAAAGGGCTCGACTACAGGTAGTCACCACATTGAGCGAACCCTGAAAGCCGCAGGACTGGCTTTGACAGTGGTTCGACTACGGTATATCAGGCACGTTTTTTTTATGAAATTATTAGTAGAATTTGAGCTCACGCTCAGGATTATAAAACTTGGATAGACGCATCTGGATCATTTTTTTAACGGTATTCATTGATCTGCTTGGATTCGGGATATTGATACCGATACTGCCAACATTCGCGCAGAATGAGCTGGCTATGAATGAAACGCTGATAGGGCTGACTGTGGGAATATTTTCACTGATGCAATTCATTTTCAACCCGTTATGGGGCAGGCTATCAGATATTTACGGCAGGAAGCCAATACTTATTTTCGGTTTAAGCGGGAATGTATTTTCATATATAATTACCGGGCTTGTATTGGGCGGCGTGCTAAAATCAATACCGCTGCTTTTAATATCACGCGCGCTGGCGGGATTCTTTTCCGCTAACATAGGAGCGGCTATGGCGTACATAAGCGATGTAACGCCGCCTAAGGACCGTTCCAAAGGTATGGGTCTGATTGGCGCAGCCTTTGGCTTGGGATTTGTTTTCGGACCCTTTATAGGCGGTATAATGGCAAAACGCTTCGGGTATGACTTCCCTACTTATTTTTCCGCGGGACTTTCTTTCCTGGCTTTACTTCTGACATTTTTCTTTGTAACTGAATCGTTGCCAAAAGAGCTTCGTGGCAATAAGACGATGGGCGGTTTTAATCTGAAAAGCGGCTGGCGAAAACTTGCTTCCGCTTTGAAACATCCGCATGTTGGATTTTTGATAATGCTTTATTTCATAATAGTGTTTTCAATTTCAAATATTTTCTCAACATTCCAGTTGTACGCTGAAAGCAAGGATGGTTTCAGCTTTGATATTGAACAGGTAAGCTACCTGTTCGCTTTTAGCGGACTTGTTGGCGCAATAACTCAAGGAGTATTAATACGCCCTATTCTCAAAATATTTGATGAACGGAAAGTATTCATAGCCGGGTGCGTGATAATGGGTGTTGGGCTTGGGACGATACCATTTTCAAATCACATGCTGGCATTGCTGCTGGTTAGCATATTTTTTATGAGCTTTGGCAACGGTCTGTTACTCAGTATTGGCCTTGGTTTGATCTCTAAATTCAGTGACAGGGATGAACAGGGCGGCATATTGGGTCTCACTCAATCGCTGGCATCGTTTGCGAGGTTTATTGGACCGAGCTGGGGCGGGCTGGTTTATCATTACATCAGCTTCGCTGCCCCGTTTTTAACGGGGGGAATTGTTATGATGGGCGCTACTGTGCTGAGCCTGCGGCTGCTGAAGGATAAATACAGGCATTCCAGTAATACGGTTGGGATGTAGGGAATCTGAATAATCGCAATTAATTAGAATAAGATTCCTGCCTTCGCAGGAATGACAGAAGATTGAAATTACCAATTCTATAAACCGATAATTTCAAGTAACAATATTCATTTAATTCAAAAGAATAATTTAGTATTATTATATCAGTCGATAATATATAATATCATTCCAATGAGAAATTATATAATAATTCTGTTCACAGTATTAGCAATCCAGTTCAGCACATCGGCTCAGCATAGAACTACAGGTAATTCCGGTAAGTATTATATGGGATTCGGTACCTCGCTGTCATCTTTCCTGGGTGGTGAATTCGGCAAGGTGTATTCGATCAGGCTGAATTACTCACCGAACTATTACGATGACTACGGTTATTACAATTCCTACGGGTATGATTCATACGGCAATGATGATTCATACTTAATGTACTCACCTATTCAGCTTGATGTGAATGCCGGTATGTATGTAACCGAGAAGCTTGCTGTTGAGCTTGAATCATCTTTCATCTGGCATTTGCGCGGCGCACCTGATCCTGAATTCAATTCCGGTTACATAGGTAATGAATTTTTCATGGAAAAAAATGATAATTCAACCTTGTTCGCTATTCCCCTGCTTGTGAACTTAAAATTCTTCCCCGGGGGCAGGATCAACTCACCCTTTTACATAAAAGCGGGCGGCGGATTTCAGTATGTGAGTGAATCAACAGAGCGTGTAAGGGAATATTACTCCGATGAATACAGCTATTACAATCAGTACCTGGGGAGCGAGATACTAGCATCATACAATAAGAAAACATGGCTGCCGGGATTTAAGATCGGCGCGGGTGTATCATACTCAGTGTTTCAGGATATGAATGCGTTCACAGAGATTGAATATTCATACTTTGGGAATACATCAACCAAAGGGAACACTCCGCTTGCGCTTGATAAAGCGCGTTATACGGGTCTATTGGCACTGAATACAAAGATATATTTCAGTTTTTAGTTATTTATATAAGGTCTTTCAACTGTTGATTATAGGAACAAATAAACAAAGAGATATGAAATTCCATAGTTAATTCGAGAGATCTTACGCCACTAATTGAATCCATTTACTTTTCTAATTTCAGTTTCTTCTCGTTGGAGTGCATCAACTATGTTGATGCATGCATTGACTCAGTCAATGCACTCCACGAAAAGCAAAATCTAACTAATTACCTCATTACCTCAATTATTTATTCGACTTTAACCTTCTTTCATTTATCCTTATTTTTGCATTCTATGTTACCAAATTTTAAAAATAAGATAGTTTTAGCGCCGATGGAGGATGTTACGGAGCCTCCTTTCCGCATGATATGCAAGAAGCTTGGCGCGGATGTGTTATATACTGAATTCATAAGCTCCGAGGGGCTTATACGCGACGCACGCAAAGCGCGGGAAAAGCTGTTCTTTTATGAGGAAGAGCGCCCGCTTGCTATACAGATATACGGAGGCAACGAAGAATCAATGGCGGAATCCGCCAGGATAACGGAGACGGCTAATCCCGATTTCATTGATATTAACTGCGGCTGCTGGGTGAAGGATGTTGCTATGCGCGGAGCGGGCGCAGGTTTATTGAGGGACTTACCCAAGATGCAGCGCATTGCTGAATCAGTTATGACCAACACAACTCTGCCTGTTACCCTAAAAACGCGCCTGGGGTGGGATGAGAATTCGATAGTAATAGTGGAAGTCGCTAAAATTATGGAGGCAATAGGCATAAAGGCGCTGACGGTTCATTGCAGGCTGCGGAATCAAGGGAACAAAGGCGATGCTGACTGGAGCTGGGTGAAACGCATCAAAGATGCGGGGGTCACTATTCCAATAATACTTAACGGTAACGTAAAATCACCGGAGGATGTGAAGTTCGCTTTTGATACATACGAACCTGATGCTGTGATGATAGGCCAGGGAGCGATACATAACCAGTGGATATTCAGGCAAGCTAAGGAATATATAACTACCGGCAGTTTTACAGAACCCGGTATTGAAGAGAAGATAGATATTTGTATTCAGCATCTGAAGCTGAATTGCGAAGCAAAAGGTGAAACGTATGGTGTACTTGAGATAAGGAAGTTTTATTCAGGGTATCTTAAGGGTCTGCCTAATATTTCAAAATTCCGTATGGAGTTGATGGCGATAAAGGAAATGGAACCTGTTATTGAGAAGTTGATTGAGATCAGGGATCATTATTTACAGTTGGCGGAGTAGTGTTTTTCTATTTTAATTAATTTTCTGAGAGTATTAGTTAAAGAAATTATGTCGCCCTGATCGGAGTCGAAGGGTTGGAATTTATGTGCTTCGACTCAATGCGGGGGCAGTCAGGCGCTCAGCACGACACGATTTGTGATTCTCACCCTAAGGCCTCAAAATGTAAATGATAGTGTGTTCCAACTCACACCTCATTACTAATTACTAATTAACCATTACTCATTACTAATTACCCATTACTCATTGCGTCAATATCCGTCGCCATCCTTGATGAGTTCGTGCTCATCCAGATTGTAGAACAGCGCGGATGATCTGACCGCGTAGTCTAAGACTCCCCACAGCGGTTTGGTTGTCCATGGCACGCAATCCTGCCTGTAGTACCACCAGAAATATCCCCCGATATAACGCGGAGTAGTAATGTACATATTGTAATAGCGGTTGATATACTCCTCTTTGCGTCCGGCAATGTTTGTACCGCACTCCCCTATTCCGAGATTTGAATTCGGGAATAATACGTGAAGGCTATCAAATACAACCTGCCAGTTCGGCTGCAGGTTATTACAATCATCTTCGTAATAGGAAACAAAGACGAAGTCGAGTCCCTGTTTCATATCATTTGAAATATGGCTGTTAACCCAGCGGAACATTTCATTCTGCGGATTTTCCCAGCAATTTTTGTTATAGTAAAGGGTCAGAGCGGTGCGGTATTGCATTGACTTCGCTTTATCGTAGGCGTAATTAATTTTTGCTTTTACTGAATCCGCGGGGCCAAGCCATTCCCCATTCACTTCATTTCCAATTTCCCAAATATCAACCTTACTTCCAAGCGCATTCAAATACTCATCAGTGCGCAGCTTGTACTGGTGGACTGTATAATCTTTCACATAGTAGCTGTCGAGCAGTTCACCCATGATCACAGTAACGCTATCAAGTTTATTGACAGCCGAAGAATAAGCTGATGCCGCCACCCATTCATCAAATACTATACGTGTTGTCATTCTGTACCTGTGACTGCTGATGGCAGTAACGATGCTGTTGATATTATTTATGCCGTCGATAGTGATCCCGTACATCTTCCGGTTTCCCTGGGCGAAGGATGTACATGATAGAAGCATAATACTCACAATGATAAGAATGTATCCCGCCTGCTTCATAGTTTTCAGATTTGATTACATCAAATGTAACTGATTATTTTTGAATATCAATCACTTTTATAGCTAGAAGTATCAATGAAATAAGTTCAAAATTATACCGTGATTGGTATAGAAATCAGGGTTAGGTACAAAAAAGGGGCTGTCTGAAAAGTATTGAAAGTGAAAAATTTTGCATCAAAATTTTTCAAGATCCCTGCTTTCGCAGGAATGACAATGTACTTTTGAGACAGCTCCTGTGTAATAATTTTGCAGATAAAAACTACATGCTAACCTTGATGCGTTCAACACCGAAGATCTGTTTAGTATCGGGGTTCTGAATGAACACAACTATATAACACTCACCCGGTACCCACTTTGGATTAAGACCATAATTCATTGAAACGGTGTTTGATGCGCCAACTGAAATTGCCTGTCCATCGGTGCCCGTTATCATATAACGCATAACATCATCGGGCTGTGTGATACCGTTTGGCGCTGTTGGATAGATAACATTATTTTCCATTATCACCATGTGTATAACATTGTTTGCTGAAGGCAGCGCGTTAACGAGTTCTATGTTAGCTGTCACAGTGCCTGTATCAAGGGTGATATCATATGTATTGGAAAGCGTGATATTGAGATAATTAGTCTGTTTGAATTCAGCATTTATCTGCGCGCTCCAGTTAGAGGAAGAATACTGTCCCATGCTGATACCGTTCAGCCTTCCTTGGGGTGTATTGTTAACACCGTAATAATCACAGCGGCCCTGGTTCTGCGTTATATTGGCTCTGTATAAGGAATCCAGTATATACGGATACTTGGTATGATAGCTTAAAATAATAACGCTGGTATCATTGATAGTAGCCCCGGCATTGAGATTGATCTCATCAAGATAGCCGTGAGCAGCTATGCAGGGATTACATCCTGCGTTGGTGAAGAATTCCACAAGCACTTTTTTATTTACCGGCTGAGGAATGTAAACGGAATTTGTTGATGTATCGTTGCTTTCACAGCCATGAATTAGGATAGCCGCTATAACAAAAAAGAATATTTTTAAATATTTCATTTAACTTATTAATTAAAGTTATTCATTATTGTCAGCCTGAACCCGTTGAACGGGTTTACATAGCGGCAGATACCGCTGGAGCACTGAATGCCGCCGCGCTCACTGCCATAGGAAAGTATCACAGTGTTGGCGGAAGTGAATTTGTAAACAACTTCGCCTTTTATCCAGTATTTTTTACCCGAAGGATCTTCTTCATCATTGGTGAATTCCGCAGTACCTGAAACAATGATATTAGGCGAGCGTGAAACGCTTAGCGTAGTAAGCTGGCTCCAGAAGTGCTGCTCTCCGGATCGAAGGCTGTTGTATGCCTGCTGGAATTCAGCGTTAACCTTTATGCCGTATATTTTTTTGAATGTGTACTGCACTTCAAGCGGCACGGTAAATGTCCTGATGATATCACTTGCTGCGGGATTCACAATACTGTACAGTATATTGGTTTTTCTTGAAACGCCGAGTTTGGTTTTGAGGTCTTTGTTTGCGTAATATTCAGCCTCAAAGTAAAGTTCCCAATACGGTGAAAACTCATTTTTTACAGAAGGCAGAAACGCGCTTCTGTCAATCCTTTCATATCTTGTTAATATGGTAGTATCAGCATCAAAATAATCATAATGTCTGCTTGTTAATGATGCATTCGCATTAAGCGTGAGCTTTGGCGTGGGTGAATAGAATACATCGACCTGCCAGCCGACTTCATCGTTAAAATCAACGTTATGAGGAAATCTGGAAAGCAGTGTAGATGAATACACTTTTATCGCCGAAGGCGCATTCTGAAACGGTAATGATTTGAACGGATCGGTCGCGCTTCTTTGGTCAGGGGTGGTAACATTGAAACGGTAATTTTTGTAATCCAATGTTATTCCGAATCCCTCGCGGGTATAAGAAAGCGAGCCATACGCGCCATCGCCGCGCGGAGCTTTTGACTGCGTAAAGATGGCATTAGGCTGATTAATGGTAACCTTGTTTGCGTAAGAAAGCAGCAGGTTGAATCCTTTATAATTGGCGCTGAAGTTACCCTCGAAAATTTCAGCGGTAATATCGGTAATTAAAGTGCCGGTAGGCAGTTTGCCTTCGGTGTAGAGATATGAGCCGCCGAGAGAGAAATATTTTACCGGTGAAATGCTGAAATTAGCAGCGCGGATACTGTAGGTTTCAGTCCGTGCGGTATCGTTAATATCGGTAAAATCCATACCGCCCGCAACAATAGTCCCGTTAAATTTTACACTGCCCTTTTTACCAAATGAACTTTTATAGTTAATTTTTCCGCCATCAAACATTGTATTCCACCCGATTGGGCGGCTTTCGAATGAGTTAAGCGTTAAGCCGCTTGCGAAAACTTCGTAGTAGTTTCCCGCTCGGACTGTGAAATCATCTTTTTTGAACTCAAGGAATCTCTGTGAGATACCTTTTACCGATTTACCGAATTCAATCGGGTCATCGTATTCATATCTAACTCCCGCCATGAACTCGTTTACGAACAGCCTGGCATCGAGCAATTCTTCGAAATATTTTTTATTAACATCTTCAGTTACGCTGTTTTCAACGCCTGTGCCGTAGCGCAGCAGGTTTGAGGCTGAAACTCTTACATTCAGCTTGGGTTGAGCGTAAGCTGTAATTGAAGCGAAAAATAGAACCACAAAAAATAGTGAAACTGCCCCCGAATTCCTTCGCATTGTTTACTTCTTCCCTATTGCTAAAGCTTCTTTAATTTCTTTATCAAGTTTTGCGTCATCTCCCTGCATATAGCCGGAATATGTTTTGAAAATGTTTCCGTTCCTATCGATAAAAACCGAGAACGGCGGGTCCTGGCCGCCAAAGCTGGAGAATACATTTTTATCGGTATCAAAAAGTACGGGGAATTTATAACTTTTGGATTCTATGTATGGTTTAACTTTGCTAAGAGATTTCTGGTCATCAATTGTTACTGCAACAAATACAAAACCTGAATCTTTGTATTTGCCCCAAAGCTCATTTAATACTTTCATTTCTTCTTTGCAGGGAACACACCAAGTAGCCCAGAACTGCACAAAAACCGGTCCGGTTTTATTAAGTTCAGAAAGCTTTACACTATTTCCTTCTAGGTCGTTAAGATCGAAATCATATTGTGAAAATGAATTTGAGGTAAACCCCAATAAAAACACAAATACGGCGAAAATTACGATTCTTTTCATTTTTAGCAAAAAATTAGTTATTTAATTACTTTTTTACTTTAACAAAGAAACTACTATTGCAGTTACAATAATATTCAGGATCGAAAGCGGCAGCATTACCTTCCATCCAAGGTTCATCAACTGGTCATACCTAAAGCGCGGAAGCGACCAGCGCACCCAGATGAAGAAGAATACAAGGAAAGCAACTTTAGCGCAGAACGCAAGGACCTGTATTATTGCAGTTACCATTGGCGGAAGTTCCATAGCCTGAAGATACGGGACTTGCCATCCGCCGAGGTATAGTGTAGCGATGACAGTTGACGCAATTATCATGTTTGCGTACTCGGCAAGGAAGAATAACGCGAACTTCATGCTGGAGTATTCCGTATGGTAACCGCCAACAAGCTCAGGTTCAGCTTCGGGCAGATCGAAGGGTGTACGGTTTGTTTCAGCAAATGAAGCGACAAGAAAAATAATGAAGCCAAGCGGCTGCAGTACAATATTCCACATCCAGCCATACTGGTGAAGCACTATTTCCTGGAGACTAAGTGAGCCGGTGATGAGAACTATGCCGACTACTGAAAGTCCCATAGAAAGCTCATAACTTATCATCTGCGCGCTTGAACGGATACCTCCAAAGAGTGAATATTTGCTGTTTGAAGACCACCCGCTGAGGGTAATACCATAAACGCCAAGTGAAGTTAACGCCAGAATATAAAGAACGCCTACGTTAACGTCAGTGATCTGCAGTGTGATTATTCTGCCGAATAACTCGATCTGGTGACCAAAAGGAACCACGGCGATTGTGGTTAAGGCAACAAAGATAGATATCATTGGCGCAAGAGTGTGTATGGGTTTATTAGCCTTAGTAGGTACGATATCCTCTTTGAAAACAAGTTTAATAACATCAGCAAAGGACTGCAGCAGCCCCTGGTACCCGACCCTATTGGGTCCGTAGCGGTTCTGCATAAACGCAGAGACTCTTCTTTCAGCGTAAACAGCGTAAGCTACTGAAACGAGAAGCACGTTAATTACGAGTCCAATCTTAATAACAGTAATAAGCAATTCAATCCACACGGATCTAACTCTCCATTAATTTATTTTTCAAGATATTAATTTTTTCAATTGGCGCCGGATCAGTTTTATTCAATACAGCCAGATAAATACTTATCCAGTCACCAAGGTAAACAAGATCAAAAATCCTTTCAAGCTTTGAAGTACCTTCAGATTCAATTTCGATATCAATTCCGCGGTAAGGAGTAAGAATTTCTTTCGTTATTTTCTGCCGTTTTATGATTCGGGGGTTATCTTCCCTATCGAGCAGATATATTAATGCAAAATTACGCAAAAATTCTGAATTTTCCTGCCACCCAACTATTTCATTGTGGTTTAATTCAGGGAAGTAATTGCCAAAGGCCAGCATTTTGGAGTTTTCGGCAAACTGCCCTCTCCACCTGAGATTTACCACATCAAGCAGATCGTTGGATGAGTAAATGACGGGTACCCTGCCGTGCAGGTGCTCTGCTATATTGACAGCGGGATTTGATGCCGCATTAAAATCTGCATAAACAGCTGATCTCGTTTCCATCAGTTCGATAAGCCTGTTTATCTGCTCATTTCTTTCATCTACCAATTTCAGCTTAACAAAAAGCATCAGCATAGTGATAAACGAGAATGCGAGCGCGCAGCGGGGCTGATAGCCGCGGGGAACTTTGACAACATAGTTCCCGTCATTTTCAGCCATTATGGTTAACTTGCCGCCTGATGAAATACATGCAATTTTACATCCCTTACTTTTAGCATCGTTATAGGCAGAGATAGTTTCTTCGGTATCGCCGGAATAGCTTGAACATATTACCAGTGTACCGGTTCCTGCGTAAGCGGGGATGTGATAATTCCTGTTAACCAGCACAGGAACATTGATCTCGTATTGAAGGTAACTTCTCAGCAGGTCGCCTCCAATAGCTGAACCGCCGAGCCCTGTAATTATTATATTTTTTACCCCTGAAACATCCAGCGATATGCTGATATTACTTCCTATCTCATAAGCTTCCTTTAGCTGCCCCGGGAATTTTTTTGTGACATCAAAAAGGTTGGTGCTGTCGTGAATTTCTATTTCTGCTTTTGTGATCATAATGAACTTATTACCTTTTTATAAGCGCGCAAAGAGCATTTACAGCTGCTCTCCGATATTTTTATTAAAACATTCTTCGATGTAATTTTTAACTTCGCTGATAGTGCTCATATGCAGAACTTTTTCAGCAACTTCGCCGGCTTTTTGATAATTTACCAGCCTGACAAGGCGTTTGATCTGCAGGTAAGCGGTTGAAACAACACTGAGCTCATTAACACCCATACCGATAAGCAGCAGACTTGCGTACGGATCAGATGCCATTTCTCCGCAAACGCTAACGGGTATGTTGTGCTTTGCTGCGCTTTTAAGCGTCAAATTAATGAGGCGTAAGACTGCGGGATGGAATTTTTCGTACATATCAGAAACAAGACTGCTGTCGCGATCAACAGCAAGCGCGTACTGAACAAGATCGTTTGTACCAATGCTGAAGAAATCCACCATTTCAGCAAGCTCATCAGCAAGAATTACCGCCGAAGGAACTTCGATCATAACGCCAACTTCTATTTTTTCATCAAACCTGATATTCTGTGAGCGAAGCTGTGATTTTGCTTCATCGAGATACTGGTAGGTTTTTTTTACTTCTTCGATGCCTGATATCATCGGAAGCATGATCTTCAAATTGCCTCCTGATGAAGCCCTGAGGATCGCGCGTAACTGAGCCATGAATGTCTCTTTTTTATCCAGGCATATCCTTATACCTCGCCACCCGAGAAAAGGATTAACTTCCTTCTGTGAATCCGGCAGAATTTTATCGCCCCCGATATCAAAAGTTCTGATAGTTACGGTTTTGGGATAAATATGATCTGCGAGAAACTTATACTGCCTGTACTGCTCTTCTTCTGATGGAAAATCGCCAAGCTCCATAAACAAATGTTCGGTTCTGTACAGGCCTACATCACACCCAAAGTGAGTAACAACATAATCTACTTCATTATTGAATTCAAGATTAGTAGAAAGCCTGACGTGTTTACCGTCTTTGGTTTCACTGGGTAGTTTTTCAAGCTCTTCGAGCTTACGCTCAAACAGCAGGTTCTTTTCGATCTGCACTTTGTAAGCAGCAATGGTGGCATCTGATGGATTCTTGACAACAATCCCTTTATAACCATCAATGATAAGTGTATCTTCTGCAGTGATACTAACAGAAATATCCTGCATTCCAACTACTGCGGGAATTTTAAGTGAGCGGGAAATTAAGGCAACATGTGAATTAATTCCGCCAAGATCGGTGGCAATTCCAAGCAGGTTCCTGTTACTGAAAAGAATAGTGTCAGCGGGTGTGAGGTTCCTTGCTATTACAATTGAGTTTTCGGTTATTTTGGAAACCAGCCTGCCCTTTAACAGGTTACGAAGTACCCTGTTTTTCATATCTTCAATATCGTTAACTCTTTCACGGATGTATTCATCAGCAGAAGAAACTATCGCGTTTTCGAGTGTCTGAATTTCTTCTTTATAAACAGCATAGGCCTGTTTATTTTCAGATTTGATCCTTTCTTTCACTTTTGAGTGAAAGAATTCATCACAAAGGAAACTTAGCTGCGCTTCAAATATCTGGAGGTTCTTTTCGTCAAGCTTTTCTTTGGCAAGGTTGAATATTTTATTGAGTTCTTTAATTGACTGGGATACTGCTTTTTCATAATCGGCAATTTCGGCTTCCGGGGAGATTACAGTGGCAGGCGAGATATCAACTTTATAACTTGGAACTTCTGCACGATAGACAAAAGGCTTCCCTATCGAAATCCCTTTCGATGCGGCAATACCTTTGTATATTTGTTCAGGTTTAGCAGCCAAAATTTTTAAAGTTCTCCAAAGCCTTCTTCGAAAAATTTCTGAAGCTCGTCGGCGGCTTTCACTTCATCATCTCCTTCGAGCCTTAATGTTAATTTGGAACCCTGCTCCGCCGCGAGGGTCATAACGCCAATAATGCTTTTACCATTAATGCTGTAGCCGTTTTTCACTATATAGAAATCAGATCTGTATTTAGAAGCAATTTTCACAATGTTTGATGCGGGGCGCGTATGCATTCCAGCCTTATTTACAATAGTGACAGTTCTTTCTACCATCAATAGCTCCGGTTCAGCAGCATATCAGAAAAATTCTCAAGCAGTTTTTTCGCTGAATTATTGTTAATACATTCAAGATTCTTATTCGCTTTTGCAGTGTACGCGGCAATTTCATCCTTCGCTGAGCCTATAACGCAAATCTCATTATATAACTTTACGATCTGTTTTATTTTATCTTCGCTGCTGTTTGGCGAATTGTAGAGGAACATAAAATCATCCCGCCTTTTTCCATCCAGAATTTCCAGAGCTTTGAGATAGAGGAATGTTTTTTTCCTTTCAAGAATATCGCCGCCTATTTTTTTTCCGAACTCACCTTCATCGGCAATTACATCAAGCAGGTCATCCTGTATCTGGAATGCGAGCCCGATATTTTCGGAATAGCTGCTTATTGAGCGTATCCCGTTTTCATCCGCGTTGCCAATGATTGCTCCCATAACTGATGAAGTTCTCAGAAGCTCGGCGGTCTTCTTCCTGATCATGATCTTGTAATCATCAATTGCCACATCCGCGCTTACTTCAAACTCTTTATCGAGCGCCTGTCCTTCGCAGACTTCAATTACGCCGTCTGTGAACGCTCTGAGCACACCGGTAATGTTCTCTGTTTTGGCGCGAAGCAGTGAGCGGTAGGAAAGTCCGATAAGCTCATCGCCAACCAGAATAGCGGCATTAACATCCCATTTGCGGTGTATAGTTTCCTTTCCGCGCCGGGTGTTGGCATTATCCATAATATCATCGTGAACAAGGGTAAAGTTGTGCAGAATTTCCACGGCAATCGCCGCATCAATGGCATTGTTTATCTGCCCGCCAAACGCTTCGCAGGAAAGCAGTACAAGAATAGGTCTGACCCTTTTTCCGCCTCCTGACATAATGTAGTTAAGCGGATCAAACAGCGTATATGGATACTTGCTGTTTTCCCTGCAGTACTTTGAACGCTCAGTTTCTTCTTCAAGAAAGCTGTGCAGTCTCTTATCTATAAGTTCACGGTAATTTTTGAAAGCAGTTTCCAATTAAGTATTAATTATGTTACAGAAGTTCCGAATTTGTTAAAATTCTTTTTCAAGAACTCATCATCATTTTTCCAGTCCTTACGCACTTTAACAAAAAGCTCAAGAAACACGGGTCTTCCAAGAAATTCTTCAATTGATTTCCGGGAATGCTCACCGAGCTTTTTTATCTTAAGACCCGATTCACCTATCAGTATAGCTTTTTGCGTATCACGCTCAACAATAACGGAAGCTCTTATGTAATCTTTACCAGACTCCCGTTCTTTGAATTCATCGATATCAATATAAACAGAAAAAGGTATTTCATCTTTATACTGCCTTAGTACATTCTGCCTGATAATTTCAGCAACGAAGAACTTTTCAGGCTGAGAGGTTACAACATCAGAATCGAAATAGAACCCGCCTTCAGGCAGGTATTTGATTATCGTTTTAAGCAGTTCATCAACATTGAATTTTTTGAATGCTGAAACAGGAATAATTTCATCTACCCTGAAATTTTCTGATATATCTTTTATGACCATCAGCACCTGTTCTTTTCTTACAAGGTCTATTTTATTTAAAACACAAAACAGCTTATGCTCTTTGTATTCTTTGCTGTATTTGCCGTACAGCGAAGCAAAATTTTCCCGATCGTATTTACTGATATCAATTACAAGAATAATGATATCAGATTCAATAACGCTTGTTTCAATTTCTCTGCTCATGAATTGCTGCAGTTTGTACTTAGGGTCAAGGATACCGGGTGTATCTACAAACACGATCTGAATATTATCTTTTGTATAGATACCGGTTATGCGGTTCCTTGTAGTTTGCGGTTTGGCGGTAACAATAGAAATATTCTGCTCAAGTATTGAGTTAAGCAGAGTTGATTTGCCGGCATTAGGCGCCCCGATAATTGGTACAAAACCCGAGAATTTTTGCATAATTCCTTAAAATTACGCATTTATTATGGCAATTTCAATTTAAGAATAAGTACATGTAAGGAGAAAATATTAAATTGAGAATATGGATTACTCCGTGTTTTACATTAATAATCGGGGTTACAGTGGTAACCAGAATAAATTCAAACCGGTATAACGTACACCCGTTATATTCCTTAATTTTTCCTTGTCATTACAAGTTAGTATGTATATATTTAAGTAATATAAATTACTATAAATGCTGGAAAGAAAGACAATTTACGTAGGAGAATATAAACCAAGCAAGATAGCCAGAACTACCCTGTTTGAATTAAGCACTTGCAGTGATTTTGGCAGACACCCAAAGATCACAAAGGCTCCGGGAAAATTTATTGTGTTTAAAGTCCTGATAAGGAAACATTACGGAATGGAATTCTTCTATGAGGATGATAATTACTGGTACTTTAAAAGGTGAAACAAAATTGCAGATCTTTTAAAAGGCATCTCCGGCGGAGATGCCTTTTTTATTTTGATCACTTTACCAGCAGCATTTTCTTAGATATTGTGATTATTCCTGAGGTTATCTTATAGAAATATACTCCGCTTGAAAAAGATGACCCGTCAAATTCTTTTTCATAAATGCCTGCGCCAAGCGTTTCATTTATCAATGTTTGTAGAAGCTCACCTTTGGAATCATACACCTCGAGTTTAACTACATTATTACTTTCGCCGGGTGGAATTTCAAATCTTATTTTTGTAACAGGATTAAACGGATTTGGATAATTCTGGTGAAGAATAAATTCAGATGGAATAATATTATTTACAGTATTAATACCGCCCCAGGCGCAGATACAGATCCACACTCTGCCGCCGCTAAGCAGACCCAACATCGGCGCAAAATGATAGTTGTACTGAGTAAACGGCCGGTTCTTGAAGAGATAAGTAAAATTGCCGCTTGAGGCTGTATAGAACAAAGACCATCCGAAGCTGTAATACAGTTTGTTTTGTTTTGAATAAAATACAGGCCACGATGAAGCATCAACTCCGGGATTTGAAGCGACAATACTTGTTATGGGGCCCGTACCCTGAATATTTTGTTCTACATTCCATGTGTTGCCCCATGAATATGTATTTAGCAATGAATCACCACCTATAAAACCAACGTTATTATTAAAATCGTTGTTTACTGCCCTGATATTCTGGATACCGGAACCAAAAGTTCTTGGTGACCAGTTCATTCCAAAATTTGTGGAAACATATATGCGTGAATTGTTTGTACCTAACCACAAGGTATCGCCCCTGGCAAACATATCATTGCTGAAGCTTGATTCACTGTTTGCCTGCGGCAAATAATGCCCGGCTGAATCCCAGTTAACACCGCCATTGGTCGTTCTGAAAATTGACCACCTTCCGCCGGCAGGATTCCCTACCATTATACCAGTTACTGCGGTTTTGAACCAGATGCCAACTATAAAACCGCTTGGCTGTGTAAAAACCTGCGTCCAGTTCTGGCCGCCGTTGGTAGTTTTGTAAACAACTGAGCTGCCTCCGGCAGTACCGCCCATTATTGCTGTGTTGGAATCAATTGAACATGCAGCGTTAAATGTAATGCCGGGGGGTATATTTCCTTTAACTACTCTGAAAACAGGCGGGATACTGTAAAAGTAAAGTTTCATGATCATTGATGAATCACCACAGAGCCATGCATGACTGTTAACCTGCTGGCCGAAAGGCGTGGTAGCGATATCGCCGGAATTGAGTGACCCGGTAAAAGGTGACTGGAAATCTGTAAACTGAGAGAATGAACCGGAAGTAAAGGATAAAACTGACAATACCAAAAAAACAAAGTAAAGTTGCTTTTTCATATCTCCTCCGTATTAAAATAACTTATACAAATATAAGTATTGTTATTACGAAATATAACATAATTAACTGTTGAGTAATTTTACAGCAGCAGTTTTATCTGAGATCTTGAAATTAATTACAACCTCAGTGCCCGCAGAGCGGCTGCTTTGCACATTTATAACAGCTTTCATATCATCAAGTATCTTTTTAGTGATAACGAGTCCTAACCCCATACCGCTTGATTTAGTTGAAAAATACGGTTCAAACAGCTTTTGCTGGGTATCGTCATCCATTCCTACACCATTATCTTTTATTTTTACTGAATAATAGCCGTTCATTCTGACGCCTTCAATATTTACTGCTCCCTTTGAGCCGGCACTTTCGACTTCATCGATCGCCTGCACCGCATTTTTTATGATATTGATAAGCGCGCGTTTAACTTCATCTTTATCTCCCAAAACAAACTCCTTATCCAGCGAAGGATCAAGCTTAAGCTTAATATTGCCTTTTGAATCCATCAGCCTTACAACATCATCAAGTATCTCGTTCATATTAAGCAGTTCATAGTTGCGGCTTGGCAGCTTGGCGAAATTTGAAAACTCTGTGGCAATGCGGTTCAGGGTTTCAATCTGGTCTATTATCAGTTTGTTCGTAGTCTGAATAATTGATTTGAAATCGTTGGAACCGTGAGTGTAGGCATAGAATAAATGCTGCATTGCAAGCTTCATGGGTGTTAGCGGATTTTTAATTTCATGGGCAACCTGCCGCGCAATATCGCGCCATGCGCCTTCGCGCTCGGCTTTCTGCAGCTCAGCGCGTGAGCGCTTCAGCTCACGGATCATCCGGTTAAAGGAATTAACAAGCTCCCCTATTTCATCTTTGCTGCTTGATCTTACCTGTACATCAATGTTCCCAAGGGATAGCTGCTCTGTGGCTTTCTGCAGCCTGAGTATAGGATTAGATATCCTGTATGAAAGGAAATTAACAATGAATATCAGCAGAATTACTGCCGCAAAATAGGGTCCCAAAATATAAACCAGACTTTCGGTAAGCTCCTGGTTAATTTCGCTCTGTTTAAACACAGTTTGAGTGGAAATAATACCTGTCAAATTGTTAAAGTTATCATATATTGGTTTATAACCAACAATGAATGTAAAGTCGCCAATCTGCTGGTTTTCTGAGAAATAATCTTTTTTCAGGATTGCGAGATTATACAACGCGTTGCCGCTTAAGCGGCTATCGAGCAGATCTGACTTATACAGCTGCTCACTGGTTGTGGCAGCAAGTTTATTTTTGACATAAAAATTAAAATTTTTGTCAGTTTCTGAAAATCCCCGGTCAAACAGGTTTGTAAATCCTGTATGCCCTTCCCTTGAGTGTTTTTTATCGATCTCATGTTTGGCGGCATCAAGCAATATCCTGCTTCTTACGTACTGATCCACGATCCGGAGATCGCTAATAAGCTGGTTTTTATAGAAGTACTCGTTTTTATCATTCACAAAAGCCCTGGTATATATGGCGAGTATCACAATAGGAATAACAGAAGCCAGCAAAAAAGAAGCGAAGAGCTTTTCCCTGAATCCAAAGTTAATGAATCGTACTGATTCAGTATCAAGAAGATAAGAAAATCCTTTATAAATTATGTACAGAGAGAGGAATACCAGGTAAATTAACACCAGGAAGAGCAGGTACCTGAAGAAAAAGAATGTACTAAGGCTGAAATCGTTTACCTTTACGCTTACAACATATATCTTGGGACTGGAAATGTTACCAGCCGACCTGTTTTCTGAAAGCACATAGAATGATTTATAAATCTGATTTTCAAACTCATCGTATCTTAACGCAGATTTATCAACTTTATCCTTAACGCTTTCGCGAAACGCGTCCAGGGATTTAAGCAACGATTTAGAAATATCTTTATTTGAAGAACCAACAAGATCTGATTCAGAAAATTCAGAAATAACCGGGGTGGAAGTTAACTTGTTCAGAATGTTATCCCTGGCGAAGCTGCGGAAGATGCCAAGATTAGTTTGAGTCAGGAAATTTTTCGCGTCATAGCCCGCGCCAATAACCACATATCCGATAGTTTTATTAAAGCGGCTGTTCTTCAGATCAGATTTGCCGATTGGGATGAGGGCGGTATAGAATTTCATATCAGGATTCTGGAAAATTTCTCCTTCATCAGCCAGCATTGTATTCATAACAGCGTTAACATCCATGGTTTCAGGTTCTTCATCATCCGGCTCCGTTTCAAGCACAGCAGTTTGGTTCTTACCGGAAGTTTTGTTTTTAGCTGAATTGAGCGTAAAGCTTAGTATGCTATCAGATAACAGCTCCGCAGGATTGATATTAAAATCACTGATAACCTTCTTGGCCGTATCCAGTACAAATACCGCAGAATTGAGGTCTTCATCAAAAAATTTACTTTTAGACCAGATATTGAATGCGAGCTTACCGGACTTATTTTTATCATTGATATCGGCTTCAATGGAAGTATCTTCGCCAATATCATCAACAGTAGCGGAAATCAGGAAAGCGATCTTATCGCTTGATTGCTGAGAAATATCCTTTGCGGATTTTTCAAGATATTTATTTTCAAGCGAAGTAATCTTATTCAGCAGAACAGCCGGTATAAATACAGCGCAAACAAGCAGAATGAGCGAGAGATTTATCATGTTTATGAACCTGTAATCTCTTGTAAGCGCAAGCTGCCGCTGAATGTATATGCTGAAAATCGCAGCCAGAGCGATTATCACCAGCCGCAGGTTGAGTTTTAGTGAAGATTCAATGAACTGATCGGGGAATAATGAAATGAGCAGGTTAACGAGAAGTAGCGCGCCAAAAAACAACAGGACAGAATTCTTCCGCATGAATTTGTTGAATCCAATAAACGGATTAAGATGCCGGGCAGTGATAATTGAGCATGCCAGCAGTATCATGACCAGTGATACCGAAAGGAAAAGAATTATTATGCTTACAACAATCATTTCGGGCTGGTTTAGAGAAAACAGGTCTGATTTATCAATGAATTTAACAGATGAATCAAAGATCAGGCTCTGAACAATTATTCCGTAATAGTTCATAACAACTATTGAAACGATCACACATGCAAGTGTGATAGCCGCCGCTGTATATGCATTCTGCGGTTTGCTTTCGGATTTATAGAGCTTGAGAACGTTTACTAGTATAAAGACCGAAATGAGCGTAAAGATAACCGCTGTAACCGAAAGCTCACCCAATGATTTGGCCATGCCAAAACCGATTCCGGAGGCGTAATGTACCGGTGAAAAAATGTCCGATCCGAACAGTATAAAGAATTCACCGGGAAAATTCATGTAAAGCCAGAGATAACGGGATAGAATTAATCCCACAGCAACAAGACTGATCTTCACAAAATAAGAATCCGCCTTACCTGCAGCAAGAAGGAGCCAATAAAGCAGCACAGAATTGAGTACAAAGACAATGAAGCCGATAATGTTATCAAACTTCTGTATTACGCTCAGCAAGTATGAGGACTGATCGAGCGCGGGAATGAACATTTTACCTATTATAGCACCGTTAATGCCCTTTAACTGCAGCAATGAGAGTTCACCAGAAGATGAATCAAGAACAGCGGAAGTATTGGCGGGCGGATTGAATTCAAACTGAACATCAAGGTGGAAACGGTCATATATTTCTTTTTTAATTCCTGAGCGGTTAAAAAAAGCAGACTGTACGCCTGAGTTTACGTCCAGTATCCTTGAAACGACCAGTACTCCTTCGACAGTGCCGTTTTCATTCTTTACAGGATCAAGAACAACAATGTTTGTGTAGATTCCTGTTTCTTTAACAATTGAGTATCTTTCACCGGAAAGCGCTTTTTTGAGTTCAAGTATATCGGGATAGATCTGCCTGCCTGAATAGATATAGAGCTCAAGACGGGAATTGTAAAACTCGACGCTATATTCGCCCTGGTTTTCAATTTCATACAAGGCGTCAAAGGATTTACGTGTATTGTATGAAGTAACAGCCGAGATGAGTTTCTTGTTCATCAGCAGCTGGTATGAAAACTGGGAAGTTTGGTTTTGATAATTGTAAAAGATGTTGAGGCACTCAGCGTGGATCTCTTTCTTCTTTTCGGTTGAAATGGACTCCCAATTGTTCACTATTGATTGTGAAAAATAGTACCTTACACCGAAAATGAACAGAATAACGAAGAAAAGAATAAGAGAGAGCATCCCAAGGACCTTGAATCGGAATATGTCTTTTTTTTCGAAATGAAACATATAACTGCCCTTAAAGTGCTAGTTTACAATTACCTGGTCAATCATCCAGAGATCATTGATGTATTTTAGTGAAACGGATATAGTGAATGTACTTATGAATCCGCCTTTTTTGTACTTGTACTTACCGAGGGCGAAGGCAAACCGTTCAGAGCGGCTTGAATTTTTCCATTTGAAGGATGATACAGGATAAGTAGAGAAGAAATTTTCTATGATGTAACCTGATTGCTCGCGGTTATAGTAGCCTTTCTCACTGTTTTGCAGCCCCAGGTAAATCTCATTCTGGAAAAAGGGACTGATGTAGGTGACGTTTCCGTACATTAATCCATCACCTATGCTGATAAAAACATGCTTGCAGTTCTCAAACTTCTTCTGCTTTTCTTCAGTCTTATACTTCTTATCCTTCCACCAGGATTCCTGTGAATACGTATAGTTCGGACCAAGCGTAATCACAAAAAACGAAATCAAAATTATGTATAAAAGTCGTAGTTTCAATAGAAATTTCAGTTTTAATAAAATAATCAAAAATATAATGAATTTCAGTTCAATTTGGTAAATCTTAAATTTTGTTTGAATTATGATGATAAATCATAACTTAATCTATCACTTTAGAGAAATTACATAACCACTTTAATTTATTATACGTTATGAAATTATGAATATTTTTGATACAATGAGTGTATAATACTAACAATACCATTTATTGTGAAAAGGCTCCACCCCTGTGCCCCCCTTTTTTGATTGTATCTTACAACAAAAACAGGTATATTTAGGAACACAAATTTTTGATTCGGGATAAAATATATATCTCAATCAGGGACAAAGACAGAGTTGATAAAGATACGAAAAGTTGAAAATGAAAAAGACAGGATGGCATTCATCAAGTTCCCCTGGGATATATACAAGGGAGACCCTAATTGGGTTCCGCCTTTAATCTTTGATGTAAGGAAAAACCTTGACCCGTCCAAAAATCCGTTCTTTAAACACGCTGAAGTACAGCTATTCCTCGCGGAAAAAGACGGCAAACTTGCCGGCAGAATAGCGGCAATCAAAAATGACAATCATACAGATTTCCATAAAGATAAAGCCGGATTTTTCGGGTTCTTCGAATCTATTGATGATGAAGAAGTTTCCGATCTGCTGCTGGATACAGCCTGCGAATGGGTAAAGAGCAAGGGTCTGAATGAGATCATAGGACCGGTGAATCCTTCAACTAACGATGAATGCGGTTTACTGATAGACGGGTTCAACTCGCCTCCTGTTTTTTTAATGACTTACAATCCAAAGCACTATATTAATAAGATAGAGAGTTTTGGTTTTGAAAAAGCAAAGGACTTATACGCGTACTACATTCCCGCAGAGGTAATAAACGACGCAAAAGTGATGGCTAAGCTTGAACGAATGAGCGAACTTATCAAAAAGCGCTCAGATGTAACGACCCACAAGCTTAACATGAAAGACCTTAATAATGAAGTAAGGAAAATTGAGGAGATTTATAACAGCGCATGGGAGAGTAACTGGGGATTTGTGCCTATAACAACGGCTGAATTTGACTACCTGGCAGAATCATTGAAAATGGTTGTTGACCCGGATCTTGTAATGTTCGCTGAAGTGGCAGGTAAACCTGCCGGATTTACACTTTCGCTCCCCGATTTCAACCAGGTCTTAAAAAAGATGAACGGAAGACTTCTTCCATTCGGATTTCTTAAGATACTGACAGGTAAGAAGAAGATAGATTTTCTGAGAGTAATAATTATGGGTGTTAAACCGGAATACCAGAAAAAAGCGATCGATTCCGTATTCTACCTTGAGACCATTAAAAATGGCAACAAGAATGGATACACCGGCGCTGAGATATCCTGGGTTTTGGAAGATAATATGCCAATGAGAATGACAGCCGAAAAATTAGGTGCGCACATATATAAGACGTACAGGATTTACAAAAAGAGTCTTATTTAATAACTTAAATTTCAAGAGTTATGCCGGTAAAAAAAGTTGAAAAAATATGGATGAATGGCAAACATATCCACTGGGATGAAGCCAAGGTACACGTACTTTCACATGTTTTGCATTATGGATCATCGTTCTTTGAAGGAATAAGATGTTACAAAACAAAGCAGGGTCCGGCTGTTTTCAGGCTGGCTGAGCATGTTACAAGGCTCATTCACTCTGCAAGAGTCTTTAGGGCTGAAATTCCCTACACACATGAGGAGATATTTGAAGCGATAGTAGATACTATCAAGATAAACGAGCTTGAAAACTGTTATATCCGCCCAATCGCATACAGGGGCTATGAAGACCTGAATGTGAATCCGCTGAAAAATCCGGTTGAACTTACCATTGCAGCATACGAATGGGGCTCATACTTAGGGCAAGGCGCGCATGAAAGCGGTATAGACGTATGTGTATCTTCCTGGAGGAGAAGCACGCCTGATACAACGCCTACGATGGCTAAAATAGGCGGCGCATATATGAACAGCCAGCTCATCAAAATGGAAGCGATTGTAAACGGTTTCAGTGAAGGAATTGCGCTTGATGTGAACGGCTATATTGGCGAAGGCTCAGGTGAGAATCTTTTCATAGTTCAGGATGGGATTTTATATACCCCGGGTATCCATAACGGTATATTGAGCGGTATTACCAGAAAATCCATAATGACTTTGGCTAAGGATCTTGGATATGAAGTAAAAGAAGGCAGTTTGATGAGAGAAATGCTCTACATGGCAGATGAGATTTTCTTCTGCGGAACTGCCGCTGAAATTACACCTATCCGTTCAGTTGATAAAATGATAGTTGGCAACGGTATGCCGGGCAAGATCACGAAGCAGATGCAGGAAGCTTTCTTTGACGTAGTAAAAGAAGGTAACGATAAATACGGCTGGCTCACATTCCTTGATGGCAAGGAAAGAATCCTGAACATGAAGCAGGTTAAGTAGGCTGAAGGTTACATGCTGCAGGTTACATGTTGCAGGTTAAATGTTTCAGGTTACACAAAAATAGAGTTTACTCCCGCCAGGGCGGGATTTCAATCAGGCGAAGCCTGATTTCAAGGTTCATCTGGTTTTATCAGATAAAAAATATATAAACAGGTTTTATGTCTCCCCTGCCCTATGGACAAGGTTGGCATACTGAATTTTTGTTCTTTAAATATAGAGTTTGGCGCAAAGCGCGCCAATTAAAAAAGAGACGCTCCAAGACGTATTGCAATAGACAATACTGAACGAGCAAGACTGTCCGGATGATGATGATATAATATGCTATGTAAGCTATAGGACAGTCATTTCATTAACAAAAAACGAAAGGAGATGCATTGTTTAAAACAAGAATCTTGTGGTTCTTCTCTTTTTTAACTGTACAACTCGTGCTTACGGGTGCAATATCAGAAAGTGCTTACTCAAACGGAGATCCTACCGGCTCCAGCTTTGTGGAAACCGGCGAGGCTTCGTGGTACGGCCCTGGATTCCATGGTAGAAAAACAGCCAATGGCGAACGTTTTGATACCTACGATTTCACGGCGGCTCACAAAACCTTGCCCTTCAATACCCTGTTGAAGGTCACAAATCTAGAGAATAATCTCCATACCGTAGTAAGAATTAATGACAGGGGCCCATTTATAAAAGGAAGGATCATAGATCTTTCCAAAGCTTCCAAGGAAGCAATAGGAATGGGCGGTACTACCGAGGTAAAGATAGAGCAAATAACTGAAGAAGAAGCTGAAATGCTTCGCCAGGGTATTGATCCCCATGAACAAATTGATATCACAGAAATTGATACCAATGAGTTCAAAACAACCGAGCTTATAAACGGCAAAGTTGAAGCTGAATCAAAGGTGTTCGTTGAATTTGAAGGCGAAGACGGTACTTCAAGTGACTTTGAACTGAATAAGAACCTGAAACAGAACGGTAACTTAAAGATCAAGGTTGTAACACCGAAAACAGAAGAGGATAAAGAAAAAGAATCAAACCTCTTTCAGCAGATAAATGACATAGATTCACTGATCCGTTTCTATGACATATCAAACCAACTGGCAGTTGTTAAAGGTAACTCAATAGAAGTTGGTGAATATACCGATAAATCGCTTGCCGATAGAAGAATCGGCCGTTTGGAACGCGACGGATTCACCAAGATATTTCTTGAAGAAATAGCGGTTACAGATCCCAATACAAACACAAAAACAGTAACCTATAAGGTACTGGTGGGATTGTATGAAAAAGAAAAATCCGCAAAGAAAGATCTGAAATCTTTAACAAAGCTGAAATACCAGCCTAAACTGGTAAAAATAGGTGAGTAAAATAAATAAGACACGAAAGCGGCAGTAATTAAGCATACTGCTGAGATATAAAAAGCACAGAAACATTAAGCACAAATCGTACAGTTATAAAACCAAAGAACCCCACTGGAAAGTCCAGTGGGGTTTTTTGTTGGCACTTTATTGCCATTCCTGCCCTGTGCCTGTGCCGCGCAGCGGAACATGAATATTAGAAACTTAGACACTAATTGCACTAATTCACTCGAATTTCATTTTTGTTTTTTACTTTCTGCGTTTCTTGCAGTTCCACGCTTTTGCGTAGCGGGATGCATTTTTTCACTTCAGCAACCTTAGAAACAAGGTTTCTTAAATAATTCCATTACTTAATCAACACCATTTTTTTTGATTCTGAGTAACTATCTGTTACAAGCTTATAATAATATACACCGCTTGAATACTTAGATGCATCCCATGATGAACTATATTTTCCCGGTGAAAGATCTTCGCTTACCAGGGTTTCCATTTCGCTGCCTAATAGGTCATATATAATCAGTTTTACAAATGACTTCTTAGGTATTTCAAATTCAATATTTGTAACAGGGTTGAAAGGATTTGGATAGTTTTGAGATAAATCATATTTATCTGAAACTTCAGATGTAATATTGTTTATGCCGATTACTGTAGAAGTATCACCGAAAACTGTCCCATTTAAAATACCACCCCTTAGTACCCATGAAACGACTCCGCTTCCTCCACCTCCTGAGGAAGCATTGCTATAACGGTATAGTCCTATCGAATCTAAATAAATCCGGTATGAGCTGCAGGTGGATACAGGCGGGACTGAACAATTAACATCAAACTTCTTTTTTTGTACAAGTTTTCCAAACAAATTAATATATGAAGTATCAGAACATTCAGAACGGGAATTAAACGATAAGCAGTTCTTGGTAGAATCACCCAATCCTGCCAGCAAACTATCAATAATCATTTCATGGTCGTAAAAAGAACAGCTGTTGTTTCTATCAAAACTATATAAACTGCCCGTTATTGAATCCACTCTAATCCACTTATTATCAATGAAAGGAAAATTTTCAGCTCTGAAATATTTTTTACCATAAGCTATAGTATCAGCATTAATTATAAATGTCTCGATCTTTGAACCGCCTCCGCTTAATGAGCTCCACGTTTTCAGATAAATATATCTATTACCAATTGCTAAAGGAAAAAAGTTTTTACGTATTACATTCACAGGTATCGTAGTATCACCATAAAGTACCCCGTTCACAACACATCCTTTTAGTGAACTGTTTGAGATGCTAAAATTGAATCCATAAGAACCAGAGGAATAATATCTATACATACCTATATTCTTCGCATAATGAGTATTATAGGTAGTTTGTGAAGAAGAAAAAAAGAAATAATATTTAAATATTTTTTTAAGAGTAAGAGATGAGAAGATACTTAATGTATCAAATGTATTGCAAGTAAACTGGGTATAAATTGGTGTTTGACCACTGATTTTTATGTTGTTACACTGCAAAGCAGCGAGACTATCCACAAATGTTTCTGAAACATAATAGGGACAATTATTTGTAGTATCAAGCTTCATAAGGCTGCCGGTGAGTGAATCAACTCTATACCACCCTGTCACATATTTTGGAAAACCTGATAACTTAAAATACCTATTGTTTAAGAGTAAAGTATCCGCAATAACTGATCCTCTGTATATTGTGGACTGTGGCGGCTGGCCGGATTGAGTGATAGATACATTGTAAACATATACATTCCCAATTTGTAATGGAAAGTATGAAATTGCATTTGTATCAGCAGCAAATATATATTTGGAATTTACCAACGACAGAACAGAAAGGATAAAATAGAAGACGATTTTACTTTTCATTTTTGTAGGCGAAAAATTAGAAGATAAATGCTTTAAGCAAAAAAATATAATTTTTCATCTTAATTATACGAAATTATTACACCCTCTTTATCTTCACGCCGAGTTTGCGGAGTTTTTTATCAATGTTCTCGTAGCCCCTATCGATGTAATGGATTCCGTGTACAAGGGTTTCACCCTTGGCAAGAATTGCCGCAACTAAGTATGAAAATCCAGCGCGGATATCTGGCACATTTATTTCGGCGCTGTGCAGCGGTGTTTTACCTTTTATCACTGCACTGTGGTAGTAATTGGTTCCGTTAAAGCGGCAGGGAGTGCCCAGGCAATCGTTAGTGAGTTCAATAGCCGCACCCATTTTGTTTAACTCTTTAATATAACCAAACCGGTTTTCGTAAACTGTTTCGTGCAGTGTGCTGATACCGTTGGCCTGTGTAAGCAAAATGGTCATAGGCGGCTGCCAGTCAGTCATAAATCCGGGGTGTACGTCTGTTTCAATTGATATTGGTTTCAGGTCTCCTTTGTAATAAAACCTGATACCATCTTTGAGTACTTCATACTCTGCGCCTATGAGCCTGATGGTATTAAGGAATGTAATCATATCGGCATGGCGCGCATCTTGGATGGTTACATCCCCTTTTGACGCAATAGCAGCACATGCAAATGATGCAGCTTCGAGTCTATCGGGTATCACGCGGTGCTCCGCACTGCAGAGTTTATCCACTCCCGTAATAACAATTGTACGGTCAGTTTTAACATCAATTATCGCGCCCATCTTCTGCAGAAGCATAATGAGATCCATGATCTCGGGTTCAATTGCCGCATTGTGAATTGTAGTTTTGCCTATGGCAAGCGAAGCGGTTATGATAATATTTTCAGTGGCGCCAACTGAAGGGAATGGCAAGGTTATATCGGTGCCAATGAGGCGCTTCGCTTTGAGCAGATAAAAATCCTTGTGCTCTTTTACACTAGCGCCAAGTTTTATCAACGCATCAAGATGGAAGTTAATGGGTCTTGCACCAATTTGATCGCCGCCGGGTTTGGGTATCTTGGCTTCGCCTGATCTGAGCAATAGCGGACCCGCAGTAAGTACGCCAATCCTGTTAATAAGTCCCAGTGACGCTGAAAAAGAAATATCGTGTATCTTTTTAGTTTGAACAATCAGTTCATCATTGGTGAACTTAGAAAACTTCGCACCTAGTGATTCAATAATCCTTCGTGTAACTTTAATTTCGCTTATACTTACAGGAACATTTATCAGTCTAACGGGTTCATCAGTCAGAAGTGAAGCAATAATAAGTTTTGAAGCGGCATTTTTAGCGCCGCTTATGCGGATGGAACCATGCAGAGGCTTCGCCCCTTTTACAAGGAACTTAGCCTGTTTATCAACAATATCAGTATTCATTTTTTAAGTAATGGATTTAAATTATTAACCTTCCCAATAACCCATAACGCTGTATTTTTTGGTGCGCTGGTCAAGGAATTTATCGGGATCAGTTTTTTCAAGCTGCTTCAATTCATCAAGAATAGCAGCCTTAAGCAGCTCTGCTGCTTCTTTGTGGTTACGATGCGCTCCGCCTTCGGGTTCTTTTACAATTCTATCAACAATTTTATGTTTAACCAGGTCATTGGCTGTAAGCTGCAGAGCTTCCGCTGCCTGTTCTTTGTATTCCCACGAGCGGAAAAGTATGCTTGAGCAGGATTCCGGTGAAATAACAGAGTACCAGCAATATTCAAGCATAAGGATCCTATCACCAACACCAATGCCAAACGCTCCGCCTGATGCTCCTTCGCCGATTATACAAACAATGATGGGCACTTTAAGCCTGCTCATTTCCATAATATTCCTTGCGATAGCTTCCGCCTGTCCGCGTTCTTCGGCTTCAATGCCGGGGTTCGCGCCGGGAGTATCGATCAGCGTAACTACGGGTCTATTGAATTTTTCAGCAAGCTTCATCAGCCTAAGTGCCTTGCGGTATCCATCTGGATTCATCATTCCAAAGTTGCGGTATATATTTGATTTAGTATCCCTGCCCTTTTGCTGGCCAATTATCATAACAGGTTTGCCTTCAAGCATTGCGAATCCGCCAACAACAGCTTTATCATCGCCGTAGGCTCTATCGCCATGCATTTCGATGAAGTTCTCGGTCATTAAATAAATGTAATCAAGACTGTAGGGTCTTTCAGGATGTCTTGCTATCTGGACTATCTGCCAGCGTGTGAGGTTTTTGTAAACTGATGTTCTCAGTTCATTAACTTTCTTTTCAAGCTTTCCAATTTCATTAGAGATATCAAGGCTATCGGATAGGGCACGCATTTCTTCTATCTTGTGCTCAAGCTCAATGATAGGTTTTTCAAATTCCAATACGTTCTTGCTCATAGGTTTGGTACGTTCTTTCTAAATAAAAATAAAGATAAAGTCTTCAATAGTATTTCAATATCCAGTGCAAGTGACTGGTTCTTAGCATAATAAAAATTAAAATATTCGATCTCATCAACGCTCAGGTTCCTGTGGAGGTTAATCTGGACAAGTCCCGTCAGCCCGTTTTTGCCCAGATACTGCATTCCCTGCTGCGGCATATCCCAGGTTGCCCTGCCAACAAAACTGTACTTTCCGGTAACAACACGCGGAATAAGCAGCAGTTTTTTAAAGAATTTTTCATGCCTTCTGTAAACAGCGGGCATTTTTGAAACTATAAGCGATAGCGGATAAATTGTGAATAATGAAAATAAACCCAGTAAAACATCAAAAATTCGTTTTACAAATATATTGAATTTCTTATTGATATTATATTCAATCTGCATTAGATAAATATCATCAATTTTATCCAGAGCTGATTTACCCAAAATGATATCACTATCACCTGCAAGTATTTTAAAACTGATATTCATATCTTTCAGGGACCACATCATATCAAGTATTTGCTGATTGGTAAGCTCATTTTTCGCAAAAACTATATTTTTGATCTTTTCTGATATAACAATATCCTGGAGATTGTTTAAGTTACCTATAAAACCTTCGGTATGTCCTGAATTTGGAGAAATATATCCGATAAAATCATACTCGCTATCTACCCTGGTCTTAAGTTTTGTAATGAAATTTTCAGTTTCTTCATTTTTCCCTATTATAAGTGTGTTGGTAGTTTTAAAAATACTTCTGCTTTTGGAATACTTCACTATCTTCGCAATGAGTCTCCATGCCGCAATAAACAGGTAAGTATTGACAACAGTCCTAAGAACTACGGCCCTGGAAAAAGCGTATTCGTTGAAAAAATATGTGAATGAAGAGTTTACAAAAAAACCAATAAGAATACCATTTAAAGGTTTAACCAGAGAAAATTTTTCAAGCTTATTATACGACCCGCTTAGAGCCAAAGTAATAAGCCAAACAAATGTATAAACAAAAATTACCAGTGTATATGCTTCCAGCGGGAAGAATTCAAATCGCTGGTAAATAGCGAGGATCATTCCGCTGACAATAAACAAAAAATCCAGAAGAACCGGGTAATTATTTTTAACCAGTCTGGATAAATATGAAATTGATGCCCTGTAAATAATGGATATTCTTATAAGCAGGTTCATAAGCCAGAAGCTGGTATTGAGATTCTTTTTAACAAAAACCTGCATTGCCCCGTAAAAATTATTCACGTAACTAATGCTGCTTTTTTTAGTGCTTTCGCCTTTGTAATGGATAATTGATGTATCGGGGAAATAATATATTTTATATCCCGCCTTTTTGATTCTGAAACAAAGATCAAGATCTTCGCCATACATAAAGTAATCTTCATCAAAACCTTTAACCTTTTCATATACATCTTTTTTGATCAGCATAAATGCGCCTACAATTGCATCCACTTCATAAGTACTGTTCTCGTCAAGATATGTAAGGTTATATTTGCCGAATGTTTTACTTTTTGGGAAAAGTCTGCTTAAGCCCATTATTCTGTAAACCGCAACTGCCGGTGTAGGGAAGCTTCTTCGGCATGCAAGATCAAGCTTGCCGTTTGGCAGAATCAGCTTACAGGTCATAGCCCCGATACCGGGAGTAGATTTGTAAAATTTAAGTGAGCTAGCCAGGGTATCTTCCTGCAATATAGTATCAGGATTCAGTATTAAAAGGTATTCACCTTTAGCTTCTTTCACACCAAGGTTATTAGCTTTTGCGAAACCAAGATTTATTGGACTTTCAATCAGCTTAAGTGATGGATGTGAGGGAAATTTATTCTTCAGGTATTCAATGCTTCCGTCAAATGAGTTGTTATCAACTACAATTATTTCAACTTTAAGTCCTTCAGCAGCTTTAAGAATAGAATTGATACACTGTTCTAACAGTTCTTTTACGTTATAATTAACTATTATTACAGATATATCAACCAATATCAGATCTTTAAAATTTATAATTTATTGAATATTGACTTCAACTTCAGTTTCCAAACCATGAACATAGCTTCGTAAACAATTTTCCTTGACATTTTTGAAACGCCCGCTCTCCTATCAATAAATACGATGGGAATCTCGACCAATTTAAAACCCTTTTTCCACATTCTGAACTTCATTTCGATCTGAAAGGAATAGCCATTTGAATGTACCTTATCAAAATCGATCTGTTTTAATGAATCAACCCTGTATGCCATAAAGCCGGCGGTAACATCTTTGACGGGGAGGAAAGTTATCATCCTGGTATAATAACTTGCTCCTATGCTAATCATCAAGCGGCTCAATGGCCAGTTAACAACAGCAATTCCTTCAATGTAACGGGAACCTATAACCACATCATATTCTTTGAGCTTATCAAAAAATGCAGGTACTGCGTCGGGATCATGCGAAAAATCAGCGTCCATTTCAAAAACATAATCGTAGCTATGTTCTATGGCATATTTAAAACCTCTGATATAAGCAGTACCCAGACCCATTTTGCCGGGTCTTTCTATTATGTGTATCCGCTGACTATTGAGATTCTTAACAAGCATAGCGGTTCCATCAGTGGAATTATCATCAACCACCAGGATATCGATAGAAACTCCGCCGCATACAAGCGCAAGAAGCTCATTGATAATATTTACAATATTTTCAGCTTCGTTGTAGGTTGGAATTATTATTAATGCTCTTTTCAAATTACACTATTTATTGGAGTGAATTAAATTCGATTACTTTTGAAGCAATAAAATCTATCTGTTCATCGGTCAATTCTGTGTGCATAGGAAGCGAGATAATATCCTTAGCAATTTCTTCTGATACAGGATAATCTCCCGGTTTGTAGTAATACTTGTAGGCTTCCTGCATGTGTAGCGGCACAGGGTAATATATCATTGAAGGGATTCCCTGAGACTTCAGGAATTCCATCATTTTATCTCTGTTCTTAACCCTGATGGAATACTGGTGGAATATATGCTTAACTCCCGGCATTATAAACGGAGTTTCGAATATACCCTTAAACTTTTCGTTGTATTTCATAGCAGCATCAAGCCTGGCTTGGCAATACTTATCAAGATACTTGAGCTTAACATCAAGTATTGCAGCCTGAATAGAATCAAGCCTGCTGTTTACACCAAGGGTTTCGTGGTAATATTTCTTTTTTGAACCGTGTGAAATTATCATCCTTATCTTTTCTGCAAGAGTGTCATTATTAGTTGTGATCATTCCCCCATCACCAAAAGCACCGAGATTCTTACTCGGGTAAAAGCTGATACATCCGATATCGCCTATAGTGCAGATCATTTTGCCGTTATACTGCGCTCCAAATGCCTGTGCCGCATCTTCTATAACATACAGTTTATGCTTCTTTGCAATATCCATAATTGGATCCATATCACAAGGCTGCCCGTAGAGATGAACAGGCATAATGGCTTTGGTTTTAGATGTGATCTTTGCTTCAATTTTACTTACATCCATGTTGTAAGATTTTGGATCAATATCAACATAAACAGGAACCGCACCCAAAATTGCAATTGTTTCGGTGGTAGCAACAAAAGTAAATGGTGTAGTTAATATCTCATCACCGGGTTTGATATCAAGTGCCATCATAGCAATTTGCAATGCATCGGTTCCGGATGCGCAGCCAATTGCATGTTTTGCTCCCAGGTATTTTTCAACGTTACTTTCAAAACACTTAACCGCGGGTCCTTGTATGAACTGAGTACTATCTATAACACTTTGTATAGCAGCATCAATTTCTTTTTTAATTTTCAGATACTGGGTTTTAGTATCTACCATTTGAATATTTTTTAATTCCATAAAATAAATCAGTGGCCTTTCATAAAAATTATGACTAAAAATGTATTTACCATTATTTTAAAATCAAGTTTTAAAGACATATTTTCAATGTAGTAGAAATCATATTTAAGTTTTTCCTTAACGTCATCAAGTGAAGAATCATATTTGTGCTTGATCTGCGCCCATCCTGTAATTCCGGGTTTAACGCTTAATCGTTTGTAGTAATAAGGGATCTCACTGCTTAGTTTATCAACAAAAAATGGTCTTTCAGGTCTTGGACCCACGATGCTCATTTCATTTTTAAGAACATTCAAAAGCTGCGGTATTTCATCAAGATATACCTTACGAATCAACTTTCCTACTCCTGTGATCCGGGGATCTCTTTCACCTGCCCATTCCGGGCCATATTCCTCAGCATCTTTAACCATTGATCTGAATTTGTACATATTATAATGCTTCGAGTTCCTGCCTACTCTTACCTGTGTATAAAAAATAGGTCCCCTGGAAGAAAGTTTTATGGCTAATATTATGACCAACAGCAGCGGAGAAAGTACTATCAGTAGAACTGAAGATATGATAACATCCAGTACACGCTTGAATAATTTTGAGCCATATGGCATAATTTCCGGCATTACTTCAATGAACGGAACACCATAAAGCTGATTTGTTTTAGCCAACCCGCTGACAATTTCATATGTATCCGGCATTATCTTAAGATTAACTTCTGTTTCCTGGCAATACCTGATTATCTCAAAGAGTTTATCTTTTTCTGATTCTTCCAGCGCAATCAGCACTTCTGATATTTTTTGACTTTCAATGATCTTCTTTAGCGATAATATATCGCCAAGGATATCTTTTTCAGGTTTTATTTTATAAACTGAAATGAAACCGGAAAATTTGTAACCTAACTGAGGGAACTTACTCAACAGGCTCATAAGTTCATTACCTCGTTTACCTGAACCGACAATGATGGAATTCCGCAGGCCGATCCCCTTCTGCAGAAGCGTCATCTGGAAACTCCGTATAACTATTCGGCCGGCTCCAACACTTATGATCATTAAGCTCCAATAGATCAGTATCAGAAACCTGGAAATCGCTCTTGAATCGCTCATAGCGTCATCAAGGAATATTAGAAAGAACAGGATAAAACAACCGAAAGAAATAGTTTTTAATACTGATGCAAACTCATCAAACCGGGATCTCACAAACCAATGCTGGTAAAGTCCGGCAAAAGAAAAAATTATGATCCAGTAAAAATAAACAGCCGCCAATGGAATAAGAAACGTAGTTGGCGCAGTATTTGGTATCCAGCCGGATTCAACCCTGACAAGGTAATAAAGTATCCAGGCTGCGTTTATTGTCACAAAGTCTGATACTATAAGTAATATTTTTTCTGATCTTTTTGACAATAAGATTTACCTTCAAATTATCCTTAAAAAAACTAACTGAATTCTTTTATCAGTTTAAAATAACTTTTTGCCGCAGAACTTAAAGTGAAATTCTGATTAAGATAATTAAAAGCATTATTCCCTTTATTTTTCAATAATCCGGGATCATTAAGACATATATTTAGAACTTCAACTGCTGATTCCGTATCACCGTTGTTTATAACAAAGCCCATATCAAACTCTTTGATCATTCTGGCCATATCGCTTTCAGGCGAACAGATTGCGAGTACCGGCCTGCCGGCAGACATAATGCCAAGAAGTTTGGAAGGATAGCATACTCTTTCCTGCGCAGGAAGCTGCGCTATTACACCTAAATCTGCCATAGCAAGGGAATCCTGCAACTTCTCTTTTGGTACATATGTGCTGATATAGATATTATTTAAATTCTTTTCATTCTTAAAATTAACTACGGTTTTCTTTTTGAATCCTTCTCCGATGAACTGGAAAATTATTCTCTCTTCATCTGCAAATCGCTCAGTAATTTTGAGTATTGACTCAATATCATGAAATCTTCCGTGATTTCCTGAATACTGAACTACAAGTTTATCTTTTACATTGAGATCTTCAGCAGAAATTGACTCTGATTTAGCTTTTGGTTTAATAACCCTGTCATCTGACCACACATGAATAATGTGAGTTTTTTTTCTGCAATCATCCTCGTACCTGGTTCCTTTTAGATTTGCGTTTTCAATAGCTCCCTGCAGCATATCTTTACTTAACACTACCGCATACGAAGACCGTATATACCAGAGTTTATTTATTTTCCTCCATAATTTAGAAAGAAAACCGCCGGGTTTTACCATATTAAGAAGTTCAGCCTGTTCCGGCATAATATCAAATAGAAGTACCCCGTACTTTGTTCCGTTCAACAGGTTATTTAACCATCCAATCAGCGCCATATATGGCGGGTTTGTAACAAGCAGCAGCGGTACTTTTCTATCATGAAACAGAATATCAAACGATGCAGTAATGAAAAATGTGATCAGGTTTATGAATTTACCTGCAAACGATAACTTAGGGAATCTTGTTGACCAGGTCCTTAATATATGAATACCTTTATATTCAATTATCTTTGGAACGGTTTTACTATTCTCTAAAATTGTAGGCTGTGATGCAATAACCTTAATTTTAAGTCCATAAGATGTTAATTCTTCCGCTAATTCTGTTAATGCCTGACCCGAACTTACCATTTCTGGGTAAAAAGGCTGGCTTACTATACGTAGATCAAACTGCTTTTTCTTAGACATAGATAATCGGCAAATATTAGATTATCTGCAATTTAATACAATTCTATTATTTATCACTAAATATGGAGTTTTTAGGGTAAAATGATATGATTTTGCTATTTTGAAAGGGCTTTCAGCATGTTTTTGTAGTATACGGATGTTTCACCGGCCATCCTTTGAACAGAATAGTTTTTTACAGTGTTAAATGCATTTTTGATCAGTAATTCCCTTTGCTTTTCATCAGAAATTATTTTCCCGATTGCTTCAGCTGTCGAGCCTGGATTTTCTACTTCAGTTATTATTGAATCTTTCCCGGATGTGAAGAAATTTGCAGCACCTCCAACGTTTGAAGTAATAACCGGCACCCCCAAAGCCATGGCTTCCAGATTAACATATCCGGTACCTTCGTACCGGGATGTAAGAACATGAACTTGATATGTCTGCATTTCCCTGTAAATATCTTTTATATAACCTTTGAAAACTATTTTGTCGTTCAGGGAGTTTTCTTCGATATACTTTTTCAGGGTACTTTCATTTTCTCCGCTGCCAACAATTACAAGTCTCGCTTTTTCAAATTTACCTGCAATAATTTTGAATGCTTCAAGTAGGTACTCCTGCGCCTTTTGATATGTTAACCTGCCTATATGGCCGATAATGAACTCATTTGAAGGGTCATATGGTTTATAGCTGAATAAACCTTCACTTCTATTTTCCATATCTTCAAAATCTATCCCAAGGAACAGCACTGATACTTTCTTCCTGCTGATATTAAAGTACTTTATCAATGTTTCCTTGTCATTTTCAGATGTGGCGATGAAATCATCAACAAAGAACTGCTTGGTGTATTCATACATCTTTCGTGGAAAGGATAAATTTTCGAGCTGCTTTTTAGAATAGAAAATACCATGCCTGGTCTCTATTTTGAGTTTTACACCTGCAAACATTGCGGCAATACACGGATGAAATTTAGCATTTGCGTGTACAATATCGATCTTGTTCGCTTTCATTATACGGAAAAGGTTATGTAAGCCCTTAAACGAATAATAGTATTTTTTACCGTTATTATATATTTCTTCGCGTATATTGTTTTCTTTTAAAACCAAAGAAAGAGGACCTTCCATTGGTGTAGCAACAATTACATTGAACTCATCTTTGTTAAGATTTTTAGCAAGATCCACAACATAGCGTTCTGTTCCGTTAAATTCATTATTGCACACTACTAAAAGCAGATTGATCTTACTCATCAGCGGTCTTAACCTTTCCTTTACTCCAAAGAAGATCTACAGCATTAATAATTTCTGCTGAAGAGATACTTATCATGCATTCATAAAGCGGACAGGTAAATCCGCCATTTCTTGTGCAGTATTGTTTATCTTCCGAAGCAGAACAATGCAGTTTGTGATAAATTACTTTTACATTGTGCCCTACAGGTGCAGAAAAGCCCGGATTGGTGGGACCAAAAAGCGCAATTGATGGAATTTCATATGCGGCGGCAATATGAAGCGGCGCAGAATCACTGCCTATAAACAATGAAGCTTTGCGTATGAATTCAGAGGATCTTTTAAAATCAGTATTTGCAAACTTTTTCATTAAATCATATTTCATGTCAAGCATTGCATCGATTTCCTTAACCCTCTTTTTGTCATTGGCATCACCAACAAAAATATATGCCTTACCCGTAGATTCCAAATTCATTATTATTTCTGAAAATGTATTTAAAGGAAGTTCTTTTGCAGCCCAGCCAGAAGTTAAATGAATAGCTATATATTCCCTACCCATCAAACCCATATTGAGAAGTAGTTTATCTACCTCCTTTGCTGTATTTTCATCTGAATAGATATAGGGTTTAGTTTTAACTTCTGACCGAAGTTTACTCCATTCATTTGTATTGATGTTCAAACCCTTTTGAATGACATTCAAATACTTGTCAATCAAATGTCCCTTTTCAGAAGCGGTATTTAAATACACAAATTTATCATAACAATAACCGCGATAGTCATAGTTCAGGCCTATGGAGAAATCTGCATTAATTTGCTTAACTGCTGAAGCAGTAGATTTTTTTCCTGTAAGATCAATAACAAGGCTGTAATTGTTTTTCTTTAAGTCGTTAATTAAGTTACTGTATTCAGTTTTATCAAGGGATGAACTATTTCTGTAATCAGTTGTTTTGATATTATCGTAAATTATAAATTGATTTATGCGGGGATCGTTTTTAAGTAATGCTGCAGAAGAAGTCCTGGTCCACAGATCGATTTCTGCGTGGGGATAAATCTTTTTCAGCATTTCTATTACAGCAGAATGGAAGAGCAAATCACCAGCAAAATAGAGGGATATAACTAAAACTGACTTTATATTTTGGTCCGATGGTTTGGAATTTTTGGGAAATTTCACCCCAGCAGCAAGGTTTAATAACTTTTTGATAATATTTTTGATATTAACCAATATTAACGGGTAATTACAGTATCACTGATAAATTTAATATAATCATAATACGAACCTTTGATTGTATTACTTTTATACTTGAATACTTTTGTATTTTCAACATATACATTTAATGCATTTATAATTGAAAGAGTACTTCGTGGATTAAAATAAATACACTCATTTCCGCAAACTTCTCTTGCATAAGGAAGGTCAGCTGCGAGAATTGGTATTTCTGCGTATTGTGCTTCAAGTAATGGCAACCCTAAAGTTTCTGTAAGTGAGGGAAAAATCATTGCATCCATGTTAGTATACAAAGTCATTATACTTTCATATTGTATCTTGTTTATATATTTAACGTATTCAGTCGATTTTCCGGGGATTGTTAGATATAAAACTATTTTTTTGTTGGTACTGTTGTTATATCCATTTATTGCATTGATCAATCTCTGATTGTTCTTGTATTTTTCAAGATTTGTTGGATATATTAATTTGATACTATTTACTTTAAATAAATCCAATAATTCTCCGGGCAAAGGTTTAGTATTATTCATTATATTATTCACAGCAGGTCGAATGATTTTGACCGGACAATTATATTCAAATTTATCAATCAGTGCTTGTTTCATCCATGCTGTTTGAACTATCGCACCACTGACAAGCTGCCTTTGTCTTTTTAAAAGGATCTTGAAAATAATATTGTATTTAAACCAATTCAATAACTCAAGATCTTTCCATTTGAGATCTGAAAACGGTATCGGTTGATGCATTAAAACAAATTGTTTCTTATTGATATTCTTCAGTACATAATTCTGCATCGAAAGATACACGTCAAAGTTTCCTTTTATGAATAGTTCAGGTAAAATAATTCGCTCATATTTCCATTTATGAAACCAACTTTTTTTTGGAAATGGATTAAATTCAATTTCTAAAAGATCATTTTTGTGCCTGCATAATTTTTCGTTACCTGCAAGAAAAAGCATTTTTATACCATTATCTCGAAAGTCATTATAATGATGATTCATTTCTTTCAGGAAAGAATCCATAACAGAAAAGGCACCTCGTGCATCCATAGCCGTCGAATTTACTAAGATCTTCATTTGCTTTCGTAATTTATAATATTTAATTGGAGTTATACAAATAAATGTAGGTTAGCATCGTAATTATATTTATCGGACAATATTTTCTTTTTAGACTGTGAACAAAATTTTAGCAATTCCGTATTTATTTTTAATTTCTTTTTTGATTTATCACAGAACAATGATTTTGGCAGAAAATATATTATCCTTAACCACAATGCGGATAATATTAATATTTTCCGAACAACATACTTCATTCCTTTAAATCTTTTATGATCAAAAATGATCCTGCTTCTGAATTCATGGTAATGAACGAAATTTGCTCCGATTTTTCCTGATGAACTGTGATGGTTATGAAGTACTTTGGCTTCAGGGAGCATGTAATTTCGTAACCCCAGACTCTTTAGCCTGTACTCCAGCTCTGTTTCTTCTTCGTAGAGGAAAAAGGCTTCATCAAATCCACCAAGATCATTGAACAATTTCCGTTTCAGCATCATACAGGACCCCATTACCCAATCTACTTCAAATGGTACACCAGTTTTGATATTTTCATCAAGGAAGTTAAAGAATCTCTTTTTCATAATTGGGGCAGTCATGTATAATCTGAATTCCTGCATCAACCTGGAATATATACTTGGAAAGAATGTGTAATAATATTCAATTCCGCTGTTTGGTTTTACTTGTACGGGTCCAACAACGCCAATATCTTTGTTTGCACTGGAAAAACCCAGCATAAGCTCAAGAGAATTATCCTGAAAAATTATATCCGGGTTAACAAGAACGATATACTCACCGGCAGCAAATGATACCCCGATATTATTGGCATATCCAAAACCTTTATTTTCGGAGTTTAAGATCAATTTTACTTCAGGGTAATATTCATTTATTCTTTCAATATCCCTTCTGGCTGAATTATTGTCTACAACAATAATTTCAAACTTAAGTTTACTGATGTTTTCATAAATGCTGCCAATACATTTTAGAACATCATCAAATACATTATAATTTACTATTATTATACTTAAATCCATATATTGTATAAAGATGTTCTAAAAAGTTCATATTTGCAGTGATTAAATAATTGACAAATACTTGGAATATTACTCAATACCTGTATACATTTTAAGAGCTCTCCAATAACCCCTTCTTCTGGCGGCGCGTTCGGGGTTAGAATAGACAAAATTTACAACCAACAGTTTTAGCAGTATTCCCGTAATTATGATAAGGAAAGATAACGCATACTTAATACTTCCAAAATAAAGTTTTAAAAACACTAGTCTGCCGGAGTACCTGCTATATACCAACAATTCATAATTTGTATCAAAGCTCTTGTGATCTAAATGTGTACATTTGTATTTGGGAAAATAGAAAATATCAAAACCCTCTCCCCGTATTTTATGGCACAAATCAATATCTTCGTAATTGAGGAAGTAAATTTCTGTAAATCCTCCGGCATATTCAAACATTTCCCTGGAAATAAGAAAACAGGCAGCGCTTACCCAGCCTACTTTGTAAAAACAATCAGGTTCAGACAGATATTTCTTTGAAGCCTGGCTTCTATAAACACCTATCAGACCATACGCTTCAAGAAAATCATAGAACAGACCCATTGGGGGTCCTGTAGAGGATTGGTAAGAATTATCGGAATATACCAGTTGTGGGGCACAAATGGCTGCATCTTTATTATCTTCAAGCTGCTTAATGAAGTATGGTATAAAGTTATCGGTAATAAGTGTATCCGGATTGAGAAATAATATGTACTTCCCTGAAGCTGCCTTCGCTGCTTTGTTATTTGCTTTTGCAAAACCTAGATTATTTTCCAGGGTTAAATACTTAACATAAGGGAAATCGAGCAGGATTGAATCAATATCTCGATCAGGGGAATTATTATCAATTACAATTATCTCATATTCGATGCCGGTTACAATTGCATTAACACTCTTAATGCAGTTTTTCAGCAATTCATAGACATTATAATTTACGATAATTATGCTAAGTGTCATAATTTATCTATACTGTGCTAAGATACCAATTATAAGTTTTTTCGATACCTTCTTGTAGTGACAAGTTGCTTTTCCAGCCAAGTGAGTTTAGTTTTGAAACATCAAGCAGTTTCCTGGGAGTTCCATCCGGTTTAGTTGAATCCCATATTATTTCTCCATCAAAACCAACAATTTTTCTGATAAGATCGGCGAGCTCTTTAATTGTGATATCTTCACCTGTACCAATATTTACAATATCCGGTTCATTGTAATTTTGCATCAGGAAGTAACATGCATCTGCCAGTTCATCCACAAAAAGAAATTCTCTGTATGGAGCTCCACTACCCCAAAGCTCCACGGAAGGAGAATTACTTAACTTTGCTTCGTGAAATTTCCTGATCAACGCGGGCAGGACATGTGAATTATTTAGATCAAAATTATCATTTATGCCATAAAGATTTGTGGGCATGGCAGAAATAAAATTTACACCATATTGCCTGTGATATGACTGACACATTTTTATCCCGAGAATTTTCGCTATCGCATACGGCTCATTGGTTGGTTCAAGCTCTCCGGTTAAGAGTGATGATTCTTTTATCGGTTGTTCCGCAAACTTAGGATAAATACATGAACTTCCCAAAAACATCAGTTTCCTAACGCCGCTCAAAAATGCGGAGTGTATAATATTAGATTCGATCATTACATTTTCATAAATAAACTCAGCCGGATAAATATTGTTCGCTAAAATTCCGCCAACTTTTGCTGCGGCCAGGAATACATATTCAGGTTTATTTACTTCAAAAAACTTATTAACTGAGTTCTGCTCAATCAAGTTAAGCTCATTTTTAGTTGAAGTTAAGATATTTGTGTACCCTTCTGCCCTGAGTTTCCTTACCAGTGCAGAACCAACTAATCCCCTGCAGCCTGCAACGAATATTTTAGAATCTTTAAGCATCATTGTTTACCTGCCTTTAAACTTTCGTAATCGGCTCTGACCATTATCTTTACAAGATCCTTAAACTTAGTCTTTGGCTCCCATCCCAGATTTTTCCTTGCTTTAGTTGGATCCCCAATAAGAATTTCAACTTCTGTAGGCCTGTAGTACTTTTCATCAACTTTTACAACTTCTTTTCCTGTTTCGGTGCAAATACCAATTTCCTTTTCATCTTTTCCTTTCCATTTTAATGTCATTCCAAGTTCGCCAAAAGCGTGTTCACAGAATTCACGGACAGTATGCGTTTCACCCGTTGCAACAACATAATCATCAGGTTTATCCTGCTGCAATATGAGCCACATTGATTCAACATATTCCGGTGCATAGCCCCAATCACGTTTTGCGTTAAGGTTTCCGAGGTATAACGTATCAAGTAAACCTGCTTTTATTTTAGCTGCTGCCTGAGTAATTTTTCGGGTTACAAATGTTTTACCGCGTCTGGGTGATTCATGGTTAAACAAAATTCCGTTGCACGCAAACAGGTCATAGGCTTCCCTGTAATTAACAGTCACCCAATATGCATATAGCTTGGCTGCTGCATATGGACTCCGTGGATAAAACGGAGTAGTCTCGCTTTGAGGAATTTCGGCAACCTTACCATATAGTTCACTCGTTGAAGCCTGATAGAACCTGGTTTTAAGATTCTGTTCTTTGATAGCATCCAAAAACCTAAGGGTACCCACAGCATCAACCTGCGCAGTATATTCAGGGATATCGAACGATACTTTAACATGGCTTTGCGCCGCCAGATTATAGATCTCATCCGGCTGAACTTTGTCCAGAATTCTATTGAGATTACTTGAATCGGTCATATCTCCCCAATGAAGGAATAGTTTCTTATCCTTAATTTCGGGATCATTATATAAATGATCGATCCTATCGGTGGTGAAAATCGATGCCGGCCGCAAAATGCCGTGTATTTCATAGCCTTTACTAAGCAGCAACTCTGTCAAATATGAGCCGTCCTGCCCTGTAATGCCTGTAATTAATGCTTTTTTCACTATTCTTGATTATTAAATTAAAAACTAAATTATCTCTTCCAACTGATGTTGTGAAGAAAATTAATATCATCAAAAAACTATTGTTATATGTATTCTTTTAAATCTGACAATTTATATAAATAGAGGTATTTATCAAAGTTTTGTCCGTTTTCTAAAGTTAAGGGCGATTTTTCATTAATTACATATAGTGGCTTGGGAAAATTAAATGGCTTAATATTAAAGTTGATTTTTCGCCACTCACCCGTTATAATATCTAAATTTTCTGAGCATTCAGGATAAGAAGAAGTTAATAAATAAGTAGAGTCACTTAATATAAAGTTGTTAATAGCTTTTTTCACATTATAATTTGAAAAGTGAGGCAGACAATCTCTACATAAGATCAGATCTCCTTGCGGTACAATTTCAGAAATAAAATTTTTACAATAAAAGTTCTTATGACTATTTGCGTACAACTTTATATTGTTACTAATTATATCGTCAACTATATCAACTCCAGTATAATCTACTCCTTCTAAATCCACCAATTTCATCCAGTTAAAGTCACCGCATGGAGCATCCACCAAAGATTTAATTTTAAATTTATTGAATAAGATTTTTAACTCATTTCTAAGTGTTTCAGTAGCTTCTAATCTTGAGCCTGGACCTGAAATGGATTCTGAGTCTCCCCAATAATTCTTTTGATATATTTCGTTAAATCTCTTTTTGGGCGGTATTATGAAATCTTTTGTAAAGTTTATAACCGTCCTGATCTTTTTCTTAACTTTTTTCATAAACAAAACTGTTATATTAAAATAATACATTTGTTACAATTATCAACGTATACTCACTTCTTAGAGTTTAAAAATATATTTTAGCTTTTTTGGAATAATTCTTCCATCAAAGCTACAGAAGCATTCCAGTCCAACTTTTTTCTTATATCACTGTACGCATTGTTTGCTAAATATTTAATTTTATTCTTATTCTGTAACAAATCGGCTACGGCAGCATACAATTGTTCTGGTTCATTTGGGGATACATGTATTGCGGTTCTTTCATGAATAGAATATTCAGGAACAGCTCCTACTGTAGTTGTAACAACTGCACATTTACAAGCCATTGCTTCGGCTGGAGGCAAAGCAAACCCTTCTTTTAAACTGGGATAAATAAATATGTCCGTAATTCCATATACATTACTTACCACATCTTCATCTGTAAGATTCTGATAGAATTTAACAAACTCAGGTATTTTGTGATATTTATTCTGACCAAAACAAATAAATTTTAAGTTCTTATTATCTTTCTGTAACTTCTCAACAACTTCGATAGCAATATTAACACCCTTGGAATCCAAATGATGTTCGATAAAACTAATGACAATTTCATCTTTTTCAAAATTCTTTTTATCTACATTATACAAATCATAATCAATTCCGTTTAGGATAACAAATGTATCAATATTAAATCGGTTATGAAAGAATTCTTTATTGTAATTCGAAATTGTAATTTTAAATAAGTCTAAAAATAGTGCTGCATCCACTCTGTTAACATCAGATCCCCAAATTTCGTAATCCTGAAGAAAATAGAATTTCTTACCTTTCTGATTAGACAAGTCATAAACATCATAAGCAGTAGGCCATTGAGTAGCCAATACGATATCTGCATCTCTAACAAATTTGTTTGAAATAAAAGGAATTGTCTTTAGGGGAAAATCAACCTTATAAAAGTTCTTAAATTCTTGCTTATTAAGTAAATGATCTTTAACAGCTCCATAATATCGCCTCGCTTTACAAATGAATTTTTCTTTTCCAAAAGTATACTGCTTAATAGGGTAATAGTATATTACATCATGTCCTTTAATTGATAATCTATTGGCATATTCAAAAATTATCTTCATACCTCCTGATTTGAACAATCCTGTACCAATTATATTTATCTTCAATTTTTTAAAAATGTTGTTTATTTATGATTTATTCTGCTACTTTGCTTTTGTGTAATATAGCTATTCTTCTAAAATAATTCACATTTAAGTAATGAGTAATAAGAAAATAGAAGCTAAAAACAAAAAGAAAAACAAATGCTGAGTATAGTATGCTGAGCACAACATTTTCAGAAAATTCCCATTCTATGAAATTATGTATCAATAATACAAGTAAGAATGCAATAATTCCAGAAGCCGTCATTTTTAAGATTTGCTGAATTTGGATTATTATGCCACCCAAAAAACTTTTTGAAAAGTAAAAAAGCATGAAAGCGTAAACAAGACTGATAATGAAATATGACAAAGATATTCCATACAATCCTAAAAATTTAGACAAAACATAATTCAGAAATATCCCAAATATGAATATTGGTACCCCTATTTTTGACATTAATACGTATTTCTTTGCAGCAAGATAGAGGCTAACAAAACTTATGAATATAACATAAGGTATTAATGATAAAACTTCCCAATTATAAGGTGAAAAAAGTAGTTGAATATTATCACGCGAAAAATTTCCTCTCAAAAATATTAGTTCGAGAACATTATTTCTACAAATTAACAATGTTGCTGCAATGGGAATAATGAAATAAAAAATACTAAATGTTATGTTGAAAAATAGGTCTTTCGCATCGTTCAATTTCTGACCCGCAAGTAAAGTAGAGGTTTCACTCAACAGAACGTTAAAGAACACGGTGAAAATTGAAACTGAAAACAGATTTGGTATCATTGTAGCATAATTCAAAACTGATACTGAACCATCAGACATGAATGATGCAAAAAAGTTTCGAGAAACAAAATATAACTGATTTATAATCACCATAATAACCATAACTGAAATACCCTTGAGTACCTTTAAAGTTATCTTATCTGGTTTAACATCTAAAGTTAAGAATCTTGCGCCCAATCGCATATTAAAATACAGCATAATGCATATGACAAGAAAATTTCCAACCGTAATCCCATAGGCTAGATTATAGACAATACTGTCTTGAACAGGATAGACAAACAAAGAACCAACAATTGCAAAATTGATTATGGCAGGTGCAACAATAGGAACATAATATTTATGAAACGCATTACTAACTGCTTGTGAAAGACTATAAATTATTTTAAAGAAGAAAACCGGCGTAATAATCAAAAATGCATTGACAGCTAAAAGCTGTTTGGTTCCTGAAAATCCCGGTAACAAAACTTCGACAATAGTTGTTCGGAGTAGAATAAATACAGTCAAGAATATCAGTCCCAAAATGCTGAAAATCATAAAGAGTTTTGAAAAAGAACTCCATAGTTCTTTTATATTTTCGTTAGCTTTTAATGATGAAAATTCACTGTTCAAAACACCTTTTATCGAATCAAATCCGATTAAAATCAGTAAAATATCAGGAATGTTCAATATTCCCAAATATACATCAGCTTCTACAGATACTCCTAATATTGAAGCAACAATAAGATTTTTAGTGACATCAGTTATCTTAACCAAAATATAAAACACAACAATAGTCGAAAATACCTTAAGCAGTTTCTTCATTTATCTCCATCATATTGTCATTAATATATAAATTCAAGTAACCCAGAAACAATAGAAACATGGGCATTACAAAAAATTCGGGATAAACCACAATATCTTCCATTACACATTGCGTTAATATTCCAAGCGTAACTGAAAGAGCTAAATTCACTTTAAAATATTGAGAAAGAATTAATTTTCTTTTCACTTTTAGTTGAGATTTCAATAGTAATATAAAAATGTAAAACAAAACTGATGTCGTGAGAATCATTCCAAATTGAATACCCAAAGTAAGCACAAAATTATGCGGACCAGTCTCTTCTCTTGTAACGTCAAAATTTGAAGTTAATTCCTGAACGAAAACCTTCTTACTATTCAAAACTCCATATCCCCAAAGTAGATTAGTAGCTCCATGATTTATGATCATATCATATCCTGTAAGCATTACTTGAGCCCTTGAAAAAGCGGATGCGCTCCCCTTTGCGCTAGCAAACTGAATCACTATTGTAGAACTAATTAGCAGCAAAAAGAGTGTTGTCACTACAAATAGGGTTCTTGATTTCTTGTAAATTAAAACAATCAAACCAATCAAAGCCCCGATGTAACCTGCTCGGCTAAAAGTGAATAGTAAACAAATGAAAGATGGTATAAGACAAATTAGGAAGGGGAGTATGCTTAGTTGCTTAGTGAAGTATTTGTATACTAGTATAGGAATTGTAAATGTGAAGATGAAAGCAAATATATTCGTATAATAGAAAAATCCCACAGTGGAATGAGCAGAATATTGGAATACATCCAATCCTGTTAACAAAACCAAAAGAGAAACAAAAATTGATGATAACGAGAAATACAACCAGTAATTCAACAATTTTTCGAACAGTCCTTGTCTATGATATATTATCCTTGGAATATAAATAAAAAAAAAGTATACAATAATTGGAAAAGTTGCTAATTTTACAAGTGATAAGAAGTCTAGATTATTGCTTAAATTAAAATATAAACTTGAAAGGAAAAAAGATATTATGATAGCGAAAGATAGTAAATTCAAAATGCTAAATTTTAAGCCATTAAATCTCAATAAACCGTTAAGGTCAAGGTTCATGAAAGTGATCAGAAAGAAAATAGATATCTGGATAAAGTAATTGTATCTTTCGCTGAATATAAATCCAGGGAATCTAATAACCGCTATTATATTGAAAAATATTATAGAAAGAACAATGTACTGTAATAACGTAAAATTAGATTTGGTCATCAGAAAGATATCCTAAGGTCTGCTTACTTTGAACTTGAGTGATAAATCTTTTATCTTATCTAATACTAAAAAACCAATCAGACTTGCTCCAAAACCCATAAATGTAAATATAATAACCATCGTTAACCTTTTTGGCTTTGTTTTCTTTTCAGCAATGTATGGGGTATCCATAACTATTACAGTCGGTGTTTCTCTTTGTTCTTCAATTTTTGCCTGCTCAAAAACAGGTATCATAAAAGTCAGAATTTTAGTTTGGATTTCTAGGTCACGCTGCAGTCTCAAATACGACATAGCAATTATTGGAGAGTTACCCAATCTTAAATAATCATTTAAATCAGTTGAATTTTGAATTCCTGAAATTTTCTCTCTAAGTGAGGATACTTTTGCTTCCTGCATTTTAACTTCTGGTTGATCTGAACTTAATATTTTCTTAATAACATCAAGTTTTATCTCTTCAGCTTTTAATTCAGCCTCTAGTGTAAAAACAGATTGTGCTGATGCCTTTATTTGTAAATCTGGAGCAATACCATAGATCATTTGAAATTGTTTCAGTGAGTCTTCAACAAGACTCAAATCGTACTTTGCTTGAGTATATCTTTTCTCAATAAATAATCTATTGTTCTTGGCGTTGGTAACTGACATTTCTATATTAATCTTATTAAGAGTTTGCAACAAGAACTCTACCATTTCTTTGGCAAGAGCAGGGTCTTTGTCAAAAACCCCAACAAATAAAACATCAGAAGTCTTTTCTTGAGTTAACTTAAGTTTGTTTTCTCTAAAATCCTTGATTGCATCTTCCATATAATCATATTCATCACGTTCCATTAGGCCAAATTTCCTTATCAACTCTTCTAGACATCTCCTGCTCATCAATATTTCCTGATACGAAGCCAATTCTTTCGCTGACTTACCTCCCCCAATCCCCAAATCATCAAGGCCACCAATATCTGGCAATCCTGCATCAAGTGCCCCTAACAAACCAGATGATTTAGATGTACTTTTTATAGTTGCAGACGAATAATAGATAAGATCAAAAACAAAGAAGTAGAGTATTATAGAAATCAAACAACTCATAAAAGTGAAAACAAGGATCATCTTCCTGTTTTTTATAAAAACTGAAATTAAGTCAAAAAACGTCAAAGTCGATCCCTTATTTGAATCACTTTTTATTGCTTTATCATCTGTCAATTTAGAATCCTTTATTTTAAAATAATTAAATATGTTACAACGAGACTATCAAATTATCCCTGATGATGTTACTCGAACAAAAGCAAAATAACGTACTAAAAGGATCAATTCTAAGTTATGAATATTTCTACTTTTGTGATTGAATTACTAATAATGTTAATGTTATTACGCTGACTATTACACCGGCGACTTTTGATATTAAGTCGATATCGTATGCGAAGTCGCGCTTTATGATCCTTGGTACGTATACAAAGTCGCTGGATTGAATGGTAGCTTCATCTGGCTCCAGCCATTCGCGGGTCTTAAATTTAATAACACGTATTTCATCTTCATCTGCGCGCTCTCCGTATCCTCCCGCGGCATCAATGTAATATTGCGCGTCTGCCCCTTCTTTGTATGGCACAAATCCCGGCCGATTCACCTGTCCGTAAACATAAACTTCTTTCTTATTATCAGCAATATACACTATATCGCCATTCTTAAGGATTACATCTTGTGAATTATCCCCCTTTTCAAGTTTCTCAAAATCAACATTTACCCTGCCAATCTTATATAAAAGGTCCTGGTCAAAGCTTTCTTTTTCTTCTTTGTTAGAAACAATGTCATTAAGTCTTCGGGTATAAACATTTTCTAAAGTATCCCGGTTTTTAGTCTGAATAAAGAAGGTATCCAATTTCCGGTAAACTTCAGAATTTGGCAAATATGAATTAGGCAGTAAACCACCTGCTTCGTTAATTATATCAGAAAGTCTGGTTGTATTAAGCGTAATAGGATAATTCCCCGGTCGTACAACTTCACCTAAAACCAATACTCTAAAATCTCTTCTTTGCTCTGCATGGGCATTTACATACACCCTGTCATTTGGTTCTAACTTGAAATTCTTATCTTTATCAAAACTCAGATATATCTTTTCCATCCTTGTCGCAGTGGGGTCCATTCTGGAAACAGTAATACTATCCAAATTTGCAACAGAAGCAACTCCCCTTACTAATTGCAGGGCTGTCTCCAGATCATCACCTTGTATATATTCAAATACTCCCGGGAACTGAACTGCTCCCTGAACCGCAACAAACTTTCCTTCCCAATCATATTTCTGCAGTGTTATCACATCGCCTTCTCTTAAAAACGGATTATATCTTTCATCCTGTGTTGCAAAATATTCATAAAGATCGATTCTTTGTATTTCGCCATTTTTGCGTTTCAATTTAATGTTTCTGAAACTGAAATTATACCTCTCGTTTGGCATCGTCCCGGATTTCATCAAAGAAAGACTATCACTAAAAATAAAAGCAATAATTGAACTTGCCCTCATAATCGCTGAAGTAGGGTATGTACCCTGACCTACCCCCGCTACAGTCACTAAAAACCTGCGGGGAGAAACAAGAGTCAGTGTAACTTCAGCAGAAATAAATCTTTTTTTAACAGCAGCAATCACACGGCTTTTGGTTTCCGCAAGAGTTAGACCTGCAACAGCTACTTCACCAACACTTGGAATGATTAATGAACCTTCGGGACTCACAGAAATTGGAAGCGGAGTATTAACTACACCCCAAATGCCCAGCGAGAAAATATCGTTAGGTCCAACAATATACTTGTTTGCATCAACTGCGCCCTCGAGAAGCTGATCATTATACATAGTATTGGTAGAAGCAGTCGGTTCGATCTGTTTCAGAATATCGAAGTTCTGCAAATCCATTTGCGGAGTATTCATGTTCAGTTCAAACTGCTTAAGCGGATTGCTTTTGGGGTCCTTATCATTCAGGCCGCTTTGCGAAAACACATTCATACTTATCAATACCAGTATAAATGCGAAAAATAAATTTAGTTTAATTCTCATTCTTATAGTTTAAACTTCTTTTTAATATCATTTAAAATTTCTTCGGTTTTGTTTTCACCGGTGGTTTCTGTATATATCCTCAACAGCGGTTCTGTTCCCGATGCCCGTACAAGCAGCCAACCGTTCTTGAACAGCAATTTACAGCCATCCAGTGTATCCTGGCCAACTACTTCAAGTCCCGCAACTTCTTTCAGACTTTTGGTAAGTTCAATGAGTTCTGACTTCAACTCATTGCTTGAAAGATGCTGATCAATTCTTTTATAATAATATTTACCATACTTCTTTTCAATTTCGGCAATGAGCTCGCTCATTTTTTTCTTTTTTACGGCTAGCATCTCAGAAAACATCATTCCGTTAAAGATTCCGTCACGTTCAGGTAAATGGTGTTTCAGCCCAATTCCCCCGCTCTCTTCCGCGCCAATAAGAATATCCTCTTTTATCATCAACTCAGAGATATATTTGAAACCAATAGGCACGGTATATAATTTCAAACCATACTCATCGCATATTTCTTTTATGACATCACTGGATGAAAAGCCTCTCACAACGCCGCCGGTCATTTTTTTGTTTTCGACCATATATGTAAGCAGCAACGCAAAAGTTTTTTGCGCGTCAACGAACTCACCATTTTCATCAAAGATCGCTATCCTGTCAGCATCGCCATCTGTAACAATGCCAATGTCAAATTTTCCGCTCTTCATTTCGCCGGAAATCAGCGAAAGATTCTTCTGAACAGGCTCCGGACTCGATCCGCCAAAAGAAGGATTTACTTCATTTCTGATAGCAGTAATATTAATAATTCCATCCATCATCCCCTGCCCTGAGCCATACATGGCGTCGTAAATTATCTTAACACCTGAAGAATTTATTACATCCGTATCAATTTTTTCCTTGAGGGTATTTCTATAATAATCTTTGCCTTTGATGTACTCAATTTTCCCGGATGTTATGAACTCTTCCAGCGTACCGCTGCCGTAGTTAAAACTATCGGAATTTTTCAGCTTTTCTTCAATAACATTAAGGTGAACGGGCCCCATTGAGCCGCCAAATTCATCTTTCAGCTTAAAACCGTTATACTTTGCCGGATTATGTGAAGATGTGATCATAACTCCGTATGCCAGATTTTTATCTCTGCTCAAAAGAGATACTGTTGGAGTAGTCACAAATGAATCTGTTAGATATACTTTTATTCCGTGATTTGCGAAAACCTCTGCGGCGCAATCCGCGAATTCTTTTGAAAGAAACCTTGTATCGTAGCCAACAGCTATTCCGTTATTTATCTTTGGGTGCCCTTCAAAGGCGATAGCTGTGGCTTTTGAAATTTTCTTCAAATTTTCAAAAGTATACTCATCTGCAATGACTGCTCTCCAGCCATCAGTACCAAACTTGATTGCCATATTTTAGATTAGATTATAATTGTTATTATACTTCTAGTGCTCTGTGCTCACTGACCCAGTTTTTCACGTAATTTATGGTTTCAGTGGTTGGAGTGCCCGGTGTGAACAGCTCTCCGACTCCAAGAGCCTTTAATTTATCAATATCTTCTTTAGGAATAATACCGCCTCCGAACAACAACACGTTATCAACCTGTTTTGATTTCATAGTATCAAGTATTTTTTTGAATACCGTCATATGCGCTCCGCTTAGAATGCTGATACCTATTGCGTCAGCGTCTTCCTGAAGCGCAGCTTCAACTATCATTTCCGGGGTTTGCCGTAACCCAAGATAAATTACTTCAATTCCTGCATCTCTGAAAGCGGCAGCAATGACTTTTGCTCCCCTGTCGTGGCCATCAAGGCCGGCTTTAGCGATAATAACGCGAATTTTTCTTTCCATGACTGTTTTAATATCTAAGATTCCAGAACAATTTCATTAATGTTTTTATGGGATATTTTCTGGTAAAACATGACTGCGACAATTCCCACAATTACCGCAAACCATAATGTTGCCGCTCTGATTATTAAAGTGGCGGCTACAGAAACACTCTTTGGGATCGCAAGCAAAACCAGCAGACCTGTCATACTGGCATCCGTTGCACCGAGTCCACCCGGAAGCATTGTCACAGCGCCTGCAATTGTCGCAAATCCATAAATGAACGTAGCAATAAAAATATCAATATGCGGAGCTCCCATCACATTAAATCCGTTAATGACCAGATAGAAGCTCAAACATTCAAATGCCCACGCAAAAATACTTAAAATAATGGTTATTATTAATTCCTTAAATTTTACCATTTGATAGATACTATCGTAGGCAGTATGCAATTTATGCGATATTTTCGCAATAAATTTGAATTTTTCCAGCATGCCAATTATGGCATACGATAGCTTTTTATTACTGATTATAAACACCAAAATTACGAAAAATACTCCAAAACCAATAATGAGATTTGTGCCGTACCCAAACATCAATGCCCCGGCAAGACTCAGCATAACCAATGATAAAAAATCCGTAATTCTTTCCGCGAAAACGATTGGCGCACTCTTGCTTACCGGTGTACCATTTTGCTCTTTCAAAAGGTAAGATTTGAATACTTCCCCTATCTTTCCCGGGGTAACTGACATGATAAAAGACGATAAAAATATCAGAAAACTAAGTTTACGTTCAACTTTGATATCAAGAACTTTTGTATAGTACTCCCACCTCAGAAACCTGACACCATAATTGCATAAAGAAAGCAGCAAAATTACAGGAAACATCAGCCAGTTATACAAAGCAAAAGCTTCGAGCAGTTCATCAAAGTTAGCATAAATGCTGAGTCCAAGGAACACTACAGCCCCAAGCACAACTGAAAATATTATCTTTTTCTTATATTTCTGGTACAATCAGATATTCATTATAACATCAATTCATCAATTTAACAAACTTGCTTAAGCCTTCATACAACCTGAAAAGCGGTAAGCCTACTACATTAAAATAATCACCGTTTATTTTTTGCACAAAGGTGCTGCCAAGGTCATCCTGAATACCATAAGAGCCGGCTTTATCCATTGGCGAACCACCCTTTATATAAAATTTTATTTCTCTATCCGCGATCTTTCTGAACTTTACTTTTGTAACTTCGTAGGTCTTATACATACTTTCAGATTCTGTATCAAATATCACGAGGCCGGTATAGACTTTGTGTTCATTACCGCTCAGCGTCTTCAGCATTTTGAAAGCATCTTTTTCATTTACAGGTTTACCTAAAACCTTTCCCTGATAAACCACTATGGTATCAGCGGCAATTATTATGCCGTTTTTTCGGCAGGCTACTTCGAGCGCTTTTAATTCCGCCAAATTAGCCGCAAAATTGCCATAATTTTGGACTTTTTCAGGTATATATTCAACAATATTAGCCTGAATTACATCAAACTTCAATCCAAAATTCTTTAATAATGCGTTTAACAGCAATTTTCGCCTTGGCGAGCCTGATGCCAAAATAATCCGTTTATTCTTAAGTTTTTTGGTTACCATTTCTTCAATTCATATATTTCATAATCATCAGCCGTGGTTTTATAATCATATTTTGCGGCCAGAAAATCATTAAACTCCGGAAAGCGTTTAATAAGCTGTTTGGAATCTTCATCGTAACCAGAAATAAAATATAACGGGTCATTCGCCGCTACAATTATCAGTTTAGGTTCGTTATTCCGTACTTCATCCATGAACTCTCTTCTGAATACCGCGTTTTCACCTTTCCACAACAACGGGAAATTATAGATAAACCTGGAAACGCATTCTCTATCTGAAAGATAGTAAGTAAGCGGATCAAATCCCCATACAAATATTCCGTCACCGGGTGAAGTATTTTGTTGAACTATATCAACTGCTTTGAAAGTCTTGCTGATCATGAAAACGGAATCACTGGTAAAACCGTTTTTTATGTAAACACTTTTCAGATCTTCTTTGCCTGATAAATAACTGATGAGAGTTTCGTAATTTCCAACATAAGGCTTGAAGGCAAATGCAGTTGTACCCGCAATAAATAACAACAAAATAAACCTGTATAGCAGCTTCCTGTTTATAAAAATACCTTTTATTAAAGAAAGTCCGTAAACACAGCCAATTGAAAGCGCCGGAATTATCACAAGGAAATGGTAGTAATAAAACTTCCATTGGATCATGAGACTGAATAACGATGAAAGAATCCACGCAAAGATAAGCAGATTTTTAAAATCGAACTTTTTCTTAACTGCTGTGAATATTAACGCTAATACCGATAGTACTATTAAAGGAGAATAAGCGGAGTAAAAGAACAATTTAATTATTTGCGCGGAAATATACCCCTGTGTTTCCGTTTCGTATGCGATAGCAGTGTATAATGGTGTTTGCACGAACTGGATATCGTAAAACGCATCCAATGCGCCGCTGAAATAGTAAACAAGCCCGATAACTGATCCGGTAACAAGAACTCCAAGTAAATAAATAACTAAGTTCTTTATGCGTAAGGTGAACAGTATTTTTTTATCAGTAATAAATAGAATAATCAACAAAGGCAGGAATGTAATAACGGTGTATTTAAATATCAGGGCAGATGCAAATAATACTCCCGCCAAGAAAATTTTCGGAAAAGAATGGCTCTCATAGCTGGCAAGCAGCAACAGAACAGATGCAGCAAACAGCAGGTTCAGCGAACCATCAGACTGCAAAGTATGCCAGTAATCCTGGCGGTAATACAGGAATAAATATAAAAATGATGAAAACAGAGAAAGGAATTTACCGGCTGTAAGCCTGTATGAAATAACTGAGATAATAAATGCCGTCAAAGACTGCCATAAAATATCAAATATCCTGGCGCTAAACATTGATTCACCAAATACAGCCTGAATAAAGGAAAATAAGAAGTGAATTCCCGGCGGTTTAAGATCAAACACATGAAGGTAGTTCATTTTGCCTTCAAGCAGCAGCTTTCCTGCGTAAGCATAAATAGCCTGATCTCTTCCAAACGGGTATGTAAGACTGACGCTGCCGAAAACAGCTCCAATCACAAATATAACAAGCCCGAAAGTAAACAGCTGCCTGTTTGTTATAGTTAAGCCCAAAAAATTCAGTTTAGTTTAAAATAGAATGGTATAAACTTTTGCTATAGAATTGACCCGGTAGATTAGATTAATGAATTGTTATGTAAAAATTACAATTTTTTGGATAATTAGCAATATTATAAGTTTTCCACTAACCCGGGAAGTTTTTCAAGAATTTCAGGGAAATTAACTTTTATCCGCTCACCCGTTTTACGGAATTTCACCTCAATTTCATTATTTTTCATGTTCTTTTCGCTTACAACAAGCTGCAAAGGAATACCTATGAGATCAGCATCCTTAAACTTCACACCGGGACTTATATCATCCCTGTCATCAAACAATACTTCATAACCTTTTGCGGTAAGTTCATTATATAACTTTTCCGCGGCTTCTTTAACAGCATCAGCTTTTTTGTTTACACTAACAAGGTGGATCTTAAAAGGAGCAAGCTCCCCGCTCCATACAATTCCATCCTTATCATGGTTCTGTTCTATATATGCGGCTGCAATACGTTCGATACCAATACCATAACTTCCCATAATTATGACATTTTCTTTACCGTTAACATCCAGGTACTTTGCGCCCAATGCCTCGGCATACCTTGTTCCAAGTTTAAAAATATGTCCTACTTCAATTGCTTTGGTCATTCTTAACATAGATTTACCGTCAGATGTCTTTTCGCCATCTTTTACCTGTCTCAGGTCATAGTACTTAATCCCGGGCACATCGCGTTTAAGATCGATATTCTTCATGTGGTAATCATTCCTGCATGCACCGCTGATAAGTTCATCAGCATCTTCAAGCCTGAGATCGGCAGCGAATTTTACATCTTTATTTTTGAAATTCAGGGGTCCTATTGAACCTGCATCAGCACCTGCAATTTCCATAAGTTCTTCAGGGTGTCCGGGTCTGATACCGGGGAAAATACCGGCAAGCTTGGTTTCGCTGAATTCATCATCGCCGCAAACAAGTGCGAGCACATATTCGTCTTTTTTACGGTTATCTTTTGCAGGTATTACAAACAATCTGGATTTCGCAAGCCTGGAACGATCGGTTAAACTCAAAAACCCTGCAAGTTCATCAATACTTTTAATATTTGGAGTGTGGAATTCTTCAGTGGGTAAACCGGAATTTTTTCTTTCAACTCTAACTGTCAACGAAGAAGCTACTTCAATGTTTGAGGCGTAAGTGCTATCATTACTTACAACTACCGTATCTTCGCCTGAATCCGCTTCAACCATAAACTCTTCTGATTCACTTCCTCCCATTGCTCCGCTGAAGGCTGAAACTGTAAAGAATTTAAGACCGCACCTGGTGAAAATATTACGGTAAGCCTGCGCGTGTTTTTGGTATGATTCATCAAGCCCTTCCCAAGTTGCATCGAAGGAATAAGCATCCTTCATTGTGAACTGCCTGCCTCTCAGCACGCCGCCGCGCGGACGCGGCTCGTTGCGGAATTTTGTCTGGATCTGATACCAAATTTGCGGAAGGTGTTTATAGGATATCAGGTTTGGTTTAGCTAATGATGTAAATACTTCTTCGTGTGTTGGAGCCAGGACAAGCTCTCTGTTTTTGATCCTGAAGATATCATCGCCATAATCTTCAAGTCTGCCTGTTTCAGCCCATAATTCATTGGGCGAAAGCGCCGGTAAATAAAACTCACAGCCGCCTATTGCGTTCATTTCTTCTCTGACCACTTTTTCAACTTTTTTGAATACCCGCAATCCAAGCGGAAGGTATGAATATACTCCGGAAGTTAACTGCCTTATCATTCCCGCCCTCACCATTAAAATATGAGACGGAATTACGGAATCAGAGGGTACTTCTTTAAGCGTCGGAAGAAAATATTGGCTGAATTTCATTTACAAATTGATAGTTTAAAGCAAATATATCAATTTTTAGCCGTATTCTCAATGAAATTTGATAAGAATTAGCGGTTTACAGATTTTATACCCTTTAACAGGGATTGATATAAGGTCATATACATCATAATTTTATGTAACTATTTATTGGTATATAATTTAATCTCAATCAATAACATGTCAAACAGAGAAATGAATAACAAGAGGTTACAGAAATTTAATATTATATTAGCTATAGCAATGATGGCAGCCTTGTTCGTGTTTGCCAATGCGAACATACTATTTGCACAGCAGTTCAGGGAAGTCAATTTTCCTGATGGCTCCATAGCAGGGATAGAAAGCAGGATTACCATTGAAAAAGAGTATAGAATATACCAGGCATCACAGAACCTGATCAAATTTGATCTTCCGGCAGTATCTATGGTGAATATCGGTCTATATGATACATCAAACAATCTGGTTAGAACGTATATATATAACAATCTTTCTGCCGGTACATATGAGCTGAATATAAATTCGGAAAATTTAGGCAAAGGAAGTTTTACTTGTGTGCTTTCTGCCGGCTCAATACGGGAAAGTTCAAAGCTTATAATTGATTAAGATCAACAGAAAAAACAGAAGGGAGCATCCGCGTGGAAGCTCCCTTTTTCAATATCTGCAGCCCTTAGTTACCTTATTATTGCAAGAACAAGTAGCACAATAACCAGCACTAAGATAATAGTTATGAGCGTTCCTGTACTGAGATCCATGGAGTTTTCAGCCCCTGTGACTTTATATTCGTAGCTGTGCGATGCCGCATTATATTTTTTGTCCTTTATCACAAACAGGTCCATATCACCATCGCCGTCTTTATCCGCAAAGAAGATCGGGTATGGCATTTTTGGTTCCACAAAAAATGTTCTGCTGTAGGTCTCGTAATTTTCGTTTTCAAGCACGAAAGAAGGCGATTCATTAGTACCCACGTTTTTATAATAGGATACTTTTCCGTCGTTGAACTTCAGCGCGTCAAAATCTCCGTCTTTATCAACATCAACCATAACCGGATTCTCGAAATCCAGTTTACCTTCGAGGTATGCCCCGGTAATTTTTTTTATGTCATCATTAGAAAAGGTCTTTAGCGGTGAATCAGCCAATGAAACTGAAATGAAATTAAAAATTACCAACATCAAAAAGCCTGCAAAAATTGATTTTTTCATTTTTCTACCTGATGATTAAATTTATAAATTTTTATAAATATATCTATTATTATTAATTTAAACAAGCAAAGATAGCTGTAGGTTCTAAATAAATGAAAGAACTTAATTAATTGAATATTTAGCCTAATATAGCTAATTTACAAATCTATAATGAGAAATTTATCAGGAAGTTCGTTAAAATTCAGTAAATACCTTTTGTTTGCAATTGCAGCGGTAATTACAGTAATTTCAGGATGTAAAGAAAGCGAGAACCCTGTAACACCGGTTGAAGAAACTTCATCCTGGATGCTGCAAAACAGCAACGTAACAAACAATCTAAAGGGTGTGTACTTCCTTGATCAACAGACAGGCTTCGCCTGCGGCAACTCTTTCCCCAATGATACCAACAAACTTATTAAGACCACAAATGGCGGAGTAAACTGGTTCAGAAAACCGGTAAGCTCTTCAGCTGCAAGTATGAACTGCATATATTTCATGAACGCGACAACAGGATTCATGTCAGGCTCTGCCGGTACTATACTAAGAACAACGAATATTGGGGATGAGTGGACCCTGCAATATACTTTGAATTCAATCATACTTTATGATGTAAAATTCTTTAACTCACAAACAGGTTTGGCGTGCGGTACTTCAGGTACAATTTTGCGGACCACAGATGGAGGGAACAACTGGCAGAATGTATTTTCCGGTTTTGCAGGCTCACTGTATTCAATAGCATCGAATAACACAGGTGAAGCTTTTGTTTGCGGAGAGCTTGGAGCAATATTGCACAGCACTGATTTCGGAACATCGTGGACACCCCAGCAATCAAACACAACAAACATCCTGAAAACAATATTTTTCGTAAATCAAACAACCGGCTACACTTGCGGACAGCGCGGAAGATTGCTGAAGACAACGAACAAGGGAGTTGTGTGGGATTCGCTTACTGCCCCAATAACCGATGAGATATCTTCAATATACTTTACTGATGAAAACCAGGGAATAATAACGGGAGATCACGGTAAGGTATATAAGACCTATGACGGAGGCAATACCTTCACAAATAAAATTACACCCACCGTCAATTACCTGAGGAAAGTGTTTTTCCACGGCGGAAATTCCGGCTGGATAGTTGGTGAATTTGGCACTATACTTCACTCAGATATGGGCGGTGATTAGTTCAGTTCAATACTCTTTTCAACGTGCCCTCAAGCTGCTCATCTTCAAATGGCTTAACAAGATAGCCATCAGGGCTTAGCTCACCTATTCTGTTAAGGGTAGTTTCATCTTCAAATGCCGTTAGGAAAACAACCCTCACATCGTATTTCTCTTTAATGATTCTTGCAGTATCAAGTCCGTTTAGCTGTCCTTTCAGTTCAACATCCATAAGGATAAGGTCAGGGGCTGATTCTTTCATTAGCTCAATTACTTTTTCGCCTGAATCAGATACAAATACTACTTCGTACCCCAGGGATGTAAGGCACTTGCTGATATCCATAGCAACAATTCCTTCATCTTCAACTACAGCAATCTTATTATTTGGCATGCGGCTTTTATATTAATTACGGAAATAAAGTTATCGTAAATTAATAATAATACTGTTTTAAAGCTATAGCAAATACACATTAATATAAATTGTAAAGGTTGCATTTTTTTGGTATTTTTGTTAACAGAACAATCAAAGAAAGAAGCGGGAGTAATTCAGTGGTAGAATGTTTGCTTCCCAAGCAAAATGTCGCGGGTTCGATCCCCGTCTCCCGCTCAAAAAGTTAAAGGACCTGTAAGTAATTGCTCAGCATAAATATCTATTCATTCAGCTATAAAAAGAGCGGCATTCCCGCGGATAGTTCTTCCAATGGCGGCGGCTTTGTGTTCGATTGCAGGTTTGTATATAATCCGGGCAGAGAAGAATCATTCAAATCACTCACAGGCAAAGATGCAGCTATAATAGAATTCCTTGATAAAAATGAAGTAATGCAGGAGTTCCTGAAGAATGTATTTTCCATTTCATCCGCCGCGGTGGATAATTACCTTTACAGGGAATTCACAAACCTGATGTTCAGCTTCGGCTGCACCGGGGGGCAGCACCGCTCGGTTTATTCCGCAGAAAAGCTCGCGGAGTATCTAAAGGATAAGTACGGTTCAAAGATCAATGTATCAGTCTCACACAACGAATTTCCTTCATTGAACAAAAATTAAATCAATATTCAGGAGAAAGTAATTCACAGGTTTGAATAACGAATCTTCCGGCCTTCACTCGCTCGAAAAAAAGACTTTTACCCTTCATCTGATATCACAGATATTCGGCGGTATCGCTATAGGCGTTGTGCTGCTTCAGGATGTAATTCTGAAAAAGACACTTGGCGGCAGCGACTTCCAGGTGATGATACTTTCATTGCTGGTAAGCTCAGCATTTTTGTTTTCTATCTACGGAAGCGAGTTGGTTAACCGATCACACAGCAGGGCTAAGACTATTCTAATTATCGGGATCGCCGCCAAATCCTTTCTCATAATACTGCCCTTGTTTGAAGATCCGGTTTACTATATTGCCTGTATTGCCATAGGGGCATACTTAGATGCGCTGCTTCTTTCCATATGGAACATTGTTTTTAAACACAATTACTCAGATAAGAACCGGAGCAAACTTTACTCCTACGCCACTACATTTCAAACTGTATTTGTTCTGATCGTCACGACGCTTTCAGGTTACCTTCTTGATATGAACAGCTCAATTTACAAAATTCTGTTTCCGGCAGCTGGTGTGTTCGGTATCCTGGTTTACGTAAGCCTGGCCAGAATGATTAACCTGAGTATGGATGATTATTCAGGCAGAATAAAAAAACAAAAGACATATTATAACTTTCGTCTCTTAAAGGATATCGCAATATTACCGTTAAGAAATACAGCGAGGATATTCAGAGAGAATAAACCATTCCTTAGATTTGAAGCATATTTCTTCTTGTACGGAATGGCCTTTATGGTGCTCTCCCCTGTTATCCCGGTATTTCTTGTTGATGACCTTAAGCTTTCATACTCCCCTATTTCATTCGCACGGGGATTGATATTTCATTCCGCGCTTATAATTTTTACTCCATTAATGGGCAGGTTTCACGGGATAGGAAATCCAACCAGATTCTGCGGATATATTTTCAGCTTTCTTGCACTGTTTCCGCTGATACTGGTTTCAGCTAAACATTTTGTTTCACTTGGCTTGCTTACCGATACTAATCTTGTGGTTTACATTTCATTTTTTGTGTTTGGATTCGCAATGAGCGGCGTTACAATCGCCTGGGCGCTAAGCTCTATTTATTATGCGCCTAAGAATGAGGTATCAAATTACCAGGCTGTACATATAACTTTAACGGGTGTGCGCGGGGTTTTCAGTCCCGCCCTTGGCTACGCCGTAATGATGATATTTGATATAGAGTACTCGTTTTACCTTTCGGCATTTCTGTTTTTGCTTGGGGGAATAATGATGTGGAAAGAAAGTATAAAACTTATTAAAAACTGACTTGAAGATATTGAAAAAAGCTGTAATTTTGTATGACTTTACCAAAAGTAAGGGCGGTTAGCTCAGCTGGTTCAGAGCGCTTGCCTTACAAGCAAGATGTCGGGGGTTCGAATCCCTCACTGCCCACAAGCTCAGATAGCAATATCTGAGCTTTTTTTATACAGAACAAGATGTCGGGACCCGTTCGATCCCTCAACCCCACAGAAAGGACGCGCTAAGCGTCCTTTTCTATTTTTAACAAGTTGTCGGGGGGTTCTCCCGAAGGGACTCCTACGGAGGAATCCCTCAACCCCACAGAAAGGACGCGCTAAGCGTCCTTTTCTATTTTTAACAAGTTGTCGGGGGTTCCCCCGAAGGGGCTCTGCCAAGCCTCGGAGCCCCAAAGGCTGCTTCGCAGAAATCCCTAACTGCCTACAAATTAGGCTCAAATCGGAAGATTTGGGCTTTTTTGTTTTATGTTGCTGGTGAACTGAGAAACCAATTAACGAACATCAACAACGGAAAAAAAACTATTATAAGTACCTCATCCCGATCTCGTCGAGGGATTTATGTCATCACCCTTCGACAGGCTCAGGGTGAGAATAACTTAATGTTAAATGTACATGAGATTGCAGCTTTAGTGGGACAAGATGTGTCTTCTAAAAGGCCAATACCTAAAGATACCTCATCCCGAGCTCGTCGAGGGATTAACGTCATCACCCTTCGACAAGCTCATGGTGAGAATAAATAGATAATCATAGCGATGGATCATCACTCCAAACAGGAACAAGCTGTAATGACCGTATTACTATTTATGTTGTTGGTGAACTGAGAAACCAGTCAGGCAAGACCAAAAACGGGAAATCAATTCGTGTTAATTGGTGAAATTCGTCTCCCGAACTTTTGATTTTATGAACTAACTAACCTGCAAATATTTAATATATTTAACCTTGAAAATGACCTAAAAACCCTTAATTTTGTATATATGTAAAGTTAATTTCATTCATTATTTAAGGGATTAAGTGAAGAATACCAAGATACTGTTACTGATTTCCATAGCTGTGATTTTTGGAGTTAACTTAATTTCAGGTTCAATAAACTCTTATTACTACCAGATAATTATTTATTGCGGAATCAATATAGTTCTGGCTTCAAGCCTGAACTTAATTAACGGCTATACCGGGCAATTCTCGCTTGGTCACGCCGGATTCATGGCAATTGGCGCATACATATCCGCGGCAATAAGTACCTATTTCGCCCCCACCCTGCTTTCGGTATTGGGTGATGGTGTTTTGGGCAGATCGATATGGTTTATTTTTGTCCTGCTTGTTGGCGGCGGCGGAGCCGCATTTGCGGGAATCATAGTTGGAGTGCCTTCTCTCAGGCTCAAAGGTGATTACCTTGCCATTACAACACTTGGCTTCAGCGAAATAATAAGAGTAGTCATACAGAATTTAAGTGTGATCGGAGCTTCACAGGGTTTCCGTGGTGTATATATTTATGATAACGGGGTGAGAAGTTTGGAAATGGTTCCTGAACTAAGCAATGTTGCATATAAGTTTTACGATATCCCGAAGTACACAGATTTCTTCTGGGCATTTCTTGTTGTTGCATTGATAATCTTTGGTATTACAAATCTGATGAGATCAACTTACGGGCGCGGATTCATAGCTGTGAAGGATGATGAGATCGCCGCCGAAGCAATGGGTATCAATACAACAAAATTCAAAGTCACGGCTTTTATTATCGGCGCGTTTTTCGCAGGCGTAGCCGGGGGACTTTATGCCCACTTCCTACAGTATATTAATCCCGAAGATTTTAATTTCCTGCGTTCAGTAGAAATTGTAGCTATGGTTATTCTGGGTGGTATGGGCAGCACCCCGGGAGTTGTAATTGCGGCTATTGTGCTTACAGTGTTACCTGAATTGCTCAGGGATGTTCAGCAGTACAGAATGATAATCTACGCGCTGCTGCTTATTATAATGATGTTACTCAGACCGCAGGGATTATTTGGTTTGAAGCTGCAGAAAAAAGCTAAAAAAATAACACCTGAACAGGCACCTGATGTTACACTAAAAGATTAACTGAAAAATTTGGATATACTTACACTAAATAATTGCACAATAAGATTCGGCGGATTGACCGCAGTTGATAAGCTGGATGCCAACGTCAGGCAGAATGAGCTTGTTGGGTTAATCGGACCAAACGGCGCAGGCAAAACTACGGTTTTCAATATCATAACGGGAGTCTATGACCCCACCGATGGCGATGTACTTTTTAACGGGGAAAGTATTGTGAAACTAAAACCGTTTGAAGTAACACATAAAGGTATTGCGAGGACATTTCAGAACATAAGGCTTTGTCAGAGTCTTTCAGTAATGGATAATGTCCGAGTTTCATATAACAACAGCTGTAAATCCAAGTTGTGGAGCTCTGTGCTGCAATTGAAGAGCTATCACGATGAAGAAAAAGCTATTGACGCGGAAATTCATGAATTGCTGGAAATGTTTGACCTGCATGTAGATGCTGATGAATACGCGAAGAATCTGCCGTATGGCGATCAGCGTAAGCTTGAAATAGTACGCGCTCTGGCAACAAAGCCAAAGCTTTTGCTGCTTGATGAACCTGCTGCGGGGATGAATCCTTCGGAAAAGAAAGACCTGATGAAGCTTATCCAGACAGTAAAAGATAAGTTCAACATTTCTATACTGCTTGTTGAGCATGATATGAATGTAGTTATGGGCATTTGTGAAAGAATATATGTTATTGATTACGGCAAAAAGATAGCCGAAGGCAAACCGGCTGAAATTCAAAGTGATCCCAAGGTCATAGAAGCATATTTAGGTCAACCAGCAGACAAACAGGAACAATCTAGAACTAAAATTGGATTCAATCTAGAAAAATAAAAGTATTAGTATATCAACAATACTCAGTCCGAAATCCAGATAAATGCTTAAAGTAGAAAACTTACATGTAAATTACGGAGCGATAAACGCGATCAAGGGACTTTCAATTCACGTCCCGGAAAAATCGATAATAACACTTATCGGTGCTAACGGCGCGGGTAAGACTACAACACTTCGCGCAATATCAAGCATTGTAAAAGCTGCCGAAGGCAGCAAGATTGTATATATGGGTGAGGATATAACTAATCTGCCTGCCCATAAAATTGTAGAAAAGGGTCTATGCCAGGTACCCGAAGGCAGGCTGATCTTTGCGAACCTGACTGTAAAAGAAAACCTTGATATGGGCGCGTATTTGAGGAAAGATAAACAGAACTTCGCCGCAGATCTGGACCTGATATTTTCCATCTTCCCGAGACTGAAAGAGAGAATTAAGCAGCCGGGCGGAACGCTTTCAGGCGGTGAGCAGCAGATGCTGGCCATATCAAGAGCGCTGATGTCAAAACCAAAAATGCTGCTGCTTGATGAACCATCACTCGGTATTGCTCCGCTTCTCACCCAAACAATTTTTGAAAAAATTGTTGAGATCAACAAAACACTGGGTATGACAATACTGCTGGTTGAGCAAAACGCGAATCTTGCGCTTAGCGTTGCTGATTACGGCTATGTAATTGAAACAGGCAATATTATTCTCGAAGGTCCCGCAAAGGAGCTTGAAAGCAATCCCGAGGTAAGAAAAGCATACTTAGGAGAAACATAATGAATTGCGGATTGCGCAATGACGATTTCGGATTATTTTCAGATTATTAAATTTCTCTAGCAATATAATCAAATCCGAAACCAGCAATCCGAAAACGAAATAAGAACAAATCTTCAACAATAATAACACACTTTTTACCAAAATAAAATAAACAACTAAAATGAAATTCGCTGACGGAATATCCAGACTGGGAACAGAAACAGCATTTGAAGTCCTTGCAAAAGCAAAAGCATTAGAAGCAGAAGGAAAAAACATCATACATTTACAGATAGGTGAACCCGACTTCCCTACCCCGAAAAATATCTGCGATGCTGCCGTAAGATCCATACAGGCAGGTGATACTCACTATACGGGCGCGGCAGGCACACCTGAACTTAGAAAAACGATTGCAGAATATGTAAGCCGCACGCGCGGCGTTGATTTTACTGCTGATAATGTAGTAATGACACCGGGAGCTAAGCCTATTATGTTTTTTGTGATACTTGCATTATTGCAGCAAGGTGATGAAGCTATGTATCCAAATCCCGGCTTCCCTATTTATGAATCAATGATCAATTTCACGGGAGCAAAGGCCGTTCCTATGCCGCTCACCCAGGAAAACAATTTCAATATTGATCTGAAAGACTTTGAAAGTAAAGTAAACGATAAAACCAGGCTGGTTATAATTAATACGCCCGGTAATCCAACAGGTAAAACCATCCCGAAGAAAGTAATTGAAGCTATGGCTGAAATTCTTAAGAACAGGGATTGTATGGTGCTATCAGATGAAATTTACTCGCGTATATGTTACGATGGAGCTGAATCATATTCAATTACAAAGCTTCCGGGATATAAGGACAGGACTATTATACTTGACGGCTTTTCAAAAACATATGCAATGACCGGCTGGAGAGCAGGTTATGGTATTATGAACACAGAACTGGCCCCCGTAATTACCAAACTTATGGTAAACAGCAATTCATGCAACAACGCATTTGTGCAAAAGGGCTGCATAGAAGCATTAACGGGTCCGCAGGACGCAGTTGATGAGATCGTAAAAGAATTTGACAGAAGAAGGCATATAATTGTTGAGGGGCTGAATTCAATTCCCGGATTTAACTGCTCAATGCCTGACGGCGCATTTTATGCTTTCCCGAATATTACAGGAACCGGCTATAAATCAAAAGAGCTTGCCGATAAATTATTGTACGAAGCAGGCGTAGCCTGCCTTTCAGGTACATCTTTCGGCAGCTATGGAGAGGGTTACATAAGGTTCTCCTATGCAAATTCCGTTGAGAATATAAATGAAGCTATAAAAAGGATTAAGGCAGTTTTATAAAATGTGTTTATTTACCCCTCTCCTTTGGAGAGGGGTATTCAGCACGCAAGTGCTCAATGGGGTGAGGTCGATTGTTTAGTTTACAATAATTTACAAATTCAAAGCCCTATTTCTATTTGAAATATTCGTATTTTTCTGCAAATTTGTATATTACCTAATTAGAAAAATATTATGAAAAATGCTCTCTTAGCCGTTTTGATAATTTTCATCTTAGCTCCTTTACAAATTGATATTTACTCAGGACAGGTATATTTAGACCAGATAAACTCAATAGAATTTTCGAGTGAGCCTTTCGATATTGTACTTTATGATAACGCGTACATACTTACCCCCACAGCGGTTTTTCCGGTATCAATACAAGATCCATATAATCCCACTATTTCTGAAATCAATGAGTTTGCAGGAACCAAAAGCATAGCATTTATTGGTCATTACTGCTATGTATTGTTTTCCAACGAAATATCTGTTTTTGATATGACCAAATCACCTTTAAAGAAAAAAACACAGATATTAACTAATGGCAGGATATCTAAAATTGTGATAGATAACGGTTACCTCTACGCAATAAATGAGGATGCGGGTCTGCAGGTTTACGATGTTAACATCGCGGATTTCCCCGTTTACAAAAACACCCAGATAATTCCTTTTAATGCGAGCGGTATTGCTGTATCAAACAATGTGGCATACATAACAAGTTCTCTAGGTCACTTGACCATTATCGGCTTAAATGATAAAGCAGCACTGCCTATAATCGGCACATATACATCCGGCGGCAGCTTTTATGAGCCGTATGTTGATGGTAACCTGGCTTACATACCGCAGGGTTCATCGGGTGTGCAGGTGCTGGATATTTCGGTTCTCCCAAATCCCCAATGGCAATTCAATTTGTTTGGCAGAGGAAACTCACACCAGGTAGTGGCATCTAATTTTTACGTATGGGTGGCTGATGATAGATCAATTGAAGGATTTTATAACGACGCTCCAAAATCATATTACTTTGCAGGCAACTATAAATTTCCAGGCAAAGTAAACAGGATAGCTGTCATTGACGGAAAGTATATTTACGTTACCACAAAGGATAAAAAGCTGAAGATATTGAAGATAGATTACAAGTATTGATCTGATTGCGGATTTTTGATTTTGGATTGCGGAATGAAGAAGTATTATTGAATAAATGAATCCGAAATCAAAAAACCGCAATCTGAAAATCACTTACACTCCCCATACATTTTAATTATTTCACCATTCATAGATTTGCCTTCATCACTGCAAAGAAACAGGCATTTTTCGGAAATTTCCCGGGGAGTCACCCATTTCGAAAAATCCTGATTCTGCATGCTTTCGCGGTTGGCTGGAGTATCAATAACACTTGGGATTATTGTGTTAAATGTGATATTATCATCCTTATGTTCAGCGGCTAAAGTTTGCATCAGATTTACAACTCCCATTTTACTGAATGAATACGCAAACTTGCCAGCAGTTGTTTCAACTGCGGGCTTGGCGCCGATTGAGACGACTCTACCGAAATTACTCATTTTAAAGTAGGTTAGTGTATGCTTAGCAAAGAAAAATGTTGTGTAGAAATTCAGCAGAAGCTGCTTTTCGATCAGCTCCCTATCAGTATCAATTACATTGCGTTTGGGATGGTATCCACCAACAGTGTTCACCAGGTAATCAATCCTTTTTTCCTGTTTAACCACGTTATCGCAGAACTCATTAACATCAGCCTCATTAGCAGCATCACAAGGCAGGCCGTACCGCTTCGGCAGTCCGCGGAATTCAGTTTCATCAGTTTGCTCGAATACCTTCATGAACTCAGGCATTGAGCGGACGGGGGCGTACACTTTCATTCCCTGTGCAGCAAAGTGATTTACTATCACCCTGCCCAATGCTCCCGTGCCGCCGGTTACGATAGCTATTTTATCTTTGAACATATGGTTATGGTGTAATGTTAGTTGCCACGACCTTTAGGTCGTGGTTAATACAAGTATAATGATTCTGGCTTTAGCCAGTAACAATTGGCAAACTGAGTTTCTTAAATAGAACTTTTTACATAAAACTGATATTTGCCTAAACATCTACAAAAGAGATTCCCCCCTACGCGGGAATTAGAAAAAGTTATGCCTGGCAAATCTTCCCTAAAATGACATCTTTGGTGGAGCCGGTTACGCGGTTCATGTTTGCGGGATTACCGGAAACACATTCATTTGCCAGCACAGCAAAAAGTATTGCTTCCTTATTCCTGGTTGTTATACCGCCCTCTTTAAGTCTTGTAACTTTAACCCCTTTAAAATAATTGGTTAAGCAATTCATAAGTAAAGGATTTTCCGCTCCCCCGCCGCTTACAATTAACTCATCAATCCGGCATTCGCTTTTGATAAAATTCTGATAGTTGTACCATATCGAGTACGCCGTGAATTCAGTGACTGTTCTTATAATATCAACTTTGTTAACTCTGTTAAATTTCTTCAGAAGTTTTTTCTGGAATTCCATACCGTAATGCTCTCTGCCGGTTGATTTAGGAGGAGCCATTGAATATCCTTTATCCTTTAACAGGTAATTGAACAATTCCGCGTTAACATTGCCCTTTTTGCCTGCAGCGCTGTTCTTATCAAACTTCTTTTTGAAGAGGTGGTACATCAGACCGTCTATTATCATATTGCCCGGACCCGTATCAAAAGCAAAAACATCCCGCTTAGCGGCATTCTTTTTTAAGATGGTAATATTGGATATTCCCCCGATATTCAGCAAAGCCCGGTTTTTGCTTTTGTGGGTGAAGAGAATGTGATCTAAGAATGGCACAAGAGGCGCGCCATCACCATCAACAGCGCAATCAGCAATTCGAAAATCACCCACGGTTGTGATGCCTGTTAAGTTTGCTATAATTGAAGGATCACCTATTTGAAGCGTTGATTTAACCCGAAATCCGCAATAACTGTTTTTTTCAGGTAAATGGTGAATTGTCTGCCCGTGTGAACCGATGAGATCTACATTCTCACCGGAAATTTTGTTCCGGGCAAGAATTTTCAACACCGCGTCAGCAAACAAGGCTCCCATGATAACATTCAGCCTGGAAATATCTTCTATTCTTGCCGTGTTCTTATCGGAATTCTTGAATATTTCCAGCCGAATTTTCTGAGGAACCTGGTATTCAATGTAATCCTTAACCTTAACCTTTGTTGCAGCTCCGCTGCCAGATACCTGCAATAAAACGGCATCTATTGCGTCAACAGAAGTACCGGAAAGCAGACCAATGACCGTTCTTTTATTCTTCCGGAGTAAATTTATCAGCTTTTTGTTCATAATGTTTCAAATTTATCCATAAAATGATGAATAAACCATACATTTATGTACTTATGGTATGATTTGATATTTTATCATTGTTCGAATATTTGATAAAAGCTATATTTGCAGATTAATTAAACTGAAAATATGGAATTTAAGATAAATAAAATTGACGCTGTAAAACAGGAAGTTGAGTTTGAGTTATCATACGCAGATCTGGCTCCCCATTTTGAAAAAGCTTTCCAAAAATATCAAAAAAAGGCTGAAATTCCCGGTTTCCGCAAGGGAAAAGCTCCGGTTTCTATGATAAAACGCATGTACGGCGATATGATAGAACAGGCTTCCCTGGAAGATGTAGCCAATGAGGTTTACAAGAGCTATCTTGATGAAAACCACATTCACCCGCTTGGCGAGGCGCAAATGGTTGATATGGATTATGAAGCCAAACAGATCTTCAAGTTCAAAATAAAATATGAAGTGAAGCCTGAGTTTGAGCTGGCAGATTATAAAGGCGTTGAAATCAGCAGAACTATCCACAAGATAGATGAAAAGATGGTAGATGATGAAATAAAGTACCTTCAGTCAAAACATGTTATTTACGAAGACGCCCAAAAGGCTGATGGTGACGAGTTTTCATTGACGATGGATGTGCAGAAACTTGATGAAACAGGAACTGAAATTATAGGTCAAAGTGATAAAGACGTAAGGTTTTACCTTAACGATCCCCAGATAAACAAGGAATTCAAAGAGCAGCTAGCCGAAATTACGGTTGGGGAAGAAAGAATTTTAAACCTTCCGGGACAGGAAGAAGGAACAATTGAAAAGTATAAAGTACTGTGCAAGAAGATCGACAAAGTTATATTTCCTGAACTAAACGAAGAGTTCTTTAAAAACATCTATAAAGATGAGGAAATAAACAATTCAGATGACTTCAGGGCAAAAGTACAGAAAGACCTTGAAGGTATCTATAAAAACATAGCTGACCAGGAAATAAGGAACAACATTGTCAGCGAATTGATCAAGCTGAATGATATACCTGTTCCGGACGCGCTGGTGGAAAACATTCTGAACTCATACATTGAAGATGTAAAGAACCAGAACCCCAAGCGGCAGCTTCCAAAGGAATTTGATGAGGAAGAATACAGGAAGACAAAACGCGCCGATGCAATACTTCAGGTTAAGTGGTACCTGATACGTGACAGGATAATTGAGATGGAGAAAATGGAGGTTTCCGATAAGGATATCGAGCCAATTATTGAAGCTGACGCGAAGAAGTATAACCTTCCCGTAGAAAAGATCAAAACAGTATATGAAAACAATCCTGATGTAAAATACAGGGTGTTGGATGATAAGCTGATGAACTTTTTAATTGAGAATGCAAAGATAAACGATGTTGAAAAGCACGATCATAACCACGATGATGGCGATGGACACGACCACGGCGGAGAAGAAAAGAAAAAGGAATCAAAACCCAAAAAACCGAGAAAGAAAAAAACTGAATAAGCATACTAATTGAGTATTCAAATTTAAAGTTTAATAATTCACTAATTAGAAGGAAATAAATGAATTATCAGAAAATAATATCCGGCAATAAGCTGGAAATTGAAAAAGGCCTCAATATAACAAACCAGCTTGTACCAATGGTAGTTGAACAAACCGCCAGGGGTGAAAGAGGAATGGATATCTACTCCAGGCTGCTTAGGGAAAGAATAATTTTCCTTGGTTTCCCTGTGGATGACCATACCGCAAGCCTTGTAATTGCGCAGCTTCTGTTCCTTGAATCAGAAGACGCCGATAAGGATGTAATGCTTTATATTAACTCTCCCGGCGGCAGCGTAAGCGCGGGACTGGCTATTTACGATACTATGCAGTATATAAAGCCAACTGTTGCTACTATATGTACGGGAATGGCTGCCTCAATGGGTGCTGTTTTGCTTGCAGGCGGTACTGCGGGTAAGAGGACATCTCTCCCCCATTCAAAAATTATGATCCACCAGCCGCTCGGCGGAACGCAGGGTCAAGCCACTGATATCGAAATATATACCAAGGAAATGATAAAGACCCGCGACGCTTTATACAATATCCTGGCCAGGCATACAGGCAAAGATTTTGAGACAATTAAACGCGATTGCGACAGGGATAATTTCATGACTGCTGAAGAAGCTAAGGCTTACGGGCTGATTGACAATATTCTTGAAAAGAGAATTGTTGAGAAGAAACAATAATTAAGGCTGTAATACAATAAATAGGATACTTAAACAAAAAAGGATACTTAAACAATAAGTATCCTTTTTTTTATTTAAAAGATCGTTTCGAAACTGATCATTTCTGTTCTATTGTATTCTTATCATCAGCTTCGCTTTCTGATTTATCTTTGGTAGAATCCTTTTTGGTTGCCCTGCTAATTCTGCCCAGGTTATCTTCAGTTTTGTTCTTCTGACCTTCTTCATTCACTTTTTGTTTTACAACATCATCACTTTCCTCATCTATGAGAATATTCTTCTTTTCATCGGAAACTTTTTTCTTTGGTTCTGAAGTCTCTTTCTTTTCCATTCCCTTGGATTCAGTCTTAATTTCAATCTTCGATTCTTTCTTCATTATACCATCGAGTTTTCTTTCACCTTTGGTATCAACGCCTTTATCCAGATCTTTATCAAAAGATCTTTGCATTTCGATCTTTTGCTCCTCGCTTACCCTATCAGGTTTAAGCTCAGGTGTCACACTTCGCGGAGCATCCGGTTTAGCGAAATAATCAGTGCTGGTTTCACTTGGCGGTGCCGGCGCAAATTCCGTATTTCCTGTTTCAGTGGGTTCAACTGCGCTGTATTCTTTTGGGTAATTGCCGCTTATATCATCAGCATCCTTCTTAACATATATGATCAGATCACCCTGGTTCGTTGAAGAAACAAAGTGCTGTGTATTTTCGGTCAGCCCGTCATTCAGTTTGGAATAATACGCGAAGTAAACTACCACTGCGACGAGAAGTACAACAGATAAACCCAGAGCAGGTACAAACGAAGGCCTGAACAGGCTTTCGAGCCAGCTCTTTTTCGCCGGCTGATGTTTGTAAACCGGCTGAGTTACCGTACCGGATAATTTTGCCGGGTTTTCAGCATCCTTGATTCTGCGCAAAAGACGGTCTTCAAAATCCTGCTTTGCTTTTACGCGCGGCAGAGTCCTGAGCTGATCTCTTAATGCTTTATATTTTTCGTCTTCCTGTAACATTTTTCCTCCTTTAAAGGAGATGGTCTTCTTCCGTTTATTATTCTTCTTTGTAAATATCTTTCAGGAGCTCCTGCAGCTTCTCTCTGCCCCTGTTGATCCTTGATTTCACAGTTCCCATCGGCAACCCTGTCATATCAACAATTTCTTCGTATGAAAAGTCTTCAATATCCCTTAAAATAACAAGCTCCCTGTAATTTTCGTTAATCTGCTCAAGCGCCTTTTGTATATGCGCGCTTAAAAACTTTGAATTCGCGTCAACTTCAGGTCCGCCGTACGCTTCATCAGGCAGATCAAAATCTTTGTTCTCATCATCATAAACATCACTTATCGAAAACGTTTTGTACTTTTGCGCCTTAACAACCTTTGTTTTTGCAAGATTAATTGCGATTGTATAGATCCATGTTGAGAATTTCGCAATTTCTTTATACAGATGTTTCGAAACATACACTTTCACAAAAGTATCCTGTACAATATCATCACAATCATCATAGTTGCCAACATACCGGTAGATGTAGTTCGTCAGCCTGTCTTTATAGCGGGCAACGATCTCATTGTAGGCCCCCATTTCGCCTTGCTGGAATCTGAAGATAAGCTCTTCATCAGTCAGTTTTACCGTATTTTTTCCTTCTTCCGAAGGCGCCATTACTATCCTATTTATTTAACGAAAAAATTGGTTTTTTGTTCCGGTTTATCAGATTTTAAGCATTTATCAGCCCATCTACCAGCGAAGTCATCAATATTTTGGGATCTAACATACTTGTTTTCAGCTTTTTATCAGTATCAATAATTTTAGCAAACGCTTTATCTAACGAATTGATATTTATTGACTTATGATAATTTTTGGCGAATTTTACTCTATCTCCCCACATTTTGTACTTCTGATACAAAGTTCTGCTGTCAACAGCATCGAGTCCCGGCGTTTTAAATGAAAGCAGATCCATATAATAATTACTTATGGTAGAAAGCAAATATACTTCATTTAAACCTTTAGAATTAAGCAAATTGTTAAGGATTGAAAAGGCCCGGTTCTGATCTTTTTTTATAATTGCGGTCATCAGCTCATCAGGAGAATACTCCCTGTCATAACCGATAAACTGAAGAATGATCTCTTTTGTAAGCAGAGGTTCATTTCCTTCAAAATCATAATTGCTGATCTTTTCAATTTCAGTATTCAAAAGTTCCAGTGAAGCCGGAACGGAAGTAATAAATAGATCGAGCGCATCATTGTTAATGCTGATGTTTCGGGTGCTGAACTCTTCTTTTACCCAATTGTAAAGCTCTCTTTGGGGCAGTTCAGAAAAATCATAGAAATCAATGCCCTTTACCTCATCAAGTTTCTTTTCATACACAAAGGAAGTATCGAATGCATAAAGGATATACGAATCTTCAGCGGTAACTTTCGTCTTTTCAATGAATTCCGATAGCTTGCGTGAATACTTTTCGCAGCGCTTAACAATTACCAGTTTTTGCGAAGAGAACAGCGAAGCTCCGCCGGATGTAAGATCGAACAGTTCCTGCATAGGTGTTTCATCAGCGTATTTAAGGAAGAAGTTCTCTTTGTTATCTTTTGAACCAAAGAGCTTCTCCCTTAAAATTTCGCCAGCCCTGGATAAAAAATAATTATCAATTGCGGCAATATAATATACATTCTTCAGCTTTCCTGCCGATACTTCATTTCGGAAATCATGGAATGTACGCATTCGGCCGCCCTGAATTACTTTTTGAATTCTACTTTTTTGATAGTGACTTTATCTATGGGGTTATCCATAGCGTCTCTTTTTACATTTTCAATCTTTAGCGCTATATCCAAACCTTTTGTAACTTTACCATAGACCGTATACTGACCGTCAAGATGTGAAGCTTCGCCGGTGACAATATAGAACTGGCTGCCGCTTGACTCTCTTTTTGGGTTTACCTGGTCGCCCATTCTTGCGCCGGCAAGTGAGCCTTTAACGTGTTTTGCGTTAATTTCCGCTGGAACAGTGTAACCGGGTCCGCCCTGTCCATCGTTTGAACGATCACTATCTTTGGAATTCGGGTCGCCGCCCTGGATCATAAAGCCGGGAATCACTCTGTGGAATGTTGTGCCTTCGTAGAATCCTGATTTTACCAGCTTTTTGAAATTAGCAACATGCTGGGGAGCTTCTTTTTCAAAAAGCTCAATTTCTATATCACCCATGCTGGTTTTTAATACCACTATGTTTGATCCTTCTGTTGTTGGAGCGTCTGTTGAATCAGTTTTTGTTGTCATACTATCCGTTTTCGTTTGAGTATTCTGTGTTTGTGTGTTCTGAGTCTGCTGCTGGGTTTGAGTCTGCTGTTGAGTCTGATTCTGTGTATCCGTATCTTTTTTGCTATCTCCGCAAACGAACGCGAAGAAACTTAATGTAAATGCCGTTAAGAGCATTATTTTTAAAGCGTTTGACCTCATTTTTATAATTTCCTTTCTAGTTATGAATTATATCCGTTGCGAGTAAAATGATAATAAGCGCCCCAAAGATTATTCTGTATATCACAAACAACATCATGGAGTGCTTCTTGATGTAGGAGAGCAAAAACCAAATTGACCAATAGCCTATAACCCCCGAAACTACAGTCGCAATGATCAGGCTCAGCACAGCACTTTCACCGCTTAACAGGGTACCACGCTGACTGAAAAGCTCATAAACGCCACTCAGCAATACTGCGGGGATGCTGAGCAGGAAAGAGAATCTGGCTGCATCTTCCCTTGTCATATTACGGAAAAACGCTCCCGAAATTGTGGAGCCTGAGCGCGAAGCTCCCGGGATAAGCGCCATTGCCTGAAAAATGCCGATGATGATCCCATCTTTAAAGCCTATACTGTTAATATCGTATTTTTTCTTTGTGAACCTGTCGGCAATCATCAAAATTATGGAAAAAAATATCAAACTGGCAGCCACAATGTACATATTTCTGAATTCATTGCGGATAATATCCTTGAGTAAAAAACCCGCAATAACAATTGGAATTGTACCAAGGATTATCATCAAAAGCAATTTCGTATCTTTGCTACTGTAATCTTTGGTTTTGATACTCCTGAACATAGATGTTGTCATGTTCATCAGGTCCCTGCGGAAATAGAGTATAATGGCTATCATTGTGCCCACCTGTATAACAGCCGTATATGATGCGCCAACATCACCCCAACCGAAAAACGAGGGAATGATGCGCAGGTGCGCTGTACTGCTTATGGGCAGGAATTCGGTTAATCCCTGAACTACACCAAGTAATATTGCCTTTAGAATTTCCTGCATTAATTGATATGAAATAAAATTCCAAGTCTGGCGCCAACACCGTATCCCTTCAGATCAGCTTCTGTGTTTGAATTTGGCGCTTTAAGTACCTCGCCATTTTCATCCTTAAGTTTGCCGTAAAGATTTGCGAACGCAAATCCGCTTAGATAAACATAGAAATTTTCCGAAAACTTCGGAAGAAAAGTTATATTAAGCCTTGCTGATGCGCCTGAAGAAGTATATTTAAGCGTAGTTGAGTTATTGATCTTGTTATCCAGCTGCTGGAAGTGATATCCAACCGAACCGCCAAATTTAAAATTAAACTTGGGTTTTCTTAAATTGTAATTTACAAAAACATAAGGCTGATGTGAAGTAATAGTGTAATCAAACACGGCAGGTGAATAGATATAACTCAATCCGCGTATGTAATATGAATAATCTATACCGGCAGAAACTGATTTCGATAGATCAAATTCCGCGCCACCGAAGAATTCAACTCCCGCGTTAAAAGATTTTATACTATCGGAGGTGCTGTAGGGAATGCTTGCCACGAGGAAATCCCTGAATTCGGGGGTGATCCCATACTGGATGCCCATTCCCGTAAAGAATGAAACATGCTTTTTCTGCTTAACAACCGATTGAGAAAACAAAGCAGCATTTACAAGAATAAATGCTGCGATAAATTTAAAATATTTATTTTTCAATAATTAAATATCCAGATTTTTTACGTATTTAGCGTTCTTTTCTATGAATGCGCGCCTTGGCTCCACTTCTTCACCCATAAGTGTTTCAAACACCTTATCGGCGGCTACGGCACTATCAATTGAGACCTGGAGAATTGTCCTGGTTTCAGGATTCATTGTTGTTGACCAAAGTTGTTCAGGGTTCATTTCACCGAGACCTTTGAACCTTGAGATCGCGAAACCTTTACCTTTAGTAACCACCTCACCTGTTTCAGTAACTTCAGTTTCAGATGGTTCAGTTTCTTTGACTGCTTTGGTATTCACTTTAAATCTTTTTAAGATCTGATCTTTTTCATTTTCATCGTAAGCATAATGTTCTTCTTTGGCTATCTTTATTTTATACAACGGCGGCTGGGCAATGTAAAGCCTCCCTGTTTCGATAATTTCTTTCATGTGCCTGTAAAAGAATGTGAGCAGAAGTGTACGGATATGAGAACCGTCTACATCGGCATCGCACATAAGGATAACTTTTCCATAGCGAAGCTTTGATTCATCAAATTCGTCTGAGTTGCCGATCCCGGCTCCAAGAGCCGTAATTATTGATTTTATTTCATCGTTCTCAAGCACTTTGTTCATACGTGCTTTTTCTACATTCAGAATTTTACCCTTCAGCGGAAGGATCGCCTGAAAGCGTCTATCCCTGCCCTGTTTGGCTGAACCACCCGCGGAATCACCCTCAACCAGATAAATTTCGCAGTGATCAGGATCGCTTATGGAGCAATCAGCAAGTTTTCCGGGGAGCCCTGAAAACTCAAGAGCGTTCTTACGCCTGATAAGTTCTCTTGCCTTCCTTGCTGCTTCCCTTGCTTCAGCTGCGCGAAGGCATTTTTCTATGATCTTCTTTGCAACCGATGGGTTTTCTTCCAGGTAAGATTGGAGCTGCTCACCTACTATGGTCTCAACAATACTTTTTACTTCGCTGTTACCAAGTTTGGTCTTTGTCTGACCTTCAAACTGCGGCTCAGGTACTTTAGTGCTGATAACGCATGAAAGTCCCTCGCGGAAATCATCTCCTGTCAGCTGGATCTTGTCATTTTTAATGATATTTGCTTTCTGTCCGTAGTTGTTAAGCGTCCTGGTTAAGGCAGTTTTAAAACCAACAAGATGTGTGCCGCCTTCATGGGTATTGATATCATTAACATAAGTAAAAATGTTATCGTTGTAAGTATCGTTATACTGGAACGCAACTTCCACCTGTGTATTATCTTTTTCGCCTTTGATAAAGATCGGTTCTTTCATGAAAGACTTCCTTGAAGAATCAATATACTTCACAAATTCTTTGATACCGCCTTCAAAGTGGAAAACATTTTGCTTTTTTGAACGTTCATCTTTAATAGTGATCGTTACTTCCCTGTTGAGGTAAGCAAGTTCCCTTAGTCTGTCTTCAAGTATTTCGTACTTAAAATTAACGGTATTGAATATAGTGTCATCAGGCATAAAAGTAGTTTTAGTACCTGTAACCTTTATATCAACCTTTCCGATCTCCTTAACAGCCGCTGTTGGCACGCCGGCTTTATAATCCTGAACAAAGATCTTGCCATCACGTTTTACTTCAACTTTAAGCCACTTTGAAAGAGCGTTAACAACTGAAACGCCTACACCGTGCAATCCCCCCGATACCTTGTAAGTATTCCTATCGAATTTACCGCCGGCATTAAGCACTGTCATAACCACTTCAAGAGCAGATTTTTTTTCTGTGGGGTGCATACCGGTAGGTATGCCGCGTCCGTTATCTTCTACTGTGATGGAATTATCTTTGTTAATGGTAAGCGATATCTTATCACAATATCCGCCAAGGGCTTCATCGATACTGTTATCAACAACTTCGTATGCCAGGTGATGCAATCCGCGGCTTGAAACATCTCCTATATACATCGCCGGCCTTTTTCGTACGTGCTCAAGTCCTTTTAAGACCTGGATACTATCGGCGCCATACCCTTCTTTTGGTAAAGCCTTCTTATCTGTTTTTTTATTTTTATCTGCCATTACTTAAATATTATGTCCTTTAATTTTTTATTTTCATCTAATATGCCGTTAACTTTCTCAAGTATTTCCTGTTTCATTCTGGTAAGTTCAAACCTGGAAACGGGATTAACGACCGTTACATAAAGCACTCCGTGCTTTTTGAATGTGGGTGCGGCAATTTTACCTATTTTTTCACCGACTGCAAGATACCAGAAATCAAATCTTTCTTTCTTTTGCTTTTTGATAGCGCCTATGAGATCGCCTATTTCATCATGCAATGTGGTTTGTTTCTTCGCGTGCTTTCTGAAATCAATTAACACTATCCACTGCCCCGTTCACAATATTGAAAGATCTTGATTCTGAAAAATTCTTTTCCAGTATCCCTAAATGCTCTTTATCTGTTGTAGTTATAAAAACCTGGTTAAAATCCGTGATGAGTTCCGCGATACTTGTGATCCTGCTTTTATCCAGTTCAGAAAAAACATCATCCAGCAGCAGGATTGGCTCACCGGAATTGGTATGTTTCAGGTTCTCATTAATGTAGCCAAATTCAGAAAGCTTCAATGAAACTACAAATGTTTTGTGTTCGCCCTGCGAAGCGAAAGTTTTCATATCAAAAAGTTCGCCCTGCTTATTCATACTGAAGATGTAATTATCCCTGTGAGGTCCCGCAAGTGAGAGTCCCCTCTTAATTTCCTGGTCCAGTTTTTCCTCCAGCGAAGCTTCCAGCTTCCGCTTTAGTGAGCTTACGTTATAATCAGCTGATCCGTTATCATCAAGTATTTCGCTTTGGTATGAAACTACCGGAATGTATTTGCTGCCAACAATTCTGTTAAAGCATGAATTTATGCTCAATTTAAACTCTTCTATGAAATCAAGCCTCCTTATCATGATCTTAACAGCAAGCTCAAGCAGTTCAGCGTTCCATACACTCACAAGATCTTTAAGTTCCTTCGCAGGATATCTTCTTGAGGAGAGATTCTCTTTAAGAAGTGAATTTTTCTGTTTTACTATCTTGCTGTACTTTCTCAGGTCGCTCAAATAAACCCTGCTAACCTGCGAGATCAGCAAATCAAAATTTCTGCGTCTATCCTGCTGTGTACCCATTGTGAGCTTCAGGTCATATGGTGAAAGTACTATCAGCGGGAACCTGCCTATAAAGTCATTTGAGCGCGTCACCCTGTCATTATCCAAAATGATCTGCTTGATGTTCTCTTCCTTCTGATACAGGAATTTAACCCTGCTTTTACTGCTGACGCGGTTAAGAAAATCCCCGATGATTTCAAATGCGGTTTTACCATTTTGCACACAATCTGCTTCAGTGTTCATAAGGAAGCTTTTTGTGTAACACAGCATTGAAATCGCTTCGAGAATATTGGTTTTACCGTTTCCGTTTTCACCGTATATAAAGTTCAGCTTTGGGCTGAATGAGAAAGAACAATTGTGATAATTTTTAAAATCTGCAAGAAAAAGCTCTTCTAATATCATAACAAAGAGTTTTCCCTATCAGATATTTCTAACAGGCATAACAAGCATCATCAAGTCTTCGTTTTCTTTTTGCTCAGCGGGCCTGATAATTGAAGCTTTCAGCGGTGTGCTGAAATCAAAAAGGAGTTCGTCGCCATCAAAATGCTGCAGCGCTTCAAGAAGGTACTTACCGTTAAAGGCTATTTCAAATTCATCGGCTTCCGTGAAACTGCTTTCAATGGTTTCATCGGCATCAGTGCCGTATTCATTATTTGCGGCGCGAACTTTAAGTTCGCTTTCTGAAATGCTAAACGAAGTTTTGTTTGTAACCTGGTCTGAAAGGATAATACTTCTTTTCACAGCTCCTATCAGATCATTCTTTGCTACCTTTAATATCTTTTCGTTGTCATTGGGAATTACTGATTCATAGTTAGGGAATGTGTCATCAATTAACCTTGAGTGAATTGTAATGTTACCGAATGAACATTTAAGGAATTCATTGCTGAAAAACACGGAAACTTTCTGTGATTCACTAATCTCTTCGCCTTCGGCAGCAGGATCCTGTTCACCGGCAGCTTTTGATTTAAAGAGCCTGGTCATAAGCTGGCATGTCTTTATGGGAACAAGCATGCTTGTCTTATCACCGGAATAATCGAAGTTATTGTTTATGATCTTCACAAGCCTGTGTCCATCTGTTGCAACAACCTTGAACTCACCTTTTTTAATCTCGAAAAATACGCCGTTCATGCTTCTGCGAAGCTCATCAGAGCTGGCGGCATGAATAGCCTTGGGAAGGTAACGTGTTATGAGAGCGCCCGAAATATCTATTTCCTTTGAGCCTTCTACTTCCGCCGGCATCGGGAAATCATTGGGGTCTTCACCTGTCAGAGTCCACTTGCCACCTTTGGTCTTTATGATGGTTTTAAAACCATTCTGAAGATCAAAGTTCAGTTCCTTGCCTGATAAATTTGAAAGCAGGCTTTCAAGTTTCTTGGCCGGCAGCGCAACCTGGCCATCGCTTTTGCCATCTACACTGATCTTTATCTCAATGTAAACCTCAAGATCTGAACCTATTATTGTCAGCTCTTTGCCTTCGAGGCTGAAAAACAGATTACTTAAAATTGGTAAAGTGGAACGTGTTGGCGTAACAGTAATTACTTTGCTTATTGCGCTGATGAGATCATTGCTCTTAACAGTGAACTTCATTAAACCTCCCAAAAATTGCTTAATTTTACAAATTTACTGATTTTTCTTAACTATTTCAATCGATTAATTTGTGACTTCGGCGGGTTTTAGAAAAATATTCTATCACTTTTTTGGCTGCTTCTGTACCCATACGCAGCTTGCTTTCAGCGGTCTTTCCTGCCAAATGAGGGGTAATTATGAGATCTTTATACTTTAATAATTTTTTGTTAAAACCCGGTTCATTTTCAAAAACATCAACACATGCATACCTGAGTTTGTTGCTTTTCATTGAGGAAATGAGAGCAGCTTCTTCAATTACTCCGCCTCGTGATGTATTGATAAGTATAGCTTCTTTCTTCATCAGAGCTATATTCCGCTTATTGATAATGTAATGCGTTGAATCATCAAGCGGAGTGTGTAGTGTCAAAATATCAGATAACGAAAGGATTTTATCGAGCGAAACAAATTTTACAAAAGGGTACTTATTCTTTAACTTTGGGTTTATATCGTTCCCTAAAATATTCATGCCAAATGCTTTAGCCAGCTTAGCGACCTTAGAGCCAATTCTGCCGACTCCAATAATGCCTAAAGTTTTACCGGAAAGTTCAGTGTTGCTGTATTTAGAATAATCGAACGTACCACGGTGCATTTCATTATTTGCTGGTACCAGATTTTTTGCTGCTGCCAGAATCAATCCAATAGTAAACTCAGCTGCGGATGTACTGTTTGCACCGGCTACATTCATAACATCAATGCCGCATTCTGCGGCTGCAATGGTATCAATGTTATCAAATCCTGCGGAAACCGTACAAATCAAATTAATATTTGTGCTTTTTGCTGCCTTTTCCAGAAAATCCCGGTTTATAGTACGCACTGATCTGACTATAAGAGCATCGTTGGTCAAGCAGTTTTTCGGAGAAAGATCGCGAAGCTGTTTGAGAAGAGATGGATTGGTAAGCGAAAGCAGGGAAAATACGTTGAAGTTCTTTTTGAGTAAATCAATTCCCCCGGGATGAAGTTCATCGGCAAGGTAAATATTTACGTTATTTTTCAAATATATTATTGCTTCAGTTTATTGAATTCCCTTACAAGTAATTTATTCAGCTCAACAAAATCATTCATTTCAAGATCACCCATGTGAGAAAATCTGGCTATCTTATCCTTCATTTCTGCCTGTCCGTTGGCAATTTGTACTCCGTAATTTTCCTTCATAGCTCTTATGAGCTTACCGGTTGGAATTCCATCCGGCAATGTAATTGCCGTTAATGAATCAGCGGGATCTGACGAGAACAGTCCAAATCCATTTCTTAAGGATTCATTTCTGAAATATTCCGCAATTTCTCCGGTACGTTTCCATTTGTTTTCCAAGCCTTCATTCAGTATGATATCACACGCTTTATCAATGCCGTAAAACAAACCAACAGCCGGAGTCCACATGGTAACGCCATCTTGCAGAACTGAATTGTATTCTTTTCTGAGGTCAAAATAGAAGCGCGGCATCGGGTTACTTGCCATTTTCGTCCTGGCTGATTCACTGTATGCAATGATAGCAATGCCTGGCTGAGTCATTAATCCTTTTTGCGAAGCTGAAACCGCAACATCAAGCTTCCAGTCATCGAACCTGAATTCGATCGCGCCAACAGATGTTACAGCATCCACTATTACAAGCGCGTTTGATCTTGATTTTATATACTCAGCAAGAGATTTTATATCAGTAACTGTAGCTGTAGATGTTTCTGTGTGGGTTAACAAAACGGCGCTGTATTCAGAAAGGTCAACTTTTTCAAGGTCAGAAGCTTTTGCGCTTTTGCCGTATTCAATAGGCAGCTCCGCTGCGTTGATACCGAAAGCCCTGCAAATTGCTCCCCATCTTGCGCCAAATCTCCCCTGGTTAATGTAGAGCACTTTTTCGCCGGGCGCGCAGAAATTGATAACGGCAGTTTCGAGGGAGCCTGTGCCTGAAGTTGTTAAAATATTTAAGTTTTGGGAAGTTAGGAATATGTTTTTAAGCTTTTCGCTTAAATTCTTATGGAAAGCCTTAAAATCCGGGCTTCTGTGGTATGTATCAGATGAAATTGTTGCTTTTAGAACATCGGGATGGACCTGTGTGGGTCCCGGGGTGAATATCTTTTTTGTGAGCAAAGATATCTCCGGTTATTGTTTATGAATTCAGACTTTCAGTGATAAGTTTTACAACAGTATCTTTGCCTTCGGCTGTTATTGCTGAAAATGGTACGTAATCTTTGCAAAGCTCATCGTTGCTTACAATCTTACTGGTACGGTATATCTGTCTTTCCATTTTATTGGCTGAAATTTTATCAGCCTTGGTAAGAACAATTGCGTAGTTTATTTCGTAGTATTCAAGCCAGTTGACCATTAACTGGTCAAGGTAAGTCGGGTCATGTCTTGAATCCATTAGCTCGAAAACGAGCTTTATATTTTTCCTTGTGCTGATGTATTCTTCAACAAGCTTTCTCCAGCCGGTTTTGATCTGTTCAGGCACTTTGGCATAGCCATAACCCGGCAGATCAACAAAGTAAAACTCTTCATTGATGAGGTAATAGTTAAGCATCCTTGTCCTTCCGGGCACAGAGCTTGTTTTAGCCAGTTTAGCCTTATTGCAGATCTTGTTAATAAGGGAAGATTTGCCTACATTAGAGCGGCCTATGAATACTATTTCCGGCAAATGAGCCGTAGGTAACTGGCTCAGATCCGATACGCTATTTACGAATTCAGCTGTTGTTATTTTCATTAAACTGATAAGTTTTGCTTACCTTTTATTGTATTAATTACTCAGCTGCCTCTTTTTTCTTCCTGCCTTTTGTAGTCTTTTTTACTTCAGTATCACCCGCTGCTTTTTTTGTCTTTGCTGTTGTTTTAGCTTTAGGTTTCGCGGCTGTTTTTGTTTTTGAAGCGGTTTTGGTTTTACCTTTTGTTTCAGTTTCTGTGGTTTCAGGTTTTTCAGGTGCCTGTTCAACATTGTAATCAACAAGCTCTATCATAGCTACTTCCGCGCCGTCACCAAGTCGTCTGCCCATTTTAAGAACCCTTGTATATCCGCCATTCCTGTTTGCCATCTTTGGAGCTATCTCATTAAAAAGGGTGGTTATAGCGCCTTTATCCTGAAGGAATTTATTCACTTCTCTTCTGAGGTGCACACCTGATTCAGCATTGGCTGCGTTAAGAGCTTTCCTTGATTTGGTGATAATAGGCTCAATGTAAAGCCTTAACTCTTTAGCTTTAGCTAAAGTCGTTTTGATCTTCTTATTCTTAATTAATGCCACACAAAGATTAGCCAGTAATGCTTTCCTGTGGGTATAAGTTCTTTTAAGTTTTCTGCCTTTTCTTCTGTGTATCATATCAGTTCAATCCAGCGTTTAATTTTAATTTTCTTCTTTTATGTATTTATCCACATCCATACCAAAGGAAAGACCATTTTCCTGAAGTATTTCGCCAAGCTCAGCAAGTGATTTCCTGCCGAAATTCCTGAACTGCAGCATTTCAACTTCCTGGTGTCTTACAAGATCGCCAAGTGTTTTAATGTTCGCTGAACGGAGGCAGTTCTGCGCGCGGACTGAAAGTTTAAGCTCATCAACATTTGTGAGCAGCATCTTTCTGATCCTTGCAAATTCAGTCTCTTCATCTTTAACCGGTGCTTTTTTCTCTTCGGTTACTTTACCGAAATTCTCGAACATAGCAACATGCTCATTCAGAATTGAAGCAGCCTGGGTTAAAGCGTCAACGGGAATAATTGTTCCGTCAGTGGTAATTTCCAGTACAAGTTTTTCGTAATCTGTTTTCTGCCCTACCCTTGTGTTGAGTACTTCGTACTTAACGTTTTTGATGGGTGTAAAGATTGAATCGATCGGGAGCATTAAAAGGTCCTGTTCAGGATCTTTGTTCTCATCAGAAGGAACGTAACCGATACCGGAACCTATCTTCAATGTAATGCTGACATCAGCATTTTTATTCAAAGTCGCGATATGGTGGTTAGGATTCAGAATTTCAAAGTCTTCAGTAGCTTCCTGTATATGTCTTGCTATGAAATCAATGGGACCTTTAAGTCTTAACTCAACTTTGTTGGCGCCCTTAATGTTCTGTTTAAACCTGACCTCTTTGAGGTTAAGTACAATCTCAGATACATCTTCAACCACATCTTTAATTGTGGTGAATTCATGCGGCACATTATTAACCTTGATACCGGTTATAGCGGTTCCGGGCAAAGAAGAGATAAGTACCCTTCTTAAGGCGTTGCCAAGAGTAATGCCGTAACCTTTATCCAGAGGTTGTATTGTGAAGCGCCCGAAATAACGGGTATTAGTTTCTTTTTCTAATTCTAATTTTTCGGGGTACTGAATATATTGATTTGTCATGTTTATTTCTATTTTGAATATAATTCAACTATTAATTGTTCGTTGGCTGTGAAAGGAATATCAATTCTTTCCGGAATAGCCAAGAGTGTTCCCTTTAAAGCGGATTTATCTACAGAGATCCAGCCCGGAAGCATATCATCTTTAACGCGTTTCATGGACTCATGAAACACTTTTACCTGCTTGCTGTTATCTTTTACCTGTATAGAATCACCTGCTTTTAACAAAAAAGACGGAATATTGACAGTTGCTCCATTGATCTTGAAATGTTTATGGAGAATGAGCTGTCTTGCAGCTTTCCTTGATGGAGCTAAACCTGAACGGTAAACTATGTTATCAAGTCTTCTTTCAAGAAGTTTTACAAGGTTCTCACCTGTTCTGCCTTTTTGTTTAGAAGCCAGTTCGAAATAGTTCCTGAACTGAGTTTCAAGAACGCCGTACGTTCTTTTAACTTTCTGCTTTTCCCTCAACTGTATGGAATAATCAGAAACTTTTGCTCTTCTTGAAAGTCCATGCTGACCAGGGGCATAATTCTTTCTTTCCAGGGGGCACTTTTCAGTGAAGCACTTTGTACCCTTCAGGAATAATTTTGTTTTTTCTCTTCTGCAGAGTTTGCAGCTTGGTCCTGTGTATCTTGCCATTTATAGATATATTAATTTTATTCTTTTATACTCTTCTTCTTTTGGGTGGTCTGCAGCCGTTATGCGGGATAGGTGTAATATCCTTTATGCTTAAGATCTCAAGACCTGAGGTCTGGAGTGATCTTATAGCCGCTTCGCGGCCGGAACCGGGTCCTTTTATGAATACATCAACTTTTCTTAAACCCGCATCAAGCGCTGTTTTAGCTGCGCTTTCTGCCGCAACCTGCGCGGCAAAGGGCGTATTCTTTTTTGAACCTTTGAATCCCATTTTTCCCGATGAAGCCCATGAAATTGTATTGCCTGTAACATCCGTTAATGTAACAATTACATTATTGAATGTAGCCTTAATATGCGCTACTCCGGTGGATTCAACGAGTGCTTTCTTTTTAGTCTTTTTTACCTGCTGTGTCATTATATATAAATTATGCTTTCAGTTACTCTTTTATTTTGGAACAAAGTATTTCTGTGTACCAAAGGCTTATTTCTTTGAAGCGGCCTTCTTCTTGCCGGCAACAGTTTTCCTCTTGCCTTTTCTTGTCCTTGCGTTGGTTTTGGTTCTCTGACCGCGTACAGGCAATCCTCTCCTGTGACGTTTGCCCCTGTTGGAGCCAATATCCATGAGTCTCTTGATATTAGCCTGTACTTCAGACTTCAAAGCACCTTCAACCTTGATCTCTGAGGTAATAATGTTACGGATCTGATTAACTTCATCATCTGTAAGATCAGCAACCTTCTTATCCTGGCTGATGCCCGTTCTTTCCAGAATTTTCTCTGAAGTGGTTCTGCCGATACCGAAAATTGAAGTTAAACCTATTACAACTCTTTTGTTTTTTGGAAGATCAATTCCTGCTATTCTTGCCAATTAAAATTACTCCTGATAAATTTATTATCCCTGTCTTTGTTTATGTTTGGGGTTTTTACAAATGACTCTTATAACACCTTTTCTCTTGATGATCTTGCAGTGTTCGCACATTTTCTTAACCGAACTTCTTACTTTCATTTTAGTTACCTCTTTTAAACTTTATATAAATGCCTGTAATATTTTATACCGCTTTTGGATACAGCAGGTATTTAAGCCTGAATGCTACTTATACCTGTAAGTGATTCTGCCTCTTGTCAGGTCATATGGCGAGAGCTCAACAGAAACCTTATCGCCTTCGAGAATTTTAATGAAGTTCATTCTCATCTTGCCTGAAATGTGGGCAATTATCTCATGCCCGTTTTCCAGTTTTACCTTAAATGCAGCATTAGGCAGAGTATCCGTGATAATACCGTCAACTTTGATAGTTCCCTGCTTTGACATTATTTAACTTTAATTCTCCATAGTTAAAATTTCAGGCTGCCCCTTGGTAATTAAGACTGAATGTTCAAAATGCGCGCTTGGTTTCCCATCTGCTGTTACATAAGTCCATTTATCGCCCAATACCTTCACCTTATAAGTACCATAATTCACCATAGGCTCAATTGCTACTGTCATACCTTCTTTAAACTTCGCCCTGTAACCGCTGTTGTAATAATTAGGGATCGGCGGCTCTTCATGAAGCTCTTTACCGATTCCATGTCCCACAAGATCTCTAACAACTGAAAATCCCGCAGCTTCAACGTGCTGCTGAATAGCCATCGAAACATCATTTATGTAATTCCCATCGGTCGCGTTTTCAAGTCCTAAATAAAGACTCTCTTCAGCAATCTTCATCAGTTTCTTCTTTGCAGGTGATATTTCTCCGATAGCGAAGGTTTTTGCTCCGTCACCGTAATAACCGTTCTTCTTTACACCTACATCAATGCTGACAATATCCCCTTCGAGCAGCTTTCTGCTGCCAGGAATACCGTGAACTACTTCTTCATTGATAGATATACAGGAACTTGCCGGAAATATATTTTTGTGAACTTTATAACCCTTAAAAGCCGGAAAACCATCCCTGGATTTGATATAATCTTCAACCAGATCATCAATTTCCAAAGTTGTTATTCCCGGATTCAGGAATTTTTCTATATAAGAAAGAACACCTGCTACAATTTTGTTACTTTCCCTTATGGCTGTTATTTCGCCGGGAGTTTTAACCAATATAAAACCTAACCTCTTCTGCCTTTAATTTTCCCGCTCTTCATAAATCCGTCGTAATGTCTCATTACGAGGTGTGATTCGATCTGCTGAAGAGTATCAAGAGCAACACCCACTACTATAAGCAAACTTGTTCCGCCGAAAAACTGCGCGAGCCCCTGAGTTACACCGGCCTGAGCAATAAATGCTGGCATTATAGCAATAATCGCAAGGAAAATTGAGCCGGGTAATGTGATCTTTGTTAAAATATTATCAATAAAATCAGATGTCGCTTTACCGGGTCTGACGCCGGGAACGAAGCCACCCTGTTTTTTCATATTATCTGAAACATCTTTTGGATTGAATGCTATTGCCGTATAGAAGTAAGTAAAAAATACTATAAGCGTTCCATACATAAAAGCATATACCAAACTTGTGTGATCGAAATACTTGGAAATATCCTGCATAAACTGGCTATCAGGAAAGAAGGTCAATATTGTATTTGGAACGAACATAATTGACTGAGCGAAGATAATAGGCATAACACCAGCCTGGTTCACTCTAAGCGGAATATACTGCGTAACTCCGCCGTATATTTTCCTTCCGACAACACGCTTGGCGTATTGTACCGGTATTCGCCGCATCGCCTGGGTAACCATCACCACACCGGCAATGATAAACACAAGACCCGCAATAATTATTAATTCTACAATAATACTTCTCGCGCCTGATGCAACAACCTGGTATTCATCAAGGAAAGCGTATGGCAGTCTATCGATGATACCTACAAAAATTATAAGTGAAATACCGTTACCAATTCCGCGTTCGGTTATCTGCTCACCAAGCCACATCATAAAGATGGTTCCCGCTGTCATAAGAATGATACAGGATATTGTGAAAAGAACAGGAGAAACATCGGGCGATACAATGCTGACACCCGAAACGTTTCTGCTTTTTAACTGAACACTGACACCCCAAGCCTGCATAAGCGCTACAGGAACGGTTCCGTATCTGGTTAACTGGTTGATCTTCTTTCTGCCTGCTTCTCCTTCTTTCTGGAGTTTCTGGAAGTAAGGAACAACTGCTCCCAAGAGCTGGATTATAATTGACGCACTGATATAAGGCATAATACCTAAAGCAAAAATTGCCGCATTGCTGAATGCGCCGCCAACAAACAGATCATAAAGACCAAAGAGAGTATTATCAGCCTGATTTCTGGTAGCCTCAGCAAGTAACCCGGTATCAATACCAGGCAGAGTTATGTGGGCACCTATTCTAACGACGATAAGGAGTAATATCGTAAATATTATCCTTTGCCGTAGTTCCTGAATTTTAAATATATTTCTGAAGCTTTCTACCAAACTGCTCATAAAGTGATTGCCTTGCCCCCGCTTTTCTCAATTTTATCGAGCGCAGTTTTGCTGAATTTATGAGCGCTTATTTCAAGTTTCTGTTTAAAATCACCTTCACCCAGTATTTTCAGAGGCTTCTTGCCGTTGGCAATTACACCCAGTTTATATAGTGTTTCAGGATTTAAATTCTGGTCGCTTAATTTACCTTTATCGTAAAAACTCTGCAGCTTACCAAGATTTAAAACTTGAAATTCTATCCTGCCCGGGTTTGTAAAACCAAACTTGGGGAGTCTTCTCTGAATAGGCATCTGTCCGCCTTCGAACCAAGCTCTTACACCGCTTCCTGAGCGTGATCCCTGTCCATTCATACCTCTGGTAGAGGTTTTACCGTGACCTGAACCAACACCTCTGCCGATTCTTTTTCTCTTTTTCTTTGAACCTTCTGCGTATTTTAAATTGCTTAAAACGTCCATTATCTTTTCCTAAAGTCTTACAATAAAGACCCCTCGTATTTCTACGAGGGGCCTAAATTTATATTAAAATATTAATTTACTTAGCGAAGTTGTAAGAAGCTGAAATAACTCCGAACATATCTTCCTGATCGCCGCCGCTTAAGAAGTTAAAGCCGTGTCTGAACCATCTTTCGGAGATTGTAGCATCTAAGCTAAGTCTGCCGAAATGGAAACCAGCACCAAGGCTGATTGATGATGCATTCACTACCTGTAAGCCGGACTGCTCGCCTGTGGTTGTACCTGCAGTAACTTTGTTGCTCTCTGAGTTGATACCTTTTGAGAAACCAAGTCTGCCTGTTAACCAGTCAGCGATTCTTGTTTCAACAGCCATATGGAAATTAGGAGCGATGAAATCTGTGCTCTTTATTTCGATATTTCCTGAATCAGCTTTAGCTGTGTTATAGAAAGCTGTAACACCGCCAGCGATCTGGATATCATCCATTATAGGCCAGTTTAAACCAACACCGCCATTGATGCTCATCCAGCTATAGTTTAAACCTGTAACTGTGGTTGAACCTGATGTGCTCTTTGGCTGAAAGCTTGTTGTGTTGAAGCCTAATACCGGAACGATAGCTACTTTGCTGCCTTTTGTAGGATAGATCCATCCTCTGAAGTTAGCACCGAACTGAATTCCACCGTCATTTTCAACTGTTGTTGTTGTTGAACCAACTGTGTTTTCGTTCTTGTATTTGTTCATTCTGAATGTGAAGTTACCTTCGATCCATCCTTTTTTGATCATGTAAATGAAGCCTAAGTTAGCGCCCATTGACATTGAACTTGCATCGTTGTTACCAATTGTGGTATCTGAAGATGTTGTTTTGCTGTTCCACATAGCGATATATGGAGCCAGTCCAAGATGGAAGTTCTTGCTAGCAGATGTACCAATAAGACCCATGAAAGGAACTATTGGTGACTGAACGTTACCAGGGAATAAAGTGTTTGTTGTATCTCTGAAATTTTCCCAAGCATCGCTTCTTCTGTTAACGATGAAACCAAGATTCCATTTTTTGCCAACACCAAATGTAACACCAGCGTGTCCGTCGAATCCTGCACCTGTTTCGGGTGTAAGATCTGCAAATGCATAGTTTCTGTAATAATTGTTCCAAGCCGGGTTGTTCAACATATCAACATGAGCATCCAATATGAATGGTGAACCGCCTAAAGCTGTGTATCTACCAGTTCCGCTGGGTATAGACTGAGAATATGTACTCACGCCCATAACAAACAGTAACATAACTGCTAGAAAATGTTTTAACATTATTTTTTTTCCTCCTATAATGTTTATTAATGTTGTTTAAATCACTCAATCTCTACTTTAATCACGATGACGTCTTTCATAATTATTTCGATCCTGAATGAAAATTGTTAACCTATAACTTTTACTAAGTGTTTAACCTTATTGATCATTCCCCTGATTTGAGGAGTATCATTGTGCTCTTTAACTTTTGAGATCTTACCAAGCCCCAGGGCTTCTATCACCCTTTTCTGGTTCTTTGGTCTGTCTATCGTGCTGCCTGTTTGCTGAACTTTTATCTTTGCCATTTTCCGTCTTTATCCCTTCTTAATTCAAAATAACTGTTTGGATATCAACGCCTCTTCTTGAAGCCATCGCCTTAGCGTCGTAGATGTTCTTTAATGCGTTCATTGTAGCTTTTACAGCGTTATGCGGATTTGATGAACCAAGTGATTTGGTTAACACATCCTGTATGCCTGCAGCTTCCAGAACCGCTCTAACACCGCCGCCGGCGATCAAACCGGTACCGGGTGTAGCCGGTTTTAATAAAACTTTACCTGCGCCGTATTTGCCGATAACTTCATGAGGTAATGTACCTTTTCTTAAAGGAACATAAACCATGTTTTTTCTTGCGTCATCAGAACCTTTTGCAATGGCCGCTGAAACTTCATTGGCCTTACCTAAACCGATCCCAACATGCCCGTTGCCATCACCAACTACAATAACTGATGTAAAGCTGAATCTTCTTCCGCCTTTTACAACTTTTGCCACCCTACCGATGTAGACTAACTTATCTTTTAACTGTAATTCGCCTGCTTTTACTTTTTTTGCCATTAAACGATATTTCCTAAACGTTTCTAATTACAAATATATATAAAAAAAATATAAAAATCCACAATACGCTAATTTTTTAAAGATTTGAGTTCTCAGGGGAGGATTCGAACCTCCACCGACGCCTCCAAAGGGCGCTGTCCTGCCATTAGACGACCCGAGAATTTAATTTACTAATTCCAGTGGAGTTACGGGGCCGCTAATTAAGAAGACTAGAACTTAAGCCCTGCTTCACGTGCAGCATCTGCAATAGCTTTAACTCTACCGTGATAAAGGTAGCCGTTTCTATCAAATACAACCTTCGAAATACTTTTCTCAGCTGCTTTTTCAGCGATCTTTTTACCGATCAGCTTGCTTTTATCTGTCTTTGAGATCTTTGAGGCTTCGCCTTTTGATTCCTTTGAAATTGATGATACCGAGCATAACGTTTTACCGTTTATATCATCTATCAACTGTGCATACACATTCGTCAAACTTCTGAATATCACAAATCTTGGTACTTCAGGAGTTCCTATTATTCTTTTTCTGATCCTGAGCTTTATTTTCTTACGCGGCTCTAAATTTGTTTTTGTCGGCATTTTCTATTGAAAAAAATTAAATTTCTTAACTTATAAATTATAGTGAATTAAAGATTATTTCGCTGCTGCCTTACCGGCTTTTCTTCTTATGAATTCACCTTCATACTTGATCCCCTTGCCTTTATACGGTTCAGGTTTCTTCAATGATCTTATCTTTGCAGCCACAAGGCCCACAAGCTGCTTATCAATACCTGATATCTGAATAGACGTATCAGTAAGCACATCTATTTTAATTCCCTCAGGCGCTGTAAATATCACAGGATGTGAAAAACCCAAACTGAGGTAAAGAAGTCCCTGCTTAATTTCCGCGCGGTAACCGATACCAACAAGCTCAAGTTTCCTCGAAAATCCTTCGGATACGCCGTTGATCATATTTTTAACCAAAATGGCATAGAGCCCGTGAAGTGATTTTTCTCTTTTCAGGTCAGAACCGCGTGTGAAAGCGATCTCATCATCTTTGATCTCTGACTTAATTATGGGGTTAACATACAGGCTTAAAGATCCTTTAGGACCATTCACGGTAATATTATCACCTGATTTTTCAACTTTAACGCCTTTTAATATCTTTACCGGCTTTTTACCTATTCTTGACATTTATTTCTGATGTTTTATAACTTAAACTTTATTGATACTTATACTTTGTGAAACATTACCAAACAGCGCAAACAACTTCTCCGCCAACACCAAGTCTTCTTGCTTCCTTATCTGACATTAATCCTTTTGATGTTGAGACAATTGCGACACCGAGGCCGTTAAGAACTTTAGGGATAGCAGTACTTTCAACATATTTACGGATACCGGGACGGCTTACCCTTTCAAGCCCAAGAATAACGCCTTCGCTGTTATTGTATTTCAATTTTATAACAATACTTCCCTGTTTATTGGCAGTTTCAACTACGTTAAAATCGCCGATAAATCCGTTCTTGTTAAGAATCTCTGTGATCCTGAGTTTCATTTTGGAAGCAGGGATCTCAACAGATTTCTTTTTCGCTTTCTGCGCGTTCCTTATTCTTGTTAAATAATCTGATATTGGATCGGTGTACATTATTTACTTTATTTTACTTTTAAATTATTACTCTTCATCCGCCTGCATATTATCAAAATAAGCGGCAGAGTGTTTGTTATAACTATACTGAAACTACCAGCTTGCTTTTTTCACGCCGGGGATCTTGCCTTCCAGAGCCATCTTCCTGAAAGTCAGCCTGGAGATGCCGAATTTCCTGTAGAAACCTCTTGCTCTGCCTGTAATTGCGCACCTGTTATGAAGCCTGATAGGATTGCTGTTACGCGGAAGCTCTGTGAGCGCATCATAATCACCTGATGCTTTAAGCGCTTTTCTCTTTTCAGCGTACTTTTCTACTAATTTTTTTCTTTTATTTTCTCTGGCTACCTGTGATGTTTTTGCCAATATTTACTCCTGTAAATTAGTTTGCTTTGTTAGTTTAATGATACTTCTTTTTTGATGAACGGCATACCGAATGCCCTTAAGAGCTCTCTTGCTTCGTCATCTGATTTTGCGGATGTAACGAATGTTATATCCATTCCGAAATGTTTCTGAACTGCGTCGATATTCACTTCGGGGAAAATAACATGTTCTTTTACACCAAGGGTGTAATTGCCGTTCCCGTCAAAAGACTTATCGGGCACTCCCCTGAAATCACGGATACGCGGAATAGCTATGTTAATGAGCTTATCAAGGAATTCATACATCTTCGCTTTTCTTAATGTTACCTTAGCCCCGATCTTCATTCCTTCTCTTAACTTGAAGTTTGAAACTGATTTTTTCGCCTTAGCTACAACCGGTTTCTGACCTACTATGTTTTCAAGTTCTTTTACGATCACGTCAACAATTTTGGGATCCTGTGTTGCAGCACCGATACCTACATTGATAGATATCTTTTCAAGCTTTGGCACCTGGAACGGGTTTTTATACCCAAACTGTTTGGAAAGTGTTTTTACAACATCGTTCCTGTATTGATCATGCAGCCTCACCGGAATTTTTTCTTCAACAAAGTCTTCCTTCTTTGATTCTTTTACTTCAGGTTTCTTTGCAGATTTTTTACCTTTCGGTTCTTCCGCTGTTTGTGTTTTAGCTGCTTTTTTTTCTTTTTTCTCGTTAGCCATCTATATGAATAAATTATACTTTTAACTTACAATAATTTCGCCGCTCTTTTTACCGTAGCGCATTCTTTTCTTCTTGCCTTCTGCTTCTTCAATTACCTGAACACCTAGTCTGGTTGGCTCACCGGCTTTAGGGTCGATAAGCATAACGTTTGATACCTGGATCGGCGCTTCCTTTTGAGTGATACCGCCCTGTGGATTTTTCTGATTGGGCTTTGTGTGGCGTTTTATTATGTTCACGCCTTCAACAATAACCTTATTGGTTGAGCGGTAGATCTTTAAGATCTTTCCTTCTTTTCCGCGGTTATTGCCTGAAATAATTTTTACTTTATCGTTCTTTCTTAGTTTTGTCATATTAATTATAATACCTCCGGAGCTAATGAAATGATCTTCATGAACTGCTTTTCTCTGAGCTCTCTTGCAACAGGTCCGAAAATACGGGTTCCGCGGGGTTCGTTTTCTGCATTAATGAGCACTGCAGCGTTTTCATCAAACCTTATGTAGGAACCGTCTTTTCTTCTTGTTTCTTTTTTTGTCCTTACTATTACAGCTTTGGATACTTCGCCTTTTTTAACGTTACCACCGGGGATAGCGGATTTAACTGATACTACTATCAGGTCACCTACACCGGCATACCTTCTATCTGACCCGCCTAACACCCTGATGCATCTTACTTTTTTTGCACCGGAATTATCAGCAACAACTAGATTTGTTTCTTCCTGAACCATTTTATAATCCTAGATATAATATTATTTTACTTTTTCAATTACTTCTACAAGTCTCCATCTTTTCCTGGCGCTAAGCGGCCTGGTTTCCATGATCTTGACTATATCGCCTATGTTAGCAACGTTATTCTGGTCATGCGCCATAAACTTTGTTGTTTTCTTGAAATACTTTTTATAGATCGGGTGAATGATCCTTCTTTCAATTGCAACAATGATGCTCTTATCCATCTTATTGCTTACAACCTTGCCAATACGGGTCTTTCTTCTTCCTCTTTTGACCGAAGAACCGTTTACAGCTTCCACTGAAGCGGGAGCTGTTGTAGCATCCGGTGTATTATTAACTTGTTCTAAATTTTCGCTCATTAGTTAATTATTTATCCTTTTTATCTGATAATTCTCTTTGTTTCAGAACTGTTTGAATCCTGGCAAGAAGTTTTTTAGTATTCTGTATGCCTTTAAAGTTCTCAAGCTGACCTATAGATTTCTGGAATCTAAGGTTCTCGAGACCTTCGTTTTCTTCTTTGAGCCTGTTTTTCAGATCCTCAGTTGATAGTGTTTTTATTTCGTAGTATTTCATTCTAAATAAATATTGTTATTGCCTCAAAAAAACTGTGTACAAAATTATGTTGATGTTACTCAGAGTAATCGTGTCTGACAACAAACTTGGTTTTTATAGGAAGTTTGTGCGCCGCAAGCCTGATAGCTTCTTCGGCAATTGCTTTGGTCACACCGCCCACTTCAAACATGATTGTACCCGGTTTTACAACGGCTACCCAGAATTCCGGAGCGCCTTTACCTTTACCCATCCTTGTTTCAAGCGGCTTTTTTGTGTACGGTTTATCAGGGAATATCCTGATCCATACTTTTCCGTCACGTTTCATTTCCCTGGTAATGGCAACCCTGGCAGCTTCGATCTGTCTCTGGGTTATCCATGCCGGTTCCAGCGCTTTCAAACCAAAGTTACCGAATGATACGGTGAATCCGCGGGTTGCTTTGCCGGCTCTTCTGCCTCTGTGCGCTTTTCTGAACTTAACTCTTTTTGGCATCAATGCCATAAAAACACTCTCCTAAACAAGAAAAATTCTAAAATTTCAGTTACTTAAATTATTTTCTTATGATCTTATCGCCGATACAGATCCAAACCTTAACGCCAATCTTACCATAAATTGTAGATGCAGCCAAACTTGCGTAGTCTATATTAGCTCTCAGTGTCTGCAAAGGTATTCTTCCTTCTTTGAACTGCTCAGCTCTCGCGATTTCCGCGCCGTTGAGCCTGCCGCCAACATAGATCTTAATTCCCTCAGCGCCCATTCTCATGCTTGATGCGATCGCAGTCTTAATTGCTCTTCTGTAGGAAACCCTGTTGGATATCTGGTTTGCGATATTTTCGGCAACCAGGTGAGCGTCCAGCTCAGGCTTTTTGATCTCTGTTACAAGAACTTTAATATCTTTGCTTGTTACTTTTTTTAATTCACCTTCCAGGTGAGTAATTTCTTTTCCGCTCTTACCAATTACATATCCGGGTCTTGAAGTATGTATGGTAAGCGTTATCTTTTTGGGAGTTCTTTCAACTTCAATCTTTGAGATTCCGGCGTTATCGAATCTTTTGCGGATATAGCCGCGAATCATATTATCTTCCATAAGCTTTGCAGCAAAGCTTTTGTCATCATACCAGCTGGAATCCCAGCCATTAATGACCCCTAATCTGAAACCTACCGGATGTGTCTTTTGTCCCAAATGAATCTCCCTTTAATTATATATAATAATTTAGTTTTTTATTAATAGGTTATTTACCAATAACCTGGTCCTGGATGTAATGGTCAACGGCCATGTTTACCGCTTCCTGTAATGATATTACAGTATACTCTCTTAATCTGAATGAATCCCAGAAATTATCTACTGATCTTTTATTGCTGAGGTAATACATATTCCATGAGGTATTGAAATCAAAATCTACAAGTATCCTGCTGCCGTCAAATCCTGTGTTAACATAAACATTTATCTTCCTCACAACTTCATCATTCTTGACAAGATCATAAACCCAAATATCGGTTTTACCGGTATAGACTTTGGACTCAACGAATTTGTACCCGTACTTGTCATCAGAATTTTTGGCAAACACAGAAACAGCAGCCAAAAGAAGGATTATAACGAGTGAATATTTATAAGTTTGATTTTTCATGCTGTAATTACGCTTTATCTTTTTCAGCTACAACTATTGTTAAATGGTTAGAGCGTTTCCTCACCCTGTATGCTCTGCCCTGCGGCGCGGGAAGCATTCTTTTCAGCACGGGACCGCCGTTTACGTAAACCGTTTTAACGAAAAGATCTTTTTCTTCAACTCTTCCGCTATCAAGCTTGTTTGAAAGATTTGAAACGGCTGACCTCAAGGTCATTTCAACAACTTTTGAACCATGCTTCGGTGAAAAGTGAAGTATGTTCAAGGCATCGCTTACCGCTTTACCCCTGATGAGATCTACAACAAGTCTCATTTTCCTGGGTGAACTCTGAATATATCTTTTTATTGCTCTTGCTTCCATTATACTTTTTCTTAATCCTGCTCTTTATATAAACTCTGTTTAAATGATCTCTGGTTTAAATTAAACACGGAACACTGTGATACTATTTTTCGTCTTTCCTGTTACCGGAATGCGTTCTGAAGATCCTTGTAGGTGAAAACTCACCAAGCTTATGACCAACCATGTTCTCAGAAACGAAAACGGGAACAAACTTATTTCCGTTATGAACGGCAAAAGTATGTCCAACGAAATCTGGAGTAATAGTTGTTGATCTTGACCAGGTCTTTAAAACTTTCTTCTGGTTAACTTTATTAAGCTCTTCAACTTTTTTAAGAAGCTTTGGATCTATGAACGGTCCTTTTTTAAGTGATCTTGGCATTTATTATAAAATTACTTTCTTCTCTTAACTATGAATTTGTTTGACTGATTCTTTTTCTTCCTGGTTTTGTAACCTTTTGCAGGCAGACCCCATGGACTTACAGGATGGCCGCCACCTGAAGTTTTACCTTCACCGCCGCCCATCGGATGATCAACAGGGTTCATCGCAACACCGCGCACTTTAGGTCTTCTGCCAAGCCATCTTGAGCGGCCCGCTTTACCAAGCGAAATGTTCTCATGTTCCAGGTTACTTACAACGCCAATTGTAGCCTTGCAGGTATTTAATATCATTCTTACTTCACCTGAAGGAAGCTTTACCTGGGTATATTTTTCATCTTTAGCAACAACAATGCATGAGCTTCCTGCGCTTCTTGCAAGCTGTCCGCCCTTTCCGGGCTTTAATTCAAGATTATGTATGAACGTTCCTAGTGGTATATTTGCAAGAGGTAATGTGTTCCCTACTGTGATATCAGCATCTACTCCCGAAACAATGGAGGTACCGACTTTGAGGTTATCAGGAGCAATAATATAAGTAATATCGCCATCTGAATATTTTACCAGGGCGATCCTTGCGGAACGGTTCGGATCGTATTCAATTGCTTCTACTTTTCCTTCGATGCCCGTCTTTTCCCTTTTGAAATCAACAATGCGGTACATTCTTTTATGTCCGCCGCCCCTGCGCCTTGATGTTATTCTTCCGGTATTATTCCTTCCACCCGATTTCTTTAATGGTTTCAATAAAGATTTTTCCGGTGTGGATTTGGTAATTTCTTCGAACGAAGAAATTGTGTAATACCTTGTAGCCGGAGTCATTGGTTTTAACTTTTTTAATGCCATTGCAATATAATCCTGATCAGATCTTAGTCTGTTTTATTAAAAATTACTCAAATTTGCAAAAAACGATTGATATAGTTTGGTACAGAAGACAAATATAGCGGTTTTTATATTTAATGTCAATGTAGCAAATGATGGTAAACTCCATTGCTAAGGTATTATATTAGGTAGATTAGGGATTATTAATCATTGTTAAGAATGATAATTGTCAAGTCAAATTGTGCGTTTTTTGAAGATTTTTGAATCCCAATTCATACTATATATAGTGTAATTTGTATTATTCAAAAAAACTGCATATTTGGTGACTTTTAACCACTAAACCAAATACCAAGCAAAAAGCCCAAATGTATATAAGATTCCCTTCAATATCACCCAATCAGTATTGAACTATTTGTTCAATACCATTTTCCTTGTTTCGGCCTTGTTGTTGTTTACTATCAATGAATAGAAATATACTCCTGAGGCAAGATCAGACCCGTCAAAATCATACGTTACCGTACCCGGGTTAAGCGCAATATTATCAAACAATACACTAACTTCCCTTCCAAGGATATCATATACCTTCAGCGTAACTTTTGCCGCCTTCGGCAAACCGAATTTTATTGTTGTAACAGGGTTAAATGGATTCGGATAATTCTGTTCAAGCGTTAATTTCTCAGGAACCTGATTTTGCCATGTGATACCACCCGTCAGAGTATTATAAAGTCTAAGTATGTTTCCGCCTCCTCCGGCGACTAATGCGGAATCATATCCTTTACAAAATACAGTATTCAACCATTCAGAGCCGCTGTGCTTCATTTCCCATACTTCTCCGCCTGTCGATGTTCTCATCACAAAACCATAATCTCCCACTATATAACCTGTATTTTCATTTATAAATGAAATGCCCCTGTAAGTTATGGTAAAGGGTGTATTAACAGTATCCCAGTTTACTCCGCGGTTGGTTGTTTTACGGATTGCACCCAAAATTCCAGCAATATATCCTGTGGTTTCATTCACCATCTGGATTGCGGCAATATCACTATTCGTATTTGTTGCTGTTGAGATCCAGTTTACACCGCCATTTGTAGTGTAACGGCAGATACCATAATAACCTGCCATCCATACAGTATTTGCATCAACTGCATCAACTCTGTAAACTCCAATTGGATTCTGCGCCAATACAAGTTCCCAGTTCAACCCGCCGTTAATTGTCCTATAGATCCTTCCATACTCACTGCTAACATAACCGGTATCCGGGCCTGCAAAATCTATACTCATTAATTCAGAATTTCCATTGTCTAAAACTGCAATATTTTCCCAACTTAATCCACCATCCCTGGTAACGTACACTTTACCGTTTTCACCGCATGAATATCCTGTTGTTGAATTTATCATCTTCATTCCATAAATATCACCTGCAATATTATCACCTTCAGAAGTTACCCAGCCTAAACCGCCATCTGTTGAAACGAGATATGGTGTGCTGAATGTACCTGAGGCTATGATTCTTCCGTTAATGTTATCACACCAGATATTACGCAAGCCGGATACGCTTACCTGGTATGTTACCAGGCTCAAGCTTATCCCGTTGTTTTTAGATACATATAATGCTCCACCGTCACCTCCCAATAGTAAATAAGATCCATTTATATCCAAAGGACCGTTCAAATATTGAAAATTTGATGTGAGCGGAATAATGAGTGAATCCCAGGTCTGCCTGTCTGTGGTACTTCTAAGTATAAATCTGCTGCTCCCGGTTAAGTACCAGTTATTACCATGAAAATAAATTTTTCTATCAGTTACTATAAGCGGAAGCTGCGTCCAGTTCACCCCCCCGTTTGTAGTTGAAAAAACATATGAAGAGCCGCTAAGTAAACCATTCAAAGTGTCTCTGAAAACCGGATTTATAAGAGAATACGAACCGGAACTTACAGCTACACTTCTCCAATCCGTTCCACCATCAATAGAAAAAAGCAAAACAGAACCTGAAGATGTTGTACAATAGATCCTCCTGTCAATAACAAAGATGCCGGTTATGTTTTGGATTGAACCTGTGTTTATGATGCTCCAGCTCACACCTGAATTTGTTGTCTTCAGTACAGTTCCGTTTGAACCCCCGATAAATCCCGTATAGTTATTTACAAAATGCATCCCATTCAGATTGGCGGCTGTGCCGCTTGGAATAGAATCAAAGCTTAAGCCCCCGTTTATTGTTCTCCATATCTTCCCGCCGGGTCCGCAAACCAAACCCGTATTCATGTTAAAGAAAAAGGCATCGTAAACATAGATCGGTCCGTATGCCTTATAACCCGTAACATCATGGGTGATATACCAGTTTGTTCCCCCGTTGGTCGTTTTCATGAAGGTACCGCCATCGCCAACTGCCAGCCAATCATCTGCCGAAAAAATCTTAACATACTTAAGCGCGTTTCCCTGTGGTCTCGGGTGCAGCCACTTCCAGCTTAACTGTGAATATGAAACTTGTGAAAAATATAAAACCAGCATTAACAATATGATCTTTTTCACACAAGTATTATTTTGGGATACTAAGGCGGATTGTTTTAAATGCAGATATTAAACTCTTCAAATTACCCGCAATCAAAACAGAAGCAATGTATAAATTGAAGGGTAAACTAATTTAATTGTTTAATTACATTGGTTACAATATCACCGAAACGTTTATTATGCTTTTAATCAGTTCAACTAGTATTCAGCGTTACATCCATAATACACTTTTCAGAAATTTATATGATGATTATCTCAATAGGGCTATTGCACATAAAAAAACCGGGATCTGCTGATCCCGGTAATTTACCCAAACTAAAAAAAACTGTGAAACGATTAACTATAAAACTTACTTCACCATGACCATCTTTTTAGTATCTATTTTGTTGTTATTTACTATCAAGGAATAGAAATAAATACCAGATGCCAGCTCAGAACCGTCAAAGTCATATGCAATTGTACCTGCATTGATATCAGTATTGTTGAATAAAATGCTGACTTCCCTGCCAAGAATATCATAGACCTTGAGAGTTACTTTTGCAGCCTTCGGCAGACCGAATTTGATAGTTGTAACCGGATTAAACGGATTTGGATAGTTCTGCTCTAGCGTAAATTTCTCAGGAATCTGATTTTGCCACGTGATACCTCCGGTCAGAGGATTGTAAAGCTTGAATACACCGGCAGATGATGCAACTGCAAATGCTGAGTCATATCCTTTGGCGTAAATTCCGTTTGTGGTAGAACCTGATGTATTCAAAACCTGCCAAACTGACCCGCCGTTTGATGTTCTGTAAGTGAGACCTGTTGCGCCGGCAATGAAACCGGTGTTTACATCTGAAAATGAAAGCATATATAAACTGGCTGTGAACGGAACCGCAACTGTATCCCAGTTCGTTCCTCCATTGGTTGTTTTTCTTACCGTACCTGATAAGCCGCAGAGATATCCTGTGTTAGCGTCAAACATCTGGACATCATAAAGAGATGATGTTGTACCGGGTGTCTGCGCAGTCCATGTCGATCCGCCATCAGTGGTCTTTCTGATCGTTCCCGTTGTACCAACAAACCAGCCTGTATTGGCATCGTGCATATCAATATTGTATAAAGTATTTGTTATACCTGTCGTTTGTAATTCCCAATTTGCTCCGGCATTTGTAGTCTTGAATATTCTGCCCGATGCTCCTGAAATATAACCGGTACTTGTGTTCGCAAAATCGAGGTTATACATTGTAGTTGCAGTTGAATATACGGTTGAAGTATCCCAGTTCATTCCGCCGTTTGTGGTTTTGGCAAGTTTGCTTGTAGTTCCAACAGCATAACCGGTGCTGGAGTTCAGCATTTTAATTCCATAATAAGTACCTGTAACATTTGCAGAAACTCCGAAATTCCATGTGGAGCCTCCGTTGGTAGATACGATTATCGGGTATTGAGCAGCAGAACCCACAGCTATTACCCTGCCCGACATATTATCGCACCAAACATCATTTAGAGTACCTGAATATCCTAAAGAGTTATGAGCGGTCCAGTTTGCACCGGCATTTGTTGAAGTGTTTATCAAGCCGAATGCTCCTACTGATGACATGTTGTTTCCGTTCCTGTCAAGTGAATATTGAGTTGATACATAAGTCTGCGTTCCGGCGAGCGAAACCGAATCCCAGGTGGTCCCGTAATTAGAACTCCTGAAAGCATAGAAAGAATTTCCTGAAACATAAACATAATCTGCGTCAGTAACTCCGGATGCGTAATTAATATTGTAGAAAGTACTTGTAGGTAACCCTGTACTTGTTTGGGTCCAGTTCAACCCGCCATTTGTAGTAACCCTGATAGCTGTAGAACTTCCGCATACCCACCCTGTCATTGCATCTTTGAATTTTATATCATACAAAGTGGAAGAAGCTCCTGTTGAAACAATAGTCCAGTTAGTTCCGCCATTTGTAGTGTACCTGATATTTCCGAGAGTAGCTGAAACATAGATCGTATCCGGGTTCAAAGCAAAAACACTATACAGCGCCACAGATGCTCCCGTTGATATTGCTGTCCAGTTCAATCCGCCATTTGTTGTTTTTCGAATATTGCCTCCTGTGGATGTACTGAAAAAGCCTGTGTTGGCATTTAGAAAATGCATACCATAAATTATACCGGTTTCACCTGTGGTGATAGTGTCCCAGGTAAGTCCACCGTTTGTCGTTCTTGCCAGTTTACCCGTTTCGCCTCCCGCTAAACCAACATTCTGGTCAAAGAACCAGCCGCTGTATGCATAGATCTGGTTATTTTCCTGGGTACCGAAGACATTGGTACTGATAAACCAGTTAGTTCCTGAGTTCGTTGTCTTCAGAAATGTTCCTGAATATCCCAAAGCATAATGCGTTGTTGCATTAAAAGTTTTCACATATCTCAAAGTGTTTCCCTGTGGGGTCGGGTGAACCCATTTCCAGGGTGAATTTACTTGTGATAGTAATTGAGTACCAAAAGAAATGAAAACTGCCAGCAGTACAAAACAAATTTTATGAAATTTAATCTTCATAAATTTCTCCTGATTGTTTAAATTATTGAATAAATGTTAATTAGATAATTTAATATAAATACAATAATTTCCTACATCAAGGGTAATAAATTCCTACACATATCAGGTCTGATTCCTACAGGGTAGAGCAAAAATCAATAGCGCAGTAGCAATTTCGGATACCAGGTTGTGTAAAGCAAAAAAGCACTGCATTCAACTTGCAGTGCTTTTTTTAACTTATGAATTAATAGCAACTTATTTCAGCATTACCATTCGTTTGGTATCAATTTTGTTATTATTCACTATCAGCGTATAGAAATACACCCCTGATGCCAGATCAGTCCCGTCAAAATCATATGTGACTATACCTGCATTCAAATCAACATTGTTGAATAAAATGCTGACTTCCCTGCCAAGAATATCATAGACCTTGAGAGTTACTTTTGCAGCCTTCGGCAAACCGAATTTGATAGTTGTAACAGGGTTAAACGGATTTGGATAGTTCTGCTCCAGAGTAAATTTCTCAGGAACCTGGTTATACCATGTAATGCCGCCAACCAGCGCATTGTAATATTGCTGAATGCAGCCGCTTGCGCCGGCCACAAAGGCTGAATCGTATCCTTTCGCAAAAACAGCATTCAATGAAGATCCTCCACTGTTCTTGATCTCCCAGCTTGCTCCGCCGTTGGAAGTGCGGTATGAATACCCAGAGGCTCCCGCAATGTACCCAGTACTCATGTTTGTGAAAGAAATGGAATACTGCGATGCGGACATTGGGGTCATAACTGTATCCCAGTTTGTGCCGCCATTGGTGGTTTTCCTCAAAGTGCCGCCGATACCGACCAGGTATCCTGTATTTGCGTCAAACATGTTAAGCCAGTACAAAGTAGAAGAATAATTTGAAGTCTGGGCAGTCCATGTTGTACCGCCATCGGTTGTTTTTCTGACGGAGCCTGATGCGCCAACGATATATCCTGTTAGAGCGTCGATCATATCAATTCTGTACAATGTAGATGTAATCCCTGAAGTTTGTGCTGTCCAGTTCATACCGCCATTCACAGTCTTGAATATTGTGCCGGTTGAGCCGCATGCCCAGCCGGTATCTGCGCTGATGAAATCAGTGCAGTACAGGATGTTTGAAGCGCCCACGAATGAAACAGAATCCCAGTTCATTCCGCCATTGGTTGTTTTAAACATTTTACCCGATGCCCCGGATGCATAACCGGTAGTTGCGTTTAACATTTTCAGGCTGTATAATGTCGTTGTGATTCCGTTACCAACGTCATATATCCAGTTAATGCCGCCGTTAGTAGAAACAAGAAAAGGTGTCGGCGCGGCTGAACCAACTGCAATTACTTTACCATTCATATTTTCAACCCAGATATCGTTAAATGATCCGGAATACCCAAGATAGTTATGCGCAGTCCAGTTAGCTCCGCTGTTAGTGGTTGAATTTATCAAACCAAAAGCACCTGCTGTCAGCATATTAGTACCCAGTCTGTCAAAGAAATAATAAGTTGAAACATAGAACTGGTTTCCTGCTACGGCAATTGAATCCCATGAAACACCATCATTCGTGCTTCGGAAAGTATAAAATGAGTTTCCTGAAATATACCAGGTGTTTGAATTATACAAAATGCTCCACATTGATGTGGAAGGAAGCGTACTTACATACTGTGTCCATGTTAAACCGGCATCAGTTGTGTACCTTATTGTCGAAGTCGCCCCGCAAACGATACCGTTGAGTGAATCTTTGAATCCTACATCGTATAACGAGTTACTCGTTGCAGCAGTAGTATCGTTGAACCATGTTGCGCCTCCGTCATAGGATGTCAGCAGAATCGAAGCAGTGCTGGTAGGACAATAGATCCTGTTATTTAGAGCGAAGATATTATTAATGGTATATGTAGTTCCTGTGGGCGTAGCAATCCAGTTAACGCCAGCATTGGTAGTTTTTAGAACTGTTCCGCTCGAACCCCCGATAAAACCTGTATTTGCATCAATGAAATGAATACCATATAGGGTGGTTGTTACTCCCGAGGGGATTGAATCAAAATTCAATCCTCCGTTTGTCGTTCTCCAGATTTGTCCCGAAGAACCGCAAACAATACCTGTTGTCATATTAAAAAACCAGGCATTGTATAAAGAGATCTGCGAATTGGTTTTAATGCCAGCGGCATCGTGGGTTAGATACCAGTTTACACCTGCATTGGTCGTCTTCATAAACGTACCGCCCAGGCCCACAAGCACCCATTCATTTGCTGAAAACATCTTGGCATACCTTATTGTGTTACCCTGAGGTGTGGGATGCATCCACTTCCAGTTTAATTGTGAGTATGTAAATGAAGTTGTAAAGAAAATTATAAAAGCAAAGAGAATATTTCTCTTCATGATTTCCCCCTTTCGAGTTGGAGTAAGTTTAAATAATTCATGGAAATTCAAGTTCAAAATAAAGGTTAAAAAAAGTTATGACAAGTTACAATTTCACAGTAAAGTTAATTAATAAACTTACTTCATTAAGCTACTGGAGACTTGAATCACAGTTATAGTTCTAATGAATTCAGGTAAAGCTAAAAGCTATAAGTGCTGTGATATATATCATCAATAAATATGATTGATGTGGCGGATTCAATAACAATGTAATTTTTAAAACAAGTTGTAAAATAATGAATCTTACATGTGCATAATAAATGTACGTATTAATAATAAGCACTTACACACCCCGCCACCGCCAATGGCGGCGACAACCCTCTTCAGAGGAGAATCTATTAATTGTTGAACCACCGCTTACTGCTGTAACGGCTAAAACTGCGCAGAACAGTAATCATACCAAGTCGTGACCCGATTTGCAGCAGAACTGGCAATAAATGGCGGCTCGACTTCAAAAGAAAAACCTGCAAGGTCTTGAAGACCTGGCAGGTTTAGCTATCGGTAGCCCCTAAAAAAAGAGACGACCCACCGGGTCGTCTCTACAAGAAACATTTATTTTTGCTTTCAAGAAAATTTCAATAAAATTTTCGCGGTCCCGCCTTGGCGGGATTGTTTACTCAAGCAAAAGACAAGGTTTCCTGCCTTTGGCAGGCAGGCTTAAATAGCAGCGCAATTTAATCAACCTTAGAAACAAGGTTTCTTAAATGACTGCGTTATTTAATCAACATCATTTTTTTTGTATCAACTTTTGCACCGTCAACAAAAAGTGAATAGAAATAAACACCTGAGCTGAGTTTTTCGCCATTGAAAAGGATCGATCTTGTGCCGGACTGCATTGATTCATTGTTAACAAGCGTTTCAATCTCTTCACCGGATACGTTGAAAATCTTTAAGCTTACATTTGCGGATTTCTGCAAATTGAATGTAATATTTGTAATTGGATTGAACGGATTGGGATAATTCTGGCTTAAACTGAAACTCTTAACTATTTCACTGTTATTGCCGGTCGATGTTAACGGACTGGCATTAAGCCTGGTTACAACAAAATTGCCCTGAGTAGTTGTTGATGTTGCTGTATAACTTCCCGCCCAGCATGCGCTGAAAAGAAATGCGTAGCCGCTTGTAGATGTTAGTATAGCATCAGTGCTTGCCGATGTACCGGAAAATCCGGTATGCCTTATCTCGATAAGAAGGTGACCGCCGTTATATACATAAGCTGAATCAAATGTTATATCGGTTCCGAATGTTGTTGGTGAACCGCCGAAAGGAAATGATCCGGCTGTAATTGTAAGACTCCCAAAGCGCACTCTTTTCTGAACTCCAACTACGTTTTGCGCAAATGTAAAGCTCCTGTTTTCTGGTGCTACGCTTTCGCTGAGGTAAATATCATAATTAGTAAAAGTAACATCTGCAGGCGGCCAGTTGCTGCTTGCAGAAACCAGCAGCCTGAAGGTCATACCCGTTATTTCTGTGCCTACAAGCGATGTGAGCATTGTATCTCTTATCAGCATTTGGTAAGTTCTTGGTGAGCCTGTTAATGGTCCAAGAAATGTACCCGTACCCTGTGTACCTGCGTAATTTGGCGGTACAACGTGAAATGCCCTTGTTGCGGATTCGGATTCACCTGCTTTAACGCCGGAAACCAAAAACAATAATATTACTATAAAAAATGATGGTATAACTTTAAACATGAGTTCCCCCCCTTGGTAGGTTAATTAGTAATTCTCTTTTGATACCTGTTTAATAATATATAAATTTAATAATTTTAATATTGCTATACAAGAAACATCGCTTTTTTATTATTCAGTTTCTGCAAATTAACCGTAGATCAAAGAATAAATTATTCAATGCAGCTTTCTGAAATGAAAAGAATAAACTAAAAAGGCACCTAAAGCCCTATTGTTTCACAAACTCAAACTGCCCCGCATCATTCACATCAACCTTTATTTTTTCGCCGGGCAGAATATCACCTGAAAGGATCTTTTGCGAAAGCGTATTGGTAATATGATTTTGAATTGTGCGCTTAAGCGGCCTTGCCCCGAAAGTGATATCATACCCTATCTTAGCAAGCCAGTCCTTTGCGTCATCTGTAACTACAAGAGAGATATCGCTGTTTTTTGCGAGCATTTTTATAATACCGGCAAGCTGTATATCTACAATGTTCCTCAGTTCACTTCCCAAAAGCGGTTTGAACATAACAACTTCATCTATCCTGTTCAATATCTCCGGCCGTATTTTCTGCCTGAGAAGTTCAAAAAGTTTTTCCCTCAGCCTGCCCAGGATCTCATCCCTGTTAATATCATTGATACTAAGCAGCTCATCCTGTATCAAATGTGAACCCAGATTTGAGGTCATGATTATTATTGTATTCTTGAAATTAACCGTTCTGCCCTGTGAATCAGTTAAAGTACCTTCATCAAGCAGCTGAAGCAGAATATTGAACACGTCCGGGTGTGCCTTTTCAATTTCATCAAGCAGCACAACGCTGTATGGTTTCCTTCTGACGGCTTCTGTCAACTGTCCGCCTTCTTCGTAACCAACATATCCCGGGGGAGCGCCTATAAGCCTGCTTACAGAAAATTTTTCCATGTACTCGCTCATATCTATCCTTATCATATTGTGCTCATCATCAAACAAAAATTCAGCCAGCGCTTTGGCGAGCTCTGTTTTACCAACCCCTGTGGTTCCCAAAAAAATAAATGAACCAATTGGCCTGTTAATATCCTGCAAACCGGCACGGCTTCGCCTGATAGCATTAGCAACGGCGTTAATCGCTTCATCCTGTCCTATTACCCTTTTATGCAGATTCTCTTCTATCTGCAGCAGCTTTGTCCTTTCGCTTTCCAGCATCTTGCTTACCGGTATGCCTGTCCACTTAGCTACAATTTCCGCAATATCTTCAGAGTCAACTTCTTCTTTAAGCATTTTCCATTTCTTCTGCAGCTCTGCCAGCTTATCAGATTTTTCGGCAATACTTTTTTGCAGTTCAATAACTTTTCCGTATCTTATCTCAGCTACTTTGGCAAGATCGCCCTGCCGTTCAAAATTATCGGCTTCTGTTTTCAGATTTTCGGCATCTTCTTTCATTTTCCGTATATCTGAAATAAGATCCTTTTCAAGTACCCAGTGAGCCTTAAGTTCATCACGCTGAGAGCTGAGTTCAGAAATTTCCTTTTCTATGTTCTCAAGTCTTTTTGCTGTTGGATTATCTTTTTTTGATTTTGCCATTTATATAGTTGATTTCTTATACTGAATTGAGGTAAAGATACAAAAATAGAATATTCTTTAAAATGAATAGAATTTTAGCCCCTGCTTGTATATATTTGTTTTTTATGAGCAGATAATTTTAAATGAGCGGGAAAAAAACAGCTAAAAATACAGCAGTTAAACAGGAATCAATACTTAACATTCCTTACAGTGAATCAGCATTTGAAGCCAAATATTCCAAATATTTCTGGATAATCATACCGGTTTTGGCATTTTTGTATTACTCATACCGGAACATTGCCGTTGGCTTTTACCAGGATGATGAAGTTGCCCAGTATATCAACATGATAAACTTCTGGGCTGATCCGTGGGTAATTTTAGGCAACGGACCCAAACCGGGATATAAGATATTTATGGTAATTCCCGCGCTGATAAGTTATGACGCCGTTTTGATATTCAATTCCATTATAGCCGCAACTACGGTCTATATGACGTATGTATTGATAAAGACCTACAAAGTAGGTTTTGCGATGATAGGCGCGCTGCTTCTGGCAACGCAGCCTCTTTACGCAGATCTTTCGTTCAGGTCTTACTCCGAAATATTCACCGCCTTATGTATTGTAACATTTTTGATATTATACAGGAAAGAAAAATTCCTGCTGAGTGCCCTGCTGCTTGGGTACATTTATACCATCAGACAGGAGATCGCGCTGCTGATACTTGTCTTCGCTGTAATATTTTCTATGCGTAAGCAGTATTTGTTTGCCGCGGCTCTATTCATTTTCCCCGTGCTGTACAACCTGCTTGGATTTATAAAGACCGGCGATATAATGTTCGTGCTGAGTGAAATGCAGTCTGTTGCGGGACTTAATTATAAATCCCAGGGCTTAATGCATTATTTCAAGGTTTACATATTTATAGTAGGGCCGGTATGCCTTTCATTATTCCTGCTTGGGTTTTTTGGTTTCCTTAACGATACATCAAAGATAAAGGAGTATTTCAAAAAGTACGCAGAGTTTTATATAATATTCATTTCAATTTTTATCATTCAGATGCTTACTATGGTAAGCGATGGACCCAATCCCGGTAACTGGCGTTACCTGCTGCACATTTCGCCTATATGCGCGTTTTTTGCAGCAGTTGGCCTGAATAATCTATCGGTTAAAAAATTCCGCTCCACAAATTATATGGTTACCGGAATTTTCGCAGTACTTGTATTGCTGTTTTTAAGCAAGGCAACAGACGGATTCATATTGCTTGAAAAGACTGAGTATATCAAAATAATTTTCGTGGTTCTGTTCTTTGTGCTTTCAATTGCTTTATGGAACGAGTCCAGAACCAAATACCTGTCTTCGCTCGGGATCGGGCTTGTTATACTTGCCGCGGTTCACTTATATTTTGTTGAACCCAAAAAACTTTCACCAGAAAACATTTCTGTCCGCGAAACCGCCGAATATTTGGATACAATTACCGAAGCAAAAGGCAAGGAAAAACTTACTAACCATACCTTTATTATGTTCTATTCAAAGGGCTATAAAGATGAACAAACGCTGTGGAAAAAACTTGACCTTAAAAACCTGAATGAAGCGCCCAAAGGCACATATGTAATATGGGAATCACATTACGGCTACAGGCCGGAGTTTAAGAACGACGTACCGCTTGAAATGCTCAGGGATTCAACAAAATACAGGTTCGTAAAACAATTAATATCACAGGATCAGCGGTTCGGCTCTTTTATATTTGAAAAACAATGAGACCCCAACCCGGGGAGTTTAAAAAGTGGAATGAAGAGCATGCAATAAAACATGATCTTGATAAATTCTACAATCACCCCAACAGGCTTTTCAGGTTCATTGAAAATAAACGGATCCGGGTGCTTATCACAGAAGCGGATATACGGCCGGATGACAACGTTCTTGAAGTCGGCTGCGGAGCGGGTCACATTCTGGAGCGCATTAATTGCGGTAGATTGACAGGTATTGATATTTCTCCCGTACAAATACAGCGCGCTAAAGCGCGGCTTGGCAGCAAGGCAAAGCTGATTGAAGCCGAAGGCGAAAGGCTTCCATTCCCTGATCAAAGTTTCGAAAGGATCCTGTGTACCGAAGTGTTTGAACACGTACTTGAGCCTGAGAAATTGCTTAAAGAAATGAAGCGCGTTTTGAAAGATGACGGGATAATTTCGCTTTCTGTTCCGAATGAAAAATTGATTATTTTTACCAAACAAATTCTGTTAAATTCAGGTTTACGAAGAGTTTTAGAGCCAAAACAGAGCAATTGGGATCTTGCGGCAAAAAACAATCTGGATGAATGGCATATTCACAAGTACGGCCTGAATTTGATTAAGGAACAAGCTTCTGAACTGTTCAAAATACTAAGAATAAAAAGAATCCCGTTTTATTTTATCCCTTTCAGATATGTATTGAAGTTAAGCAAATAGCAAAGAATGAAAGAAAGTTGTATAATATTCGGAGGCGGTGGTTTTATTGGTTCGCATATTGCGGAGGACCTGCTGGCAAACGGGATCAGAGTAACCGTTTTTGATAAGCAAAACGCTTCCAAAAAGAATGTGGCTCATATACTGGATAAGATCGATTTCATTGAGGGTGATTTTAATAATGAGGTGGATATTTCTAAAGCGTTAAAGGGCAAAACATATGCTGTGCATCTTGTCAGTTCAACAGTGCCGGCAACAAGTAACCAAAATACATTTTACGATGTGGAAAGTAACTTGATCTCTTCTTTGCACCTGTTTGAAAAGTGCGTTGAGTATAAAATATCACGGCTCATATTCATATCATCAGGCGGAACTGTTTACGGCAATCCCGTTAAATTGCCGATCACTGAAAAACACCCTACTGAGCCAACAAGTTCGTATGGAATAATAAAGCTCACAATTGAAAAATACCTGTACCTATATAATGTGCTGAAAGGTCTAGATTATAAGATACTTCGTTTTGCAAATCCATACGGTGAGCGGCAAAACCCGTTTTTAACACAGGGATTGATAGCCCACTTGCTGTATAAGATCAAGCAGGGCCAGACCCTTGAAGTTTGGGGTGACGGTAAAGTCATAAGAGATTACTTCTACATAAAAGATGGCGCCCGTTCAATTTACCGGGCTATCAGGGATAGGTCATCGAACAGGGTCTATAACATCAGCACCGGGAAGGGACACTCCATAAACCAGATAATTGAACGCTTCCGCAGGGTATTGAAGCTTGATTTTGAGGTTAACTATATGCCCGGCAGAAAATTTGACGTAAGATCAAACATTCTGGATAACAGGCTTGCTGCCAAAAATTTGAAATGGATCCCGGAATACACTTTTAATGAAGGTTTAAAAAATACATGGAGATATTTTCTTGATAACGAATAAAGATATAAGGCTGTCAGTTTTTTTCCCGGCCTATTACGATGAGAAGAACATCGATAAAGTGGTGCACAAAGCTGTTGCGGTACTGGAAGAATTGCAGTTGAAGGATTATGAGATAACTATCATAGAAGACGGCAGTCCTGATAACACAGCGGAGGTTGCCGATAAACTTGCGGCGCAGTATCCCAAAGTACAGGTGGTACATCACGAAAAGAACAAAGGTTACGGCGCCACACTATGGGAAGGATTTTCTACCGCCAGGTTTGAATATGTTTTCTATACCGATGGTGATAACCAGTTTGACCTGGAGGAATTGAAAAAATTCGTGGCACTTGTACCGTTCAGCGATATGGTTGTAGGCTACCGGAAAAAGAAGCAATATTCACCATACCGCAAATTAACAAGTTTTGTTTACAACTACATTCTGCGATACACATTTGATATAGATTATATTGATATAGATTGCGCGTTTAAGATAATAAAAACAGACCTGTTCAAAAAGATAAAGGTGAATACAAAAGACGCGTTTATTGATGCGGAAATAATGATCCGCGCGGAGCTTCTTGGCTTCACTTTCACAGAGCTTGGCGTAAAACATTTGCCCCGGGTTGACGGCGTTTCTACCGCCGCGCGCCCTTCGATCATATTCAGGACAATAAAGGAGATCATTGACCTGAGAAAAGAACTTAAAAACGATCTGATTGCCAGAAGAAACAAAAAATAAGCGGGAGTCCAGTGACTTAAAAGATATAATAATTATCTTCTCGGTAATTATTATAATACTGATAGCAGCATCAATGCTTGATTTTTTTGTATGGATGCGGGGCATTGCCGCCGATACAGAAGGATTCAGGATAGTTGAACTGCTGTTTGTTCTTATGCTGTTTGGATTTGCTTTCGCAATTTTTTCACGGCGGCGTTCAAAAGAATCGAGTATTCAGATAAGCGAGCTGGCAAAGGATATTGAAGAACTCCAGGATAATGTAAACAGGTTAAGAAGTACAGTGAACCTCTCCCCTGATACCATAACAATACACAGGGATGGTCAATTCCTGTTCGTTAACCAGGCAGGTTTGAACCTGTTTGGCGCGCAGGCGGAAGAACAGCTGCTCGGCATGAATATTTACGACTTCATTCATTACTCCTACAAAGAAAAGATCAGCAAACGTGTAGAAGAAATGGTAAAATACATGAAACAGGTACCTGTTATTGATATTACCATTAAGAGAGTAGATGGCACTTATCTTGATGTGAGTGTCGCTTCAACTCCGGTTCTTTACCACTCTATACCGCACGTTATTACAATTTTGCGCGATATAACAGAAAGAAAAAAGAACGAAGAGATAAAAAATCAGCTTGCCTCAATAGTACTCAATTCCAGCGACGCAATTTACGCTATCAGCATCGATGGTCAGATACAAAGCTGGAACCCGGGAGCGGAGAAACTTTATGGTTACCTGCAAAGAGACGCAATTGGCAGAAACGTATCAATGATCGTACCGGATTTCAAGCAGAATGAATTGAATCATTTACTCAATAAAGTAGCCAAAGGTGAGCGCATTGAATCACTGGAAACAAAACGCCAGAAAAAAGATAAAACTGTTATCGATGTATCATTGACACTCTCCCCTATTTGGGATGAATCAGGACTGGTTACAAGTGTTTCAGCAATTTCACGTGATATCACTTTCAAGAAGCAGGTTGAAGAAGAACTGAGAAGATATGCTGAAGAACTTGCTTTATCAAATGAGGAGCTCTATGTGTTTTCTTACGCGGCATCGCATGACCTACAGGAACCGCTGCGCTCTATCCAGAATTTCCTTGAAACACTCAACAAAAAGTATAAAAAGCGCCTCGGACCGGAAATGGAAGAGCAGATCAGCGCAGCCGATGACGGCGTTACAAGAATGTACCGCCTCATAACCGACTTCCTGATGTACTCCAGGGTTGGAACTGAACGCGCTGTTAAGGAAGAGGTTGACTGCAATCTTGCTTTAAAAGACGCCACGGCTAACCTTGAAGTTGCAATAAAGGAAAGTAAAGCCAGCATTAAACAATTCACACTTCCCCGGATATATGGTAATTTTGTTCAGTTGACCCAGGTATTTCAGAATCTGATCGCCAATGCAATAAAATACCAGGGCGAAAGTAAACCTACCATTGATATATCCGCTGAGAAAAAAGACGGCATGTGGCTCTTTGCGGTCAAAGATAACGGTATCGGAATTGAGCAATGGTTCAGTGAAAGGATATTTATCGTATTTCAGAAACTGCACGATCACCGTAAGTATCCGGGTTCAGGTATAGGCCTTGCATTGTGCAAACGTGTAATCGAAAAACATGGCGGCAAGATATGGTTTGAGTCTGAAGTGGGCAAAGGAACCACCTTCTTCTTCACTCTCCCGATAATGGAAGAAAAGAAGAAGGATAAAAATTCAGACTAAAATCTTACCTAGAATGCCATTTCTCTTTTGAGGGCTTCGCGTTCAATTTCCAGCTGTTTGATCTTCTTTTCGATCATATCAAGTTCTTCCGGCATTGAATCAATTTCTATCCTCAATTTGCTGGCAGCTTCATCAATGAGATCGATCGCTTTATCAGGCAGGAACCTATCGGTAATATACCTGTGCGCCAGCGATGCTGCCGATACAATCGCGGAATCTGTAATTCTCACCCCATGATGCACTTCATACTTTTCTTTTAACCCGCGCAGGATTGAAATTGTATCTTCTACTGAAGGTTCATCAACTATCACCGGCTGAAATCTCCGTTCCAATGCAGGATCCTTTTCTATGTATTTCCTGTATTCATCAAGCGTAGTCGCGCCGATAGCATGCAGCTCTCCCCTTGCAAGCGCAGGTTTCAGGATATTCGCGGCATCCATTGCGCCATCGGTCTTGCCGGCGCCTACCAGGGTGTGGATCTCATCAATAAACAGGATTATCTCACCTTCGCTCTGCTTCACTTCATTTATTACGGCTTTCAGCCGTTCTTCAAACTGTCCGCGGTAACTTGCTCCGGCGATCAATGCGCCCATATCAAGCGCAATCACGATCTTGGATTTCAGGTTTTCGGGCACTTCACCGTTAACTATCCTGAAAGCAAGTCCTTCGGCAATTGCTGTTTTACCAACTCCCGGTTCACCAACCAATACAGGGTTATTTTTTGTCCTTCGTGAAAGCACCTGCAAAACTCTCCGAATTTCATCTTCCCTGCCAATTACAGGATCCAGTTTACCCTGTTTGGCAAGCTGGTTCAGATCTCTGCCGTACTTCTTCAGAGATTGATATGTTTCTTCAGGTGCCTGAGAAGAAACTCTTTGATTTCCCCTTACATCTTTAAGAGCGGTTAAGATAGTTTCGCTTGTGATCCCCTGACCGGCAAGAAGCTTGCCTGTTTCGCCTTTATCACCTGAAAGGGCTATCAGTATATGTTCAACGCTAATGTAATCATCGCGCAGCTTTCCCGCTTCCCTTACCGCCTCATCAAGATCCTTCTGCAGCGCATTGGATAAAAACTGATTTGATGAGGTTGTATTTGAAACTTTAGGTAACTTATCAATCAGGGCTGATACTTTTATTTTCAGGGTATCGATATTCAGACCTATCTTCTTTATAAGTGAGACTGCTATACTTTCATCATTTTGTATGATTGCTGCAAGCAGGTGCTCAGGTTCAATCTGCTGGTTGGAATAGTTTGCCGCAATTTCAGCGGCTTCCTGCATTGCTTCCTGCGCTTTTATAGTAAATTTGTTAAAATTAATCGCCATAGTTCAATTTTTTAATGTTATTATATAAAATAACCAATAGAATAAATATATTCCATATTTAAAGAGAAGTATATAAAATAAAAACCCCCGAAAATGTTTCGGGGGTTCTGAAGAAAAAGCCTGAATTTCAAATATTACTTAACCAGTACCATTTTCCTGGTTTCTGTGAAACTGTTTCCGCGTATATCTCTGGCTTCAATCCTGTAAATATATATGCCGCTTGAAAAATTAACGGCATTCCAGTCAGCAAGATACTCACCGGCTTCAAGTTTTGAATTCACCAGAACATCAACTTCGCGGCCAAGCATGTCAAACACTGAAATTTTCACATCAGCGTTGGCAGGAAGCCCGAACCTGATCTTTGTTTCAGGGTTAAACGGATTCGGATAATTCGGATTTATAAAGAATTTATCCGGAACTATTGTGGAAATTGGAGATATACCGATTACACTTCTTAAGAAAGTTATTAATCTTGGACTTGTTGTGTTTGAATCAAACTGAGTGTAAGCGTAAACATTCCACCTAACCCTTAGAGAATCTCCGACATTTGCCGCACCCCAGGTACTAACAATAGAATCCAGTTTTGATCTTGAAATTGAAAATACTGAATCAGACCCTGAATTATTCGTTAATGTTCTGTACACATTTTGGTTATTGATTGTACTAAGAATGAAATTGTATTTCACTTCAGGTAATGTTCCGGCTTTGCTGAAGGTGAAGTGAATATTTGAAGTGTCACCCGCAGAAACATAAGTACTGTGTAATTGTGGAGGATTTAACAAATTGAATGCATTTAGTGTTGGCCGTATCTGGAATGTGCTGTCACTCACATCACCGTTAGCAGTATTGCCTGACTGGTAAACCCGAATCAAAGCCTGTGTCGTTGTAGGAACATATGGAATTGTCCAGGTAATATTTCGCAAGGTAGCATCTACATTGGTCTGCAGATTTGACCAGGTACTTCCATTATTCAAGCTGTAATCAATATCTACATTTCCCAGATTAGAAGTTCCCCAAATGACCAAAGTCGGGTTTCCTGATCTGAAAACCTGTCCGCCATTAGGAGTAGCGACCAAATATCCGGTTATAGATGTCATACATGATGCAAATTCAGCCCTTTGCCTAATGAGCTCACTTGGTAATGGTCCAAAGAACAGAGCAATTGATCCGTTTAGATGGCAATAACTCATCACTGTACCAACCCTTGCGATCTGAGGTCCTGAATAACATCCGCCTTCAACAGTATAGCAGCTGTCAATTGGTCCGCCCGGCCATGTGCAGCTGTGCGTATGCGGTGAACCGAAATTGTGTCCGGTTTCATGGGCAACAACCATACAATCCCAGGAATAAACAGGTAACTGGTTGAAAGTACCGTCAACATCGCTGAAGGCATAACCGTAGCTGCCCGCTCCTGTTGCGCACAGAACGTTAACCCAGGCAATTCCACCTAATCCGCCTGGACGGGTAGAAATAAAATGTGCTATAGTTCTTGGAACAGACTGCATATTTGCATTCCAGTAATTACGGAATGAGTTGAGCAATGTACTTGAAGAAGTCGCATCAGGATAAGGATCAGCAGAAGTTGACCACACCCTGGTGTAAGTTACTTCAAGCTTAACATTTACATCCCTTGTATATATTGCTGAAACCGGTACATACAGTGAAATTATGTAATTTGTCGCTCTTTCTACTGAATTACCGAAATAAGTATAGAACTCAAAATCTGATTCTACGGCAATATTAGCTTTAAGAAGCGTGCTGGTCGCCAGGTTTTGAACATTTCCGCTCAAACTTTTTTGAATTTCTGTGATCTTGTCAGGTATTCCAAGTTCATCTGTGCCGCATTTAAATTCATTCCTTATTTTCAGTTTGCTGCTTTTATATGCGATAAAGTCATTGCTGTTACTCATCTTTGCGAACACATAAGTTTCCTGTTCAGTAATGATCAATGCGGTCACATCATTTTTAAAGAATGTAACCACAACGAGAGGAGAATTTTTATCTTTCAGATCGCTTGTGTAAGATACATAATCATTTTTACGCTGTAAAATGATATCACCTGCCGTAGTACCTTCTGTAAAGCGGGTGTTCCCGTTTGTTATATCAAATTTGGTTAAAGCAGCCGCAAGATTTCTGCCTTCAAACGGAAGTGAAATATTGATCTTATCATCTCTTCTGGAGATAATTTCTTTTACTACATCAAAATTCACATCAACAATCTTGGCATCTGAAACTGACTTTTCAAGTTCACTGCTTCGCGAACCGGTCTTTAACTCATTGATACTAAAGGGATTGTAACTTTGTTGCTGCGCAAATGACCCGGCGGCAAATAGTAATACGGTCAGCAGCAGAATTGTTAGATTCTTCATAGTGTTTGAGCTTTATGTTATTTTTTATTTATGATAATTTTACTTTTGGATCAAGGAAGGCATAAATAACATCCACTATCATGTTTACAATAATGAATATTACGGCTGTAAATAATACTGTTCCCTGTATCATAGGGAAATCAAGCGAAAGAATTGAATTGATGGCCAGTAAGCCTATGCCGGGCCAGTTAAATATATATTCAATGAAGAAGGTTCCTCCGAGTAACGCGGCAAGCCACGCGCTGATAGTTGTAATTACCGGATTCAGCGCATTGCGTAGAGCATGCCGGATTATCACCTTCCATTCACTTACTCCTTTAGCTCTTGCAGTTCTTACATAATCCTGGCCAAGCACATCAAGCATACTTGATCTTGTCAGGCGGGCAATAATAGCAAGCGGTCTTAATGCGAGTGTAAGCATTGGCAGAACAAGATAACTCATTCCGTTATTTATGTAACCTGAGATCGGAAACCATTTTAGCCACGCTCCAAACACAAGAGCCATGATCAATCCAAGCGCAAACGGCGGGAATGAAATACCGAACAATGCGACAAGCATAGAAAGATTATCTGCAAATGTATATGGTTTCACAGAAGAGATCACACCGATCAGAATTCCTATTATTGAAGATAATATGAGGGCAGAAACAGCGAGCAGTGCAGTCGCTGGAAAAGTATCTAAGATTGTAGTTAAAACATCACGGTTTGATGAATAAGATCTGCCAAGATCACCCTGGACAGCCTTAAGCATAAATGCTCCATACTGTACATAAAGCGGTTCATCAAGTCCAAGCTGCTTTCTTACCGCGTCAATAGACGCTATATCCGCTCTTTGACCCAGCATTAAGCGGGCTGGATCGCCGGGTATTACATACATTAAACAAAAAGTTACTGTAATAACCCCGATCAGGACCAGGATTGAATACAGTAACTTTCTGATTATATAGGTCGCCATTCGTTATTTTATAACGCGTCTTGCTGTAATATATCTCGCATTATAGTATTCTTCATTAAGCGAGTTGGTTTTAACGCCGCCGCTTGAAGATGAATGGGCAAAAACTCCCTCACCAAGGTAAATACCTACATGTGAGATCCTTCTTCCCATGGTATTGAAGAACACCAGATCTCCGAATTGAAGACTTTCTCTGGAAACTTCATCACCAACAGTTGATTGCATTATTGACGTTCTGGGAATATCAATACCTAAGGCAAATTTCATTACTCTTTGGCAGAAAGCAGAACAATCAATACCGTTTGTTGTTGTACCTCCCCATAAATACGGGGTGTTAATGAGCTCAATTATCTTGATCATTACAGCGTCACGGTCAACAGAAGTATTGGAATATTCGGAAACAATGTTTGTGAGTGTCTCTAAATTAGACTGCTCGATCAAGCTTTTTTTCTGAATACCAGTTACACTGGCTACTTGTTCTGTCTTTGTGATTTGCTTCTCTTTCTTTACTGTTACTTCATCATCGCTGTTTGAAGCTGAACAACCTGTAATCCCGATCACAAATACCGGTAATACAAATATACCGAGGACTAAAAGTCTTTTAATCAAATAAATTTAACTCCTTTCTTATTCTTTTTAGTTTAAAAAACTGAAGTTTTTTCTTCAGTGTAAATATAATTATTTAAAAAATTTAATTAAACACAAAAAAAGCTAATTAAGTATATGTTATGTAACCATTAAGCAAAATAAATAATTCCCACAATATAAAACTATTTATCGAGCCAGGTAAATCTCATATTCACCCTGTGCATAGGGTCTAACGCGAAGCCGCGCACAAATGATTGCACCAAACGCCAATCTTCATCATAGTAAATGAACAGACATACAGCATCATTTACCGCAAGCTGCTCAGCCTGTTCATAAAGCCTGTTTCTTTCGGCAATATCAACTGTTGATATCGCTTTTTCAAATAAGGCGTCGTATTCGGGATTAACATACCGGAAACTGTTTATCGGGCTTACATCTTTTGGATTTGAAGGAACATTCTTGCCATAGAACAAATTGAGGAAAGTTTCAGGGTCAGGGTAATCTGCATTCCAGCCCAGTCTGTAGAAATCACTTCTGCCTGCATCAATGTTATCTAGATGCTGGGCAAACTGAAGAAGCTGCAGTTTTACCGTAACTCCTATTTCCCTTAACATATCCTGAATAGCTTCAGCGATCTGTGTATTTCTCCCGCCCCCTTCATTTATATTGAGTGTAACTTCAGGGAATCCCGCGCCTCCCGGATAACCAGCTTCTATCATTAGCTGCTTTGCTTTTGCAAGATCAAACGAATAACCCTTTACCTGTTTAGCATTATAGTTAGGCATTACCGGGGGAACCATCCCGTAAACTGCCGGATCATTTGCTGAGCCGTTGAGTACATACTTTAAGATCTTTTCACGGTCTATTGCGTAGTTGAACGCCTGCCTAACTCTGACATCTGAAAATATTTTGCTTGTAATGAGGAAACCGTAATACTGCGTTGAAAGTGCAGTTTTTCTTTGAACGGTGAATTGTGAATACTCAGGTGTCAGGGTCTTATCTTCATTCACAATTGTTTTAAACAATTCGTTGGGTATTCTGTATGATTCATAAAGATTACCGTTCTTAAACTCCAACAGCTGCTGCGATAGGTCCTTTATGAATCGGAATTTAACACCTTCAAGATACGGGATCTGATTTCCGTGAACATCCTTATCCCAGTAATTTGGATTCCTTTTCAGGTTAATTTCAAGATCAGGCGTCCAGTTCTGAAATACAAACGGTCCGGTTCCAACGGGATTTTGGAAATAATCTTTACCATATTTATCCACTGCTTCTTTAGGAACGATATAGGCAAACCCCTGGCACATATAATAAATGAACGGAGCAAACGATTTTTTCAGTTTGATCTGAAATGTCGAATCATTTAGAGCTTTATAACCGGATACTTCCATTAATTTTGGTTCACGCTTTTCTGATGTTGCTTTGCTTATCTCTTCGTTGTATTCTTTTGCGCCTTCAACATAATTCTTATAAAAATCAAAACCAAGACTTCCTGTGCGGGGGTCTAAAACCCTGGTGAATGAATAAACTACATCCTGAGCTATGAATTTTCTCCCTTTTCCATCAGGAAAACAAGCGTTATCGTGAAATGTTACGTCATTTCTAAGATAGAAAGTATAAGTCAATCCGTCAGGTGAAATTTCCCAGCGTTTGGAAAGCATGGGTACTATCTGCAGATTTGTATCAAGATCAATTAAGCCATCATATATCTGATGTGAAACATGGTGCGAAACTACGTCATTAATCCCGACCGGGTCCAGGCTTCTTATGTTTTCGAGTTCATTAGCTATAAATATTCCGCCTCCCTTTATTCCGCCGTTGAGCGCAACCATATTGCCGCCATCCTGCTTTTTTCCGCAGCCGGCTACAATAAAAGCAGCTAAGATAAACAATAAAGAATATTTAACTTTTGAAATTGTGTTCATATTGATCTAAATAATTTTATGGAGAGGTATTTACAATTAAAAATGCGCCGCACTTGTACGGCGCATTAATATCTTAGCCTAAGTAGGTTTTTAATTGTTTGCTTTTGGAAGCATGTTTAAGCCTTCTTATGGCTTTTTCTTTTATCTGCCTTACCCTTTCGCGGGTCAGCTTAAACTTTTCACCAATTTCTTCAAGGGTTAACGGATTTTCCTGGTCTAATCCGTAATATAACTTCAATACATCACGCTCTCTTGGGCTTAATGTATTCAATGCTCTTTGTATTTCTATTTTAAGCGATTCATTTATCAGGGTATGATCAGGAAGCGGCTGGTTCTGGTTAGGCATAATATCAACAAGTCTGCTGTCTTCACCATGAACAAACGGAGCATCAATTGAAAGATGTCTTCCTGAAATTTTAAGCGTATCAGATACTTCGTATAAAGACATATCAAGCTGTTCAGCCAGTTCATCAGCGCTTGGCTCTCTTTCAAATGCCTGCTCTAATGTGCTGTAAGCTTTCCCGATCTTATTTAATGCGCCGACCCTGTTGAGCGGCAGTCTTACTATTCTTGACTGCTCAGCCAGAGCCTGCAGAATAGATTGTCTTATCCACCAAACGGCGTATGATATGAATTTAAAACCCCTGGTTTCATCAAATCTTTTTGCAGCTTTTATAAGACCCAGGTTTCCTTCGTTTATTAAGTCACCAAGAGATAGACCCTGGTTCTGGTATTGCTTGGCAACACTAACAACAAACCTCAGATTAGCTTTTGTAAGCTTTTCCAAGGCTTTTTGTTTCTCTTTATCGTCACCGTACTTTATTTTTTTCGCAAGGTCAATTTCCTCTTCAACGTCAAGGAGTTCGACTTTCCCTATCTCCTGAAGATACTTATCGATCGATTGGGATTCCCTATTTGTAAATTGTTTTCCAATTTTCATAGGCAGTTAGGATTGGTTAAATTATAAAAAAGTTTTAATGAGAGCTGCTATAAGCGCAACCGCTTAAGCATTAGACTCGAAAAGATCGATTTTGTTATCTTTTGCCAAAGTAACAATAGCTCTTTTTCTGTTTGATCTAAAGCCCTCGTATCTGCCTCTTCTTGTGAACTGAGACTTGCGTTTACCTTTTGAAAGAATTGTTCTGATACTTTCAACTTTTACATTGAATTTATTCTGAACAGCATTTTTGATATCAACTTTAGTCGCTTTGATATCAACTTCAAAAGCATACTGGTTTTTCTGCTCCTGCAGCAGAGTCATTTTTTCGGTGATGACAGGTTTTATTAAAATACTTCTGATCATGATCTGTTATTATACTCTCTTAATAAATTTATTTTAAAAAGGGTTTACATAGCTCATCTACAGCGCTCTTCTGAATCAGTATAAGCTGGTTGTTCACCAGGTCATAAGTAGCGGCGCTTGAAGCATTGAGCACATTCACTTTAGGAATATTCCTTCCCGAGCGGTAAACGTTATCATTTTTCTGAACAGTGAGCATTAGTATTTTTTTACCGTCAATATTCAGGTTTTTCAGAATTGAACTGAAATCTTTGGTTTTTGGTTTATCGAAATTGATATCTTCAACAACCATAATTTCGCCGTTCTTTGCCTTTAAACTTAGTGCACTCTTCCTTGCAAGCTGAGCTGATTTTTTAGTCATTTCGAGCTTATAGGTATGAGGTCTTGGCCCATGAACTGTACCTCCGCCCACCCAAACAGGTGATCTGGTTGTACCGGCTCTGGCAGTACCCCTGCCTTTTTGCTTCCATGGTTTTTTTCCGCCGCCTCTTACTTCACTTCTTTCCTTGGCTTTATGTGTTCCCTGTCTCTGGTTAGAAAGATAGGTCCTGACAGCCTGGTAGATAAGATGGTGGTTCGGTTCTATTTCAAAAACATTTGAAGGAAGATCGATCTTTTCTTTGGATTCGGTTCCGTCTATTTTAAATACGTTTAATTGCATCTTTATTTCACCTTGTATATTTCAACAATACCTGAAATTGCTCCGGGTACTGCTCCCTTTATTAACAATAAATTCGATTCAGGAATAATTTTAACAATTTTTAAATTACGAACGCTGATCTTATCACCGCCGGTACGTCCTGCCATTCTTTGGCCTTTAAATACTCTTGAAGGATAAGAACTCGCGCCAATTGAGCCCGGCGCCCTGAGCCTGTCGCTTTGACCGTGAGTAACCGATCCGCCGCCGAAGCCGTGTCTTTTTACAACACCCTGGAATCCTTTACCTTTACTCTTCGAAGTAACCTTAACAATATCTCCTTCTTTAAACAGATCTGTTTTTATAACATCTCCAACTTTAAAGTCTTCGGCATTATCAAAATCCCTTACTTCTTTTATGAACCTGAGAAGCGGTAAATTTTTCTTTTTGAAATTTTTAACCTGCGGAACAGCAAGTCTCTTTTCTTTTCTTTCTGTGAAGCCAAGCTGTAACGCTGTATAACCATCGTTATCTTTGGTTTTTACGGCAGTAACATAGCATGGTCCTGCTTCTATCAAAGTGCAGGGTACACTTGAACCATCATCGGTAAAAACCGAGGTCATTCCAAGTTTTTTTCCTATTAAGCCTTTCATTGGTTTATCTATATCCTTTGCTTATGTTTTAATTTCAATGTATACGCCGCCGGGAGGATCAAGCTTTGTGAGCGCGTCAACGGTCTTTTTATTCGAGTTTAAGATATCGATAACGCGTTTATGCGATCTTATTTCAAACTGCTCCCTTGATTTCTTATCAACATGCGGTGACCTTAAGACGGTGTAAACAGCCTTCCGGGTAGGAAGCGGTATCGGACCCGATACCACTCCGCCGGTTGATTTAATTGTCTTAATAATTCTGTCTGTCCACTTATCAATAAGCCTGTGGTCGTATGACTTTAATTTTATCCTTATTTTCTGTGTTGCCAAGTTATTCTATACCTGCCTTAATTATGACCTTTAATATTATTCAATAATTTTAGTTACAACACCTGCGCCTACTGTTCTGCCGCCTTCACGGATAGCGAACTTCAATCCTTCTTCCATCGCGATCGGGGTAATAAGATCAACCTTCAAGTTGTCAACGTTATCACCGGGCATTACCATCTGTACGCCTTCGGGCAGATTCATAACACCTGTAACGTCAGTTGTTCTGAAATAGAACTGAGGTCTGTAGTTACCAAAGAATGGTGTATGACGGCCGCCTTCTTCTTTTGAAAGAACGTATATCTGGCAGTTGAATGATTTATGCGGTGTAATTGAACCCGGCTTAGCAATAACCATACCTCTTTCGATGTCTTTTTTATCAACACCGCGTAAAAGCATACCAAGGTTATCACCCGCAAGGCCTTCTTCAAGTTCTTTCTGGAACATTTCAATGCCTGTAACAACTGTTTTCTTATGCTGACCTAAACCGATAAGTTCAACTTCATCACCCATCTTTACTTTTCCTCTTTCAACCCTGCCTGTAGCAACTGTTCCACGGCCTGTGATTGAAAACACGTCTTCAACTGACATCAGGAACGGTTTATCTATCTCTCTGGCCGGTTCAAGAATGTAGTTATCAACAGCATCCATAAGATCATAGATACATTTAAGATCAACTTCTTCGGCTGTGGAACCGTCTTTTACGGCAGCTTCCATAGCTTTTAAAGCGCTTCCGCGGATAAACGGAATTTCATCACCGGGGAATTCATAGCTCTTTAATATATCTCTTAATTCTGATTCAACAACTTCCAAAAGAAGTTCAGCATCATCGGTAGTTTTTTCCTGTTCATAGATCATATCAACTTTGTTAAGGAATACAACGATCCTGGGAACGCCTACCTGTCTGGCTAAAAGAATGTGCTCTTTTGTCTGAGGCATAGCACCGTCATTGGCAGCAACAACAAGTATAGCGCCGTCCATCTGAGCAGCGCCTGTGATCATGTTCTTAACATAATCTGCGTGACCCGGACAGTCAACGTGAGCATAGTGCCTTTTATCGGTTTCATACTCTACGTGAGCTGTTGCAATCGTAATACCCCTGGCTTTTTCTTCAGGTGCATTATCAATTGAATCAAAAGCTCTAACTTTAGCTTTTCCTTTTTTCGCAAGTGCCATTGTGATAGCAGCGGTAAGTGTTGTCTTACCATGATCTACGTGACCAATCGTTCCAATGTTCACGTGAGGCTTACTTCTATCGAATTTTTCTTTAGCCATTTTTAATTGTATCTCCTAAAATGATTTATATTATTTTTTTGGTTTTATTTGCTTTTATATTTTAATGCGAATTCGCATCAAACTTTTGTTCGATCTCTTAAGTACTTCAACTCTTCGAAAAGTGGATTAAAAAGGATTTGAATCACTCACCCTCCCGCCTGCGGCGGGATGCTCTAACCACTTTCTATTATAAAAAAGTGGGCCAGGGAGGATTTGAACCTCCCACCCTCCCGCCTGCGGCGGGATGCTCTAACCACTTTTTGTTTAAAAGGGTCAGCGTGGATTTGATTCTACCACCCTCCCGCCTGCGGCGGGATGCTCTAACCACTTTTTTTAATAAAAAAGTGGGCCAGGGAGGATTTGATTCAACCACCCTCCCGCCTGCGGCGGGATGCTCTAACCACTTTTTTTAATAAAAAAGTGGGCCAGGGAGGATTTGAACCTCCCACCCCGCGCTTATAAGGCGCGTGCTCTAACCACCTGAGCTACTGGCCCAGTAGTTCAAGAGGAAACAACCTGTATTTAAAGACTCTTTATATACAGCCTGTTTTATAGAGCAATTTAATGCGCCTGATGATTTGGCGGGTGATCTACTTAAAGATTGACCCTAAAAACTATTTAAAGAACGAAAACTATTTTATTATCTTCGAGAAATCTTTTGATTCCCCGATGCTTAATCTTTTTTTCAAGCTCTAAGGCCGATCTTCTCTCAGCAAGTTCAGTTTTCCAGATCAAAACCCAGTCGTTTACCTTACCGGTAAACCTGTTTTTATTTGAATTGTGACCTTTTAACCTGACTTCAATATCTGAAGTTTCACCAACATAGAATCTGTTGAGTTTCTTACTGTGAATTATGTAAATATAATGCATAATTTATGAACCTCCCACCCTCCCGCCTGCGGCGGGATGCCAACTCACCTAAGAGCTACTGGCCCAGTAGTTCAAGNNTTTAAAGAACGAAAACTATTTTATATACAACAATCCTTACTTAATTTTGCTAAATTAAGCGCCGACTGTTTCTTTACCTTTGAACTTCTCAATTATCTGCTCTGCAATTGACTTAGGCACTTCTTCATAATGTGAAGTTTCCATATTATAAAGCGCTCTGCCCTGTGTCATAGAACGCATAGATGTAGCGTAACCAAACATCTCTGAAAGCGGAACCATTGCGCGGATAACCTGCGCGTCAGCGCGCTGGGTCATTCCTTCAATTTTACCGCGGCGTGAACTTAAGTCACCCATTATATCACCCATATATTCATCGGGCGTAATAACTTCAACCTTCATAATAGGCTCAAGTATTACCGGACCTGCTTTTAAAGCTCCCGCTTTAAAAGCCATAGAACCTGCGATCTTAAACGCCATTTCTGATGAGTCAACATCATGGAATGAACCGTCAAACAGAACAGCCTTAACATCTTCAACAGGATATCCCGCAAGAACACCGTTCTTCATTGCTTCTTCAATTCCCTGTTCAACAGGCTTAATAAATTCTTTGGGTATTGAACCGCCAACGATCTTATTTTCAAATATGAATCCTTTACCTTTTTCATTGGGCTCAATTGTGATCCAAACATGACCAAACTGACCCTTACCGCCGGACTGCCTTATGAACTTGCCTTCCTGCTCAACCTTCTTGGTAATGGTTTCTTTGTAAGCAACCTGCGGTTTACCAATATTTGCCTCTACTTTGAACTCGCGTTTCAAACGGTCAACAATGATTTCAAGGTGAAGCTCACCCATACCGGCCAGAATTGTCTGCCCTGTATCATCGTTCGTTGAAATGCGGAGAGTTGGATCTTCATCTGCAAGCTTCCCAAGTGACTCAGAAAGTCTATCCTGGTCAGCTTTGGTTTTAGGCTCAATAGCAATAGAAATTACCGGCTCAGGGAATGTCATTCTTTCAAGAATGATAGGATCACCTTCGTCGCATAATGTATCGCCGGTCTTGGTATTTTTCAAACCAATAGCTGCGGCTATATCGCCCGCATAAACTTCTTCAATATCCTCACGGTGATTAGCGTGCATCTGCAGAAGCCTGCCAACTCTTTCCTTCTTTCCTGAAACAGGATTATAGGTATAAGAACCGGATTTCAGAACACCTGAATACACTCTGAAGAACGTAAGCTTACCGACAAAAGGATCGGTCATAATTTTGAATGCAAGCGATGAAAATTTCTCGTCATCGGATACATTTCTTGTAATGTGGTCATCTGTGTGAACATGGTGACCCCATACCTCACCGATATCCTTTGGTGTAGGCATATAATCAATAACTGAATCGAGTAAAGTCTGCACACCCTTATTCTTAAACGAAGAACCGCAAAGAACCGGTATGATCTTTACCTTTAAAGTAGCTTCTCTTAATACTTTCTTGATCTCGGCTTCGGTAATTTCCTGGCCGTCTAAAAACTTATTCAATAATGTATCGTCAACTTCGCTGACTGATTCAAGAAGTTTAAGACGATACTCATTTGCTTTTTCTACCAGCGAAGCAGGAATTTCCTGTTCTTCCCAGGTCTGCCCCAAAGTATCGGCATTATAGATAAGAGCTTTCATCCTGATAAGATCGATCTGTCCAACGAACATTTCGCCCTGACCAATAGGTAACTGGAGGGGAACAACATTGGCTTTCAGCCTTTCTTTCATCATATCAAGCACGTGATAGAAATCAGCGCCTGTTCTGTCCATCTTATTTACAAAAGCCAGCCTCGGTACGCCGTATTTATCAGCCTGTCTCCATACGGTTTCAGACTGCGGTTCAACGCCGCCAACTGCGCAGAAAAGCGCAACAGCGCCATCAAGAACTCTCAATGAACGCTCAACTTCAGCGGTAAAATCTACGTGTCCCGGTGTATCAATAATATTGATCCTGTGATCTTTCCAGAAACATGTTGTAGCCGCGCTGGTAATTGTTATACCGCGCTCTTTTTCCTGGTCCATCCAGTCCATTGTTGCCGCACCTTCATGAACCTCACCCATCCTGTGCAAACGTCCTGTGTAATAAAGGATCCTTTCTGTAGTCGTGGTCTTTCCGGCATCAATGTGAGCCATGATACCGATATTTCTTGTCTTTTCTAGTGTTACTTTTCTGGCCATTAAAACTATATGCTTTCTATTATTTTTTTACTTTTATTGTGTATCATTAAAAACAATCACCTATCGGTATAACAACGGGTGACCCAATATTATTAAAGAGCTTATTTACCATCTGAAATGCGCGAAAGCCTTGTTGGCTTCAGCCATTCTGTGAACGTCTTCTTTCTTTTTTACAGCGCTGCCTTCGTTGTTCGCTGCAGACATAAGTTCACCGGCCAGCTTTTCAGCCATTGATTTACCGGCTTTGCCTCTTGCGTAAGTAAGTATCCATTTTATAGCAAGCGCTTTTCTGCGTTCAGGTCTGACTTCTGTGGGAACCTGGTAGTTTGAACCGCCTACTCTTCTTGAGCGAACTTCAAGTGAAGGCTCAACATTGTGAATAGCCTTCTTGAATATTTCAACAGGCTCTGCGTTAAGTTTTTCTTTTATGATATCGAACGCGTCATAAACAACTCTTTCAGCCTTCTGTTTCAGGCCGTCATACATTATACAGTTAATGAACCTGTTCACAAGTACATCTGAATAAATTCTGTCAGTACCTCTGCGTCTTTTATTTGCTGTTTTTTTTCTCAAATCGTTTTATATATAGAATTAATTTTTATTTCGTTTGGAAATGAAGCGTAAATTTATTTGCCGCCGGCTTTGGTTTTCTTGGCGCCGTATTTTGAACGCGCCTGTTTTCTATCGGCAACACCGCTTGAATCTACCGCGCCTCTTACAATATGATAACGAACACCCGGAAGATCTTTTACTCTTCCGCCGCGGATAAGAACAATTGAGTGCTCCTGAAGGTTATGACCTTCACCGGGGATGTATGCTGTTACTTCCATACCGTTGCTTAAACGTACCCTCGCAACTTTTCTTAAAGCTGAATTAGGTTTCTTTGGTGTTGTTGTATATACTCTTGTACATACTCCTCTTTTTTGAGGTGATGATTCAAGAGCCGGTGATTTGCTTTTGAACTTTAAAACTTTTCTTCCCTTGCGGACGAGCTGATTAATTGTTGGCACGTAATATTCCTACCTTAGTGTTAATTTACCAAATAAATTTCTGCACTCATTTGCCTTTGGCGTGGTGGCCATTGACTTTGGATGAGCGGCATTATTATTAGAAACTACAAAATTAGCGATTTTTTAAGAAATAGTCAAGATAGGGATTAATGTGCTTTACTATATTACAGTTAACTAAGGCTCGCAAACAAATATCCCGAAATTACACCAAAAACAGAACATTTAATTTTCAAATCTCTTAAAACCAAGCTGTTTACTTAATAATTCTTAATAGAACTGAACATCACCGTAATACCTGCAGTAATCACCGCCGGAAGGAAAGCGTTTTGAACGTATAAAGAACCGGAATACCCCGCTGTAGATCAGATGTGCAGAAGATGAAAACTGCATTGAATAAACACCGGGTGCCAGCACTTGATCCCTTACGAAAACCGAAGTATCTCCGTTCGTTTTCAGGTACATTAAACTGATCGTATCATGCTCAGGCAATTGGAACCTGAAATTCACGGTATCATTTGCCGGATTAGGGTATGCAGCATTAAACGCGAAAAAAGTACTTGAACTGCCGCACCAGTCAGTTGTATCACCGCCTAGCATGTTGCCAAATTGGTCAGTGATCGTTATTGTTGGGTCGATCATAAGCGTTCCCCCGCTTCCGCCTTTTATAACATCATCTGAACAGGAAGCCACAAACACTACCAGAAGTACAACAGGGATGAAACTCAATTTTAAGATTTTCATTGTTTTATTTTTAGTTTAAGTCTGATATTTTCATTTCAGGAATAGAACATTTTGCGCGGCATTGCGGTTTTGTAATTATAACGGATTCACTGTATATGAGTGATGTAATGGCGAAAAGTAATATTAACACTAAGGCTTTCATGTAATTTGTTGTATCGAATATAACACAATTTTACTCAATTTAAAATATTGAATTTATTTTATTGTTTGTAAATCAACAATTTTCATTATATTTGCTCTAACGGTTACGGAGGCTAATGTTACTTAAGTATCTCAAAATATCCACCCTTTTATTCATTCTGGTGTGCGTAAGAACGCAGGGTCAGCAGGGTTTACCTGAAGAGCTGACACCCGATAAGATCTTCGAGAAGGTCAATAATTCCGTTGTGGTGGTTCTGGCTTACGATAACTTGGGGAATATGTTCCAGGGCTCTGGTGTGGTTATTAACAGCGATGGACTCATAGTCACCAACCACCACGTTTGCAAAGATGCCAACCGGATTGAGATAAAGCATTACAACAAAGAAATTAAGAACGTTTCAATCTATAAGTATGATGAAGTAAAAGATATACTTTTCCTAAAGACAGATGACAGAACATTAACCCCCATACCCTACGGTTCAAGCAGCAGTTTAAGAACAGGTCAAAGAATATACGCAGTAGGCTCACCCGAAGGTTACGAAAATTCCATATCCGAAGGGATAGTCAGCGGCTTCAGGACCGATGAGAATAATGTTAAGCTTATTCAGATGACGTGTCCCATAACTGATGGCTCTTCAGGCGGAGCTGTGCTCAACTCAAAGGGTGAACTAATTGGACTAAGCGTAAGCGGACAGCATGAAGGCGCGCTGTATTTTGCTATTCCAGTCAATGATATCTACACTATGATTGGAATCGAAACCCAATACACTGAAGTTTCTGATCCCTTTAAGTACTACGAAATAGGCACACAGGCAAATGAGAGCAAAAATTATAATGACGCTGAAGTATATTTTTCCAAATACCTGGAAAAATTCTCAAGTGATGCCACCGCATATTACAAACGCGGTTACGCAAGATTTAAGCTAAAAGAATATAAAAAGGCTATCAGTGATTTTTCTACTGTGCTGCAAACTAGCGAGACTTCAGAGTCATTCTTCTACCGGGGGAATTGTTATTACTCGCTGAAAGATTACAAAAACGCGCTGGCTGATTATAACAAAGCGATTGAGCAGGAGCCCGATAACTATGACATTTATTATAACCGCGGGTATGCCAATTTCCGTTTGAAAAACTACAGCGAAGCTGTAAGCGACTGGCAGAAGGCTGTTGAATTAAATCCTGATTACAAAAACGAGCTTGAAGTAAAGATCAAAATTGCGCAGGATGAAGCGAACAATAAAAAAACAAAATAAATGCTGCCTAACAAGATAAGAAGCTCAAACCAGTTTTACATACTTTTCGGGATACTTATATTGACAGCAATTCTCGTCGGGCTGTATGTCGGATTCCTTAAGTAGATTTCTTCTGACCTCAAAAAGCCCCTGCCAAATGTAGTATATTAATCTGGACTAACATATTAATATGCAATATATCTATTTTATCAGGCCCCACAAAGAAAACTTCGCGGAAACTATGACCGAAGAGGAAGGCAATATTATGGGTACGCATTTTTTGTATTTGCAGGAATTGCTTGAAGCCGGCAAATTGATCCTGGCGGGACCCGAGACTACGGGCAAGTTCGGTATTACTATAATAGAAACTGAATCAGAAGATGAAGCCCGGGAAATCATGATGAATGACCCAGCTGTGAAATCAGGTATAGTATCGCCGGAGTTATTTCCGTACCGTGTTAGTTTGTTAAGAAAGTAGTTATAGAATGCACTGAGTGTGTCAGCGCCAATATCATTACATTTGATGTGTTTGGAAAAGTATCCGTTCTATTGATGAGATTGCTTCTTCCACGCCACTGGCGGGCACTGCGCTAAAGCTCCTCGCAAAGGGAATAGTATTCAACAAACAATACCATTAATAAAAATGCACAGACAGGAATGTCTGTGCTACCATTATTTTGTCAACAACAACTCACCAACTCACCTACTCACCTACTCAACCACACCACTATTCATCCTTCTTCTTAAAATCCAGCGCGGCGGAGTTCATGCAGTACCTTAATCTTGTTGGGGAGGGACCGTCATCGAATACATGCCCCAAATGCGCGCCGCAGTTTGAGCATATTACTTCAGTTCTTTTCATTCCCAGCGTGTTATCAGTTTCTTCTTTAACACTTTCATCCTTAATGGGCTTAAAGAAACTTGGCCAGCCGGTGCCGGATTCAAATTTGGTATCACTGCTGAAGAGCTCCTGGCCGCATACTATGCAGGCATACTTGCCTTCATCATGGTTATCCCAATACTTATTGCTGAAAGGGCGTTCAGTCCCTTTTTCCTGTGTAACTTTGTACTGCTCATCTGTGAGCTTTTCTTTTAACTCGTCTTTACTCATAACCGGTTTAAATTCTCCGCAAATGTTTGTTGAATCCGTTTCTTTGGAAATATTCCGCTGCTCTTGTACTGCCGCTGTTGTGCCCGGCTTTTCGCCGCAGCCAATCAGCATAAAAACTGAAAATATCGCTGCTAATATACTCATTTTTTAATTTTTGCTTAATTCCTAAATACAAACAAATGTAAGGGATATATTGTTTCAGGGATCTGGAAACTGGTTAATTTAAGTAAATATTTTCTGAAATAAATTGGTATTATATTTGCAGCACAATGTCACCCAGAGAGCAGAAAATAATAATATTGATCGCAGTATTGATCTTCGTAATAATACTCATCAGAGTAATGTTCTGATACAACTATTTGTTAATTTTGTATTAGAACTACAACTTTTATATTTTTATTAAATTAGATAATTTTTAAAATATTGATTATATTTGCGATATAAGTTTGAATATCGCTCAAAATACAATACTATATTACCCTGCTGAAAAAAGAGATCCGGTAAATATCTCATTGTTAACATTTTACATATTTCCGCAAAACTTCCCAACCACATTCTGATGAAAAACACCAAATCACCCAAGAAAACTTTCGTTTTAGATACCAATGTAATTTTACATGACTCAACCTGCATTAACCAGTTTAAGGAGCATGATATTGCCATACCAATTACAGTTATCGAAGAGCTTGATCATTTCAAACGCGGCAGCCAGGTAATTAACCTGAACGCCCGTGAATTCGCGCGCAAGCTTGATAGCCTCACAGGCTCCGCCCTCTTCAACGGCGGCGTGCCGCTTGGTAAGGGCAAAGGGAAAGTTTCAATCGCGCTAAGCAAAGGTTTGAGCGATGAGATTCGGGAGATATTCAAAGAAGATACCCCGGATCACAGGATACTCAGCGCAGCTTATGAAATACAAAAAAAGAAACCCGAGCACAGCGTGATACTGGTAAGCAAAGATGTTAATTTAAGAATGAAAGCCAAAGCTGTTGGCGTTCAGGCGGAAGATTATACCACCGATAAAATTACAAATGTAGAAGAGCTGTACAGCGGCAAAGAGACCATTGAAAATTTCAGTCATGAACTGATCGAAAAGCTTTACCAGCCGCCGTTTGAAGTTCCGATAAAGACTACATTAAAAAAGTCAAAGACCGAACAGGTTCCCAACAAGTACCTCGTTCTTCGTAACGCAAGCCACTCCGTTCTTGCTGCAATTGATAATAAGAACCAGATACTGCGTAAGGTTGATAAGAATCCCGTTTACGGCATTAAACCGAGGAATGCGGAACAGACCTTCGCAATTGACGCGTTGACAAACCACAACCTTCCGCTCGTGACGATCACAGGCAAAGCCGGTACCGGTAAAACCCTGCTTGCGCTCGCATCTGCACTGAACGTAAAGAAGAATTACAGGCAGATATATATCGCAAGACCCGTTGTTCCATTGAGCAACAAAGATATTGGTTACCTGCCGGGTGATGTGGAATCAAAGCTCGCCCCGTACATGCAGCCGTTATGGGATAACCTGAAGGTCATACAGGATCAATACAGCGAAACCGAAAAGCAGCACCAGCTCATAACGCAGATGGTGAAAGATCAGAAGCTTGTTATTGAGCCGTTAAGTTATATAAGAGGCAGAAGTCTGCAGCGCATATTTTTCATTGTAGATGAAGCGCAGAATCTAACGCCGCATGAAGTAAAGACTATTATAACCAGAGTCGGCGAAGGAGCTAAGATCGTTTTTACGGGTGATGTTTACCAGATAGATCATCCATATCTTGATTCGCAGTCCAACGGTTTGACGTATCTAATTGAGCATTTTAAAGGCCAGGATCTTTATGCGCATGTGAACCTGATCAAAGGCGAGCGCTCTGAACTTGCCGAGCTGGCAAGTAATTTGCTGTAATGACCTTTCCTGACAGGTCTTTGATATAATGACCTCACCCCCTGCCCCCCTCCCTTAGAAACTATGCTTGCAGTCCCAAGGAGTAGGTTATGATTCCCCTCTTGAGAGGGGTGGCTGCGCGGCAGCGCTGACCGGGTGTGTTTCTTATACGATCATTTAATTATATTCCAATGCGGGCTAAAGCCCGTTTTTCTTAGGAGCCTTTCTTCCAAACCATAGATGGCGTGGCTACTCATAGTGCATGATTTCCTTCATATTCCCACCTGACTGCATCTGCAGTTCTCGAGAGGGGTGGCAGCGCGGCAGCGCTGACGGGGTGTGTTTCTTCGTTTGACTTTTTAAAATACGCCATAAATGACATGGATACTCCGAAACAATCATAAAACAAAAAGCCCGCGGTACCGGCCGCGGGCAACAATCTGATACGCCACAAATTAATCGTTTAAAAGGGTTACTTTGAAATTTATTTCAACTTAGCCAGATTCTGTTTAGCAAGCTCATTGTTTGGATCTATCTGCAAAGCCTTCTGATAGCTCTCCCTTGCTTTCGGAATATCATTCATCCTTTCATAACAAGTGCCGATATTATTATACGCCGATGAAAACTTACTATCCATAGCTGCCGCTGTAGTGAAATTATCGATTGCCTCCTTATACATTTCCTTATCCATGTAACACATTCCAAGGTTGTTGTAGTACCCCGCGGATTTTTCAGGCAGAAGCTTTATCAGCTGATTCAGTTCATCAATAGCCTTATCATAGTTCTTGGCGGAGTAATTTTTGTACGATGATTCTTCAAGCACTCTCACCTTTTCCATCTTTTCATCTTTAAGCACGGGTGGCGAAACCTGCTTTTCTCCGTTTGGCTGAACAGGCGGCAGAGCTTTTAATTCCGCCAGCAGATCGGACGCGTTGTAATACTTGGGTGAATGCGCGCACAGCTTTTCCAGCCATTCAATTGCCTTCGGGATATCATCTTTCCGCTGATACATCTGAGCAAATGTGAATTGCGGTTCCGGCGAAAGCGTATCAAGATGGTACGCCTTATCTATATAATAGTATGCTGAGTCATAATTACCCTTAACCATGAAAACTTTACCAACATTGTTATGCGCTATTAGGGTTTCCTTGCGAAGATCAATTGCTTTGCGGTAATAAACTTCCGCGACTTCAAAGTTGCCTTTATTGGCGTAAATGTTCCCTATATTAACATACGTCACGGTTCCCTGCCTGCCTTCTGCGCTCATAAACAGGATATCATTTGTTTTCCATTCTGCGTTCCTGGAGTACGTCATATACGAAAAAAGCAGCAGCACAGCCGCCGAAACTCCCATCACCAGGTTATAATTTTTCGCCGTGAAGTATTTAAACAACACTGCCGCCGCAATTATACTTACAAACATTGAAGGTATATAAAGAAAGCGGTCTGCCATAAAATTCATAGTTGGTACAATATTCAGTACAGGCAGAAGTGTTACGAAAAAGATGATTATTGAATACGATACGTACGGCGCCTTTTTAATGAAGTAAACCGCCGCTCCGCCCAGAACAAGTATGAAAAATATCGGGAACAACACCCGGAAGTCAGCTATTGTGGATATATCAGGCATATAACCGCTGTAGTGATACAGCATTCCGTATGGGGCAATTGATAATCTGAAGTACAGCGGTAACGTTTGTAGCATAGTAAGAAATGCCGTTAATGAATCTCTATCGTAAAAATAAAAATATGTGGGCCTTGGGACAGCTGAGCGCAGTGCATACCACCTTAACAGCATGAACAATCCCGAAACTACAATTAACGAACCGTAAACAACATATCTCTTCTTAAGCAGCTCTTTAAAATCATTTCTATTGATTATCATATCATACAATATGATAACAGCCGGCAATGTAATTGCCATTTCCTTGGAAAACAGCGATAGCGCGTACATAACAAGCGTCAAAACCAGGTTTTTGGTTGAGGGCTCTTTACTGTATTTAAGGTAATAAATAAATGCCGCAAAGAAGAATGTACATGCAAGCCCGTCCGTTCGGCCGCTTACCCATGCAACAACTTCTGTGTGTATGGGGTGAACAGCAAATATCAGCGAAGCAATCAGTATGATATAATCTTTGTAGGGTGAAACCGATCTCTCAAACATCAGTCTTAACAGCGCAAAGAACAGCAGCACGTTTATAACGTGCATAAGAATATTCGTAAGATGAAAACCTACCGGGTTGAATTCCCATATAGCATAATCAATTGCATATGATGATGACACAACGGGTCTGTAATAAGCCCCTATGACCTTATGGAAACCCATTTCACCCGTAAAGAATTTGGGAATGTTTGAAAGCTCCATAATAGTAGGATCGCCCTGTACCACAGATTCATCATCAAACACAAATTCATTTTGCAGTGAATTGGAATATACAGCAAATGAGATCACCGCAAGGATAATATACATTACAATTTTGTTTATCTGTACAGGGCTTTTCTCTTTTTTACCTGATTGATCAATTTTACCCTGTTGGGTTTTACTGCCTGATTGCTTCTTTGCCATTAATTTTTTAAACTTTTATAATTTTGCGCCAACAACGAGTGTTGATTTTATTGTTTCCACAACACCGTTCTGATCATTTAACGCTTCAAGGAAAATAATATAGATACCAAGCCTCAGTTTCCTGTTTTCATCATCATTACCATTGAATACAACCTGTCCTTCCGGTCCCGATGCCTGGTTATTCAGTATAGTTTTTATAAGCCTGCCTTTTACGTCATATATCTTAAGCCTTACCTGTGAAACATTATTCTTCAATTTGTAACTTATTATAGCGAAATCTTCATACCCGTCGCCATCAGGTGAAAATGGATTTGGTGATACTGAAATTTCTCCTGCAGTATTATTACTATTTGTAAATATACTGTTCTTCAGACCGGGCGAGCCGCCGTTGGGGAATGTACAACTGCTCCAGTTCTTTCCGTCATTGCCGTTTAATGCAGGATTTATCTTTTCAAGCGACCTGCCTGAACCCGGTAAATTCGGGTTATACCAGTTATCAGAATAATACACGCTGTCAATTGTAGTTCTGAATACATCGGCTATTTGGACAAGGTCTTTCTCATTGTTCAATCCCAATGAACCGGCTATAAATACCTTCTGTGTGCTGTCGGGATTCCGCAAATAAGGGAATGCGTTGTAGATATTGGTATCAGCCGCAATTACGGCATACATTCCGGGCTTTACTATTGCTGAGCAAGTGTCTGTGATTCCCTTAGAACCTCCTGTTTCTGAATACAGCCAGCCAACAAGGTTAATTTCATTGCCGGTTGGATTATAAAGCTCGATATATTCAGGCTGACCCGTCAGCGGAGCCGCCATTATCTCATTTATAATAAGATCATTCCTCTGGTAATGCACCGCAGATGAAATTGAATTTTCAATTGTTGGTGTTGATCTTTCACAGGCAATTGAACTTGCCCAGTTGCTTGAATCATTGGAAACACCGTTGATATTTATCCGCTCAAGCGATGAATTATCCCCGCCCCAATTCGGCAGGTAGTCAACTCTATCGGAAACAGAGCTGTTTATTTTGTAGATTATGACCGCGTCACCCGTATTGTTCAACGAGGGGAAAGATGAATTGATAATAACCTTTGATGAATCTATAGAAGGATGATTTGTAAATATTGCGCCGCTTTGTGATATCACAGCGTAGCTTTGGGGATTAAGAAAATAATCGTTGGTTGTAATGTTTATTTGGGTAAGGCTGTTATCTGAAACCTTCCAGTTCTTTAAATTTACAACTGAATCAGAATTATTGAATATTTCCACCCATTCACACTCACCCGCAGGGAAATCGTACATAATCTCATTAATAATCACCCTTCCCACTGTGCTGCCGCCCGCGACTTCAATTGATGCAACATATTTATTGTTGCTGGTATCTTCATCTGCGGCGTAATTTACAACGGCAATGTATTGCCGTGTACCTGCGCTATCGAGAATCTGTGAGTATGTGATGTTAATCGAATCACCTGCATTCAACGCGCCGGTTGAATTCACCGTTGCCTTTAGTTCATTGGGTGTGGGAATACTATCCTTATTGTAATCATCATAAAATGCCACAGTGTATGAAGGCGCTGAATTCAATCCCCTGTTCTTTACCTGCGCTATGATCCCAAGCGTATCGCCGAGTGATGGCAATGTGCGGCTGAAAGTAATTTTATTCAGCGCAAGATCGTTAGGTTTAGGGGTCAGGCTGTTCACTTTGTTTGGAGTCGCCCCTACACTTGAAACACACGTACCCCAATTGCTTTGCTGATTGGTTGGAGCTATGTATGAAATTCTTTCCATTGACTTATTGTTAGCGCTGCCGCCCCATGAAGATATGAATGTTATGCTATCAATAATTGTGCCGGTTGAATTGAACAATACAAGGTTATCTCCTGTATTGTTGAGCGCGCTCCATCCAACTGACTGAATGTAAACACCCGGATTGTTTGGATAAAACAACTTCACTGCCGCGGAGTCTTCACAGATAACAACAAATCCACCCGGAGGGATATTGATTGCCTGTGTTGTTATGGTATGCTGAGAAGTTGTAGCATCTTTCCACTTCCAGTTAGCAAGGTTAACGGAATTAGAAGATTTATTATATAGCTCAAACCACTCCTTACCTGTGCCTGTAGTTGGAGCATACATAATTTCATTAATTACCAGTGAATCAAATCCGCCGCCGCCGGGAATCACGGTTACTGTCCCGGTTCGTTTATTATTTGAGGTATCTTCGTCAGCTGCATAAGTCACCACGGCAATAAATTGCCTTAGACCAAGGGAATCCATAACCTTTGAGGTATTGAAGTCGGCGGAATCACCCGCCAAAAGCGGCGAGGATGAATTCACTGTATTGATCAATTCATTAGGTGTTGGGTTGCCGTCTTTGTTATAATCATCGTAAAAAGAAACACTGTAAACGGCCGCAGGCAGAGATCCCCTGTTTTTAACATTCGCGTTGATCTGCAGGTTTGTACCTATTAACGGATTATTGTTGCTGAATGAAATTATATTCAGTGTAAGATCGTTGCTGAGTGGTGAAAGACTGTTCCGCAGATTCGGAGTTGCGCCCGCCGATGCGATCGAGGTACCCCAGTTGGTCTGCAGGTTTGTGGGACCCGTTGAGCTTATTCTTTCAAGTGACCTGCTTCCGCTGCTGCCGCCCCATGATGAAGTGAAAGTTATTGAATCCGCGGTTACACTTGATGCATTGAATACAACCAGGTTATCGCCTGTATTATTCAGCGCGCTCCATCCGGTTGACTGAAGCAATACGCCGGTAAATCCGGGATATGCTGTTCTGAATGCGGCTGAATCCTGGCACACAACGGCGAAGCCGTTTGCGGGCAGATCAATGCTCTGTGTAGTGATAGTCCTTATTGTTGCAGTCGCGTCTTTCCATTTCCAGTTTGCCAAGCTGAATGGAGCCGCCGTATTATTGTATAATTCAAACCACTCGTTGGTGCTTGGGGTGGGCGCGTACATAATTTCGTTTATAACAACATCACCGGGATTCTGAGAAAACGTTAAGTTACATAAAATCAGCATGAAACCCAGTACCAGCAGGAATTTAATTTTCATATTATTGCTAAAAATGATAAAATATATTTGTAAATTTACAGAAATAAATGATGTATTACAACGAAAATGAAAACAATGAAAAATATTAAATTTAGCGCCGTTCTAATAGTTTTACTATATATTATGTTCAGCTCTGGAGGATGTACAAACATACACCAAACACCCGACGGTGTTGTGGTGGCATTTATTGTTGCGTCTGAAAAACGGGATATGACAAGGGCATGGAATAACCTGAGTCCCGAACTGCAGGCTCATTACAACAGCCAGGGTGAAAAGATGAGGAAATCCGGCAAAGGCGCGCTGGAAAACGAAATAGCCCGGATTACAAAATTCCGTACAGTTAAGAAAGATTACACGATTCAGATTGATGGTGCAAATGGTTCAGTGATTAATTTAGTGAACAATAGCGGAACTGTTCAGAAAGTAGAAACCGTTGCAATTGATGGTGACTACAAGATCAAAGATCTGAATTCCCTCAAGAATTTGTTAGATGGTATTACCGCAGAAGCTAAAAGTAAAGATGGGTATTGATAGTTTAATTTAGAACGCCGTCGTTTGTGCCTGCCTTGTTTCTAAGGTTCTCACCAACGTCTATGAACCAAAATAACGTACCCTTAAGTCATTTTTTTGTTGGTAAACTTCTACTGCTAAAGCAGTAGAAGTATAGAAAGACCAAGGACGGCGGGTAAATTTTTGGAATAAAACTTAAAATTGAAAAATGCTTTTTATATTCATATTAGATTACAGAAGATACTTTATAATTTACCCTTTTTTGATTCAAAAAAATGGATAAATAGTAGTTACATTGTATTTGTTAGATGAAAAACGGATATTATTCTATGATCAACTAATATTATGGAATTCCCTCCATTAAAATGATTCTCAATTGTAAGTTATAGGGATAGCCACAGCTTATTGTAGCTATCCCAATTGGATTATGTTAAAAACGTCTCTCTAAACAACTAGCATATTTATTTTACAAGAACCATTTTTTTGCTCTGGACAAAACTACCTGCTTCTATTCGATAAAAGTAAACTCCCGAGGCGAAATTTTGACCGTTAAATTCAACTTGATGAAAACCTGCTTTCTTATTTTCATTGAGCAAAATTGCTACTTCTCTTCCTAATATATCATATACTTTAAGTAAAACCTGAACATCTTTAGGCAAATCAAATTTTATTGTTGCTTTCGGATTAAACGGATTTGGGAAATTTTGATGTAATTTAAATACTTTTGGTAAGTTTTTGTTTATTACTAAAGACATAAGATTGTCACCAATGACTTCGTACCTTCCATTAGTAATAAGAATATAATCTCTTACGTAACCAGCTGGTACATTTGAAGATTGCTCGAATTTTAGCATTATCGTTCCTTTGTTGTCCATCACTGCGTAATCATTATCGGAATCAACGAGTGATGCAGTAATATCGCCACCTTCTGAATGGATTGCATAATATAAAGGTAAATCATTTTCAATATATCCACCATAATAAATGGGTGTCGTAACAAAATATGATAACTCAAAATCTCTATACCAATCTGTATAGATACTATCAATAATAACATTATAACCCACCGGTATAGCTACAACCGAACGATTTTCTCTCATGGAGAATAATTTAGTTCCTGTATTATAGTCATTATCTAAATCGTAGGCTACTATTTGGCCTGCCCAATCTTTCACAGGTGTTGGAATCCCTATTCTGCTTCTTCGAGGATCAAGTATAACAGCCATACTATCTTGTATCTCTTCAACAACAGGATAATCGTTTCCAATATTGTTTATTTTTTTACTTGATTTCGACATAATGTTTAAAACCCTCTTTAAGGTAGTTCTAATTCTTTGAAACGTTTTATAGCTACTTCTATCTTTTTCATCAAAGTCTACAGTTAAACCATCGGAACTATCCCCTAATAAATCCACACATGTACTATCATAAAATAGTTGACATGTAATATTTGAGTCGTTTAGAAAACCAGCAGAAGGATCGGCCACTATATGTGGAAAAAAGAGAACAATATCTTTGTTTTCAGTAACCGTTATATCTGTGCCAATAGGGTGGTCTATGGCCTTAAGTTGAATTTGGTCAAAATAACTTACATCATAATTCATTTCTCTAAGTTCGAGAGTATATGTATGGTCCATCGTATTTAGTTTTGGATAAACATTCAGCTTGTATTTGTCAATAATATCTTGCCCTGTAAATTCTGTAAATTCTGATTTATGTAAAATATTATTATCTTGTCGTAATGAATCTCCATCGAATACGTATACATACGGACAGCCTCCTCCACCCCAATTGCAGGCAGCAACTGTTCTCGTGTATTGTTTAATTATTCTGTTATTTGATGTATTAGGATCTTCGTCTTGTGGAACAAAAACTAACGTAATCCTAACTTCTGCTTCTGGGGCCATTGAGCTATATGATACAGAAATATTAAAACTAGTATTTCCAGATGGCATGTTGGTAATACCATTTGGAAGATCGTATCCATTCATTAGATATGGTTTGTATACCCATGGTTCTCCGCTAGCATGATATTCTGCAATGACTTTCATTTTACATGGTGTGGAAAGTCGGACACCTATTGTCATCGCGTTTGATTCAGTACAATAATTTCCAGCATTATCAGATATTACACCTACACCTGGTTTAAACCGTCTTATACCATAAGAGTGATTCCAGTCTTCCATCGTAAAAATATCTATATAACCATTTTGTATTTGTAAATTCCTTAGATTAACAAATGATTTTTCCGAATTAAGACCCATCCAGTAAGAAGATAAATAATCTGCATAAACAGGATTGTTACCCACATATAGTAGTTTTAACGTATGTATATAGCCACAATTTGACCCGCCTTCGCAGCCGCCATTACCTCCATCACTTACTGCCCATACAGTTGTACCGTCAATACCATTTTGAGTTGACGATAAGACAACGGATTTAAGTTTTTGATAATTGAAATCTTGAACAGCAAATGCTGAGGGTGGGTTTGTACTAAATACTCCATCAGTGTTCAGTTTTAGGAAGAACAAACAGTTTCTTGTTTCATCAATAAATGCCATAACATTTTTTTGTCCATCAGGCGAACGATATATTGATAAACGACCTGCATTAATACTATAAGACTGACCATTGTAGATTACGTTATTAATTCTTTGTAGTTCACTTCCATTACTTCCAGAAATTGCAACCAACGGTTTGTTAGCTATATTAATCCCTTCCGTATACCATAACACATCATCGTTACCAGAGTTTGTTGATTGGCCCGAATGTAACGCTAGTGAAAAAGGCTGTGAGATATTTCCTCTAACAACACTAAAGGTGTTATCTAAAATAACGTTTTCGGTAAATGTATAATTGCTATAATATCTGATTTTGACACAATAGTTTACACTTACAATCCGATTGTTATTTCTGTCAGTAATGATTAAGGGATAATATGTATCGGTTCCAACATTTCCATTATGATTGAAACCGTTATAGATAACATACGATGTACCTACAACTATATCGGAAGGCATGTTTAAACTATAGTATTGCCCTGGGTTTTCAGGTGCTTGCAAAGTAATAGGTCCAAAATCCAACCCACTAATATCTTTATCCCACCAAATAATTCTATCCCAATCTTTATCTACAGTCATTATTTTTGCTCTTGTTCCATTTCCATAGGGTATTATTGTAGCAGCGGTTACATCAGAATATAAATCACAATTTTGTCCATTCATTGTTCTCAATTTATCACGTGTAATCGTTCTATTTATAATTTTACCACTTATCCATGGTGACAAATTATTTAGGATCTCTTTATCTACAACAACACTAGGTGTCCATATAAAGTTAACTGGTGGAGCATCACCAAAATTCGATGAAACTTCTTTAGTAAAACCAGTTTCATCGAGATAGTTTTGAGGTGAAATTAATTCTAAATCAATATAGTCATCAATCCTAATTATTTTAAATTCTAAAACATCAACTATCTCCTGTTCTTTATTAGCTTTATAATTAATACCATCTAATCTTTTTTTTACAATTTTTAGCCAAACCCTATCTTCAAGTAATTCAATTATATAATTATTATTTTTTAGTTGTTCTCCATACTTAAAAAATTTCCCGAGATTCATTAATTCAGAAATTTTTGCATTTACTATTTCTTGAACACTAACTTTTGGTGCTTTTTGCAATGCAAAAATATTCTTTTGTAAATAATCATCGAAATATTTGCTTCCGAGAATTTGCCTTATGAATTCTTCTGATTTTGTTCGAGGTTGGGTTAATGTATATTGTACACTTAACAAAGATATTAGTATAACAATGATAATTTTCATATCTACTCTTCCTCCCCAAAACGATCGCTTTTAAGAATCTTGGAAGCGGCGGAATTAATTCTCGTATTCGGATAATCTTTTTTTAAAGTTTTAAGTAATTCAATGGCTTTACCTTTCCCTCCTGCAAATTTGGTGGTCACATCTGCCAAATACCACATTAATGAGTGGGTATACATTGAATTAGGACTTTGATTTAAAAATTCCATAATATCATCTGCAATATCAATTGAATACGCAACACCAGAAAGACCTTTAGTAACTACCCATTGATTAAAAGTCTGTTCAAAGTATCTACTTTTTGAATATTTTTCCAAAAATGTTTTATACGCCTGAATTTTTTGTTCTTTTTCATTATCCGTGACATCATACATTCCATAAATCTTTCTCAATTCCGTTAAAGCTTCAAAATCTATATTTTCGGGCTCTTTAACTGAAAAGACAATTTCATTTGAAGAAATTTCTAAATTTCTATCTTCATCAGATACTTCTATTTTTACGTTATAGTTACCTGGGGGGAAAAAATACGGTTTGGCAAATGCTACTTTATTCTCTGGCAGTTTTTCTTTCTCTGTTCCATAGCTATAGGTTAATTCTAAATTAAATTCTACGCTTTCATTCGGTTGAAGCAAATAATATCTATCTCTTAATAAGTATGTCGAAAGTCCCTTAAAATTGGCCACTTTCCCAGAATTATCCTTTAAAATTATTGAGCTTAAGATTTCGTGTTCATTCAAATTTTTCAAAGAATCTTTTTTTGTACCCATATTTTTAAACTTGACGGTTAACCATATGCTTTCGCCTTCTAGAAAGGAGGTTTTTTCAATTGAGATTTCGAGTTTTATAAGGCAAACATTTTGTTTTTTTTCATTTTGGTTACTAGAGTTTACTTGTTGATTGTTTGGGTTAAATGTCCATTTTATGGAAAAGATGAATACAACTATTAACAAAATACAACTTGTTTTTTTTATCTTGCTCATGATAGATTTCCTTTTAATTTTTTAATTGAGCGCGCAGGCGTGATCATTACAAAAGAAAACAGAAGTCATATTACAATTATAGTAGGGTACTGGAGAATGCATAAGGCAACATTCATTCCCAAGCCCTCCATGAACACCATGTTCGTCTCTGGAGATTCCAAACTGATGACCAATTTCATGCGCCGTAACCAGTCTTTTCAGGGCTTCAACCGTTTCCGGACTGGTATTGTCAATAATATACCCACTAAGCACAAATGAATAATTTGGATTTCTATGTGTAAGACCGGCTGCATCTGGTAACGCAGATCGGTTAGAAAGATCATCAATCGCTATAATATGGAACCCCCCCAAACTATTATAGCAAGCATTATGATAATCAGTTAAATTTTGAATTAATTGCTCTTCACTTCCGTTACCTGTTTCTATCTTATCTACATGGGTGAGTTCTGAATTTGAATTTGTCTTGTAATTTAGTTTAACATTACATTTTTCTTTAAATGCCTTTTGAGAGTAATCGTCCCAATACACTCTTTCCAGGGTAAAAGATCTATGTTGATTTTGCCCAATAATTACAGTTGCCATATAGTCAGACTCAATAATTTGAAGCTTTTCAGTAACCTCAATACAAGCTGGTCTAACGTTATTAGCATTGTTGTCATTTTGTTCATCATTGCATCCAATATTACAAAGTGTACAAATAGAAAAAATACCAAAAACAAAAATTCTGTTTATAACTCTTCTTTTTTTATACTTATCCATATTCTAATTTCTAAAAGTTTCACAATTTTTATTTTTCATTTTGATTTGTAAGTTAGATTTTGATTTTAATTTACCTCCATGATAATTCTAAGCTATTAAATAGTTTAATAAATTTGTGCTATAATTTTTGTATAGACGTATTTCCAAACAAAAAAAAACAGAAAATTCTTTTTTTGTTCTAAATTTCTCTTTTGTGTTAGTATAATTAGTTGCAAAGGTATTTATTTTTATAGTTCCTTGACAGTAATAATAGCTGTCACCTAATGTATAAATATTAGGTAGGAAAACACTAATAAATTTTAAGGCTTTAAGGCTCATTTTCTACAATGTTTTCATTGCGCTTAGGTAATTTATACAAAAATAGTATAGTATTTCTGTTTTGTCAATAGTTAAGAATAGTTTGCATTAAAAAATCAGAAATATTTTATAATTTAAGTATAATTTTTAATCATGGTTTCCAATTTATTATGTTCTTTGTGACGCTTAGCCAATACTGCGGTAGTAATCAGTCACATACCAATGCGTGAAATCAATTGAAAATTAACAAATAAAAAAGCCGCATTGAATGCGGCTTTTTTGCTATACACAAAAATACTTTTTGTTACCTGTAATTTTCATACCTGAATGTATCCCAAATAGGTGAAACCAGCCTGTAGTCACCAAACCCCGTATTATCCACAAATACGAATTGTTTGTTATCCTGGTAATATTCCCAAACCTCGTATGGTTTTGAATCCATTTCGTACGGGTGGCGTTCAATGTTATTTGGCTCACCAAATATAATATACACCATTCCCATATCAGTTCGCCAGCCGGCTGTGTAAACATTCCCGAAAAATTTATTGGCGGCATTTATCCTTCTGTAATATTCCTGCATAACTTCGTTGCGTTTGGTGTTTGGACTCGGATCTTTTTTCTTCCAGAAATCCAAAAACCGCTTTTGTTTATCAACATCCGTTTTAGCTCTTCTGATATAATCCATTTCATCGCCTTTGGCAATGTATTGCAGCTGTTCCACCAGAACATCAATATCTTTCATTGGCAGCGGCAGGTCAAGGCTCAGGTTCTCGAACCATGAGTCTGTGGTTGAGTTATAATTATTGCTTGCGGCGGTTATTTCAATGGTGTACTTGCCGTACCCAAAATCAGCGGTCGGTACAGGCATAAAAACCTGGTTCTGGAATGAAATTCCGTTTGATACATCAATTACTTCCGTCTTTGTGTAAACTTCCTTCTTTTCGGGGTCAAGTATTCTGCAATTCAATTCCACCTTTTCATCATCGTTATTTTTATACACGTAATAAAAGAGGTAAAATGTATCAATCGCAGCAACATTCCTGCCAACATCAGGGGTGATTATTTTTTTCCCGTCATTTGAAGATAACCTGGAAACTATCATCACATCACTTATGCTCAGCGGCGGGGTTGAATAATCCTCAACTTTAAGCTCACGCGTTTTTTCAGTCTTATTTTTGGTGCTTGGCTCATATACTGAAACAAATACTTCATAATCACCGGGCGGCAGGAACAAATTACGGGTCAATATCTGCGAATTCTGAGAAAGATACTCCTGGCCTGTTTGCTGAGTGCTTACCTCTTCTTTTGAAACATTATTGTATATAATATCACCGGATTTATCTTTTACATCAATATTCAGATCGAATTTTGAGATATAGGTATTCTTGATGGTTTTGGACTTTTTAAACTCCATGTTCTTCAATGGAATTTCAACATACACATCCACGCGCGAGCGCGTACCTTCGGTGGAATAAAAATTCAGTATATCCAGGTTAAATAATTCAGGCTTCCGTAAAAATTCCTGTGAAACCGCGGGCGCTGGATATAGACTGAGAAGGAGGGCTGATAGTAATATTGTAAAAAATATTCTCATTATGTTAGTGTTTTTTGATGAGATTATCTGAATTTCCTTAAATTAATATATAAAAAATGAAAATTCAAATGAAAAACCGGAAATTATTAATTCTATGTATATCAACAAAAAAACCCGATAACAGGTTCTTTATTATTTGACATTGCGGTTTATGGTGTGTGACTATGCTGTAAAAGTTAGATTTTAAAGCGAAACGTAAAAACTTCAAGACTGGCTTTGACTTTTTAAGCGATCCCTAAAGGCTGTAAGACTGGCTTGACAGTTGTTCTACTACGGCGCCTTCGTAGTCGAGTCCTTTCAGCCGAAGGACTGGCTTTGAGAGTGGCTCGTTTAAGATAAAACGTATTACCGGGTACGAAGCCTGAAAGGCTTCGACTACGTAACAATTTTTTAACTTAATACCTTATATACTTATATCCCTGGTATTGCAGGTCTGTGAGCCTTGGGTAAGCGCCGACATAAATTATTGATACCCCGGGCAGAATATCGCTTTCGGTCCACTTGTTCATTTCCATAGTGACGATGCAAAGCTCAACGCCAACACCCTGACTCAAAAGCTTGGCTACCTGCTCTTTGTTTGGATTGGGTACATCCGTACCTGTTACCTCTTTGTATTTTTCGTCCGTCAGCAGAAACTTGCCGGCCGGTCCGTGCAGAATTACTTTTATTGTATAATTCTCTTTAGGCACGCCAAGCAGTTCATAACGGCTGAACTGCATTTCAGGATACAGCAATCCTCCTGAAATACCTTTCTCGATCTCATCAGTTGAAACTTCCCATACGACTTTAATATCGGTTGTATTGGAAAGTTTATCAATCACAGTATGCTGTGAGAGTACATTTATTGAAATTAAAAAGAACAGGATCGGTAAAATTAATTTAACGTTCATATATGTAATATTAAATATGTTATTAGATATCTTACTGAAAACATCTTAAATAAAACAACTTCAGGAAACATATTGCTTAATTTATAAGATTGCTTTGTCGCTTCGCTCCTCGCAAAAAAGCATTTGATAGACCAACTTATATCTTTACACATTAAACCTGAAATACACCACATCGCCGTCTTTCACTTCGTATTCCTTGCCCTCAACGCGCATTAAACCCTTTTCCTTCACGGCAGCTTCGCTGCCAAGCTTTATCAAGTCATCATAACTCATAATTTCAGCTCTTATAAAGCCATGCTCAAAATCGGTGTGAATAATACCCGCCGCCTGCGGCGCCTTTGTGCCCTGCACAAAGGTCCATGCATGCACTTCCTTTTCACCCGCGGTAAAGAAAGTTTTCAATCCCAGCAAATGATACGCTGTGTGGATAAGTTTATCAAGCCCAGGCTCTTCGATCCCAAGCTCCTTCAGGAATTCAGCTTTTTCATCCGGCTCAAGCTGTGATATTTCGGATTCAATTCCGACAGAAAGCACTATAGCCTCTTCGCCTTCTTTCTGCGCAATTTCCTGAACTATCTTTGAATACTCATTGCCGCCGATATTTTTGTCATCCACGTTTGCAACATATAGTACATGTTTATCTGTCAACAGATTCAACTCATGCAGATGTTTGTAATCATCGGGTGAATGATTTTTTTTGTATTCATTGATAAAATACTTGGCAAGCCTGCCGGATTCCAGATGCTTTTTCAGGTCAAGATAGCTTGCGTATTCATCCTTGATCTTTTTATCACCCGTCTTAAGTCCCTTTTCGGTTTTCTGGATTTTGGCTTCAATGGTTTCAATATCCTTTAAGATCAGTTCAGTTTCTATGATCTCAATATCAGCTTTGGGATCAACTTTGTTATTAACATGAATAACATTCTCGTTTTCAAAGCAGCGCACAATGTGAACAATCGCGTCCACTTCGCGGATGTGTGAAAGGAATTTGTTGCCGAGACCCTCGCCCTTTGAAGCGCCGGCAACGAGTCCCGCAATATCAACGAACTCAATTACCGTTTTTACAATTTTTTTGGATTTGTACAGATTTACAAGCTCATCAACGCGTTTATCGGGGACTGTCACGACACCGATATTCGGTTCTATGGTACAAAACGGATAATTGGCAGCTTCCGCTGCCTGGGATGAAGTTAAGCAATTGAACAGGGTTGATTTACCTACATTTGGTAAACCTACAATACCGCATTTTAAGCCCATGATTTCCTCATTCCCGCTAAAAGGGGAATCTATTTAAATTTGGATTTATTTTTTTATTCTTTATACTAAAAATCATTTTTCTTATTCAGACTGTTTCAAGAAAATTCATTTGGGAAAAATTAAGGTTGAAACATTATAAGATTCCTGCCTTCGCAGGAATGACAATATATATTATAAGACAGTTTGATAACTTCCCCTCTCCTTTGGACTGCAAGCCTTGTTATTAAGGGAGGAGTAAAATCGTACTTTAGCGCGATTTGGGGTGAGGTCTTTTTAAAACACAATCCCCGGGTAAAACAATATATACAGCAAATATAATACACTGCAGCATACAACGGGAATGGTAAAATTATCGTCTATTGGCAGACTCAATCCATCCGCAACCGTTGTTGCTATTACCGCGATCAAAACTATCGAGTACTCAGTGACCGTATAGAAATATTTTGGCGCAAGGAACATCACAAGCAACCCAACAACAAAAAATGTAATTGAGCCGACATATGACCTGTTTGGCGCGTACTGCTTTTTGCCGAAAAGCCTTCCGGCAAGAGCTGAAGTGCTGTCTGCAAAGGAAAGCATTAACAAACCCGTTACCGCAATCAGCTTCGGGAAGAGTATTATGCAGAATATCGCGGCAAATATCACCCACGATGCCCCGTTTATACGGAAGCGGTTCCTGTCATACTCATGCTCGCGGAGCATGTGTTTAAAATTCTTAAGATAAAGGTCATAGATAAAATTGCTTTTGTACTTTATGAATTCAACAAGGAACATAAGCAAAAGCAGAATACCCAGAACCAGCAGCACAATTTCTTTCTGAATGAACAGATACCCAATAGATATAGATGCTGATGAATAATGTATCAGCTTCCGGTATATTTCACCCTGAAACGGTGTTGTGGAATTAGTATTTATATATTCTTTCTGCAATTCTCTAACCATTCCCGCTGTCCTTGTTTCTAAGGCACAAGCGGAATATGTTGCTTATATCAAATTTAATTAAAGCTGGCTATTAAACCAAATCCGAGAGTCTTTGCTCCCCTCTCCCTTTGGGAGAGGGGTTAGGGGGTGAGGGTCATTTATGAATTCCCGATTTAAGCTGTTACACTCTTTGCATGTGAATCTCTCAATCCAAAAAATAAAGCCTGCCTGTAAATTAATTGCCAGGCAGGCATTTGGAAAAAACTATTTATGACGGATATTAATCTTTCTTAGTATCGTTTGATTTATTATCATCAGTTTTTACATCTGATCCGGTGTTTTCAGTCTTACCGTTCACACCGTTCGATAACTCATTGTTGGATAACTCACCATTTGATAACTCGCCATTCGGTATCTCACCGTTTACTTTTATCTTCTCAAACGGCGGCAATGTTTCATTGCGCATTATCTTATCAATTTCATCGCTGTCAAGAATTTCTCTTTCAAGCAAAGCATTGGATAGCCTGTGCAGTATCTCCATATTTTCGTTCAGCACTTTCATTGCGCGTTCCATTCCGCGGTTAACAATGGTTCTTACTTCTTCATCTATTACAATGGCTGTATCTTCGCTGTAATCTCTGTGCTGTGAAATTTCCCTGCCAAGGAATATCTCTTCCTCTTTTTTGCCGAAGGTTAATGGACCGAGTTTTTCGCTCATGCCCCACTCGCATACCATTTTTCGCGCAAGCGCGGTAGCGCGTTCAATATCATTACCCGCGCCGGTCGTTAGCTGGTTGAATACTATTTTCTCAGCCGCCCTGCCGCCCATAGCGTAAGCTATCATGGCTTCAAGGTATTCCTTGGAATAAGTATGCTTCTCATCAATTGGCAGGTAAGTTGTAACGCCTAACGCTCTGCCTCTTGGTATAATTGTAACTTTATGTACCGGGTCTGATTCAGGTATCATCTTGGCTACAAGTACATGGCCAATTTCATGATACGCTGTTGTCTTCTTTTCTTTTTCGCTTATTATCAAGCTCTTGCGCTCCATACCCATCATAACTTTATCTTTGGCTTCTTCAAAATCTGCCATTGTTACAATGTTCTGGTTCTTGCGCGCCGCAAGAAGCGCAGCTTCGTTCACTAGATTTGCAATATCCGCGCCGGAGAGTCCGGGGGTACCTTTTGCAAGGACTTCCAGTGAAACTGATTTATCCAGCGGGATATTCCTTGCGTGAACTTTGAATATGCCTTCACGTCCTTTTACATCGGGTCTATCAACAACAACCTGCCTGTCAAACCTGCCGGGTCTTAACAACGCCGGATCAAGTACATCGGGTCTGTTGGTAGCCGCAATTATTATTACGCCTGCATTCTGTTCAAAGCCATCCATTTCAACAAGCAGCTGATTCAATGTCTGCTCGCGTTCATCGTGTCCGCCGCCAAGACCCGCACCGCGGTGCCTGCCGACTGCGTCAATTTCATCAATGAAAATTATACACGGAGCGTTCTTCTTACCCTTTTCAAACAGGTCACGTACACGCGAAGCGCCTACACCAACGAACATCTCAACAAAATCCGCGCCCGAGATACTGAAAAACGGTACGCCTGCTTCGCCGGCAACTGCTCTTGCGAGCAAAGTTTTACCTGTTCCCGGAGGTCCAAGCAGCAATACGCCTCTTGGTATCTTGCCGCCGAGTCTTTGGAATTTGGAAGGCTCTCTTAAAAATTCTATAATTTCTTCAAGCTCATATTTTGCTTCATCAGCGCCCGCAACATCTTTAAATGTTACACGCAATTGGTTTTCTGTGAGCATCTTGGCTTTGGATTTACCGAAAGAGAAAATTCCCTTAGTTCCCCCGCCCTGGCCCTGCATCCTGCGCATAATTATTATCCAGAATACGATGATCAGTATCCACGGCAATGCGCCTATCAGCGGACCTATCCAGCTTGTATCTTCTTTTTCTATGCGGAACGCTATTTGTTTATCGTTCCATGTTTTGATAACAGCGTCATCAATATTTGTGTACGGAAGCAGAACTATGATCTTATCGCCGGTAACCTGGCGATTGCCTACATTGAGCGGCTCAGGCTGTTTCAATACACCGTGAAATGTGAAAGTGTTATCAAGCTTCTTAACAACAGCTTCTTTGATCTTATCTTCGTTAAGAAGTCTCTGGTACTGGTCAAAGCCTATTTCCACTTCGCCGCCATCACCTGATTTTGACCATATCATGATCAGGAAAAAGCCGAAAAGTATCGCGCTCCATCCGAGCACTACTTTAAAAACCCTGTTCCAGTTAAATTCTTCGTTCCGCCTCTTTTTGGGAGGCTTCTGATTTGAACCGTTATTTGAAAAATCTTCTGACATCTAATATTTTTTTCTTTAAACTAAATTTTGTTTACTGTTTAAACTCATCGGATGACTTAGAGTCATCCGATGAGTTGAATAATTTATGTTATGATTCTAATATACATATCTCTTTCAAATTCCTGTATTTCTGCGCGTAATCGAGTCCGTAGCCTACAACAAATTTATTTTCAATTTCGAACCCGGTGTATTTGATATCAAAGCTAAGGTTGCTCAATCCTTTTTTCATCAGCAGCGTACAAAACTCAAGCGAGCTTGGATTGTGCGAAAGCACAAGATCGCGGATATATTTTATCGATAGACCTGAATCCACGATATCTTCAACAATTATTATATCCCTGCCGTCGATCTGGCAATTCAGATCTTTCAGCAGCTTCACTTCACCAGATGATATTTTGCTGTCGCCGTAGCTTGAAAGCTTGAGGAAGTCAATTTCAACATCAACAGATACTTCCCTCACCAGGTCGCTGATAAAAATAAAAGAACCGTTTAACACACCTATGAATACGGGAATTTTTCCGGCGTAGTCTCTGCTTATCTGCGCAGCAAGCACTTTTATCCGCGCCTGTATTTCTTCAGACGTGATGAACGGCTTTAAATTGCCGGATGAAGTGTGCTCATTTACTGAACCGCTTGATTCCCCTGAACTTTTTTGCTGTAATTTCAAATGTTAGAACAACAATTAATGATTAGCAGTTTCAAAAGTGAAGATTATAATAAAAAACCCATCCTTTACAGCATTTACGGATGGGGAAAATCTTTTAGCATTAAAACCGGAATTAAGCCGCAGTTTCTTCCGCCAGAGTTCTTTTATTTCTTCTGATAGCTTTAGCCTTTTTCATGCGTTTTTTTATTGAAGGCTTTACAAAAAAGCCTCTTTTACGTACTTCTTTTAAAACGCCGGCTTTTTCATACTTCTTTTTGAATCTTTTTAAGACTTTATCTATAGATTCATTGTCCTGCAGTGTTACTTTGATCAAGTTTTTATCACCCCTTTATTATGGATTTTAGCTTACAAATATAACAATTTTATATTTTAAAATCTATATAAGCCGTAATGAGTAATTTTTGGTAAATTTTGAATACAGATGCACCCTCCCCCTGTAAGGAGGAGCTGGAGGGGGTAATGAACTATTCGCTATCTTAATCCTGTGAGTGGAAGCTGGAAGATACCAAAAAATCAATACTTAGCTATGATCACACTCATATAAGGCAAGCAAAAGAACCTGCCACAATGGCACAAAACTTTCACACTTAGAAAGACAGACACGAAGAAAAGCATTATAGCATCATTTCTTCAAACCCCGTAGGGGTGATATATTTGTAGTTTTAATATTCCTCCTGTTTGATGAACCCCGTAGGGGTGACATATGCTCTTGTTTTTGGTGAAGTTTCGCTAAACTGCATGTGAAGTCAGTGGAGGGGAAAATGTTTACAAACCCCCATCTCAGGTTTTGCGATAAAACTTATTAGTGGTTAGATTGACATTGTACCTAATGCTTAAATATCGTCCCCCCTTTCGCAAAGGGGGGAAAAAATCTTTACTTGAAGTGAATTTGAAATTATTCATAATGCCACAATAACCGATAATCTTAGATGGGGGTTTTATAACATACGCGACGATTCACGAACCAGAATGCACCTGCAAAAAAAACACTCCCACTACCCCCGTAAGGTCGAAGAACTGGCGAATACACGTGGAGAAACATCAAACCAACTTTGTCGTTGTTGAAAAAACTGCAAGCCCAGTCTGGCACCAAAATCGGGGGTGAAAATGACAAGCCACGAAGTTGCGTAATATATCAGCGATGGGCAAAGCTCATCGAATCCTTTTAAGAATATTAAATTTTAAAAAAATCGATTATATTTATAAAACAAAAGGAGAATTAGATTGAATAAATCCACTTTTACAGTATTATTCCTATTTTCACTTACTTTGTTAACCAAATTGTACACGCAGTGGCTGCCTGATGTTCGTTTAACTAATGACACAAATATTTCCCAAACTTCAATACATGCAAACTGTATTGCAAACAGTGGAAATTTTATACATGTAGTCTGGGAAGATACGAGAGATGGAAATTCAGAGATATATTATAAGAGATCCATTGATGTTGGAACAAATTGGGAAGCAGATACCAGATTAACTAATGATCCGCAAAATTCTGCGTCACCTTCAATTGCGGTAAACGGTTCACAAATATACATCGTGTGGGCTGAAAGGCGGAATAACAATGACGAAATATATTTCAAAAGTTCAACAAATGCCGGTTTGGACTGGGGAGTTGATACAAGATTAACCAATAGTGCTTATATTTCACAACAACCTTGTATTAAAGTTTATAACACAAATATACATGTTTTGTGGATAGACAATAGGGACGGCAACAATGAAGTTTATTATAAAAGGTCCACAAATTCAGGACTAAATTGGGGTGATGATATAAGATTAACAAATAATTCAGCTTTTTCATACCAACAAAGCATTACCGTAAATGCATCAACCCTACATGTTACATGGACTGATAACAGGGATGGTATTAATGGAGAAATTTATTATAAAAAGTCAACTAACAATGGAACTACATGGGGATCTGATATCAGATTAACAAATCATACCAGCAGTTCTCAATATTCAACTGTTTCCTATTCCGGTGAATCTATTTATGTGGTTTGGGATGACTATAGGAGTTCAAATTATGAAATATATTTTAAGATTTCTTCTGATGAAGGCGAAAGTTGGGGAACCGATACAAGATTGACAAATACAGTTGCGTCACGAAAACCTTTTATTGAGGTTTCAGGCAATGCGCTGCATATAGTTTTCATAAAATCTGTATCTGGTCATTTTGATGTGTGTTACAAAAGATCTACTGATTCCGGCGTAAACTGGGATCCGGATTTACTCCTTACAAATAATTCCTTAAATTCAGAAAATACTTCCATTTCTGTATCAAATTCAACAGTAAATATCCTTTGGACTGATTTACGTCATGGCAATGAAGAAATTTATTACAAAAAAAATCCAACAGGTAATCCAATTGGTATTATAACAATTTCCAATGAAGTACCTACAAACTTCAGATTACAACAAAACTATCCTAATCCTTTTAATCCTGTGACAAACATTAAATTTGATTTACCTAAAAGAGAATTCGTAAAATTAGTTATTAATGACATAACCGGTAAAGAGGTAGCCCTTTTAGTTAACGAAGAACTTGACCCAGGTGTTTATTCTGTAAATTGGAATGCTGAAAACCAAACAAGCGGTATTTACTTTTACAGGTTTATTTCAGGTAACTTTACGGAAGTAAGAAAAATGATTGTGCTAAAATGAAACTTCAAACAGAGAACAAATTTGAAGGCATAAAATTATTCAATGTTAATTTTTAAAAAGAATGTCTTTTAAATCGTAATTAAAATAAGCTAAGCTCTTCTCAAACTCATCTAGCTTGCTATAATTGAATTTAATCTCCCAAAATTTTCTACACTCTACTTCTAAATTCAAACTGTTTTTTGTATCTAGATAAATTGCCAACGCGAAAGCATAATTCATGAGCTCTTGATATAAATGTTGGAAATCTTCTTTTTTATTGATAGTAGCATCAAATTCTGTTTCTTTTATTTGGTTTATTATTGTAATTAAATCTAAATAGCTCTTTTTTTTCTCATTATAAGTAATTTCAAACTTTTTAATTTGAAAGTTTGTATCGTTAATTTCTTTCGTTTGACTGTAAGCGAATAAAAGTGCAGTTATTGCTACCAATGAAGGGAAAATATTACCAATAAAGAATATTAGCTTTTTTGTTAGCCATTTTTTTTTAGTTTTCTTTTCGGGTAATATTATTTCTTTTTCGTTCATTTAAATATGAATTTCAACATTGTGTTAAAAACTTCACTCCACCCCTACCTTGTCAATCTCACTCATCAGCCTGCCTGTTTCTGTTAATGCAACGATTATCTTCTGGTAATGCAAAATATCATCAAACTCTAATTTTCTGCCTTTGCGGTCTTTAAGCCACTTTTGTGCCGGCTGGTAACCGCCTATGTAGAAATTCCAGGCTGCATCCGGTACATTTTCAAAATACTGCGAGCTGTTTATATATACTTTTCCCGTCCCAGATTTTACCTCAATATATTTTGGTTTATCTACAACATTATCACCGGCTACAGGATATTTAGTTTTAAATTTTTCTACCTGCGGACTCTCAAGCAAATGTATCTCCCTCAATTCACCACCCAACTTAACTAATTTCCAAAATGTCTTTTTGTCTTTTGGATATGGCACTCTGGGGAAATCTATTTTTAAGAATTCTTTGTATTTTTCTCTGTAAGCGGGTGAGTGCAGCACCGCATAAATATAATCCAAAATATCTATAGGCGCAAAAGTCTCACCCTGTTTCAAAGAACCTGATGGCTGCTTTTCAAGCCCCTCCTTTGGAGGGGTTGGGGAGGTCTTTTCATGCACAAACGTTAAACCTAATTTCTCTCCTATTTCCTTTACTATTTCGGGCTTTAAGTTTGGAGTTCTTTCTGCGGTTTCTAAAACATTTTGTTGAATACTTGTTAATGGATATAAATATAACGGAGCGAAAAAAGTACCCGCTCCTGAAAAAGCATCACCACTTGCAACATCAATAATATTCTTTGAAATAAATCCATGTTGAAAACCACCTCTACCTTTACACATTCTAGGGTATATTAATCCAATATTCTCTTTGAACATATTTGCAAATCTTTTATAGCCTGGCGTACCAACAAAACCTTTAGATATACCAGAATAATAAATGTATCTTTTGTCAAATGGTCTGTATAAGTATTCTTTAATCAATGTGTCATTAAAATTATCCGTAACATCTTTTTTAGCCCAATTTACTTTCCAATCTCTACTATCTTTATTTAAATTATATTTAATTCTTAAGCTATTTTCGTCTAAATTAATAAAGTCTAATAATATATTTTTTAAGTCTATGAAATCAAATTTAATATTTAAACCATCTCTTTCAGTTTTACAGCCTGGTCCTTTTAGTAAAAACAAATCATCCAAACTAATATATGAATCGTACAATATACTTTCATCAAAATTCTTTGGTACAAAAAACATATTGGGTCTGGTATAACTTAACTCAACCCAATTTATATTTTTAATATTATCGTTGATTAGTTTTTTATACTTATCCTCTCTTTTGCCAAACAATTCACTGTGGTAAACTGATCCTAAACTTACTTTTCTTTTTTTGCCAGTTTTTACAAATATATTTATGCTAACTCCCTGCATTATATCAAATACATTTTGATCAATAGAACCATCTGGACTAACCTCTCTTTTTTTGCTATTACCATGTAAGTCCAAAATATAAATTTTATCAAAACTTTCTAAGAGATGTTTCCGCATTTGGCGGTGTGTTATTCCATCAAGGAAACTATTATTTGAAATATACGCTAAAATACCACTTCCATTTTTATCAATAAAATGCTGACCATAACGAATGAACTTTATATAATCATCGTCTAGATTTATTTTTTGTTCTTTTAAATCTTTTTTGTATTCAGATATTAGATTTTGGATCCATTTACCCTTATTCGAACTACTTACAGCATATGGCGGATTACCAATTACACACATTACAGGCGTATCACGCTTTATATAATTCGCTTCGTTTGCTTCTGTGCTTAACCAGTTTGCAAATAGAGTTCCGGTTTCCGGGTGGCTTTCCTCTAAGCTGTTGGTAAGGTAAACCCTCAGGCGACCTCCCCCTGCCCCTCCAAAGGAGGGGTGTGTTGGCTTGTAGCCTGTTTCCTTTAGCAGCAAATCAAGCTTTAAATGCGCCATTGCATAGCTTGCCATAAGTATTTCAAAACCGTTTAAACGGGGCAGCAGATTTGTTTCAACGTAATCGCTCCAAATGCCCTGCTGGCTTTTAAACTTTGCGTAAATCTGTTTTACTACTTCAGCTAAAAATGTGCCTGTACCTGCTGCAGGGTCTAAAATTTGCACACGGTGAACTTCTTCTTCAATAGTTCTTATATTTTCTTTGTAACGTTTATCGGTTGCCTGTAAATTTACTTTTATTTTGGTTTTGCTGTTATCGGCAAGTCCCTGCGGCAGGTTAAACTCCGCTTTTAAAATATCATCAACTGCCCTTACTATGAAATTTACAACAGGCGCGGGTGTGTACCAAACCCCGCGGGCTTTGCGCAGTTTGGGGTCATATTCACTCAGGAAAGTTTCGTAAAAATGGATTATCGGGTCTTCTGTTTTGGTAGCTTTGCCGAAATTCGCAAGTATCTCTTCCACATTACATGCCAGGAAAATTTCCGTTAGGTCGTCAACTATCCATTTTATGCGGTCGTCAATATCGGGTCCCGCAATATACCCAAACAGCTTACGCAGGAAAGGATTTGATTTGGGAATCAGCTCCGCTGCTTCCTGCCTGCTGAATGTTGGTAAAGTGGGGTCATGCAAACGTGCCGCGAACATACCGTATGCGATTGTCTGCGCGTAAACATCGGCAAAACCCTTTGCAGTTATATCGTGTATTAATATTTGTTTGAAAGCTGTTAACTGGTCTTTTAATGTGCTGTTCTGCTGATTTAATTCATCACCTGCCAGCGCCTTTTCAATTATAATGGCAAGCAGTTTTGCTTTATCAGCCATCATCATTGCAAGCTTTTTACTGCCTTTTATTGTTTGCCCTGCGTATGCTGTAAAACTCTTTATAAATATTGTAAACCCCGAAAAATTTTCAGGCAGTGGTTTAATACCTTTAGGGGTAAGCTCAGCTATGGCAATTTTAGTAACAAACTCACCTTCACGGTATAAATGGAAATTTATGTAATCAGTAAATATAATGTTACTCAATGAGGCTTTGTAACGGTCAAACTGTTCTTTGTTGCCGTTTTTCTTTGTACCGTCAAGATCTGCATCGCCGATATCTTTAGCTTCTATGTAACCAATAGGTATTTCTTTTTTGGTAAGGATATAATCCGGCGCGCCGCAAGCCTGTCTTTGGGGTTCATTTGTGGCATTTATTCCGGGCACAAGGCTTTCTATGAGCTGCTGAAGGTCTCCGCGGAAAGTATGTTCCGTGGCATTGCCAAGCCTGTAGCGTTTATTTACGCTTTCTATGTATTGTTCTATTGTCATTTAAGAAAAGGCTGCATTCAATTAATTTTTAAGATAATTCATGCATATTAATTGTCATATTTATATAAATCAATACATTAAAACTTCATATTGCTTATAAAATAATTTTTTAAACCCCTTGCATTTGCCATTTGCATATATTATATTGCGCTATATGCATAATGCATATACACGAAACTAAACACTTTTACATCCATGACTTTTCTCATTTACATTATTCATCTTGAGAATCATCTTGAGAATTACGACCTCAAAAATTGCGCATTTTGCTGCATTCTCACTTTGAATAATCATCATGAGAATCATTCTCACAATGAATATATTCATAATGAGAAAATTGTTTCCCACAAAACAAGCTGTATTCGCAGAAAACTTCTCACCAAATCCCATAAAAAAGAATATCGCTTTCATATTGAGAATCATTGTGAGAAAAAAAATGTGCCGCAGCCTGAAACCAATAAAACATATATTTGTTTAACTGATTAAACCATCAGCAGTTTAGCTTTCAATCATCAATTGTAATACACCAACTCTCAATTAGCCAAAACTGCCTTGAAACTCTTGTTAATAATAGCTAAAATTGAGATTAAATTTCCCGAAAATTAATTAAAAATATATCATATTTAATGAATAAAATGAATAAATTCAAAATGTACGGAATTCTTTTAGTAATTGCCATGCTGGCCTTTTCAGCTTCTAACTGCAATAAAGCCAATAAAACCCTGGTTGATATCGGCAGTGATAAGATCACCCTTGGCGAGTTTGAAAAACAATACCTCAAAACAGTAGGCAACATTGATACAGCTAAAAATAAATCAATTGATGAAAAGAAACAGTTTCTCAATCTCTATATCAATTTCCGCTTAAAAGTGAAAGATGCGCGCGAGCGCGGGCTTTTGAACAATCCTGATATACAAAAGGATGTGGAAGAGTACAAAAGGAATTTCGCCCCTACTTACCTTGTAGATAAAGAAATTGTCACTGAAAAAGTAGAAGATCTTTACGAAAAGAGAAAAGATGAAGTACGCGCATCACATATACTTTTAAACCTTCCTGAAAACGCCTCACCGCAGGATTCCATAATGGCTTACCAGAGAGCGGATTCAATCATTGCAAGACTCGAAAAGGGCGAAGATTTCGGCGTGATTGCGGAGCAATATTCCACTGACCGTACGGTTAAATCAAACAAAGGCGACTTATATTACTTCACAGCCGGTATGACCGTACCTGAATTTGAAGACGCGGTTTACGCGCTTAAAGTAGGCGATATTTCAAAAAAACCGGTAAGAACAATGTTCGGTCTGCATATTATAAAACTAACTGACCGCAAACCGAGGATCGAATCAGTTCATATCTCGCACATCCTGCTTCAGGAAAAAAGAGATTCACTTGGTAACGTTGTTGATTCCGTAGGCACATACCAGCTTGCGCTTGATGTATTCAATAAAGCAAAAGGCGGCGAAAGTTTCGAGTCACTGGTTCAGCAGTACAGCGATGATGCAGGTTCCAAACAGCAGAACGGCGACTTAGGTAATGTTGAAAGAAGAAGACTGGCGCAGCCAATAGATTCAGCGGCCTTTTCAATGTCAGTTGGCGATATCTCGGGTCCGATCAGAACCCCTTATGGATGGCATATTGTGAAGAAATCCGGTGAAAAAAGAGTAGGCTCTTTTGAAAAAGAATTTGAGAATTTAAAGAATGAATTCAAAAAATCGAAGGCTTACAAAGATGAATACGCGAAATTTGTTGAAACATTAAAGGGAAAATTCAGTTATAAATTAGTACCTGAGGGAATGGCCTTCCTCAAATCAAAGTTTGATTCAGTTAAAACAGTAGCTGATTATAACCTCGATAGCCTGTTTTCAGCTTCAGATAAAGAAACCATCATTGCGACATTTGATGGCGGACAGGTTAAAGTAATTGACCTGATAAACCACCTTAATATAAACAGAGATTTTGCTAGAATGACATTGATAGACCAGACATTAACGGCAATGATCAATTCAGCCAGTGAGAGTCCGCTGCTAAATAAAAAAGCAAAAGATTCAAACATAGAAAAAGACGATGAGTTCATAGCCAACATTACAGATTATGAGAACGGATTGCTTGTATTCAGAATAGACCAGGATGAACTGTGGAGCAAAGTTAAAGTGAACGAAACGGATATAACGGCATTTTATGAAACCAATAAAGCGAAATATACCAAGACTGATTCAACAGGTCAGCAGGTTGCAAAATCACTTGATGAGGCAAAACCTGAAATTTCTAACGAGCTTCAGCAGTTAAAGTATAAAGATTCAGAAAAGGCTTACCTGGAATCCTTAAGACAAAAATACCCGGTAACTATTCACGAAGATGTTTTAACTGAAGCTTACAAAGATTAAGCGGCTTCAGGTTGCAGGTTTTAAAAACAGATCAAAAAAAGAATCATAACAGAAAGATTTAAATTTAAATTATTGAATAAGATAAAAATCATATTAGCAGCTCTCGGATTAATGGTATCGCTGAATGTTTTTTCACAGGGCGAAGGCGATAAGATAATTGCAATTGTAGGCAACGATGTCGTATTGCAATCTGACCTGAACTTTTCGCTCTACAGCTACATGCAGCAGAATAATATTCAGCAGATAAGCAATGAGCTGGTACAGCAGGTTTTCCAGAACCTTGTATCTGAAAAGCTGATGCTTGCCAAGGCTGAGCAGGATAGTATCTTTGTATCCGCGGACGAAGTTAACAAACAGGTTGAAGGCAGAATCAGGGATATGGTAGCTCAGTTCGGATCAGAAAAGAACGTTGAAGAAGCTTATGGACTTACCATTCCAAAGATAAAGAACCTTCTGAAAGACCAGAGTGAAAAGAACATGAAACTTACCCGCGTGAAGCAGGCTAAGTTTGGTTACGGAATTGTTGTGACAAAGCCTGAGGTCACTAAGTTTTACAATGACTACAAAGATTCATTGCCCATGGTACCTGAAACATATGAACTTTCTCAGATAATAAGGATACCAAAGATCACAGAAGACGCGAAATTCATTGCGAAGGAAAAAATAGATAAGATACTTGACAGTGTAAAAGCAGGCATGGATTTTTCTGAGCTGGCCAAGAAATACTCTGATGATTCACTTTCCGCTATTCAGGGCGGAGCCCTTGGTAAATCCAAGAAGGGTTCCTTTGTAAAGGAATTTGAAGACGCGGCCTTCCTCTTAAAGCCGGGTGAATCCTCCGGTGTAGTAGAAACGGAATTCGGTTACCACATAATTAAGCTAAACGACAAGACCGGTGATTTCATCACCGCGCAGCACATACTGGTTAAGTTCCCCAGGCTTGAAGCGGCGGATTTTACGGAAATAAATTTCCTGAAAGATCTCCGTGAGAAGATCAAATCAGGCCAGTTAACATTCAACCAGGCTGCAGTTGAATATTCACAGGATCCAAAATCAGCCTCCGATAGCGGGTATATCGGCAAGCTGAGCGTTAACAATCTGGACCAGCTTGAAATAGCCGCGCTCACGCCTCTTTCGATCGGCGAAATATCTGACCCCGTCAAAGTTGGCGATGAAAGATATTATGGCTACTACATGTACCTGGTTAAGAATAAATACCCTGAACATGCCGCTACGCTTGAAGGCGACTACATGCTGCTTGAACAATATGCCCAAAAGTTCAAAGAGCAGAAACTGCTCGGCGAGTGGCTTGAAGAGCTTAAAAAAACAATTTACCTCGAAATAAAACTCTGATCTTACGGCAGCGTTAAAAGCGCTGCCGTTTAATTTATAAACAGCCAATGCCGGGATTTTCTTCAAGTTACTCTCCCCTGTTCCTAGCTCTCTTCATGGTAATTGCAGCGGCGGTTTCATATTACTTTTACCGTAATACCGCCGTTGAAAAGAACAAAAAAGCACTTTTAATAGCTCTTAAAACCGCGGCAATTTTCATTTTACTGGCATTATTCATTGAACCCGTACTTTCATACTTAACAGGAAACAGCAGCAGCAGGAAGGATATTGTTTTAATTGATATATCCCGAAGCAATACCCTCGAAGGCAAACAGGAACAGATAGACCGGGTAATCAAAGAAGCCGGCCTGTTCAATAGTGAAAGCGATGTATTTGGATTTTCAAGTGCTGTCATTGTTTTAAAGGATGCCGATTCAATAAGCTATAACGGGTACAGCACAGATCTGGTTACATCACTTAGATCGATCAAAGAAAACTTCCCTGATGGCTCATATAATTCGGTTACACTTCTGTCAGATGGTATCTTTACGGATGGTTCAAATCCTGTGTATGAGGCGATGACATTCAATGCTCCTTTTGTAATTTTCCCTGTTGGCGATACCGCCGAGAAGAAGGATATTATCCTTAAAAGTATCGTAAGAAATGAAAAAGCCTTCACAGGTACGCCGGTAAAGATAAGGGTTTTCTTAACTATCAATAAGGCGGGCACAGAAAGCACTGTTATAAAGTTACAGCGCGAAGGCAGCGAGATAAGATCTCACCTGCTAAATTTTGAGCCGGGCAAAACAAATTACGAAGCGGAGTTTGAAGTAACTGAAAATGCACCGGGAAAAATAAAGTACAGAATTACTGTTGAGAATATCCCCGGTGAGCTTACGTATAAAAACAATCACAATGACTTCTTCATCACATTCATTGATAACAAAGTGAATATACTGGTAGTATCAGGCGGACCGGGCTATGATAACGAGTTTACCGGCTCTGTGCTTAAGAGAATTGGCAATTATAACATAACCTACCGCACGCAGAAATCTGCGGGTGATTTTTACGAGGGTCCCATAGATTACAGACAGTTTGCTGAGCTTTCAACTTTATTCATGCTAAACTATCCAACAAACGTAACAAGCTCAGCCATGGTAAGCGAGATATCAACAGCTGTGAAGCAGTTCAAAGTGCCGGTAGTATTCTTTGCAGGTAAAAATACCGATTACCAGAAGCTCAGTACATTTGATGAGCAGATTCCGTTTTCAGCGGGCAGGATCAACCAGGGTGAAAACCTGTTCAGGCTTCAGCCGGTGACTTTGAGCGAGAACAGTTTAGCAAATATTCCGGGACTGGGTTCAACCAATGAGATATTCAGGAACATCGGCGGCATAATGCCAAAGCCCGGCTCAGTTACACTGGCTACCGATAAAGCATCAGGTGAACCTGTGATAATCAACAGAGTAAACGGCAATTCGCGGTCTACGGCATTCTTAGGTTACGGGCTTTGGCGCTGGAAGCTGAACCCCGGAACTAATGCTGAAAAAACCCTGGAAGCTATGCTGCTTGAGCTTATCAATATGACGCTGCAAAAAGAAAAAAGAACTAAACTAAGAGTATATCCTTCAAAAGATATTTTTGACTATACTGAATCCCCAAAAATATACGCGGAAGTGTATGATGAAAATTTCGCTATGACTCGTAACGCTGTTCTGACGGGAAGGATAGTCAGGAAAGACGGTTCAAACGCTGGCGAGCTCAGGTTCACCCCGGAAGAAAACAGGTTTTCGGCGGTACTGCCGCCGCTTGCAGCCGGTGATTATTCCATTGAAGCTGAAGCTGAATACAACGGCAATTACTGGGCCAGGGATGTGAACAGGTTCTTAAGCGATACAGTGAATACGGAATTCATTGAAACCCGGAGTAACTTCGCGCTTCTCAGTGAGATCGCTTCCAAAACCGGCGGCAGCATGCTGCATGATGAAAGTGCCGGTAGTTATGGCGAATTGCTTAAGGGCTATCGCAGCCTTCCGGGAAGTGAAACGGTAACGGAGAGATATCTGCGGTTTGATCTGTGGAGTAATAAGTATTACCTTATGCTTGTGATCCTCTTATTTTCTGTGGAGTGGATATTAAGGAAAAGAAATAATATTCCTTAATTTCTCTAAATATGACTTTTGTTATATTTTTCAAAATGATTTGTTGATTTATGTCATAAATTCACGTGGATAAATATCATATACCTGAAAAGTCCACTTTTTAATTTAACGTTTCTTTTTATATTTGTATAAGAAGTTTCTAATTTAAGGAGATAAAAAACTATGCCTTGGGTAATTACCAAATTATGCGTTGATTGTAAAGATACAGAATGCGCAGAAGTCTGCCCTGTTGATTGTATTTATGAGCTGCAGGCTGATGACGAAAACTTTTCAAAGAACATGCTTTACATACACCCTGCAGAATGTATTGATTGTGCTGCATGCGAACCGGCTTGTCCATGGCAGGCTATTTACGAAGATTCACAGGTTCCGGCATTATTCAAAGATGATATTGAGCTGAACGCAAAAGTATTTGAAGTACATCCGCCGGAAGACTTCACAACAGAAGTGACACCTATAAGGAAAAATCCGACACCGGAGGATATTGCGCAGAATAAAGCAAAATGGGGTTTTGCGTAAATCAGAATTCTGTTAAATTAAAAAGCCGTCTGACTCAACAGACGGCTTTTTTCATGTTCTGGCTCTCTATGCTACTGCATTTCGCTTATTACTTCTTCAAATGCGTTGCAGAATAATTTTATCTCATCTGAAGATATGATAAATGGAGGAAGAAGCCTGATGACGTTATCATTGGTACAATTTACGAGGATGTTTCGTTTCATGAGCTGTGTAACAACACCATCACCGGGAAAGCTTAACTCAATGCCTGCCATCAAGCCCATACCGCGCACTTCTTTGATCTTTTGAGGATACTTCTGTTTAATGGTATTGAGTTCTCTTCTCAGCAGCTCTCCCCCGGCCTTGTTGTTTGATATTAATCCGTTTTCGAGCTCTTCCATTACGACCACACCAGATGCAGCAGCAACAGGGTTGCCGCCAAAGGTTGAGCCATGCTCGCCATAGGTGAATACATCTGCCACGCGGTCACTGCCGGCGATTGCTCCAAGCGGCAACCCGCCGCCGATACCTTTTGCCATTATGAAAATATCCGCATCAAGGCCAAACTGTGTGAAGGCATTAAAAGTGCCTGTCCTGCCAACCCCTGACTGGATCTCATCGGCGGCTATTATGAACCCGAATTTATTCTTAAGTTCGTTCAGCTTAGCTATGAATTCAGGTGTTGCGGGATTTATACCGCCTTCGCCCTGCAGGCATTCAATGAACACAGCCGCGGTTCTTTTATTGATCTTGGTTTCCAGTTCAGCCGCGCTGTTAAATTCAAGATGCAGAACATCCGGAAGCAGCGGCTGAAACTGCTCGCGGTATTTCTTGCGGGCGGTAAGTGATAGGGCTCCCATTGTCCGCCCGTGGAAAGAACCGGTGAATGAAACGAGTGTGGTTTTATCAGTACCAAGAAAGAATTTGCGTACCAGCTTTATGGCCGCTTCAATTGATTCCGTTCCGGAATTTGAAAAGAAAACTTTACTGAATCCGGATAATTTCTTTATTTTTTCCGCTAATTCAATTTGTTTCGGCTGGTAGAAGAAGTTCGAAATATGAATATATTTATCAACCTGCGCTTTGATAGCGTCATTCATTCTTTTATGCCCGTAACCCAGTACATTTACAGCCAAACCTCCGAACATATCGAGGATCTTTTCACCGGAGGTTGTATAGAGATAACATCCCTCACCCCTTTCGATTGCAATACCAAGCCTCTTATATGTACGGAAGAAAACACTATCATCCCTGCTAACAAGCTGATCCAGATCCATTACAATTTATCTATTATTTTCGAAAATGCTTTTATACTTTTTTTAAGGTCATTGGGTTTGGAATTGTTCTTTATAACGAAATCGGCGCGTTTTAACTTTTGACGTTCATCCAGCTGCATTTTCATAAGGCGCAATACATCAGCACGCCTGACTCCATCCCTGGAAATTATGCGTTTTATCCTGGTTTCTTTGTTTGCGTAGATCAGGACTACATGATCCATTCCCTTATAGCTGCCGGATTCAAACATTATTGCCGCTTCAAAAAAAAGTACCCTGGATTTGATCTTTGAAACTATCCTGTCAGTTTCAGCAAACACAAAAGGGTGAACAATAGAGTTCACCCTTTTAATATTTCTTTTGTTTGAAAAGATTATCTTTCTTGCGTTTGACCGGTTCAATGAACCATCTGCATTAAGAATTTCGGATCCGAACGTTCGCGCAAGCTTTTTAAGCAAAGTTTTATTGGATGCATAAAGATCTTTGGCTATCCTATCGGCATAAATTACTTTATACCCCATTTCTTCCAGGTATCTGCAAGCAAGGCTTTTACCAGACCCGATGCCTCCAGTGATCCCGATCTTCAGTCTATTTGACCGTGACATGGAAGCTATTTAGCGTAAGCAACAGAACGGCGTTCGCGGATAACGGTAACCTTGATCTGTCCGGGATACTCCATTTCGTCCTGGATCCTGGTAGCAATATCAACAGAAAGCTGGTCAGCCAATGCATCGCTTACCTTATCATGCTCAACAATAACCCTAACTTCCCTGCCTGCCTGGATGGCGTAGGTTCTGCCAACACCCTCAAAAGATTTGGCCACTTCTTCAAGCTTCTGGAGACGTTTTACGTAACCTTCCACTGATTCGCGCCTTGCGCCGGGGCGCGCCCCGCTAATTGCATCACAAGCCTGAACGATAACGGCAATTGGCGTTTCCATTTCCATATCTTCATGATGCGCGCCTATAGCGTTGCATACAACCGGATGCTCCTTATACTTTTTGGCAAGCTCATAACCAAGTATCGCATGCGGCCCTTCAACCTCACGATCGATAACTTTTCCGATATCATGCAGCAGACCTGCGCGTTTAGCCATTACAGGATCAAGGCCAAGCTCAACAGCCATTATGCCGCATAAATGAGCGACTTCGATGCTGTGCTGCAGCAGGTTCTGCCCGTAGCTAGTGCGGTACTTCATTCTGCCTACGTATCTAACCATTTCAGGGTGCAAACCGTGCAGACCGCACTCAATAATTGAATTTTCGCCAACGCGAATAATCTCTTCCTCAAGTTCTTTGCGTACTTTTTCAACAACTTCTTCAATCCTTGTAGGATGAATACGACCGTCTGATATCAAACGTTCCATCGCAATTTTAGCAACTTCCCTCCTGAAAGGATCGAAGCCGGAAATTGTGATTGCTTCCGGGGTATCATCAACAATAACATCAACACCAGTAGCAGCTTCGAAAGCGCGGACATTTCTTCCTTCTTTACCAATAATCCTGCCTTTAAGTTCATCGCTCTGAATATTAAGAACGCTAACCGTGGTTTCCACGGAATGGTCAGCGGCACTTCTCTGGATAGCCTGAACTATTAGGTTCCTTGCAAGCTTTTTGGCTTCAAGCTTCATTTCATCGCGAATTTCCTTAAGCTTGGTTGCAGACTGCATTTTGGTTTCATCTATGAGATTATTCATCAAAATGGTCTTAGCTTCTTCTGCTGTTAGGCCCGAAATGTTTTCGAGTTTGTTATTCTGTTCCTGGATAAGACCATCAAGCTTTGTTTCTTTATCTCCAAGTGAAGTTAACTTGTTGTTATAGTCATTTTCAAGCTTGTTAATGGATTTTTCCTTTTTGGCATACTCATCTATCCTTTTGCCTATGACCTCTTCTTTATCCTGAAGCTGTTTTTCGAAGGATTTGAGTTTGTTCTTTTTTGCCTGGTAATCCTGGTCAAATTCCTGTTTCTTTTTGTACCATTCGTCCCTTACTTCCAGCAGCTTTTCTTTTTTGATATTTAATGCTGCCTTTTCGCCGTCCGCAATTATCCGTTTTGACTGTTCCTCCGCGCTGTTTATCTTACCTTTTGTTACCTTGTTCTGCATGAACCAGCCAAGATAAAATGTCGCCGCGCAGAGTATGACGATCAGCGGTACTAATACATAAATTTCCTGAAGCATATTTTATTTCTCCGTAATTCTAACATATGATTTTGGGTTGAAACAATTCTGAAAATAGATAAAAACCTTTCAATTTTAAAAATAAAAAAAACCGCACACGATTCATACCATAGCGAAAGAGTTATAGATCCCTCTTTCAACACAGTGGGTGAGTGCCGAAATGTCTTTTAACTTCCACTGATCACAGAAGCTGAACTCTAATTGAGTTCATGTGATTTCAAAGTAAACTCTGAGTGAGGCCTGTAATTGACATTGTAATCGAGCGTTCTCCCCAATTAAATAGTGTTGGATCTATTTAATTTTTGGCTACGGCCGGTCGGTGCGGTAATTTTATAAAAACTTCCTTATCCGGTATTTAAAGAACGATTATTCTGTAATAAATCTCTTCTAAAGCAGCTATAAAATCAGGTGTTGCTATCTATGTAATCATTGATCTCTTTAACCTGGGAATTCAATCCCCCGATCAGTGATTTGTAGTTCTGGTCAAGAACAAAGCTTGAGTTCTTTTCCCTGTAATAATTCTCTGCGATATTTAATGCAGAAACTATAGCTACCGTAAAATCAGACTGGTTTGGAATATCATTTTGTACTTTGTGCATCAATGTATCAACATACTGCGCGCTCTTTTCGAGCAGCTCAACATCATCACCCTTAAGTGTGTAATGATTGTTGAATATTTTGATCCTGATATCCTTTGAGTCCATACGATTTATTGAAGTTTAATTTTTACCTTTTGTAAATCCCGACCTTGTGAAACAAAACAACTAATAAATTTTAACCTGCTTAAACAAAAAAATGGCTGCTCTTTTTACATAATAAAGCTAAAAGTTATTATTTGCTTTTTGTTCGAGATGCGTATCCAGCCTAACCATAAGTTCGCGTATTCTTGATTTTAACTGAGTTTTATCTTCGCCTGAAACTTTATTTTTTCTTTCTTCCAGAAACTTATTCTTTAAATCAGTAATTTCTTTATCTTTAGCTAAAAGTTCGCTATTCCTGCTTGAAACATCAATTTCAGCCTCACTTAAGGCATGTTCAAGTTCTTTAACCTTATCTTTAAGTAATTTGTTCTCATCTTTTGAAATATTGAATTTTTCAACCAATACTTTCACTTTTGAGAACATCTTCTCAAGTTCACTTTTTAAACCGGAATCGTTGACTTTCAGTATAGAATTATCCATTTAACGGATATTTTTAAATTCAGGTATAATCCTGTAATTGCTATTTTCTTAATTCTGCTTTAAGCTTTTTTTGCAGTTCTGCTACAATTTTATCCTGCAGTTTGTTTATTTCTTCGTTAGTCAGAGTTCTGTCATCAGCCCGGTATTCAAGGCTGTAAGTATAACTCTTCTTTGAACCTTCATTCTTTGGTTCATAAATATCGTATAATGATACTTTCTTTAATAACTTACCGGTATTAACCGAAAGTATAGTATCCATTATATCCCCCTGTTTTAAGCTGCTATCTACAAGAATCGAGAGATCCCTGAGAACAGGCGGAAAATTTGAGAACGGTTTAAATACAGTTCTGTGATTTAAAGTATCGCTTAAACTTAATATGGTATCTGACATACAATCACAGGTCTTTCTATTCCAATTGAATTCAGGAATTTACCGGAGAAGCTAATTATCTTACAAACAACATTGTTCCGGCTTTTGTATTCTATGGAATAATCCGTCAATGCATTTTGGGCATTATAATCATATTTTTTGATATTTTCAACGCTTAATTTTTCAAACAAACCTTCGGCTTCGTTCACCATATCCAAAATGTTGAAATTTCGCTGTTTTTGGGCAAAAGACTTTAAGTCGAACTCCCCAGCCATAACAAGTATAAGGCATCTGGATTCAGTAATTTTACCATTTTCATCCAATGAGAAGGAATTCCCTGTTTCAAACAATTTCAGGGAAGTGTTTGAATTTTCGAAGTTAAGTTTGATCACCTCAAAAAGTCCGGTATAGAGGTCTCTTCTTAACACATTCATTTTATCGCTGGAAGGATTCATAAGCTTAACATAATCTTCACCAAAATGCTTCTGGAAATTTTCTTCAACAAGAGTATTGGAAATTATTTCCTTAAATCCTCTTCCAACAATATATTTCCTCACTTCGCGAAGCATATCATATTCTTTCCCAGAAAAATCACGTGTATCAAGGTAAAGAGATGAATATTCAGGAATTTCGATCTTATCATATCCATCAAGCCTGATGACTTCTTCAACAAGATCAATTTCCCGCATTAAGTCTTCGCGTCGTGACTGAGGTATCTCATATTCAAAAGTACCGCTCTCTGCTGATAAGGTATTAATACCTATGCTTGAAAGCAGTTCATTGGTTCTTTCTGGAGTGTAGCTGATCCCTGCAATACGATTGAGGTGCGAAAGTCTTAGAGGTACCTTCAATTTTTCCAGTTTGACCGGGTAATTATCAATGAAGCCATTTACGATCTTACCACCGGATACTTCTGCAATCAATTGAGCAGCGCGTTTGCACGCCCATTCAGTCCGCTCGATATCAACACCGCGCTCAAAGCGGTATGAAGAATCGGATTGCAGTCCAAGGAATTTGGATGACAACCTTGTTAACACCGGATCAAAATATGCACTTTCAATAAAAACGTTCGTGGTAGAATTACTTATTTCAGAATTCTCGCCACCCATAATACCCGCAAGCGCAACGGGTTTTTCGCCGTCGCATATCAGAAGCACATCTTCACGCAGGGTGCGTTCTTTGTTATCAAGGGTCCTGAATTTTTTATCGTTCCCTGCGGAGCGTACAACAATTTTTTTACCGGCAATAGCATCATAATCAAATGCGTGCAGCGGCTGACCGCATTCCATCATCACAAAGTTTGTGATATCTACAATATTGTTGATGGGTCTTAGCCCAATGGCCAGAATGTAATTTTTAAGCCAGTCAGGTGATTCCTTAACTGTAATACCTTCAACTATTGCCCCGCAATAGCGGAGGCAGCCTTTGGTATTTTGGATATCAACACTTACTTTCTTTTCCAGATCATTACCTGTAAAATCAGATTTCAGTTCAGGTTCTTTTAACTTATTACCTGTCAACGCGCCAAGTTCTCTTGCCACACCAATGTGCGAAAGCAGGTCACCCCTGTTTGGAGTAATACCTATTTCAAGGATAACATCGTTTTGTTTTAAATATTCAGCAAAAGGTGTGCCAACAGGCAGTGCAGTATCAAGTACCATTATGCCTGAGTGGTCATCGCCAAGCTCGAGTTCTTTGGCAGAGCATATCATACCTTCGGAAACTTCCCCGCGCAGCTTTGCTTTTTTAATTTCAAACTGTCCGGCCGGGACTATTGCTCCAACCAAAGCAACGCATACGGTCTGCCCTGTATCAACATTGGGCGCGCCGCAGACAATGTTCAGTATTTCACCGGTACCGGCATCTACTTTACATACGCTAAGTTTATCAGCGTTGGGGTGTTTGGTGCGCTCGATCACCTTGCCAATGACAAATTTATCAAGCCTTTTTTGCTGATCTTCAACACTTTCAACTTCAATTCCAAGATCAATTAACCCTTTTACCAGGTCATCAACGGGAAGAGAAATATCAATATAATTCCGTAACCAATTCAGTGAAATTTTCATAATTTGCCCAATAGGGGCTCCTTTGGGTGCAAATATAATCAAGCTAATTTTAAGTATAAAGGAATGAATTTGTGCGAATTTGAAAACCCTTAAAAATAAAATCGGGGTGCTGGAAATTAAAAGATACTCGTTCCACGAAATCAGTTTCTACACTGATCAAGAAAACTAAACACAAGTCGATATCATTTATGTCCGCCGTGTCCCCGATTCGTGGCACGAGGGTTAGAAAATAAATGTCTTTTTGACTCTTTCGGAGCGTTTAAGATACACAATTATTGCCACGGCAATAACAATGCTGAAAGCGAGTTTTTGCAGCATCAGGGTTGGATCATTTGAAAGATGTCCGAAAATAATGTATGATAAACCCTCTATTACAATTTCAGCAATCAGGTATATTATCAATATAAGCGGGAACCTGGTATTTCTTTTATAAAAAAAATAAAATACCACAAAACAAAGGAAGGCAAAGACGAGGCTTGTGGCAAGTTCGAAATATATGAAAATGTTTAAAAGTGCGGCATCTTCGGGAGGCTTCTGCTTTATCAGGATTTCTTTTTCGCCCAGCAATTTATAATAAACCTGGAGATTACCTACCCAGCTTATAGCATTCAGTATAATAAACGCCTGAATTGCAATTAGCCAGCCGCCCAGGGTACGGGTATTGATTTCCTTTTTATCTGATCTTTCTTTGTTTTGCATTTACAAAGATAAATAAATGAAAAACAAAAAAGGCATCTTATTTTTAAGATGCCTTTTAAACCTTTCTATTCATCGGATGACTTTGAGCTTGACTGCTTCTGCAGTCTCATCCGATGAATTACAACTTACTTTACTAAAATCATTTTCTTAGTTTCAACAACATCACCTGATACAAGCTTATAATAATAGGTGCCGCTTGAAAGATCAGCAGCGCTGAAATTTATCTTGTACTCACCGGCTTTAAGCTCACTGTTAAGAAGTGAATTCACTTCCCTGCCTAGAGCATCATAGACTGCGAGTTTTACAAATCCATTTTTAGGGATTGAAAATTCGAATGTGGTATTTGGATTGAACGGATTTGGATAATTTTGTTTAAGTTCAAATCTTGCTGGTATTGCATTTGAAACCGGCTCTATACCAGTGAGCAGAACTCCCTTGGAAATACCGCCGTTTGAGCGTACAGCGTAATAGATCAAATTATTCGCCCTATTCTTAGCAATATATCTGTATGTACCGGCCGGGGCTGTATAACTGGTGCTCCATGAAACACCGTTATTGGAAGTGAGATAAATTTCCGCAGCCTGCCTTGTGACCATCCACTGGAGGCCAAAGCCTGTAATTCCGGCAATATTGGCAGTGCCCGGCAGGGCTGATGGCGGCGAAACCCAGGTGGTGCCGCCGTTTGTTGTGAGCAATATTGCAGTACCGCCTGTCATTCCGAACAAAGCATTATTGAACCAAATGGCGTAGCTATTCACCTGACCGGTAGTAGCCTGTGTTTGCCAGCTTGTGAGTGTGAGCGTCTTATATACCCTGGTATTGTTTGTGCCGAACCAAAGTCCAGCAGTAACATCAAAGAAGAATGCATTGTTCCAGCCGGCTTCAGTGCCGGCTTGCGGCAGGTAAAATGTTGCGGAATCCCATGTTAAGCCGCCGGTTGTTGTACCCCACATAGACCACCTTCCGCCAACAGGATCGCCAATCATATATCCCGCGAAATTGTTACCCATTTGCACGGAGTTTATGAATCCCCCGGTTTCAGTAAATACCTGAGTCCAGTTGGCTCCGCCGTTTGATGTACGGAAAAGGAATGATGAAGTACCTGAACCGCCGACAATGGCAGTAACTGAATCAATGGCATAAATTGTGTGCAGGTCAAGTGTACCGGGAATCGGGGCTGCGTTAACACTCACCCAATTGACCCCGCCGTTTGTAGTGCGAAGCACTCTGCCGGCATAGCCGCATATCCAAGCGTGGTTATCATCAACTATTGAGACTGATGTTAATTGCGTGGTCACGCCGCTGGTTTGTTCAACCCAGCCTACAGGCTGAGAGTGTAATGTTAATGTAAAAATTAATAATGTTGTAGTTAAAGATAGTAATAATTTCATATTTTCCCCCTGAAAATAATTAATATTTGTGAAGTTAAGTTTAACAATATATTTTCATATATAAGATTTAGCAATACAGGTTTAGGGTGATACGGGGTTGGGAGGGGATTTTGGATATGCAGAATCTTCTCACACACTTCGACTCCCACGCCAAAGGCGGGCATGTGCTCCTTATCTCCTGCGTAGGCAGGCAAGCACTTCGTTCGATAAGGCAGGCAAGCGTGAAACGAGCCCTGAAAGGGTTCGCCTACGATGTTGTTGGTCGTTGGTTGAGAGGATGGGCAGTCCGGGAAAATTACTTGGAATGGAATGGGGCAGATTCTCGTTGGAGTGCATCGACTAAGTCGATGCATGCACTGAACTGCAGTGCGTCAGGCACAGTCAGTGCACTCCAAGAAAAGCAAACCTTCCAGTGGGAAACGAGCCCTGAAAGGGCTCGACTACGATGTTGTTGGTAGTTGATTGAGAGGCTGGGTAGTCCGGGAAAATTACTTGGAATGAAATGGGGCAGATTTTCGTTGGAGTGCATCGACTAAGTCGATGCATGCACTGAACAGCAGAGCTGTCAGGCTCAGTCAGTGCGCTCCAAGAAAAACAAACCTGCAACGTCTTTAAGACCTTGCAGGTTTTAGTAGCTAAAAAAAGAGACGACCCACCGGGTCGTCTCTACAATTCTAATATTTAGTATTCTTACTTTATCAATATCATCTTCTTTACACTTACAAATTCATCGGTTGTGAGGCGGTAGAAATACACGCCGCTGGAATATGGTGTCGCATTCCACGAGGCGTTGTAAACGCCGGCTTCCATTTTGCCGTTAATAAGAATATCAACTTCCCTGCCCAACATATCATACACCGCAATTTTAACATTAGCTGAGTGCGGAAGCTCGAACTTGATATTCGTTTCCGGGTTAAACGGATTGGGATAATTTTGATACAAAGCAAACTTATCCGGAATATTTGTGTTTAAATTTGTTATTCCGATAACTTCGCCGGGACCGCCGTTAAAACATTTGACTCTTCCATCACGGCAAACGGCGACAAATTCATTCCATTGGTTGCCATCAACGCTGTTAAGCGCGGCGACTCTATCAGCCCTGTAGGTTAAGCTTGCGCCAAACTCATAATTGAACAGAATTGTGCCGGTCTTACCGTTCACAACAAATACTTTCCCCGGCGCCTGTGTTGAATACAAAACTTCGGCAACAGTATCACCGGTAATATCACCAAGTATCCCCGCATCACGGATATATGATGCGCCGAATGATTGTGTCCACATCTGCTGCCCCGTTTTGGAATCGATACGAAAAGCAGTCTGCGGACCTGAGCAGGTAAAATCTTTAAATCCATCCTGATTAAGATCGTCAAGCAGTTCAACTGTGCCGTTATTACTGGAACCCATATTTACTGTCCACACCTGGGAACCTGTGCTGCCTGATAAGGCAACAACAGTACCGTTGAATCCGTACATTCCCACAATATCAGTATTCCCGTCAGCGTTAATATCGGCAACTTCCCTCATGCTCCACACGGCATTAAGGGTGCCGGGAATTGGATAATTCCAGGTGCTTGCCCCGCTGCTATTGAGTCCGATAATACCGTAAGGGCCACTGTTATTTGTGAAAGCAATTGCTCCGCCGACTGTAGTAGAGACAACATCATAGGTAAATTCAGAATTTATCACATTTGTCCAGAGAACATTTCCGTTTACAGCATTGAGGCAAATAGCTGAATGCCTTCCGGGATTTGTAGAGCCTTCACCGCTTGCTGAGATCAGCACATCTTTTCTGCCATCACCATTAAAGTCGCGGTCAACTCTAATGCCCATAATATCGCCATCATAATTTGTATTCGGACCTGCATATTCCCAAATTACTCTGCCGGTACTTCCGCTCAGTACATAAACTTCTTCGTTTCCGCCTCCGCATCCAATTACAACATCTTTGATGCCATCGCCATTTACGTCGTCCATTATCTGCATTGCGTCTTCCCAGTCAACTGAGCCTGTGTTATTTGTGCCGAAGCATGTATTGAATTTCCATAAAGTATCGGCTGTTCCGTAGGAATTACCATTGTAACAAATAGTCCAGTAGTTCTCTGTAGCGCAGATCATATCTGCAACTCCATCACCGTTAACATCGGGGATCTGTTTCAGTGATTTTGGCTGAGGGTCATCTGCTGTAGTTAACGGATTATCGGGGATTATACTTTCCCATACAATATCACCCAGTACCGGAGGTACGTCGATTCCCGCGCCGGTAAGAACGATCTTAGCGGAAGAATTATTTACAGCGTTGGTTTGGAATATCGCAGAATCACTGAATGAACCCGGCGCATTTGGATTGAACCATATTCTGAAAGTCCGGGTTCTTTGGGTATCAATAGTAACAGGGAAATTCGCGTTAGTAGTATCATATCTGTACCTCGCAGATGAGAAATTACATCCTGTGATAGTTAGCGGGGCTGATCCCTGGTTTGTTATATTGAAAGTAAAACCGGTAAGTGAATTCACACGTTTATTGGTAAAGTTAAATGTAGAAGCAGAGATACCGATATATGGACCAGTAAAGACCCCTTTTCCGAACAGGTTTACTGACTTGGTTGGATTAGCAAGATCGTTACTTATAATATTCATAACACCGCTAAGTGTATCATAGACAAGCGGTGAAAATCCCATAGTGTAATTCTTAGAACTGCCGGGCTGAATTGTATCAGGCACAATATTGGGTGAAATTGAAAACCTGGGATTAGTAAAATTGAAAGCGCTGATTATCAGTTTCCCTGTTCCGGTATTATTTATAATTAAAGGCTGATTTCCGGTTGTTCCAACAGGTACGTTGCCGAAGTTTATTGAGTTTAAATTAGTGGTAATTGTTGGACTGCCCTGTCCATTCAACAGATATTTATAAAGTGTGCGGTATTGAGAGATGTTATTACCAACACGGTAAGCCATGAGCCACAGATTCGAGCCATCCCAAAATATGCCGCGCGGGTCGCAGTCACCGTCAGGATCAGGCGCAGCGAAGGAAAATATTGTATCACCTGCTGCCTTGCGGTATCCGTAGATCCTCTCAGCGTCTCCCTGAAAGTTATCGGTTACATATAATATAGTATCGCCTTTTACAGTAATACCCTGTACTTGTTTTCCGCGCAGCGGGATTGAATCAACAACATTTTTGGTTACGATATCAAACTTATAAGCGTAAGCAAACGGGTAAGAAGCGAAATCAGGGTAATAAATGGCAGCCCACAAATGATTGGGTCCATCCATAGCGATACCCCCGATACCGATGGTTGAATTTCCGTAAAGTGAAGTAATCCTTATTGTATCAACCGGGCTTCCCGAGGAATTTACTTTGATAATTCTGGAAGTTGTGCCTGATGCATTCCTTGCTATCCAAAATCCGGTGCCATCGTAGGCAAGACCGTTATTGAAATTGAACGGAGTGGTTAGGCTATCTCTTATCACTCCGGTTTTTGAAATAGTGTAAATTTTACCATTACTGCTTGAGCCTATCCTCAGGGTATCATTTATTTGAGTAATTCCCCAAAACCCGTTGTAGGCAGTTGAGCCCAAAAAATTATATGTAGAAACGAGGGTCTGTGAGGAAACGCCTGCAGACAGCATAATTAAGAGTATAAAGAAATAAGTAAATTTCTGTTTCATTTTACGCTCCGTTTAAATGAATTGATTAGGCAATTATCAGAATTTTTAAATTAAAATTAAATGCAAAATTGACTAATCACCAGATATAAACAAAAAGCCCCGTAAGTTCGCACTTACGGGGCTTGCATAAATTCTGTTACTTAAATCTTTAGTTATCGCCTTTTTTGGGCTCTTTCCTGATCTCTTTTGAAGGAGCGATCTTTTCGATGTTCACTTCATTGCTTCCGCTGTTTTCAGGATCGTTTGATCTTTTGTAGTTCCTGTATTCAACATTGCTGCTGTTGGTTTTAGGAGCATAGTATTTCTTCTTATAAGATTTTTTCTTTTTGGAAGAATATTTTTTCTTTTTGTTGTTTTTTTTCTTTCCGGTGTATTTCTTTTTACCGGTGTACTTTTTCTTTTTTGAGTACTTCTTTTTACCGCTTGATAACTTCTTTTTGGAGCCTTTCTTTTTCTTTAAAGATTTTTTCTTTTTGGAAAATTTCTTTTTGGGCTTTTTCTTCTTTGTTAATTCGGTATTAGCAGTTTGCTTGCTTTCAGCAGAGAATCCAACAACAGGCAGGCTGGCGATACCAAATACGAATACCATTGCCCATACGAGAAATGATCTTTTGGTCATTTATTACCCCCCTTTCGAGTAATTTAAATTAGTAAATCAATGCAAATATAAGGGATTTTAAAACAATTACAACCCAATTTTTAATCTTTTATAGTTAGGAAATTATAGGTATTTTGCATAAATGGCTGAAAAACCACAAAAAACGGTATTGGTAGCAATGAGCGGCGGGGTTGATTCCTCAGTGGCAGCCTGGTTACTGAAGCAGGAAGGCTACAATTTGATCGGGGTAACCATGAAAACCTGGGGATTTGATGACATCCCGGAGAAGGATTCCGGCTGCTGCTCTCTGGAGACGATCTATAGCGCAAGGAATGTTGCCAATCAGCTTGGATTTCCGCACTACACTATGGATTTTACCGGCAGGTTCAACGACGTGGTGATCAGCAATTTTATTGAGGAATATCTTAAGGGACACACACCTAACCCATGTGTACTATGCAACAAAGAAATAAAATGGGGCGCGCTGCTTGAAAAAGCGGTTGAGCTTGGGGCGGATTATATCGCAACGGGTCACTACGCGCAGCTTGGCAGAAGTGATGTGAACAGCAGGTATTTTGTAAGCAGGTCAGCTGATCTGAGCAAGGACCAATCCTATGCTTTATGGCAGGTTTCGCAGTACGCATTAGGCAAAACGTTATTTCCTTTAGGCGGGTACCAAAAAACGAGGATACGTGAAATTGCAAAAGAGCTTGGTATGAAATCCGCTGATATACCTGACTCGCAGGAGATATGTTTTGTCCCCAATGACGATTACAGGCAGCTAATCCAGATAAGAATGCCTGAGCTTAAGCATGCCATTGAAGGCGGGGATATAATTTATCAGAATAAAAAGATCGGGCAGCATAAGGGATATATTAATTATACTATCGGGCAAAGGCGCGGACTTGAAGTAGCATTAGGCAAGCCTGTATATGTATCTAAAATTGACGCTGATAATAATGTTATATATGTTGATGATGAAACGGGAATCTATAATAAGGAATTTGTTTGCGGTGAGATAAATCTGCAGAAGTATGGTAAAATTGAATCACCTACCAGCGCAATTGTAAAGATAAGGTATAAGGATAAAGGTTCGCCAGCAATTATTCAGCAATTAAATGATAAAGAAATTAAAGTTATATTTGAAGAACCCAAAAAAGCAATTACCCCAGGTCAATCCGCAGTATTTTATGACGGCGATGATCTGATTGGCGGCGGGATCATACAGAAAATTACGAATTAAGAATTAGGAATTACGAATTTTATTTTGGATATATTCAGGAAATTAGAAGCAGCGGCAAAAAGGAAGAAAAAAACGATCATTCTTCCGGAATCGTATGACCCGAGGGTGATCGAAGCGGCGAGGATTATTTTAAAGAGAAAACTTGCGAAGCTTATTTTGATTGATACCGGGAAAAGTATTAAGTTGCCTGAAAACGAAGATCTGGATATAATTGATATTGGATTTGCGGAACAGTTTGCGGGTGAATATAAAGAGCTTCGGAGCAGAAAGGTAAGGGGTTTCACTCACGCCGATGCGGAAAAAGCTCTGACCGATCCCCTGCTGTTTGCATGTATGCTGCTTAAAAGTAAGTATGCTGACGCAGTTGTTGCAGGAAGTGTTTATTCAACCGGGAATGTTTTAAGAAGTGCGATTCAAACTGTTGGGTTAAGCAAAGGCAACAGGACTGTCTCTTCATTTTTCCTGATAAGTTTTCCGAAACAGCATAAGCTTTCGCAAAGAGTTTTTGCTTATGGAGATTGCGGCGTACTTCCGAATCCGAATGCGGAGCAGCTGAGTGATATTGCGATACAAACATCGCTTAACTTTAAAAAATTAACCGGCATTAAACCAAAAACTGCGTTCCTAAGTTTTTCAACAAAGGGCAGCGCGAAAGATCTCTCGACGGAGAAAGTATTAAAGGCAATGCATCTCACTCGCAGGCGCATGCCGGGCTTGGTTTGTGACGGCGAAATCCAGTTTGATACGGCATTTATGCCGGAAGTTGCGAAAAGAAAAGATCCAAAAGGTAAATTAAGGGGAGCTGCCAATGTGTTTATTTTTCCTGACCTGAATGCGGGGAATATTGCATACAAAATTACTGAGCGAATTGGCGGTGCTGTTGCAACGGGACCGATAGTGCAGGGTCTAGCTCTGCCGGTTATGGATCTAAGCCGCGGCTGCAATGCAGCTGATATAGTAAATATGTGCGTAATTGCAGCGATGGATTGAGAATTTTTAATCAAACTAGTTTAACCGAATTACAATTTTACACACCCCGTCACCGCCGTGGGCGGTGCCACCCCTCTCAAGAGGGGAATTAAATGACAGTCAAAATATCAAAATGAAAATAATACAGGCAACACTAGCAGAACTTGAACAGACAGCAAAATTATTCGATGATTACCGTGTGTTCTATGACCAGGAGCCGGATATTGAAGGCGCGATCAAGTTCATAAATGAACGGATGAAGAATAATGAATCGGTGATATACATTGCACTGGATGATAATAATGAAGGCATGGGCTTTGTACAGTTGTACCCTTCATTTACCTCTGTGGGAATGAATAAGCTATGGGTGCTTAACGACCTGTACGTTGATATTATCCACAGGCATAAAAAAATTGCGGAAGGATTGATAGAAAAATCAAAAGATCTGGTTCGTGAAACGGGCGCAGCAGGAATGGTACTCGAAACACAAAATGAAAATCACCCGGCGCAGAAGCTCTACAATAAAACCGGATGGATAAAGGATGATATGCACACAAGTTTTTTCTGGAAACGCGATTAAATAAGTGTTATAAAAAAATAATAATGAACAATTATTGAATCATTTGCATTAATAAATTGGTATGGATTATAAAGATTATTATAAAGTATTAGGAGTATCAAAAACAGCTTCGCAGGATGAAATTAAAAAGGCATTCCGCAAGCTGGCGATGAAATATCACCCCGATAAGAATGCGGGTGATAAAACCGCAGAGGCAAAGTTCAAAGAAGTGAACGAAGCCAATGAGGTAATTGGCGATGCTGAGAAGCGCAGAAAGTATGACGAGCTGGGTTCAAACTGGAACGCATACCAGCAGGGCGGCAACACGGGCGGCGGATTTGACTGGGGCAAGTATCAAAAACAGTATGGGCAGCAGCAATATGGCGGTCAAGGCGGGCAAAGTTACAGCACAAATTTTGGTGATTTTGGCGGCTCATTCGGCGGAGGAGGCGGCGGTTTCAGTGATTTCTTCGAGGCGTTCTTTGGCGGGGCAGGATTTGGAGGAGCCAAGCAGCGAAGCGGCGGCAGGAAACAGCAGCAGCTCAAAGGCGAAGATATGCAGGCTGAGCTTCCAATAAGGCTTGAGGATGCTTTTAACGGAGCCGAAACAATTTTTGAAGTTGGCGGTCAGAAGATAAAACTGAAAATTAAAAAGGGCGCGTATGACGGCCAGACCCTTAAACTTGCAGGCAAAGGTTACCCGGGGCATAACAACGGTCCGAATGGCGACCTCTTGCTTACACTAAAAGTGCAGAAGCACCCATTGTATAACAGGATAGATGACGATCTGTATATGGACCTGCCGCTTGATATATTTACCGCTGTACTTGGCGGCAAGCTTGATGTAACGACCTTAAAGGGTAAAATTAAAATTACAATTCCCCCCGAAACATCGAATGGTAAGACTCTGCGGCTCGGCGGACTTGGTATGCCGAAGTACGGCAAGGATTCACAGCACGGAGACCTGTTTGTAAAGATAGATCTTCAGACTCCAAAAGACTTAACACCGGAAGAAAAGAAATTATTTGAACAGTTGAGGGATTTGAGAAAGAAATAGAATTATCACAAGCCCTGAAAGGGCTCGACTACATATCAATATTTTCAATTTATTCTGCCTTTGTAGTCGAAGCCTTTTAGGCTTCGTTGGAAGTTAAACCCA
>DDTQ01000011.1:1019219-1188623 GCA_002344125.1 Ignavibacteria bacterium UBA2360 | reverse complement strand
CCGCTGCAATACCATTATGCGAGCTCTCCGGGCTGAAAAATGCCATTTTTTGAGCACTTTTGATATTTACAAATTTAATAATAATAAAAGAATTTTTAAAGTCATTATAAAAAAGGAATCCTGCCATTGAGTTTTAAGGTATTGTGAATTCATCGGGGGATCATTTTTCTGGATTTCTTTGTTAACACTCTAAACCATTCGTTATTTATTAATGATTTATGACAAATATTTTTTTGTGCACTCTTTATTGTTTAATTAAAAAATAAATTCTTGTTATATTAGTATTATTTTAACAAAATCTGAACAATGACTTTAAAAACAGTGTTTACCCTGTTGTTTCTTTTAGTAATGCAGCCAGTCTTCAGCAACCCGTTCGATTCAACTCAAACAAGTTTTGAAAAAGGATTGAGCGCCTATAAGAGTGATAATTTTGAAGAGGCCATAGAATACTTCAACGTTTATCTGAGATCAGCAACTATGCATGATGAAATTTTCTACCTCAGGGGGAATTCCTACTATGAATTAAATAAAACAGAAGAAGCAATCACAGATTACCTAAAGGCTAACGAACTTGGCTACAAGGATGAAGAAATGTACCTTCGGCTTGGGAAATACTACAGGGACAAAAAATCTAATTCTTCAGCTCTTCAATTTTATCAAAAGGCAGTAGAAATAAATAAGGAATACGCCGAAGGCTATATAGAAATTGGTAATTTATATATGAGTGAAGGGAATGTTGAAAAGGCATCTGAAAACTATAATAAAGCCCTGCAGATTGACCCATTCTATCCTGAGATCAATTTTTCACTTGGCAAAACATCATATGACACAGGAGATCTGAATACTGCGCTATTCCATTTCAGGAGCGCATACATTCTTGATTCATTAAATCCAAAATTCTCATACTACATCGGGAAGACTTTACTAAGCCAAAATGATACTGATAATGCGGTAAAATACATTCTGAACAGCATAAAAGTTGATTCAGCATATGCCCCTTCATATTTCGAAATGGCAGAAATGAATGCAGCTAAGCGGAAATATGATACAGCGGTATATTATTTCAGTAAAACAATTCAATATCCTGCTTCGGGACTTTCAATTCCGGTAACTCTCAGAAAACGCTCTGATATTTATTTCATCCTCGGAAAAGACAGCCTTGCCGTGAAAGATCTGAATTCAGCGCTGACGATGCAGCCTACAGATACTGCGGCATTGTATAAGAAAGGATATTATTATCATAGGACCGGCAATGATTCGATGGCAATGATATTCTGCGAAAAAGCTCTTCAGATGAACGCAAAGTTCTCACCGGCTATCAGTTTGAGAGGAAACATATTGTTTAACAGGGGTAAGTATAAAGAAGCAGAGTCAGATTTTAAAGAAGCGCTGGATATTGACCCTAATGATACACTGGCTTTGATGGGGATGGGCTCCATTTTGATAAATATCGATGACTATCGCGGAGCTTTTACATACTTTGATAATATTCTGAAAGTGAACCCCAGATCAAGCAGCGCGTATGAAAACAGGGGTATCTGTTATTTTAATCTGGGATTTTACAAACAGGCTACATATGATTTTGAGAAAGCCATACTATATGATCCCAGCCTTTCAGATAAACTTAAACCATTTATGGTAAGATGAACTTTTGGGGAAAGTATTAAAGAAAAAGCCGGCATGACCGGCTTTTTCAATTTTAAGATAAATGCTGAGATGATATTTACTTTAATAATACAAGTTTTTTAACATCGGTGAAATCACCTGATTCCATTCTGTAGAAATAAATACCGCTTGCGAGGTATGAGGCGTTGAATTCGACTTCATAATTCCCCGTGGATCTCATTTCACTAACAAGAGTCTTTACTTCCCTTCCCAGCAAGTCATATATCCGTATAAGAACAAATGATTGTCTTGGAACAGAATACCTGATACTTGTTACGGGATTAAATGGATTTGGGTAATTTTGAGCAAGCTCAAACTTAACCGGCAGCTGCTGATTGTTAACAGCAAGCACTGCATTATATAGAATATTCAGGCAGTAGTTTTCAACCCTTCCGGTATCACCTGATGCCTGATCTGTAACTTTAAAGATCCATGCGCCGTGAATATCCTGCCCGTTAAACACGTTCAGCGGGCTTTCGGGTCTGAATGAACCGGTGAACGGCGCCGTTCCGGCTGAAATTGAAACTGAGGCAGAATCATCGAATATTGTATTTGTATAATTATCACCGCTGGAACCGCGCTGATTTGAGAGCGAAACCTCTGTGCCTGTTGGTGATTTAATACTGAAAGATATATCTCCATCATAAGTATGAATCAATGACGTCATTTTGAAATTCAGATCCACTATTGTTCCGTATTGCGGAATAAAAAGTGTATCATACGAAGTAACATTATCTCTTATCGGCACATAAGTTGATTTGCAGAAACTTGATGCAGCCTGGGTAGTGATATTGAATTTGAAATATCCGGATGACGGCAGCATTCCGATATTATGATTTGATGAATTATCCCGGGCTTTGATGACATAGAATATCGAATCACCTGCTGTAACATCGCTGTTCACGGAATTAAAAATTCCGGTAAAAGTACTTCCTCCTGAATTATTCAGCCTGAAAGATCTTACCGGTGAAGGAGTGTTTTTATACCATTCCACCCAAACGCTATCGATACCGATATTATCAGTTACATTTCCTGTAACATTTACCGGCCACATTGGCTGACCAACTCCGCTTAACTGTGTGTGAGTTATTACGGGTGCCGTAACATCTGCCGATGCAGTAAAAGTAAAGTACGATGCCGGAGCATCAGGCGGAAGGATAGTCACACGGTTCAGCAGGTCACATGTCTTAAGATAATACTTATACACTGCGGCTGAACCATTCCCGGGGATGGACGCGCTCCAGTTGTTACCTGCGGAATTTGTCATGGATATGCTATCGGTAAATGTGCTTCCCCGCGTCCAATACAGTTTCGTTTTTGCCGGATCAATTGCGGAACCGGAAGGAGTGATAACGCAATTCACACTATAGGGTCCGTTCAGATTTTCTGTGTTGGGCAAACATGTGTGCGCTATTACCGGTCCGAATGCTGCCTGGTAGATTGAAGGATCACCAAAGCAATTATACATTTCAAGATACCTGCGCATATCGGTAGTTACGCTGCCATAATACTGCACCAGGTAGTACTTAGCCAGCACGAACATCGGCGCGGTTTTCTTAAGACCATCGGTGAACATTGCCCTGTACAGCCTTCGTTCCAGGATATCATCTTCATCCCAGAAAGAATTAACCGAAGATCCCCAAAACACTGAACCCGCTTTCGGTCTGCGAATCCATGTCTCGCCAAAACATTCCGCATTCTGATACTGACCTGTCAGGCATGCGAAGGAATAAACGTAGGGGTAGTATGTATTATTGAGTGAATTAACCTGTGACTGCGAAAGCGGCGGACCATCGGCCCAGCTTGTGGTGCTGCCGTGACCGGAATAGATCGCAAAAACCTGGTTATTATTCAGCGCATCGATCAACTGCTGAGTAGTTGCGTTATAAGTATGAGTGTATAGTTTTATGTTGGTATAAACGGAGGGAACGAAGAAACTATCAATAACGAAGTTATGAGTACCTTCGGTAATTGCCCAGTTATCGGTTGACGCCATAAAAACATTCTTCTTAGGCAGACCTCCGATATTGCTTTCCATATAAATGGTTTTATTAATGATATTGGTAAGCTCCGCTGCGGATGAAACTGAAAACCTTCCGATAAATGCATCCGCGAAAGCGTCACCGCCTTCAAGGAGGGTATAGTTCAGATCTGTGTGCGGATTATCAGAGCCTATGCCTGTCCATTCAGGGATCTTATCAATATCACCGGCAAGCAGAATGAACTCAGGCCTGGTGGCAATATTGTTATACCTGTTCTGAATATAAGACTGAATAGAGGTGGTTGTTGTACCGGTGGTGCTTGTATTGACCATCAGGACGCTGTAACCCATGCTTGCTTTGTAAGAAGCAAATGTACCCATTACAGATTCATACTCAGGGGGAGTTATGATCAGGTAATTGTTTGTCCCTGCTAAACGAACAGCTTCCGGGTTTACAGCAAGCGCACTGAAAATTTCACCAAACGAACCGGCATCAGATGTATAAGACGGGTAGCCGGATTGCAGATTTATCCTGAACCTGCTGTTTTTGGTAACTACAAGTTTTCCCGCGGAAGGATCATACCTGAACGGCGTTATTGTAACCATAACAGCTTTTACGCCGCCAATAACTACAGCTTCAGATAATTTAACGAGCGGGGTATTTAAACTGCCTGAAGTTGTATAATAGCTTCTGTTAATTATGAAAGGGCGGTCTTTCAGGTTCCTGGATTTTTCCCAGGGTGCCTGCGAGGGAAATATTTTCCGATGAAGAAATGCTTCTTCCGTTGATTCGGTTTGTATATAAAATGCCGGTGATGTTTCTGCTTTATTTATGATGAGGATGAAAGTGAGCTGGGGTAACATTGGTAAGCCTTCATTTGGGGTGATACCATAATTTTCAACATTAATGATATCAAATGATTCGCCTTCTTTGGTAACAGTTTGCAGACTGTATGAAGGCAGAGTGAATTCTATTTCATACCCGCTCTCAGCTTTTGTTAACTTCACTCCGCTGATATTCTGCGAATACGAAACAAAACTTACCGCCATGCACAGCAAAATAACTGCCGGCATGAATGCAGTAAAGCGCTTCATGTTTTTTAGCTCCTGGTGTAAGAATTATTTAAAAGAACGTATTTACACCATACAAATATAATGCGCTAAAAAGGGTTTTAATATATAATAAAGTTAACCACTTATCCGGTAAAATGTAAGTTTATCTAAAACAATTATTTGTCTATGCTGATAAGCCATCAAGTCTATCTTTGTAACTCTTTGACGGGAATTTAACTATATATTCTGTTCCATTGTTCAGATTAAGCTCAATTTTTCCGTCAATTTGATCGCACAGCATTTTGATCAAGGTCATTCCAAGTGAATTGGTTTTTCCGGGGGCAATTTCTTCGGGTAAGCCGCAGCCGCTATCGCCAAGTTTTAATATATATTCATCTTCGTTTTCAGTAAGCTCAATATATATCTTACCTTCAGCATTTTCATTAAAACCGTGTTTAAGTGAATTTGAAAGCACTTCATTTATCAGCAATCCAAGAGGAATTGCAGTATCAATGCTGATATGAATTCCGGAAGTATCTATCAGTAAAGCTGTTTTCTCCCTGTTAAAGCCGAATATTTTGAACAGGTTTTCAGCGAGTCTTTTTATGTAAACAGAAAAGTCAATATCCGAAAGGCTGTTTGACTGGTAAAAACTCTGGTGGATAAGAGACATGGATACAACCCTGTTCTGAATCTCCCTGAAAGAGTTCATTACCTCCGGATCATTCAGCTCAGATGACTGCATATTGAGCAGGCTTATAATGACCTGCAGATTATTTTTCACCCTGTGATGAATTTCTTTCAGCAGCACTTCCTTTTCTTTGAGTGAATTCAGGATCAGTTTTTCAGCGTTTTTCCTTTCGGTAACATCTCTTACAATTCCAAGGATCTCACCCGGGATATTATCCTGCCATATCAGCGCGGTTAAAATTTCACCATAAAGAGAAACACCTTCGGAGTTAATGAACCTGATCTCATATCTTTCCGTTTTGTTTCCCGCAATTGTATTTTCAAATTTTGAAATTGCCAGAGGCAGATCTTCAGGATGGATGAGCCCCGAAAAGTTCCTGCCGATCCAGTCTTCGCGTTTAAGCCCGGTAATTTCATCAAAAGCTTTGTTGAGTGAAACAATAGTACCGTTGGTTGATAGAGTAAAAATGACATCCCTGGCTGATTCTATCAGCAGGCCGTACCTGTTTTCAGCAAATTGCCGCAGTTTCTTTTCATTTGCTTCAACAAGCGCCCTGTTTATAGTTGGTATAAGTTTATAAAGTTTATTTTTGAGCACATAATCAGTTGCTCCTTTTTTCATTGATTCTACTGCGGCATCCTCGCCCAATGTGCCTGAAACAAGTATGAACGGCAGTTCGGGTCTGATTGCGACAGAACGTTCAAGCGCCTTCAGGCCGTTATAAGTAGGCAGGCTGAAATCACTGAATACAATATTATAGTCAGGGTCACTAAGCGAAGAAACGAAATCCTTTTCATTATCTACCCTGTAATAACTGAAATTCAATCCCGCAATTTCAAGTTCATTTCTTAACAATTCAGAATCATTTTCATCATCTTCAAGATGTAAAATATTCAGTTTTGCATTTTCATTCATAGGACATAATGTTAATTTTCAAGAGGTTTTCTGGGAGTTTCATTAATCAAAGCCCAAAATACCCCCAGATTTTTTACAGCATCCACAAAGTCATGAAAACCGACCGGCTTAACAACATAGGCATTTACCCCTTTTTGATAGCTGTTCACCAGGTCAGATTCTTCTTTTGAAGAAGTTAATATTACTACCGGAATTGATTTAAATTTTTCGCTGCTTTTTATTTCATCGAGTACTTCCTGTCCGCTCTTTTTAGGAAGCTTAAGATCCAGCAGGATCACAACAGGGTTCCCGTTTTCCCGGCCTTCAAATTTACCCTTTTTATGCAGATAGTCCATCGCTTCCTGCCCGTCACGGGCAATATCAATGTAGTTAGCCATATTGTACTCAGAAAGCGCGTCAATGGTAAGCTCAAGATCGTTATCGTTATCTTCAACCACAAGAATTTTGTTTAGATTATTTACTGGCATATTATTATTGTTTTAGTTAACAGATCAAACTACAGGCAATGAAAAACAGAACTCAGAACCTTTTCCCGGCACACTTTCGGCCCAAACTTTACCGCCGTGTCTGCTGATTATCCTTCTTACGGTTGCAAGGCCTATACCGGTACCTTCGTACTCATCATCGCGGTGCAGCCGCTGAAACACACCGAACAGCTTATCTTTGTACTCCATATCAAATCCGCAGCCGCTATCTCTTACATAAAAGATATTTTCACCATCTTTGGTAAATCCTCCAACCTCGATCTTTTTGATCTCAGATTTCCCGGAATATTTAACCGCGTTCCCAAGCAGGTTATCCAGAACAATTTTAATCTGCAGCGGGTCAGCATAGAAACGGGGTATTTCTTTCACTTCAAATACGTAATCAGCATATTTTTCTGAATTACTTATTTCCGTTAAGAATTCATCTACAATTTTATTCAGGTCAGTTTCGGCTTTTGAAAGACCAGTTCTGCCCACCCTTGAAAACATGAGCAGATCGTCAATGAGTCTGCCCATTTTATCAGCGCTGCCTGTAATTTTGTTCAGCAGTCTTTGCTCTTCATCGCTCATTTTTTGGGCAGCTATCCTGCGCAGTTTTTCACCGAAACCAATTATATGCCTTAACGGCGCGCGAAGATCATGAGAGACCGAATAACTGAAAGATTCCAGTTCGTTATTACTTTCAGTGAGCATAACGTTCAGTCTCTTCAGTTTTTCATCTTTTGCTTTTCTTTCACTGATATCCCTTATAGCCGCTGAGACAAGGATCTCTTCGTTTGTTTCTATGGGAGAGAGACTAATTTCCACCGGAAATTTTTCACCGGTCTTCTTAACAGCGAAGAGTTCCAGCCCGCTGCCCATGGGTCTGACGCTGTGATCATTGAAAAAATTATCCCTGTGGCTGCCATGCCTGCTGTGCAGTTCTGCCGGAATAAGGATTTCCACTTTTTGGCCTATCAGTTCACTTCTTTTAAATCCGAACAATTTTTCGGTCTGTTTATTTACAACCTGAATAATTCCATCTTTCCCAACGATCACCACGGCATCAGGGGCAGCTTCAAGAATTGCAACTATTTTATCGGCGGCATTTTTTCTGTAAGTAATATCAGTAGAGACCCCGCACATCGCATAGATATTTCCGTTATAGTCTCTCAATGGAAATTTTTGTGAAAGATACGTGTGTGTACCATCGGCAAGTTCGGCAGACTCTTCAAATTCCAATGCTTCCCCGGATTCTATAACGCTCCTGTCATTTGCTTCATAACCTTTAACCGCATCCGGATTCCCAGGGAAGAGATCTGAAAGAGTTTTACCTATAATTTCATTTTCAGTAACGCCATGATTCTGAAGCGTTGTTTTGTTCACAAGAATGAACCTGTTATTGAGATCTTTCAGATAAATCGCCGAAGGTGAATTATCGAGAATAGCCTTCAACTTCGCTTCGTTTTCAATCAGATCATTTTCATAGTTTATTCTTATCAATTCCGCCTTTTTCAGTTTACCCGCGGTAAAGAGTATAAACAGGAAAAATGAGAGTATTACAACAACCACAAAACCGGCAACGCCAGTTGATTCGCTGTAATAACCCTGCTTCTCGCCGTACAGCCTTATCCAACCAAGAATTACCGGCAGAATAATAATAAATGGTATCAGCCTTCGCGCAAGTACAGCGCTTGTACCCGAACCGGTAAACAAAGAAGTGAAGCCAACGGTTTTGTTTATAAACAGAAGTCCGGCGCAATTAAGTAAAAAAAGTATAGCCGTGTTAAGGGCCATAGGGTAATCTGTGCCGGCGGAATAGAACGCGGTAATATTGTAGAGGTAACCAAGAATTACGATCAATGAATAGAATCCGGAAAGCAGAAACACGCACTGCAGCGCGATGACCGTATTCTTATTTCTGCTGTAGATAAATAACAATGAAATAGAAATAAATATGAATAGTACTGCTGCCAAAGGTGACATCATGCTGCTGCTTCTTAAGCTTAACGGCAGAATATTATCAACAGAGATATTTATCTTAAGTAACAGCGTAATGAATGACAAAGAACTAAAAGAGAAGATCAGCAGAGAAAGGAACCTGATCAACAGAGTGTTCTTAAGAACTTCAGAATCGTAATAGATGACAATTAATATACCGCCGAGCAGAATAAAATTCAAAGCGGTCACTGAGTTCATTTGTATCAAGCCCGGCAAAACGCTCTTGAAAAGGGTAATATCAAATAACATTCCGGCATAGCTCAAGAAAGCCGTCAGAAGAGTTACAACTCCCGAAGCGAGTACAATAGCAGACCTGTTTGAATCTTTTCCATGCATTGATTCTGAATCCAGGTTAAATTTACATTAAATACAACATTGGGTTTCCGTGAGATTAGGAATAAGGAAGCCTCTTATGATTATGAGTTCACTAATTTACAGTATAAATATTGTAAACTTTTAAAACTAAAACAATACCATTCAAACAGGTAATTGGATATATATCTTATGTTTGATCCAGGCAGTATAAATAATAAAGTTGCATCTTAAATTACCTGAATTCAACATAGAATTATGGCAATAAAATGAGTAATTTGCTTATTAATTGAACGACATCAAAAATGAATCTTCCCACCGGTTATAACGAAAAGCTTTACAGCATGCTTGAAGAAGTTCACAAGCTTAAATTCAGTGAACCTCAAAAGGCGCTGGAAATGGCAAATTTAGTTTATGTTCAGTCGCTGAAATCAGCAGATGAGGAGCTGGAAGCCAATGCGCTGTACGCGCTTGGAGTTTGCAATGAGATAATTTCGAATTATCCGCATGCGATGAAGTTTCTTTCTGAGGCAATAAAACTTGCCAGGGAGCTGGGCAACAAAAAAATTATGGGTGATGCGCTTAATTATGTTGGCGTAATACACGATAACCTGAACAACTATTCCAACGCACTTAAAGCTTACTTCAGAGCTTTAAAACTTTACGAAGATATAAAAGAAAATAAAAAAACCGCGATAGTTCTTTCAAATATCGGGCTGATATACACCAATATCAAAGATTTCAGGAATGCGCTTAAGTTTTATTCACACGCGCTTGATATAGCAGAAGAAGAGAACGACAGCGAATCTTTGCTGATAACGAACATAAATATAGGGTTAACCCACAGCCAGCTTGGGAATTTTGATGAAGCGCTTAAATTTCTGAATGACGCGTATAACAAGGCTTCCGCATCAAACGATAAGCTGCGCGCCTCAATTGCGCTTGACCATATAGCGGAAACCCAAGTTAAACTAAACAACAACGCCGAAGCATTCAGATTGTTTGAGCAAAGCAAGAAGCTGAAGCTTGAGCTTGATGACAAACGCGGACTGGTTAAGCTGCACTCCACAACAGGAAGTTTATACCTTCTTGAAAACAATATAGTTGAAGCCAAAGCAAATCTTGAAAAAGCGCTTGAGCTTGCCACAGAGCTTGGTATAAAACGCTCAGTGCATGAATTGCATAAAATGCTGGCCGAAACATACGAAAGAATTGAAAATTCTTCAAAGGCGTTATATCATCTCAAGATTGCTTACAGCAAAGAAATGGAGCTTTTGAGGGAAGAATCTGAATTACGCGCGAAAAATATTTCAACCCAGCTGGAAATTGAACAGGCGCAAAAGGAAGCGGAGATACAGCGTTTAAAGAATATAGAACTTGCACAGGCTCTGGAAGATGTTAAAAAACTTAACGTCAGTCTGAAAGATCTTAACACCGAAAAAAACGAATTCATGGCTATAGCGGTGCATGACCTCAAAAATCCGCTGCAGAACATACTTTCTACGGCAAGGATCTTAAAACGAAGCAGCGATCTTACCAAAGAAGAAATGAACGAGTTTACGGCGAATATTATAAATCAAACAGACAGGATGTTTAACATCATAAAAAAGCTGCTTGATCACAACGCCATTGACCAGGGAGAGATGAAAATTAAGATAGCTGATACCGAAATAAATACTGTTTGCCGGGAGGTGATATCTAATTTCAGGGAAGAGGCTGAAAGAAAAAACCTAAAGCTGGAACTTGAAACAGGAGAAAATGAAATTTACCTGCAAACAGATAAAGTGATACTCTATGAGATATTACAGAACCTGATCTCAAACTCAATTAAATTCTCACCTGAAAATAAGAGTATTTACCTTAGAGTGACAGAAAGTGCAGAAAGGACAGCTATTTCAGTAAAAGATGAGGGACCGGGATTCAGCGAAGAGGATAAGAAAAAAATGTTCAATAAGTTCGCCCGTCTCAGCGCAAAACCTACCGGCAACGAGCACTCAACCGGGCTGGGTCTTTCAATAGTAAAGAAGTTATGCGAACTGATCGGCGCAAACCTGAAACTTGAGAGCAAGATAAACGAAGGAGCGGTTTTCACTGTATTTCTTAAAAAATAGATGTAAACTACTGTAAGTATAAGCACTTCTTTATAACTTATTCACGTTATTACATTTGTTTAAAACCCTTATAACTTTATAACAAGCATGGAACAAAATCTTGAAAATTTACACAAAACAGGGCAGGAATTAAGGGAAACAAACCCTTCGGAAGCAATGTTGTATCTGGAAAGAGCATTTAGTTTGGCCCGAACTGTTAAAAACAATGAGGCTGAAGTTGAAATTCTGTTTGATTCAGGTGTTGCAAAGCACAACCTTTCATTGCATACAGAAGCAATTTCTGATTTTAAGAAGGCATTGAGCTACCGGGAGCTTTGTAAAGCTCCGCATCTCAAAGCGAACATTTTGAGATGCCTTGCAGTTCAGTACATACGTAACAACGAAATTGAAGAAGCAATAAAATATCTTTACGAAAGCGAAAAGGTCAGTCTGGAGTGCGGTTATGAAGAGAACCTTCATATGGTAGAATCCACGCTTGGCAGCATTTATATCCAGCTTAAGATGTTCACAAAAGCTTTGGAGCATGAGCAGAGATCGCTGGAGATCGCAAGGAAGATGAACGATGAGCAAATGATCAGTTATTCATATCTCGGTATAGGTTCATGTTATTACCTGCTGGGCGATCCGGTTAGTGCGGAAGATTTTCTCCTCAGAGCTTCAGTCGGCAGCCAGACAAAATATACGCATGCGAATACTTCTTACTACTTATCTAAAATCTATTTTGATAAGAAAGAATATGAGAGTTCGGCAAAATATGCTCTTGAAGGCTACAACGTTTCAGTTGAGAACCATATCTATGATTATAAAGCTTTATGCAGGGGCATGCTGGGGGCGATCTCGCTGGCAGCAGGTAAATATGATGAAGCAATAGAATACATGCTCGAAGCCATTGAGATTTCGGAGAGTTTAGAGAACAAAAGGATCTATTTTAATCTATACAAAGACCTGATAAAAGCTTACGATATCACCGGAAATTACAAAGCAAAATCAGAAGCGTACGAAAAACTTTACAATTATCACACTGAATATCTTGAAAACCAGTCAAAACTGAAAATTAAACAGTTAAACACAGAATATCACATTGAAAAGGCAAACGATCTTGCAGAAATTGAAAGATTAAAAAATGTTGAACTCAGAAACGCGCTTGAAAGTGTAAACAAACTGAACAAGGAACTGGAAATTCTGAACCATGAAAAGAACGAATTCATGGCAATTGCGGTTCATGACCTTAAGAATCCATTGCAGAATATACTTTCAACTTCACGGATGATAAAACGCAGTTCCGGCGGGAATGATGAAATAATCAGTCTTTCAGATAACATTGTACAGCAAACAGACAGAATGTTTAACCTGATAAGAAAACTATTAGACCACAATATAGCCGAAGAAGGCAGGATAAAAATCAAGAAAAGTGAGTTCAAAGCAGAGAGCATTTGCAGAGATGTAATGAATGATTACAAAGAGGCCGCCGAAAGAAAGCGTCTGAAACTCAATTTCACAAATTTCTGTAACGGGCACAGCTTAAACACTGATTATGAAATTTTATACCAGATATTATGCAACCTGGTATCAAATGCTATAAAATTTTCACCGCAGGATAAGAATATATACATAAGCTTAAATTCTGAAAACGGAACGTTTTATTATGAGATCAGGGATGAAGGTCCCGGTTTCAGCGAAGAGGATCAGGACAGGATATACAGGAAGTTTTCAAAACTAAGCGCGCAGCCGACGATGGGAGAAAGCTCCACGGGTTTAGGGCTGGCAATTGCCAAGAAGCTTAGCAGTTTAATAAACGCTGATCTGAAACTGGAAAGCACTGCCGGCAGCGGCGCATGTTTTACTGTACAGATATCATCAAACTGAAGTAACAAAAGCAGAAATAATTAAAACAGAATAACACTTATAAATCACATTTGTTAAATGTGTAAAAACCATAAAACATGAAAAAAATATCAACTCTTATTGAAGAAGGCACAAAGATAAGACAGAGTTTGCCTTCCAAGGCTCTGGATATATTCACCAGGGCGCTGAACGAAGCTGAAACAGAATCCAACGAAGAGTTCAGGACAAAATCGCTGTTCAATATCGCCATAACTTACCTCATTCTGGGAAACTACAACAAATCTATTTCTTATTTCCAGGATGCTTTGGATACCAGTTATGGCCAAAGTGACCCGGAATTACAGGCAGAGATCCTTCGCGGCATTGCGGGTAATAACGGAAGGAAGTACAACTACAGAGAAGCGCTGAAATATTTTTATCTGGCGGAAGAAGCCAGTATAAAATGCTGGCACATGGAAAACCTTCACTTGGTTTACCAGGGTATGGCTTCTTTGTACACCAAGATCAACCTGAATGAAAAGGCTCTTTCTTATACTCTGAAATCGCTTGAAATAGCTGAGCAAAGCCGGGATATTGGCGCGCTGCAAACTTCGTTAATGTCTATTGGCGCATGTTATTATAAATTAGGCAATACAGAAGAAGCCCGGAAATACTTTGAAGAGTCACTGGCAAATCCAACACAGCCGTTTGCCGAAGCAAACGCTCTGCATTTTCTTTCCATAATGAAATATGACGAAGGTTCCTTTGATGAAGCTGATGAAATGGCAAACAGGCAAATAGAGATATGTGAAAAGAATAACTACTATGATTTTGCGGCACTCGGCTACAGGTTAAAAGGCAAGACGATGTTCAGGAAAGGAAAATTTGAAGCAGCACTTGAATTCTATGAAAAAGGTATAAGCGTTCTGAACAGTGTTGGGGATAAGAACATTAAATTTTCCATCCTTAAGAATATAATAGATACCTATGACAAAATGGGTGAAACGGGCAAAATTACTGAGATGTACGGGAAGCTGTATAAAGAACACACTTCTCATCTTGAAAAGGATATCCAGGTAAAGATCGAACAGCTTGATTTTGAAACTGAAACCGAACTGATTAAGAAGGAAGTTGAAAAGGAACGTGAAAATAACATGATGCTTAAAAAAGCCCTTGATGACGTTCACCTGCTGAATGATAAGCTGAAGGTAATGCACGATGAAAAGAACAACCTGATGAGTATATTGGCCCATGACCTTAAGAATCCTCTGCAAAGCATACTTTCCTCTTTAAAGCTTATGAAGAACGAAAAAGATGACAGCGAATTCAGGGAGGAGATGTCAGAAAATATAAGGGAACAATCGGGCAGAATGCTTAATTTGATCAACAGGCTGCTTGATTACCGCGCAATAGAAAGCGGAAGCATCAAGCTTAATATAAGCTCATTTGAATATGAAACCCTGATAAGCAAGTTAATTAAGCAGGCAAACATTCACGCAGTTAAAAAAGGAATTACAATCTTCAATAATTGCAGCTGCGGTAAATTGAAGATAAAATCTGACGCAGAACTATTCTACCAGGTTCTTGAAAATCTACTTTCCAATTCTATCAAGTTTTCACCAAACGGTTCTAACATTTACATCAAATGCAGCTCAGTTAACGGCTATACTCACTTTGAAATTGAAGATGAAGGTCCGGGATTTTCTGATGATGACATTAAAAAACTTTACAGTAATTTCGCGAAACTGAGCGCAAAGCCAACCGGAAACGAACACTCAACCGGGCTTGGACTTTCTATAGTGAAAAAACTATGTGAAATCCTGAACGCTGAAATTGAACTTAAATCAGTACGGAATAAAGGTTCAAAATTCATAATAAAGATCAGGAATAGCTGACAAGATAACAATTCCGCTAAACACCGGCAAAATCTGCCGGTGAAACAATAAAAAAAAGCAGAAATAATTTCTGCTTTTTTTTATAACTACACTCTGTTTGAATTGATTAATTTAATCGCCTTGCGGGATTTGTCCATGCCTGAATGTTCCTGAACTTGCCTTCATAGTTCGGGTATGAGATCATCTGGTAAGCGGAGCAGTTTACAATTGTATCGCATCCGTAGGTCCCCAGAACGATCGGTACCTCATTGGGCACTTTAGGATATTTTGACCATGTTGCGGCAACAAAATATCTGCCAGATGGAATTCCATTCATGGTGAACGGAGTTTCGTACAGCCAGTCTCTCTTTTTTAAGTTAAGTGAATCGGTTCTGACCGGAACCCTGTTAAACGGGTTAAGGCTATCTGCATTGTAAACTGATATCGAGTAATACCCGTCAGTCATATACAGAATAGAATCGTTGTGCGTTACATACCCGGAGAGTTTATCGCCGGGCCTGTTTACTTCCATCGGCGGATCGCATGCCGAGAAAACAACAACTAAAGCAAATAGTATTTTGGTTACATATCTCATCCCGCACTAATATGCAAAGTTATTGCGGGTAATACCATAACTAAATTAGCTATTTTCCGGTAGTATATTCACGCTACTACACTAGCTGATAATCTTGAAAATTTGCCACTTTTGAGTGCCCGGGATGATAACTTGCGCCATTCTTTCCGCAAAAGGCTTAAACTGAGGCTGCGCCATATCAGCCAGCGCTTTTTCAAATTCATCCAGTGAGTTAAAAACATATTCATCAACAATATGCGCGGCTGATACACCTATGTAGCCGGTGTAAACTACACCACCGGTTGATTTTGCGAACCCGGAGCTTTTCTTTTTTTCCGCGCCCCACTCTTTTATGATCTCAAGCGCTGCACCCAGCTTCCCGAACTGCACATCCAATGACCATTGGCAAAGATACATATTGCTGCTCCTTTCAATTATTTTGTTATCATCATATCTGAATACGATGATCTGAGAATATCAGAATCTTTTACTTTGAAAATACTTTTCAGGTATTTCATTTTCTCCCGCGATTCATTTTCATGATCCAAGGTTTTGCATACGATTTCAAATTCCATGAACTTCCCAAGTTCTTTTACAGAGTCAATGTGGATCCTTACATTATGCCACAAAAATAACTTTCTGGTTTTTGAAACGATGGTTTTAATACCATAAACTTCTCTTAAAATTCTCTCGACTCTCTCCTGGTGTTGAATCTCTTCGATGAAATAATTGCTGAACTTTGCTGATGCTCTGTTTGCCCTTTTGTAATAAATTAATTGATGAACTGAATTGTTGATCGATCTCAACTTGAGCCTGCCGGGTGAAATATTAAAGTAAACATCGCGCTGATTCAATATGCCTTTATGAGCTGCCCTTAGCAATTTAACAGCAGCTAAAGCTCCTTTGTGATCTTTACATTTTACTTTTAGTTCAAAGTTCTTCAATTGTTCTCAATTTGAACGTATTTTTTTTGCTTCCTGTAATACATTACCATTAATATAAATGTTATCAGGGGGATGAAAATATCACCCGCATACAGAAAAATACCCGAATTATATGGCGAGTGGTCACCTTTTGCCAGCTGCACAAAATGCCCGTAAGCAGCACCCCACAAAAAAACACAATTACCTATAACTACAGCAGCCCAGAACTTACCGCGTATGAATATACTAAGAACACCCAATACCCCGAAGGAAAGATTAGCTATAGCAACTTCAAACTGGAACGGGCTGCCTGCAGGCCAGCCAATTTCCGCGGCAATTTTATCGGGAATAAATGCATGACCCATGAAGCTGTACAGACCGGATAGTCCGATATTCATGACAATTATGTAAAGCAGAAATATTCCGGCCTTTTCATAGCCAGAAAGTTCCTTTTTTGTAAGTGCGACCCTCAAAGCTGCAGCAATCACAGCAATAACAAAAAACACTACAGGAAACATATTGCCTCCGTAATAGAATTATTAGTTAGTAAATTTTTTACTTAACCTTCAAGTAATTTTGCGAGCTCCCCCGGAGTCTTAACGGGCAGCTTGCATGCAAAATTTTCGCAAACATACGCCGTTGTTTCCGGTGAGCTCTGAACGATCTTTGAGGCGAATGTAATGCTATCAGCCGCATCGGCGGGATCTATCTTCACAACAACTTTATCCGGCATGAAGCGGTTTTGAACTTCGCGAAGCATCCTGTACGCCGTTTCATCATTGCCGCCGGCAATGATGATCTGTTTTGGTTTGTGAAGCAGTGAATCAAGGGCAACAAGAATTTGCGGCATTGCATAAGGCATTCTTTCAAGCTTACCACTGAATGCAAGCACTGACTTATACGCCATATCGTACCAGGCGGTATTGTCTGTTAAGGCTGAAAGCCTTAACAGGTTATTTATGGCAACAGAGTTGCCTGTAGGTTCGGCGGAATCATAATCCTCTTTGGTCCTTACAAGGATACTTGTATCTTTGCCGGATGTATCAAAAAATCCGCCTTCGGTTTCATCGTAGAAATCATTTATCATTATTTCACTGAGCTCAACTGCATGCTTCAGATACTTTTCATCAAATGAGGCTTCATAGAGATCAATGAGACCCTGGGAAAAAAAAGAAAAATCTTCCAGCGTCGCATCTATCTTTGCTTCGCCATCGCGCCAGCGGTGAAGTAATTTTTTTTCTGTGGAATTATATAAATTTCCGAGAATAAAATCTGCGGCTTTCTGCGCTTTTTCAAGTTGGGCAGGTTCATTAAATACTGCGTATGCTTTCGCAAAAGCGGAGATCATCAGTCCATTCCACGAAGTGAGGATTTTATCATCCTTATGCGGCAGCGGGCGTTTTTCGCGGGCAATGAACAGTGACTTTCTGCAATCTTCTAATATTTCATTTATTTGGTCAGTAGAGCGCTCAAACTTATTGGATGTTTCACTTAACGAATGCGCTTTATACAGAATATTTTTTTCCACAAACACGCTGTGCGGGTCGCTGCCCTGCGGCGCATTTCCGTGAGCGTTCACACCATAGAAATAATTGAATATTTCGGCATCTTCACCAAGTAAAGTATCTATTTCGCTTTTGCTCCATACATAAAAAGCCCCCTCTTCCTTTTCATGCGGCTCGGCGGGGTCAATCACAGACTCTGCATCCTCGGCGGAAAAAAACCCACCTTCCGGGTGAGTCATAACACGGCTAACATAGCCAAGCACATCGCGGGTTATATCACCGAAGTACTTATCCCCTGTTACCTGATACGCTTCAAGGTAATTTACGGCGAGCTGTGCCTGGTCATAAAGCATTTTTTCAAAATGCGGCACACGCCAGTAACGGTCAACTGAGTAGCGGTGGAATCCCCCGCCCAGATGGTCATACAATCCCCCTTTTGCCATTTGCAGCAGTGTGCGGATAACCATTTGCAGTGATTCAGAATCATCGAACCTGTAATATGCTCTCAACAGAAAATTTATACCGGGCGGCCTTGGGAATTTTGGCGACTCACCGAATCCGCCATACTCATCATCAAAGCCATTTTTGAACTGCTGCGCTCCTTTGAGCAGCATTTCATTGTTCAGCTCACTTGCCGCGGCAATATTCTGCGAAGCTTCGCGGATATGTTTGAGAATATTTTCACCTGATTCATTCACTTCATCACGGCGGGTTTTCCATCCAACGGCCAACTGATGGATAAGATCTTCAAAGCCGGGCAAACCGTATTTTGATGTAGGCGGCACATATGTCGCGCCGTAAAACGGCTTCAGGTCGCTGGTTAGGAACATTGACATTGGCCAGCCGCCGGAGCCCGTCATTGCCTGCAGGGCTGACATATAAACGCGGTCAACATCAGGACGCTCTTCCCTATCAACTTTTATGTTCACAAAAAGTTTATTCATTTCTTTGGCGATGTGTTCGTTCTCGAACACTTCGCGCTCCATCACATGGCACCAGTAGCAGGTTGAGTATCCTATGGATAGGAATATCGGTTTATCTTCATCCCTGGCTTTTTGAAAGGCTTCGTCTCCCCACGGGTACCACTCCACCGGATTATAAGCATGCTGAATAAGGTACGGCGATTTTTCGTTAATAAGTTTGTTTGGATTAGGCATAGTTTTAGTCAAATAGTCCGTTAATATCTATTTTAATAAATTCTTTCCAGTTTATAGTATCGTTACTTACAACAATTGTTTTAAAAGTCTTGAATTTGTTCGCAAACTGTAATTGTCCACTATTACTTTTCATCGTGCCTGATTTGACTTCTAAAGAAATTAGTTTACTGCCTTTCTTTAAAATAAAATCGACTTCATTGTTTCCTTCACGCCAATAATATAAATTAATATTGTTAATTCTGCATTGATTAAGCAGATAACTGCCAATTGCCGATTCAACCAGCCTGCCGTAAATTGCACTGCCCGGCTCGCAATCATTTGGGCTTAAGTTAGAATAAACATTAAAAAATGCATTATTATATACGTTCCATTTGGGGATCGAATTTCTGAGAGATATCTTGGAACCTGAATATTTTTGCAGACCAGATATGAACCATATCTTATCAAGAAGAAACTGGTAATGCGCAAGAGTGATCGTGTTCCCTTTATCGCTCAGATTACCAATGATCTTAGTATAGGAAAGTATTTGAGACGAATACATACAACTTACTTCAAAGAGATTTTTCAGTAATGCCGGTTTTTTGATATTTGTCAGCATTACAATATCTTTTGATATTGTTGTCTCAATAATTGAATTCAAAATGTAGTCTTTCCATCTCTTTTCATCATGGATAAAACCGGCGGAACCCGGATAACTTCCGAAATACAGATACTGATCTTCGGTAAACCCAAATGCATCATGCATTTCAATATAGTCCCAGTGCGGCAGAAAAATTATTTCAAATCTTCCGGTCAATGATTCCGTCAGGCCCTTATCTATTAACAGAGCCGACGAACCGAGCAGTATTACTTTAACATTTACGTTTTTTCTTCTGTCTTCATCCCATTCTTTCTTTACAGCATCACTCCAGTTGTCAATCTTTTGCACTTCATCTATTATCAATAATACACTTGCAGCCTCTGAGGTTTTCAGTTTGACTCTTGCAGTTTCCCATTGGATAGAGATCCAATTTGTATCACTTGAAGGAATATTATCAGCTGTTGAAAATTGGTATGGAAAATTTATATATTGCAGTAATTGTTCAACAAGTGTGGTTTTGCCAACCTGCCTTGTACCTGATAATATTTGGATATAACTGGTTTTTTCTTCTAATCGATTTCTTAATAATTTGAGCTGTTTTCTTTCGAACATGTCAATAAATTGATTTTACTAGTTCTAATGAGTAAAATTACTAATTCTAATGAGTAAAATCAAGAGATTGGGTATAAATAGCTGTTATTATAAATATATATAATTGATAATAAATAGTAATAATTTAACCAATTCAACTATGTCACCTAAAGATTACTCTGAAGATTCAAAGAATTTTTACATTAATGAACAGAATAAGAAGAAACAGAAAGAACTTGAAGAAAAGTATGGTATGACAACCTTTGACGGAAACAGTGAAGCCCCACCGGAAGTAATGAACAACTTCCTGAATTACGTTCAGCAGTTTGAGGAACAATGGGAAAAAGCAGAGAGAAAAAAGTTAAAGGATATACTAGGAAATCCGGAATTCAGGAAAATTGAAGATATCGACCCGGATTTACTCGAGGATGAAATTGAATGCGTTCTGAATATATATGCAAAAAAGAATTACAATGTTGACATTATAGAAAAGGACGATGTGAGTTCTGAAGATTTCTATAAATTTCTGACCGAAGAATTAATGGAGCATGAAACAGATTTTATTAATGTACCCGGTATGAACACAAATTTTATTTATGAAGAATTCCATCCTAATCCGAAACTAAATATTAAAGATTGCATTGAATATTTTCATTGGGGATTAAGAAATAAAGATAAGGAACAAACATTGTTATGGTCAGCAAAGGAAAATATTATGTTAAATGATATTAGCTATAACAAAGCTGAATTTGCTGATAATTTATTTAAATTGTTTCCCGATGGCATTGAAGATACAAAGATAACATTCAAGAATATCAGTGTAGAAGATCTTAGGGCACAAATTGAACTTCTGGTTAATTACAAAACAGAGAACAAAAGCGGATCAGAGATCTATAATATTAAATTAGGTTTCAATAAAGTTGATGCGGATTACATGGAAGTGAGTTCTGTAGAAATAATAGAAAGATCATAGTTTGCCAAAATTTGATATAACGCTCCTCACCTCAAGAGAATTTCTAGTTGCTGAGGATGGTGATGAATTCGCTGAAACCATACTTGATGAAGACAGGCTGCTAACGAGCGCGCTTGAAAAGCGCGGTCTAAAGGTAACCCGCACGAATTGGGATAACCCTGATTTTAGCTGGGCAGAAACACGCTGTGTTTTGTTCAGGACACCCTGGGACTACTTTAACCGCTATGATGAATTTGAGCCATGGCTAAAAAACACGGGCAAGGTTACAAAATTCATAAACCCCACAGAGATCATATACTGGAACATAGATAAACATTACATGCTTGATCTTGAAAGAGCGGGTATTAATATTCCGCCCACTGTTTTTATTGAACCAAGTGATACAAGGAAACTCAGTGAAATAACCAAAGAGCTAAACTGGGTTGAATTTATTTTAAAGCCGGCAATTTCAGGGGGCGCGTGGCATACATACAGAATAAGCAAGGATAACATTGCCGCACATGAAGAAATATACAAAGAACTTATAAAGGATAGATCATTGCTCGTACAGGAATATCAGAAAAGCATATTGACCGAAGGCGAAGTTTCTTATATAGTGATCGGCGGCGAGTTTACACATGCGATACTCAAAAAAGGAAAGGCAGATGATTTCAGGATACAGGAAAGTTTCGGCGGGACAATTCACGAATATACCCCAACCCCGGAAGAAATAGAATTCGCGCAAAATGTTGTGCGGACTTCAAAGCCCGGTATTATTTACGCACGGGTTGATGTAATGCGCGATAATAACGGTAAGCTATCGCTGGGTGAGCTCGAGGTATTTGAACCGGCACTATGGCTCAGAAAACATCCCCCGGCAGCAGAGCTGTTTGCAGGGATAGTTGCCGGAATTCTACAAGATAAATGATAAATCCCCTGCTGATGCAGAACCCAAGCTATGACATATGATGTTAAGTTGTAAACAAGTAAGAAACGGAGTGAAACACTATGGATACTAGCAAAGCTTTCAGTGGTTTTTCGGTGGATGATACTTCCAAAGCAAAAGAATTTTACGCAGGTATTTTGGGAATGAAGCTGCGCGAGGGTGAAATGGGCACTCTTGAACTTATAATAGCCAACAATTCTATTGTGATCATTTATCCCAAACCCAACCATGTACCTGCTGAGTTTACGATACTTAACTTTCCCGTGAGTAACATTGATGAAGCGGTTGATGAGCTGAAAGAAAGCGGGATTGAGTTTTTACAATATAATAATGAATCAATAAAGACAGATCATAAGGGAGTAATGCGCGGAAACGGTCCCAATATAGCCTGGTTTAAAGATCCCGCAGGTAATATTCTGAGCGTAATTGAAGCAGCTCCGCTTTAGCAAATACACCGCTGCGCAATTGCAGTTAATTCAGACTCAATTATCTTTTTTATTTATTCCTGTATTCGTAATTTACCTTTATGAGTGATTGTCTTTCATGTCTATCCAACAACGGTAAAAAAAGGATAAGCCCCGCAGCAACAATTTACGAAGGTAAGTACTGGCTGGTAGAGCACGTTAACCCAACGGGTTTGTTAGGCTGGGTTGTTATAGTGCTTAAACGCCACAGCGAAAAACTTCATGAACTTGCCCGGGATGAATGGCATGAGCTCAGTGAACTCAATTTCAGGCTGACCCGTGCGCTTCATAATTTCCTGCAATCAGAAAAGGAGTATTCCTGCTGCTTTGCGGAAATGGAAGGTTTCAGGCATATTCATTTCCTTGTGATACCCAAGACCGGAAAATTCAATAAAGAAAATACCGGATCAAAAGTATTCAACTATTTGCGGGTACCTGAAAGTGAAGCACTCAGCAAGGAAGAGATAATTGACTTCTGCAAGTTATTAAGCAAAGAAATGAATACGAAATGGGAATAACAATACATTATCAAGGCAAGATCAATGAACTTTCAATGATAGACAATTTTATTGACGAATTGTCAGATATTTCATGTGAGTTGGATTGGAAAAATCATATTATTGATGACAGCAAACTCAATATAAAAGGAATTCTGCTCTCGCCGCATTCAGGCAGTGAACCGCTTTCATTTCTGTTTGATAAATCCACAGGTATCATAAAAGACAGAATAATTCTGGCTTTTGATGATATGGGTGACGATCATTATAAACATAATCATGTAAAAACCCAGTTTGCTCCGATTCATATTCATATTACAATCATTAAGCTGCTTAAATATTTAAAAGAGAAATATCTTTCTGACCTGATGGTAACCGATGAAGGAGATTATTGGGAAACTGAAAATGCTGAATTGCTGCAGTCGAAATTTGATTTCCTGAAAGAAATGATAGATGTTGTTGCAGGTGCTTTCAATAAAACAGAAAAGATACCGGGCGAATCCCCGGAATCCTTGGCTGATAGAATCGAAAAGATCTTAAACCAAATTCATGAAAGAAATAAAAACAAACATGGTTAACCTTTACTCTAAACTAAGAATAAACATTTATTAAGAATAATATATTTTCAATATGCATTGTGAAACCAAAAGGTTTCATTTATATTTGCAACCATAAGGTTTCATTTAACTATAAGAGGATTAATTATTATGAGAGATGTATTCCAGGCGATAGCTGATCCAACCCGGCGCGAAATACTTGGTATGATCGCATACCGTTCACTGAATGTGAATGCGGTTTCGGGGCAATTCAAAATTTCACGGGCGGCAGTTTATAAGCATATAAAGATCTTACGCGAAGCCGGGCTTGTTGAAATAAAGCAGGAGGGCCGCGAGCGATTTTGCCACGCAAAAATGGAAAAACTTGCCGTGGTATCAGATTGGGTTGAGCAGTACCGGAAATTATGGAATCAGAAACTGGATTCACTTGAAGCTTATCTTGAAAAACTGCAAAATAAAAAATAAATATAAGATATATGGCGGACAAAAATGAATTGAGAATCACCAGAACCTTCAATGCTTCCAAAGAGCAGGTATGGCATGCATGGAGCGATGAAGAACATTTTAAACAGTGGTGGGGACCCAAGGAATTCACATGTCCTGACTGCACTTTAGATTTCACAGTGGGCGGCAAATGGCTGGCCAGCATGATGGACAGCCAGGGTGTAAAAATTTGGGCAACCGGGGTTTACAAAGAAATTATTCCCTTTGAAAAAATAGTTTTTACAGATTGTTTTGCGGATGAGAAGAGCAATGTGATCTCTTCTGAAGTTTACGGCATGAAAGGTGTTCCCATGGAGATGCTTGTGACCGTATTACTTAAAGATATCGGCGGGAAAACTGAAATGACTATCATCCATGAAGGCCTGCCTGAAGGCGATCTTAGAAAAGGCGCAAACACCGGCTGGAATACTTCTATTGATAAAATGGAAGAAAGCTTTAAATAAATTCAGTAAATTCATCCAAATCCAATTAGAAAAAGAAATGCAGCACTTAGAAGAAGAATACACGAAATTAGGAAGTAAAAAGCTTGTAATAGTCAGGGAATTTAATGCTCCGATAGAATCAGTATGGAAAGCATGGACAGTGGAAGAGCATTATAAAAAGTGGTGGGGACCCAAAGGATATACTTGCCCGGTTTGCAGAATTGATCTGAAGGTAGGGGGTAAATATTTATTCTGCATGCGTTCTGAATCAGGCGCTGAATACTGGACAACCGGTGAATACCTAGAAATATCCGCGCCGGCGAAGCTGGTATATACCGATTCATTTTCAGATGAAAACGGGAATCCGCTGCCTCCGCCGCAAAATATATCTTCAAACGGCTTTCCGGGTGTAATTAAAGTTACGGTAATGCTGCTTGAAAGAGGCGGCAAAACCATTATGACGATGATACATGAAGGAATAACCGAAGATGAATTGAAACAGCTTGCTGAAAAGATCTGGAATGAAGCGTTTGATAAAATGGCAGCAAGCTTAGATGAAGCAGCTTTTAAAGACAGAAAAAAATCTTAGAACAAAAAACAATTTGTCTCAGCAAAGAAGCAAAGCACTAAAAATATTTGATACTGTTATTCAATCGCTAAAAGGCGTTGAATATGACTATACTAAAGGCAGCATAAACAAAGCAGTATTCCTGCTGGCCATACCAATGATGCTTGAGCTTAGCCTCGAAAGCGTATTTGCCGTGGTAGATATGTTCTTTGTCAGCAAACTTGGACCAAATGCCATTGCGACCGTTGGCTTAACGGAATCGGTAGTAACAATAGTATATTCTATTTCTATCGGGTTAAGCACAGGAGCAACTGCAATTATAGCGCGCAGGGTAGGTGAAAAAGATCTGCAATCCGCTGCGCGGGCATGCGCGCAATCTCTGTTGGTAGCTCTTGCAATTTCGGTTGTGATAAGTCTGCCGGGGATCTTCTACGCTGCGGATATTCTTGAGTTAATGGGCGCGAGTCAGGAAGTTGTAATTGAAGGCACTATATTCGCGCAGATACTGCTTGGCGGAAATCTTGTTATGATCCTGCTATTTCTGATAAACGGAATTTTCCGCGGGGCAGGCAATGCGGCAATGGCAATGAAAAGCCTTTGGATAGCAAGTTTAACGAACATAATATTATGTCCAATACTCATACATTTTTATGGACTCAAAGGGGCAGCAATAGCCACCCTTGTTGGCAGAACATCCGGGGTAATTTACCAATGCTGGCATCTTTTCAACGGGAAGAGTCTGCTGAAAATAAGCGCTGAATATTTCAGGGTGAACTTTGATCTTATTAAGTCTATTATCAAAATTTCCTGGCCAGCAACACTGCAATTTATAATTGCAAGCGGAAGCTGGATAGTCTTAACCAGGCTGGTTGCGGAAACAGGCGGAACAAACGCATCAGCGGGGTACCAGATAGCTTTCAGGAATATGGTATTTTTCTTCCTTCCCGCCTGGGGGTTGAGCAATGCAGCAGCAACACTTGTTGGGCAGAACCTTGGCGCTAAGGAACTGGAGCGCGCCGAAAAAAGCGTGCTGCTTTCAGTAAAATATAACATAGTGTTTATGGGGCTTGTAATGCTGACTTTCCTTATTTTTCCTGAGCAAATAATAAGGATCTTTACAAGTGATGAAGCTGTACTTGGTTACGGCGCGCATGCGCTGCAAATAATTGGGGCAGGATATATATTTTTCGGGATTGGAATGGTTTTCACGCAGGCGTTAAACGGCGCGGGAGATACTAAAACGCCTACGATAATAAATCTTGTCAGCTTCTGGATCTTCCAGATACCTTTTGCATATTTTCTGGCATATACGCTGGAGTTAAGCTCTACGGGCGCTTTTATAGCTATCCCGGCAGCTGAAGTGCTGATCGCAGTTCTCTCGTGGTATTACTTCAGAAAAGGAAAATGGAAAGCAGTTAAGGTTTAATAATGGTTTTTTTTAAAACTCAAAAATATTAAGTTATGATAAAGAACTTTCTTTTGAAATATGCAGATGCAGGGATATTATTTATCCGCATAGGGATCGGCATACCGTTTGTATTTGTATATGGCATAATGAAAATAGAGGGTGGCCCAGAAATGTGGCAAATGATCGGGGCTGCGATGTCAAACCTGAAGATTAACTTCGGGCATGTGTTCTTCGGGTTCCTTGCATCGGCTAGTGAATTCTTTGGCGGAATACTCATTCTGCTGGGTTTATTTACAAGGACTGCCGCTGGATTTCTCGCTTTCACCATGCTGATGGCATTTATTACGCATTTATCAATGCTTGACCCCTGGCATGTTGCAATGCACCCAATGGAGCTCTTTGGAGTATTCATGGGATTGGTTTTTGCAGGTGCCGGGAAATACAGTCTGGATAATCTAATTTTTAAAAGGAATAAAACAAAGGGATAGTATGAAAGTTGAAAGCAGTAATTCAGCAGAGCAAAGCTTAAAAACAGATAAGGAAATGATCTTTTCCCGGGTTGTAAATGCCCCAAGGGAACTGGTTTGGGAAGTTTGGACCAGGCCTGAACATATCGAAAAATGGTGGGGACCCGATGGTTTCACCATTACTACCAAACAATATGATCTTATACCGGGCGGCGTATGGCTTCATACACTTCACGGACCCGATGGGAAAGACTATCCCAACAAGGTTGTGTTTATTGAGATCATAAAACCCGAAAAACTGACTTACAGGCATACAGATGATGATAAAGGTGTTGAGCCAATCAGGTTTCATGTGGAAGTTACTTTTACCGAAGAGAATGAACAAACCCGGATAACAATGCACTCAATATTTGAAACAGCTGAAATGCTTCAGCTGGTTGTAGATGTTTACGGCGCGTATGAAGGCGCAATACAGCATTTGGCAAGATTGCGCGATTATATAGGCACACTGCAGTCTTAAACAAGAAAATGGATGTTATAATTGACTGCCGGCAGCTCTTGCTCCGGCAGTTTTTTTATATACCATATATTAACTTGATAATTTGCACATATAAATTGATTTTGCGGAAAATCAGAGATCATCAATACTAAGCCTAAGCGGCGGGAGGGTAATTGCATGGAAGAGAATAGAGAACTTGTTTTGAAGGATAACACTGAGAGAAAACAATTTGAGCTGAATGCAGAGGGTCATACTGCGAGGATAGAATATATGATAATGGCGAATAAGATATTTTTGACACATACTGAGGTGCCCGGGGAACTCGAAGGCAAAGGAGTGGGATCAAAGATTGTACATCTCGCCTTTGAAGAAATTGAAAAGCGGGGGTTGAAGTTGATTCCCCTTTGTCCATTTGTTGCAAAGTACTTAACCAAACATCCGGAATGGAAAAAAATTCTGGCTGATGATGTGAATATAAAATAGAAAAGTATCAATAAATAGTTCTCCATATGAAAACAATCTTATTAATTCTCTTTTTAAACTCTTTTAGAATTGTCTTTTCTCAGGATGCGGAGTCCTTGTATAATGATGCAATGAAAAAAGCTGAATCCGGAGACATTGAAGGTGCCATTTTGCTTTTGGATAGATCTATTGAATTAAAAAACGATGAGTATGTTGCCTGGTACAATAGAGGCATTTGTAAATTTAAGTTAGGTTATCATGAAGATGCTTTGCTTGATTTTGAACAAACATTGGTACTTTATCCTGAATACAAAAAGGGTTATATCAGCCGGGGAAATGCAAAGAAACGGTTGACCGATTACAGAGGTGCTATAAATGATTATTCCCACGTAATTTCATCAGATCCAAAATATACAGATGGATATTACAACAGAGGACTGGTTTATAAAATGCTGGGACAAAGGGATTCAGCTTGTATTGACTTCCAAAAAGCGCTTGATTTGGGTTTAAAAAGAGCATCAGAAAAAACTGAAAAGTGTAATGATCCTAGTTTTGATGCGTCAAAGATAAGTGTTATCCTTAGTTTAGAACAAACTTCTACTGATCCTGAATATGGTTATACACCAAGCAAGCCGGTAAAAGTTGGTCAAGGTCCGGATGGCGGAGCAGCGAATGAGAGTGCTTACCTGGACCTATTGAGAGATCATTCAGGTAAGCCCCTTAAATATACTAGGAAAGGCAGCTGCTGTCCATACAAAACAGAAAATGGAATAATGGGTATTGCATTGCTGGACAATTACGAAATCACATACAGGGACGAACAAGGAAATGAAAAGAAAACCAATATCTATATTTCATTCTACGATTATGAAACACCATTGGTATTATATGGCTTAAAGTCTGTAAATTTGAAATGAACTTCACACTATAGAATAACAATGCAAAGACCCGAAACTGACGAATACAATCCATTTTTCAACAGGTATATATCGCTTGTGCCCGAAGGTGATTACATAGAACTTCTGAAAACAAATTCACAGGAAATTACAGATTTCTTTTCGGGCATTCCCGTGGAAAAGCATAACTACCGTTATGCTGCGGGCAAATGGAGTGTTAAAGATATACTGATGCACATCACAGATACCGAACGGGTGATGATGTATCGTGCTTTGTGCGCGGCCCGCGGAGATAGTTCCATTGTTCTGGGAAATATGGATGAAGATAGCTACGCATCAAACGCTGATGTAACAGGCAGAACCCTTGAAAGCATATTATCTGAATTTAATTCATTGAGAAAATCAACAGAAATTTTCTTTGAAAATCTGCGGGAAGAAAGCACAAGGCTCCGCGCAAAAACAGAAACCCACCCTATCACAGCACGTGCCGTTGGATATATTTTGATAGGTCATCCAATGCATCATATGAGAGTAATTAAGGAAAAATACCTGTAAATAAGGCCGGAGACACTCTATTCCACTATTAGTAGCTTAAACATACTACAAAAACTTCAGTTTTTGGGTTATTTTTGATATATTTTGTCCGGAAAAGGTGTATAAATTTATACAGAAAATAATACATTTGTATTTGGTATATTTGCAGTGACTTACCGATATGATGAGTATAATCATTTTTTTAACGAAACTATATAATAAGGTCAATTATCATGAAGGAAATTATTCAGCATTTCTTTAAGTATTTTTCACAATCCCCTTTTGAACTGTACAATGAATCAGGTTTCAGACATGAGCTTGGTATTTTCCTTAAAAAATATTACCCTGAATTGAATGTAAAACTTGATTACCCTGTTTCCAGAATGTTTAACCCCATACCAAAGCTTGCAAACAAAGAAGCGGATATTTTTATCATTGAAAGCGGCGTGCAGAAGCATGTAATAGAGCTAAAGATGCCCAAGGATGAAAATGCAAGCCACGTGGATCTATACCGCGTAATACAGGATCTTAAATTCCTAGAGCAGTTAAAAGACCAGGGATTTGAAACCTGCACAGAGGTTTTCATAACTAAACGTAAAAACATCTGGGAATCCATAAACGGCGGAATATATAAATTGTTTGCCGGTGATTCCGTTAACCTGCGTTCAGTCACCAAGGATGAAATTCAGCCGTTCCTCATCCATGGCGGACCAATTGAACTTGGAAGTACATATAAAGCCAAGTGGGAAGTTATCAATGACGCAAAAGGTGACGAGTACAGGTATTTTATGATCAATGTAAAGTGATGAGAATTCGGGATTCGGTTGTGTTCTAACGAATCAGAATATATTCAGCAAACTAAATTATTATAAGCCGGTTGGGGTATTTCAATGCTATATTAAATTGAATGTTCAGCCGGCATTTTTTATAAGCGGTTTTTCCGCATCCAAAGAACAATTTATAAAATAAGATATAATAATGGTAATAACTGTTACATACATTAAACTGAGATCTCCCTGGAAATTTTTCAGACTGTCACTTTTCGGCTTTAAAGTTCAGAAGCAGCTCAAAAGTGAAAAGGGTTTTATCAAGTTAAAGAATACAGGATTTGGCAAGGATCACTATACACTAACCGCGTGGGAAAGTGAAGGAGACCTGAAACGCTTTTCAAAATCCGGCGAGCACGCCATTGCAATGCGCTCTTCCAAAGAGCTTTCCACTGAGATCAGGATATACACATATAATGCCGATTCTTTACCAGGCTGGAAAGACGCCAAACACCTGGTATTTAAACACGGCAAAATTTTGAATTTCAGCTGAAATACAAATCAGCCATAAAGTTTGTTTGTTCATGGAAACTTATATTATTGAAACCGAACGATTGAGGTTAAGGGAATTCAGTTCATCAGACAGTGAAATGGTGTTCAATTTGCTGAATTCACCCGGCTGGATAAAGTTTATCGGAAGCAGGTCAATATTAAACCTTGATGATGCCGCAAATTACATTGAAACAAAAATCAGAAAAGGTTATATAGAATCAGGTTTTGGCTTCTACCTTATAGAATTAAAATCAACCGGAGAAAAGATCGGTATGAGCGGACTGGTTAAGCGCGAAGCGCTTGAGGATACAGATATCGGGTTTGCCCTGCTTCCGGAATATGAAAATATGGGTTATGCGTTTGAATCAACAGCCGCCGTAGTGATTTTTGCCAAAGAAAAACTGAAGCTTAGTAAACTTGCAGCCATTACTGTTCCGTATAATACAGCTTCGATTAAACTGCTTGAGAAGCTGGGAATGAAGTTTGACAAGAAGATAAATATGCCCGGCGACCCTGAGGATCTGCTGCTTTATTCAATGGAATTGTAAAATATTGATATGGAAAAAGTAAACGTACACGAAAAACTTGAGATGATAAGTTCTTACTGGGATCCAAAGATCGCCGGTGAACTCAACGGGCAGCATGTGAAACTTGTTAAATTTAAAGGTGAATTTGTTTGGCATAAACACGAAAATGAAGACGAAATGTTCTATGTGATAAGGGGCAGTTTCACTATGAAACATCGTGACGGTGAAAAGAAGATCAATGAAAATGAGTTTATTATTATACCTAAAGGTGTTGAGCACTGCCCTTATGCCGAAGAAGAGGTCTGGGTGATGCTTTTTGAACCGGCCGGAACGCTGAATACAGGGAATACTGAAAGTAATTTCACAAAATCTGACCCGGCAAGGATTTAGAACGCCGGAATTAAACAATTAACAAGATGCCTTATAAGATTGAAACAGGCTCGGAACCTGAGAGAATAGAAATTAAGTACACAGGTACAGTTTCTGATAGCGAATACAAAAGCGCTATAGCTGAATTCATTAAGTTCAATTCAGAAAAAAGATGCCTCCTTGTATTGACTGATCTGCGGGAAATGAAAGTAACCCCATCAATTCTGAACGTTTATGATTCCATCAACATGTTCGAAAAAATGGGGATAGACACCAGAACTTCAGAGGCATTGATAATACCCCGAAATAAATTCGTAGAAGATAACGTCAAATTCTATGAAAATGCCTGCCAGAACCGCGGCTATAATGTAAGAATTTTTTATAACAGGGAAGATGCCATAACATGGCTGAAGCGGAATGAGTAGTTCTGCACTTTATTCTGCATAGAACTATATAATAGAATTTCAAAGATCAAACTTTACAGGCGTTTTAGTTTTGTTTTGCCAGTCGCTCCGCAGAATAGAATACCCCGTACAATCATACCGGTTTCCATCTGCATCCGGCCACGCCTCACGGTAGTGAGCTTCCTTTACAAAGCCGCAATGCTCAAACACTTTTCGCATTGCAGTGTTATCAATTCTCGTAGTGGCCTCGAAGCGAAGTTTGTTTGGGTAGTTGGCGAAAACAAAATCAGTAAGCCATTTCAGTGCCTGTTTGCCTATTCCTTTGCCGCGCATTTCTTCTTTTATCTTGATATCAAAGAGCGGGGTTTCATCATCATCAGGTCCCGAGCCCAGATCGAACAATCTCATAACGCCGGCAATCGATCCGTCATCATTCAATATCAGGAATGTTTTGTTACCTTCGCCTATGAAGTAGCCTTCATCAAATTGATTTTCAAGTTTATCCTTAGAAAGATTTGGTGTACTGTGAAATGGCCAGGAACCGCAAGAAAGGAAATTGATCAATTCTTGTTTTTGTGAAATTTTAAATTCTGAAAATTGGATTTCCATTGGGAGTTCTATTTGAGCTCAGATGCCATCTTCTTCTTAATTGCTTTTATTAATCCCGGTCCCTCGTAAACAAGACCTGTATATATCTGTACAAGTGACGCGCCAAGATCAAGCTTTTCCTTCACATCATCGTAAGATGATATTCCGCCGCAGGCTATTACAACAAGTTTTCCATCTGCTTTTTTCATAACATATTTTAACACAGAATTCGAAATTGGCTCAAGCGGTTTGCCGCTGAGCCCACCGGATTCATATTCCCCTTCCGGCAGCGTATCCCGGGAAATTGTTGTATTGGTGGCGATAAGTCCTGTGATGTTATTATCAATTGATACCTGTATAATATCATCAAGCTCCGCTTCGGTGAGGTCAGGCGCGATTTTCAGGTAAATATCCTTAGCGGAATCAGAATATGTTGTATCAAGCTCAGAATTCAGCTGCTGCAGATGTTTTAGAATTTCATCAAGGAATTTCTTTTGCTGCAGCTGTCTTAATCCTTCGGTGTTTGGAGAACTTACATTTATTGTAAAGTAGTCGGCGGATTCAAAACATTTTTCAAATGAAAATTTATAATCCTGGTACGCGTCATCAAGCTCAATGTGTTTATTCTTGCCAATATTAACGCCAACAATAAAATCTTTACTTAACTTTTCCTTTGAGGCTTCCAGATTTTTTTCAAACTCATCAGCTCCCGCGTTATTGAATCCCAGTCTGTTAATGATAGCGCCATATTCCGGCAGGCGGAACATTCTTGGTTTGGGATTGCCCTCCTGCGGCAGCGGTGTAACTGTGCCGGCTTCCGCGAAGCCAAAGCCCATTGCATCCCATCCGGCAAGCGCGGTAGCGTTTTTATCCATTCCGGCAGCGAGTCCGATAGGATTACGAAAAGTAAGCCTGCCCACTTTAGTTTCAAGCTTTTTATCTTCAAAACCGCAGAGCAGTTTTAACATTGCAGGAAAAAGTGAACCGGAAAGTTTATTTATGGTAAAATTATGGACTTTTTCAGGGTCGTAATCAAATAAAAGCGGTTTGATGATCTTTTTATACATTGTACAACAAAGATAACTTAAAATATTTTTTTGTGCTATGTTGTTTTGAATATCGCCCTATTAGAAAATGAATTGAACAACCCTGAATTTTGAGGTAACTTTGCTTCTTATGAACGTGATATATTTAGATAATGCCGCAACTACGCCAATTGATCCACGGGTAAAGGAAGCAATGCTCCCCTGGCTTGATGAGAATTACGGCAATCCATCATCGGTGCATGAAGCCGGCAGGAAAGCCAAGGTGATGCTTGAAGATACCCGGGATTTGTTTGCTGAGTTTATCGGCGTCAGGTCATCTGAAATATACTTTACATCAGGCGGCACGGAGGCAAATAACTTTGCCATAAAAGGCTCTGCCTTTTATAACCTGGGTAAGAAAGATCATATCATAACAACAGCAATTGAACACTCCGCGGTTTTAGATTCTGCAGAATATCTGAGGTCAAGGTTTGGTTTTAATATTACGTATCTTAAAACAAACAGATTTGGTGAAATTGATCTGAAGGAATTGAAGGATTCCATAACAGATAAAACCTTTCTCGTTTCTGTGATGCACTCAAACAACGAGCTTGGTGTAATAAATGATGTTAAATCAATTGCAGTATCATTAAATAATATACCGGTAATGCTTCATAGTGATATGGTTCAATCGTTGGGTAAAGTGAAACTCAATGTTAGTGATATTGGTGTAAACTTCGCATCATTTTCTGCGCATAAGATATACGGACCAAAGGGTCTCGGGGTTTTGTATATTAAGAAGGATTCACATGTGGATAAATTCATGCACGGCGGAAAGCAGGAACGCGACAGGCGCGGCGGAACAGAAAACATTCCCGCAATTGCCGGATTTAAAAAAGCCATTGAGATATTAAAAGATGAAATGAATGCGGATATTGAGAAATCTAGTGGACTCAGAAATAAATTAATTTCTGAATTAAGTTCTCAAATAGGCAACAAAATGATCATTAATTCTCATCAGGATAATTCCCCTCTTGAGAGAGGTACTGCGAAGCAGGGGGGTGTATTTATCCCCAACATAGTAAACATATCGTTTAATCCTGAAACCACAAAAATTGATCCTGATACGCTTTTGATCAAGCTGGATATGAAAGGGATTGCTGTTTCTTCGGGCTCAGCCTGCACCTCAGGTTCAGTGCAGCCCTCCCATGTACTTAAAACCATAGGCTATGATGATGATACCGCAAGATCATCAATTCGAATATCATTTGGCAGATTTAATAATGAGGCTGATATTGAAGTATTGGTTAAGGGTTTAAAAGAGATTTTAGCTTAAATTAATTCGATTCCTTCAGCTTAAGTTCATCAGCATCAGTTTCATCACTACTCACCTTTTTTCTGAAAAAAATTTTACGTATCTGGTTTTTAGTGCTGCGGAAAATACCCGTACTTATATAAAATAAACAAAACGCGAACAATCCTTCCCCTTTTGTAACCAATATCAATATCACAGAAAGAATTACAATTATAGTTTTAACGGGATGTTCTTTTACTTCGCGTTTATTGAACTTTGGAGTTGTATCGTACTTGAACTTACTTACCATCAGCAGCGGCAGCACGATCGCTATACAATAAAGAAAAATTTCGCTTACCTGCGCGTTAAAATTCTGATTGTAATAGAACAGTATAAATGATGAAACCGTAACAGCGGGAATAGGAACCGGAACGCCGCTGAAATAATTCTTATCAAACCCTACAAGCTGGGCGTTGAATCTTGCAAGGCGCAATGCGCCGAAGATCATTATCAGCGCTGAAAGCGCGATGCCGATACCATCAAGTGAGAAGAAGTATACTTTGTATAAAATAAATGAGGGTGCAACACCGAAGGAAACAAGGTCAGCCAGGGAATCAAGCTCCACCCCGAATTTTGAAGATGTGCCTGTAAATCTCGCAACAACGCCATCAAACATATCAAACAAACCCGCATACAGAATAAATAGCGCAGCCTGTTCAAAATTCAGCGCATCGGCATGTATAATTGCCATAAACCCGCAGAACAGGTTCAGCACTGTGAATAAGCTTGGTATGAATCCCATGCGGTTTTTCACTTATTCAGGAACCTCCGCAAGCAATGTGATACCGCCTGTTACTTTTTGGTTAACACTCACTTTTATATTTGCGTTTATTGGCATAATAACATCAGTTCTTGAGCCGAATTTTATCATACCGAATTTTTCACCGATCTTAACTTTATCGCCGACCCTTAATTCACATACAATACGTCTTGCAACAAAACCCGTGATCTGTTTAAACAGCACCTTAAATCTCTCGCCTTCAATTCCAATAACCGTTCTTTCATTCTTATCAGCGGAAGCATGATCATACGCGGCTATAAATTCACCTTTTATATACTGGTAGAATTTAACTGTACCTGAAATCGGCACCCTGTTTACATGAACATTCAATGGTGATAGAAAAATCCCTATGACCTTTGCGGGACCCTTTATGAACTCATTTTCTTCGATTTCTTCGATCATCATTACTTTGCCGTCAGCGGGTGAAATTATATCTCCGCTTTTGAGATCTTTGGGTACATGCCTTACCGGGTCACGGAAAAAGTAAAGCGTAAAAGAAATAAACACCACAGAAAGAACAAGCAAAACAAGTTTTGCAATTTCATTTGGAATAAGAAGCGCGGCAATATCAACAGCAAGTGTTATCAATAATGCTGTAAGAACTGTGCTTCTGCCGTAAATTGTAAGTCTCAATTGATATTTAAACCCGTTACTTTCCTATTATTCGTTTTCTGACTTCCGCATATGCTTCATTCACTCCGCCAAGATCAAATCTGAAGCGGTCTTTATCAAGCTTCTTGTTTGTCTTTTTATCCCACAGTCTGCAGGTATCGGGAGTAATTTCATCACCAAGCATTATGCTGCCTGTTTTATCTTTGCCGAACTCAAGTTTAAAATCAACAAGTCTTAATCCCCTCTTTAAGAAGAAGGGTTTAAGTATTGAATTGATCTTCCCGGCCATTTGTTTCAGCTTCTTTATATCCTTTTCATCCGCAATCTTCATTGCCAGCGCGTGAGAATCACTTATCATAGGATCGCCGAGTGAATCATCTTTGTAGTAGAATTCAACAATGGGCTTTGCCAGTTGGTAGCCTTCTTTAAAATTGGTTTTCTTAAGCAGGCTTCCTGCGGCAATGTTGCGGACAACTACTTCAATGGGAATGATCTTAAGCCGTTTAATGATCATTTCATTAGGCGAGATCTGCTTCACAAAGTGATTTCTCACTCCCTTTTTGCTGAGGTAGGTAAACAGAAAAGTAGTAAGTTCACAGTTAATAATACCTTTATTCAGTATTTTCCCTTTTTTAAGTGCATTGAACGCGGTGGCATCATCTTTGAATTCCTGCAATAACAGGTCATTATGCCCTTTTAAAGTATAAAGCTTCTTAGCTTTACCTTCGTAGATTTGTTTTATTTTTTTGTAATTTTCAGCCATTTTATTGGATTTAAAGTCAAAATTACTCATATCTGTTTCAAATAACAATCCAAACTAATAATTTAACATCATTAAGAAAGAACTAATGTGTAAGCAGAAGTATTTTCCTATTAAATATTATCAAATTAAGATAAATTTGTTTTCTTTAATGGCAAGATGACTGAAAGAGCTTACGACATATTTAAGAATCTCCCTATTCTTGAAACAGAACGCTTAAGGCTTAGAAAACTTTCAATGCGCGATGCAGGCGATGTATTTGATTACGCCTCTAATCCGGATGTGGCTGAGCATGTTACATGGGAGTATCACAGAAATATTTCTGACACCATGCACTATCTCAGGTTCATTACACAGCAATACCGGGAAGGCATTCCGAGTCCGTGGGGCATTATTCATAAAGAGCTTGGTAAACTGATCGGAACTATCGGTTACCATGTATGGTCATTGCCAAACAGCTACGGGGAAGTTGGTTACGCGCTATCTAAAGATTTCTGGAACAAGGGTTATACCACCGAAGCATTTAATGAAGTTATCAGGTACGGTTTTGAACATATGAGGCTTAACAGGGTTGAGGCAACATGCAAACCGGTTAACACTGCTTCAGAAAAAGTAATGATAAAATGCGGACTGGAATATGAAGGGATCCTGAGGAAAAGGCTTTTCGCCAAAAACGAATATCATGATCTTAAACTGTACAGTATTATAAGAGATAAATGGGAACAAATTCAAATTAACGGGATTAAACAGAATAAATAAGTGCCAAAGAGTAAAAAATTAAACCTGCTCGAGCTTCTTACAAAACGCGAAGGCAAGTACATGGGAATAGGAGTAAACCACGAAAAGAAAGATTTCAAGGGAATACTTGAGGTGAAATCTGTGGTTAACCATAAAGGCGTTTCATTCAGATACAAAGCCATTGGAATGGAAGGAACGGAATTCAATAAGGATACAGTATTATACAACGAAGATACTGTTTTGTATAATGAAGAGTATACTATAATATGTTACGATAACGAAAACAAACTGGGTTTGTGGACACTGAACAATAATATTGGCACAATGGTGAGGTTTGACCTGAGAAGGTACAGGCAGGTATCGCCTAAACACAGCCTGTTCATTTTTGGTTATGGCGACCCTGAGGATAACAATATCTTCCGTGAAGAAATTACCATTGAGCTGTGGGATAACAACGACCTGAGTTATAATTATTCCTGGGGCGAAGCCGGCGGGCATTTTTTATCGCGTTCTACTGTTAGAATGAAAAAGATAGATTGAGTATTTAACTTTGTCATTCCTGCGAAGGCAGGAATCTTGAATATTGAACTTTTCAAATTTAATTAGTTTTTGATATGAATGAACTTGAACAACAGATGATCGAAGGATATAAGAGAAGAAGTCTGGAAGACTCTGATTTGATAAAAGATTTCGAAACTACTATTGCTGATGGACTGCTGAATGATACTGAAAATGAAATCGATTCGAATGTTCCACATTCAATTAATCAAAGCTAATGTAAATTCATCTGCATCATTTTTAATTCTAATATGAAAAAAATCTTCCTCGTAATTTTAGCCTTCTTTGCTGCAGCATCAGTTTACTCACAAAACGATGGTATCAACAAGCTATCCTCATCATTTAAGATTGTAAGGCTTAAATATTCCGGCGGGGGTGATTGGTACAATGACCCCTCAGCAGAAGTGAATATGATGGATTACCTGAAGAAAAATACTGTGATTGATGTTGATGAATCGAAATTTTATTCAGTTGATATCAACTCAGATGATATCTTTAATTTCCCTTTTATATTAATTACCGGACATGGTAATATTTCTTTCAGTGATACTGAAGTAAAACGCTTAAGGCAATATCTTGAGCGCGGTGGATTTTTGTATGCAGATGATGATTACGGAATGGATAAAGCCTTCAGGCGTGAAATTGAAAAAGTTTTCCCTGAACAGAAAATGCAGGAACTGCCGTTTGACCATAAAATTTACAATTCACATTTCAGCTTCCCGGCGGGATTACCCAAGATCCACGAACACGATGCAAAGCCCCCGCAGGGCTTTGGCTATTACTTAAACGGCAGGTTGTGCGTGTATTATACTTATGAGACCAACATATCCGATGGCTGGGCAGAGTCACGCGAGCATGACGATCCCCCTGAAAAGCGCGAAGAATCCTTTAAAATGGGCACTAATATTATAGTTTATGTGCTGAATAATTGAATTCGGTTTTCACCACTAAGGCACTAAAAACACTTAGAACTCAAATGAAATGCTTTATAACAGTGATATTGTTAGCTATTTCGATGCCTTAACTCCATACCGTATTGCGGCCTGGAGTACATCAATGTTTATATCATTAAGTGTTTTGAACTTAATGCAATATCCGCTCACGCTGGCTTTGCCGAGTTTTTTACCAAAATTTTCGGCTAAGTATTTCTTATCTTTGATGCCCATGATATATACAGAGATTCCGGTTGTGTTTGCGCTCATACCGATTTGATAAAATTCCCTGGTTTTACCATCAGCATACTTAATTGTCTGAACTCCGTACCCTATGTTAGGATTTGATACTACTTTATTTTCACTGTTTTTACCATCCATGAACCACAATTTACACTCAGGCATTACTCCCATTATAGCACCGTGCAGCGCATGCATATCAATGCGTTTTGCTTCCGGCTGGCTTTCAATATAATTCTTGATCTGTTCTTTTATGTTCATGCGATCTTCAATGATGTTTATAACTGCTAAGCCTTAACATTGCCTGTTTTCACTTTTCCGGCACGTTTATAATAAGCAATAATAACTCCGGTTGTTGTAATAATACTTTTAACTAATTTAAATGCAGTAGGAACCGTACCGCCTTCGAACAGCTTCTTTCCTTTACCAAGTATAAGCGGGTGAATTTTTAGCCGGAGTTCATCAACCAGATCATTCTTAAGCAGAAGCTGAACAAGTTTAGCACTGCCCCATACATGGAGATCAGTACCCCTGGATCTTTTTAGCTTCTTGATATCAGCAAGGCTTTTTATAAAAATTGAATTTTCCCAATCGGATTTTTTTCTTGTTTTAGAAATTATATATTTTTTGCCATCATTGATGCCCGGCCAGAAGTCAGCATGCTTTGGCCAGTATGGTTCCCAGATCTCAAATGTCTTTCTGCCCAGCAGATATTCAGCGGGCTTAAGTTCTTCACGAACGACTTTACCATAAGCTTTATCACCATAAGGTTCAACCCAGCCGCCATATTTAAACCCTTCGGAAGCATCCTCTTTGGAGCCGCCCGGCGCCTGCATGACGCCGTCAAGGGTTATCATGGATAAGACGATTATTTTTCTCATTATATTTTACATGTTAGTGCAGATAGAACTTTTTATTTGTTATTTAAATCATTTTTGTTTCGTTACAAATCTGGTGAACTATTTTAGTATAATTGCTGTGTAAATGCGACAATCTAAGGGGCTGGATGCGAAAGGTTGTTTTCAGTCATAATATAAAGCAATTTACCACAGAGAACACAGAGGTTTAATATTCATTGTAAACCGAATCTAGCAAAAACCATTTGCACTCATTGTTATCAAATTTGTAATGATACTTTGACCAATTATGTGCAAACTTGTTCTGACCAAAACTTATATCCATTACAACATCAGTGGTGTCCCAATCTGTCTTATCTAATTTAATACCAAGTGAGTTAGTGTTTACATATTGATTCACAGTATCCGTTAGCAAATCAAGTTTTATAGAATCCGGATTAACTCTTGACGTGATCTTCCAATAAAATACAGAATCACGAATTGGAATATTCTTCAATCGAAGTACATTTCTATAATAAACGCTATCCTCACCAACAGGCTTTATGTCATTGAAAAAGTATCGTTTGCTCATGATGTCCTTTAATAGTAATTCAATTTTATCAGCATCGCAACTTACTCTTACAGCTTTATTTTCATCCAATTTTCCACAACATTGGATCACAAAAACTGAAATAAGACACAAGAGAAATTTAACGATATCTTTCATACCTCAAATATAGTGATTTCTGATAATTTTGTTTATTGAAAAGAAAGTTCATTTTTAGCCTGTATAATTTATCTTGCATTTTGGGAACAATATTAGCATAATTAAGCTTAAATAGATAAGAAACCATCAATAAACCGCAAATAACACGCCCTCTAAACATATTAATATGAGCAGTTTAGAGCTTACGTATAGAAGTTTTTTAAGCAGAATTACTGAAGTCGGCAAGAAAGATATTCTTTTTGCCGCCCTGCGGCGTGCAGTTATGATGCTGCTAGCTTTTACAATCCTGGCATTTTTGTTAATTTCGCTCGAAGCGGTTTTTGAGCTTTCTGTTACCCTGCGAAAAATTATCTTCTTCGGATTTATCTCCGCATTCATAGCTACTGCTGTTACAATTATAGCAGGCGCGCTCAGCTCAATTTCGAGGCTGCACAGACCTGAGACTGTAACAAGATACGCGCGCAGAATTGGCGGTTCATACCCTCAGATCAAAGACAACCTTGTAAACGCAATTCAGCTTTACAGCTACACAAATAAAAGTGATCATATATTTTCAAATGATTTAGCTGCTGAAACTATAAGCCAGGTGAATGAACAGGCTAAACCTCTTGATTTCAAAAGTTCGGTCAGCTTTAAGAAAAATAATTCACTTCTCATATTTTTTGTATCCGCATTCAGTGTATTCACGCTCCTTATGTTCGCTTTCCCAAACACATTTCTTGCAGCCGCAAACAGAATAGTTAATTATAATTTCACTTTCGTAGATAACACTCTGGGGATAGCCTTTGAGGTTAAGCCCGGTAATGTAGAGCTATCCAAAGGCGAAAGCCTTGATGTAACCGCGCTCATAAAATTCCATGACCCGGCTTACACAACCGATGAAGTTACTTTTCACACCCGCGAAGTTACACCGGATGGAATTGAAATTTCTGAAAATGATGAGAAGATCAAGGCAGCCTCGAACAATGAATTCAAAACTACAATTAAGAATATAAATTCGCAGACAATATACTGGTTTGAATACAGAGGTGTAAAAAGCAGTCCATATACAGTAACAATTACAAACCGACCTGTTATAAAATCAGTTAAAATTACTGTTTACCCGCCGGCGTATACAAAATTGCCTTCCAGAGTTATTGAATCAGGTGAAATTACAACCATAGCAGGCAGCACTATATATGTAGAAGTTGATGCCAGCGATGATTTAAGCCGTTCTATGATACAGTTTGCGGGCGCGACAGCACCGGGGACAATGGAAATCACAGGTAAAACCGCGCGCGGTTCATTTGTGGCGGTATCTAATGGTACATTCACAATCAATGTTGTAAAAGATTTTAACGGTAAGGAGCTTACCGCAACAAATCCAAAGGATTTTACAGTGCGGGTGTTTCCGGATCAATTCCCAGGAATTTCTATTATTGAACCTGATAACAGCGACCTGAACGTGCAGGGTAAACGCGAGCTGCTTGTAAGATCAAGAGTTACCGATGATTTTGGTTTCACAAAAATGCGCATTGGTTACAAAACCGTGAGTTCCAGGTTCGGACCCGCAGATAAGGATTACCGCTACAGCGATATTCCTGTAAAAAATACGGATGCAACCGGTCTTGAAGTTCCGTTTGTATGGAACCTTTCAACGCTCAATCTCGGCTCGGAAGATGTTGTTGAGTACTTTGTTGAAGTGTATGATAATGATGGTTTCAGCGGGCCAAAAATGTCAAGGAGTGAAGTGAAGAGGCTGATATATCCTTCCATTGAATCATTGCTTAAGAAAACCGAAAAGACGAAAGATGAAGTGGAAAATTCCTTAAAAACCGCGATGGAAGAAGCCATGGAGCTTAAGAAGGATCTGGATGAGCTTAAAGATAAGATGGAAAAGAATCCCGAGGAAATGGGATTGAACGATCCGAAGAAGAACCAGGAAATGCAGCAGAAGCTGGAAAATATTCAGAACAACCTGAATTCAACCCAGCAGAAGCTTGATGAGCTGATGAAAGACCTGCAGCAGAACAGCCAGCTTTCACAGGAAACACTTGATAAGTATATGGAACTGCAGAAAATGTTCCAGCAGATCGATTCCAAGGAACTGCGTGAAGCGCTGAAGAAACTCCAGGAAGCGATGAAGAATATGAATAAGGATCAGCTTAAAGAAGCGATGAAGAACTTTAAGTTCGATGAAGAAAATTTTAAGAAGTCGCTTGAAAAGACCATGGAACTGCTCAATAAAATTATGAACGAGCAGAAGATGGGAGAACTAACCCAGAAACTTGATGATATTGCCAAGAAGCAGGATGCGTTAAAGGAAGAAACAAAAAGTACAGATAAAAATGATAAGAACGCTCTGAACGATCAATCAAAAAAGCAGGAAGATGTTAAGAACAACATGCAGGATTTCCAGAAGCAGATGAAGGAGCTTTCAGAGAACTTCAAAAAAGCGGGAGATCAGCAGATGAGCAAGGAAATGCAGAAGATGCTTGAGGAGATAATGAAAAAAATGCTCGAGCAGAAAATGCAGAATTCCAAGCAGAACCTTGAACAGGGCAACCAGGAGCAATCTCAGAAGCAGCAGGAACAGATATCACAAGACCTCAATGACCTGAACCAGCAGATGCAGGATATGCTTCAAAGCATGATGGATAAAGAGAACAGCAAGATGATGGAAAAGATGCAGGAATTCCTTGAAAGGCTGAAGGAAATGTCCAAGAAACAGCAGGAATTGATGGATGAATCTGAGAGTTTTGATAAAAACACTGACCCGAAAGACTTCCAGGAAAATAAAAAGCAGCAGGATAAGCTTCAGAACGAGCTTTCGAATCTTACCGAAGAAATGATGAGTATGGCTCAGCAGATGGGTATGAGCCCGATGATGAGTAAAAATCTTGGTGACGCATTCAATGAAATGCAGAAAGCATCGGAGCAGCTGAGTAAAAAAGAGGGGCAAAGCGCGAACAAATCCCAGGGTAATGCCAAAGAATCACTTGATAAAGCCGCGGAAAAAATGCAGCAGATGTGCCAAAGCGGAAAACCCGGCAACGGTAAAAAACCGGGGCAGGGTTTACAGCAGCTGCTGGAACAGCTTCAGCAGATGATAGCAAAGCAGCAGCAGCTGAATAATCAGATGCAGGGGATGATGCCAAACGGTAACCAGGGTAAGCTTTCGCAGGAACAGATGGCACAGATGCAGAAGCTGGCAATGGAGCAGCAGCAGATAAAGGACGGGGTAAACCAGCTTAATGAGGAATTCAAGAAGCAGCAGGAAGTTGACGGCAAAAAAATGCTTGGAAACCTAGACCAGGTACAAAAAGATATGCAGGAGATAATAAAGGATCTTCAGGAAAATAATGTTACCCCTGAAACCAAAAAGCGCCAGGAAAAAATACTTTCAAGGATGCTGGACTTCCAGCTCTCAACCAGGGAAAAGGACTTTGAGCAGAAACGGGAATCAAGGCCCGGCAAAAATTTCGAGCGCAGCTCTCCGCCGGAAATTGTTATTTCTAAGCCTAACATAATAAACGGTGTAAACCAGGACGCTCTGGAACTTCAGAAAGAAGATTACACTGAAGATTATGAACTTTTGATACAAAAATATCTGGAAAAAATAAAATCAGTAAACAGGTAGTATCACACTAAACAAAATAAATCCTAAAAGACCCCGTAACCTAATAACGTTATACAAACCTAACAAAAACCTTAATTTACCTCAATTTTAACCACTTTTTCAAATGTTTTCTTAACAATTTTCTCACGGTTAATTAATCCTAAAATCCGTATATTTGTATCAGAAATCAATAAACATATATCTTATTAATTAAAGGAGATGAATTCATGAGAAGAATATTACTTCTTATAGCTGCTGTCATGATATTTTCAGTTACTCTAAGTACAAAAAGTCAGATATTATTAAATGAAAATTTTAGTTATCCGACAGGCGATTCATTAACTGCTCATGGGTGGACATGGATCAACAGTTATGTTAATACTGTAACTGTAGCAACAGGAAATCTTACATATTCAGGCTATACCAACTCCGGTATTGGAGAAATGGTTAGGTTAACCAATAATGGACAAGATGTATACAAACAGTTTGATTCAGTGAACACAAACAGTGTATACATTTCTTTCTTGGTCAGTGTTGATTCAGCCCAAGCGACTGGTGATTATTTCTTTGCCTTGCTTCCCAGTACAAGCACAACACTGTACACAATGAGAACATTCATTAAATCTACTGCCGGGGGATTCCAAATTGGGGTTTCTAAAAGCACAGAAGCTGCTACTTATGCTGCCGGAACTTATTCTTTTGGCACAACATATTTGGTGATTGCAAAATATACATTTAATACAGGAACTACTACAGACGATCAGTTAAGTATTTTTGTTTTATCCGGGGCAATCCCAGGCGTTGAGCCTTCGCCAACAATAGGACCGATAACAGCTGCTGCAACTGACGCCGTTAACATCAGCAGAATGGTTCTTAGACAAGGCTCAGCTGCAAACGCTTCTACTCTAGATATAGATGGATTTACGGTTTTCAGGACATGGGGAAGTCTCGTGGGAATTTCAAACATAAGCACAATTGCAGAGAATTTCTCACTTTCACAGAATTATCCTAATCCGTTCAATCCTTCAACAAAGATCAACTTCTCTATACCTGAAAGAAGCTTTGTTACAATGAAGGTTTACGATATGCTTGGAAAAGAAGTAATGACACTTGTTAATTCAAACTACTCAGCAGGCACTTACGCTGTTGATATGAACGCATCAGCGTTAAGCACAGGTATTTACATGTATAGCGTTGAAGCAAGAACAGAAAGCGGCAATATCTTAAAAGATACAAAAAAGCTTACTCTGGTAAAATAATTTTTCAGATTACACAATATAAAAAGGGGCTAACGCCCCTTTTTTGTTAAATACCAATGCATTAAAGATCAACGAAAGTAAATTATTCAGGTAATTTATTTGCTTCCCTTTTTTTCTTCCTTAAAATGAAATTCAGGATGTAAAGATCGAAGCACAAAAATGTAATAACACCCATTGCAATTACCATGGGATTAGCTCTTCGGATCCCAATAATAATAAAAGTAATTGCCGCTACCAGGGTTAGACCAACTGCAATATGCGCGGCAACATGGTTATCTTTTTTGGTTGGAAAAGAAAGAATGAACAGAACAAGCCCGATCCCGGGAGCGATCAATGCCGTGGGGCTGCCGGACGAAGAATATCCGTAAACACCCAAAGCTATTAAGATCACAGCATTTACGATCATTATAATGTGATTTTGTATCATATTTTATTTCTCCGTTTATTTTAGTTATTCGGTTAATATAATTATTATTATCTATAATCCAAACAGGTTCTAAAAGATTTCTCAATTAAATTGAATAACAGCCATAAAATCGCTATTTTTGAGCTTCTATTTACGGCATTTCAACAAATAAGTAATGAGTTAAAAAATGGCAAAGGGTACCAAAAAGCAGGAAAAAAGACAAAAAAACGCGAGGCAGGTGGCGGATATCAGTCTCAATCTGAACTTGAACAAAACTGCACAAGCAGTTATTCTCGCGGTATTGCTGTTACTTTCTATAGGACTGCCATATTATTACATTAATTACGCTTACTCTGTTAACCAGTATTACAGTTTCCCCCTGGATGACCCGTGGATACACCTGCAATTCGCAAAGAACATTGCTGAATACGGCAGCTTTTCATATTTTAAGAATGAAATAGTAACTGCCGGCTCAACCTCGCCGCTATACACAATTATACTCGCTGCAGGATTTTTTATTACCAAAAATGAAATGTGGCTAAGCTATATACTGGGTATCATATTTTTTACTCTTTCAATATATTACTTCTACCGGCTTTCATCGCTTACATTCCCTAAAGAAAACTGGCTGGCTATAGCCGCAGCGTTGCTGCTTGTGTTTGATAAATGGCTGAATCTTATAACGGTAACGGGTATGGAAACCACGATGTATATTTTCCTGCTGATTGCCTGTTACTATTATTACCGCAAAATGAACCCCATTGGCTTTGCCGTAACACTCGGTTTGACATTCTGGACGCGGCCAGACGCGCTTGCATTTATTGGGGCAATAGCGATAGATTACTTCCTGAGGGTTTACCTGAAAAATAAAGCACCGAAAGAAAACGCAGATGTTACTTTGTTTGAAAAGAAAGATCTGTATAAAATTGCAGGAATATTCGGTTTCATAATGGCGGCGTATTTTGTAATGAATTATATTATATCAGGGTCCCTTTTACCAAATACCTACGGAGCAAAAATAGCTTATTATTCAGCTGAGTTCCGCAGCCGGGGAGATTTCCTTAAAACTGAGGTGTGGGAGTACTTCACTGAATCAGCTTATATACTTATTTTTATTCCGTTTGTTTTCGGGATTGTTAAGCTTATCAACGATAGCTTCAGGTTAAGGTACAATCCTCTTATACCGGCGTTTCTTTTTATAGCGATATTGATTTTTATGTACTGGTATAAGCTTCCATACGCTCACCGCTTCGGCAGATATATGATGCCGGTATTTCCGTTCTACATATTGCTCGCAGTTTACGGCGGCAGGCAATTCTTTATTTGGCTTGCAAATTTTATGAATGATAAAAAACTTGTCAATGGTCTTAATATGATCCTTTTGGCAGGTACTGTTGTATATTTTGCCTCCGGATATTATGAAAACAGGAAGAACTACCAGGATCAGTCAAGGCACATATACATAAGACAGGTTGTTGCCGCAAAGTGGCTTAAGGATAATACACCGGAAAGTTCCATAATTGCGACTCACGATGTTGGTGCGATCGCGTTTTATTCTGAAAGGAAAGTACTTGATGTAGTTGGTTTGATAAACCCGGAATTTATTTCCAGGCTGAATAAAACAGAATTTGTGGATTTTGTACTTGAACAGATGAAATCGCAGAAGGTATCATATATGGCTTTTTTAAAGGAGTGGTTCCAGGTGGTTAACGATGAACCGCTGATTGAATTCGGCGACCAGAACTTTGAAATAATGCAGATCTTCAGGTATCAACCCGATAAGATCCATATTCTTTCAGCAGAAGTTAACAGCGGTATTCAGTATGCAGTGAACTTCATAAACGCCAGGCAGTACCAGCAGGCACTGAGTGTCTTGAAGCAGGTAGCGGCTATGGATCCGAACAGCTCACTAACATACATTAGACTTGCGTATGTTTACACGGCGCTGAACGATCCCGGGAACGCAGAAAAAAGTCTGCTGAAGGCAATAGAAATTTACCCCGGTTATAGAGACGCAATACTTTCGCTGGCAAACCTGTACAAAGCGCAGAACAAGATCCCCGAAACAAAAAATATCATCGGAAAATATCTGGAAACAAACCCAAACGATACAACAGCCCTAAGGATTATTAGCGGACTGGGAGAAACCAAACAGGATTCAATAAAACTAAAATAAAAAATCCGGCTGATGCGCCAAAGAATAATATTCCCGGCAGTATTTATAATTTCATTCGCAGTGTTCTTATTACTGCAGCTGGGATTTATGAACAGGATATACAACAATTCAGCCGGTGACGTTGTTATAAAGATCACCAGGGGTGATAACCTGAGAAGCGTTGCAGTTAAGCTTGAAGAAAGCCAGGCAATATATAACCGTTATGTATTTATCGCGCTTGGAAGGCTGTTTGGATACCAGGATAATCTGATACCGGGTGAATACAGAATTCCCAATGGATTAACTTACCTGAATGTACTTAATACGATAACTGATCCTTCAGTGATCAGAACGGTTACGGTAACAATTCCCGAAGGCCTGAATATCAGGCAGATGGGCAGGTTATTGCAGAGGCAGATCGGGGTTGATTCAGCCCGGTTTGTAGAAGAAGCGAAAAATGACAGCCTGATAAGGCTGCTGGGAATAGAAGCGAAAGATCTTGAGGGGTACTTATTCCCCGATACATACCAATTCAGATTCACTTCACTGAACCGTGAAAAGGAAATTGTTTCATTGATGGCGGCAACTTTCCGCAAACGCATTTCCCCGGAGATACGTGAAGAAATGACAAACAGAAAATTAAGCCTGAACGACCTGGTTACAATGGCCTCGATAATTGAAGGTGAAACAAAGTTTGAACCTGAAAAGAAGACCATCTCGGGGGTTTATTACAACAGGATAAAAAAGGGAATGCGGCTGCAGGCTGATCCAACTGTGCAGTATATACTGCCCGGCGGACCCAAGAACAGGTTGTTATATAGTGATCTTAAGATAGAATCGCCATACAATACCTATTTGAACAAAGGACTTCCTCCCGGTCCGATAAATAACCCGGGGTTAAGCTCAATACTTGCCGCGTTAATGCCCGAAGAAAATAAGTATATTTATTTTGTCGCCAAAGGCGACGGCTCTCACCGTTTTGCTGAGAGTTATGAAGAACATAAAAAGAACATTCAATTATACCAGCAATATTTAAAAGAGCTTGAAGAGAAAAAACAGGAATAACAGCCCGGGTAATATAAATTATTGATAAATAAAGTTAAAGTACTTGGCAGTCTGCTGTTAAAGCTTGAAACCCGAAGCAAAACGGGTTCAGGCAGAAAAATGCTGTATCTGAACATATCCTATTTCATACCTGGTGTATTTTTGCCATGGCTGCTGCTTAAGCAAAACGCTGACCCGACAGGATTCCAGTTTGCTTTTATCACATTTCTGTTCTACTCGCTGATAATTGCGTTTACAATTATTACTGAGCTTGATAATCTCATCACAAGCAAAACCGAATCAGAAATACTCTCAGCAATGCCTATAGATAACAGGCTGCTGGTGAATGCCAAGCTTTACATGTTAACCAGGTACCTGCTGCTGCTTTCTTTACCGCTGCTTGTGCCCGGGAGTATATACTATTATGCCATTTTAAGATCGTTCCCGCGTGCGCTGTTGTTCTACATATCGGCATTCATGCTATGTTTCTTTATTACCAATATCCTTGTACTTCTTTACAGCGCGGCAGTAAGAACTTTTCGCTCAAAAAGTGTGGGTTCATATACAATGGTCTTCCAGGTATTAATGATACTTGTGCTTATAATGGCGTACCAGTTCGTATCATTCGGCATCACCGGCAAACCTGGAAGCAGCGTTAACGGTTACATTGCCTCGCTGCAAACAAAGGGCTACATCGATTACTTTCCGCAGGCGTGGTTTGCCTTTTTGGTAACGCGGAACCAATACCTGCTTGAACCCGCGCTGATAATCAAACTTACGGCTCCCCTCTTGATAACAATTCTCAGTTATTACAGCTTAAAGCTGTACCTGCTGGAAAACTTCGGTCACATACGCGATAAATTCTTAAACAGCCGAATACTCAATGGAGCAGCAAACATCAAACAGCCTTTCTTCATTTTTGCAGCGGTAAGAGACTTCATTCAGAATGTATATTTAAGGAATAACACAGAACGCTCTTCGTTCGGATTAATAAGATCTTTGTATTACAAAGATAAAACCGTAAGGCTGGCAATTTTGCCCATGATAATTATTCCATTGGGCCTTGCTGTATTCGCGCTGATAACAAAACAACTGCCGCCTCCGTTTGACAGGAATTATTTTGAGCTTAAGCCTGTGTTCCATATTTCATTGCTGCTGAGTGTTCTGGTTGTTCTTAACACAGCAATTATTGGTGTAAAAATTACAAACTATCCGGGTGTTTCGTGGATATATGATTCATACCCGCTAATATCCAAAAGGAATTTTAAGAACGGATTCAGGAAATTCTTTGTGGTTTACCTGTTAATACCAACCTGCGCTGGACTTGGAATACTTTTTCTTTTTACAATGCCGATGCACCAGGCATTGCTGCATACAGTATTTATATTTGCAGCGGCAAATCTTTACAATTCAATTTATAACTTATTAAGCCGTGTACTTCCCTTTACAAAAGAAAACACTCTTATCAATTCGCTTCAGCGAATGACGGCAATAATCTACCCGTTTGTTTACGGTTCTGTTATAATAGTGCTTCAGCTGTTTGTGTATAAAAACATGATGACAACACTAATTGCCGTGCTTGCGTTTATTACTGTTACATTCTGGCTGAATTATTTCGGGTTTGTCCGCAGAAAGGGCTAAACCTGTCTTTTTAGCCGTTGTTTAGCTTAAGACAAATATGCTGTTTAAATTGTAATTTCCTCGAAAATAGTGTAGTTCACCAAAGTTTGTTTTCCTGTTTTCTGTTAAACGGGCAAAATCCCTAAATTAATAATTTCTCATTTGTTTATTGACAAACCATCTTTTTTTGGTTATGTTTTAGAAAAAAGATATGAAATCCCTCAGATACTATCTTATTCTCTTATTGATAGCAGCATCAATAATCCCAACAATTTCAGTTTACTCACAAAGTTTGGCTCCGGCACAAAGCCTGTTCATGCAGGGCAATAACATAAACGCGGTTTTCAGAACTGACGGATATTTTAACTATGACAAAATTACCTTTGCAAATGGCGAAGCCGGATTCATATGGCCGGCGACTGCCCCGCAAAGAATGACTGCAGTGTTCACATCGGGCATATGGGTAGGCGCAAAGGTGGGTCCACAGCGTGAACTGAGACTTGCCGCATCATTCTATAACACTCATTATTCACCGGGCAATATTCCGCAAATAGGTCAGGTTCCTCCATCATCTGTCTGCAGTGATCCCTCCTGGCGGGCATATTATGTGCAATTGACCGATCAAGCATTATTCAGTGGCGGCACGCGATATAAGATTGCCGGAGGCAGGCAATACACATTTAATTATGATTCCTGGGCAGCCTGGCCAGTTGAAAAAGGCGCGCCTTATGTTGAAGTCAACGGCATTCCCGGCTATCAGCCTGCCTGGGATGGAGACCGACCGGGTATAGGTAATGGAATGACTGCAAGGCCTGAAGAACTCTCATTCTTTGTTTACATGGATTATACTAATTGCACAAACAATCAGCATGCTTCAGAATTATCACTGCCCGGCGGTTCATTACCGTTAGGTGTTGAAATTCAGCAGATCAATTTCATGTTCAACTGCTTTCCCCTGCGCGATATGTATTTTGTTAAGTACAGGATCATTAATAAGAGTTCGCTGAATTGGGATAGTACCTATATTTCTTTTCCAAATGATTTTGATTTAGGAGATGCCGGTGATGATGCAATGGGATGTGATACAATCAGGAATTTAGGTTTTGAATATAATAGTGATAATTCTGATCCAGTTTATGGTGTAAACCCGCCGGCTTGTGGCATTAGATTTTTGCAAAGTCCATTAGTAAATTCGTTATCAAATAATGATACGGTTTTCCTGCCGTATGATACATTGATAGGATTTAAGCAAACCGGATTAAGCGGCTTCACACATTTTGGCAGTTCTCAGTGTTATGGAGATCCTGATAATGCCATATCCGCATTTAATTTTATGCGGGGCAAAGATGGGTGCGGAAATTCATTTATCAATTGGTTAACAGGAAATCCTACTTCATTTAAATACTCAGGTAACGCATGCCAAAAAACAGGTTGGTATGACAGTCTCCCCGGTGATAGGAGAGGAATACTAAATTCGGGGCCTTTCACAATGCAATCCGGCGATACACAAATAGTATTAATAAGCTATATGATAACCCGTGATGGCGGGAATAATAATTTAAATGTATGTGCGCTGCAATCGTTATCTGATTCAGCATTAAAGTATTATTACAATGATTTCCGCACTTGTGTGCCGATAGGCATTGAGCCGATAAGCACTGAGATTCCACTAAAATTTGAGCTGTTCCAGAATTATCCAAACCCATTCAATCCGGTTACAAAAATAAAATTCCATATTCCCCTCTCGAGAGGGGTGGACGGCGTAGCCGGACGGGGTGTGTTACTTAAAATTTACGATGTACTCGGCAAAGAAATAGCCGTACTTGTTAACGAACAACTTAAACCCTGCATATATGAAATAAACTGGAACTCCGAAAACCTGCCAAGCGGCGTGTATTTTTATTCACTAATTACAAATGAATTCACCCAAACAAAAAAAATGGTGGTGGTAAAATGAAAAGGATAATTACATTAATTTTATTGGTGATAGCATCAAATACTTTTTCGCAAAGCGGCTGGGAGCTGATGTATGGCGGGACTGGCGATACCTATTCACCTTATTATAGCGGCATTTACTTCGCAAATGATTTAACAGGCTATGTTTTGGGAAATAATTTCTATAAAAAAACAACAGACGGTGGAACATCGTGGATCAGGACAGATAGTATAGGCAGCAGTAATCACTTTTTTCTGAACAGTCAAACAGGCTGGGTTTTTGGTAGTAATAGATTAAATTTTACTTCAAACGGCGGAACTAGCTGGTCGATTGTTACTTCTCCGGTTATTGGTTCATCATTATTCTTTCTAAACGAAAACACCGGTTATTCCTGCGGATTAGGTGGTTTTATCAGCAAAACCATAAACGGAGGGATAAACTGGATACAACTAACTTCAGGAGTCAATGAAAAACTCAACTCTATTCATTTCATCAATAGTAATTTCGGAGTATGTGCTGGCGATTGGGGAACTATATTAACAACTACAAACAGTGGCAATAACTGGATAAAGTTTACTGATGTTAATCTGGGATTTTTTACAAAAATCTCATTTATCGATCAGCAAACCGGATATGTATGCGGTACAGGAAACAATATATTCCGAACAACAAATGCCGGGTTAAATTGGATGCCGATTTACGCAGGATTTAACGACATTGTTGTCTCATTCTTCTTTACTTCGCAAAGCACAGGATACATGTTTGGCAGTTTCGGCAGCAACTTCCGAACCACTAATGGCGGACTTTCATGGAATCCTCACACAAATAGCAGTAACTTAGGAAAAATATATGCTGTAAGCCCTGCTTCGGCAAACACTTTTTGGTGTGCAGCAGATACAGGCACAATCCATAAATCTCTTGATGAAGGTCAAAACTGGGATTTGGTACTTAAGCAATTCATTACTTACAATAATCTTACATGTGTACACTTCGCAAACTCCCAAACCGGATACATTGGCAGTAATTCCGGAAGAATATTGAGAACTACTAACTCCGGAATAAACTGGCAATCAGAAAATTTAAACACAACTTTCAATATTAAGTCCATTTTGTTCAGGAATAGCTCAACCGGATATATTTGCGCCGGTGACGGCTATACCCATGGTGCAATTTTCAGAACAACGAACAGCGGTCTGAATTGGAATACTGTGTACCAGGATACTTCAAGTTTAAATTCGATCTTTTTCATAAATGATAACACCGGCTGGGCTGTAGGAAGATTGGCAGCAATACTGAAAACCACTAATTCAGGTTTAAACTGGAATACCTACAAGCACCAAATCTATAATTCGATATTACAGGATGTGTGGTTTACAGATGAAAACACCGGTTACATTGCAGGTTTATCTACGTTGTACAAATCAACTAATGGTGGAATAAACTGGTTTTCACTCCCGGGTTCTGTAGGTTCATACCGGGTTCAGTTCACAAATTCCGGAACGGGGTACTTTTCATCCTCCACATCTAACGGCATGGTATTTAAGACCATGAACAGCGGAACAAACTGGATAGGTTATTTTGCCGGTACGGGCAGTGGTGGAGATATGTGTTTTGTAAACGAGCAAACCGGCTGGGTAGGGGGAACAGGAATCAGGGGTACCACAAACGGCGGATTGAATTGGCAGCTTCAAATCAGCTTGAGTTATCCGGCATCCATAAATTCAATACATTTTCTAAATAGTAGTGAGGGATGGGCTGTTGGAAACACCGGAACAATAATCAGAACAATTAGCGGCGGCATTGGGATTACGACTGTATCTTCACAAGTTCCAAAGTCGTTCAATTTACATCAGAATTATCCCAACCCGTTCAATCCGGAAACAAAGATAAGATTCTCGATCCCGGCTTCCGGTGAGTTTTCCAGTCGGGTCATCTCCCTGAGAATTTATGATATCCTCGGCAAAGAAATCGCTGTGCTGGTAAACGAAAGTCTGCTACCCGGAATCTATGAAACAGACTGGAATGCTTCAAATTTTTCAAGCGGTATATATTTTTACAGCCTAATAACTGATAACTTCACCCAAACCAGAAAGATGGTGTTAATAAAATGAAAACTTTAATTTTATTTATTGCTATTAGCTGTACTGTTTATAGTCAATCACTTGTTCCGGTACAGAACATTTTTATGCAGGGCAACAATATCAATGCGGTATTCAGAACCGATGGATACTTTAACTATGACAAAATTACCTTTGCAAATGGCGATGCAGGTTTCATATGGCCGGTAACTTCGCCGCAAAGAATGACCGCCATTTTTGCTACTGGTATCTGGATCGGTGCAAAAGCGGGTCCTCAACGTGAACTAAGGCTTGCTGCATCAACATATAATACACATTATTCCCCCGGTAATATTCCTGTTATTGGGCAGATACCGCCATCATCAGTTTGTACAGATCCTTCCTGGCGGGGATATTATGTTCACTTGAATGACCCATCGCTATTTAATGGCGGCACAAGATATAAAATGGCCGGCGGCAGTCAATACACATTTAATTATGATTCATGGGCAAGTTGGCCTGTAGAGAAGGGCGCGCCTTATGTGGAAGTCAACGGAATACCCGGTTACCAGCCCGCCTGGGATGGCGACAGACCCGGCATTGGAAACGGAATGACCGCCCGGCCCGAAGAAATCCTATTTATGGTGTATATGGATTACACAAACTGCACTGATTCAATTCATACAAGTGAAGCAGGTTTGCCGGGCGGTTCGAAGCCATTGGGAGTTGAGATCCAGCAAATAGTCTTCAATTTCAACTGTTTCCCATTGAGTGATATGTATTTTGTTAAATACATTATAATAAATAAAAGTTCATTGGTTTGGGATAGCACATTTGCAGGCATTTGCAGCGATTCCGATCTTGGTGATGCCGCTGATGACGCCAGCGGCTGCGATACAACAAGGAATTTAGGTTTTATGTATAACCATGATAACAACGATTATTCATACGGAACAAATCCACCTGCAGTTGGAATAAGGCTGTTGCAGAGTCCTTTAAGATTTACCGGATCAAACACCGATACTGCAAAGCTCCCATACGATACATTAACAGGCTATAAACACATTGGAATGACTACTCATAATTCCTTTAAAAATAGTGGCTGTTACGGTGATCCCGATAAAGATACTTCAGCATACTACTATCTGACTGGTTTAAATGAATGCGGGCAGCCGATGATAAACTGGATAACAGGTCAACCCTCAAAATTCAGGTTTAGCGGTAATGCCTGCCAAAGAACAGGGTGGTATGACAGCTTACCGGGTGATAAGAAGAACTTCATCGGCTCGGGTCCCTTTGTTATGAATTCAGGTGATACACAAATTGTAATAACAAGCTTCATGATTACCCGCGATGGCGGGAATAACCTTCAAAATGTCTGTGCATTACAAAAACTTTCGGATTCCGCCTTAGCAAATTATTTCAATGATTTCCGTACTTGTACACCAATTGGCATTGAACCGATAAGCACTGAAATTCCCCAGAAATTTGAGCTTGCACAGAATTACCCGAATCCGTTTAACCCTGTAACAAAGATAAAATTCAGCATTCCCCTCTCGAGAGGGGTGGACGGCGTAGCCGGACGGGGTGTGTTACTTAAGATTTACGATGTCCTCGGCAAAGAAATAGCCGTACTTGTTAACGAACAACTTAAACCCGGCATATATGAAATAAACTGGAACTCCGAAAATCTGCCAAGCGGCGTATATTTTTATACACTAATTACAAATGAATTTACCCAAACAAAAAAGATGGTGGTGGTAAAATGAAAAAGATAATTATACTCTTAGTATTTCTAATATCCAACAATGTTTTCTCCCAAAGCGGCTGGCAGGTAGTGTACTCCAGTAATCTGCCTCCCTTTCCTGTTTACAAAGATATAGTATTTTTAAATGATCAAACCGGCTACACCTTGACAAATTCCGGACTGTTGAAAACCACCAATTCCTCACAAACCTGGAACCAGCTCATGATTCCCGGACAGGTTAGCCCTATAACCTGCTATTTTGTTTATAATGAAAACATTATCTGGGCATTAGGTAACAAAAGAGTAAACTATACTTCAAACGGCGGAATAAACTGGAATTTAATTGATACTACCATTTCTGAACCTTCATCATTAAGTTTTATAAATTCTGTTAACGGATGGGTATGCGGCAATGACGGAATGCTAAAGAGAACCACAAATGGAGGGGCAAACTGGGTTAGCTGTATTTCAGGCGTATCAGAAAACTTAAGAACTATTTCTTTCTATAATATTAATAACGGGATATGTGCCGGTGATTGGGGGAAAATACTTTCGTCAACAGATGGAGGAACTTCATGGAGTGTGTTTACCGATCCGTACCAGGGTTTTTTCAAACATTCAATATACAAAGACGCACAAAATGTATTTATCAGCGGGGGTGGTGTAAATATTTACAGAAGTTCAAATAATGGTCAAAACTGGATACTATCTTATGTAAATTCATCTTTAATTTCAAGCATAAATTTTAATTCACAGGGCAGGGGTTTTGCATTCGGCCAAGCAAATGATGTATTTACTACATTTAACAACGGTATTGAATGGACACGTATGAGTACGAACGGGTTAAATCCTTCTGTCTTTGGTTCTTCTATTACCCCGGGCGGAACCATCTGGGTCGCCGCTGATAGCAGTATGATATTGAATTCGACCAATTCAGGCGCAAGCTGGAATGAGATAATCCGGAATTATATCACGCAAGAAAACCTGAATTCTTTGTATTTTATAAACCAAATGACAGGTTTTGCATGCGGTGATAAAGGTGTGCTCATAAAATCAACAAACGGAGGTTCAAACTGGAAACATACAGGTTTTAATGAGACTAATAAACTGAAGTCTGTTGTATTCACAGATAATAATAGCGGGTATGTTTGCGGCGGGAATGGTTCTTTCCAGGGAATTATATACAAAACAACGAACGCCGGGGAAACCTGGATAAATCAATACAGAGATTCTTCACATTTAAACACCATACAATTTATCAATACTATGACCGGCTGGGCTGCGGGTGTAAAAGGAGTTTACCTGACAACTACAAATGGTGGAAATAACTGGATAAAGACAAGTTTTCAGGATACAACGATTAACCATATATACTTTTTAAACAATAATACAGGATTTATCAGCAGCAGGAAACTTTTCAAAACAACTAATTCCGGAACCACCTGGTACCAGGTAATTAACAGTCCTGCGGTTCAGGTTCAATATGCAGGTAATAACACTTTTGCGTTGAGTCGTGTAAACAATGTAACATACTTAAATAAAAGTACAGATCTTGGCGAAATCTGGAGCACTACATCTCTGGGAAGCGGTTTAAACTTCAGTATGTATTTTATTAATTCTGAAACCGGTTGGTCTAGCAATGGGAGCGCTGTAAGAAGGACGACAAACAGCGGAACAAACTGGGTAATTCAACCGGGTACCGGTATCCCGGTTTTATCTTTATATTTTCTGAATTCAGACTATGGCTGGGCTGCGGGTAACTTTGGCGGAATAATAAGAACAATATCAGGCGGAATCGGAGTTACACAAATATCTTCCGAAGTCCCGAAGCAATTCTATTTAAATCAAAATTATCCAAACCCGTTTAATCCGGTTACGAAAATTCGATTCAGTATTCCCGCTTTTGCAGAGACGACCCGGCGGGTCGTCTCACTGAAGATTTACGATATACTTGGCAAAGAAACAGCCGTACTGGTTAACGAAGAGCTCAAGCCCGGCTTGTACGAAATTGACTGGAACGCCGAAAATCTGCCAAGCGGTGTATATTTTTATTCACTCGTTACAAATGAATTTACCCAAACAAAAAAGATGGTGGTGGTAAAATGAAAAAGATAATATTACTTTTAATGACTGTAAGCTATTGCGTAAATGCTCAGTCACTTGCACCCACTCAAAGCATTTTTATGCAGGGCAACAATATCAATGCAGTATTCAGAACCGATGGCTACTTCAATTATGATAAATTTACATTTATAAATGGAGAAGCAGGTTTCATTTGGCCGGCAAATGCTCCTTCAAGAATGACCGCAGTATTTGCTTCGGGTCTCTTTATTGGTGCAAAAGTGGGTCCCCAACGCGAACTTAGACTTGCTGCTTCTATGTTTAATTCTCATTACTCTCCGGGGAATATTCCCGTAGTAGGTCAGGTTCCCCCATCATCAGTATGCACTGATCCTTCATGGCGGGGGTATTATGTCCAGTTAACTGATCCTTCGTTATTCAACGGAGGTACACGATATAAAAATGCGGGTGGAAGGCAGTATACATTTAATTATGATTCTTGGGCAAGCTGGCCTGTGCAAAAAGGCGCACCATATGTTGAAGTCAACGGAATACCCGGCTATCAGCCTGATTGGAACGGTGACAGACCCGGTATAGGAAATGGTATGACAGCAAGACCAGAAGAATTGCTTTTTATGGTTTTTATGGATTATACTGATTGCAAAGATACAATTCACAGGTCAGAGTTAAGTTTACCCGGAGGCACACTGCCTTTGGGCGCTGAAATACACCAGTTGGTTTTTAATTTCAATTGTTTTCCGCTCAGAGATATGTATTTCATCAAATACAAGATTATCAACAAAAGCTCACAAGTTTGGGATAGCACCTGGATATCAAATTTGAATGATCATGATCTGGGTGATGCGGGAGATGATAGTTATGGGTGTGATAGTTCAAGAAACCTGAGCTTTTTATATAATCAGGATAATATTGACAATCAATATGGCACTAACCCTCCTGCTATAGGTACACGTTTTTTACAATCGCCGGTAAAATTTACCGGAAGCAATTCTGATACTGCAAAGCTGCCATACGATACATTAATTGGCTATAAAATGACAGGTATGTCAGGATTCAACGGATTTTTGGGTGGAGCTAATGAATGTTTTGGTGATCCCGACCAGGCAATTAATGCTTACAATTTTATGAGAGGAAAAGATGGCTGCGGAAATAATGTGATCAATTGGGTCACTAATCAGCCTACCAGCTTTAGATATTCAGGTAATGCATGTTCCAGAACAGGTTGGTATGATACTCTGCCTGGTGATAAACGATGCATTTCAAACATGGGTCAGATAACAATGAATTCAGGAGATACACAAATTGTTGTAATTAGCTATCTGATAACCCGCGAGGGCGGAAATAATTTACAGAATGTATGCGCGCTGCAATCATTATCAGATTCAGCCTTAAAATACTATTACAACGATTTCAGAACCTGTATACCCATTGGTATTGAACCGATAAGCACTGAAATTCCCCAGAAATTTGAGCTGGCACAGAATTACCCAAATCCGTTTAACCCCATCACAAAAATAAGATTTTCGATTCCCCTCTCGAGAGGGGTGTCCGCAGGACGGGGTGTGTTACTTAAAATTTACGATGTCCTTGGCAAAGAAATAGCCGTGCTGGTAAAGGGAGAGCTCAAACCAGGCATTTATGAAATAAACTGGAACGCCGAAAATCTGCCAAGCGGTGTATATTTTTATACACTAATTACAAATGAATTTACCCAAACAAAAAAGATGGTGTTGGTAAAATGAATTTTACGATTTGTTTCATCAACCTGAATGGTGTCAGGTATATTCCTGACACCACATTTTTAACACAAACATTGGTTTCATAAATTTTTACATTTAAATTGATATAACTCCGTTATATTTTGGGCTTTAAAACTACGAAAAATTGATGAATTCAGCCCAAAATACTGCATCAGTCTCAAGAAATACATATATAGGTATCTTTCTTGTGGCGCTTTCGACCTTAATGTATGAAATACTGTTAACACGAATATTCAGCGTTACCATGGGCTATCATTTTGCGTTTATGGCTGTATCGCTGGCAATGTTCGGTATGACAGTAGGTGCAATAATAGTTTACATCTTCCCGCATAAATTTCCACAAGCTAAAATAAATATAATTCTAACCCGCCAGGCGCTTTACTTCAGTATAGCAACATTACTTAGTTTCCTTATACACCTTTTTATACCGTTTATTCACGGAATGTCTTTATTGGGAATGGCAGTAACAGCATTTACATATGCTGAAATTTCCGTGCCGTTCGTATTCAGCGGATTATGTATTTCGCTTCTTTTGACACGCTTCCCGGCCCAGGTAAACAAACTCTATGCCGCTGATCTGATCGGGGCATCACTGGGCTGCATACTTGTTGTAGTGGTCCTTAATGTATCCGGGGGACCGACAGGAGTTTTCATAACTGCACTGATCTCAGCAGCAGCGGCTTATGTTTTCAGCAGAAATTCCGAAATCAAATCTTCAATGGGTAAAGGTATTGCTGTATTTGCCCTGGTAATACTTGTATTTTCAATTTTTCATACTGTACTAGTACAGAAACACGAGCCCCTGCTCAGGTTATTCTGGGTACGCGGCGAATGGTCAGAAAAACCGCTGTATGAGAAGTGGAATTCATTCAGCAGGGTCAGCATTGATGGCGACTCCACCAAGTACGAAACACCATTCGGCTGGGGCTTGAGCAACAAGTATGACCGCTCACGCAAGATAAGGCAGTTAATGCTGAATATTGACGCGCACTCCACAACCGTACTTTCTCACTTCAACGGAGATACTTCAGAGCTTTCGCATTTGAAATATGATGTATCAAATCTGGCGCAGTACCTGCGGCCTAACAGCGATATTATGATAATTGGCAGCGGCGCAGGCAGGGATGTGCTCTCCTCGCTTGCTTTCGGGCAGAAGAAAATTCTTGGTATAGAAATTAACAAGGATATGATAAGTGCTATAAATAACGACTTCGGTGATTTCACGGGGCATTTGGATAAATACCCGAATGTTGAGTTTGTGGGTGATGAAGCCAGAAGTTATATCCAGCGTATGGATAGCGCGCGGAAATTTGATATAATACAGGTATCAGTAATTGATAACTGGTCCGCGGCGGCTTCAGGTGCATTTGTGTTAACGGAAAACGCTCTATATACCAAAGAAACCTGGAAGCTTTTCTTAAGCAGACTGAAACCCAACGGAATCCTGACGGTCACGCGGTTTTACCGCGCCAAGCCTATTGAACATTACAGGCTGATGAACATTACCGCCGATGCCCTGCAGGAATCAGGTATAAAAGATATACGCAGCCATGTAATGCTGATAAAGTGCCAGCAGCAGGAGCGCCTTCAGGATAGAAGCGGAACAGGCACACTGCTTATCAGTAACTCCCCCTTCAGCGGCAATGATATTAAAATGGTAGATAGCCTATGTAAGGCATTTGAATTTGAGGATATTGTTTCACCTGAAAACAATACTGATTCGGTATTTGCAAAATTAACTTCTTCGGATAAGCGTGATGAATTGAACCGGAACTTCCCGCTTGATATCACATCACCCACTGATGATAAGCCGTTCTTTTTCCACTACATGAATTTCACAGACCTGCCCAATACACAAATGTGGAACATGTGGGATATGGGATTCAATGCCAAAGCAATATTTATACTCTTAACCCTGGCAGGCACAATGGCGTTTCTATCGCTTTTATGCATAATAGTACCGCTGAAACTGACCGCAAAGAAAATAAAATTGAAGGGAACATCATCTTTCTTTATTTATTTTACCGGATTAGGTTTGGGCTTCATGCTGATAGAAATTTCGCAGATACAAAGACTCAATATCTTCCTGGGCCACCCCACATTCAGTCTGGCAGCTGCGCTGTTTACTATGCTTCTTTCCAGCGGCATCGGCAGTTATTTCAGCGGGGCTGATAAGCCCGGCGCTGCCGCAAAGAGTAAATTCAGGTTTATGGGTCTATTAATAACTATGATAGTCTTCGGATTGGTTACACCATATGTTATTGATATGTTCAGTGTATCTTCAACTGAGATCAGGATTTTAGTTTCAGTGTTGACACTCTTCCCAATGGGTTTTTTCCTTGGGATGGCCTTCCCCATTGGCATGAAAATGGCTGGTGAAAAAGCTCCAGGAATAACTCCATGGTTGTGGGGTATAAACGGGGTCATGAGCGTACTTGCGACGGTACTTTCGATAATAATTGCTATGAATTACGGTATATCAGCTTCTTATTGGACAGGAGCCGTTTGTTATATAGCCGCCTTTGCGGCACTGCTTACATTTACTAAGCAGAAAGCATAGTTTTAAGATTATTTCCGTAAAAAAAAGACCTGTCTTTTTTGACAGGTCTTTTTTTATTCATCTAACAAAAAACTTTTTCTATTTTGTTGGTTTAGGCGGTACAAAATCTGATCTTTTTTTCATAAGCTGAGATGCAAGCGCAGCGAAAAGTTTGAATAACTGGTTATTACCGCTCACCTGGGTTATATATGAAGCTACTCCGTTTGGATCGGTTAATGGTTCTTTATACAAATTAATAACTGTCGGCTGACCCGTTGTATTAACAGTGATTGTGTATGTTGGTACCGGGAATTCAGTAATTACGGTATCTTTGAAATCATCTGTGTTGAAGTTTGCCATTAGGTTCAAAAAACCTTCCATAACAGAAGAAGAAACGGAATCTCCTGCGATACTCCATTTACCCGATGTATCCTTGGCAACGGTAAAATCGACTTTATTTGAATCCGTTGATTTGAATGAAACAGAAGTCACAACATACGGCTGCACAGAAAAGATGAATTTGTTCCTGAAATCTTTAGATGACTTTGTGAATAATGCTGAAGTCAACTCAGAAGCCAGAAGTATTCTGTTTTCTTCAGGTTTTTTAATATATGAATTATTGGCTGACTGAGTCTTTCCCAGAATAAAAGTGCCAAGCAGTTTGCCTTCCTGGTAAGTGGATACAAGTGAGTTATTTACCGAATCCAGGTAACTGTTGAACTTTGCCGGGTTTTCTGAGGCAACACTTTCGATGGTGAAATTCTTAAGATCCCTTAACAGCAAATACACATTAGTAGTATCCGCAGGGTAATTGATTGGTTTGGTTAACTGCCACTGGTTATTGATCTTTTCCAGCACAACGGTTTCGCCTGTTTTTACTATTTCGATCTTATCAATTTTGGATGAATCTGCAACAAACAGTTTCGCGTCAATTTTTTCGGTTGAAACTTTCTCACCTGTTCTGAAGAACAGGAAGTAAACCGCAATCAGCACAGCAAAAACCGCAAGTAATATTTTAATTGTTTTATTCATATACTGCTCTTGTTATATCTTTTCTTTTTTAACTAAAATTAATGATGTAAATTTATCAGCTTCTAGCCGCTTTTTTTCTTCTCCACTTAAACAGCCCGTAAAGAAGAACCAGAACCGGCGGACCTGCGAGCATTCCGTATTTTACTATGGTTTTGGTACTATCTTCAATTGAATCCAGCGGTTTTGGGTTTGAATCCTTCATCCTGATAAGTGATAGACCGGCATCATCGCTCATATAGTCGATCATATTGGCAAAGAATAAAAGACTCTCGTCGGGTCCGCGGAAATCATCCTGAGGAAAATCGCCGTTGCCAAGCACAATAATTTTTGAAGCCGGGCTTTCAGGCTTAACTGATGTCATTGGTGGATTTGAACCGGCAACCGTATCAGCCGGGATCGGCTTGCCGTTATAGAAGCTTTTGAAAACACCTTCGTAAACCGCGCCTACACTTAGATCTTTTGCTTTGAACATGGTATCCGGCAGCATTTGACCTGAAGCCTGAACGATTGCAAATTCATTTGCTACGCCGGTTTTTGGTGATGTAGTTAAAAGAGGCAGTCCTTGTACTCCTTTTGAACCGGCAAAGTTGAGATCGATATCACTTGTGAATCCTAAAAACACCTGCCCAATATTTGCAAATGAAGGGATATCATGGTTTATATTTACTATTTTAGGATAGTAAGGAAACGGTATCTGTGTGTACATCTGTATGGGACCCTGCTGAACAGGTACCTGAACAAATGCGCATTCCTTATCTGTAATAATAGTATTATTAAGTTTTGCTCCGTAGTTTTCGAGCAAATCCTCGAGCCCGGTTGAAACAACCTGCGCGATCTGGAATTGCTGCTGCGATGCCACATTAACCCTGCTCATCATGAAAATTACTCTGCCGCCATTCATAATATACTGATCTATCGCAAACTTCAGATATTCAGGTACTACCGGCGGCGGAGCCTGCTGCTGCCCCATCATTTGCTGCTGCTGTGGCGGCTTGGGTGTAAACACCACAAGCGTTTTTATATCAGCAGGTATAGGAGTGTTTTTAGAAGCATCTACATTTGTTACATTATAAAATTTTGAAAGATGCTGGTTCACCTTGGAGATCTTGTCAACTCCCGGCATTCCTTCACCTGAAAGAATTCCGATCTTTTTGAGCTCAGGCTGTGTTAACCTGTTAATTACTCCTGTTATATCATACTCAAGGTTTTCAGTGCTTCCAATAAACGGTATGGCTTCCTGTTTGCCGCCATACAGAAGAACTATACCCATATAGGCTTTTAAAGCTTCTGCCCTGTCATTTTTGACCGTCTGAACCTGTACCGGCTGGATCCCGTATTTCTGAGCTTCCCTTTCAAGCTCATCCTGATCACTCGGACTGATGATCTCATATGTGATCCTGCCATCGGCAGCATTGCGGTAATCATCAAGCAATTCCTGCAGGTACCTGCGGTTATTGTTATATGGAGCAGGAAGGTTATCGGTAAAATAGGCTTTCACAACAAGCTTATCATCCAGTTTTGAAACTATAGATTTGCTCGCATCTGAAAGCGTGTAGATCTTGTTTGGAGTAAGATCCCACCGGAAAAAAACCTGCACGGCAATAATATTAATTACAACCAGAATACCCGCTACCAGCAAAACGCTCAGTATAGCCTGACGTCTTTTGGACTCGGTTTTCTTCTGCCGTTTGGTAAGCCGTTCATCCTGTTCAATTTCTTCGGATGATTCTTCCGTTACTTCTTCTTCGTTTAATTCGTCTTTATTTTCTAATTCTTCTGCCATATGTGTATATTAAAAATGCTTATTATTAAATTTACTTAAGAAACTAAAATTACCACTTTCTGCTTTCAAGGGATACCTTTGTTAAGAAGATAGTGAAAAATATCATTGAGAAGTAATATATCAGTACCCTGGAATCAATTACACCCCTTGAAATATTACTCAGATGGTAATCTGTTGTCAAATATTCAAAGAATGAAACAACTGATGTTGGGAACACAACCAGAAGCTTGCCAAATAAGAAAAATGATAAGCAGATCAGCACGCTTACTATAAATGCAATTATCTGGTTTTCTGTGAGTGAAGAAACAAATACACCAATACCAATGAAAAATGCGCTCATTAAAATGTAGCCTAATAAACTGGTCAAAAATGGCCAGAACGGGATAGGGCCGATCATCTTAATGATAATAAAGTATAGTATGGTTGGTGAAAGTGTAATTATAATTAATGTAAGTGCCGAGAGATATTTGCCTAAAATAAGTTCAATATCTGTAATTGGTTTGGTTAAAAGAAGCTCCAGAGTACCCTGTTTCTTTTCTTCAGAAAAGCTGCGCATAGTTATTGCGGGAATAAATACCACAAAGAGTACAAGCTGAATAAAGAAGCTGCCGAAAAATTCCCTCATTGAAGCGATATTTATCTGGAAGAAACTCATTGTGAACAAAAATCCCGATATTGCCATAAAAACTATCATAACAATATACGCTACCGGGGAATTAAAGTAAGACTTAAGTTCTTTTGAATAGATCGTTTTTATATTTTGTGTATTCATATTATTACTTTGTTAACTCCCTGAATATATCTTCTAATGATGATTGTTTGGTCTGCATTGAAAGCACAGTAGCTTTCTGCTGGGTAACTTTGTTTGAAATTACTTCTCTTAAGTCAGCCCCTTTTTCTCCGTAGATATTAAAAACAAATGAATCGCCTGTATCTTTTACGAATTCAACTTTGTTTACGCTTCTGATATCTTTCAATGCGCCGCTGAGTTCATTTTTATCGCAGTTATTCTTAACTTCAAGCGTAACAACGCTCTGCCCTTTGGATTTAGCCTGAAGCTCTTCGGGCGTTCCATCGGCAACTATCTTACCTTTGTTAATGATAATTACCCTGTTACATGTTGCAGTAACTTCCGAAAGGATGTGAGTTGAAAGCACAACTGTTTTTTCTTTGCCAAGCTTCTTGATGAGATTTCTTATCTCAATGATCTGGTTGGGGTCCAGGCCCGAAGTAGGTTCATCGAGTATTAGCACATCAGGATTATTGATCATGGCCTGTGCAAGACCCACACGCTGTTTGTAACCTTTTGAAAGTGTGCCGATATCTTTATGTCTGACGGAATCAAGTCCGCATACCCTTATCATTTCTTCCCGCCTTTTTTTAATATCGGCTGCCGGAATACCATCAAGCTTCGCCACAAAATCCAGGTAATCAACAGGGTTCATATCATAGTATAGCGGATTCAGCTCAGGCAAATAGCCAAGCTTTTTCCTTACCTCAAGTGATTTTTCTTCAACATCAAAACCATCAACTTCAATAGTTCCGGTGGTGGGCGGAAGGTAAGTTGTAATTATCTTCATGGTGGTGGATTTTCCGGCACCGTTGGGTCCAAGAAAACCAAGGATCTCTCCTTTTTTTGCTTCAAACGAAATATTATCTACTGCGAGATAGTCGCCGTAGTATTTCGTTAAATTGTTTACTTTTATTGACATAATTATAGATATTGAACTTTAATTCATTTAAAAAAACGTAAAATTCCCTGTTTTTTGTTAGCTGGCTCCTAAAGAAAAAGGCTCAAAAAGCCAATATTATCGGGTGGATAAGCACAATTATAGAGATTTTATAGGTTTTAAAAAAGGGATAAGTTGGGTATAAATAATGATCATAAAATACCCAAAACATTGTCTATTTAAGCAGAACCATTTTGTTTGTTTGATTAAACCTATTGGTTGCAAGGCTGTAAAAATATACCCCACTTGCCAGATTTGTGCCGTCAAAATCTACACTATATATACCTGCCTTAAGGCCACCGAGTTGATAACTTTTTACCTCTCTGCCGGTAATATCATAAACAAAGATGTTAACCGGGTCATTTTGAGAATTTAAAGGTATAGAAAATTTGATCTTTGTAACCGGATTAAAGGGATTGGGATAGTTTAGATATAATCTAAATTCACTTGGCATACTATTGTTAATGGGTTCAATTCCAATAGGGTCACCGCCGCCGGTTGTTGTTTTGATGATTGTGCCGTTCATTCCTGCTGCGTATCCAGTTAAGGAATTTGTAAAATCCATCGATAACAATGTGCCTGCATAACATGATTGGTAAATACTCCAGGTACTTCCCATATTTATTGATTTCAGGATTTTACCACCATCACAAACTGCATAAACAACCTCATTTTCTGTAATTTTGATCTCGTAAATTCTAGTAACAGGTAAATCGGTTCTCGCCCAGTTCAACCCTGAATTTGTGGTTTTAAGAATAGCACCCTCATAATTACCATTAGGCTGAGAAAATGCTGTCACAAATCCAGTGTTCAAATCCACAAAATCAATACAGCTAAATCCATTAAGTGAATCAATCACGGTTTCAACCCAATTGGATCCTGAATTCGTGGTTTTCCTTATTATGTTTTCACCAACCCAAAACCCGGTGTTAGAATTTATGAATTTTATATCTCCGCTCCAAATTGGAGAAATAAAAACAGGTGCCAGCCATGATTCTCCCCCGTCTGAGCTTCGTGTAAAATAACCGACTTTAGATACCGCGAAACCATTTGAGTTATCAGGGAAATCTATATCAGTTATCTGATCAACAGGTTCTATAATTGCCGAATACCAGTTGACCCCGCCGTTTGTCGTCCTTTTTATTCTCGAAATCGGATTGTTAGATAATACCCCGGCAATTCCGGTGTTTTCATCTAAAAAGTGAAGTGAATTGAAGGATTCTGTTTGCTGGTCTTCAAATGTATTCCAGACAGACCCCCCATTGGTAGTTTTTAAAATTTTACCATAATCACAGGCAATGTAGGCCATGTTTTCATTGACAGCAAAAATATCATTCAATAAACCCCCTGAATATACAGTATTTGTGTAGTTGTCCCAGTTTAATCCGTTGTTAGTGGTTTTGAATATTTCGCCGGTCATACCCGTTGCAAAACCTGTGCCAATAGCATTAAAATAGATGCTATTGGTTGGCAGCTGAACAGTAAACCAGTTTAGTCCTGAATTGGTTGTCTTGAGCTTCGTATATGAATCATAAACATAGCCTGTAGACTCGTTAACAAAATAGAATGAAGAAGTGTTACTCATTGAATATACACTATCCCAGCTTTGAAAACCATTTGTTGTTCTGTACAATTTGTATCCGGGATGATAAGTACTAATAAATCCTGTTTGATCATTCACAAAATATACATTTCGTGCATCTGCTCTAATCCCCGTATGAATTGAATCCCAGATTACTCCGCCATTTGTGGTCTTAAATATCTTTGCCATATTTAAAGGTGAATTTACCCTGCCTACTGCGTATCCTGTCTGCAATGTCGGAAAATGAAAACTCCAAACGTTAGCTGAACTATCAATCTTGTTCAAGTTCCAGTTAAAACCTGCATTTGTTGTTTTGTACAAAGACCAGGTACCTGAAAAATTATTTATTGAAGAACGTGTCAAAGCGTAGCCTGTTTGAAGATCAACAAAGTTTACGTACGGTGTTTCGCCTGTTAAGATTGGTAATGTGCTCCAGTTAATTCCGCCATTTGAAGATTTCAACAGATACGAATCATCTGTCACCAGATAAATATTATTCAGATCGAAAAACTGTGAAGATTTAAGTTCAAAAAATGGAATATTAGTTTGTGCTATCCAATTTAACCCAAGATTAGTTGTTTTCAAAAAAGTCCCCAAATCCCCGATGATATATCCATCATTCCCCGAAATAAATGCATTTCCCAACGCATTCCCTTGTGGCAATGGATTTTGCCAAAACCAGCCCTGCTGGGCATAAATATTGAGTGTAATTATAATCAGAAAGGAATATTTGAATAATTTCATAACAAGGACTTTTAATTATGGAAAAATAAACAATATTTTAGCGCTGTGCAATGGAAAATTTGAAAATTATTAATTCCTATTAATGATATATTTGTTTCAAAAATATCTGATTATTATTGAAAATATGAAAGAAACAGCAGACAACATTTCACACATTTGCCAGAACTGCGGGGCTGATCTGGACGGTAACTACTGCAAAGTTTGCGGACAGAAGAGTGACGCAGCTTATGAAAGATCGGTTTTTTCTATATTAGGACACTTTTTTGAGGAATTGTTTACATGGGATTCACGTTTTTTTCTTTCCGTGAAATACCTTTTCCTGAAACCCGGTCACCTGACCCATGAGTATATTTCAGGAAGGCATATGAAGTACGTTTCACCGCTGAAGATGTTCCTTTTTACTTCATTCATTCTTTTTTTCATTATGATAAAAAGCGAGCCTGATCAATACAGGTCTCTGGTAACAGAAGGAAGCGGCGATAATTTCATGGGAGAATTGATCCTTGAAGAAGAAGAAACCAGCGGTGTTTCTAAAGAGTTATTTATTGAAGGATTCAATAACCAGTTCAACGATAATATTACTCTTTACATTTTCGCTGTGATGCTGGTATTTTCTGTATTACTGAAAATTATCTACCTTCCCAAAAAATACTATTACTCGGAGCATGTTGTTTTTACCCTTCATTTCTTTACATTTATCCTGTGGTGTTTTCTTTTGGGCGTAGCTGCACAAGATCTGGGTGAGGGAGCAATTTTTATACTTATATACTTACTGCCAAGTATTTATCTTTTTGCCGCGTTAAAAAAGGTATATCACAAAACACTTTGGAAGGCGGTACTTGTAAGCATGTTTATGACCATGAGCTACTGCATTCTGATCACTATGTGGATCTTTGGAACTGTTTATTTAAGCGCGGTTCGCGCAGTTTAAAAATTGCATTAATAAAAGCGGCTGAAATTTTCAGCCGCTTTTAAAAACTCTTCAAATTAAATATACTTACTTTAGCACAATCATTTTTTTAGTTTCAGAATATTCACCGGCAGCTATCCTGTAATAGTATACCCCTGAGCTCAGGCTGGCCGCATCAAAGCTCACATCATAGCTGCCCGCTGCTCTATACTCATTAACCGGCGAGGCAACTTCTCTGCCCAGAATATCAAAAACACTGAGTTTAACAATACTGCCGAAAGGTATAGTGAAATTTATGCTGGTTTGCGGGTTGAAAGGATTTGGATAATTTTGCTCAAGCCTGTAACCTTTTGGAGTAAGTTCATGCCCATTATATCCGGTACCTGAAATCTTTCCGCGGTATCTGCCCACAGAAATTGCCCAGGTATGCAGCGGGCTTATCATTTGAGCATTTATTTCTACCACATTTTGCCCCGGTGTTTTGAATATCAACCCAACAGGGATTCCCTCTGTTTTTTCCGTTAGTATCCATAATATACCATGCCCAATTCCGCTGGAATAAAGTCTTGAATCATGAAAATGTGCTTCTTTGCCTGAACAATCATATACCGGGACAGCATATACATCGTACGTATTTAGAAAGAGAGTGATGGAAGTATCGCTTACATTTGGATAAAAATGCTTCAATGTATCAAAGTTCACAGTGTAAGGCTGACTGCTCATTACCATAAAATGTCCGTTTGATTCCCCACCCGGTGCATATGAAAATTCCAGTATATCACCGGCTTCACAATTGTTAAATCCGCCTTTAATTCTGCCGTTGTATTTACCAAGAGCGGGGTGTACCCTGTGGTTATAGGCATCAATTGAATCGGCGATCACATTACCTGAAACATAAGACCAACCCGAGGGATCGTTATCCGGCAGCGTGGGGAAAGCCGCTCCGAGTTCATATGCTGAGGCTACATAACCGCGAACTGCCATCATTGTGGTATTTGCATCCTTAATTGTTTTTATCAGCGAAAGATATGCGTTGCCGTTTTGCGTTGTATCGCCAATTGCAGAAAGTACCCTGGTTCCAAATCCAACACAATCTGCCATGGAATAAAATGTTGAATCAGCATGGCTGTAAATCACCCGGGGAAAATTTATATGCCACACATTGCTGAATATATTTATACCATATTCACCATATGAAGAATACTCAATGTAGTATCCGTTACTGTTTCCGGGTTCCGGATTTTGATAAATGTTTGTTAGCCGGTAAACTTTGCCCTGGTACAGCAGCATCGTATCATTATATATTTGGACTCCCGGCATAACTTTGACTCCCTGCTGCAGCAGAAAAGGCATGGCAATTGATTCAGCAGAAGAGAGCACATCTTCACTAAAAGCAGTGTTGTATCCCGGCAGAAGTTGTGAGTATGAAGTTGCTAAGAAAAAAAATAACAACAAAAGGGAAAAATAGAGGTTTTTCATGTTAAATAGTTTATGTTTATTTAAGAATTATTAATTATAGGGTATATGCAGTAAATAACTTGATAATTATACCGTAGTACGGTTCTGAGTATTCAAGCTGAAGAATCAGAACCGTAATATTTAACTTATTTTAAAATTGAGACTTATTTAATTACTATCATTTTTTTGGTATCAGAAAAATCACCGGCACTCATCCTGTAATAATATATCCCAGACCCTATCTGCCCGGCATTTATGTTCAGCTCATAGCTGCCTGCCTTTTTTATCTCATTAACAGGTGAATATAATTCCCGTCCCAAAATATCAAATACAGTAATGTTGACGAATGAACTCTGAGGGACAGAATAAGTGATCATTGTTTGCGGATTAAACGGATTGGGATAGTTCTGTGATAGCGAATACCCTTTTGGCAAATTATTAATTGGATTGGTCCCCGTTAATATATCAAGCGTATCAGTAAGCTTTATCACATTACCGGTCGATGATACGGCATATCCATATACTATCATACCTGATTGAATAAAGTCAAAATGCGATAATCCTGTAACACCGGGTGTAGGTGTAGTAACCCAGTTTAAACCATTATCAGTACTCCGCTTAATTCCGCCGTTAGAACCCAGGATGTATACGACGGGTGTAGCAGGTACCCAAACAAAATAGCAGGTTCCCGTAACGCCGCTGCCAATATCTACACTATTCCATGTTGAACCGCCATTTGTTGTTCTGGAGATCATGGGCAGTGATGAGCTTGTTGCTGCCACACCAAACAGTTTGTTGGAATGAAATGCTATCGCCGATGTATAGTTGCCGGCGACACTGATCTGTTGAGTACTCCAGGAAACAGCATTATTAACCGTCAGCCTGATCCTTGCAGCACCGTTATTTAAACCGAATCCGTAAAAATTGTTATCAACTATGGTCAATGAATTTTGTGCATTTGATACACCAACAACTCCGGCATTTAACTCAACCCAATTATTGCCGGCATCAGAGGTTTTATATATTTTTTCAGCGATAGCTATTCCAAAAAGATTACCGTTGCTCTTGGTAAATCCAAGGCCTGTAAAATGTCCGCTGTTTGAAGCTGTTGTTAGAATAGGGTTCCAGTTTAAACCTGCATTTGTAGTTTTGAACAGCCTTGCATTTCCATTTACATAACCTTCGCCTGCAAAAACGGTATTTTCAGTAACAGCCCAAATACAATAGATCTCGTGATTAATTCCTGCAACCGGTACATTAAGCCAGCTTGAACCTCCATCTGTCGTTCTGAATATTTTGGGAGAGTTTAAACTGCCATCAGCTATGTAAACTGAATTGATTCCGCAAACCGATATGTTCGGTTTATTCCCAGGGTTTGATACTATTCCTGCAGGTACCCAGCTTTGCGAATATAGATTAAGAGTTAGAAAAGCAAATAATACAAATATTGTAATTTTTCTCATATGAGACCCCCTTTCATAGCGAAAATAGTTAACTATTTTCCACTTGCAAATAACGAAAATTGGGTATTCGTTCTTTAACCGCCATAATTAATGGTTATTTTGAGATATTCACACATTGTAATAAAAAAAACCATTCAATCTGCAATTGAATGGCTTTGAAAATCCCTATATTACCTTTTTACCTGATCAGAACCATTTTTCGGGTTTGGGTAAAATCACCGGATGTAACTGTATAAAAATACACGCCGCTCGAAAACCCCGATGCGTCCCAATCAGCCTCAAAAGTACCGGGCTGCATAGGTTTGTTTAAAATTTCAGCAACTTCCCTGCCGGAAATATCGAAAATTTTCAACAAAACATTTCCAGAAATTGGTATGCTGAATTTGAATTTGGTTACCGGATTAAACGGATTTGGATAATTCTGTTCAAGTAAAAATTTTTCGGGAGTCTCACTGCTTACCGGCTCAATATAAGTAATTCCCCCGTTTGTAGTTTTTAAGATCTTACCTGACCAGTTTGAAATATATCCTGTGGTTGCGGATGTAAACCAAATATCCGTAAGTATTTCGTTTAACGGAGAAGTTTGAGCAAACCAGTTTTCACCGCCATCGGTTGTTCTTACAATTGCCCCGGCATTGCCGCAGGCGTAGCCGGTTGTTTGATCTATGAAATATACTCCGAAGAGTGATTGCGTGGTACCTGAGTTAACCAGATTCCATGTAACACCGCTGTTTGTTGTTTTAACTATCCTGCCTGCATCAGAAACATACAACCCAAGGTTTTCATTGAAGAAATAAATTTCCCTGAAGTTCTCAAATCCGCTAATAGATGGCGCGTTCATGTTCACCCAGTTTGTACCCTGGTTTGTGGTCTTAAGTGCAATAGCTGAGCCTGAAATAAAGCCGGTGTTTTCATTGATAAAATATATTGAGCTTAGCGAGGTTTGCGTGGGTGATGTCATATTGACCCAGTTTGAACCTGCATTGGTTGTTTTCATTATACGCCCGGTTGAACCTGCTGTAAAACCGGTTAAGGAATTAACAAAAAATAATCCCCAAAGCTGTAGAGTTGCTTCTGAATTTACGGTTATCCAGTTACTTCCGCCGTTGACAGTCTTAATTATAAGTCCGTCATTTCCGCTCATATATACAGTATCAGGATGCTGAAGCCATATTGCCATGAAACGCATTGAAGTATATCCGGAACTCTGGGCAACCCAGTTCTGCCCCGCATTAGTGGTTTTATGTATATTAAATGTGGAACCGTTATACAGCGGAGCGGTAGTGTAGCCTGTATTCTGGCCATAAAACCTTACTGCTTGCAGTGACTGCGCGGGACTGAATGTGGTTTGGATGAACCAGCCCTGAGAATAAGTTAAAAAGGGAATTAGAAGAATTAATATGATTTTTTTCATGTCAGTTATTTTATCAACATCATTTTTTTTGTTTCTTTGAAATCACCGGAAGTTAAAGTGTAAAAATAGATCCCGCTTGAATATGCAGATGCATCCCAATCGGCTTCGTAAACGCCCGGTCTTAACTCCCCGTTAACCAGCGTCGAAATTTCTTTGCCGGAAATATCGTATATTCTAAGTGAGACGACCCGCCGGGTCGTCTCTACAGAGGCGGGAATTTGAAAACGAATTTTGGTTGCCGGATTGAACGGATTAGGGTAATTCTGGCTGAGCGAAAATTCCGAAGGGATCTCATTTCCTGTTTGTTGTACACTCATCCACGGAATAACAGTAATGTAACATGTCCTCACAAGCGTATCGCTTCCAAAAGAATTTGAAGCTATCAACGTAACCGGATAGGTACCCTGCAAATTATATCGTACATTCTCAGGGTTCTGGCTTGTTGAAACCGGCGTATTGGAGCCCGGCATCAGCCATAACCAGTTCGTGGGATTAAACGACGACTGATCAAAAAATGATACAGTATCAATATTGAGGAAATAATTTTTATTAGCTTTAAAATCCGCAACCGGTTTAATGCTATGGTTTGTTTTGTAGGCTTTGATCTCAGTTCCGCTGCCTGAAGCTATAAAAATTCCGTTTTGACCAAGGTTAGAACCACTGTAATAATTGTACGGCACATTGAGTGTCCATTTAACGGTTTGCAGGTTTGGTGTAAAAGCAACATACCTGCCGTTACCTGTTTCACCGGTGCAAACGATAATTGTTGAATCAGCACCGCATGACATGTAAGCAAGCGGTGTGCGTATTTGGGCGGAATCCAGCAGGTTACCGTTGAAAGGGTCAAGCCTGTAGATATTGCTGTTTGCAAACTGTGATGGGTCGTTGATATTTGATGCATACAGCGAGCCATCTTTACCTACACCTTTAACAACATAGCCGGGGGAGCGGCTCCACAACTGAACAAATGCTGTGCCGTTATCCTGGAAAGCGTATAAAGCGCCGCCATCACGGCAAATATATATGGTACCCTCAGGACCTATACAAAGGTCATTTTCCTGGTCGCCATCTCCGGGCAGGTCAGCGGAAGTATATCTTGTAACCCCGGTATTTACATCTATGGCAATAAGTTTTTTGGGAGTTACAACAGAACCCGTCCAGTGATAATAAGTATTGCCATAAATACAGAATCCGCCATCGGGTCCAACCGGTATCGTATAATTGTTTGTCCATTTCACAGTTCCGGTATTCCTGTTGATTCTTCTTCCTTTATCAATAGGATCGCCGTCGCATGCAAACATAAGTCCGGTGTTACCCGGGAACATATCTGATGAAATTTGCCATTTCACTGAACCATCAGAAATATTTAATGCATAAAGAATGCCTGTGTTATAATCATGTGCGTACACAGCATCTTCGGTGAAACCAACGGCGTACATTCTTGATGCAGCGTTTATCATCTTTTCCCAAATGAGCGCACCCGAGTTTATATTCCGGAGTTCAACTTTTCCGGTGTAGGGCGAAAGCACAATTCGTGATGTAACAAATTTATCAGCATATGTGTAAATTGAATTTCCCCAGGCGGTTGCATTTGTGCTGTTGACTGTCCAAAACGGAGAGGTAACACTGTTGGGTCCCGTAATTTCACTAAGCCCGTTACGCTGCAAATTACCGCCAATTGTTATCCAGTTTTGTGAATTTGATATTGAGACCAATAAGAAAAGGTTTGCAATTATTATCAGAGTTTTCATATATCCTGTGTTTAGATATTCAATAATATCAATGTTTTTGGCAATTTTCTATAATATTATTGATATACAATATTATACCTGTATAAATTCAGGTTTTTGAAACTGCCGGAAAATTATTTTATCAGAACCATTTTCTTTGAGATCTTACCTTTTACTGATGTCAATTCGTAATAATAAATACCGCTTGGGTATAATGAAGCGTCCCATTGTATTTCATAATTTCCGGGCTGTAAAAAATTATTTGTAAGGGTCCCGGCGAATTTTCCTGAAACATCATATATTTTCAATGATATTAAGCCGGATTCTGTGATACTAAATCTGATATTCGTAACCGGGTTAAACGGGTTAGGATAGTTTTGATACAAAATGAAGTCGTCTGCAATCTCACTTTGAGAAACAATCCCAATAGGAGAAAGGATAATAGTGGTATCATCCTTAACAGAATCAGGGTAAGCAATAAATTTAATGTTCAGGCTATCGGTATAAGATGTAACAAACAATGCCCCATAATTTCCTGTGAACCTGTACCTGCTTTCAGGCACAACGGTACCAAACTCGCGCCAATCCTTGCCTCCGAGCCCGTTCACAAAATATGTTAAGCCTGTACTATCCACCAGTCTTTCGTAATTGTGTTCATGTCCGCAAAATACAGCATTTGCACCCCACTGTTTGAACGGCCATCTCATATCCAGGTTATTCCCATGCTGTCCTGATGAATAGGGCGGGTGATGGAAATAAACTATCTTAAACCTTGAAACAGATTGCGACAGTTTGTTCATTAACCAGTGCGCCTGCGGCGAGCCTGTTGTTATTCCATCAGGTTCATTTATATCACTGTTTACAACAAAAAAATGTATATTTCCTTTTACAAAGTCGTAATATCTTTCATTACCGGGAAGCTGGAAATAGTCGATATATGGGCGGGCTGAATCAGTTAACCAGTCATGATTGCCCATGGAAGGAAAAAACTTATTAAATTGGGCCCCGGTACCAAAGATGCCTGTATAAGGAAAAATAAAGTCGTGGTAAAACTGGCCGATGTTTGAATCAATAGTTGAATCTGCACCGTATTCATAGTTATTATCACCAAGCGTGATAATGAAATCGGGATCCCAATTATGGATCATCCCGGAAACAAGTCTTTCACCTGGTGTATACCATCTGCCGTAATCACCAATTGCAGCAAATCTTACAACTGGCTGTGAATAAATATATCCAATGGCAGAAATGAAAATCAATATTACCTGAAAACAGTATTTTCGCATATGCTAATATAACAAGTTACCATCATTACCGGAAAACCAAATAAAAAGCCCGAATCAAAATTCACCGGTATAACCTGATTGAACCTTGATTAACGGGCATATAGTTAGTGATAAATATTTATCTTACGAGGATCATTTTTTTAGTATCAGTAAAACCCTCTGTACTTAATTTATAAAAGTAAACCCCGCTGGTAAGTTCACTTCCTTCAAAATCAACATCATAGTTCCCCGCAGAGATTTCGCTGCTTAACAATTCAGCAACCAGGGAGCCTTTTGAATCGAACACTGATAAATTCACATACCCGCCGGCTGGCACACTGAATTTGAACTTTGTCTGCGGATTGAACGGATTGGGGTAATTCTGGCTCATAGAAAACTGCGAAGGAATCTCATTGCCGGTTTGAACTATTCCGGTATTTAGCTTCCATGCGGCAATATTATTTGCAGGCAGTCCGCCGGCTAAAGTGAATGTACCTCCTGCAATAACATCACCCAGAAAACTGTTTATAGCATTTACTCTTGGTGCAGAACCGCTAATTCCCGCGCCAAGGGGTCCCCAATTTGTACCGTTATATACAGCAATCCTTGAAGCCGGCTGAACATCGGCAAATTCAAAAATACCCCCTGCATATAAGGAGGTGCCCAGAGAATGCAGCGCATAAACTCCGGCGCTGAATCCGAAACCAACATTGGCCCAGCTTGTACCGTTCCATCGCGCGATCCTGTTTGTAACTGATCCGCCAATGGTAGTGAAGGTTCCGCCTGCGTACAGCGAATTATTATATACCCTGAAACAATAAACTGCGCCATCATCCATACCAACACCAAGAGTTGCCCAGCGTGAACCGCTCCACCGCGCGATTTTTTTGGCTTCAAGGCTATCAGCAACATTAAAATTTCCGCCGGCATACAGAATGGAATTGTACAGCGCCAGGGCGTAAACGTTGTCGTCAAATCCCCAGCCCATTGTTTGCCATGTGGAATTATAGCGGGCAATCCGTGAAATATTCAGCGCATTAACAATTGTGAAATTTCCTCCCGCCACCAGGTAACTTCCCTGAACGGCAAGTGCGTAAATGCTGCCATTGTATGTTCCTCCGGTTGAGCTCCATGAGGCGCCATTCCAGAAAGCAATTTTATTGCAGTTAACACCGCCTGCTGTTGTAAATCTGCCTGCTGCCACAAGCAGGCCGTTGTAAACCGCAAGCGCAAAAACAGAATCATTTGTACCTAAACCCATCGGCACCCATGTTGTACCGTTCCACCTGGCTATATTGTTAACCAATTGACCTCCGGCGGTTGAAAAATATCCCGCTGCAACCAACTCCGAATTGTAATTGACCATTGCGTTAACCGAACCACCTGCACCGGTACCCATTGTATGCCAGCTTTGAGAATTTGTATTTAAGATGTTTAATAATATAGTAAGGATTGTGAAGAGAATTCCTGAAAAATTAAAGACTGTAGATCTTTTCATTTTACTATCCCCCATTTAAGTGATTTTTCAAAAATAATAAGAAAATCCCGGTTTTCGTATTCAAAAATAAATAAATATAATTGTTAAAATTATGAAACTTTATTAGCCTGATTTTCTTTTTAATTATTAATAACTTAATAATTAAACTAAAATAATCAGGAGAAATTATGTCAAAGAAGCTAATTCTTAGCGTTTTTTTATTATTTTTCGCAATTACAGTTGATCTATTGTCGTTTTCAAAGGGTCCGGGCGATAAAGTGGACGGATTTACAATTACAAATTATGATGGTGTATCTTACAATTTCAGTGAGGCCCTGGCGGCATCTGAAAAAGGTGTAATAGTAATATTCTGGTCAACAGAATGTCCCTGGGTACAGCCTTATAATGACAGAATAAATGATTATGTAAAAAATTACACAGATAAAGGCTTCACTGTTTGGGTAATTAACTCAAATAATACTGAAAGCAAAGATGTAGTTATTGACCATGCAAAGAAGAACAGTTATAATTTCCCGATGCTTAAAGATGAAAACAATGTTGTTGCCGATCTTTTTGGCGCAACAAGAACACCTGAAGCTTTTGTAGTTAACAAAGAGAATGTAATTTTATATCACGGAAGAATTTCAGATAATAAGTCAGCGGGTGAGCAGACAGTTCATGATCTGAATAACGCAGTTGAAGATGTTGCCGCAGGAAAAGAAGTATCAGTAAAAGAGACGAAATCATTTGGCTGCGGAATAAAAAGAATTGAAAAATAACAGTTATATCTAAAATGAAAAAGTTTGCGGCATTAGCGTTTTTATTGTTATTATCAGTTACTCTTCATTCACAGGAAGTAAAAACAATTACTACCACTGATGAGTATAAGGCCTTACTGGATAATTCAAAAGGAAAAGTAATATTAGTGAATTTTTGGGCCACATGGTGCCCTCCTTGTGTTAAGGAGTTTCCAGAACTGGTGAAACTTTACAATGATTATAAAGAAAAAGAATTTGTATTGATCTTTATTTCACTGGATGATAAATCTGAATATGATTCAAAGCTGCTCCCGTTTCTTAAAAAACAGGGAGTGGATTTTACCTCGTATTTCGGAAACTTCAGCAACCCTGAGACAATTATGAATTATGTTGATAATGGGTGGCAGGGAGAAATTCCATATACAGGAATTTACGATAAAGAAGGTAAGCTTGTTAAATCCCTGCTTGGCAATAAAACATACGAGCAGTTTGAAACAGAAATTAAAGCTGCAATGAATTAAAGCTGCAATGAATTAGAGCTGCAATGAATTAAAGCTGCAATGAATTAGAGCTGCAATGAATTAGAGCAGGAATGAATTGAAGCAGCAAATCAACAAGAGCTGAACCGAAGTTTAAATAAAAAGCCCGTTATAGAACTTTCTATAACGGGCTTTTGCTTTCCTTAATTTTAACAATCAATGAACTACCCCGGCAGTTTTGCCATTTGGAACCAAAAGTCCTCAATGATCTTGACTGCCTGTGTATATTCATCAAAATCAACCGGTTTAGTTACGTAACAATTGGCGCTTAAGTCATAAGATTTAGTAATGTGATCTTCTGAGCTTGAACTGCTGAGCATAATAACCGGAATCTTTTTTAGCTCGGCGTCATTTTTAATGTTTTCAAGAACTTCAAAGCCGTTCTTCTTGGGCAGGTTAATATCCAGCAAAATTATATCAGGTTTAACTCTTTCGGTATACTTCCCTCTGCCATAAAGGTAATTTAAGGCATCTTCGCCATCGCGCGCAACAGTGAAGTTCTTATCAACTTTGCTTTCGCTGAACGCCTCTTTAATTAGCCGTACATCGCCTTCATTATCTTCTACAAGCAATACCTGCAGACATTTCGGAATATAATCCATTTATAATTTTGTTTAACTTTATTCTCAAAAATACCAAATTAAAAAACTAACAACAAGGAAGGGGGGCTTATTGAAGAGCCTGAGAGTAACTACTCTTTATCAGGAATTGTGAAGGTAAATGTAGCTCCCTGACCGGGTTCAGATTCAACCCACAGATGCCCGCCAAGTTTTTCGATGATCTTTTTGCAGATCGCAAGACCTATTCCGGTACCCGGATACTCAGAGCTGTTGTGAAGCCTCTGGAATATAACAAAGATCTTATCGCTGAATTCTTTATCAATACCTATGCCGTTATCAGAAACAGTGAACAGCCATTCATCACCTGCATGTTTAGCCGAAATATTCACTACCGGGTCAACATCGGGTTTCCTGAATTTAATAGCATTACTTATCAGGTTCTGGAACAGCTGATTTATCTGCATCTGGTTTGCACGCACTGTCGGCAGATTTTCATAGTTAACAGTTGCCCCGGTTTCAGCAATTGAAGCGGAGAGATTTTTCAGATTCTGCTCAACCACTTTTGTGCAATCAACATCTTCCAGGGGAGCTTCTTTTGTATTCACCCTTGAGTACGCGAGAAGATCGTTGATGAGAGTTTTCATTCTTACAACACCATCAACAGCATAATTTATAAATTCATCCGCTTCTGCGGTAATGTTGCCTTTGTATCTGCGCTGCAGCAACTGAATGTAGCTCGCTACCATTCGGAGCGGTTCCTGAAGGTCATGTGATGCAACATAAGCAAACTGCTCAAGCTCTTTGTTAGACTGTGAAAGCTTTTCTGCAAGCTGTTTGAGTTTACCTTCGGTGGTTTTATGTTCCGTAATGTTTATCAATACACCTGCCATGTGAGAGTCACCATTGTTCTTAACCTTGATCATATGGTCTTCAACCCATATATAGGTTCCGTCAGCTCTTCTGACCCTGAATTCCAGGTTCAAGACACCAAGAGAGCCGGCTTTGTGCCATTCTTTGGTTTTTTCTTCAATAGCAACCCAGTCACCCGGATGAGTTATAGTCTTAAAGAAATCTCTGTTGTTGAACAACTCAGCGTTGTATCCAAGCATTTCAAACACATTTTCAGACATGAATTCCTTACCGCCGCCGGTTTCGTATAGAACAACATCCTGCAGATTTTTGAGCAGCGTAGCGAGCCTGAACTGCGTTTTGCTTAACTCTTCCTGCGCTCTTTTGGAATCCGTTATATCCCGTTGTGAACCCCAGATCCTTATAAGCGCTTCGTTTTCAACTATACCCACAAGATTATTCATAAATATCCTTTTGTTCCCGTGCTTGTCGAGTTCAACTGATTCCACGTTATCGATTTTGTAGCCGCCCATAATACTTTTCCTGATATAGTCGATATTTTTGGGTTCGCTTTCAATAAGCAATTCACCAATCCTGGCGCCGGCTATATCCCCTGCGGTTTCATATCCATACATTTTGGCGAACACATCGTTACATTCAGCAAGGTAACCGTATTTAAATACATTTTTCACCTGTTCATCAATAGGTAATTTAATTGAAACCGGTTCCAGGAATTCAAATCTCCATATTCCTTCAGTGCTTTGTTTTACAAATGCCCTGTAACGTTCTTCGCTGTTCCTGAGAGCTTTTTCGGTTTCTTTCCTTTCGGTGATATCGCTGTATATTCCATATACACCTATCTGGTTCTCTTCAAGGGTTATTGGATATGCAAGCACCGATACATCAACTGTACTGCCGTCTTTTCTCTTGCGTTCGGTTTCCCTGTGGATGATCTCACCTTTAAGCACAAACAAAGTCATTTGAGTTGCCTGTTCAAGCATGCTTTCAGGCACAATTATATCGTTAAGTGTTTTGCCTTTAATTTCATCCGCACTGAACTGGAACATCCGCTCAAAGCCTTTATTGGCGTTGAGAATCCTGTCCTGGTTATCCAAAACAACTATACCTTCAGGAGAGTTTTCGAATAATTGCTGGAAGTAAGATTTTTGCAGCAGGATTTCCTGTTCAGCTTTTTTCCTTTCGGTGATATCCCTGTAATTGAAAACAATGGCTCTTATCGAAGGATCGTTTATCAGATTATGCGCAGTAGCTTCGTGCCAGATCCAATCGCCGTTCTTATTCCTGAACCTCAACTGGATATTATTGACGATCTTTCCTTCTTCTGTCAAAACTTCCCTGAACATATTTTCCGCGCTGTGGCGGTCTTCATCGTTTATGAAGTCGAATATATTCCTGCCGGTGTAATTTTCATCTTCGTAACCCAGCATTTTTGTTACCGAGGGACTTGCATAAATGATCTTTCCGGAAGCATCTACAAGCGAAATAAGATCAGTTATATTATCTATCAGCGCGCGGAATCGTTTATCCTTTTCTGTCAGTTCCTCTTCGGCTTTCTTGCGCTCGGTTACATCAATGCATATCTGGTTGATCGCAACGGCTTCTTTAGATGAGTCATACTCGGCATAAAGATAAGTATCAAGCCAAAGCACTGACTTGTGCCTGTTTATGATCCTGTACTCCATATGCTGAGTACCTGTATATCTTACGGCAGCCCAATCTTTATAGAAATTAAAAACCTTTTCCCTGTCATCATGATGGATCATTTCCACAAGCTGCATGTCATTCAGATGGTTGAACTCATCCATGGAATAACCTGATTGCCTTATGAATTCGCTGTTTACAAAATCATACGCTCCTGTTTTCAGCATAACTCTTGTTACTGCCACAGGCGCGTTTGCCGCAAGATTTTTATATTTGTTTTCGTTTTCAACAATTTTTTCCTGCGCTTTTTTCTGCTCAGTTATATCGATACATATCTGGTTTATTGCTCCAACTTTACCGCTTTCATCAAAATCAGCAAACAGGAATGTATCAACCCATATAATTTCACCAAGCCTGTTGAATGTCCTGTAATCGATATGCTGAGTATCTTTAAAACCCTCATTTCTCCATTTATTGAAGAATTCATTGACTCTCTGCCGGTCCTCGGGGAAAGCCATTGCTTTGAGCTCTTCAGCGGAAAGGGCATTATACTCTTCCATTGTGTAACCGGTCTGGCGTGTAAACTCATCATTTACATATTCATATTTCATTGTATCCGCCGAGATCCTTGTTACCGCAATTGGAGCGTTGGCCGCAAGATTTTTGTACTTTTTCTCACTTTCAAGAATTGTGAGTTCGGCCTTCTTTCGTTCGGTTATATCAATACAAATCTCATTCATAACAACAGCCCTGCCAGTATCATCAAAATCCGCGTATATAAAGGTATCAAGCCATATAAGTTCTTTTTTCAGATTGAATATACGATAGTCAAAATGCAGCATACCTTTAAAGCCGTTTTTCTTCCAGTGATCATAATTATCCTGAACCTTTTTTCTATCTTCAACGTAAATTATGTTAGTCTTTTCTGTTCTGGAAAGATGGCTGTATTCTTCCACAGAGCATCCCATCTGCCTTGCGAACTCATCATTGGCATATTCAAAATCATTGGATGTCATAGAGAATCTTGCCACAGATACAGGAGCGTTTTGCGCGAGATTTCTGTACTTCTTCTCACTTTCAAGAAGCGCGATCTGGAATTCTTTATTAGGTGTTATATCCCTGCATATAATGAACAATTCTTTGGGGATCCCGTTAATATCAGAGATCAGCCTTGTACTTTCATTAACCCATATAACGGTACCATCTTTACGAAGCTTTCTGAACTCAAGTTTCGCGCTTTCCAGCTTCTTCGAAAAGATCTCGCTTATTCTTTCTATTACAAGTTCCCTGTCATCAGGATGAACAACCTTCCACACTTCGTTGCCAATTAGTTCATCTGAGGTATAACCAAGATACTCTGAACCGAACCTGTTAACAGATTTAACCCTGCCGGTAGGTGAAATAGAAAAATACATGTCCGGCGCGCTGTCATACAGATCCTGGAAGCGTTTTTCGCTTTGTTTTACCGCTTCTTCGGCTTTTTTGCGTTCGGTTATATCGCTGGCAATACCTATGTGCGCAGCCGCTTTTCCGGAATCATTCTTAAGAATTGAGGTTGAAAGATAGACAGGGAATTCCCTTCCATCCTTTGTCCGGTTGATAAGTTCACCCTGCCACCCGCCTCTATCAGTCTGCTCTATAATCTGCTCGTTTATGTTCGGCGGATTGTTGGGACTCCTGACAATGGTAATAGGTTTACCAAGAATTTCTTCTTTTGAATATCCATAAATTGTTTCAAATGCATCATTCACAAAAATCACTTTGCCGTCAAGATCAGTAATGCTAACGCATTCTGTAATTCCTTTCACGGCCATAGCAAGCATATCTATCTTTTCCTGGGCAAGTTTTCTTTCGGTGATATCACGAACAAAGAGCTGCACCACTTCTTCATCAAAAAGCTTAATAAGCCGCATGCTTATTTCTACATCAACGTAAGTACCGTCTTTTCTTCTATACTCTGTTTCAAACTGGTAATTGCCTTTTTCCTTGAGTGAAGAATATATCATAAATGTATTATCTATGATATTTTCATTTATGAGCTCAGAAAATTTCATCTTCGCAAGCTCTTCTTTGGTATATCCCAGGAGTTTGCTTGCCTGGTTATTTACAGAAATTATTCTCCCATTTAACGCCTGGACAAAAATAGCATCTGTGGCATAATCAAACAGGTTACGGAATTTTGTTTCACTTTCACGCAGCGCAGTTTCAGCAATCTTTCTTTCCGTGATATCCTGAAGAATAAGTACCGCGCCTGTAAGCCTGCCCTTATCATCCCTTAGAGGTGATGAACTGTGATCAATGGATACTTCCCTGCCGTTTCTGGCTATTAACACTGTATGATTGCTTCTGCCTATGATAATATTTTCCGCCAGTACCCTTTCTATCGGGTTAAGCATAGGCTCTTTTGAATCTTCATCCAGAAGTACAAGTACTTCATTTGCTCTTTTGCCGGCAACTTCAGCCAAAGTCCAGCCTGTCAATGTTTCCGCAACAGGGTTAAGGAATTTTATGAAACCGAATTCATCGGTTACAATAACAGCGTCACCAACGCTTTTCAGAATAGCGCTGAGCCAGCGCTCATTTTCTTTCAGCTTGGTTTCCATCTGGTGCTTGTAAAGCGCCATTTCAATACTTGATCGGAGATATCTTTCTTCGAATGGTTTTAAGATATAACCTAAAGGTTCGGTCATTTTGGCGCGTTTTAACGTGCGGTCATCTTCGTATGCAGTTAAATAAACAATAGGGATGTTATACTTTTTCCTTATCTCGGCGGCAGTTTCTATACCGTCAATATCGCCCTTCAGGACAATATCCATCAATACAAGATCAGGGCGCAGTTCCTCAGCTCTGAGGATCGCCTCTTTTCCTGTAAAGACTACATCAGGCACTAAATAGCCTAGACCTTCAAGACAGTTCTTGATATCCTGGGCTATAATACCTTCATCTTCAACAACCATTATACGCGGGGTACCATCAATGTTACTCAATTAACACCCTCTTCAGCAGCTTGATTGATATTCAATATTACGTATATTTTTTTGCAGTACGGAATTCTTCCGTACTCATTTTGTTTATTTTGTCATCCTTCTGCTAATTTCCCCTACTTAGTTAATGAACCAAAAATCGAGTTTTCCTTAAATTTCAGCAATAAGTTAACATTTATACGGTATAGCTTCAATACCCCCAAAACGTTAGTTACTAAGAAATATTTAAAAAATACTTTACCTTCTCCTTTATTGCAGTTAAATTTGTACTTAAATGCAAGAAAATTCTAAGATATTGAATATTCTCATCTCATGCGGTTCATATTCCTGGGGCGGACTGGAAATGATCTCTCTGGAAACTGCAAAGATGCTGAGAGAAAGAGGCTTGAATGTAAAAATACTCTGCACAAAAGGCTCAAAGCTTGAAGAAGAAGCGAAAACAAGGGGATTTGCAACCATAGCTATTTTCGCCAAGAATAAGAATATACCCTCTTCTATAATAGAACTGAAAAATTACTTAAAAAATTCAAACACCGATGTAATTCATACAAACCACTCCCATGATCTTTGGGTCATTACCCCTGCATTGAAATTTTCAGGCAGCAAAGCCCGTTTATTTTTGACAAAACACATGGCAAGCGGCGTTAAGAAAAATGATCTGTTTCACCGATATTTGTATAAAAGAGTGAACAAAGTCTTTGCAATTTCAAACTACATAAAAGCCAGCGTAAGAAATACTACACCCGTAAAGGATGAAGATATAGTTTTGCTGCCGGTGGGAATTGATTTGAAACGATTTGACAAGGGAAGATTTAACCCTGCGGAAATTAAGAGATCATTAGATTTGCCGGAAGATAAAATTATAATTGGAATAGCAGGAAGAATGACACCGGGAAAGGGTCATGAAGAGTTTCTTGAAGCTGCGCGTATGCTGAACGAAGAGTTCCCTGAAAAATTATACTTTCTGGTTATTGGAAATGCAAGCTATGGTGAAGAAAAATATGAAGCCGGTATTGTGAACCTTTCAGACTGCTTGGGATTAAAAAATATAAAATTCACAGGCTACACAGCAGAACCGGAAAGAATTATGACAGTATTAGATATACTTTCGTTCCCTTCGCATGATGAATCATTTGGGAGAGTATTACTTGAAGCAATGGCTCTTGGTATCCCAACCGCCGCAAGCGGCTTTGCCGGAGTGCTGGATATTACAATTGCAGGTGAAACCGGTTTATTGTTTGAGCCCGAAAACGCGAAAAGTCAAGCAGCCGCATTAAGTGAGTTAATACAGAATGAAGAACTGCGCAGGAAATTTTCTTTAAATGGAAAAAAACGCGCGGAAGATGTTTTCACTTTTGATAATATGACAGATGAACTAATAAATCAATATAACAAGTAAAATGGGAAAAAAGAGGATCAGCGCGGGATTATTGATGTATAGAATTAAAGCAGGCAAACCGGAAGTTTTTTTAGCGCATCCGGGTGGACCTTATTTCCATAAAAAAGATGATGGGCACTGGAGCATTCCAAAAGGTGAACCGGAAATTGAGGAAGATATTATTGTTACCGCAATGCGCGAATTTAAAGAAGAAACCGGTATAAACCCGGCCGGTAACCTGATTCCGCTTGGTTCAATTCTGCAAAAGGGCGGCAAAGAAGTTTTCGCCTGGGGCTTTGAAAGTGACCTGCCTCCAAATTATATACATGAATGCAATTTTTTTGAAGAAGAATGGCCGCCAAACTCGGGGGAGTACAGGGAATTTCCGGAAGTAGATAAAGTCGGGTTCTTTTCTATTGAAGAGGCAAAGCAAAAAATAAAAGCCGCGCAGATTCCGTTAATTGAGAGACTTCTGGAAGCAATAAAAAAAGAAGAGAATTAGCCGGCTTTCCATTCCTCTTTCAGAAGGGAATAAATATAGCCATCCCAATATTCGTTGTTATATTTTGTACTTTTTCTGCGCATTCCTTCTCTTTTGAATCCAAGTTTTTCATAGCATTTTATTGCAGGTAAGTTGAATGTATATACATTCAGCTCAACCCTGGTTAAAGCAAGTTGCTCAAAAGCGATATAGAGTACTTCAGAGATCAAATGGTTAGCTATCCCCTTTCCGCGGAAATTCTTATCGGTAAATATACGGCACAAACTGGCGGATTCGTTCTTTTGTGAAACTGCGCCAAGTTCACACATTCCCGCCACATTTCCACTTTCATCAACAGCTTTGTAGATTAGCCTGTTGGGCGCATTTCCCTTTGTTTCTGCAAAATAGCTTTGCAATTGTTCGATCGTCAAAGGAAAATCAAACACCGGGCCGCACCACTCAAGCATTGTTCTTTCATCTTCAGCCCATGCGATCAATCTTTCAAGATCACTTTCAGCAAGCGGCACCACTTTAATTTTTTTATTTTTTTCTATTCTCCCGTTATCCATTTTGTCATTATATTCCGTTCATGCGCGGAAAAGCCCTTCTTCCTGTATAATTTTTGCGCGGTGAGGTTGGCATGCTCTACTTCCAGTCTGAGAGCTTTGTATCCTTTCAGCGCAGCGTATTGTTCAGCATATTCCACTGCTAAAGCACCTAGCCCTTTACCGCGAAATTCTTCTTCAATAAATAACTCATCAAGGAAAGCTGTTTCACCTTTAAACTCAACACTGAATACCGAGACAACAATCATATACCCGGCCGGCGCCCCTTGATAATTTATGACCCAAGCATTACCGAACTGTTCATTATCTATGAGCTTGCGCAAAGCGCATAACACGTCATTTTCAACAAACGTGGTATTTTCCTGCAGGTATAATTTATTTATCATTTTCAGAAGCACAGGTACATCTGCGGCCTGAGCAGGGTAAAAATCGATATTAATAGTGTTCTTCAATATTTAATAACTTAAGTGATCCGGGTAAGTGTTTTACAGCCCGGCGTGAGTAAAAGCGATAAGCAAAAGTGTACATAAAATGTGAATAATTCAATTTCAGAATTTATACCGGATAAATACGTTATTTTATAATCGCAGATTTCATATTATATTGTAAAACTAAAACAGATATATGAACACAAATCCTGCAAAAGGCAAAATTTTGATATCGGAGCCCTTTTTAAATGATCCCAATTTCAAAAGGACAATAATACTATTAACAGAACACGGTGATGACGGGTCAATAGGTTTTGTTATGAACAAACCAACTGATTACAAAATACATGAAGTCATTGAAGAGTTTCCTAAGTTTGATTCCATAGTGTATTACGGCGGACCCGTACAGTTTAACACACTTCAGTTCTTATACAAAGGTGAAAATGTAATTGAGGGTTCAATTGAAATTATTCCCGGTTTATACTGGGGCGGCAGTTTTGATATTCTAAAAACGCTGATAACATCAGGAGCAGTTGAGCCTTCTGATTTCCGGTTTTTCCTGGGCTATTCCGGCTGGATAGAAGGCCAGATTGAAGATGAACTGAAACTGAATTCATGGATTGTATCGGATACTACAATTGAGAATATTTTTTCAGATGAACCGGACAAATTATGGCGTGAAACGCTAAAAGGAATGGGCAGAAAATTCGCTATACTTGCAAGTTTTCCCGAAAATCCAAGTGTAAACTGAAAACATCAAACAATTAAAGATGCAGAAAAAATCACAGTTAGCTATTAAAAATTTGCCTAAAATTCAATTCTGGAAATGACTGCATTAACAGCTCATCGGCTCCTGGCATTTGTTGTTGATTACTTCCTGATAATTTTATACGCCGTATTGCTTTTTCTGTTAGCCTGGCTTTTTCTGGGAACGGATTCATTTTCATACTTACAAGATAATCACTTGCTAAATCAATTGATCACATTTACGACCATGACTCTTCCGGTATTTATGTATTTTTTCCTTTTTGAAACCAGCAAATGGAACGGGACACCTGGAAAAAAAATATTTGGAATTCGTGTTATATCTAATCAACCCTTTCAAAAACGAAAAATATTCATGAGGAATTTCATAAAATTCTTACCTTGGGAGATATCAAACATAGGCGTTATATGGTCATTCAATTATACTAATACTGGTACTGAAATTCCTATATGGATCTGGTTATTATTGTTATTGCCACAGGGGGTTTACATATTTTACTTAACAAGCATAATATATTATAAGGGCGAAAGCAGTTTTTACGATAAAATAGCAAACACAGCAATAGCCGGTAAGAATAATTTAGCTTGATTCAAAAAAAACTTTAGAAAAAAAATTTAACAATTAGTCTATATGTACATAACACTTCTTTCTGCTCATTCTATTTTCCGCTGGCTGGTTGTTATAGGCGTGGTTTACACATTATACCGCGCTTATGCAGGGTTGGGGGGCAACAAAAAGTTTACAGCAGTTGATGCGAATACCAGGAAGTACACTGTAATTGCAGCGCATATACAACTTCTCATTGGCCTGGCAGTTTACTTCCTGAGTCCGCTGACCCAATACTTCATGAGTAATTTTGGCGCAGCTGTAAAAGTAAGAGAAATGCGCTTTTACGGAATGGAGCACTCTATTGTTATGGTGATTGCAATTGTGCTTATAACAATCGGTTCGGCTGCTTCAAAAAAGAAAGAAACCGACCGCGCAAAATTCAAAGCTTTAGCTTTGTGGTTCACAATTGCTCTGGTTTTGCTGCTGTTAATGATCCCATGGCCGATTTCTCCATTTTCAATCAGGCCCTGGTTCAGGTTTTAACCGCTGAAGTTCAGGTTTATAACAACAATTTCGGGTCTGTTTCCGGTTCTGATAGGCGGACCCCAGGAGCCAACTCCGCAGCTTACATAATAATGCGTACTGCCTTTTTGTTTATATCCCATGCTTACTTCGTAGATCTTTTTGGTAATGAAATTGAACGGCCACAACTGCCCGTGGTGGGTGTGACCGCTTAGCTGAAGATCTATACCGTTCTTTTCAGCTTCTTCCAGTTTTACCGGCTGGTGATCCATTAGTATTACCGGCAGTTCTTTATCAATACCCTCGAGCAGCAGATCCAAAGGCTTTCTGAGAATTCCCGCAAATCCTTTAGAAGCTCTGTCTTCCCTGCCAACTATGTAAAATGAATCAGCTATTTTTACTGTCTTATCCCTCAGCTCAATTATTCCGTGTTCAGTAAGATATGAAACAGATGGCTCAACGCCGCCAATATATTCATGATTGCCTGTAACAGCGTAGGCACCAAACTTAGCTCTTAACGCGCGAAGGCTTTCACCGCAATTTTGTTTTACCACCGCTTCAATATCTTCATCAACAACATCACCCGGCAGCAAAATCAGATCGGGCTCCTGAGAGTTTATCAATTCAACAATCTTCTTTGTCCTTTTACTGTTCACAATTGTGCCCAGGTGAATATCAGAAGCCATAACTATTTTAAGCGATCTGAGATTACCTGCTTTTTTATTGATATTAATATTCAGCTTTTTAATAACCGGGCTTGCTGCGTTTATGTAACCTGCGATTACGATCAGGATAACCGATGCATTCACAGCAAAGAAGAACATTAACTGGCAGTTAGCCGAATAAAAGGATGCAGGAAAAATTCCTAGCAGCAAATTAAACAGTCTTACAATATCTATTAATACTACAAAGAGCAAATAATACACCATCGCCCCAAGCCAGAAAGAACCTACCCAAACAAAAAATGCTGAAAAGGAATTCAGGAATTTCCGCTCAAGGAATCTGCCTGCAATATAAGAAAGAAAAAAGAACAGGTAAACTGAGGAATATAGAAAAGTGAATTTATCCGGAATAGAATGCAGACCAGTTATAAAAATGTAATAATTAACCAGTGTATATACACTTAAAACTATGGTTAAGAATACCGCAAATTGAGATTTTTTCAAAAAAATGAGTAGTTAGTATTACTTCAGACGGGAGCTAAATGATTTTATTTTACGCAATTCATCGGATAAACCGCAGGGGCAGTCCAAATTGAAGTCATCCGGTGAGGTATTATTTGTTAAGTATAATATAATTCACCTGCGCAACTGCTACATGAATATTATTCATATCATACAGATCAACAGCAACGGGGGCAAGCGTTCTGCCATGTTTAATTACTTTTGCAAATGCGCGTACATCTGTTCTGCAGGCCGCAAGGAAACGGATATTCATATCGGTGGTTGTGATCTTTGCTTCTGCGCCTGTGAGTGTAAGCAGCGCGAACGCGCTTATGGAGTCAGCCACGGTCATTAGTAAACCCCCGTGAAATGATTCGTAAATTCCATCGTATTGCTTTTGGTGTTTAACAACGGCTTCACAGATACCGCCATCTATTTGTATGAAATCAAACCCAAGTGTATCTACAATTGGAATTTTTTTTATACGTTCCAGGACATCCTGTCTGATTATTTTTTCTGTCTTCATAATTTTTCAAAAAAAAGGAGTGAACTTACTCACTCCAGACTTAATCACCGGATGACCCGAAGTCATCCGGTGATCTATGAACAAAATCTATACCTTTTCTATTTCTTTTTTACCCAATAAACCGGTTGGTTTAAAAAGGAGAATTAAGATCAATATACCAAATGCAATAGCATCGCGGTAAGTGGGTGAAATATAACCGGTAACGAAAGTTTCAAGCAGCCCTATGATCATTCCCCCTAAGGCGGCACCCGGAATATTACCTATTCCCCCAAGTACTGCCGCTACGAAGGCTTTTAAGCCGGGCAGAATGCCCATGAGCGGATCGATACTGGGATAATTCAGACCATACAAAATACCGGCAGCGCCCGCAAGCGAGGAGCCGATTATGAACGTAAAACTGATCACAGCGTTAATATTGATTCCCATTAAACTGGCAGCGGTAGGGTTATAAGAAACAGCACGCATTGCAGTACCGATCTTTGTTTTCATAACTATAAGCCTTAAGCCAACCATAAGTATTCCTGCTGTTACCAGCACAACCAGAGGGTTTGAGCCTATTACAGCGCCGGCAATATTCACAACAGGTTTATTTTCAAGCAATGAAGGGAATGACTTGGGGTCAGCGCCAAACACCAGCTGTCCGCCATACTCTAAAAACAATGAAACCCCGATTGCCGTAATGAGTATTGTAAGTTTGGGTGATTTCCTGAGCGGCTTATACACAAGTTTTTCAACTGTAAAACCCAAAGTACCGGTAACAACCATTGCGCCCAGCATAATCAACAATGCCATCCCTATTGAAGCCACACCTGTAACGGAAGCGAAAGCAAAAACGATCCCAAGGTAATACCCTGAAAATGCGCCGATCATAAATACATCACCGTGGGCAAAGTTGATAAACCGAAGGATACCATAGATCATAGTATAACCAAGCGCAATAAGAGCATAAATACTCCCCAGTGATAGACCGTTAAAAACCTGCTGTATTAATTCTGTCATTTTACGGCTGTACTGTTTCCTTAAATTTAAATTCTCCGCCTTTTATTTCAAGTATTACCGCAGGTTTCACAGCATTGCGCTGTTCGTTAATAGATATCTTACCTGTAACACCAAGGAAATCCTTTATCTTAGCGAGTTCATTTTTTACTTTTTCAGGTTCAGTTGTTCCGGCTTTTTTCATTGCTTCGAATAATATCAAGCCCGCATCGTAAGCAAGAAATGCCATAGCATCCGGGGTTGAATTATACTTAGCTTTATACTTTGTAATGAATTCCTGTATCTTGGGATCTGGATTTTCTGTGGATACATGTGTTGAAAAATAGCAGCCTTCAAGAGCGTCTTTAGCTTTTCCTTCGGTCAGCTTCTCTGATTCCCATCCGTCACTTCCGATAAGCGGAACTGTTAAGCCTATTTCACGGGCCTGGATTGAGATCAGGTTTACATCTGTATAATAAGCAGGTATAAAGATCGCTTCCGGATTCTTGGCTTTTATTGATGTAAGCTGTGCTTTAAAATCTTTATCACCCGCTGAAAAGGACTGGACTTCAACAATTTCTCCGCCCATATTCCTGAATTCCTTTTCAAAGAAATCAGCAAGCCCGGTTGAGTAAGCGTTCTTCACATCCTTAAGCAAAGCTACTTTTTTCAGCTTAAGCGTATTCAGTATGAATTTACTTACCACGGTCGCCTGGAAAGGATCAATGAAGCAAACCCTGAAAATATAATCTCCAATGGCGGTAACTTCAGGATTAGTTGAAGCTGGAGTTATCATTGGAATTTTGTTCTGCTGGCAAATAGGCGCGCCCGCTTTGCTGTTTGATGAAGCAACTTCGCCAATAACTGCAACTACGTTATCATTTTTAATTAAGCGCTGCACAACTGTTTGTGCCTCTGATGGTTTGCCCTGGTCATCGTATGTGATAAGTTTAACTTTCTTACCAAGCAATCCACCGGAATTATTAAGCTCTTCTACTGCGAGTTTTAATCCGTTTGTAGAAGAAATCCCGAACGTTGCATTGGGTCCTGTTAATGAGCCGTATTCACCAATTAAGATCTCATCTCCGCTTCCTTTATTGCATCCTGAAACTGAAAAAACCGCAATTGCCGCAATGGCTATCATACTGAAAAATAACTTTTTCATGGGCTAAAATATGTTAATTTTTTATTAGATTAGTTACCAATAATACCAATTTTGGGTCTTATATTCAATTAAATAAAAATACCTGTTAATGGCAGATATGAAATGTAAGCCTGAAGCTGTTTCGGCTTAACCCTGATCGGCGATTCCGGCTACAGGAAGTAGCTTCTTTTGCGCCTAAAGTCCTTTGCCAAGTGTTTCAAAGTACAATTTCTCTGTCGGGTCACCGAATGTATCCGCCCCGGAAATGAATTCTTCGATCTCACCCGTAGTTTTATAGCCGCGGCGGTAATAGTATTCCATCAATTCAACTCTTCGGTTAATTACCTTCATTTTTATAGTATCAAGCTTCCATACTTCTTTGGTGTACCGTTCGCATTCATTTATAAGCAATTTGCCGATACCTTTATCCTGGTAGTTTACATCCACTGAAAGCATACCAAGGTAGGAATACGAACCTGTATTTTCCAGGTGAACGCAGCCGATGATATTATCACCATCTACAGAGAGTATCACTATATCACTGCGGCGCTCAATAATTTCCCTGATCTTCTCCTCGGTTATCCTGATACCGCCAAGGAATTCCGCTTCGGTTGTCCACCCTTTTTTGGAATTCTCGCCGCGGTAAACGGAATTTACAAGCCTGTTAATTTCATCCGCATCATCAACCGATGCAATTTTCAGTACAATGTTATTCATTATAATTTTTATTTTGGAAAAACAAAGGGCAGGTAATTACCCGCCCTTTGTTATTAAAAAATTCGTTTCACTTTTGACGTTTCACGTTTTACTTTTTCACAATCAGCTTCTGCCCTATTTCGATGGTATCCTTTTTCAGGTTATTCCATTTTTTCAGATCAGCTATTGAGCAGTTATATTTATCGGCTAACTTGCCCAGGGTTTCACCTTTTTTAACGGTGTGATAAGTGGTTTTGGATTTGGTTTCTTTTTTCTCTTTTTTTGTGGTCTCTTTTGTGGAATACAGTTTTAAAACCTGTCCTTCCTGAATTACATCGCTATCAAGCCCGTTCCATTCTTTTATATCAGCCACAGAAACACCATTTGCATCAGCAATTTTTGTGAGGTTATCACCGGCTTTCACCGTATATGTTTTAGCCTTTTTGCTTGAAGAAGTTACTTTTTTATCTGAATAAATTTTCAGCTTCTGGCCAACCATTATTTTATCTGATTCCAGATCGTTCCAATCTTTCACGTCTGCTACATCAACATCATATGAAGCAGCAATGGCTGTGAGGTTATCACCATCTTTAACTGTGTAGGTCTGGTAACTTTGTTTCTTCTTTTTTGTATCTGTGCTTGTTTTTTTTTCTTTTTTTACTTCCGTCTCTTTTTTTACTTCAACATCTTTCTTTACTTCAGTTTCTTTTTTTACTTCGGTCTCTTTTTTAACCTCTTTATCGTTTCTGTGTTCTTTGTTAACCAGTACAGTTTGATTGGTTCCTTCGGAATTTGATTCTTCAACTACTTCATCTTTAACGGGATCAGTTGTGGAATTATCGGTTACATCAATTTTCTTTTCTTCTTCAACTGAACCATATAGCTCCCTGTATTTCTCTTTGGTGAGCCAAACAGAGAGTTTATCACCCTTTTTGGGGTATAATCCATAATTGATATTATTCCACACCCTTAGATCAGTTGGGCGAACGGAATATTTTGATGACACGTTATAGAGATCTTCTGATTCAGCGATATTATGAAAAACCAGCTCACGGTTTGTAGTGCTGATAATGAGTCTTTTATCTTCTACGTTATAACCTGCAACTTTAAAATAAGAAACAGTTTCTTCGTGATTAACAGAAGCGGTGCCCTCGTTGCCGTCATATTCAGGTTTGAATCCGTACTTTTCTATATGAGATGCGGCTTCATAGTTAGCAGTAAAATCCTTGAACTTCCCTTTGGGAATTTTAATAAGGTACCCATCCTCAAATACAGGCGTAACATCGGTAATCATCTGTGAATTGAGTTCACGAATAGTTTCAACATCAGAGCCGCTGAAAGAAGCAATTTCATCTACTGTAAGCGCGGATTTGATAACAACCCTGTCATACTCAATTGGTTTTCCCCATTCAATATCATTGAAGCCGTACTTGGAAGGATTGAGGCAAATAAGCGCAACAGCAATATACTGCGGAACGTAGTTCCTTGTTTCCTTGGGCAGGTATTCGCGAAGTGTCCAGAAATCAGTTGAACCGGATTTTTTGATCGCGCCTGTAATTCTGCCGGGTCCCGCGTTGTATGAAGCCATTGCGAGATACCAGTCACCAAATGATTTATACAGATCCTTCAAATGCCTTGCCGCGGCATCAGTAGCTTTTTCGGGGTCGCGTTTATCATCGTGGTTTCCATCGTAGTATAAACCATAGGCAGAGCCTGTTGTGGGCATAAATTGCCATAAACCGATCGCGCCCGCCCAGGAACTGATTTTCGGGTCAAGCCCTGATTCGATCATTGCGAGATAAATAAGCTCCTCGGGTGCGTTGTTTTCGCGCAGAATTGATCTCATCAGGTTGGAATATTTCCCAAGCCTGAAAAACCATTTATCCATATATTTTCTGCCTGTACCGGTAAAGTAATTTATGTAATCCTGCACAGGACCGTTTTCAACAAGCGGAATATCATTGCACTGCGGAAGTTCATCAGGGTTAAAGGAGTTTGTGAAAGATTTTTTCTCAACCTTTTCATATTTTATTCCAAGCTTTGAAGCCAGCTTCAGTATCTTGTGATTCTCATCAATATCGCTGTGCGTAGTAATATAATCCTGTACAATACTGGACGCAAGTTCTTTGTAATCTTTATCCCATCCGGGGTGCTTTTCAAGATTCTTTATATCTATCTTGTTGAGTTCCTTCAAGGCTCCTTCAAACTCCACCTCTGTGGATTTTGGATCAGCCTGTTCATTGAACTGCAGCGCCTTGGTATAATGTATCCTTGCGCTTTCAAGAGCAGTGTAAACGCTAACAGAATCCTTTTTTTTCTTTTTATCTGCTGAATCTTCTTCTTCTATATCAGAACCACCGCATCCTGTCAGATACTGAAGTGTGATGATAGCAAAAAGTATATATAGAAGGCCGGATAGTCTTTTCATATATTTACTTTCTCCATGATTTAATTTCCTATTTTTGCGAATTCAGAATCGAATATAAAAATTTGAACCCGTAAAATCAAGTTAAATATTAAATAAACTCTGCAATATTCATATATTTAATGCAGATAGCGCGAATTTTTTGCCCATAAATGCTGTTTTTCAAGTAAGATAATTAATTCTTACCGGTATGGTTTTGACACACCCCGTCTTCCCGGCTTTCGCCGGTCAGCCACCCCTATTAAGAGGGGAATTTTTGATTTTGATTAAATTGCGGAGTTTTCTTGCTATTAATTTGAGAACTAATTAACTGAATATTACTTGAAACCTTTTATTGTTAAACTTGTTCCCATAAAGGAATTTGATACATAAATGGCAATAAAGCACATAGATTTAGGGCAAGCTGACTATAAGCAGGTTTGGGACCTGCAGAAGGAAACCCACCTTAAGAAACAAAACGGTTCAACTGAGGATATTCTGTACACTGTAGAGCATAATCATGTCTATACGCTCGGCAAAACGGGTTCCCGGGATCATATCCTCATAAGCGATGAAGAAATGAAATCAAAGGGAATATCATATTATGAAATTGACCGCGGCGGCGATATCACTTATCACGGACCGGGGCAATTGGTTGCTTACCCGATACTTGATTTAAACAACTATTACAAAGATACACACCGCTATTTGCGTGAGCTTGAAGAAACGGTTATCCTTACACTAAAAGATATTGGAATTGATGCGCACCGTGAAGAAGAATTTACAGGGGTATGGGTCGGTGAAGAAAAAATATGCGCAATCGGTATTAAGGTTTCAAGATGGATAACAATGCACGGAATTGCATTTAATGTAAACACAGACCTTACCTACTTTGACAGGATTATACCCTGCGGAATATTTCACAAAGGAGTAACAAGCATTCAGAAATTGACCGGGGAACCGGAAGATCTTAAAAAGATCAAAGACCTGTTTGTTAAGAATTTTAAGGAAGTGTTTAAGGGGACTATTTAAGTATTTCCGATGGGGTATTGTAATTCGCTTTTTGTAGAGACGACCCGGTGGGTCGTATTTTTTTCGTGGTTGCCCCAATTTAAACCTTCCGGGTCTTTAAGACCTTGAAGGTTTTTTTTACTCAGTTTTCCCGAAGTCTCTCCGAAGGAGGACTCTGCGAAAATCTGACTTCCCCCTGTGAGGGTATCCAGAGTGGCTTACTGAATTACCCACACGTAATGGAAATTAACAGAATCTATTTTACATAAATACAGCAGCTTAGTTCGTTTTGGAAGCAGCATTGTTCCAAATTGAGAGGAGTATCTTTACAGCCAAATAGTAACTTGACTATTTAAATGAATTAAGCGAAATTTGCATTAAATAAGTATGACTTCATTTTATTGTATGCGGCATTTGCTGCATGCAGGAGGAATAAAATGAACGCCAAAAATTTTTTAGCAATAACCATGCGGCAAATGCGATATGGGTTCTTGTTGAATGGCGTTTCATTTATCCTCATTCTACAAATATCCCCGCCTGCATTTTCTGCAAGGATCAAGATCTCATTAAAACATAATTAACTCAATAGTTTCATTTTATTGTATATCGATACGAAATGGGTTTTCGTATTGAAATACAGGAGGAATAAAATGGACAAAAGACATTTTCTACATTAAGCAAAAACACAATTGTTTTTCTAATGTAAAAAAGCGCAGCATTACAAAAAAATAAACCAAAGGAGATAGCTTTAAAATGAAAAAAATATCCGGATTAGTATTACTTATTATATTTGCTGTTTCATCCAGCTTCATAGGGTGGAATGCTCCGGTAACCGGAAGTAACGCCTCAAGCGTTACAAACTATTATTATTACCAGGGTCAAAAGTATTACCTTGAGCACAAAACAGATATGATTTTTGTTAAGCTGAAAAGTGAAATCAGCCGGACAGAATTTGAAAATATGATCAGTTCATACGGCACTATACCGGCCGATTACTCATTTGAAAAAAATGATGTAAGGCAGTTCATAAAGTTAACCGGCGCGCTTGATAACACATCAATAAACACAATAATCAGCGCACTAAGATCAAACAACTCAGTTTTAACAGCTTCACCTGTGTTTGGCGTGAAAGAAGGATTAGGAAACAGAAACACATTGATAGGATGCGAGGATAACATAATACTTCAGTTCAAACCAAACTTCAGCAGGCAGCAGGTGGATCAGTACTTAAAAGGCAAGAACATGACGATCCTTCAGCAGCTTGAGTTAACCGGCGGACTTTCATATCTTGTGCAGATACCAACCGGAACAAGTAAAACTTCAATAGAATACGCTAATGAAGTCTATGAAAACGGGGTTGTAAATTACGCTGACCCGGGTTTCTTTTACACCAATCTGCTTCAGCTGGTACCAAATGACCAGTTCTTTCCAATGCAGTGGTCAGCAATCAATACCGGTACAAATATACCTGTAACAGGGACAGGAACAGCGAACAATGATATGGGCCTGGATAGCGCATGGAACCAAACAACAGGAATTCAGCAATGCAGGATCTCTGTTGTAGATTCAGGTATGGATACAACTCACCCAGATCTTTCGGCTAACGTGGTAAACGGTTACAACTTCAATTACTACGCCAACACTTACGGCGGTATTGACGATTTCGGACATGGCGCTTCCTGCGCCGGAATAATCGCGGCTCTTGGGAATAATACAATAGGTATTTCAGGAGTTGCGCCAAACGCAAAAGTATTTTCTGCAAAAATATTCAACTCAGGAGGAAGCACAACAACAGCCGCTATTACGAATGCTATGATCGGTGTAAGAACGTTCGGAAACTGCTGGATCAGCAGCAACTCATGGGGCGGCGGAAGTCCGGTAAGCGCTGCAGATAACGCAATACTTGACGGTACAACATTAGGCAGAAACGGAAAGGGTATCGTCTGGGTTTTCGCAACCGGAAACGGTAACGGCGCATTGAGCTGGCCTTCTACGCTTACAACTGTAATTTCAGTTGGCGGTGTAAGTCCGTGTAACCAAAGAAAATCACCTTCCAGCTGTGACAATGAAAACTGGTGGGGAGCAAACTACGGAACAGGACTTGATATAGTAGCGCCCTGTGTAAAAATATACGCAACAGTTCAGGGTGGCGGCTATACAAACTCATTTAACGGAACATCAAGCGCAACCCCTAACACCTCAGGTGTAGCGGGACTACTGCTTTCCAAAGACTCATCTCAAACCTGGGATACTGTAAGAGCAAGAATAAACAGAACAGCTCAGAAACGCGGCAGCTACAGCTATACTTCCGCGGGACCGCTTGCCAACTTAGGAAATACATGGAATAATGAAATGGGATACGGTATTGTAAACGCAAACCTCGCGTTGCTTGCAGTGGGTCCACCGCCTGCAAACGATGTTGCAGCAGGTCCGTTCTTAAGCTTCCCCGGAAGCTTTACTGTAAACACTGCGTACAATATAAGATCAAGAATTTCAAACATTGGTACAAACGCGCAGACTAACGTTCCTTGCAGGTTCTTTGTGAACGGAACAATTGTCGGATCAACGGTAACAATACCAAGCCTGCCTGCAGGCGGAAATGATTCCGTGACATTTTCATGGACACCAACAGTTGTTGGCAACTATACTTTAAAGATCGCGACAGGTCTTGCAGTTGATAACAACAGGTCAAACGATACAGTTACCGCAGTAGTAACAGTACTTCCCTCAGGTGTAGTAAATACACAAACCACAATTTGCAGGAACAATGTAAATTTAGTTATCCCCGATAATTCTACTGTAAGTGATAATATGGTTGTAAATATCGCGAATTCATTTAACATCGTTGATGTGAATGTAAGGATAGATACAATTATCCATACCTGGGATGCGGACCTGTCAATTTCACTTATAAAAGGGGCTACAAATGTGAATATAATTTCAGGTGTTGGAGGCAGCGGTGATAATTTTATTGGAACAGTTTTGAATGATTCAGCTGCAACACCAATTGCAAGCGGAACAGCGCCTTTTACCGGTTCCTTCATTCCATCCTCACCACTTGCTCCTTTCGTAGGCCAGGCTGTTAACGGTACCTGGACTCTTTCGATCTCTGACGGCGCTACCGGTGATACCGGACTGCTGAAAGCATGGTGTTTACAAATAACCTACCAGACAGTTGTTGGCGGTATTCAAACCATTGAAATACCTAATTATTTTTCTTTGGCACAAAATTACCCCAATCCGTTCAACCCGAATACTTCGATCAAATATTCAGTACCAACACCATCAAATGTTGTACTTAAGATATATGACGTATTAGGTAAAGAAGTTGTAACACTTGTGAACGAAGTGAAACAACCGGGTTTCCATACAGTTGATTTCAACGCATCAGAACTTGCCAGCGGAATTTATTTCTATAGAATCGATGCAGGTGAATTCACATCAGTAAAAAGAATGGTTCTTGTAAAATAAAACTGTTAACGCTTCAATGTAGTATTACCCCGTTTTAGAACGAAGGCGCCTGAAATAGGCGCCTTTTTATTTGTTTAAATTTTCTATCTGAGCCCTGTGCATTTTTTTATTACGCCCTTTCAGGGCTAAGATTGTTCGTGTAGTAATCACGATGGGCTTCGCCCATCGCTGATATATCCCGCCCCTTCGGGGCTCAAATGTGACGGATTGTAGTTTAATTATTCACGGTGTCTCTCCGAAGAAAAATGAAAACGCCCTTCCCCTTTGAGGGGAGCTGGTGGGGTTACTAAAATTAAATAAATCCGTAGAGTCCAAAAAGCTGAACGTAAAGCAAAGGACTGTGCGGATACAAATTTGTATCAAACGGAGTTATATTTTGATTTTAAGTCCCCTCCTTTGGAGGGGATTTAGGGGAGGTCGTACAAAAAGTTCTCAGAATTTATTTATTCAAAATATTTACAACTGTCGGCACGGTGTCTCTCCGAAGAAGGAGACTCTGCGGGGACTAATATTGAGCAGAGTTCACTTTATCAAAACCATTTTGCGGCTTAATGAACTGCTGCCAAAGTTGAGTTTGTAGAAATACACACCCGAAGGAAAATTGCTGAAGTTCAGGGAAATGCTGTGCCTGCCTGAATTCTTGTTACCTTCATTAAAGTTCATAACTTCTTTGCCCGTGTTGTCATAAACTTGTATCACAACATCTGAAGGCGAAGAGAGGAAGTACTCAATCATTGTTTCAGGGTTAAATGGGTTTGGATAGTTTTGAAGCAATTCACTTTCCATGGGCACATTGTTTCCGGTGCTGCTTACACCTATTACGGAAGAATTATATTTAAAGATCTTTCCTCTATCGCCAAAGGCAAACCCCAGCTGCGGGTTAAGGAATTCAACATCATTCACTTCAACCTGTCCCGGGGAATCAACGCACTCCCACCTGGAACCGGGTTTCATGGAATCGAGATTAACCGCAAACCTGCCGGCAAAATTCAGCGCAGCCCATACTTCCGAGGGCGTCCTGAAGGCGAAGCCTTCGGCGTTGCCGAAACAACCTGTTTGCTCATATACCCAGTTATTTCCTCCATCTGAAGATACAGCAAGAATACTGCCCAGATCATAATCTCCACCCATTACTGCGATTCTGCCGTTCCCCAGATCGCGGATCTCGTGAAGCGGCTCTGCCGCAACACACATAGAAAACCAGCTATCACCGCCGTTGGTAGTTTTAACAAAAATGCCCTGCAGGTCAAGAACTCCCCCGCATGCGAATCCAGTAAGCGCATTTATAAAAACTATATCATCTTTAGGAAACAGATACAAACAGCTTGTCGTATCAATATAACTGTTACTCCAGTTAATGCCCGCATTGGTGGTTCTGTAAATATACCCGCTGAATCCCGAAACAAATCCCGTGGTTTCATTAATGAAACAAACTGTTTTTAATATTGTGGTAGTATCAGGAAAGTATATTTTGCTCCATACTGCCCCTGAATTTGTTGTCTTGAGCAAGAAGCTTTTGTATGTTGAATCAAATGATATCACCCAACCGTTCGTTCTGGAGGTAAATGAAAGATCTTTAAGATCTGCGCCTACAACCCCTGAATTCTGAGCGATCCATGTTGCGCCGCTGTTTGTTGTGTTGATTATTGTGCCTGAATCACCCACAACCCAACCATAAGCAGAATCCACAAACTGCGCGCGAAACAATCTCTTTTCAACCGGCGAAGGGTGATCGAGCCAATAGACCTGTGAAAATGCCATTGTGCTTAAAAGATTAACAAAAATGCTGATTAAAAGGCAAAATTTTAAAATATTGTTCATCTTATAAAATACTCAAAAATTAAAAAAATAAATCATCAAAAAGAATTGCGTATGGTACAATTAGAAACAACCGTCAATAAAGTGTAGTCCATCTGATATACTACACTACCAATAAGTTTTATAAATACACGTTAAACACTAAAAATAAACTTGCATTTATTGAAATAATCGCTTAAAATGCGGTACAAAAAATCACTTTTTAATTAACCAAACTAAAATCATTTGGGTGTACTATAATATACCCAGGAGGAAATGATGAAACTAAGATCAACACTTTTCTTTGTGTGTGCACTCCTGTTTACAGGCAGTGTGATATCACAGGATGCGCCGGATTGGGTGTGGAAAACACCTATGATGAAAGTACTGCCAACAGGTGAGTACTATGATTTACCGGCAGCGCAGGACCAGGTGAATTACCAAAATCCAAACACCACAACAAGATACGTAAACACAGGCTCTGAACTTTTAGTTCTTCCGCCGAACGTAAGACCTTTCCCTCATACAGCAACCCAGAGTGAAGTAGATGCAACAACAATGAAGGGCAACGGCTCTGTAATGTTCGCATCATGGAACTCATATGGACCTTCATTCTTTGGAACAGGTTTTGCCTTTTCAAATAATGGCGGTACAAGCTGGACAGGCAGCCACCAGATGTACACTCCGAACAGCGGAGATCCGGGCGCTATCATATGGCCAACAGGCAGCACATGGGCAGGCAGACTTGGACTTTCATGTATCCAGGGCTTCGGTCACTCAACAAACAACGGTACATCATGGGTGTTTGATATGAACTTCCCCGGTGCATCAAGTTTTGATAAAAATTTCTCAGCAGTAGATGAAACAACAGGCAGTCCGTTTTTTGGCCGTGCTTACACAGTATGGACAAACTTCGGCGGCACATTTGTAAACAGAATAGTTGGTTCATATTCAACTGATGGCGGTGTTACATGGTCAACAGCTCAGCCTGTTTCACCTACACCCGCATCAGGACATCACCAGCAGGGCTGCGATATCAGAGTTGGTCCCGGCGGCGTAGTTTATGTTGTTTGGGCACATTGCACAACTAATGGTCAGAATTCAACAGAAGATCATTTAGGTTTTGCAAGATCAACAGACGGCGGTGTAACATGGATTGACCAGACAAACACAGCAGTAGATGTTAACGGTATCCGCGCAGCAAGCTTGTTCAACGGAATCCGCGCTTCAGGTTTCCCGCGCCTGGCTATTGATATGACAGGCGGCTCAAGAAACGGCTGGTTATACGCAGTTCTCGCTGAAAAATCAGGCGGACCGCTCACATTAGACGTATCAGACGTAACAATTTGTATCTCTTCAAACGGCGGTGCAAGCTGGTCACATTCAAAAGTTAACCAGGATCCTTCAAACGGAAGATATAACTATATGCCTTCAGTTTGCGTAACTCCTGATGGCGGTGTAAACGTTGCTTATTATGACCAGAGAAATACATCAGGATTTGTAACAGAATACTGGATGTCACGTTCACTGAACGGCGGTGCTACATGGACCGACGTTGCAGTAAGTGATCATACATTCACACCTGCTCCGATCCCGGGTCTTGCCGGCGGTTACCAGGGTGACTATACAGGAATGACATTCTCTTCAGGTTCCGGTAAAATTTTCCCGTTCTGGGCTGATAACTCATCGGGTGTTTACCAGGTTTGGACAGTTGGTATCACATACGGTCCGCCGCCTGCAAATGATGTAGTAGTTGGTCCGTTCTTAAGCTTGCCGGGTACATTCACAGCGGGCGGAACATATGCTATAAAAGGTAAAGTTACAAACGGCGGAACAAACGCACAGACAAACTTACCTGTAAGATTCTCAGTAAACGGAACAATACAGACAACAAACACAATATCAAGTTTACCTTCAGGCGCAGTAGATTCTTCTTCATTCTCATGGAATCCTACAATTGCAGGTAACTATACACTCAGAATATTCAGCGGCGCGGCTACAGATGAAAACAGGGCTAATGATACCATCGTAACAACAGTTCAGGTTTTCCCGACAGGTACAGTATTTAACCAGGGCCAGTGGTGCAGAAACGGATTAAATATCCTGATCCCATCAGTTGGTTCAGCTCCCCGCGATTCAATAATGGTTAACATTGCCAACACATTTGATGTTGTTGATGTTAACGTAAGAATTGATACCGTGCTTCACACATGGGATTCAGATCTTACATTCAATTTAAGAAGAGGCGCGGCAAATGTTAACTTTATCAGCGCAGTTGGCGGCTCAGGTGATAACTTTATTGGTACAGTATTGAATGATTCAGCTACAACACCAATATCAAGCGGAACTGCTCCTTTCACAGGAACATTCCAGCCTTCCTCACCGCTTTCAGCGCTCAACGGACAGACACTCAACGGTTCATGGGTACTCGGAATTGATGATGCTGTTTCCGGTGATTCAGGCGTATTAAAAGCATGGTGCATACAGGTTACATACAGAACATTAGTAGGCGGTATAGGAACCATTGAAATACCTAACTACTATTCACTTTCACAGAACTATCCTAATCCGTTCAACCCAACAACATCAATAAAGTTCTCAGTTCCAAAAGCTGTGAACGTATCATTAAAGATATTTGATGTATTGGGCAGAGAAGTTGCTACACTTGTAAATGAAGTGAAACAGCCGGGTTTCCATACAGCTGATTTCAATGCTTCAAATATGGCAAGCGGAATCTACTTCTACAGAATTGATGCTGGCGAGTTCACATCAGTTAAGAAAATGATGCTGGTAAAATAACAGCAGTAAATATTCGATTCACAAGAGAGGCTCCTGAAAAGGAGCCTCTTTTTTTTGTGGGAAAATTGGGTATTCGCGGAGTCTCACAGGAGAGGACTTTGCTAAAATGTACTCACCCCTGCAAAGCGGAAGGATATATAGATCCGCTTTTGTAGAGACGATCCGGTGGGTCGTCTTTTTAATGGGTAGCCCAGGCATAAACCGGCCAGGACTTTGAAACCTGGCAGCATTTCTATTACGCCCTTTCAGGGCTTCGAATGTTAGCAGAATCTCTCCGGAGGAGGACTCTGCGGGTACAAATTTACATTTAACGCAGATATATTTCTATCTTTAAGTCCCCTCCTTTGGAGGGGATTTAGGGGAGGTCATAAAAAGAGTTGTCAGAATTCAAGTAGTTAAAATTTTATCTCAACTTTTTTTTCAGGTTTTTTAATAAAGTGTGCGGTGTGAAAGTTTCACAAATCAACCCCACCTCCAACCCACCTTACTGCCGATTCAGTTCTCCTAAGGCAGAGATGGTTGATGTGTAAGAGAATGGCAATTAGTTTTTTGAATTGCAAATTCAAAATTCAATCTATAACTTATATAATTCCCATTTAAAGTAATCAATTTAAATCTATGAAAAATTACAGAATTTTCACATTTTTGCTGTTTTTGTTGATCGCAGCCACTGCAAATGCGCAGTTTATGCAGGCCGGGCTTTCCGAAAGGCTTTACAACAGGTTAAAACTTACCGGAAAGAACGATTACATCAAAGTTATGATAGTTATGAAAGACCAGGTAGATATTGCAGCACTTGATAAACACCTGTATGAGATCAACGCTTCGGCTGAATACAGAGCAAAGACTGTCATTACTTCATTAATGGATAAAGCCGCCTCAACTCAGGGTCCGTTACTTGGTTACCTTGCGGAAAGTTCTGTTTCAGGAAGTGTTTTGAGTTACAAACCTTTCTGGGTGACAAATTTCATCTGGGCAGAAGTTAAGCCCGATTTAGTTTATTCCATTGCCGGCAGAATGGATGTCGCAGAAATGGATATTGACGCGGAGCTTGATTACGACAGACCTGTAGCGTTTGAACCTGCAGGTGAAAAAGACGCGAGTTCAGAATCCGGGCTGAAAGTTATCAATGCGCATAAAATGTGGGAAATAGGCATCACAGGAGCCGGCAGGCTGGTTATGAATGACGATACCGGTGTTGACGGAAACCACCCTGCGTTAAACTATAAATGGAGAGGGGCAACATCCTCACCATGGTACCATGCATGGATAGACCCGGCTGCGGGGTCACAGTTCCCCAGTGACTGCGATAACCACGGTACACACACAATGGGTATTATGACAGGCAGAGCGGGAAGTGACACAATTGGTGTTGCTCCGGCTGCGGAGTGGATAGCTGCAAAAACTATCTGCGCCGGCAACGGAACAAGCAACCATATGACAGCATGGCAATGGGCTATGAATCCTGACAGCAATGTGAACACGATTACAGATATGCCGGACGGCATAGGTAATTCATGGCATGACCCGACGGGTGTGCCCACCAATGGTGACTGCACCAGCACAATTTATCTGAATGCGCTTGCATCAATGGAAGCGGCGGGAATCGCGATCGTATTTTCATGCGGAAACTCAGGTCCGGGCGCATCTACAATAACAAGACCGAAGAATATCAATGAAACATTGATTAATTCTTTCAGCGTTGGAAATGTAAACGGTAATACCAGTTTTCCGTGGGTAATTAATAACACTTCATCACGCGGACCCGGTTATTGCGGAAATACAGGTAAGTTCAGATTTAAACCTGAAGTATCAGCACCGGGTACAAGTGTAAGATCTAGCATCAGAAACGGAGCTTACGCGAATTTAACCGGAACATCAATGGCTTGCCCGCATGTAGTGGGCGCGGTAACTCTGTTAAGACAGGCTTTCCCCAATGCTACCGGCAAACAGTGCCTGGAAGCGCTTTACTGGACAGCGCTTGACCATGGTGTGCCGGGGGAAGATAATGCATATGGCATGGGCGTAATAGATGTGTGGGCTGCATATCAGTATATGAAAAGTAATATAATCCGCCAGCAGAATATAATTATTCTGGATAATGCCACAAATTACGATACTGTAAATGTATATTTTGGAGGTACAATAACTGATGTTAATTTTTCAATGAATTCATTAACGCACTCAAAAACAGGTGACCTTGAGTTTTCGATCAAATCACCGGCAGGCACCGAAGTAATTCTTTCAAGCAGAAGAGGCGGCACCGGTGATAACTACATAAATACTGTTTTTAACGACTCCGCTGCTAACCCAATTTCTTCAGGTACGGCGCCGTTTACTGGTTCATTCAGACCCGAAAGCCCGCTGAGCGCATTTAACGGGCAGAGCCCGTTTGGCAACTGGACTTTCAGGGTTAATGATAATGCAGGCAGCGATACCGGGCGTGTAATGAATTATGCTATAAATATTTCTTACAATGCCACAGTGGGTATCAATAATAATAATAACATGCCTTTCAGTTTCATACTGGAACAGAATTATCCTAACCCGTTCAATCCAGGCACAAGCATTAAGTACTCAGTCCCTGAAGCAGGTGCAGTTACACTGAAGGTATTTGATGTATCCGGCCGGGAAGTCGCCGTTTTAGTTGATGGAGTTAAACAGCAGGGCATTTATACAGTTGATTTTAACGCCTCACATCTTGCCAGCGGGATCTATTTTTACAGGATCGAAGCAGGTGAGTTTACGGCCGTGAAGAAAATGATGTTGATAAAGTGATGAAATCACTTTTGAAATCTGGATTTGACAGACTGGTAAAATAACGGCAGCAGATATACTTTTAAAAAAAGAGGCTCTCAATATGGAGCCTCTTTTTTTTGTGGATATAATTGAGTATCCGCGTAGTCTCACAGGAGAGGACTTTGCAAAAATGTACTCACCCCTGCAAAGCGGAAGGATATATAGATCCGTTTTCGTAGAGACGACCCGGTGGGTCGTCTCTTTTATGGGTAACCCAGGCATAAAGCGGCCAGGACTTTGAAACCTGGCAGCATTTCTATTACGCCCTTTCAGGGCTATGATTAGATGTGTTTTCATCACGATGGGCTTCGCCCATCGCTGAAATATCTCGCCCCTTCAGGGCTTCGAATGTTAGCAGAATCTCTCCGAAGGAGGACTCTGCGAATACTAAAGAACGAGCCCTAAAAGGACTCGACTACTTTTATAAGTACCGGAGTAGGTCTCTGCGTAAAACTGCCCTCCCCCTATGAGGCCGAAGGACCGGCGAAGACATGTGGTAGCTGGAGGGAGGTCACTACATAATAAAAGAGTGTCCGAACCGAAGCGAGCTCTAAAAGAGCTCGACTACATTTATAAGTATTACTGGAAGACTCTGGGGGGACTAATGCTGCATCATTAACTAAATCAATTGCTAAAGCTATTTCATTATTTTTTTAAGCAGGGTCAAATCTCCGGGTGAAGTTATCTTGATATTATTTCTGCTGCCTTCAACTATTTTTACTTTGTATCCGGCATTTTCAACAAGAGAAGATTCGTCGGTAAAATCAGTTCGTTTACCGGCAATTATGTAAGACCTGCTCAACACATCATACCTGAAAGCCTGAGGGGTTTGTATGAGCCAGAGGTCATCACGGGGGATAGTTTGCTGTACATAATTGCCTGAACATTTCTTAACCGTTTCGGATACTTTGCAGCCAAGTATTACTTCGCCATTTTTAATTGCCGCATCAAGAAATTCCTTTAGCTCACTTTTAGAAATGTTAGGACGTGCTGCATCATGTATAATAACAATATCATCCACGGAACAATTCAGCTGGTTGAATGCATTCTGCACAGATTCAAACCTGCTTTTACCTCCTTCAACAAGACCGGTTAACTTGGTGATCCTGTTTTTGACCGCAAGTGAATGCAGATAATTAAAGTACTCTGCTTCAGCTGAAACAGTAATACTTTTCACATTGCTCATTTTCTGGAAATTCTGCAGTGAATATAGTATAACGGGTTTACCGCTAAGCAATTGGTATTGCTTGGGCTTTGGGTTGTTATTCCTTTTACGGAATCTCTCACCTCTTCCAGCGGCAGTAATTATGACATGTATCTCCGGATTCATAGCAGAAAAATAAAAAACCCCGGGGAAAATTTACCGGGGTAATATTTATGATAGTGTAATATAATTTTCTGAAAATTTTCGTTTAGATATAGAACATAGAATCACCGTAGCTGTAAAAACGGTATTTATCTTTTACCGCTTTTTTGTAGGCTTTCATAACAATATCTTTATCTGAAAACGCGCAAACCATCATAACCATTGTTGACTGGGGGTTATGGAAGTTGGTTACAAATTTATCGACTACTTTAAGTGTCTGCGGCGGATAAATGAATTTATCGGTCCAGCCTTTGCCTGAACGGATAAATCTGCCTGCAGTAGTATTTGCTTCAAGCACCCTTGCAACAGATGTTCCGCATGCGATGATCTTTTTCTTACCTTCAATTGCGCGGTTCACTTCTTCGGCGGTATAGTCAGGTATTTCAAAATATTCCGAGTCCATTCTGTGTTTGGTAAGATCTTCCACTTCAACATGACGGAATTTTCCGAGTCCTACATGCAAAGTCACGGGAAGCAGGTTGATGCCCTTTTTTTCTATTTTCCTGAGAAGTTCTTTTGAAAAATGCAGACCTGCAGTAGATGCAGCAACCGATCCGATATTTTCGGCGAAAACCGACTGGTAGTTTTCGCGGTCAGAATCAGTTGGTTCGCGTTTAACATATTCCGGCAGAGGTGTTTTGCCAAGCTTATCGATATATTTCTGGAAGTCGCCGCGGTAGTTAAATCTTACTATCCTGCCGCGTGAAGTAGTGTTATCAATAACTTCGCAATATAGATTCTTTGTGATAAAAATGCGGTTTCCAATTCTTACTTTTCTTGCAGGGTCAACCAGCACATCCCAGATATTTTCTTCCTGGCTAAGCTGCCTCAAAAGGAATACTTCGATCTTGGCATTGGTTTTTTCTTTGGTCCCAAAAAGTTTTGCTGCAAAAACTTTAGAATCGTTCAGTACAAGGCAGTCGCCTTCATCCATGTAATCAATGATATCTTTAAACTTCTTATTTTCTAGTTCTTTGGTTTTGCGGTTAATTACCATCATCTTCGCCTCATCCCTGGGCAGTTTCGGATGCTGCGCGACTAAGGTTTTAGGAATGGAAAATTTAAAATCAGTTGATTTCATTTATGCTTTCTATATATACGTAATTTATTAATTCAATCCTTTAAAAATGCTTCTGCCCGGGTAAACTGCCATATCTCCAAGCTCTTCTTCTATTCTTAACAGCTGGTTGTACTTGGCGGTTCTGTCTGTCCGCGAAAGTGACCCTGTTTTTATCTGTCCGGCGTTGGTCGCGACGGCAATATCCGCAATAGTAACATCTTCAGTCTCGCCGCTGCGGTGACTGATAACATTTGTGTAGCAGTTGGATTTTGCCAGTTCTATTGTTTCCAGGGTTTCAGTGAGTGTTCCAATCTGGTTGACCTTTACAAGAATTGAATTGCAGATTTCGGATTCAATTCCTTTTTTAAGAATTTCTTTGTTTGTGACAAACACATCATCGCCAACAAGCTGAACCTGCGAACCTAAAGCTTCAGTTAAAAGCTTCCATCCATCCCAATCTTCTTCACCCATTACATCTTCCATTGAGATAATGGGGTAATCCTTCACCATTTTTTTATAGAATTCAACCATTTCAGCCGGTGATTTTGAAGGCTGGTGTGATTTATAAAAATCATACTTCCCTTTATTCCACATTTCGCTTGATGCCGCGTCGAGCGCCAGGTAAACATCTTTACCCGCTTTGTAGCCTGCGCCTTCAATACCTGCTATTATAACTTCAAAAGCTTCTTCGTTGGATTTCAGATCAGGCGCAAAACCACCTTCATCGCCAACAGCGGTATTCAGATTCTTTTTGTGCAGCACATTCTTTAAAGAATGAAAAACTTCAGTTCCCATTCTTAACGCTTCACGGAAACTTTTCGCTCCGGCCGGAATGATCATGAATTCCTGGAAATCAAGATTGTTATCGGCATGTTTGCCGCCGTTGACAATATTCATCATCGGCACAGGCAGTACTTTTGCGTTTGTTCCGCCAATATATCTATAGAGTGGTGTTTTGTAATACAACGCAGATGCTTTAGCAGCTGCAAGTGAAACACCAAGTATTGCATTGGCGCCGAGGTTTGATTTATTTTTAGTGCCGTCAAGCTCGAGCAGAATTGAATCAAGCTTAAGCTGGTCGGTAGGGTCAAGATCGATCAACGAATTGGAAATAATATCATTCACATTAGCAACGGCTTTTTGAACGCCTTTGCCCATATATCGCTTTTTATCGCCATCGCGCAGCTCAACAGCTTCTTTTTGTCCCGTTGAAGCGCCGGAAGGAACAGCTGCCCTTCCCATGGTACCATCATTTAAGATTACATCAACTTCTATTGTAGGGTTACCTCGTGAGTCGAGTATCTCCCTGGCTTTAATTTGTGTTATTTTTGGCATTTTTCGGCAAAATTAAACACAAATATAACAAATAATTAATGCCAGAACAACTCATTAAAAAATGTCTAACGTGTTTACGGTAGGGTTTATCGCACTTCGAAATAAATTCTAGTTCGAAAATTCTTTCCAGATCTTCTGGTGGTCTTCAAGATCTTTCTTCCAGACTTCCATTCCGCCGTTTGTATATTCGGGGTTGATCAACTTAGATTGCTTTTCGTAGTATTCGGCAAGTTGGGTCTCGCCAAGAAAGTAATACACCTCACCAAAGGTATCCCAGGAATTGGGATCAGCGGGATTCAGCAATGTTTGCAGCCTTGCAAACGAAAGCGCTTTTTGGAGTTCCTTTTTGCGAAGCAGGCTGTAAACTGTAGAGTTTACTAATGATGATGGAATATTCTTTTTGATAATATCCTGAAGCATTTTATCCTGCTCTTCATCCAGGTATTTTTGGTCTGTTTCCATAAAGTTCTTCATGATATCTGAACCTTTGATGCCGTTGTGTATTACATCATGCAAGCCATGCATCGGCTGCATATCGTTGGGTTCTTTCTTTTCCTTAGATAAGCGGATAAGGTAATCCGGAGATATTCCCCTGGTCATTAAAAACCTATGCAGGTCTTCTTCCCTGTCGGTTAGCATTTCTTTGCCGTCAACAGGTTCACCTTCCCACTTATTATACATGCAGGCGCAGTGTAAAACATTCTGTTTTGGCATGTAGAAGAACAGGTAATCATCGGTGGGAACGTTGGGGAAATCCTGTTTTGTAAAACGGTGCGCAGTGATCGAGTTTTTTCTATCGCTAATCAAAAGTGAATCAGTTACAAAGATAAAATTATCAAGATGTGAAATTATTGAAACTGTATCAATGAATTTCTTTATTACATCGTAATTCTTTTGAGTTGAAACTATCTTAACACCCGATCGTAAAAACGGATTCACAGTTGAAACACTGTGCGGATGCCAATGACTGTAGAGAAAATATTTGAGCGGCTTATTGTTAAAATAAGCAGCCAGCGATCTCAGGATTTTTTCACCGCCATACTCGTGATCCTTCAATTCACGCGCATTGCCGCCCTGATCCTTTACCGGAGCTTCGATGAGAGCGAGGAAGTCTTCAAATTCCACAACAGTGCTTTTGGAATTGGATGAATCATAATACATAAAATAAATACCGTTGCCGGATTCTTTAATAACGTTCAATTCACCTGATTGTGAATGCAGTATACCTGTAACAGCAAAGAATACAACTAATAATTCAGCGAATTTTTTCATTTCACAAAACTTAAAGTTATACCGTCATCAATAGGCACCAACAATGATTCCACTCTGCTATCATTTGCTGCAAGTTTGTTGTAAGCAATAATGCCCTGCGCACCGGGTCCGGGGTTCGGGTCAATCACTTCACCCCTGCGAAGCGTGTTATCGGTAATGATAAGCCCGCCGGGCCTGACCATATTGATAACCTTATTGAAATAGTTAACGCAGTTCTCTTTATCTGCATCTATAAAAACGAGATCAAATGATCTGCCGGAAAGTGTATCAAGTGAATCCAGCGCTTTTCCCAAGATCAGTTCAATCTTACCATCAAGACCCGCTTTTTTGTAATTGTTTAATGCCTCATCAGCGTGAGCTCTTGTGAGCTCCAGAGTTGTAACGCTGCCTTCATCGGGCAAAGCTCTTGCCATCCATATAGTGCTGTAGCCGGTTAGCGTGCCTATTTCAAGCACATGTTTTGCCCCGATCATTTTTATGAACATACCCAGCAGTTTGCCTGTTTCAGGGGATACCTGTATGAGCGGAATATTTTTCGCTTCGGTATCAATTACAATTTGTTTTAATAATTCATCTTCATGTATAAATGTATCAGTGATATATTTATACAGCTCTTCGGTTAATGGTACACCCTTCATTTGATTTCGGATTTTAGATTTACGATTTCGGATTTATAAATATTCACTATTTCAATTTAAGTTTCACACCTGCCTTATTGAGAGCAGCGACAGAAGGTTTGACGTTTGATGTTTGACGTTTGACGTTTGACGTTTGACGTTTCACATTTCACGTTTCACATCAAAATCCGCTTGGTCCGAAAATAAGCGGCATATTTTTGCCGTTCATAATGACCATTTTAGAATTATTGCTTTTGCCAAGTTCCAGTGTTGCTTCAATGCCTTTAAGCTGCAGCACCTGGTCAGTTATGCTCTGCGAAACTATCCTGTTATAATCAGCAATACCCTGTGCTTCTACTCTTTTTCTTTCTGCTTCCTGTTTTTCTTTTTGCAGCACATATACCATTTGCTGCGCGCGCTGTTCGGAAGCGATCTTTTCATCAATTGCGGCGCGGACTTTTTCGGGAAGTTCTACGTTTCTTAAGAGAACACGTTCGAGTATAATTCCCCTTCCATTAAACGCATCTTCCAGATTTTTTGTTACATTAACTACAAAATCCTCGCGTTTAGTTGAGTAAATATCAGTCGCAGCGTATCCCACAGAAACATCCCGCAATGCAGTTCTGATAGCGGGTCTTACGATCTTTTCGGAGTAATCGGTACCGATAGTTCTGTAAACCTGCGGGGCGTCAGTTTCACTCAGCCTGTACCAGATAGTGAGATCAAGCCGCAGAGTTAACCCGTCGCTGGATAGAGTTGAAATAGCATCGTCATTTTTCTGACCGCCTTCATCCTGAATTGAGCTCATAGTGTATGCCTGGGTCTTAATATCCATGTATTCAACATTTACCAGGGGATTAACAATATTCAATCCGCTAGGCAGGGTTTTATCCTGCACGCTGCCGAAGAGAAGCTGCACACCTACTTCACCCGGACCCACCTGCGCAACGCTGGAAAGCAGCGCAGCAACAATGATCCCGATAAATGCAGCGTTTCTTATAACCCCGAATAGTTTGGCGGTAGCAGTATTTGCAACGTTCTTTTTAAGCTGGTTAACAACCAGGGCAACAATAAGCAAAAAAATTATCAAGGCTATCATGATGATTTCCTCCTATGTTTAACAAAATGAAAATGGATTAATATTATACAATATTAACCCATTTTAGTCTAAAAATCTGTGTTATAATAAATCTCGGAATATTACAAATACGCTTTTTTCAGCACCTCTATCATTTCACTGTGAACAGTTTTCCCGTTAGTAGCAAGTATCTGCTTATCATAAACTGAGTATTTACCGCCTTCAAAATTTGTCACTTTTCCGCCTGCTTCAAGCAGGATCAGGTAACCCGCCGCTACATCCCATGCGTTAAGATTCACTTCCCAGAAACCTTCAAACCTTCCTGCGGCCAGGTAGCAGATATCAAGCGCTGCGGAGCCCAGCCGGCGTATGGGTAAACCGAGTTTTACAAAATTCACAAAATGATCTATGCAATGGTCAAAGTTATCCTTTGCGCCATAAGGAAAACCTGTAACCAATAAGCTATCTTTCAAAAGATCAATATCACTTACTTTTAACTGTTTGTGATTCAGAAAAGCTCCACCACCCTTTTCAGCATAGAACTTCTCATTGGTTTTGGGCGAGTAAACTATTCCAAGTATTACTTCTCCTTTATATTCCACAGCAATTGATACACAAAAAACAGGTACAGAGTGAGCATAATTAACGGTTCCGTCAATAGGATCAACTATCCATACATAGTCAGAAGTTTTGTGCTGATCGCCGCCTTCTTCACCAAGCACATTATGTCCCGGAAAGGCATCATGAATTATCTCGATAATTTTAGCTTCGCATTTTTTATCAACTTCGGTAACAAGATCGCTGTAGTCTCGCTTCCTGCCAATTTCAAAATCAGTTTCAAAATATTCAAGCTGTATAGCAGCAGCCGCGTCAGCCGCCTTGAACATTACATCTTTGAGGGTCTTTATATCTGTCATTTTAATATCCGTTCTAAACTAAAAAAGCATTCTGCTTTTTAGAGCAGAATGCTTTTAATTGTTAATTAACCATTTAAATTACTGTGCCTGTTCTTCATTTTTTTCTGTATCCATAACATCATCAATCTTGAAATCTATTTCTTCTTTTGTATCGGCAGCGGATTTAGTTCTGTCAATAACATCAGCAAGTGTGAATTTCTTAAGTTTGAATTTCGCAACATATTCATCTACTTCAGCCTCGTCTTTATCTTTAAGATACTCAAGGACTGATAGTACTATTTTTTTTGATTCTTTATCAAATTCAATCACTTCAGCCATAAATTCTTCACCTGATTTAAAAAGTTCAGCGAAGTTCTTTACCGGAGATACTGAAAGCTGTGAAGCGGGAATAAAGCCATCAACAACTGCGGGTAATTCTACAATTATCCCTTTTTCGATAGCTTTCATAACCTTGCATTTGGCTTCAGTTCCGGGTTTAAACTCATCTGTAAGTTTTTCCCATGGGTTATCTGTAAGCTGTTTATGTCCCAGAGCAATTCTCTGGTTTTCAACGTCTATTCCAAGAATTGTTACATCAATTTCCTGTCCCAACTGAACGAAATCTTCAATATTGAAGATCTTCTTTGTCCATGAAAGGTCAGAAATATGTATTAAGCCGTCAACGCCTTCTTCAAGCTCAACAAAAACGCCGAAGTTTGTAATGTTGCAGACTTTTCCTTTATGCTTTGAATTCACCGGGAAGCGGTCAAGCAAAGACTGCCACGGGTTAGGTGTAAGCTGTTTAATACCAAGTGAGAGTTTCTTTTCGTTCTTATCAAGGCTGAGAACAATAGCTTCAATAACCTGCCCCATTGTAACAACCTGGGTTGGATTGGTTATGTGCTGTGTCCATGACATTTCTGAAATATGAATAAGGCCTTCAATGCCTTTTTCTATTTCAATAAATGCGCCGTAATCGGTAATTGATACAACCTTACCTGATACTTTATCACCGATCTTGAGTTTCTCTTCGATATTTTCCCATGGATGCGGCTGCAGCTGTTTTAAGCCAAGTGTAACGCGTTTCTTTTCTTTGTCGTATTCAAGTACTTTTACATCAATAGTTTCATCCAGGTTAACTACATCGCTGGGGTGATTTATCCTGCCCCATGAGAGGTCGGTAATATGGATAAGTCCATCAACGCCGCCAAGATCTACAAACACACCAAAATCGGTAATAGCCTTAACTGTTGAAGTTAATACCTGGCCTGATTCAAGTGTAGCAAGCAGTTTGCCTCTTTGTTCTGACATTGATTCTTCAATGAGAACTTTATGTGATACTATAATATTTTCATTAGGATGATTGATCTTCAATATCTTGAAGTCCATCATTTTATTTACAAATACATCGTAGTCACGGATAGGTTTGGTATCTATCTGTGAACCCGGAAGGAACGCGTTAATGCCGCCGAGATCGACAACAAATCCGCCTTTGATACGGCGAACGCATTTACCCTGAATAACAGTATCGTTCTCTTTTGCAGCTGTGATCTTTTCCCAGTTACGGATAATATCAGCGCGTTTGCGTGAAAGAACAAGCTGTCCTTCGCGGTCTTCGATCTTTTCTACAAAGATCTCAACTTCATCGCCTATTTTTATGTTATCAGGATCGGGGAACTCATCGATAGAAACTCTACCGTCTGATTTGAAGCCGATATCAATTAAAACGTCGTTGCCTGAAATCGCAACAACCTTTCCTTTTGCTATCTCGTTTTCTTTAATTACATTAAAAGTCTTTTCGTAAAGCTCAATGTATTTTTTAAATTCTTCTTCGCTGTAATCTTTTGCAACAAAATCTTTTGTTTTAATTACAACCGGTTTTGCTTCTTCAATCGCTGCATTATCATTAACTGTCTCGTTTGGTGAAGTCATCGTTTATTAAAATCTCCGTTAAAACTTAGTTTAATTAATAAATATCCCCGCACGCTTCAATAGCGTTCGGAGCGTTAGTTTAAAATCCACTCCAGTTTGAGATAAAATTTCGTGGAAAGAACTACAAATATGCCGATTTTTGGTGAGAATTTCAAGGTATAGAAAGATTCACAACTTAGCAATTAAACTATTGTTAATTAAATGCTTGGATCACCCTGTTGACTCTTTCTATAAACCTTTGGTCATTAGAAGAATTGGCTAAATCGTTGAGAAATGGCAATGATGAAGGGTTTTTTGCTCTTAACAGGAGTGAAAGTATCGCACCCTGCGTGCTGCGGGGTGAGCCTTTAAGGCTATTATTGAGGAATTCTATTACCAAAGGATCATTCAGGTAATCTCCGAGTCCTGTTATGGCTATGTTACGCACTCTTGCTGTACTGCCAATCTTGCCGTATTTCAAAAATACGTCTTTTGCGCGGGGATCTTTGGATCTTGCAAGAGCGGTAAGTACATTGCGGCGGATAATATCAACATGTGAATCCATTTCTAAATAAGGAATTACAGCATCATAAATTTTATCGCTGTCCAGTATATCAGAGAGCGCGGTAACCGCGTCAGCGGCTGCGTAGTAGCTTGTTTCGCCGGCTATCAGGTTCGTGAGGAAGTATTGCAGTACAGCAATGTTCTCTTTTTCTTCGGGGTGATAGTTCAGTATGTTTTTAATATTCAACAAGTACGTTCTTCTTACCCTGGAATCACTCTCATCGATCATATACTTCATAAAAATTTCTGTGACTGATTTGTTTTTTGAATTGGCAATGACCTTTACGGCTTCATTTCTAACGCCCCAGAATGTATCATTTCTCATTGTTGTTCTTAGGGCTTCAATGACATCTTCATCATTGATGAAATCCTTCAAACCGTTAAGAGCGGTAAGCCTATCAATTGCATCCGCTGAATTGTTAAGCTGATAAAGCCAGTCAGCTTTGGGCTTGCTGAAATACAGCTTACAAAGGACTTTGTTCCCTTTATTAAAATTGACATTCAGCGGTTTGGAATCAAGTTTTAAAACGTAAGTTTTAATTTCAGCAGAGGTTTCCATCGATAAATTCTGTTTACCCGCTTCTGTAAAGATCTCCACGGGAACGGGAGTTTTAAAAACAGAAGATGAATCCGTATTCTGTACCTGAACGGCATTTAGAGTTAATTCTTTTATATCTTCATTGTAGGTGTAGTCAGCTTTAAATTCCGGCTGCCCAGCTTTGTAGATCCATTCTTCAAAGAACCAGCTTAAGTTAGCGGGCATTTGGTCAAGCAGCGGGTCATCAATTGCTGTGTGCAGTGCATCAACCAGGTCTTTGGTTACAACCGGCTTAAACTGATTTTTAGTAATGTAAAGGTTCATTGTTTTTCTGAACTTATCATCCCCAATCATATTTCGCAGCATGTTAAGCACAACCGAACCTTTATCGTATGTATTGGTGGTTAAGCCATCTCTTATGTATATAGGTTTGCGTGATGTAGAATCAGCTTTAATGGCGTTGTTGCCATTACTGAAAATATTGTAATCAAACTCATCTTTGCCAAGCTGATGCTCTTTGTACAGGCACTGAAAATAAGTTGCGAAGCTTTCGTTCAGCCACATTTCGTTCCAGTTCTTGCATGTAACAACATCACCCCACCATTGGTGTGCAAGCTCATGAGCTACTAAACCTGTAGCGGAATAATCGGGCTCGGTTTTTTCATCATAAACAGAACCTTCAAACAGAACGACTGCGCCTGTATTTTCCATTCCACCATAGATAAAATCCTGCACGGCAACCTGGCGGAACTCACCCCACGGGTAACGGAAGCCGATGTATTCTGAAAAGAATTTCATGATATCGGCAGTCTGCCTGTATGAATTTTCGCCCCAAGACTTCCAGCCAGGCGGTACATATGATATGACAGGAATCCCATCCCATGAAGTGCTGATTGTATCCCAATTACCTATACCAAGCATAACCAAGTATGATACGTGCGGTTTATCGTTCGCCCAATGCCATGTTGTGTAATTCAGTTTATCGAATTTATTCTTTAATACTCCGTTGGAAATAGTTTGGTACCTGCTGCTGACGGTGACATACATTTCCGTGGTAGCCATATCGTTAGGGTAATCGTAACATGGGAACCAATAGCGGTTATCTTCACCTTCGCCCTGAGACCAGACTTCATAGCGCTTATTTGGAAAGGTTTCAGTGGGAGTAATGAAATACAACCCTTTTTCAGGATCAGTGGTCATATATGCAATTACATAATGCAGGGTATCTTTTTCGCTGTAGGCCTTATCAAGAGTTACTTTGACCTTTTTTTTATCATAAGTGAATTTAAGATCTGTGTAATAGTAACCTTTTCTTTTAGTATTACCGTCATAACTTATGGTCATCGAACCTTTCGGGTCAAGCCATACACTTTCAATCGTCATACCGGCAGCATCAACTTCAAATTCAGAAAATCCATTTTCTATAGGAACAATAGAAGTATATACAAGACCTGATACAGTTTTGGCTTCAGGATCAACGGAAATTTCAAGCTTAATATGCTGAACGTCATAAGTGCGTATTCGTTCAGTGGGCTCCTGCCCGAACATTTGTGAATATATTGAATAATTAAGTAAGGATGTTAACAGCAGAATTATAATGAAAATGTATTTTCTTTTCATTTCACTCAGGACTTTTGAAATTCATTAAATATTAGTAAAATTAAAGTCTTGCCATAAAATAAAAAAGGGGAATTTATCCCCTCTTCAAAAATTCGTAATTGTTAATTACTCATTGCTCATTGTTAATTGTTCTCTATCCATATTCCGTCTTCCTTCATTATGCCGATAAGCTTATCCAAAGCTTCTGGATACGGAATGCCCCGCTCAATAACTTCTTTTCCGCGGTATAAAGTTATCCAGTCGGGTCCTGACCCCACAAAGCCGTAATCGGCGTCAGCCATTTCACCCGGTCCGTTAACAATGCAGCCCATAATGGCGATTTTCACACCTTTCAGATGGTCTGTGCGTTTTTTTATCATAGCTGTTGTTACCTGCAGATCAAACTGCGTTCGCCCGCAAGATGGACAGCTTATATATTCGGTTTTAGAAATCCTTGTTCTTGACGCCTGAAGTATCCCAAAGCTGACGCGGTTGATAACATCAATGCTGTTTTCTGCTTTAATCCAGATACCATCACCCATACCGTCGATCAACAGTGCACCCAAATCTGTTGCGCTGCTTATTGTGAGGTCCTCATCATCAATATCGGCGTAGCTTCGCGATATTATCACAGGTGTATCTATCCCCTGCTGCATGAGCTCAATTATTACTCTTCGCTCCTCTGCCATTCCGTGCTGATTGGATGTATTGATCACAAGCACGCAAAATTTATCAACTTTAATAGCTTCAAGCAGATCTGGTGTGATATCATTAATTGTTAATGAAACAAAATTAATCCTGTAGGATTTTCTCTCAGCTGTTAAATATTCCTTAGGAGTAAATAACGGAAAAGAATCCGATTTATCTTCAAGAGTCTTCCAGAAGCTGTAATCGAAAATTTTCTTTAATGTTCCTGGCAGCGCATAGGGCAGGTCACCCGTACTGAGGTAAATAAAATCCGGCGCCAAGTCGCCGATGTTCCATTTATCAAGTTCTTTAGAATAACTGTATGAAATTTTTTCAAGAGATGAAGGTTCTGAATACTCCTTTGCATCCAGACTCAATATCACAACAGGTACATGATGATTGCCGATCTTATCCGTTTCGTAAGTCTTACGGCGCTGATATGAAAATGGATCGTATGGGATTTCGGAATTCGGATTTTCGATTTCGGATTTGCCTGAAATTACATTATAATCCGCAATCCGCAATCCCAAATCCGCAATCGGTGTGTGTGATTGACGATTATTATATCTCTCTACTATCCTACTGCAAACGGGAATTTCAAACTCAGGGTCTTCGGTGAGAGATACTCTTATTGTATCGCCAAGCCCGTCTTCAAGGAGTGTACCTATACCGACTGATGATTTAATCCTTCCGTCTTCGCCATCGCCTGCTTCTGTTACACCGAGGTGCAGCGGATAGTTCATGCCTTCTTCTATCATCCTGTTAACAAGCAGCCTGTATGCTTCAACCATTACCTGCGTATTGGAAGATTTCATGGAAAGGATAATCTCATGGTAATTGTGATCACGGCAAATTCGCACAAACTCCAGCGCTGATTCCACCATACCAATCGGTGTATCACCGTAGCGATTCATGATCCTGTCACTTAATGAGCCGTGGTTGGTGCCAATTCTCATTGCGGTTCCATGCTCTTTGCAAATTTTTACAAGGGGTGAAAATGATTCGTAAATTCTTTCAAGCTCTTCATTGTATAGTTCATCAGTAAAGCTGAACACTTTGAATTTCTTTTTATCAGCGTAATTGCCGGGGTTAACTCTTACTTTTTCAACTATCCTTGCAGCAATTTCAGCAGCATCGGGTTTGAAGTGGATATCTGCGACTATCGGAGTGTTATATCCGCGGGCACGCAGTTCATTTTTGATGTTCTCCAGATTCCTGGCTTCCTTGGCAGCCGGGGCTGTTATTCTGACGAGCTCGCAGCCGGCTTCGATCATACGTATTGATTGCTCAACCGTACCTTTGGTATCCATGGTATCAGTAGTGGTCATAGATTGCACTCTTATAGGATTGCCTGCGCCAAAACCAATATTGCCAACCATTACTTCACGGGTTTTAAACCTTGAGTATTTTGTTAAAGAGTTGTTGTATATTTTTAATGTGGTTATTGTATCCATATTAATCCATTCTCGTATCAATAAGACTTAAAACAAATAACTTATTTCCTATTAGCACATATGTTAAATAATTGAATTTTGCAATAAGGAATTTTCGTGAATCAGGTCTTTCCGGTATCAACTCGCCCATACCAGGGAATTCTTTTATGAGTTCTATTACTTCAAACACTCTATTGTAATATTCTTCTTCTGTTTTGTAACTCCATTCATCGTAAAGATATTCAAGTATTTGGCGAAAGTCAAAAGTTGCCTGTTCAGTCCAAATTACTTCTTCAACCATTTCTTTGACTCCCTCATTACCTCTTCATGTGAAATTTGTTTTGAAGGATCATTGCATTGTTCAATTGCAATATCAAAATTCCTTTTTTGTTCTTCGCTCAGTTCGTCCCACCAGTCACTGCCTGATTTTTCGAAATTCTGCTTCAGAGCAATAAAATATTCATAAAGCTTTGTAAGCTCATTCTGATCTTCAATTTCGTCTATCAGCTTATGAAAATTCGTTTTTATTTCAAGTTGAGTCATATTCTCTAATGTATCTTCTTGCTTGCTTCAAACAAAATGCGTTTTTCTTCTTCGGTTAAGTTCTGATAGCCATCTTTGCCTATCTTATCTAAGATCTCGTCAATTCTTTCCTGGGTAATATCTGAATCACTGTAATTGTTACCCTTGGAGTAATACTCAGCATCGCTGATATTTTCTCCCGCAGCGGTTGTGTTATATTTTTCGTAATACCTGTTGCGGTAAATATTTGTTGGCCGGTTCTGGTTCACCTTCGGTTTTTTATCAAACCTGAAAAGATCGTTAATATTGTTTCGGGTAATAAGCAGGTAAACAAAACCTACAAGCGCTCCGCCCAAATGCGCAAGATGCGCCACACCGGTATTGCTGCCCACTGAAAATAGTTCAATAGCCATGTAGATTATAACGAAGTATTTGGCTTTAATGGGGAAGAGGAAGTACAGGAAAATTTCTCTGTTGGGGAAAAGCATACCGAATGCTACCAGTATTCCGTAAACGGAGCCTGATGCGCCGACTGTTGGCAGGTTTAGCCCGGTAAACAAGGGTGTAAGTAAAATTGTGGCAAGGCCCGCGCCTACGCCGCACATTAAATAGTACAAAAAGAATTTTTTTGAGCCCCAAATGTTTTCAAGCTCCATACCGAACATCCACAGAGCGAACATATTTAAGAACAGGTGCCAGAAACCGCCATGCATAAAAATGTAAGTGAAAAGCTGCCAGGGGTAGAACGGGAAAACTTCGCTGCCTATAGGGTTAAGTGCAAAATATTTCAGGAAGAATACAGAAAGCGGCACGCCGCCCACTTTGAAACCCGCAAAAATAAAATGCTGGAAAATAAAAATTGCAATGTTAGATATCAGCAGGTATTTTATTACCGGCGGAAAAAATGAAAATCCACCGAACATAGAAGGCCTGTTGTACCCCATGTTATGGTTCCTGTATCTATCTCTATTTGAATTGAAAAATCGCATTAATTAACTTATGTGTATTTCTTACTCTGCCAGATCTTTTACTTCATCCTGTGCCCTGGCAAGGTCTTCAGGAAAGTCAATTTCCATGCATTTATATTCTGAAACATCAACAGCATACATAGCGTTCCCCTTATCGTATAGCTCCTGGAACGATGCTTCATAGAATTCATTTACATTATTTTCTATTACTATTTTTCTTTCAAGCACTTCGCCAAGCTTAGTGAAGAAACCAAATGAAAATCTTTCTATGCCGATTGATTCACCGTAAGATGCTCTTATATCCAAATGTTTACCAATATGCTCAATTTTGTTGGCACTATCAATTATAACTTTAATCTCCTCTTCGCTGAGTGTATGCCCCCGTTTTACGGCAAGGCAATCTGTGTGCGGAAATTCAAAAAGCTTCGAAATTATTCGGTAATCGAACAAAATATCGCTATCAAGCAGAATGGAATCTCCTTTTATATAATTTTTGGTCATCCAAAGGGAATAGCTGTTATTGTTATTTTCGTAGTCGCTGTTGGTTAAGTATGTAATATCGAGCCCCGGGAATTTTTCAGAGATGTGATCTTTTATCATGTTTTCTCTGTAACCGGTGACCATAACAAAGCTATTTACCCCGTTTTTGAGGATATTATTAATAGTCATTTCAAGCAGGGTTTTACCGCCGACCTTCAATAGACACTTTGGTGTTTCATCTGTAAGCGGGCGAAGCCGTTTTGCCATACCCGCCGCTAAAATTATTGCCTGCAAATTTGCTCCTTATTGTAAACCACAAAAATACTTAAAAAGCAGGTTAGAAGCAGTGGAGAAATGCACTATTTCATAGAGAAAAAGAATAGGTATTAGATAAATTAAAAACTTTCCTATATTTGAGTTCTAATTTAAGAGAAAATTATGGGAATACTCAAAATAATTACGCTTATTGTACAAATGGGGATGCCGCTGACATTCCCGGAAGGAGATGAATCACTGCAGCAGCCGCTTGCTGAAAAGATTGAAGTTATATGTAAGGATGACATGTACCCTGTGGCATCAAAACTGCATGAGGTGAAAAATAACACAAAATTCAAAAAGACCAAACCTTCAATCTTTACACATGAGAACACAAAGAACCTCTATATTTTCTTAACGCACATTGATTCCACTTACCTTTACATTGAAGATTGCGATTACAGCATGCTGAAGTTCATGCGGTATAAGACCAATAAACAAAACCTCCAAAACAGGGTGGTTGATTCCATGACATACTTTGTGAATCAGGAAAAATTGCGGCTTGTGAGATGGAACAATCCAATTGGATATAAAATATTCGAGAACAACACGGTGTTTGAAACTACATTTGATACTTACACTGAATACTGGGAGTGCAGCAATAAACTGGATTACTCACCCAAGTATCCGTACATATTCCCGAAACAGACACCGCTCAGGATAAACTACACCGATGAGCAGCACGAGGACCTGGCTTATATTTTGAAGAACCCGATCATGGTATTTTCAATTCTGCCCCTGGATGAAATGACATATGAACTCCCTTATAACCTTGAGGCTTCATCACGCAGGGAAGAGCTTGAAACCTCCAAAGGCAAGAATATCGAAGGGACAGGAATAGACCTGGATAATGATAAGATCCTTGATGCATTCTGGTACAATGAAGTGCAGGACAGCAAAATAATTGAAGTTGTGACAAGACTGTATATCAACATTGAAGGTAAGTGGATCCCAATGTGGTACACCTACTTCAGGGAAATGTAAATAACACAAAGAGAAAACTTTTGATATGATAAAAGCAGTAATATTTGATATGGACGGCGTAATACTTGATTCCGAGCCCTTGTGGAAGGAAGCGGAAATAAAAATATTCAATTCCTTAGGGGTACCGTTAACCGAAGAAATGTGTGAAACAACTACAGGCATGCGCCTTGTTGATGTAGTTAAGTTGTGGAATGAAAAATATCCATGGGATACCGCCAGAGACCCCCTTGAAAAAGTGGGGGAAACAATTGTAACCTCATTGATAACATTGATAAAACAAAAAAGTGTTATCAACCCGGGAATTGAAGAACTTTTGAAAATGTTCGCCTCAAAAAATCTGCCTATGGCAATAGCCTCATCAAGTGATAGAAAGATAATTGACGCCGTTATGAATAAATTCGGCATTGCTGATTATTTCAAGGTGATACATTCAGCGGAATATGAAGAATTCGGCAAACCGCATCCGGCGATCTATATTTCTACGGCTAAAAAGCTGGGTGTTGAACCTCAGGATTGCCTGGCTATTGAAGATTCCTTTAACGGAGTGGTTTCGGCGGTTGCGGCAAGAATGAAAACGGCAGCGTATCCTGAAAAAACAAATTTTTACAATCCAAAATTCGCAATTGCAGATATAAGGTTCAGATCCCTTAAGGATTTCACTGAAGATGAATTCAATAAACTAAATATTTAGTGAGATCAGTTTTATCTGCCCGGGCAAATACTCAAAATAAATATATGCTGATAGTCGTAGCGGGTCCGTACAGTGCCAACACAAATGAACAAAAGGCGGCAAATCTGAAGGCCATGAATATTGCAGCCGCTGAAGTTTACCGTAAGGGTCACATACCCGTTATAGGGGTGAACGCATCGCTTTTTGTGGCAGATGAATTGCCGGAAATAGAAAGAGGAAGAGTTATTTCTGATATTTCATTTGCAATTGTTGAAAGATGCGACGCAATATTAATGATAGGTTCATCGCCGGGGGCAGATTTTGAACGCGGCTTAATTGAATCAAAAGGGTTACCCGTGAATTTTTCAGTGAATGAAATTCCGGAGATTATATGAATCCCGTTATACCATTATATATTGATGCTTTATTATATCTTATAGCGGCCATCATAATAGCGTTCATATTTTTTTCTCTGAAATTTTCCCTTACAGCAATGGGCGCATCAGAAGTTAAAAAGAAAAAGTATTACGCGCTTACAACACTCATATTGGCAGGATGGCTAGTTACTTCCGCGCTTGTAGCAATAAACGGCACATTGCTTGATTTTACTTCCACACCTCCGAAATTAATGATCATAATCATTCCTCCTGTACTCGCAATAAGTTATCTTAGCAGTTCAACAAGGGTGAATGCGTTAATTAAGGAAATACCATCATCGTGGCTGGTATACATACAGTCTTTCAGAATACTGATGGAAATTCTGCTTTGGTTGATGTTTATCAGGAATGTAATTCCATTACAAATGACATTTGAGGGTGTAAATTATGATATACTGACGGGGCTAAGCGCTCCGCTGATAGGCTATTACTGCCTTTCGCAAAATAAATGGCCGCGAATAACTGCCGTACTATGGAATATGGCGGGTATTCTTCTGGTCACAAATATCTTTATTGTAGCATTGCTTTCAACGCCCGGGCCAATGCGTCTGTTCTTTAACGAGCCTGCAAATACCGCTGTTGCGTACTTCCCGTTCGTATGGGTGCCGGCATTCATTGTACCTTTTGCATACCTTATGCATATACTTTCACTAAAACAAATTCTGAAATTCAACAAGTAATTTGGAGCTGCCAAAAACTGAATCGGAGAGACTGATACTTCGCTCACTAACAATTAGTGATGCCGAAGAGCTGTTTGGGTTCCGAACGCGCAACGCAGAGTTCTTTAAACAGTGGAGTCCTGAATACTCCAAAGACTATTTTGATATTAACTTCCACAGAAGTAATCTTGTGAATATTGAATCTGATATTATCAAAGGAACGCTGGTTCAGTTCGGTGTATTTTTGAAGAATTCAGCTGAAAAAATGATGGGCTCGGTTGTGTTTTCAAATATTGTGGCAGGTCCGTTCTTATCCTGCTTTTTAGGTTACAGGATAGATAAAGTTGAGATAAACAAAGGTTACGGCACTGAAGCCGTGAAAGCGGGTTGTGAGTTTATGTTCGGCCAAAGGAAGCTTCACAGAATTGAAGCGAATATAATTCCGCGAAACACCGCATCAATAAAAACAATTGAAAAAGCAGGTTTTCTTTGTGAAGGCATTTCTAAGAAATATCTAAAGATAAATGGTGTATGGGAAGATCATTTGCACTACGTGCTTCTGAATGAAGCTATTGAATGAATAGTGAACATTTCTTTAATTCAGCGTATCGATCTTAAAGGGAAGCAATGCGTTTTCTATAGACTGAGCACCGGGAAAGAAGGCAACTATTTTCTGCAATACCTCATCCAGTATCGCATCGGGGCAGGATGCCCCGCTGGTTAAGATAATTTCAACCGGTTTAGCCATTGACCTTTTCAGCCAGTTTTCTGTCATTACTTCTTCGCTGGTATGTATATTAAAATGGCTGATAGCCTCTTCGGAAATTATTTTTTCAGCGCCTGAAATAAAATAAACCGGTAACTTCTCTTCGCATAGTTCAACTATATGTGAAGTATTAGAGCTGTTGTAGCCACCAACTACAATTGCAAAATCAGCGTTGCTGTTCAGCAGTCCCAATGTAGCCTGCTGGTTATCGTAAGTAGCGTAGCAAAGGGTATCGCTTGTATCAGCAAAATGTTCTTTTATTTTTTCATCACCGTACTTTTCAGCCATAGCTGTTCTTATCATATCCGCTATCGCCTGGGTTTCGGTAGCTAACATTGTGGTTTGATTTACAACTCCCACATGATCCAGGTCGCGCACTACATCAAAACCATCGGAATATTTACCTTCAAAGAGCGTATAAAATTCATCTGCGGGAATTTTGCCGAGGATAATATCACGAAGCATTTTTGTTTCTTCTATGTTCCTTACAATTAAAGTGGGTGAATTCTGCTTTGAATGAGAAAAAGTTGCAATTGTTTCTTCGTGGTTGTATTTACCATGAACAATGATTGTATAACTCTTTTTGCCAAGCGCTTCGGCGCGGTTCCAGACTTTTTCAACAAAAGGGCATGTTGTATCATACTTGTAAGGATCAATTCCCCTGTTGGCAAGCAGTTCCTGAATTTCAAGTGTAGTACCAAATGCCGGTACAATCACGATGTCATCAGAATTAAGCTCCTCCCATGGAATGAGCTGCTTGCCGTTATGTTCACGAAGGAACCTCACTCCCCTTTGGCTGAGATCTGAGTTTACACTTGGATTATGTATCATTTCGCTCAGCAAAAAAACCCTTTTCCCGGGATTCTGCTCGAGTGACTTATACGCTATCTCGATGGCGTTTTCAACGCCGTAGCAGAAACCAAAATGCCGGGCAATTAAAAATTTTACGGGACCGAAATCAAGCACAGAAGGAGTGTAATCCTTCTTGCGTGGATCAGTGATCTTCCGCGCATTCTTAACAACAGAAATTACAGGGCTGCGGTAATATATGGGTATATCAAATTTTTTCATTCTATTTTATCTTAGTAATCTTTAGATAAAGGTCAGGCAAATCATCTTTTACTATATTCCACAAGATATCAAGATTTACTCCTGAATAGTCATGAATAAGTCGGTTTCTTGTTCCTTTGATGTTATTCCAGGGTATTTCAGGATGGTTATCTTTCAGTTCAATTGATACTCTGCTAACAGCTTCTCCAATAATTTCTTTATTCCTGATTATTGCATCCTGAGTTTTGGAGTCGTTTAAGAATTCCGAATAATTGAGCTCTTCGCAATAGGATTCTATCTTTTCAATCGAAGAAATTATATCTTCTAAGAGATCTCTATCGTGCCTAATTGACATAAATAATTTGGTTAGTCTTTAAATTCAGATTGCTGTTTTTCAAACCTTCAAAAGTAATCAGATCAACCTTTTTGTTCAGAAGATTTTCAAGATAGTCACCCAGTTCAACAAAATCTAAACCTATGGGTTTATCAAAATCCACTATAAGATCAATATCGCTGCTTTCAGTTTGAGATTCTACAGCATACGAACCAAATAATCCAATTTTCCTCAAATGATACCTCTCATTAAGAAAAGTAATTTGTTCTTTTAGAATACTGATGATTTTTTCTTTGTTCAATTCATTCATACCTGAAGAATTTCTGTTATTAAATACTATTTAATCATAGGCATTTTTATACCGAATTTCTTTTCATTTTCAATCGCCTGCTCATATCCTGCATCAGCATGACGTACTATACCCATTCCGGGGTCGTATGTCAACACTCTTTCCAATCGTTCTTCGGCTTCTTTGGTTCCATCTGCTACAACTACCATACCACTATGTATAGAAAGCCCTATACCCACTCCCCCGCCATGATGCAGGGAAACCCAGCTTGCGCCGCCTACGGCGTTTAACGCAAAGTTCAAAATTGGCCAGTCTGCAATTGCGTCACTTCCATCTTTCATTTTTTCGGTTTCGCGGTTAGGCGAAGCTACGCTGCCGCAATCGAGGTGGTCACGCCCTATTACAATCGGTGCTTTTACTTTACCATCGCGGACAAGTTCATTGAATATCTTACCCATCTTTGCGCGTTCACCGTAACCCAGCCAGCAGATTCTTGCCGGCAGCCCCTGGAAATGCACTTTTTCCTGAGCTTTTTTTATCCATCTTGCAAGCGCTTTATTTTCAGGGAAAGTTTTAAGCACATATTCATCAGTTACGAATATATCATTGGGATCACCGCTGAGTGCTGCCCAGCGAAAAGGACCTTTGCCATCGCAGAATAAAGGACGGATATATTCAGGTACAAAGCCCGGGATTTCAAATGCCTCCTTGAAACCGTGATTTAACGCTTCGCCGCGGATGTTGTTGCCATAATCAAATACAATCGAACCTGTTTTGAGGAAATCATGCATTGCCTTACAATGAACAACAACTGTATCCCTTGAAAGCTTAATATATTTTTCGGGGTCAGATTTTCTGAGTTCCAGTGCCTCTTCAAATGACATTCCCATTGGTACATAGCCGTTCAGCATATCGTGCGCTGAAGTCTGGTCGGTGACAATATCAGGAATGATATTTCTCTTAAGCAGTTCAGGCAAAACATCGCCTGCATTGCCTACAAGTCCAACAGATTTAGCTTCTTTATTCTTCTTAGCTTCCTGCACTAATTTTATAGCTTCATCAATATCTTCAGTGATAACATCGCAGTAACCTGTATCAATTCTTTTTTGTATCCTTGTTTTATCAACGTCAATCCCTAGTATCACTGCACCGTTCATTGTGGCAGCAAGCGGCTGTGCTCCGCCCATACCCCCCAAACCGGCGGTAAGAATGAATCTGCCGGAAAGATCACTGTTAAAATGTTTATCTGCGCATGCTGAGAAAGTCTCGTAGGTACCCTGCAGTATTCCCTGCGAACCGATATATATCCATGAGCCTGCTGTCATTTGGCCATACATTGTGAGTCCTATGGCATCAAGTCTGCGGAATTCATCCCAGTTAGCCCAGGCAGGTACTAGCTGCGCATTTGATATAATTACTTTGGGGGCATTTGTATGCGTTTTAAAAACTGCAACCGGTTTACCTGACTGAACAAGCAGGGTTTCATCATCATTTAGCTTTTTAAGTGAATCTATAATTGCATCGTAACATTCCCAATTCCTGGCGGCTTTGCCGCCGCCGCCATATACAACTAGGTCATCCGGGCGTTCGGCTACCTCGGGATCTAAATTGTTCATTAACATACGCATAGCGGCTTCTGATATCCAGTTCTTACAGGATAGCTCAGAGCCGGTTGGAGACTTTATTATTCGTTTTGACATAGTAATAAATAGGATTAAGTTACAAAGATAAGGGTTTTAATGAATGTATAACAGGTGTAAAAGATTACACGTTTTTTACATCAAAAATTTTATATGAAATAAACAAAATTATTGCCGTGATATTTCTAATTTTCTTTTATTAACAAAAGAATAATAATAAACAACTAAAATCAAGAATGAATTAAAAATAAATTGCAATGGATTAAGTATTTTATTCAGTTCTTTGAATTCGTTTAATGAATCTGAATTTGATATCCACCGGTTAACATCAGTGCTTAATTCATAAGAATAATAAAAATAAAAAATACTGCTCAAAACAAATGTTAATGCACCAATAACTATGAATTTTGATAAATTAACTTTGTTGAGATTATTAAAATAGTACTTATCAAATAGTTTACTTTTTTTAGATGACATTATCCACAGTATGAATATGCCACCGAAAATTATAACAACTTCATTAAACGAATTATATATAATGGTAAAAGAAACCGGATCAATATTCAACAGCATACAAATGCTAACAAAAATATAATATGATGAGTTAACAAAAAATATGTACATTAACATCCCTGCAATACCTGTTAACATCCAATATATCTTTTTCTTCAAAATATTCAGTTTGTTAATCTTGGTAAATTCTACATATAAAGAATCTATTGTACCAATCCTTTTCTGAGCGACCCAATATGCTTCTTCATCACTTAAACCTGTATCTTTTAATTCTGTTATTTGAACAACTAGATGACTCTCGAGTTCATCAATATTCTCACTTGAAAAAGATTCTTTATTTTTAAAAGCGTTCTTCCATTCAGAAATACTTTTATTCAGGTCAAACATGATTTATCCTCCCAAATTCTATTTAGAGTTGAATTAACAAGGCTCCATTGTTTTTGTTCTCCAGCCAGTGCAGTTTTACCTTCTTTTCTGATCCGGTAATATTTTCTTTTTCTTCCCTCTTCCGAGGTTTTCCATGTTGATTCTATCAGTTCCTGAGCTTCAAGTCTGTGAAGTATCGGATACAGCATTCCATCAGTCCATTCCATACTACCACCCGATAACTTTTTGACGGTTTGGATAATTTCATAACCGTAACTTTCCTTATACAATAATATTGAAAGTATTAACGGCTTTGACGAAGCTGCAACAAGATCTTTTGATAACATTGAAATATTTTTGAATTATACATTGAACTTCTATGTAAATATACATAGCATTTCTATGTATGTCAAGTAAAAAAAATTGATACTTATTTTACCTTCGGTAATTCGAGTGAAGTATCAATCTTTTCCTGTTCGCGCCAGATAGCCTGGCACGGGAATTTATTTTCATAAAGGGCGCGGCTCATCATAACTGAATCAACCCCGAATCTTTCAAGGTCCTGGATTTTTCTAAGATCTGAATAGTTGGAAACTCCTCCGGCTGCGGTTACTTTCAGTCCGGTTTCAGAAGCAATCTGTTTCAATCCTTCAACATCGAGTCCGGTTAAAGTACCAACTCTTGCTACATCCTGGTAGATTATTCTCTCAACGCCAAGCTTCTTCATTCCCAGAGCGAATTCAAGAGCATGAATATTTGTTACGTTGCCCCATCCATCTTTAACCAGGTAGCCATTCCTTACATCAACACTTATAGCAACTTTGCTTTTTCCGAATTCATCAATAAGCTTCTTTATGAGATCAATATTATCAATTGCAGATGTACCGATAACGATCCTGTAAACACCCAGTTCACGGATCAGCTGATTTGCGATTTCAAATGTCCTGATACCTCCTCCGAGCTGTATTGGAACACCGACGTTTTCGGTTATTTCTTTAATAAGCTCATAATTCTTTCGTTTACCGGAAACAGCGCCGTCAAGATCGGAGATATGAATGACCTTTGCATTTTCCTTGCGGAAAAGGCGCGCCATATTCAATGGGCTTTCGGAATAATAAACAGTTTTATCCTCAAGCCCTTCAACCATTCTGACTGATCTGCCGTTTTGAATATCTATAACGGGTATTACGAGCATTCTAAATTAATTCCTAACTATTGCAACTTTACCGGTACATACCTTGCTGGCATCCTTGTTGAATCCGGCTATAATATAGATACCGCTTGAGACATAATTACCGTTTAGATCTTTGCCATCCCACTCAGCAATTCTTCCGCCCGGTGTTTCAAATTCAGCGACTAACACGCCGCTAATACTTATTATTTTTACAGTAGATTCAGCAACAAGACCATCGATCTTCAAAGTGGAACCGGAGGGTACAACAAATGGATTCGGGCCTGCTTTAATTTTATCACATTCTACCAGGGGATTCACAGCAATTGTTTTATTTGATACGATACCTTTTTCACTACCGAAATATGCAGTTCCGCTCTCGCTATCCACAGAGATAGACAATATCTTGTTATCTATGAGAGGTGAGTTTAATGTATTATACCTGGCTAACAAAGTAGAACCATCAGGAGAAACATATAGTACTCCATCCGAGATTGTCCCAAGCCATTTATTGTTCAGAGCATCCACAGCAATAGAAAGTACATTTTCGGTGAGTGGTGTGCTTATTCCGTTTTCAATTATTCTCATTTTAGAAAGTGAGGGTACACTGCCGGGATTGTTAATTACCTGTTCCGGATTCGGAATAACAATAACACCGTTATTTGTGGCTACCCATACTTCTCCATTTTTATCTGTTACAACCTGATTAACCTGCCCAATATCCGAGCCAAGCTGTGAATAATTGATTAACGCACCGGTTGGAGAAGTTCCTTCATTAAAGTACATTAATCCTCTCACGTTGCCCTCAATAGGATGTAGTGTCATCCATTTTGTATTAAAATTATCAATTGCAAGTGTCGTGAAAAATGAAGCTGTACCACCAATAGGTGGTGGATACGATGTTTGTTGTGTGAAATTAACAATGCTGTTTGTTACGAAATTATTCAAAACCCAGAGATTTCCCGAGTTATCCTCATCGGTGCCATATGTTAGTACGAAACCCGGTCCGCCAACTGCCTGCAGTACAGAGTTACTTTCATCATAACGGGTTAGTTCATTGCCGTTAATTTTCAATAAACCATTGCCCCAACCGGAAACCCACATATTCCCAAGTCTATCCGGATATACATTCACCCATCCGCAGCATCCATTGCCCAGAACTGGGTTAGTACTAAATGTAAAGTTAGTCCATGAAGTTCCGTCATATTTGTAAATTCCTGACCTTGGAGACCAATCGCCCAGAGAACCTGAGACGGACCAAACATTTCCTGTTTGATCTACTATTATATTTGACTGTAAATTAGAAAATGGTCCGTTTGGAATTATGTAGTTATTTGCGCCGTTTCTGTAAATATTAACACCGTTGTTAACAGTACCAATTAGAAGATCGCCTGCAGCGTTAACTTTCAGTGAATTCACTTCATTTCCGGCTTCAACAAGTTCAAGGTTATTTAAATTGTTTGAATTCACCTTAAAAGTCCTGAAGTTGCCTTTATATCCTTCATAGTTTGAATATGCGGTAAAGTACATTGTTCCGCCGGATACAGTCATTTTTCCAACAGGGTCAGTTAAGGGCACACCGTTAAATAAAGGGCTATATGAATTTAACGCACCGTTTTCAAAATATACCATGCCGCTATCAGTTCCTATATATACCCGTGAATTAAAATATGCCATAGCGTTAGATTGATTATCTAACATTACAGAATTGGTTGTTGTGAAAGATGACCAATTTGATGAAATAGGAAGGTTAGTGTTAATATTGGCAAAAGCAATTCCGTTGCGTGTTGCTGCCCAAATAGTATCATTTACGACCAGGATATCATACACCGGTGTAGGAGCAGTGAGTGTTCCAAAGCGAGTGTAGGGCTGATCAACAAACTGGAACTGTGGTATATTGAATTTTACAATACAGAATTCAGTTGCGAAGAACATAAAGTTGTTATACTCATAAAAAGCGTTGACTCTTTTGGAAGGCTCGGTTGAGTTAAGTATATCCGTAATTTGCTTCCATGATTGGTCATTGGTATTGAATACACTTATAGCTCCGTTGAATGCACCCGCCCAGACCCTGCCATCGCTGCTGTAAGATACTGCAGTAAGCTCGTTTGAACTTAAGCCATCAAGCGTTGTATATTTACTGATGTTCGAGGGCAGCGAAGGATCAAAATTGAATAATCCGCCGCTGGAGGCGGCCCAAACAGAATTACCGCCAAAAGATATACCTTTTACTTCCCTGAAAGAAGTATAAATATTCCAACCGTTACCTGTATTTTGAGAATACAAATTGCCGCAGGTAATAATAATAGCAGCCAGAAACGCGAGTTTTTTCAGCATCATATTAAAGTTAAGTTAGAAAATAAGTAGAGGTATTATCTATATATAGAAGATAAGTTTTTGGATAATTTATTCAATTATTGCTAGATGTGTTTTAATTTTTAGTTACAATAAATCATTTAAAGCCTGCTCAAGTTCACTTTTTGTATGATCATCATTCTGGGACCTGGCAACAAATATTCCCTTTTCATATATCTTCCGCGCATTTGATTCATCGCCAAGCTGTTCATAGGTTTTACCAAGCTGGTAATATGTCGCAACATAGGCCGGGTCTATAGCATAAATTTCTTCGAAAATATCTTTTGCCATTTCAAAATCCCTTAGCGAAGTATATTCCAGCCCCAGTGCGTATCTTGCAAATGTATCCTGCGGGTCCGCGGCGAGAATCGCCTTTAAATTATCAATTCTTGAGCTATCCATTTAAGCTAATTTAAGCAACTTATATTAAAAATAAAAATAATAAAAGTGGAAAAATTTGCAACATTTTGTTAATTACTGCGTTTAAATTGGTATTTTTTCAAGGTCTCTGGCAATTTCTATGTCATTTTCTGTGATTCCGCCTGCAGAATGAGTTGAAAAGGATACTTCTACCTCTTTGAATTTCATTAGGATATAGTCAGGGTGGTGGTTGCGTTTTTGGCAATAACCCCCAATGGCAGTTACAAAACCCATACTTGCTGGATAACTTGATGTTTTGAATACCTTTTTTATAGATCCGCTTTCATGCTTCCACCCGGGAAGAGATGACATTGATTCGTTAATTTGTTCTTCTGTTAATTTATCCATAGTTTACTCTTGCTATATGAAATAAGAGCGGGCTAAAAAACCCGCTCATATAAATTTCTACAATTTGATGTTAACAATTATTTGATCATTCCCTCTTTGCAGAATTTTCTAAACAACCTCGTTATTTAATCAGCATCATTTTCTTTGTATCAGTGTAGCTACCTGATGAAAGTTTATAAAAATAAACACCGCTTGAAAGTGATGATGCATCAAAGGTCACAGAATTAACGCCAGCATCTTTGATCTCATTAACCAGAATTTTAACTTCTCTTCCGGAAGCATCGTAAATCTTCAAAGTTACAATTCCTTTAACAGGAAGACTAAAATTAATTATAGTTACGGGGTTAAACGGATTAGGATAATTCTGACTGAGCGAAAACTCAAACGGCATGCCGTTATTGTTTTTATCAAGCGTTATTTCATCTGCGGCATTTACCAGCGGAAGATCAATATATGATTTATTATTCAGGTAAACATAGTTGTAACCGTTTTTTAATACCGGAAGTACAAACGGATTGGTTCCCAGGAACCAGGTATCATCTGCGTGAGTATCCAGGTTTGTTATGATGATCTTTATCCTGTTGCCTGATTTGAATATATGCGAATGCGCCTGTCCTTCAAAGTTAGCGGTTCTGCGCGAATTTGCAGTATAATTTCTATCAGTGTAATTAATCCTGTTAATGAGTTTTTCTTTGCCGTTCGGCATTACTTCCAGCACCTGAAAATTATATTGTGTAAATGTTGAGGCTGTTGAAAGATAATCTAGGTTCACTTTTGGAATTCCAAGCCATTTTTTATCTGCTGTTAAAGCCGCGCTTGTGTAAGAAACAGAATTCTTTTTGAACTTTGATGTAAACGTTGTGCCGGTGAATTCTTCATTTACGGCTTCCTGCATAGTTAAGCCGCCGGTAACCTGGTTCCTGATAGATGAACGGGTGTTGTTGCTGGTTCCCGCCGTAGTTGTAAGCCTGTTATTGGTATTAAAGTAAAGGCGGTACGGTGTTGTGATATTCTGCAGCGCAACTTTTGAGCTATCGTGTTTGAAAGACCAGTACACCCCGTTAACAGGGTACGTTGTAGAAGCGTAGTCATAGTTGGCCATGGGCATCCGGGAACCTGTAATATTAAAGAGCCAATAGAAGAACCAATCATTAAAGAACTGCATGTGCCAGGTATCTTCAGTGGGAGAGTTATCACCGCCGTGCCCCTGCACGGCACCGAGGTAAAGCCTGAAAGTAGAATTTGTATTCAGCACAGAAGCTTTCATAATACCCGATGCGTTGAAAAATTTATCCTGCCATGAACCTTCCATGATCAAAGGAACGCGGTTGTTGGGGATGCTAGTCATAAAATCTCTGTTCTGCGGCAGATAAACCGCAAGGCTATCCCAATACTGCTTTTCGGCAGAATAGATCCAGTCACTCATTCTTTCAACCTGGGGAGTGTATCTGGCGGTATCAGGTGTGTACTCTACTGTCCAGAGCAAAGTCATTTTTATACAGCCGTTCTCTATCCAGCTTGTAGCAAAGTTCGGGGGCGCAAGCGCCGAAATTATAGTTTTGACGTTCATTCCCATAGTGCAGGCCATATAGGGTACCAGTCCCCCTTGTGAGCCGCCCATGACCAGAATATTATCAGGGTTGATTCCGTTTGCTATATCAAGTTTGATAAAATTGATGAATTCGATCATATCCTGTGCTTCGGTAGAAGATATCAGGTTTGAAAGGCCTGTTGAGTGCCCTTGACCGCGCATGCTGAAAGTAGTTGTATAGTATCCGTATTCTGCCTGAGCGGCGGCAAATCCCGCGAGTGTTTCTTTGTTATCACCATACCCATGAACAAAAACAACAGTCGGCCAGCCGCCTAGAGGGGGTGTACCCTGTGGTATGAATTTCATTGCGTCAAGCATCACGCCATCCCGCAATGTGACAGTAAAATCAACTCTTGTAACCGGAAGTGCATCCGCGGTAGTGTATTTTGGCAAGAGTTTTAAGAATTCGTAATTATCCCTGGCTCTTTTTTGCTGCGAAAACAGAGATTGCGAAAACAATATAACAGCAATTAAAGCCACAATTGAAAACCTGGCTGATTTCATTTTTTATTCCCTACTATAAAATGTTATAATATAAATTTAATCATAAAGGTGATTTGTTCCAAGACAATAAATTTAAACCACTATGACCCTCAGCGCACATCTAAAAAAACATAAACCCCGTTTTTACACGGGGTTTATAAGTATTGCACACTGAAAAATTAATTCCAGTCTGCCGGGATAAAGCAATATTTTAAGCTTTTCTGATCTGTTTATTGCTATAGAATAGATAACCCAGAATCACAAACGGCAAAAGCAGAAAAACAAATATTACCGGAAGTATTAGTAGTGACATTTCTTATTTCTCCTTGTTTTAATATTTATCATTATATCGTTTTCATATAAACAGCCCGGGATACCCGGTCTTACCGGGTACCCCTGCTGGTTTATCTCATTAATTACATATTTCTATTTTGAAGTAAATCATTTTTTATTTTACAAGCGTCATTTTTCTTATATCGCTGAATGATCCGGCTGATATTTTGTAAAAATAGATTCCACTTGAAAGGTTCACAGCATTGAAGTTAACATTATAAGAACCGGGGTTTTGCAATTCGTTCACAAGTGTCTGTACTTCCCTGCCAAGCAGATCGTACACTTTAAGTTCAACATGCTGAGCATCAGCTATTGAATACTGGATCATAGTGCTTGGGTTGAACGGATTCGGGAAATTCTGCGAAAGACTGAATGTATTAGGTGTATTCAATTCTGAATTATCCTGCTCAAATGCGAGATCGAACCTGTGACCTGTGTTAGACATTATGGGAAGCTCAACATATGAATTACTGCTTAAATATACAGTATGATCGCCGTTTTTCATTGTTGGAAGTACGAACGGATTTGTACCGAAGAATTCCACATCTGTATGAGCCTTATCAAGATTTGTTATTATAATAAGGATCTTGCTTCCGGCCTGGAATTTATGTGAATGAGCCTGGCCGCGGAATGTTACCTGTCTTCTCTGATCCTTTGTATAATTTCTATCAGTAAAGTTAGCGCGGTTAATGAACCTTCTTGATCCATTAGGCAATACTTCGTATATCTGGTAGTTAAACTGGCAGAAAGTCTGCGCAGCTGATTTATAATCAAGTCTAACAATTGGTGTACCTGTCCACTCAAGAGCGGTTGTTAAAGCGCTTGATAAGAACTTAACAGAATCTTTTTTGAATTTGCTTGTGAAGTTTGAACCTGTGAATTCATCATTTACTGCCTGCTGAAGAGTATAACCATTTGTGATCTTATTTTTCAGAACCACTGTATTGCTTCCGGTCTGCGCTGTAGTTTTAAGAACACCATTCTTATTAAGATATAGTTTCATTGGAACAGTGCTTGTTCTTAACAGCGTACTTGAGCTATCGTGTGTGAATGAAAAATACTGGTTGTCAACAACCGGAAAGTGAGTGTATGCATACTGATATTTAGCCTGGTCAAAGATCGGAGTCTGCATACCCCAAAGGGTCTGGAAGAAGAAGTTATTGAACCAATCCATGTGCCAAACATCTTCGGTATAAGAAATATCACTTCCATGGCCGCGAACAGCGCCAAGATATGAGGTTATCGGTGCATTGTTGATCTTATCAATGTGCTGCATCCATCCATCAGCATTGAAGAATTTATCCTGCCATGCAGCTTCAACTAAAACCGGGGTTGTAATATTACCAAGCCCGTTGATAAAATCTCTGCCAATAGGCATATAGTGTTTTAAGCTATCCCAATACGGTTTTGTATCTGCATAGATCCAGTCACTCATCCTGTTAACCTGGCCGTTATATCTTGCTGTATCCGGTGTATATTCAACTGTCCATAACAGGGTCATTTTAGCGCATCCGTTTTCGATCCAGCTTGAAGCGAAATCAGGAGGTGCAACTGAATTGATAATCGCAGCAACTCTCATGCCTCTGATAGCTGCTATCATCGGAACTGCTCCGCCCTGTGAGCCACCCATGATGAGAATTTTTGAAGGATTTGAACCGTTTACTGAATCACGTTTAACCCATTCAACTATTTCAATCAAGTCATCAGCTTCAATTGTGCTGATGAGGTTTGAAAGACCACCGGATAAACCCTGGCCGCGAACGCTGAAGGTCATAGTATAATAGCCATATTCAGCCTGTGCGCGGCAGAAATCTGCCAGTGTTTCTTTGTGATCGCCGTATCCGTGATGCATGATAACTGTATTCCATCCGCCGGCAGGTGGTGTAACGCCAACTGGTACGAATTTCAAACAATCGATAATAACACCATCACGCATTGTGATCGTAAAATCAGTGCGCTGAACTGCTGCGGGATTATCGGTCTGGATCGGGAGTAAATATGAAGGTGTCCAGGTGTTAAGGTTTTTAGGTTTATTCATGACCTTTTGCTGAGTATAGGTAACCTCAGTGTAGGTCATAAAAAAAAGAGCCAATGATAAACAAATCATCAAAAGTCTCTTCGTGCTTCGGGTTTCAATAGCATTCATCTTATTAGATGTTCCTTTCAGAAATAGATTATTAATTAACAAAAATTATCTATTCTGCTATTGTATTCCCTACGTTATTAGTGTTACAAATATAGCCCTCCGGCGAACCCTAATACAATCGTAAATACATGTAAATGCAGAATTACACTTAAAACCCAATGTGTCCACGATTCACTGTATAACGGTAGCCCGATTATCTCTACCGTATAGAGGTGAGGAACCTATTGAATCTCCATGCATATAGCTGATTTTCAATAGGTTGCTAATTTTGATAGAAAATTGCAGAATTGTTCAAAGATTAGTTTGTGACTAATAAGCACTACGTCACAAAACGGAGATAATGATATAAAGTGTAATTATAATGTGTCAAAATGTAAAGAGTTTTGCCGGCTCCCCCTTGTCAAAGCCCCAGGCGGGCCTGATAAAGGGGAGAAAAATACTAAAACTTCGATTCAATATTAAATCCGGAAATTGGAGTGAGTTCAGAGGCTGTGATATTATGATTTTTTAGGCTCTTCATAATTTCTGATCTTAAATGTTACCAGCCAGATTATGAAGCCAACAACAAGGATAAAGGCAACTATGATCCTTGCTTCACCTTCCAACACGATCCAGGCGATTAAAAAACCAATTAAGGTCCATGTAAGGTTAAATAAATCTTTAAAAAATTTTTTCAAAATAGTTCTCCTGTTATTTATTTTTTGTTCTTAGAATTGTTTATCCTGTATGATTCCGGAAGTATGACTAATATCAAAATAATCAAAACAACCGTTTGCGCTTTCTTCCTTTGCTTTGGCGTCATATCAAGCCCTGCGGTCAGGATATCATTAGCGGTATTTATCGCCAATCCCAACCCGGGTATTGATGTAATTGATTCCGGAGCGTCTATGGGTGTTTTATCATAAGGTTTAACTGTATTAAAGATAATCTCTTCTTTCAATTTTTTTGCTTCACTTACAGGGATACCCAAGGTTTTAGCAATTTCTTCCGCGGGAATTCTACCCAGTGCTCTCAGCTCAGCCTGAGAGAACTTACTTATAGCCTTGTAGTGATCATCACTTTTCAGCGAAGCAAGCAATTCAAGTTCTTCTTCAGATATGTTATCTTCGAATTTTGGTGTTTCGGTTGAAAACGTATCTATTTTGATTGTTTCACTTTCGCGGATAAGCGTGTCTTCAGGTGCGGAAGCATTATCCCGTTCTGCGTCATTGTTCTCATTCTTTTTTGCATTCAAATTCTTATCAGGAGCCTCTTTTACTTCCTTTTTTGTATTTTGCTCTTTGGGCTTCTTTTTAATGTTTACTTTTGGGTCTTGTTTTTTAGGCTGGGTGGTAGATGGTTCTATGAAGTCTTCTTCTTGAGAATGTACGGTACCGGCAGATAAAATCAATAAAATGAGGATCGTAAAAAAACAATTCATGAATGCTTTCTATTATCTAAATTTCATAAATTTATACATCATACTTCTCAATTACAATATAATAATATATTTGATGAACAACCTGCAGATGAAAACTACAGCCCAATTTTATACAAACAAAAATTCAAAAAAAATCAGTAATTTTGGCTCATAAAATCCGAACAGAAGCAATTAGAAAGCCGCAGAATATGAAACGAGCGTGGACAAAAAATGAATTAGCTCTCCTTAAGAAACGGTACAAGGAGAAAGGCGCAAAGTATGTCGCAAAAAAGACAGGACACCCATTTACATCAGTAATAGCAAAGGCAAATTCACTTGGGATTAAATCCGCGTTTGTTAAGCGGTGGAGCCAGTTTGAAGTGAACTACCTGCTTAAAAACTACTCAAGCAAGCCGGTGGATTCCATTGCCAGATCGCTTAAACGCAGCGTCCAATCAGTAAATAATAAAGCGCGCCAGCTTGATATATTTAAACCAAAGCCCAAAACATGGTCGGAAGAAGAACTTAAATTATTGCGAGAGCTATGGGTAGATAAGCAGTATTCCATTGATGAAGTGGCCGCGAAACTGGGTAAAACCAGAGCTGCAACACATTACCATGCATGGCACATGGGGCTACGCAGACCCCAGGTATGGAAATTCTGGAACAAGGAAGAAGTAAGCTATTTAAAGAAGAATTACAAAAAGAAAACTTACCAGGAAATTGCGAAGGATCTGGGGATGACCAGGATTGCCGTGTTTCAGAAAGCAAGAAAAATGGGTTTGCGTTTACGAGGCAAGCCGCAGCCGTGGACAAAGGAACATGACGACTACATAAGAGCAAACTATAAAAAGATCCCAACCCGTGAGATTGCCGAAAAACTGGGCAGAAGCATGGATTCTGTAATTAATAGAGCGGGTCCGCTTGGCATTTCGGATAAAACCTGGAGATACAAAGCTAAAAAATAAACCCCAAGTGGGGCTTTGAGAGAGGTTCGGCCACGGTTAATCTTGTCGCGCTGAGCGAAATCGAAGCGCTCAAATCCTTTAATATCTCGTTTTGATTAGTACGATACTTCAAAATCAAAGCTAAACAAGTTATTTAAAGAGACATCCCGGCGGGACGTCTGTACAAAGATAGCTTAGATAAACAAAAAACCCCTGTTTAATATAATTAAACAGGGGTTAAAAGTTTAATGTAAATTCAATTTCTTTATTTAATGATATTCAGTCGTTTAATTTCTTTATAATTTCCAACAACCAGACGGTAGTAATAAGTACCTTTGGTTAAATTAGCTTTATTCAGATCAGCGGAAAACTCTCCCGCTCTTTTATTTTCATTTATCAAGACGGCAATTTCTCTGCCTGAAGTGTTGAAAACCGAAAACCTTACAAATTCATTCTTTGGGATGGAAAAGCTGAACAAAGTATTGGAGGCTACAGATAAGTTCTGCGCCTGCATTAACTCTTCGCTTGATAGTGCAGCAAACGAAGATGCTCCGGCGGCGCGGTTTTCAGCTTCAGATGACATAATGGGACCCGCTGAAAATAAAAAGAGAAGCATAAGCAGCAAAGCTGCATAGTGCTTCTTCCGGCAAATTCGGGGCTGATGAGTGTTCATATTATATATAACCTTTCCAGTGAATAGAATATAATTCTTTCCTGCTACATTTCCCCTACTAAATAGTGATACAAATATAGTCTTTGTACTTACCCCTAAACAATCGTAAACCTAAGTAAATATGTAATTACACTTTAAACCCACTGTGTCCACTATTCACTGTAGTAAACATGAAGATAAATATCTAACGTATATTCGGTAGATGATTCTATAAACTTATGGAAATTATTAAATTTTTGAGGGAAAATAATCGTTATTTTGTGAAAGTGGATTTTTGAAATTCCGGATCATGACCGCTCAACAACTTCAAACCAAATTTCTAACCTTTTTGTGTGAGTCCGTTGGATTCAAACATACATTGGAAACTCAACTTCCCCTAAATAAAAACCCCCGATTTGCAAAAACCGGGGGTACAATCTCGTATGAAAGGAATATCTTGTGCTCTAGTACAGAATATTGAGTTTTCTGACTTCTTTATGCTTGCCGACCACTAGTCTATAGTAGTAGGTGCCCTTTTTGAGGTCTGCCTGGCTGAGATCTGCGCTGAATTCGCCTGCACTCTGGATTTCATCTACTAAAACCTTGATCTCTGCTCCTTTTTGGTCAAAAATAGAAAATCTAACATAATCTCCCTTTTGAATTGAGAAACTGAAGATCATATTGCTTTCAATTGTAAGCATTTCGCTGCTTGAAAGCTCAGATGACGTTAAAACTGCTGCTTCTGTTGTATTAATATTTGATGGGTTTTTTGAGCCGTTTTCTTCAGAAAACGATACTGCCGAAAATAAAAAAAGAAGCATAAATGACAATATGATCATTTGCTTCAGTGTTGAGCGGTTTGAGAAATTGATAGCTTTCATTTTTAAATTTCCTTTCACGAGTTAGTTTGTTTTAAACTTTACTCTGCTACTCTGGTTTTCCCTACCGAATTAGTAATACAAATATAGCATTTGGGTACACCCTAAAACAATCGTAAATGCATGTAAATACAGAATTACCCCCAAAACCGAATACTTCAACCTTTCACTGTAGGGGTGTTTAGCCCATTCACTTTACGCAGATATGGTAGAAATCTGCAGGCTGTTTTAACCGATATCCCTACCGGGAATTGGGGTATTTACGGTAGAGGAAATTTGGGAGAATTGTCGATTTTGGGTTGTTTTTGGAGTTTTCTACAGAAACAAGGTCCCGCCCATGCAGAGCTTTGCGACCAGGCAGGTACTTATCTACAAGCAATATACCTCTACCTCTACCGCTACCGCTAAAGCACCCTACAGCTTACGGAGCACACAGGTATAAAATAAAAAACCCGGTCTGTTAAGACCGGGGTTTCAAAGCTGTGTACTCGCTTCAGGAATACTCTTCATTTATACTCCTGAAGATGGGGGTAACAGCAATTATCATTTAGCAAAGTAGATCCTGATTCCTTCTGCCGCGAACGGTAAAACCGCGAACAGTGAGAATCCTAATATTATTATTGTTTCCATTTTATTATCCTTCAGTTTTGTTTTCCGTTTTTGAATTAGTTCTGTTTATTTTTCTTGTTGCTGCTCTTCTCTTTTTTTAAGTTACGGGGCTCACGTTTCATAGATGTCTTTAGTGGTGAGCCCTTTAACTTTTTCGGCTTAAACAGACCGGCTTCCCTTAATTCCGGACTGCTTGTACGATGAATGCATCATTATTTTACCAATGTCATTTTCTTTATATCAGTAAAGTTTCCTGCTGTCAGTCTGTAGAAGTACACACCGCTTGAGAGGTTCTGAGCATTGAACATAACATTGTATGAACCGGGGTTTTTAACTTCATTAACAAGTGTCTGTACTTCTTTGCCTAAGATATCGTATATTTTGATAGATACGTTCTCTGATTTGGCAATTGAATAACTGATAACTGTATTTGGGTTAAACGGATTCGGAAAATTCTGTTTAAGCTCAAACTTTTCAGGTAAGTTGCTGCCAATTATGCTGTTATCCTTTTCAAACAAGCCTTCTGCATTTGGTCTGTTGTTTGTGCTTGAAACAAACGGAAGATCAACATAGAATTTATTTGTTAAAAGCAGTATTGATGTACCTTTTTTCATGGAAGGAAGTACGAATGGATTTGTACCGAAGAACGCTGTTTCTTCAGCGGTTCTGTCGAAGTTTGTAACTTTGATCCTGATCTTGCTTCCTGCTGAAAATACGTGTGAATGCGCTGAACCGCGGAATGTTACATCTTTTCTGGAAGGAAGAAGTCCGTAGTTGTTATTTCTATCCTGGTAGTTCAACCTTGTAACAAATCTCTGTGTTCCGTTGGGGAATACTTCAAAGATCTGGAAATTGAACTGAACGAACGGTTTAGCTGTTGAAATGTAATCCATTTTAATTGTTGGTGTACCTGTCATTTCCGTGTTAGCGGTCAAAGCAGTTGTTTCGTAAACAACATCGTCTATCTTGAAATTAGTGGTGAAGTTTGTTCCTTTAAATTCATCGTTAACAGCCTGCTGAATTGTGTAGTTATTTCTTACATCATTACTTAGCAGGTCAACATCAGGTAACAGCCAGTTATTATTTGGAGTTGTTTTTAATTTACGGTTATCGTTGAAATAAAGCCTTGTTGGAGCGGAAATATTCTTTAATAAAGCTGAAGCGCTGTCATGAGCAAAAGTCCATGCGTTATTAACAACAGGGGCTTTTGTAGAAGCGTACTGGTATTTCTTTATGGTAAATACATTTGTCTGCATTCCCCAAATTGTCTGGTAGAAGAAGTTATTGAACCAATCCATGTGCCAGATATCCTCTGTTGCTGAATGCTCGCCGCCGTGACCCTGAACTGCGCCCATATATGATGACATAGGTGAGTTTATTCTGTGAATGTTCTGCAGCCAGCCATCAGCGTTGAAGAATTTATCCTGCCATGAAGCTTCTACCAAAAGAGGAACTGTGTTATTCTGTAAAATTGAGGTGAAATCTCTATCCCTGGGCAGCCAGTAAGCAAGACTATCCCAATATTGTTTGTTTTCAGCGTAGATCCAGTCAGACATTCTGTTAACCTGTCCGTTATATCTTGCTGTATCATTTGTGTATTCAATTGTCCATAATAAAGTCATTTTAACACAGCCGTTCTCTATCCAGCTTGATGCGAAATCCGGAGGAGCAACTGAGTTAATGATACCTTTTACCGGAAGTCCGCCGGGCATTGATGCAGCCATAAGCGGTAAAGCGCCGCCCTGTGAACCGCCCATGATAAGGATCTTATCTTTTCCAACGCCATTTAGGGTATCTTTTCTCACGAAATTAACTATTTCCTGCAGATCCATAGCTTCGGTTCTGCTGATGAGGTTTGAAAGACCGCCTGAATTACCCTGTCCGCGTACGCTGAAGGTCATAGTATAATAACCGTATTCAGCCTGGAGTCGGCAGAATTCTGAAAGCGTGCCTTTGTGATCGCCGTAGCCGTGCACCATAATAACAGTCGGCCAACCGTCAACGGGAGCCGGCGCATCGGGTATCCATTTAAGACAGTCGATAATAACGCCATCTCTCATTGTAATAGTAAAATCTGTTTTAACGGCGGTGTATGGGTTATCACCAGCAATTCCGGTTAGGTGATTTGGTGTCCAGGAGTTGATTCCACCCGGTTTGCTTAAACGATATTGTGCGTTTGTTGTGTAAACTGTAACAAATAAAAAAAGAAGCCCTGAGAGTAATACAATCAATTGCTTCTTGCTGAATTGGGAAGTAATAGCATTCATCTTTGTAGATTTCCTTTCTGAGGAGTTTTTTAAATTAGTTGATTTAAAATCCTTCTCTGCTATTGGTTTTTCCCTACCGAATTAGTGATACAAATATAGCTTTCGGGGGAACCCTAAAACAATCGGCATTGAGCAGTATAAATGAAATTACCTTTTAAACCGAAAATTTAATGTAATCACTGTATAATGTATAACCCGAGAATTTCTACCGTATTTTCACTAGAAAGGATTTACTGTTCACAACCGGGTACATAAAAAATGCCGATTACCGCTAAGAAACGGGCATTTTTTTGAATACTCTCTTTTGGGTTTTGGGTTATCACGCCGGAGCCGGGCAGGTGCTTTAGCATAACATACAGCAATTAAGAAGCGGCAACAATTGCGGGAATATCTTCAAAACATTTTCTCACGATGAATCCACCTTTTTTTCCGTAGGATCTACAAAACTTTTTTGCGATTTCAGGGCTATTTCTACATTATCTTTTCTCAACGTGAATACACTTTTTTTTCGGAGGTATTTGCATAAATTTTTTGCGTTACCGGACTGTTTTCGAGGTTTAAATTTTCTCAAGGTGAATATATTCATGTTGAGAATGGCATTTTTAAGGATATTCATCGTGAGAAAGTGAGAATAATAAGAAAATTTTGAGGTTTTCTCACGATGAATAACACTAGTTACAATATCGTAAATTATACTGCAGCCGCAGACTAAACGCCTGAAATGTTTGCCTTTGTACATTAAGGAACCGCCCACGGTGTATGTAAAGTTCATAAATAGAACAGATTTGACAGAATTGCTGCATAGTTTAAGAAATTTGATCATTATAAAGGGAAAACAATGTTTAGTTTATATGCATTATGCATATAATTGCTAATATAATATATGCTGTTAGCAAATGCAAGTGCAAAAATAGTAGAAAAACTCATCGGATTACTTAAAGCGGGATTGACGGCGCATCAGGGGAAGATCAGCAATGGGGAATGATTGCCGTCCTTATCATATCCGTTTCAAAGCGACCCCACCCGCCACGCCCATGGCGTGTCTGCCCTCCCCGATGGAGTGGGCGTGAAGTAAAGAAATACAAAAGCAGGATTTCTCCTGCTTTTGTTTACGCGCAGAGTCCCCAAAAAGCGGGGAACATAAAGACAAGGACTCTGCGGAGACTTAAAGAAAAATTACTAAATAATGCTAAACGACTTGTTGTTGGTGAACTGCGGGTGCAGTCTAGCAACCTTAGAAACAAGGCAGGCAACTGCTAAAGCAGTCATGCTGCCAACAACGGGGGGAAATGTGTTTCGATTCACTGCTGAGGCAGTAAGGCACTCAGCACGACAGGGAGTATAGTAGAAAGTTTTAGGTCTTCGCAGAGTCTATAAAAGCGACCTCTCCCCATCCCGCTGAAGCGGGATTTCCCCTCTCCAAAGGAGAGGGGGAAAAGACTAATTCCTGTAACTCGAATCGCTGATTCGAGTTAAATCGAAACGGCGCGTGCCCGCCCTTGGCGTGGTTTCGATTTACATGTTGCTATGTGCGGGGATATGGAACGCTATCAACAGTACAGCACCTGCCGCTTAATGAGGTTATGTTACTCTCACTGATAATCACGCTGTTTGAGTCATACAATTTGCAAGTTATTGGAGTTGTAAGCGTGCAGGTGCTATCCAGGCAAATCGTGATGTTATCCGGTGTTTTGGATGATGAAGTAGTATCTTCAAATGTCGAAGCTAAAACAATTGTAAAAAGCAAGAAAAGACTAAAGTATGAGATTGCTTTCATTGGATAATACTCCTTTACTAATATTTGTGTTGATTTTAACGTGAAATAATAGGAAATAAGGATTTAAGCAAACAAACTTTTTTCAATTTGTTGTGGGGCAATAAAAAAGGCAGGATTTCTCCTGCTTTTGTTTATCTATAGTAACTTAATCTTCACGCACTTTGTTTTTGGTCACAACACCAACAAAGGAGAGTTTCCGGCAGCTTGAGATACTACTTCTGTTAATCATCACTAAAAGTTTCCAACCCTTTTTCTTTATAATTTTTGGATAGTTCTCTAAGAATTAGAGTACCCGTAATTACTTGCTTTATATAGATATTAGTCTTAAAGTCAGAAGGAACCTTTGATTCTTTAGAAACATATACATTTAATGTATCATTTTGGAAACTATAATAAAAAGGCGAAGAACTTTCGTAAATGTATTCTTTATCGGGAATTGGAATGAAATTCTTGTCTGATGAACTGGATATTACGATGACCAAACGGTCACCGGTTAATCCCCATGTTTTTTTCTTGATATATAATTTTTGGTTATACTTTTCAGAATATATTTCTATCATTTCGACATTTACAGAATAGTCAGGAAGTTTTTTGCTGACATAAACCAATATTGAAAGTATCAATATAACAAAGGCCAATACAATATATATTCTTTGCATTAAATTCTTAGGGCTCTTCAGAAAACCACCCCCTTTCAATCATTCTACCAGAATATTCTAATTCTCCATAATAAGGGGCTGGTTCGATTGAAAAATCTGTAAACAAAATTTTTGATATTGTGAGTGCATCAAAATTCCCGGTATTTAATGCGCCGGCTAATTTCATATATGTATCAAACGATAAATTGGTCCTTTCACCAGCGTTATACCCTGCCAAATAATTTCCAGCAGATCTAGCCGAAATAATTTTCCCCTTAAAAGTTTTTCCAGTAAATTCACCACTTGGTGCATAATTAGGATTAGATTTAAGATCGTATTTTTCACCTCTCTTCGATTTTAATGCTAACATAATTATATCCGGTTCATTCATAGCCTGATTGTGCAATTCTTCAATAGTAGAGCCCCAATCCTCACCAAACATTATTCGGCCTTCAATTTCTCGTGAAACCGGGTTTATAAATTCATCCCAATATAAAGTACTTCCCATGACTTCCCCATCTTTCAAAGGACCCACAAAAAAGTCCTGTTCAACATCATGCTTATAAACATTTAAATCTTCATCATTGTATACTGCTAACACATTACCATTTTTATCTGTATGAGTTGATAAACCATTCGGGTCATAATAATTTATTGGATTTGATAATGTAAAGTTATACGGCGAAAAACTCAAAAACTTATCCAGCAACGGCTCTACCTGCCCCCACCTGCCAATCCTGCTATCATAATACCGTGCCCCAAAGTAATCATAACTGGTTTCGTTGTCGCGCTCTTTGCCGGTAAAGTCATAGCGCATGGCAATGCCGTTGTATGTACGGTTTTTTAACGGGTAGCCCCAAGCGTCATAATCCTGCGCTGAAACTACAGTATTTGTTGAATTGAGAACAGCACGAATACTCCCTAAATGATCCTTTAAATAATAATTGCGTGTCGTATCAGCGTTAATCTTGCCTACGTTATCTAATCCCCATATGTTCCACTGTGTCAACGAACTGCCGGAATATATTGCTATTTCCTTACCTGAAATATCGCGAACGTAGTATTCATCGCTTTGCAAAGCCCAGCTTGGGTTACTTCCTTCCGTTACAAAAACCGGGTCGGGGTCAGAGCCGTTGTATTTATACCTTTTCTTCCGCACACGGTTACCGGCTTCATCGTACCTGTAATAAGTTAAATATAACACGTCAACAGGTATTGGGTCTATAATACTGCTTTCCGATTTAATCACTCGTATTTCTGTCATTAAATTCCTGTGGTCATACTTTATACTGCTTGTTCTGTTGATATCGTCTCTTGTCATGTTACCATTTGCATCGTAGGTATATAAAGTTTTAACTGCGGTTACACTCTGCACTTTATTTGTACCTGAATAATAGGTATAAGTAAAATTATCTGCAAGGTTATTGGAATCATGAAAAAGAAGTAGGGTTACTCCTGCTTTTATAAAATTGTAGACTGATATTTATTATAGGAGAAAACACAAACTTCGGCGAATCATTATTTTAATATTGGTTTCCAATTTGCTATTTTCATTCCAGATGAAACAAGTTTCGACGAATTGGTTTCTGAAAATTTTGTCGCTAATGATGTGGGGATAAGTATTTGAATGAAATCGCTATTCTCATATTTTACATTATCAAACAACAAATTTTGATTTAAACCTTGACTATCAACATCTACGTTTATGATGGCCCCCGAAACCTGATTATCAAAAACGTAATATGCAATTGTGTCATTATCATTTCTATTCCATAATATACTATTTTGAAATATATCCGTACAGAGTGGAACTTTCAAAAAATAATTTTCATTCGAATGTTTTTTAATCAAAAAGTTATTCCACCAATCATCAAAACTTTTAACAAAGAATGGCTCTTTATTTTCACCGAATTTCCAAAATTCACTAGGATTTTGATCATATATTTTTGATTTTAAGGAATCGTATCTATTATATATAAAATATTGTAAATTTAAATAAATATCATATGAAAGCTGGTAAGAATTATAGAAATATTTATAATGTGGTTTAATAAGGTCATCAACCCAATATATATTACTTATGAAAATACCTTCTTTAATTTTTTTATCACTAACATTTTTATTAACTTCAAAAATCAAATAGCCTTCGATATTTACATACATAGTTTCCAATATTATTAATTTCATTTTACCAAATGAAGAGCTATAGATTGATATACAAGTATCCTTCTCATTTGCCTGATTATTAAGACACCAAAATAACAAGATCGTTGGCAATACTATTCTAATTATTTTTTTCATGATACTTCATTGACTCCTTTAATATATTTCTCCGCAGGCCTAGGTTTGTTCTTCTTTAATATTTTGTCTATATTTGATTTTCTTGGTTTTTGTCTATTTATTGAATAACCCATTATATCACGAGATGTTCTTTTTTGATTGGGATGAGGTAACCCCAATAAATGCCCAATTTCATGAGAACCCACATCATTTCTAAGATTTTCTAAACTTTCACTCCCCATAAAAAGCCGATATTCATCTACTCCTGGAGGAACTTGATAAATATTTTCGAACCTGTCGATATCTCCTTGACTCATGAACTCTAACGGTAACGCAATATTTTCTCCGTTTGGATTTGCATTGATATCTTCAATTCTTTCGTCGGTAGTTTCTATTGCCTTAATATCAAAAACCACCTCTCTCCCTTCATAAGAACCTTTTTTATTCCAATTTGCATTTGCTTCAAACACCATAGAATTTAACAAATCAACTCTATCGCTACTTAAACCATATTTTTCTCCAGTTGAATAGTAGATATTCACTGTAATTAATACGACAGTTCCTTCTATTTTAATTTTACCATCTTTGCCATCAATATCCGCAATTACTATCGGATTATTTAAAGAATATATATATGGTGAAACCGTAATATATTTATCCAACAGCGGTTCAACCTGCCCCCATCTGCCTATTCTGCTATCATAATACCTTGCGCCAAAGTAATCATAGCTGGTTTCGTTGTCGCGCTCTTTACCCGTAAAATCATAGCGCATAGCGCTTGCGTTGTATGTGCGGTTTTCTAAGGGATAACCCACTTCTCCAGCTTGCGCTGTATAAGTCAGGCATGCATCATAATCCTGTGCTGAGATTACCGTATTTGTTGAATTCAAAACAACGCGAATACTCCCCAGATGATCCTTCAGGTAATAATTGCGTGTTGTATCTGCATTAATCTTACCAATATTATCCAATCCCCAAATATTCCATTGTGTCAGTGAGCTTCCGGAATATATCGCTATTTCCTTACCTGATACATCGCGGACGTAGTGCTCATCCGTAACTACTTGCCACATTGGGTTATCACCTTCATCTTCAAATACAGGTTACGGGTCCCCGCCGTTGTATTGATAGGTTAACTTCCTGATACGGTTACCGGCTTCATCGTAGCGGTATCTTGTCCAGAAAGTTTTTTCAGAGCGGATCGTTCTTATATCCGTCATCAGATTTCTGTGATACTTCTCCAGCTTGAGCTGTATAAGTCAAGCGTACAGGATATTATAATTTTTATTCAACTCATCCTTTGTCATATTACCATTTGCATCGTAGGTATATAAAGTTTTAACTGCGGTTACACTCTGCACTTTATTTGTTCTTGAATAATAGGTATAAGTAAAATTATCTGCAAGGTTATTTGCGGAACCATACCGCTTCATTCCCTGGAAATTGCCGTCTTTATCATAACCGTTGATAATGTGACCCTACCAGCCACGCCTGTTGAGTGTCTGCCCTTTCCAAAGGAGAGGGTGTGAATCAAAAAAATAAAGGCAGGATTTCTCCTGCTTTTATTTATATAATATTTATTTTAGTTTGCTCTGGATATTGGCGCTATGCTGCTTAAGTAATCAGGCGCACACAACGGCGGGAAATATTTCTTTACGCGCAGAGTCCCCAAAAAGCGGGGAACATAAAGTCAAGGACTCTGCGGAGACTAAACCCCCTCTTAAGGGGAGAGTTTTTAGAACTGGATACTGAAGCCGCCAACGGGCAGGAATTTCCATTGGTATATAGTGCCCTGCTCGTTTTTATATTCATTCCAGAAGTATGAATATACGTTTTCTGTGTTAAAAGTATTCTGCAGCTCAATATATGTCACAATACTGAGATTTTTGAAATTCCACTTTTTATCAACCCTAAGGTCAAGCCTGTTGTAATCTTTGTAACGGGAGCCGTTAAAATTATTGAAGTCACTCACTCCCCTGCCAACAATTGTTGATGCATTTATATCAAACGGGGTATATGGTCTGCCGGTAGTATAGCGGAATTTCAGCCCAACAAGCCAGTCATTGGTTAACTGGTAACCTGCAATAATTGTTAAGTTGTGCCTGTAATCAAATGAACCCGGTTTTTCGCCGCCTTCAAGTCCGGTGACGCGGCTATCGGCCAATGAATAGTTTATCATTCCGTAAAATCCGTTGCCGGTAAGTTTTTTATGCAGCGAAAGATCTATCCCCCGGGAAGATCCTTTCCCTTCGCTCACCGCTTCTCCAAACAGCAGGTTCGGGCCGTTTTCTGTTCCGCCGCTTATTAACACATAAGTTGGCACAAGTGTGCTTACAGGATAATTTTTGTAATCTTTATAATACGCCTCTATTGATAGCCGCAGCTCAGGTGAAAATAAATGTTCGATGCCAACGACAAAATGATTTGCCTGAATGAACTTCAGGTTTTCGTTTCCGGGATCGGCTGTAAGCCAGATGTATTCGGGCGACTGGTAATAAATTCCCGTGGATGCACTAAGTGTAGTGTTTGCAAACAAATTGTAACTAACACCAAACCTTGGTGAGGCTGCAATATTATTTTTGATGCCTGAAAAGTAATCTACTCTTGCTCCCGCGTTCAGAATAACCCTGTTGCCGGGTAATTTTAGCGTGTACTGCGCAAACCCTGAAGCTTTGTAATAGTTATCCTTTACATTTACGTTCGTTTCAGGAATGGGGTCGCCGAATGATGTTGTATCGGCCACATAGAATGTTTCATTCTTAAACTTTATGTAACGGGCAGAGCCCCCAAGTATTAAGTTATTGGATCTGTTCAGCTGGTAAAATACTTCTGATCTAATATTAAAATCGCTTTCGTAGGAATCATACTTAAATTTGAGAACATCCGTTCTGATATCATAATTGGTGTAATTTAAAAACGCCGATGAATTCGCAAGCACCGTTTGCCAATACCCCTTTTTGAAGAGTTTCTTCAGGTTAAATCCGGCGGTGAACTGCTCCTGCTCGCCTTTAGCTTTACCGTAAGGATTATCATCGCTGATTTCGGGTGATTCACCTTCGAAGCTAATTTTATCAATTCCGCCAATACCAACAAAGCTTAGGCGCGTATTTTTGTTAATATCATATACTGCTTTCAGGTTGAAATCCCAGTAATCAGGCACGGCAGCGAGCCTAATAGCGCCTTTGATTAAATTCAGGTAACTTTTCCTCACGGAAAGAATGAATGAACCGTTTTGTGTAAATAAGGGACCTTCAAATATTCCACCAAAGCCCGCTGTTGATAGGTTAATATCGCTTAAAAAGCTTTTGCGGTAACCTTCGCGGAATTTTACATCCATGACGGATGAGAGTTTATCGCCGTAGCGGGCGGAAAATCCGCCGGTAGAAAAATTAACGTTATCAATAAATTTTACGTTTATCATTCCAATGGGTCCGCTTGAGGAGCCCTGTGTCGGGAAGTGGTTTACGTTAGGGATTTCTATTCCGTCAATCATAGTCAAATTCTCAGCGGGTGAGCCGCCCCGTACAATAAGGTCGTTACGCTGATCGTTAGCCGGCGATACGCCGGGCATTATCTGCAGCATCCTGGAAATATCTTCAACAGCGCCGGGGGCGCGGCGGACTTCTTCGAAATCAAGGTTATAGCTGCTTGTGCTGACATCTGTGTTCTTCTGGAAGTATTTGCCTTCAACATCAATTTGTTCAGTGGTAATGTTTGAAAGCAGCAATTCTATTTGTACATCAGCGGGTCTGGATGAATTCACAACAATATCAGTTTGAATGAAAGCTTCATATCCAAGGCAGGTAACTTTAATTTCGTATGTGCCAAGCGGAATATTTAAAAACTGAAAATAGCCTTTTGAATCGGTTACGGTTTTGAATGGTGTGTTAATTACTGTAACTGACGCTTCAGTTACAGGATTTGTTGTTTCCTTATCGGTAACTCTGCCGTTTATGGTGCCCTTATCCTGAGCAAATGCAGCAACTGAAAAAATCAGCAGAAGCAAAAATACTCTTATCATAGTCTTATTAATTTTAAGAATTACTTTTTTTCATTTCAAATACAGTTTCCTTTATGCCGGCTGCGTAAGGAGTTGGTTTAAGTTCAAATGCCTTTTCAAATTTTTCAGATGAAAAGAGATAATCGCTATCGTTTTGATAAAGCATTTCGATCGATTCTCTTATATTAGCATTAAACAAACCAATGATGCGAAGCATCCATTTGGGGACATTCATGTACTTGGGCTCTGCCCCAAATTCATGTGCTATCAATGGAATAATTTCTTTGCCCGTTAAAGCATTTTTATCTGTTGGCAGGTGCCAAACCTGGTTGAATGCATCAGGAGTATTGCCGAGCATTGCAGTGGCTTTGGCTGCGTCAGCAGCATAGGTGAATGAATGTCTGAATTTACCGCTGATAAGCCACTGCGCTTTCTTACCCGCTGCAAAGTTTTTGAAAACTGTCTCAGTGATCGCAGCCAGGGTATTAATGCCGTAAAAATCAGCGGCTCTGACGATCATAGCATTTATACTGCCCTGCTTAACTTCATTCATAAGCATTTCGGCTATATGTTTCCTTAATTCACCCTTTTTGCTTACTGGGTTATATGGTGTTTCTTCAGTCATCCATCCATTCACCCTGCCGTAGGCGTATACGTTATCAAAGAATACAAGTTTACTTCCGGCGGATTTGCAAGCATCAATGACGTTCTGCATGATAACAGGCCACTGGGCCTGCCATATTTTACTATCATACTTCAACCCGGCGGTGAGGAAAACAACATCCGAACCCTTAACAACATCAATTACCTGCTGCCTGTTCAGGAGATCAGCTTTAACAAGCTCATCGCGCGGATTTACTTTTTTCGGATCGCGGCTGACGAGCCTGATCTTATCTGTATATTTCGCAAGCTCTTTTGCGAGTGTTCTTCCTATTATTCCGGTTGAACCTAAAATTGTCTGCATAGAATTGTTTTTCTTAATGAATTTACTTAATTGTTAATTCTTCCGGCAGCGTGTTCATTCTTCCCAATTGCTTCGTTGACTGAGCCGGCCTTACCTAATCCAAAGAGCGGCATATTCACATAAATATTTTCGTAGCTGCCCTGTGATATTTTATATGTTTCGTGCCACACTCCAACCACACCGCTTTGCCTTGCCTTCAGGTTAAAGGCTTTCCATGCGGGGAAGTGTTCCATATCATTGTTCTTCGCATATGCTTCCAGGTGTTCGAATGATTTCCAGTACTGCACGGATATTGTTGTTCTGCCAAACCAACTGCTCTCGCCCATAAATCCGCTTAGCGGATTTTTATACAGCTCCTTTATCATCTTTGGCATAGCCATTGCAACCGGGAACCATTTGTGTATCATTAGCCAGTTGTTGACTCTCATACCAATGAGGAATACGACAAAATCTCCCTGTACATTCGCGAATTTTCTTCCTTTGATTATTTGTGCCATTTGTTTATTACCTCACCCCCATCCCCTCTCCTGAAAGGAGAGGGGAGCAAGGACCTAAAGATTTTAAATAAAGATAAAACTTAGTTTTTAACCTCACCCCCAGCCCCTTTCCTGCTCCAAAGGAATTTTTTTGTGAAAAGGAGAGATGTGTGAGGAATCGTAAATTCTTTTAAGCTAAATTATTTCAAGATTATTTGTCAATTGTTAATTAAATGCGTGTACATAAAACTCAAACTACCTGATACTGTTTGTTCAATGAATTCTTCGGGCATCATGGCGCATCTGCCGCGTATAATTAATGCCGCCATTCCGTGTACGAATCCCCATATACCGAAAGTCACAGCATCAACATTCGGATCGTTGATGTAACCTTGATCAATACATTCTTTAACAGTCTCACGGAGATAATCGTATGAACGGTTGCCGACATCCCACTCCTGCTTTTCGGTAATTTTTTCGGCTACGCCTTTTGCTATAAACATAAGGTCGTAGTAGTCTCTGTTTTCCAGGGCGAACTTCATGTAAAGCCTTCCCATCTGCGCAAGCTTATCCACGGGATTTTCGACGCCGTCAAGCGTCTTTTGCAGCGCATAAAGTTTTTCAAATCCTTCCGTGTGGATTGCGTGGATTATTTCACTCTTATCTTTAAAGTAGGTATAAATTGAGCCGGGTGAGTATTCTATCTTTTCGGCAATGGCGCGGATAGAAACATTATCCATCCCCTTTTCAATAAATAACTGCATGGCAGTTTTGATGATAAGCTGCCGCATTTGCTCTTTTTCGCGCTCTTTTCTATCTTCTGTTCCCAATTCTTATAAACCTCGTTTATATATTGAACCTTGTTTAATAATTGAATGCAATTTAATATATGATATTGAAATTGTCAAGATTTGCGGAGAAAATATTTCTTTAATTATATAATTTACAGTGAGATAATTTTATGAATTTTTGACATAAATTAGCCTTTAAAATTTCGAACTAATTAACAATCTTTACTATTATTAAGACTGATGCCTGAAGAAAACACCGAAAATACAACAATCGAAGCTCCCAGGAATCCGCTGGATATAAAACTTGGCAATCTGCCATCTACCCCGGGAATTTACCAGTTTAAAGATAAGAACGGGAAGATAATTTATGTTGGCAAGGCTAAGAATCTCCGCAACCGTGTGCGTTCATATTTTATGGCGAAGCCAGTGGGTCCGCGTTTAACCAAGATGATCTCGCTAATTCGTGATGTGGAGATTATCAATACCGATAGCGAAGTGGAATCACTTATACTTGAGATGAACATGATAAAGCAGCTTAAGCCGCGGTATAATGTCAATCTGAAGGATGATAAGTCTTTCCCCTACATTGTAATTACCAATGAACCGTATCCGAGAGTTTTCCCCACCCGTAAGCGGCGCAATGACGGCTCGAAATACTTCGGTCCATACACTGATGTTGGCAATATGAAATTTTCGCTCAAAATGCTGCGCGAGCTTTTTATGATAAGGACATGCAGCCTGAATATAACACAGGAAGCAATTGAGAAAAAGAAGTTCAAGGTTTGCCTGGAGTATCACATACACAAATGCGAAGGACCATGCGAAGGACTTGTATCGCAGGCGAAGTATAATGAAATGACGGGTGAAATTGAAAAGGTACTGCATGGCAAAACCGCTTCGCTGATAAAGGAGCTTGAGGCAAAAATGCGCGATGCGGCTATGAATGAAAAGTTTGAAGAAGCCGCGCTGATAAGGAACCGGATCGAATCACTGACAGTATATACCGAAAAACAAAAAATTGTATCTGAAGATTTTCTGGATAAGGATATAATAAATTTTGTGAAGGAAGAAGATGATGCATGCGCTATGATACTCAACATCCGTGACGGCAAGGTCATTGGCAAAAGGCATTATTACATAGATACCGTTGAAGATAAGGAACCCGGCGAAATTCTGGAGAATGTGATATTCAGGTATTACAGCGAAAACTCATTTATTCCCGATGAAATTCATTTACCCGAAGACGCCGATACGGGCGAGAACAGCATTGAAGCATTCAGTGGGTGGTTCATAAAAACTTTCGGCAAAAAAGTTGATTTCAAAATCCCAAAACGCGGCGAAAAAGTACAATTGCTCGCAATGGTTAAAGCCAATGCAAGATATATGCTTGATGAGCTTAAGCTTCAGCGCTTGAAGCGCGAGTTCATACCGAACTCGGTAACATCATTAAAGCGTGATCTCAGGCTGACAAAGCTCCCCCGCCGCATAGAATGTTACGATATTTCCAATATCCAGGGCACTGATACTGTTGCAAGTATGGTAGTATTTATGGATGGAAGACCAAAGAAAAGTGATTACCGTAAGTTTAAGATACAGAGTGCCCTGAACGAAGTCGGCCGACCCGATGATTTCGCCTCAATGCGCGAAGTTATATTCAGAAGGTTCAGGAAGCTTGCGGAGAAGAAGATGATAACCTCACCCCCAACCCCTCTCCTGGAAGGAGAGGGGAGCAAAAACCCGGAGATGTTGGATGAAGAGGAAGTTAAGAAGTTGACCTCATCCCCTATTTTAGAAGATGAGATTAATAACCAGGAAATGATAGGTTATAAGAAATTACAGAATACACTACCCCCCCTCTCCTCTCAGGAAAACGAAACCGGAGGTGATGCATATACTCCCGACCCCAGCTTTGACACAATGCCTGACCTTATTGTTATCGATGGCGGCAAGGGGCAGCTATCAAGCGCCGTGAAGGTGCTGGGTGATATTGGTTTGAGCGATCTTAATATAATCGGCTTGGCAAAGAGGCTTGAAGAAGTATTTCTGCCGGGGGCTAGTGAGGCGCAATCGATACCCAAAACATCAAGCGGGATTAAACTGCTACAGCGCGTCCGCGATGAAGCGCACAGGTTCGCGATAACTTTCCACCGCTCGCTGCGCGATAAGCGCACATTACGGAGTGAGCTTGAAGATATCAAAGGTATCGGCAAAACCACAGCACAGAAATTACTGAAAGAGTTCGGTTCCGTTGATAATATTAAAATAATGGTAAAGAATGATTACGATGAGTTTTCAAAACGTGCAGGTAAAAAAGCTGCCGAGAGAATTAAGGAATGGGTGGAGAGTTAGTTTGAAACTTTTTCAAATACTGATTTTACTTTAAAATATTTAGTCTTTCCAGGCTTTATCTTTTCAATTTTCGTAAAATCCTTTTCAATAAAATCAATATTGGTACCATCCTGAATTGAGTTAATCAGTTTTGGGTCTCTAATTATTTCTCTCAAGAAATCAAAACTCAGACCAATGTTTCTAATTGTTTTCTCTTTTTTATTCATACCTTTATAAAACCAAAGTTAGAATATTTAATTAACAAATACAAACTAAAATGCTAAAAAGTTTCAATTGAATTTCTAATTATGCCCTTGACAAAGGCTGAAATGTTCATTAAAATTACACTAAGGAGATATACAATAGAAATATACAGGTAACACTTTTTAACGGTCACAGCTTTTGCAGGCAGTCATTTATTTTTTGTTAACTTAACTACCAATAATATGGATAACAAATTATTTGACATCACCATTAAAGATTTTACCGGCATAAACGATCTTGAAAGCTCTAAATACCTTTTGCTGAATAAATTCAAATTCTGTGAAAAGGAATTCAATGAGACACGGCTCTACCCCACTTACCAGATGTTGATTAATATATACATGCAATTGGGCGATATTATGAAGAACCATAACCGGATATTCAACAAGGAATATACCGATGCCATAAGCGAAGAGGAAATGGATGAGAAGATGATGCTCATTAACAATGAGCTTGAAAAAAGCTTTGAGCTTATGCACTGGGCATTAGCGCACTTTAACCGCGTTATGGAGCAGGGCAAAGCCATTTATGATTTTGTGGATGAGAGCATTAAGATTGAATCAATAGGCATATTGAGCAAACATAACACCGAAGGGTATTTTATCCTGCCTGATAACAGGGATAGGCTGCTGAGGATAATTAAGTACAGCAGGAATCTTTATAAAATATTAAAGACCAAAGAAGTGGGTAACCGCGAAATGAAGCTGATAACAATTCCGAATGAAGTATTAAGGAATTACATGATATCAGATGATATAATAAACCAGATAATATATATGCTGGATACTGAGCTGAATTTTTCATACCAACAAACCATTCTGCCCGTTGCGAAGCGGAAGTTCCTGGGATTTTTGGAGGGGAGTTAATAAACCGACAAGTTTCAGAATCTTGCAGGAACAGTGAATTATTTAACTTTGCTAAAAACCTTTTTAGTCAATTTAAATTTGTTCCTTATCAGTTTCAAATCATTCTGTTCGGCTTTGGGATTTTTATTATACTTTTTCGAAAGTTCATCCCTTATATCCCGCATCATTTTTACTGAATCAAATTTCTTATTTTTCATAAATAACCTCCCTTGGTGTTCTGATTTCTAATAATGAATAGCCATACTTCATATTTACTGAATTATATAGTCGAATCTTATTAAAATTTACAATGTGTTTAAAATTCCAGCTAACCAATATATCAACTTTGTTAACTGTCGAAATCGCAATATGCCTGCTGTCAATTAACGACTTTTTACCGACAATTTTTTCTTTGATGTAATGATTGGATAACTCTACTGCTTCATCATTCAATAAAATGTATTCCAGGTATGCATCCGGTACATTATTAAGCGCATTCTTTACAAAATCAGGTGCTTTTATAATTCTTCCAGCGTTAAATCAGATATAACAGCAATATGTCTGCCTGAACTTAATTCATCAAACAATTTTATTGTCCATTCTTGAAATTCATCATCAAATAGACCACCTATAACAGAAGTATCCAAATATATCTTCATTTGATACAAATTTAATAAAAAAAATATGTAATTCCCTATAGTTTATTCCACCAGCAATTCAGGTCTGTATTCAAAATGCATGGTATCGTAGTGGTACCACTTGCCGCCCCAGATGAAACCGTGTTTTTCGAATATCTCAACAATCTCTATCGGTATCTGGTTTTTCCAGGTCATATTGCCATCCCACTGCCAGTAATTGCTGTACTTTGTGTTTATATCAATTGCAGTGCCGAAGGCGTGCGTGCTGATACGATTCGTTCCCGCAATTTTGCGCCAGTTGAAGGTCCCTGCGGTTTTGCTTACATACTTATGGAACTCCGCCCCGAGTGTCGCTTCAATTTCCTCTGATACTTCGCGCATTTTATCCGCTGCGCCGTTGATGTTGTTGAACTGTATCGTACATCCGCAGATTGATGGCAGCCATTTAACGCTCACCAGGTTACGCTGCACTTCGCCTGATGATGAGCCATACATTTTTGTGAAGAAGGGTTCATACCTCACCCTGCCGGGCTCAAAATCTTCCGCGGGAGGTGAATCCCAATCAGCCCCTTTGGTATATTTTTGTGACATCATGTCTTCAAGATCGGAGTTATTGAGTTTTTCATCATGGGTTTTGCCTGTGATGCCGTCATCATACTGCATAATAGTGCCATCGTGCCAATACAGATTATTTTCATCGGCTGATTTAAGGAAATCCGGGTATGACTTAAGGAGTCTTTTTAAGCCTTCGGGAACGTTCTTTAAGCTATCAGAACTCTTTACCTTTTTATTTTGCTCATAATTTGTTTTATTTACCTCATTCTTATTGAGATTTTGCTTCAATTCAGTATCATTGCATGCAAAGAAGCTGAAAAATGAGATAATATAGATAAGTAGATTCATGTTGGTAACCTCACCCCCCTGCCCCTCTCCTATAAGGAGAGGGGGGAGAAAATTCGATATTTTATGTTAATGGATAATTTTTTTTTATAACCTCACCCCCAAGTGTTGCCCATCCCGCCAAGGCGGGACTTCGAAAATGTCCAAGGACATTTTCTTGAAGGAGAGGGGGTAGAAAAATTTTAATTTATCGTCTAATTTGTAAATATACTTTAATGCGCCAAATACTATAATGCAAAAAGGAAAACTGTATTTAATACCCAATTCTCTTGGCAGCGATGACTTGAACAGAGTCATACCGCCATACATCAATGAGGTAATTAATACAATAGAACACTATATAGTAGAGAACATTCAGACAGCGGCTAAGTTCCTTAAACTTGCGGGAATCAACAAGCCGCTGCGCGAGCTTACATTTTATGTGCTGAATGCCAAGAGTAAGGAATCCGATATTACAACCTACCTGGATGAAACTGAGCGTGGCAATGATACCGGGCTCATTTCAGAGGCAGGGCTGCCATGCATTGCTGACCCGGGCAGCGCAATTGTTAAAATGGCGCATCAAAAAGGGATACAGGTTGTGCCATTGAGCGGACCATCTTCTATTCTATTGGCGCTAATGGCATCGGGTGTAAGCGGGCAGAACTTCGCGTTCATTGGTTACCTGCCCATTGATAAAGCTGCAAGGGCGAAGAAAATTAAAGGACTTGGAAGCAAAATTAAACAAGAGGGTCAAACGCAGATTTTTATCGAGGCTCCCCACCGTAACGATAGACTGCTTGCTGATATTTTAAGCAATTCGCCCGGCGATATTGTTCTTTCAATTTCAAAGAACCTGACAATGGAAACCGAAGAGATAATAACAGGCACAATTGAGCATTTGAAAAGAAAAATCATTACTCTTGGCAAAGAGCCGGTAATATTTGTAATGGGAAAATAATTATTCCATCATTTCTTTCAGATTTAAACATTTAATTGTATATTTGATAAATATTGAAGGATCTATATATGAAAACTAAAAAAATAGGTGATTTGACCATAGACCAGTTAAAAATGATAATTGATGAGGTTATTAAAGAAAATATGGGGGATATGCTTGAAAATCTGGAAGCAGTTTCAAGTCCTAAATTCGTTAGATCAATAGAAAGATCACGAAAAGAATATAAAACGAAAAAGTTCAAAGATTTTAAAGAAGTCTTTAATGTATAAGATCAGGTTAACAAATTCTGCTATTAAGGATCTTAAGAAAATCAGCAAAAAAGATGTTGAACATATAGGTAAAAAACTCCAGGAATTTTCCAAAGACCCGTTTCCTTATTCAATTAAACTGAGCGGCAAATCAATTTCTACATACAGATTCAGAATTGGTGACTACAGGGCCATATTTGACTTCGATAATGAATATATTGTCATCCATAGAATTGCTCATAGAAAAGAGATCTACAGAAAATAATATGAAAAAAGTATTTATAGTATTTACAATTTCATTCCTGATAATTTCCTGCGGTAAAAAAGAACCTACAGATTCCGGTAATAATAAGACTACACAGGATAGCAAACAGGAAACGGGAAGCATTACAACACAGAAGAAGGACGAAACAGGTTCAACGGGTAAGACTGAAAACACAAAACCCGGCAAACCTGAGGTGAAGTGGGAGTTTAAGCGTGTTGGCACGGGCGAGTATGATACTCCGATAAATGACGTTAATATTATTGTGAACGGCAAAAAACATTTTATTGCCAAGGAATATTACAGCTTCAGTGAAATGCCTGTATCGGATTATAAGTCGTATGAAATTCCGGCTGATGCGATAATCGCGACACGCGGCTGGTGGGCAGGAATGGGAATAGATTACTGGGCAGTGCAGCAGGGATATGAAATTATTGTTATGAAACGGGAAATTGGTGAAACCAGCGGTGAAGATGGCGAGCCGGGTGATTATACCGGTAAACCTGAAAAGGTAACTTCAATTAAGCTTGATCAATAACTTAATACTATTTTCATTATGGAAGAAACTGTAAAAAAAACAAGCCTGGTTTCAAAAGCTTTGATCTGGTTTTTGGTGCTTTCAACCGTTGTTGTAATTTATTTAACAGTTAAGCTGCTGGTTGTGAGTACGTACTTCAGGGAAATGTAGAGTTAACTATGCCGCAGAGTCCTTGACTTTATGTTCCCGCTTTTGGGACTCTGCGGAAAAATCCATCTTCGCAGAGTCATCCTTCGGAGAGACTCTGCGAAAACGTAAAACAAAAAAGGACGGCAGTGCCGTCCTTTTTCTATTAACATTAAATAGAATTATTTACCGTTAACTGTATCTGAAAGACCTTTACCTGCTTTAAACTTGGCAACTTTTCTTGCAGCAATGTTAATTGTTGCGCCAGTCTGCGGGTTTCTGCCCTGTCTTGCAGCTCTTTTTGAAACTGAAAATGTTCCAAAGCCTACAAGTGATACTTTTCCGCCTTTTTTGAGTGTCTTTGTAACACAGCCGATGAATGAATCCAGTGCGGCTTTTGCAGCTACTTTTGTTGTATCTGCATCTTCAGCCATTTTTGCAATAATTTCTTCTCTTGTCATTTGATTGAAAGTTAAATTGTTATTAATTATTTTTTGGAAGTTCTACAAAGATAACTAATTCTTAACAAAATAAAAAATAGTTAATTACGTCTTATGCATTATAGACCTCACCCCCAGCCCCTCTCCTAGAAGGAGAGGGGGGCAATAATTCTGTAATATGGTTTATAGCATAAAAATCTGTTGAACCTCACCCCC
>DDTQ01000011.1:886922-1019143 GCA_002344125.1 Ignavibacteria bacterium UBA2360 | reverse complement strand
AAAATCTGTTGAACCTCACCCCCAATGTAGCCCATCCCGCCAAGGCGGGACTTCGAAAATGTCCAAGGACATTTTCTTGAAGGAGAGGGGGGCACATAATCTATGATCATTTATCATGGAAAGATTAATGTGTAATACCTTTTTTAGTTAAAATAATTTAGTTAAAATTGCAGCCTAAACAAATCTAGATGAAATTACTTCTTTCGTATCTCAAAAATTACCGCGGATTTATTATCCTTGCCCTCGTTTTAGCAGCCGTTAATCAAACATTTTCGATGATGGACCCCCTTATAGTCAGGTATATTATTGATGATTATGCCACAAAATTCGATAAATATACTTCGGAGGAGTTTTTTAAGGGGGTGGGGCTCCTGCTTGGATTAGGCATAGGCGCAGCCTTTGTTTCGAGGGTAGCCAAGAATTTTCAGGATTACTATATTAATCTGGTAACCCAGAAACTCGGGGCAAAGATGTACGCCGATGGCATAAAGCACTCCCTGGAGCTGCCCTACCAGGTATTTGAAGATAAACGCAGCGGTGAAACTTTGGGAGTGCTTCAGAAAGTAAGAACAGATGTCGAAAAACTTATAGCCCTGGCAATAAATATTGTTTACACTACTCTAATTGGTTTGATCTTTGTGACAATATATTCATTTTCTATACATTGGGTCATATTCCCGGTGTATGCTATAACCGCTCCGCTGATCGCTTTTATCAGCTCGAAGCTGAGTAAGAGGATAAAACTTATCCAGAAGAAAATTGTTGGTGAAACTACCGCGCTTGCGGGCACTACGACAGAATCGTTGAGAAATATTGAGCTGGTTAAAAGTTTAGGTTTGGCCGGACAGGAAATTAACAGGCTAAATACTACTACGGAGAAAATCCTGGGGTTAGAACTCAAAAAAGTAAGGTTTGTAAGAAGTCTTAGCTTTATTCAGGGTACAATTGTAAATTTTTTAAGGACATCAATCCTATTCTTAATGATGTACCTGATATTTTCGCGTGTGATAACTGCAGGTGAGTTCTTTTCGCTTTATATATATTCATTTTTTATCTTCGGTCCATTGCAGGAGCTTGGCAACATTATTAATGTTTACAGGGAAACTGAAGTATCACTGAATAACTTTAAGGATATCATAGAAACGCCGCTTGAGAAAAAGCCGGATAACCCCGTTCACATTGGTAAAATTGATACATTTGAATTTAAAGATGTAACATTTAAACATCAAAGCGCATCTACCTATGCGCTTGAAGATATTTCATTTAAAACGAGTGTGGGGCAGACCGTTGCGTTTGTGGGTCCCTCGGGTGCGGGAAAAACTACGCTGGTGAAATTACTTGTGGGACTTTACACGCCGCAAAGCGGCACTGTGTATTACAACGGCGTGCCGGGCAAGGAAATTGAGTTTGATAACCTGCGCAATCAGATAGGTTTTGTAACACAGGATACACAGTTGTTTGCGGGCACGATAAAGGAAAATCTGTTATTTGTTAATCCGAAGGCAACTGATGAAGAAATTATGGATGCGCTGAATAAGGCGGCATGCCAGAATCTTTTGGCGCGTGCTGATAAGGGTATTGATACGGTCATAGGCGAAGGCGGCGTAAAGGTTTCGGGCGGCGAAAAGCAGCGCCTATCCATAGCGCGCGCGCTTTTGAGGCAGCCAAGGCTGCTTGTGTTTGATGAGGCCACTTCCGCGCTGGATTCATTAACCGAAGAAGAGATAAGTCAAACGATCCGCGATGTATCAGCAAGGACTGATCATATCACAATACTTATTGCTCACAGGCTTTCAACAATAATGCACGCAGATAGGATTTACGTTCTTGAAAAAGGAAGTATGGTTGAAGAAGGCAGGCATGAGGAGTTACTCGAAATGAAGGGTTTATATTACGCTATGTGGCGCCAGCAGATTGGCGAACGCCACAGGCGTGAAGGCAATGGATTGCCGTTGGGTCCAGAAATGAAGCAAAAAGAGCTTGTAAAATGATTGATTTTTTATCCAAAAATTTGTCACTCGTTGTAAACTCATTGATTATATCTAAATATTGTGTTAAAATTACACATGCAAAACGTAACTACCGCTCATCCAAAGAGTTTTCAACAAATAGGTTCTGATACCACTACTGAAGGGGTACGGATCCAGGTATTCCCTGAGTACATCACGGAGCAATCAAGCCCGGAGGTAAACCGTTATTCTTTCGGTTACCGGGTAATTATCACAAATACAGCCGAAGGTAAGGTAAAGCTGCTTTCGCGGCACTGGCTGATAATTAACGCTGATGGCGACCATGAAAACGTGGACGGTCCGGGTGTAGTTGGCTACACGCCTGAGCTTGACGCGGGGGAATCGTTTGAGTATTCAAGTCACTGCCCGCTGAACACGAACTGGGGCACCATGGAAGGCAGCTATACCATGATGCGGAGCGATGGTACGAGGTTTGAAGCTAACATCGAAAGGTTTTATCTTGTTAGCGATGAAGTGCTGGCATAAAATTAACTTAAAATTATCAAAAAGGCAGATATATTCTGCCTTTTTTTATAAGTATCAAATCTAAGGGTTAATAGAATTATAAAATAGAGCTCATGAAACCAATAAAACCAAACGCCGGCGAAGAAAGTGTATGGGATTACCCCAGGCCGCCCCGCATTGAGGATTTTGCAGGAAGAATAAAGATAATCTGCGGCGGCATAGTTATTGCCGAAACAACAAATGCCAAACGTGTGCTTGAAACCTCTCACCCGCCGGTATATTATCTGCCCCCTGAGGATGTGAATATGGATTTACTGGAAAGTGCAGATAATCATTCATTTTGTGAGTGGAAGGGCGAGGCAAGTTATTACCATTTGAATGCAGGAGGTAAACAGGTTAGATATGCATGCTGGTACTATCCAAAACCCGTGCCGGCATTTGCAAAGCTGAAGGATCATATGGCATTCTACGCGCAAAAGATGGATGAGTGTTATGTAAATAATGAGCTTGTGATACCTCAGCCCGGCAAATTTTACGGCGGCTGGATAACAAAGAATATTGTGGGTCCGTTTAAAGGCGAAGAAGGCTCTGAAGGATGGTAGAAAAGCTGTACTGACACAGGGGCAACTTAAAATAATGAATTGTTGAGATTGCTTCGTCCGCTCCAAAGGCGGGCACGGCGTTTCACTCCTCGCAAATCAATAATTTTAAACAAACTTCAATTCGGAACATGAAAATACTATTTTTGAGCAAACTTAGTGAAGATTGGGACGCGCCTTTAGAGGTGCTTAAGAGTGAGTTTCCGGGGGTCACTTTTGCAGTAAATGAAATTCCTGAAAACAGAATCAGCGCCATAAAGGAAGCTGATGCAGTAATTGCCGGTAAATTGACTACTGAGGAAATTGAATCTGCTGAAAAACTTTGTGCTGTGATTGTACCCTTTACGGGATTGAATAATTTTCCGTTAGATGTTATTAATAAAAAGAATATTAAGCTATACAATACTCATGCAAACGCTCCTTATGTTGCGGAGCATGCCGTTGCAATGGCGCTTGCGCTGCTGGGTAAGATAAATACTTTCCACAACGATCTTAGCAGAGGTATATGGAACCGCACTAAAGAAGCAGGTGATATGTGGCAATCAATAAGGAATAAAAATATCGGCATTCTGGGATACGGTCATATCGGAAAGTATATAGCAAAGTATCTGAAGGCATTTGATTGCTTCATTGTTGGTTTTAAGCGGAACGCAGAATCAAAAGATAACGATCCTGCTGATGAAATTTCAGATAATATTGATGAAGTAATAGCAAGAAGTGACGTATTATTTAATGTTTTACCCCTGAATCCGGAAACAAGACATATTATAAATGCTGAAAAAATCGCCGGAATGAAAGGAAAGTACCTTATTACCGTTGGCAGAGGTGAAACAATTCATGAAGAAGCAATGTATAATGGATCAAAGGATGGTATCCTTGCAGGAGCGGCAATTGATGTTTGGTACAAATACCCCGGGAAAAGTGAAGAGCCTGTAATGCCCGCAAACTACCCGTTTTGGGAACTGCCGAATGTTGTTATGTCTCCGCATAAATCAGCCCACACCGCAGAAGCGGTAAGAGCTATGATAGAAGATACCTGCGGGAATATCCGAAAATTTATAATTTCGCAGAGGCAAAAATGAAAACGATCTTTCTATTAATACTTGCAGTATCTGTAAATATTTTTTCACAGGATGTGACGGTAAAAATTTCAACAAATAAGAGTGAATACCGGAAAATATATTCACTGAATGAAAACACTGACCCGATACTTTTAGATTATACGTTTTACAACAATACATCTGATTCCATCTATATAAAATGCGAACCATTCTTTGAGCTTACATATACCGGCGAGGGATATACGGGTTATAGTCACTGTTTCCGTATGGAAGCGCAGAAGATCAATGGTGAAGATATTAACAGGAATTACATATTCAATCAGTACGGGTCATTCGAGAAGATCGCGCCAAATGATTCACTAGTTTACAACGGTGAGTTTGATATATTCTGGCCGTGCCGCGGCGCTCCGCCGCAGGGTGAATGGAAGTTTAATTTAACATACCGAAGGCAACTGACTAAAGATGATAATTACTACCTTGTAAACGGAAGATATACAGATGTTACCAGCAAAGAATTCGTAACAGCATGGGAAGGTGAACTGCTCTCAAATACGATCAGTTTAACTGTTCTAAGGGGCAAGTAATTCATTTTAGCTCAAAATATTCATTCTTATGAGCGAAATATTCAAACTTCCCTTTCAAAAGAAATTCTTCAAGTTCAGTGAATTCTTCACTGCTCAACTCTCTAACTTGATAATCATTTTCTTTATTGTTTGTGAAAATTGGGTACAAGAATATTCTCTCTTTGTTATTTCCAGTTACCAGTTTCGTTATCAGGCTGTAAGGCCTTGCCCCGGTTGACCTGTATCTCCCCGGTGAGTTGAAGATAAAATTTCCGATATTATAAATAATCCATTTTCCGTTATACATTTCAATTTCCTGGACAGTGTGCGCGCCGTGACCAATGATAAGATCAGCGCCGGCATTAATCCAGCTATGGGCAAATGAAATTTGCCTCAGCTTAACCTCTCTGTAGTTACTGCCCCAATGCGGGTAGATAATAATTTTTGCTGAAGGAAATTCCTTTCTGTATTTAAAAATTTGCTCATTCAGTGTTATCGTATCAAGCGTGTTAACCCCGGCATTAACAGAATCGGCGTAGAAATCATATGAAGTATCATAGCCGGCACGGTATTCAAATCCGCCAAAGATCACAAATTTAACATTGTTTTTGTTTATAATGAGAGGTGCCGCCCCAACAGTTGAATTGCTGCCCGCGCCAAAATATTTTATACCAAATTTCTCAAGGCTGCCTGTGGTTTCTTTGAAACCTGAAACTCCCCTGTCAAACACATGGTTATTTCCAAGAGAAACGAATTTGATATTATACTTTACAAGATATTCAGGGGTTTTGAAAGGATCAGACCAGTGTACATAAGGTTTTGGACTGCTGATGGTCTCCGGTACCGATAACAGCGGAGTTTCAAGGTTACATACGGAAATATCTGTTGAACTGAGAATTTCCTTCACGTTTTCAAAGAAGTAGTCATAACCGTATTCTTCAATAACATTGACTCCCCTGTTGAACCTGGCGTCATACTGGTAGTTTTCACCAAAGTGAGTATCACCTAAAAACAATATACTGATTGAATCACACTTGATTGAGCCTGAGAAGAAAATAAATAATATGAATACTATACGCACTGATGAAGTTGTTTAAACAAATATAAGAAATACAAATGTGAGGAACAAAATAAAGTGAATGAATCCCTGGAGCGCATTACTTTCACCATCTTTGCAGGTTAAGATACCAACCAGAAGCGAAATTATCACCATGGATGATTGAATTGGGGAAAGCCCAAGTATTAAATCTTGTCCGATAAGCAGCCCGATAATGAGTACCGCGGGAATAGTGAGGCTGACTGTAGAAAGCATTGAGCCGAGAGAGATATTAATAACGCGCTGCATATCGTCATGCAATCCCGCCCTGATTGCTGTGAGCGCTTCCGGTGAGACAATGATAATAGCAATTATCAATCCCGCAGCTGCCGCGGGCAGATGCAGCTTTTCTATGCCGTCATCAACATAGACTGAAAGACTTTCAGCCAAAATAGAAATGGCACCAATTGTTGCCAGAAGCATGATAAAATGGTAAACGGAGCTAATATCTTTTTTTGCAGGCAGGTGATCATGTTCTGTGGTTAAATTCTTTTTTGGTCCTTCGAACTTGAAATAATAGTTATGTTCTTTTGACTGCATCCTGAGGAAAAAGATATAAAGCAGCAAACAAACTATGATAAGGAATGTTTCATATAAAGCGTAATTTTCTACCGGAATAACAAGCGGCAGAAACAGACCGATACCAACAATGCCGAATATCATTGAAAAAAATGAATTGGTACTTTTCAGGTTATATTTTTGTTCGCCGTATTTAATTCCCCCTATCAGCATGATAAGACCGGTTAAACCGTTGAGCAGGATCATAAGTGTGGAAAAAATTGTATCGCGGGCTACATGAGGATCAGAATCTCCGTGCAGCATCATTGTTGCGATCATAATGATTTCAACTGTAACCGCAGAAAGGGTTAAGATCATTGTACCGTATGGTTCACCGAATTTGTAGGCAAGCAGTTCGGCGTGATGTACAACCCCCAAAGCCGCATAAATTATCACTGAAAACACCAATATGAACAGGATCGCTTCAACAGCAAGCGATTCTTTGATAATTGGGCTGCTGCCAAGAACGTACAGCAAACTAAAGCAGATTACTGCGATAATAAATGATAGCTCTTTCCTGAAAAATTTTAATACCATGAATGCAAAATAGCGATTTATGTTTAAAAAATCCGAAGAAATTAAAAAATCTTCTAAAAAAAAAGCCGTTTAAGAAATAAACGGCTTTGGTGTTAAAAATATGAATTTTTCTTTGAGGGGTCAGCTTTCAAGTTGAGGGTTCATGGTCATAATAACATCCATCTGGCGCGGTGTAGTTTTATCTTTTTGGATACGTACTTCACACTCCCATGAATGAGCATTTTCATCTTTGAATTTAAAACGGCTGGTATATGTTTCATCTGCAGATACTTCGAGTCCCGTTTTTTCCCACTTATGTTTGGTAATGAGGCGTGTACAGAAAACATCGGAGAATTTTTCGACAGAAAGATCGGATTCCACTTTGTATTCATATTTAAGCTTTTGGGGGTTTACGTAAACTTCCCCTGAATGTAACAAAGACCCGAATATGAAGCTATGAAGGGCAAAGATAATTGCTGCTAAGAGAACTTTTTGCATAGCTGATCATTTAAATTTATGGAAAAGAATGTGAATTAAAACTTATCTTTCTATGAATTAAAAATTGAATTCATAGCTGACCTTAAAATATCTCCTTGTGTACTGCAGGCGGTCGCCATCAAGATTAAGTACCAAATAAACGTTGCTGCCGCCGAAAAATTCATATTGTACCATTGTATTCCACAAAGCCCGCTTTCCGTATGTATCTTTCTGGTAGTATGACCTGAGGTAGAGTTTATCAAACAACTTAACATCAAGTTTCACGCTGTAGATGGTTTGTTTTATATCACCTTCACTGCGGTAATTGATGCTTCCAAGTAAGCGTAACCTTCCAAAAAATGAAAGATCGATGTTAGCATACGGATTAACAAGTGTGTTACCGAAATATTTGCCGCCGTAAAATCCGGCACTGATCGCGTAGCTGCCGAATAATACTTTCGCGTAATGCTCGGTGAGGATGTTATTACGCACAAGATACGAACCGTCATCGTTGAGCATTATGTTTCCGGAATTATCATATTCATTGGGTCTATCAAAATTGATAGAATGGGACGCGCTCAGCCACCCATTAACCTTGTAAAAAAGATTCAGATTAGCCCCATTTTGATAGTTGAATCCGTCACTTAATACCCTGGCTCTGTAATAGCCTGCGTTGATACTGATATTGCTGAACGTTGGAGTATTCCTTACGAATTGGTACCCTCCGCTCAGGCTTATCTCATCGTAATTATTTCCATAGTTATTGAATAGTGTTGAAGCGTTGAAGTTTGAATCATATCTTGTATATGATGCATCCATAAAGGGTCCACCGTTACTGTTGCTTTCAAAAAACAGGTAGGCATTGTACATATTCGCGCCTGTACCATCTGAATTGAAACTTCTTGCTACCTGGGGAATAAACCAGAACCTTGAAGGTCCCTTGATCTTTGCATCCACATCAACTACTGTTTCTTTGAAATTATTGAGTGTATCCCGGGTATGAACAATAAGTCCGCCTATATTAAAATCCTTAAAATTGAACTTGGGTCTTGCCGCGATAAACGAACGTTTTGAGCCCGGGGAAAAAGGAATGGTATCTTCCTGAACATACACTGCGCCAAGTTTAAATTTATCACTGCGGTAAGTATAGTTAAAACCATAATCTATGTTTGAAATTGCGCGTGTGTAGAACAGGTTTATCGGAGTATTGAAAAGATCCAGGTCCTTACTGAAGAACGGCCGCTTTTCCTGCAGGAAAATGGGTCTGCCGTAAAAGGAGAACCGGAACGGATCAGCTTCTAGTGTTGATTCATCTGTATGAAAAGTACTTTTTAATTTATGTTTATCAAGGCTCACGGCAAATTCACCGCCATATTTAAAGGCGCCATCCAGATTATTGAACTTATTAGCCATAATATAAGGCGTCAAGTTGAAACGCAGGTTCAGTTTTTCATCAAACGGTGTAGTAATATCAAATTTATGCAGATTTTTCAGGTTAAGTAATTCTGCATCACGCGCTATAGAATAATAATAATAATTGCCGTCAGGCTTGTATGAAAAGAGCTGAAGATCAATGCCGAACTGCTTTTTGTTCTTATTCTGGATCCTATCAACAGGAATTTTGATTTCAAGTTCAACATATCCGGGCTGGCCGTCTTTTGGTTCACGGATAATTTTTGATTTATTTTCCCACTGCCAGTCCCATTCGTAGGACTGGTTGCGCTGGTTATAAACAAGCGCATCGCGCTGGTTATCCAGAAAGCTTACTACAAAAATATACCCGTTTTGCCCTTTGTTTTCCAGATCGAGCAGAATAAAAAATTCATTCTCCTCTTCTGTACTTCTGTCACGAGTTAAAGATTGCCTGATCAGTTTTCCTTTTGGCCAGTATTTAATTGCAACATAGATTGCCTGTTTATCCTGTTTGATATACGCAATGGTGCTATCATAATCTTTGCTGTCAGATTTCGGGATCATCATATTGAAATCTCTGAATATTTTCGCATCAGCCCATTCACTATCAGTAATTATACCGTCAACTTTTGTTTCGGATCTTTTTTCGGGAGAGGTTTTTTCAGGAGAGGTTTTTTCATCGCCTGCAATTTCATTTCCTTCCTGCGCATTTATTGATGCGGCAAGAAAAAAAAGAAATAACACGCTTAGAAATATTTTTGTGAAAAAATTTATCATCAATTTAATTTAAATCTTTTTTAAATATATCGTTTATTGAAAATTGCTTTTTATACGAAGGAGATATAAAAGAGCTTGTGCGATGCCTGTCTCAAAAAATATAGCCTATGGGTCAAATACAGGTTAATAATTTTAGAGACAGGCAGCAGCCTACTTTTAACTAAGCCGCCTTCACGCTTGAGCCCTCAAAACAAGCGTCGCCCAATCGCACTGCTCTTTCATTCTTTTCCAGAAGGAGAAATTCTGAGTTTGTTTAACCAAACTGAATTTATCTTTTGATGCTTCTGTTTTTAAAAAGGTTTACTTCAATAGAACGAATTCCTTAAATTAATGATACGCTGAACATCTATTGTATGTTAGACTCCCGAATATCCATTGTGTGACTAAGGAAAGCTTAAAACAACAATGAATACCGCTTCATTTTAACAATATTAACGCACCATTAATATTTAGTACTACAAAGTTATAAATTTTTATATAATAAACAATATAACTGCTTATGTATATTATTAGATTCCCGACAAAGCGTTAGGGTTTATGCGCATAATCTTCTGTTATTATGTATTTTACAAACATTACTTGATCAGGATCATTTTTTTAGTTATAGATAAATTGGCACTATTGAGCTTGTAGAAATATACGCCACTGGGGTTATTTCCGGCCATCCACTTGATTTCATATTCGCCCGGACTGAATTTGCCTTCAGCAAGATTTGTAACCTCCTTGCCGTTAACATCGTAGATCTTAAGGCTGATATTTTTCTGGCCCATGGCGTTAGGGATAGAAAACTTAATAGTTGTTTCAGGATTAAACGGATTTGGATAATTTTGCTCCAGGTTAAAACCTTCGGGAAGCTCAGTTCCGTTGTTTTCAATGCCAATAATACCTGACCCCTGAACGATGCGTATTATTTGATTCACCTGTACGCCGGTATAGGTTTCAGTCATACCGGAGGACCATTCAACAACAATGCTATCTATTACAGGCGTATTGCCAAGACCGAAATGCAGGTCCATGTTCTGCCCGCAATACCCGGATTGCCCGTCAACTGTTCTTATCAGCCAAACCGGATTACCGCTTAGAATTGCCCTTACTTTAACTTTAGACGATATAGGAGAGATATTAGTTGCATTAGCACCCGCTAATTTTATGATGATCCATTTGTTTGCGTTGCCATTATTCAAATAAGCATAATTATTCTGATTTTCGCCATATGTATTAGCTGTAAACAGGTCCAGATCGCCATCTGCATCCCAGTCAGCCCAGGCAAAACCGAAAGAGTATCCCAGATCATTCACTATTTCCCCGTCTGTGATCTTCTCAAATGACGGGGTGCCTGATTCTACTAGCAGATTTTTATACAGGCAATTTACCAGAGGCACGTTAGCGGGTCCGTATGCCTGGGTAACAAACATATCAAGATCTCCGTCATTATCGTAATCACCCCATCCTGAAGATGCGAAATATCCGTTTTCATTTACAATAGGGTCATTAAGAATCTGCGTGAAACCGAAATTACCTTCATTTCTGAAAAGAAAGTTCTTTTGATTTTCATTATTAGCAACAAACAGATCCAGATCGCCATCATTATCATAGTCACCCCAGCTGGAGCTCCATGATACGCCGCCGCTTGTAGTTGGCGGCACGCCGGTTATGCCGGTAAAGTATCCCGCGCCGTTATTCTTGTACATGTAATTCACAGCGCCTGATTCATTTGCAATGAATATATCAAGATCTCTATCATTATCAATATCAACCCAGTTGACCCCTCTTGAAAGAAGTCCAATGCTGTTGTAAACGGCACCGGAATCAACACTAACAAAATTTCCGCTGCCGGTATTTTTATACAGCCGGTTTCGTGAATTATTTGACCTGCTGTTGGTAACTATAAGATCAAGCAGCCCGTCGCTGTCATAATCGCCCCAGCTGCATGTTTCAGAAAAGCCGCGGTTAGTCACAACCGGAGAACTGCCGAGGAAAGTGAAATTACCACCGCCATCATTTTTATAAAGAACGCTGACGGAATCATACCATGTAACAGTGCAGAAATCAAGCAAGCCGTCGTTGTTGAAATCAGCCCAGCTCGATCCGTCAAAGGGCAAACTATCGTTTACGGGTCCGGTATTAAATACGCGGTTGAAGTTCCCGCCATCGTTCCTGTAAAGGAAGCTGCGCTGCCCCCATCTTTTGCCATTACTAACATACAGATCAAGATCTCCGTCGTTATCATAATCCACAAAGTTAACACTTCTTGAAGCTCCGCCATCGTTAACAAATGAACCGGAGGTGACTTTTGTGAAAGATTGCGAAATACCATGACCTGGCGGATACAGCAGGCATGTGAATGCCAAAATGAAAATAAATGTTTTAGGGGCGTTTCTGTTAAAATTATTTCTCATAATTGATTTTTGGTTTATATAAAGAATCAATTTAATATATAAATTGTCATTTTAAGCCACAAAGCCTAATGAGATAAAAATATTTGATTCCCAATGGTGCATAAATTAAATTATTTTGTGGTATTTTGCAGGAAATATAATAAATTAAGATAAAGTAATTTGATTTCTATGACGCTAAATAGTGACTTATTTATCCTTATTAAGAGTATGGACAAGAATGAACGAAGATATTTTAAACTTAATTCAGAACTTCAAAAGGGAAACAAGACATACATTGAGTTATTTACTCAACTTTCGAAGGAAAGCACTTATAATGAAAAGTTATTTAAAGAGAAGCATAAAGGAAAACGTTTCATAAAAAACTTCGCATACAACAAAAATCATTTATACACTTTACTTATCAGATCACTTACTAATTACAGTCATACTTCTACTGCGGACGGCAAGATGCACGCTATGATAGCGGAATGCTGGATCCTATTTAATAAGGCAATGTATCAGAGATATTTCAGAGCACTGGCACGGGCGAAGAAATTTGCCTACAGGCATGAAAAATTCGGATACCTGCTGCAGATACTTGATATGGAAAGAATTATTATTCCAAAAAGGCTGCTGCAAAAGATCAAAGCTGATGAAATTCTCACCGAAGCCAAAGATGCAGCCGGCAAGATGATGAGAATTTTTGAATACGGCAGAACCGCAAGTATGCTTCTTAACAATTTCAGATATTTCGGATTAAGCAGGGATGAATCCCAAACCGAAGAACTTGAAAGAATTACAGCTGCAGGCATTATGTCTGATATAAAAAATGCTGATAGTACAAGAGCCATGGAGGCATACTACAGGGTACAAGAAATTTCCTCTGGAATGAAGGCAGATAATGAAATAAAACACTCGGCCCTGAAGAAAAGATACGAAATTGTTACCTCTAATCCGCATCCATTCAAAGATTACATACTTAACTATCCTATAAATATCTTATATGCGTTAACCGAATGCTGCCTGGCACTGAACAGGACCAATGAAGCTGAATCTTATCTGGATAAGCTATACAGCGAGGTAAAAAATGAGAAATTCAGTTTAGAGGACTTTGAAATCTTCAGGGAATATCTGTATTTGAGGATACATCTTAAAAAGGGTGAGATCGATAAAGCAGTTAAGCTGATACCGAGACTTGAAGGAATTCTGATGAAATACAAAGATAAACTGCAGATCGATACTGAGCTATCAATATTGTATCACATTACAATTTGCAGAATTGAGGAGAAAAATTTCAGCAAGGCTTTAATTGCGGCAAACAATTTATTAAGTCACCCGCTGCTTTCAAAAAGATCTGACTACGAAAGTTACATACAGGTACTTAATTTGGTAATACACTTTGAGCTAAAGAATTATGAACTCTTAAGACATTTACTTGTCAGGACATATCGATATTTGTGCAAACACGAAAAGTTATTCAAAACTGAGCAGCTTATCATAGAATTTATCCGCAAGCTGCAGAAAGTCAAAACGGATGACGATCTGAATTTCAACTTCAGAACTTTAAGCAAGAAATTGAACAGGCTGCGGAATGACAAATACGAAAAAAACGCATTTGAATACTTTGACCTGCTAAAATGGGTGAATTCACGGTTGGTTTAGAAGTTACCAGGAGTTGCATTATCGCGATTTTGTAAGAATGACGGCAAAACCCCCGCCTTTTGCCATTTTAATGGCGAATTTATTACCCGGGCCTGTATTGATCTTGGTTGTTATCACCTTTTCCGGATTGACATCGCCGTCAGAGGCATCTGAATATATTATTGCATCATACCTGCTGTTCCCAAGGAAATTGAGACTGAACTTCACATCTCTTGATTGAGAATTTGTCATTCCCCCAATAAACCATTTATCTTCAGACTTTCTTGCTATTATGATATATTCCCCTATTTTGCCATCAATAACTAAAGTGGAGTCCCAGGTACCTGGCAGCTGGCGGTAAACTTCAAATTCCGGAAACTGCTCATAAATTTTTGGAGATTCACAAAGAGATTGAATTCCGGTTTCATACACAATTGGCATTGCAAGCTGCTGAGAGCGCGTTCCTTTAGTCATCGGGTGCCGCCACCTGCCTTGGAATTTTTCTTCAGGTACGTTTGTGAAAGAACCCGGTGTATAATCCATTGGTCCGGCTACCATACGTGTAAAAGCTAATGTTACGTTATGTTTTGGGTGAGGAAAGCCTGTTATCCATCTTGCATTCTCATTTCCCAAAACACCTTCATAGGTCAAAATATTAGGATACGTTCTGCTTAAACCATCCGGCTTGTATGCTCCATGAAAAGTAACGATCATTTTTCTTGCTGCGCATTCTTCTGCGGTCCGTTTGTAAAAATCCGTCATATACTGGTCATCCCTATCCATAAAATCTACCTTAATCCCTTTTATTCCCAAAGACCGGTAATAATCCATTGCCTCCGTCATTTGTCTTTCAAGTTCGTACCATACAACCCAGAGTATAATGCCAATTCCCTTTGAAGCAGCATACCGTGTAACTTCAGGCAGGTCAAGTTCAGGGAGTGATTTTGTAATATCGTGAACAGCGTCATCTTTGGTTGCATCAAACCATCCGTACCAGCCGCCATCAAGGGTTACATACTGAAAATTGTTTGCCGCGGCAAAATCTATATAATATTTTACTGTCTTCGTTCCAAGTATTTGGTACCCAAAATCAGGTGAAAAACCGCGGTCTTCGGCCCACCAGCTCCATGTTGATTTTCCGGGTTTTATCCAGCTTTCCGCATCGGGTATTTTGTTAGGGTCATTTAAATTCATAATTAGATTTGACTCAATCAGATCGCCGGCCTTTTCACCAATGATAAACAATCGCCACGGACTAAAAGATGGAGTGTTTCCTCTGACAGAAATATCTTTATAAACAGTATCCGGAGCCAGTTTTGATCTTAAAGTATTTCCTGTTGTTTTAACCAGATGCATGCCGGGATAATTCGTAATGTTAGCTTCTGAAACACATACATAAAGATCTTCACTCATTTTCATTGTTAAAGGCAGCGTTATGTAAGGAAAAAAACTTGTGGAGTCGCCCGGTTTATTATCGATATTACTCAAGCGGTACTCCCTGTATTCACCTTCATAGCTGTGCCTGAAGCGGTCTTTCTTCATAGCCCAGCATTCATAGTTACCGCCAAAATTAAAATATGTGTCTTCAGTGGAAATAATGAACTGATTCATATTGTTCTGTTCAGGAAATCCGTACCTAAGGGCGGCTCCATCGTTATAGGCTCTTAAGTAGATATCAAGTTTTCTGTTTGGCGAGTTTTTTTCTTCAAGCGATACTTTTATTTCATTGCAGTAATTTCTGGAATAAGCAGATTTTCCGGAATAAATTCGGAAAGTTTCGTCAATGGAATTGTTTTCTACCCCAATAATATTGAACCCGCTATTAAGTTGACCTGATCCTTTAAAATTTAAACCAAGGTTTGACCATTTGAGGAAATTCAGAGACCTGTATGTTATGCTGTATTGCGGCTCCAAATCAGAATTCAAACGGAAACTCATCTTGATGTTCCCATCAGGTGATTCAACGGAGTATTGAGGGAAAATGGAGGTAATTCCATTAACAGCAAACAGGAAAACAAATACAAGTATTTTCATTTTTAGCGGTTTTTTTTCAGGAAATACATTGGTTTAACGCAATATACACTATAATAAGTAATACTGTCAATAAAATTCCATTATAAATGCAGCAATTTGTTTGTAACTTTGTATAATGGGCAAATCTGTATCATTACATACATTGGGCTGTAAGCTAAACTACTCAGAAACATCTACGTTAGCGGGTAAATTCCACTCAAACGGTTTTAACCTGAAGGAATACGGCGAAGCTTCCGACATTTTTGTGCTGAACACCTGCAGCGTTACCGATAACGCGGATAAAGAATGCAGGCAGATTATAAGAAGCGTTCTCAGCAGAAATCCGGAAACTTACATTATAGTGACAGGTTGTTACGCGCAGCTTCAGCCAAATGAAATTGCCGAAATACATGGAGTGGATCTAGTTCTGGGTGCCAATGAAAAATTCAGGTTGTTTGATTATGTGAACGGTTTTGAAAAGAAAGAACTCTCGTGTGTATTCACATCTCCTGCAGAGGAGATCACAAATCTTGATTACGCTTATTCAAGCGATGTTGAATCCAGAACACGCGCTTTCCTGAAAATTCAGGATGGTTGTGATTACAATTGCTCCTTTTGCACAATACCGCTTGCCCGTGGAAAGTCCAGAAGCCTGCCCCTGAACACTGTGATTGAAAACGCAAAAAAAATATTAGATCTTGGTTACAAAGAAATTGTACTCACAGGTGTTAATACAGGTGATTATACCTATCAGAATGGTTCACCGAAAATCAATAAGCTCATTGATATTTTGTATGAACTGGAAAAGCTGAATATCCCAAGAATAAGAATAAGCTCAATAGAACCAAACCTTTTGACAGATGAGATCATCGAACTTGTAAGCGCTTCAGATAGTTTCTGTAATCATTTTCATATACCGCTTCAGAGCGGCGATCCGGAAACTCTGAAACTGATGAGAAGAAGATACAACAGGGATTTTTATGCAGGATTAATTCACAAGCTCAACAATAAGATTCCGCAACTAGGTATTGGAGTTGATGTAATTATTGGTTTCCCGGGTGAAACTGACGAGCGTTTTTGGAACACATTCAGGTTTCTTGAGGAACTGCAGGTAAGCTACCTGCATGTTTTTACATATTCAGAACGCAGGAATACATATGCAGTAACACTGCCGGGCCGGGTTGAAATGAAGGATAGAAAAGAAAGAAGCAGGATATTAAGAGAGCTTTCAAACAAGAAAAAAATGCAGTTTTATGCCCGAAATACGGGAATTCAGCAAAAAGTACTTTTTGAGACAGCCAAGGAAGATGATCACATTTATGGATTCACAGATAATTACATCAAAGTCAGGGCACCGCATAAGCCTGAATTAGAAAACAGTATCATGGAGTTTGAAATTAGCGGTGCAGATACTTACCGGTTTGCCGAAGGGAAAATTCTATAAATGGATATTTACATAATAAGACACGGTGTAGCAGCTGACCTTGACAGTGAAATTGTTGAGGAGAGTTTCCGTTACCTGACGATACACGGAAGGAATCACTGCAGAATAGTTGCCCAGAGACTTAAGGATATGAAGATAAAGTTTGACTGCATCTTATCAAGTCCGCTCGTTCGCGCAGTGCAAACCGCGGAAGTGTTCGCTTCAGTGATGAAATATGATGAGGAAATTAAAACAGCAATTGAGCTGATTGGCGGCAGCACATATAACAGGTTTTTACAGCTTATCAAAAGGTATTCACATAACAACAGCATTGCAATTTTCGGCCATGCCCCTGATGTGAATTCATATTCACTGAACCTAATAAAAGATAACCCTATAAAGGACCTTCAATTAAACTTCAAGAATGCAAGCGTATGCAAGGTTAAATTTGATCCTTCAACTGCGGAAGGAAATTTTGAATGGTTCCTTAATTCAGAGAACATGAAACTAATAGAATCGGCTGAGAAGTAGTCAAAAATCTTTAATAGGCGCCGGAGTAAATGAGCTTATGAACATTATAAAGGCGAAGACTCCCAGCAGTTTTCTGCCCAAGCCAAGCTCACCCTGATCATAAATTGGCGGGTGGTCTATCTTGATCACAAAAAACAGTAAAACGACCCAAATGACCCACATTGGGGACCCGAGATCAGGATAATTAATAATTTCAGCATAATTCAGAATTCCGATAACTGACATCAGCACAAGCACCCCAAAGAATATCCTGGTCACAATTTTATGTTTATTACCAAGCAAAGCATATGTAATATGCCCGCCATCAAGCTGTCCGATAGGCATCAAGTTAAGTGAAGTAACAAACAAGCCGAACCAGCCGGCACAAAGGAACGGGTAATGATAAATTTCATTCATTGGCGGTATAAAAGCATTTTGCGGCAGCGGCAAAACAAATTTTAGCAAAGAATAGATGAGGGTATTGGAAAAAGTCAATCCCGTAACGGGCGGTAACCCGCCTGAAACATATTCCGGGTGAATTGCATACAGGTAATCAATTGAAGGCAATGTAAGCAACCCGTAAATTATGGAAGCAACTGCAACAACAAATCCCGCGATGGGTCCTGCAATACCAATATCAAACAGCGCCTTTTTGGTTTTAATGGGATCGCGGATCCTGATTACTGCTCCCATAGTTCCGAACGGGTTAAGCATATCGGGCATTGGTATATAAAACGGCAGAGTTGTATCGATTTTATGATACTTTGCAGCGAAGTAATGTCCAAATTCATGAAATGAGAGGAACAAAATAACCAGTGCAGCATAAGTAATGCCGAGATGGAAATTACTTACATCGTAGGGATCTTTCCCGAGCCAGTAAACGCCGCCCATTGTTGTTGTAATACAGGTGGCAATGAACATTATGATATATAACCAGGGGCCGATGGCTCTTTTTTTGGCGGGTTTAAAAGAGTAACCGGGGGCGCCGGGTGTATTCCCATGATGTAAAGTACTTCCGTAATTCGGTATATTATCCTGCAAAATAAATCAATAGTTTGGTACAAATTTAAGTTTGTTTAAGCATTATTAAAAAGGAAATAATATTTCTTGGATTTGAGAGATTTACGGGGAATTCCGAACAACAATAAAATAAGTTTTTTTGATGCCCGTCTAACTAAAAAGAAGCAATAAGTGTTAAATTCAGAAACAGAACCGGTAAATGGAAATTGCAGTTTCAGGGGAGCTAAGTAAAGATCTTACATTGAAAGAAAATCTTGAAAGACAAAACTCCCTCTTGAAGGAAGTAATAGAAAAAGAGAGACCAAGACTCCTTGGATTTATAAAACGCAGAGTAGCTGTAGAATCTGACGCGGAAGACATTCTGCAGGATGTATTCTACCAGTTCACAAAAACCATGCGCGAAGACCCCATAGAAAAAGCGGCATCATGGCTTTTTAAGGCGGCTTCAAACAAAATAATAGACTGGTACCGCAAGATCAAACCTGTTTCGCTGGATAAATTGAATGAATCCCTGTTTGATGAGGATGTGAATACATCATACGGAATTGAAGATGTATCGTACAGTGATGCACAGCCGCAGGATGTAATGTATACCAGGCAGGAATTCTGGCCAATGATGGAAGAACTGCTTAACCAGCTGCCTGAAAAACAGCGGGAGGTGTTTATAATGCATGAATTTGAAGGCAAAAGCTTCAAGGAAATATCAGCAATAACAGGCACAGGGATCAACACTCTTCTTTCAAGAAAGCGCTACGCTGAAATTTTCCTTCGCGAAGAATTAAAAGAGCTTTACGATGAAATAACATCAAACTAAAGAAAAGAAATTTAAAGTAACAACATGAAACACAGAAAATATTTCAAAGGACCGTTTTTTATAATTAAGCTGATCCTTATACTTGGGCTAACATCGGCAATAGTCATGTTCTTATGGAACGCGCTGATTCCTCAACTATTCAACGGGCCGCAATTAACTTACTGGCAGGCAGCGGGTCTGCTGCTGCTGGCAAAGATTCTCTTCGGTTCCATAGGCAGAGGCCTGGGCAGAAGAACAAACCACCGGTACACGGATGAAGTATGGAAGCAGAAACTTCGCGCTAAATATGAGGCCATGACACCCGAGGAAAAAGAGAATTTCAATAAAAAATGCAAGAGCAGGTTTATATTTACATATAGTGATGATTGCGGCGAATCAGAAGCGGCAAAAGCTGAGGCAAAGGAAGAACCCCGCAATAAATAAAGTGAATATATCAAAAAGTCATAACTAAGATTAGTTCAGCAATGGAAATACTGGTTTTCAGAACAGGGGTCAAAGATCCGGTTCACATAGGAGAAGTAGCTCCGCATTTGAATTCATTGAGCGGAATATATAAATGGAATTTTGATCTTGATGACACCGATAATATATTGCGGGTAGAATCTGCGGGTATTTCACCCAGGCAGATAGAAAGTGTTCTTGAAGGTATGAATTACTATTGCGAAGAACTACCGGATTAAGCAAAAAGGGTAATTCAGACTGAGCTAAAACCCTATTTAAGTCTGAACAAGCAATAACCCCGGCTTAAAAGCCGGGGTTAACAGAATTTTGAGACAAACTCCAATTGCCCTTTTGCTGTTGTTGGGGGAATTTGACGCTGCTGATTATGATTGAACGGATCTGGATTTCCTGAAAACTATTATAACCCCTATAACCACTCCAATTGCTGCACCGCTGAAACCAATGCCCAGTAATTCACTGATAATACCTAACACAAAGCAAACTGCAAGAATTAGCAAGATTGTAAAAACCCAGGATTGAGTAAATGATCTTTTGTTTTCCATTTTCTTATACTTTATTTTTATTTTACTAATACCATTTTTTTCACTTCTGTGAATTCTGATGTTTCAAGCCTGTAAAAATATACACCAGAGGACAGGAAGGACGCATTAAAGTCCACGAGGTAGTTCCCCTGCGGCTTGAATTCATCCACAAGTTCTGCTACTTCTCTACCCAATATATCGTACACTTTAAGAGAAACATTCCCGCTCTTCGGGATTGAGAATTTTATGTTAGTTACCGGATTGAACGGATTCGGGTAGTTCTGATGTAAGCTGAACTTCTCCGGCAGTTGATCGCCTATAGTCTGTATTCCAACAGGTGATTCGTATGCGAACTTCAAACACCATTTTTTGAGAGTTCCTGTATCACCGGGATTTGAGTTACTAATTACCAGTACCCATTGGCCATCAGGTGAATATGAATTGAGCGGCTCGAGAACCTGATAAGGTAAAAAATAACCGGTGTAAGTAACAGAACCTGAATCAATTGGCGTTTGGGCAGTATCACTGAATACTGTACCAAACAGCCCTGTTGATGGTACTGAAAGTCCGGAATTTCTAAAAAGTTCAATTTCTGTGTTATGCGGTGTCCGCAGTTTTATAGTTAAGTCCTTAGGGTCTGTGTGCGGGAGGGAATCAATTACAACTTCAAGTCTAACCAGATTGCTGGTTCCGGTATTAACGGATATTGTATCGTACACATTGCCGCCGGGTACAGTTGGAATATTTACACTTCTGCAAAGGGTCATATAATTCACCGCAATGTTATCAAACTTTGTAACGTTTATATCAGCCAGCGAAGCTGTTGTGTAGCTGTTTATAACATACAAACTGCTTCCCTCCCCTCTTTTTACTCCTGCAGGAACTTCAGAGAACTGGCTGAGGGAATCATTATATTCATACTTCCATGTCAATCCACCGGATGTGCTGTATTTATGTACAAACGTCTGCTGAAGGTTGTTGCGGCTGCCGGCAATTATTGGTTCATTCAGATCTCCGGCATCAAGCGAGTAAATGCCTTCCTGGGTGGCGCCGCCTTTATAATTGTAAATCTTTCTGTAAAGTTCATTCCCTCCGGGATTATACCTGATCAGAAAGCCATCAAGACCGGTGTTAATATTGGTGAACTGGCCGCAAATATAAACATCACCTGCCGGGGAGATATCGTAATCGTATATCTTATTAAAAGCATCTGGCGCATTGCCGCTGGTTCTTTTGACCCAAATCATTTGACCAAGTCCGCTTGAAAACTTCATGGTCTGAATTTCTATGATGCTGTTTGAAGTAAGCCTTGCGCTGCCAAATGCAAAAACATCACCGGTTACGGGGTCGGTGGCTAAGCCTATAAGAGTATCAGCTCCGCCGTTAGGACTGTTATAAGTTGAGGACCATTGTTGGGTACCTGTGTTATCAAAATTAGTGACCTTAATATCAGCGCCTCCCGTTGTAGTAACGCTGCCTAAAAAAACGCTTCCAAATGAATTTACTGCAACAAGCGGATTTGTGCAGTTTATAACACTTTGAGATGCCCATTCAAAATTTCCGCTGCTGCTGTATTTTACAACCGAGCACGTTTTCCCGGGCATTGGGAATGTTATTACAAGTTCATACGAAAGATAGACGCTGCCATCGATACCGGTTTTAACATCATGATAGATCCAGGAATGCACATAGAAACCGTTATAGCGAGCCCATACAGTTTCACCCTGTGGATCAAACTTAACAACCATTGCTCTTTTGAAATTGTATGAATTTGTATCAGCATATCCGCAAACAACCGCGTAGCCTGAGTCATCCACGGAGAGGCCTGCGGCAACTGTCCTTCTTCCCAGCGCGCTTTGAAATGTTTTAGCCCAAAGCAATTCGCCCTGCGGGCTGTACTTTATAAGGATCATTCTTGCTGTTGAATCATCAGCTGAACCGGTTTGGCTTTTGTATCCTGCGGCATATACATTGCCGCTGTTATCTGATGCTGTTTTTACTACCACATCCTTTAAACCGCTGTTGTAAGTCTTTGTCCATATCTTCGCAGTTTCACTCTGTGAAAAGGCTGCCCCTGCGAATATTATCAAAACTGCTATAAAAATTGCTGCTCTCATTTTGTTTTCTCCCTGCTAACTATTTTTTGAAATGAATTATTATGATCAAACGATTATTTCTATTTTACCGTGATTTCGTTCTTTGCGTAGTACTTTGTAAAATTCCCCGGGTGGTAATTCAACTGGCGGTCATCCCAATTGATCGCGTACACCCTGTAAATACCCGGTGCGGGAAAGCAAAATGGCTCGGTGGTACAGAACCTTCTGTTGCCCGGCTCGAAATAAGTAAAGTACTCGTTAATGAAACCACTGTCAGTTCCATCCTCACCAACAGAATGTATCACCCATCCAACAGTGATATTATTGCCGCCTTCAATTCCGACTGCAATTTCATTGCTGAAGTGAAAGTAAACTGTTTCACCGGCAGAAATTTCGGAAACGGGTTCAACGGGATATACGTTATCGTCCACATTCTTACAGAAAGTAAAAACACCCTGACTGTAAACAAACTGTGATGAAATTAAAACGCAGAAGAATATTACTGCAAATCTTGTTCTCATTTCTTTTATATTATTTTGATTTAAAATTTTTCAGGATGTTAACCCGCTTCAGAATTGAAAACGGGTTTCATCCTTAGTTAGCGCAAAGTAAACCGTAAGTTTATCCTTGCGGGAGAACCGGTCCTTTGCGGAGCCGGACGAAGGCCTGATATTTGTTTTGCGAGGCGGCAATAAACTTTTAAATTTGAACTTTCACGCTAACTGATACAAAGATAATTTTAGCGAGGGCTGCGAAACGAAGAGAAAATCTCAATAAAATAATCATTTGATTATAAAGATTCTCGATAAACATTGTAATTTTATACATATTTATGCATTTTTAGGCAACTAAAAATAATCATCTGTATATGAAGCAAATCAGATTATTAATGTCACTTTCCCGGGGAGAGCTCAAGAGGTTCGTTGAATTTGCAAACTCTCCGTTTTTCAATAAACGGAAGGATATTGCTATGCTTGCAGAAGGTTTGTTTAAAAAATATCCTGAAATTCCTTTAAGTGAAGAAGAAATTTACAGCAGCGTTTACAGAAGCGGAAAGTTCAACAGGCAGGTTACAAGAAATCTTTTAAGCAGAACAGGAGAGCTGCTGGAAAGATTTCTGACTCAACTTGGCATCGAAAAGGAAAGAGTATTCAGCAATATTTCACTGGCAAATGAGTTCGCAAAAAAGGGTTATGCGCTTCGCGCAAGAAATGTGCTGAGAGCAGGCATCAAAGAACTGGAGAATGAAACATATTCGGTAGAATATCTTAAGAAATATTACGAGTATCTAGAAACCGGTGAAGCAGTAGCGCCCGGTACAGAGAGCTACAGGGTTAAACTTGAAAACTCTGTGAAGCGCGGAGAATGCGCAGTAAATTATTACCTGCTTTCCCTGCTCAGGATAGCAAATGATTACATCGTATTTAAGCACGTACACAGATCTGAAGATAAGACCGAACTATTCAATGGTTTTTTGGAATATTTCGATTTTGAAAGATACATAAAGAATATGAGAGATAGTGGTTCAGAATATTACGCAATCACAGCAATTTTCTATTACGGTATGTTAAGTAAACTTGATGACCCTGAGGGTGAATACAGAAACAGGCTAAAGGAGCTTGTTTTCGAAAATCTGGATACCCTGAAATTAAAAGATCAATATACCTGCTGGATAATGCTTTTTGCTTCATTTATTTTCACCAACACAGTACAAACCAAGCCTGTGAACCGGGAGCTTCACGGTATCAATAAGATCTTTGTTGCCAAGGATCTTATACCGAAAGATGATTCCGGTTACGTAATCGCAAGCAACTATCATAATATCGCAATGCAGGCAATTATATCGAAGGATTTTGAATGGGCAGAAAATTTTCTGAATGGCTACAAAGGAAAGATAGAACCTACAAACAGAGAGAACATGTATTTTGTATTGATGGCATCCTGCCTTTTCGGGAAAGGAGAATATGAAAGATGCCTGGATTTACTGAGTAAAGCCAGATTTGATAATGTAATGACAAAACTGTTGATAAGATCGACCTATATAAAGTGTTATTATGAACTCGGATATTTTGATGAAGCGGAATCCGCCATAGATGCGCTGCGTATGTTCATGTACCAGAACAAGGAATTAACCTCCCAGGTCAAAAGATCGATCCCTGATTTTGTTAAGTTCAGCAGAATACTTCTGAAGACAAAGGCAAAGGAAACACAACTTCCCGAGAATGTTTACCGGAATGCACAGAAAACCCCTGGATTCAACTCCAGAACCTGGGTACTTGAAAAAATGAATGAACTGCTTAAAAAATAGCTTAGCCATTAATTTTTCCGGTTTACCTGAAAAAAGCGCCATTTTTTCTTCAATTTTAGCCCCGAAACCGCGCACTATTATAGTATGTTTAATATTTAAAGTTGCATTAAGCGGGAATAAATGTTATTTTAAGCTAACACTACATCTATTCAGATAACTTTTTTTCCGGGTTAGCTAACACAAACCGGCCTGAAAGGAGCACCAACCATGAAATCACTTCGCGATATCTGCAATCACAAACCTATGCATTATGTTAATACAGGTATGACAATTTATGAAGTTGTTGGAGAAATGTCTAAAAACAATGTTGGCGCTGTTCCTGTACTGGATGACGGGGGAAAACTTAAAGGCATCTTTTCTGAGCGTGACCTGATGACCCGGTGTGCCGCAAAAAGGCTAAACATGGAAGAAACAAAAATAGATGAGGTAATGACAAAGGGCGTGATACTTATGGAAGCGCATGATTCTTACAATGACTGTATCAATATAATGAAACAGGAAAACATAAGGCATATGCCTGTAAGAGACGGTGAAAAGCTGATAGGTGTTGTATCTATGCGAGACCTGATGGCCGAAGATGCGGAAGAAAAGAAACAGGAAATAGAAAATCTGAATTCGTATATATATTACTATAAGTAATTTTTTATGAATACATTGAAGCCGGCAAGGATTTCCTTACCGGCTTTTTTTATTGTAGTTGCTCTAGACCACAGAATTGTTAAACAGCTTTATTGTAATTTTTTTGATAACCAAAACTAATTTTAGTTCTAATATTCAGGATAAATCATTTTAAAAGCATCATTTTTTTGGTTTCAGTATAATTTCCGGTTGAAAATCTGTAAAAATATACGCCGCTTGAAAGCCCCGAAGCGTTAAAGCGGTAGTTATAAACTCCCGCGGTTAAATAGTCATTAACAGGCACTGATATTTCTTTTCCCGAAATATCATAAACTGCAAGCCTCACTATACCGCTTACGGGAAGACTGAAGCAAATATTGGTTTCCGGATTAAACGGGTTGGGATAATTTTGTGATAGGTTATATTCATCGGGGATCAAACTTCCTGGTTGGCCTAAACCGGTGAGCGGTGTATACATAATTGTAGCATAATCATCAAAACTTGTTCCGGTAACATATACATTACCGGAATTATCAGGTAAAACCTTAATAGCTGCGTCATTTTGAGTACCGCTGTAATTGTAAGAAGTCATCCATCTGAAACTACCGGATGAATTATAGGATATTGTTAGGTAATCATCGCTGTTACCATAAGCATTAGTTTTTCCCGCCAGATAGATATTAGATGATAAATCCCCGGCAACCGAATAAATAATTTCATTGCCGCCAACATTTAATGTATTCAGCCATAACTGAGTGCCGTTTGAATTATAGCATGCTGCAAAGACATCATTACCGCTTGCTCCCTGTGTAGTATTACCGGCCGCAAATATGTTACCCGACTGATCAATATAAATACAGTTTACTTTATCATCAGCGTTACCGGGTCCGGTATAACGCTGCATCCACCTAAAACTGCCTGCGCTACTTACTGAATACACAAAGCAATCATTTCCTGTTCCGTAAGCATTCGTATAACCACCAATATATGCATTCCCTGAAGCATCAAGCGCAAGGCTAAGCCCTGTTTCTTCACCGCCAATGTTAAAAGGAAATACCCATTGCTGCGTACCAGATGAATTGTATTTAACAGTAAGGAAATCCGATGCGTTTCCTGAAACAAAAGCGTACCCTGTAACATAAACATCTCCGGATTGTGTTATTTTGATATCAACCGGGTATTCTTCACTATTGGTATGACTATATCTTTTTGACCATTGAGTTGCGCCTGATGAATTCAGTTTAAACACTGCAAAGTCCTTTTGAGTAACGCTGCCCATGCTTGTACCGCAAACATAAACATTGCTTGAAGCATCAAGGATAAGTTTATAAGCCTCGTCATCAAGTCCATCCGGTCCGGTAAAACGGTACTCCCACAATAACGTGCCCGCTGCAGAATATTTTAAGACAAGCATATCCAGCCCAAGACTAGGACCTCCGAAACTTGTACCTAAAACAAAAACATTGCCTGAACCATCTACTGCAACATTGACTCCATAATCATTATTTCCGCCGCCAATACCGGTATGTCTTGCGCTCCACAATTCTGTACCAGTGGAGTTATATTTCACGGTAAGAATATCAATGAAAGTAACCGGTACATTACTGCTTCCGGTAACATAAACATTTCCGGATTGATCTATTGCCATATCTCTGACACTTTCAGCTCCGCCTGTAGAAGGATTGTATCTTGCAACCCATTGCTGTGAAACCTGTGAATTGCCCAAAAAGACAATTGTGAACATTAAGAAAATAAACAGTTTTTTCATTTAATTGCTCCTTTGAATATATTTTTAAATTGATTGATCTTTTGAGAATCAGGAGAAGCACTCTGATAAACAGAGTGCCTTCCTTAGTTAGCGCATGGTAATAGAGAATTCACCAATGCGGGAGAATTGTGATGTTAAATTATTTACGAATTATATAATGTGAGATTTCATAGTTAACTCTGCACTATACGCTAACGATACAAAGATAAATTTAAAGGTCAGGCAGAACAAGAATATTTTAGTTAAAATAAATCACTTACATAATAGCCAATTTTGAGATATATTACATAATTAGCACATTTTTACAGAATATCATAAATAAAATAAATCACTTCATCGATGAATAGTCTCATAACATTAATAAACTCATTAGATGATAATTCCATCAAAAAATTTGGCCATTATCTGAATTCGCCTTTTTTCAATAACAGGGATGACATTATCCGGTTTTACAATTATATCAGCGGAAAAATACCCCTTGCAGAATTAAACCGCCGTGAAATTTACGTGAGCGTTTACATGGGAAGCAAATACAATGAACAGGTTATAGTTAATCTTTTTAGCAGAACTAAAAGACATATGCTCAATTTTTTAACAATTACAGGCTTGATGAATGACGAATTGGCAAAGACAAATGCCCTTGCTTTTGAACTTGCTAAAAAGGGGTTGAACCGGTTAACAGAAAAGATCATTGAAAGTTCGATAGAAAATCTGAGGAATGAATATTATACGGTTGAGTATCTTAAAAAATATTATGATTATACTGAGTTAAAGGAGTCATTGGTAACAAGTCTGAGGAATTACAAACAAAAAACCGAAAATGCCTTAAACAGAGGCGAAGCATTTGTAAATTATTATATTCTGAATTTATTAAGGATAGCAAATGACTTTATAGTTTACAAGTATGTAAATTCAGTTGTAGAAAGCGATGAAATATTCAACGGATTTTTCAACTATTTTGATTTTGAAAAGTATATTCTGAATCTTGAAAAGATTAAATCTCCTTACTTCATTATAACCGCTGTATTCTATTATGGTTTACAAAGCAAGATGAACGATCCGGAGAGAACATATACAGAAAAGCTGAAAAAGATAGTGTTTGAAAATATTGACGGCTTAAAGTATCAAGACCAGGCAACTTGCTGGACCATGCTGTTTTCAGCTTATATTTTTTCGAATTCACCACCCAAAAGTGACCCAGCTGCTGAGGTTCACGAAATTAATAAATTTTTCATTTCAAGGGATATTTATACCAAAGATGAACTGGGGAATCTGATGGAAAACAATTATCATAATATCGCATATCAGGCTATACACGCAAAGGATTATGACTGGGCGGAATGGTTCCTGAATGCATACAGAACAAAGCTCCCGCACGGCACACCGGATGATTCGTATAATATATGTATGGCAAGATGCTGTTTTGAGCGGAAGAATTTCGATGAGTGCCTGAAATTTCTCAGCAGAGTAAAAATAGATAATGTTATGACAAGAACTAATACTGCAACACTTTCTATCAGGTGTTATTATGAACTGGGATATTACGAAGAAGCTCTTTCCGGCACCGAAGCATTGAGACAATTTCATAAAAAGAACAAAATACTGCCCCTTCACTTAAAAAAACCCCTATTTGATTTTGCAAAATACGCGTCAAAACTGATAAGATACAAATCACTTGAAAATAAATTTCCCGAAGATATATATCTCAAAGCGTTAAACGGATCATTATTTAATTCCAAATTGTGGGTGATAGAAAAAATGAGGGAGTTACTTTAGCGCCAAAAAGGATATCTCACTTAGCGCTCTCAAATCAAACAGCAAACCTGAGCTACAAATTGCAGGAGATAGTTTCTATCTCCTGCTAAAGAAATGAAATTCTAATTAATAATAACTTCACCTTTGGCAAGGTACTTAGTGAGGTTACCGTATTTGAAGTTTGTTTCTTTGTCATTTTCATACATAAAGTAAATTCTGTAACTGCCCGGCTGCAGATATATTTTTTCTGTTGTGCAAAAAAACCTTGCTCCATTGTGAACAATTTCGTAACCTTCTTCAATTCTCATTACATACTCACCTGCAAACTCAGTATCTTTGCCGCTATCATCAGTTTTATAAATGCTCCATAAATAAAGCTGATCGTATACTTTTTCCGGCAGCTTCACAAGAAAGTTCACCCCACCTGAACCATTCATTGATGCTGAGGCACCGACCGGATTCCAGTTATCATCAACGTATTCACACATATAAAATTCCTGTGAGTTTACTTTTAAACTAAGGGTTAACATTATAATCAAAACTGCTGATAGATATTTCATTGTTCTTATTCCTTTTGTCTAAAGTTAGATTATTTTATTAACATCATTTTTTTAGTTTCACTGTATGATGAAGTCTGTATTCTGTAAAAATATGTACCACTGCTTAATTTTGACGCGTTGAATTCAATTGTGTGTGAGCCTGCAGTTTTAGTTTCGTTTACAAGCACTGCGGCAATTTTGCCGCTGATATCATATACTATCAATGAAACAAAATCGCTATTAGGAATTGAAAAACTTATTTGGGTGAGGGGGTTAAACGGATTTGGATAGTTCTGTTCAAGATTGAACTCTGACGGATTGTTATGATTGTTATTGTTAAAGCCTGTAACACCTGTTGGCTGTATTTTGTGTCCGAAGAGTGTGACGACGGGTGTATTCCTGTTATCTTCCCAAACGCACACAAGGCTTCCGGAACTTTCAACGACGGATGGATTGAGTGATAAACTCTTGGGACTCAAAACAGATGATACGGGAATATGGGTTATACCCCATGGGAAAGCACCAAGACTGCTCAATTTCTGCGCAAACAGGAAAATATTGGGGAATGCGGTTGCTGTGGCTGTAACGATATAAACTGAATTACTATCACCGCAGGAAATCGATACAAGTCCGCAAGGATCCGGGTTTACTCTTATGCCGTTAGCCTGAAAGTAAGAATTCCCTGCAAGATCAATTCTTTGAATATATGGTCTAGAGTCAACATTTCTGTCATCTTCCCATGCGATGTAAGCTCCGTAATTATTATCGTAGGTGATCTGGTGCTGCCACTGGCGCTCGGTGCCTACACCTATTGGTTTCCCCGCAGCTCCCCACAGGCTGCTGCCGTTCTTAACACGCTGGGCATAGATATCAAAATTATTTGAAGGGATACGCTGATCAATGTTTGCAATAATTGCGCCTCCAACACCATCGGTACATATCCGCGGAAGGAACATGTTTCCTGAGATACCGCTGTAAGCATCAAAACCTTCGCTGCCCCATTGTTTAACACCAATACTGTTAAGGCTCTGCGCCATGATCCTTTGGCTGCGCTGGTAAACAACAATTGAAAAACCGGCCTGGCCAACGCAGATATTTGGATTATCAAATTCAGTAGAAAGTACTGTCGTGGCAACTACGGATCCGTTAGCTCCATAATTTCTTGTGCCGTCGTGAGAAATATTCTGCGCATGAACTTCAAATTTAGAGATAGCGTTATTGAATCTTTTATATGTTAACAGTATACCGCCATTTTCATCAGAAGCTATATTGCATTTTTCATCTTCATTTGAAGCAATGTACGGTATTGTTGCACTTATATCATCTGCCCACTGGGGTATACCTGCAGAATTGATCTTTCTGCAGAAGTAGATTCCCACAGAACCGCTCCTTGTTTCTTTCCAGCAAACAATTGCTCCACCTGAACCATCAGGCACAGCCTTCAATTCAGAAGCAAACTGCTGGCTTGCGCTTAAAACTACACCATTTACCTGCCATTGCGGAATTCCCGAACTGTTGAACCGTTGGACATAAATCTTATCTGCAGATGAATTTCTCTTGTCGATCCAGGCAGTAATTATTCCACCGGCATTATCGCTCACCACAACCGGTGATAACTGGTTCCCCGGGGCAGTGCACAGTTGTGTGTTTATACCGGGATTGGAAATCCATTGGCTCAATAAGGCATTAGACCCCAAAACAAAAAATGTTAACAAAGCATAAATTGAATTTTTCACTTTGATACTCCTTTTATATATATTTAACATTGAATTATTATCATTCAAAAAATTCAGTGAAAGTCTGCAAGCAGACCTCCCCTGTTTTGATAGCGCAATAAAATGACCAACCGGTCCGCTTTATTACAGTGTAGAATTCAATTAACCACTCTATTTCAAACTGCTCAGATTTCATTTTGTCGGTTGTTAGTTTTATTGTATCGCTATCATGGCAAATATATTTTTTGAAGCAGGTATAACCAAAAAGAAAATACCTGAAAAGTAATCATCCTATTTCCGCATTTCCTGTTGTTTATGTACAATATTTTAGGTATTTTGGAGTAATTAGTAATCACCTATAATGAGACAAAAAACACTATTCAAAGAATTTTCAAGACTTTCTGAGCATGAATTTACAAGATTTGCGGAATTCGTTTCTTCCTCTTTCTTTAATAGGCGAAACGACGTTATCAGATTTACACAATATCTCAAACCTTTGTTTCCTGAATTTCCGGAAAAACAGGTCAGTGATAACGCGATTTACAAAAATGTATATGGTGCAGAAAGTGTGAATAAACAGGTTGTGAAGAACCTGTTTGGAAGGACACTTTCTCTGCTGGAAAGATTTCTGATCCAGCTTGCCCTGGAAAGTGATGAAATAATGCAGGTTTCTGCTCTTGTAAAAGAGCTGAAAAGAAAAAATCTGAATACAAGAGCAGATAAAATACTGAATGATAGTATTGATCAATTCAGTAAAGATTCAGACTATACCCTCGATACCTACAGGAAACAAAACGACCTGCTTGAATTGAAACATGGCCTTGTAGGTGAGAGCAACTCAAAAGAAAAAATCCTGAGCAACTCAAAGCGGTTTTCTGCGCTGATTAAGAGTACGCTTGTTTCATTGCTTAAAATTGCAAACGATTACGAAGTATACAGCTTTGTAGAATCAGCCCCAACAAAGACAGCTTACATAGAAAATATTACGGGCTATATTGATTTTGAAAAAGCACTTAAGCTTATTCAAGAAACTGAACCCGAAGAATACCCGTTGATAGCGTGTTACTACTATGGGCTTAAAAGCAAAACCGATGACCCCGATAATATTTTCCGTGAAAAGCTAAAGGACCTTTGCTTTGAGAACATTGAAAGATTCAGGCAAAACGATAATATTGAATTCTGGCAGATGATTTTTTCCTCTTATATTTTCTCGCGGGCACAGAAAGGGCCGGTTGACGTAAAAACTCTTCATCAGATCAATAAGATATACATAGATAAAAATGTGGTACATAAAGATGCGATGGGATTCATTGAAGAAAACAACTACCACAACATAACAATGCAGGCAATTGCAGCCGGCGATATGCAATGGGCGGAAAACTTCATAGAAAAATACGCAAAAGAACTTAATCCTGAAACAAAAGAAAATACATATAACTTTCTGATGGGATACTTCATGCTTAATAAGGGAGAGTACAACAAAGTGATCCCGTATTTAAGCAGGATAAGATCAGGAGATATTCCGGTTCACCTTACGATAAGATGGATGTACATAAGGACTTATTATGAGCTTGGGCATTACTTCGAAGCAGAGTCGGCAATTCTTGCATTTAAAAAATTCATTTCAGCAAGCGGAAGAGTTACAAAGGAAAGCCGGTCAACATACCCGCTTTCACTGGATTACATAAGTGCAGTTGTGAAAAGCAGGATCTCAGGAAAAAGCCTTGGAGAAGAAAAGTATTTGAAGGCTAAAAATTCATCATTTATTGCCAAAAAATGGGTAATTGAAAAAATGGAAGAGCTGCTGCATCAGTAACAACTATTTATCTTAAAATAGTGTTGTTATTCAAAAAATGCACTAATTTTTATGAAATTGATTTACATTATTTATTTAGCTAATTTTTGAAAATTACAATTTAGAAAGATCAATATTAGATGACGAAGACCGCAAACCTTCCGAAGACGCTTGGTGAGCTAAAGAGTTCCGGCTACGAAGTTCTTGCCGTGAAAGATGAACTAAGAAAAAACCTGGTTTCTAAGCTGCAGAATAAAGAAGAAATATTTCCGGGAATAATTGGCTACGAAAAAACCGTTTTGCCGCAGGTTATAAATGCCATACTTGCCAAGCACGATATAATTTTCCTCGGCCTGCGCGGGCAGGCTAAGACCAAAATGGCGAGGATGCTTATAGATCTGCTGGATGAATATACACCGATAGTGAAGGGATCTGAAATAAACGATAACCCATACTTCCCTATTTCAAAATACGCGGTAGATACTGTAAACGAAAAAGGCGATGAAACAGAAATTGAGTGGATTCACCGGGAACGAAGATTTGGCGAAAAACTGGCGACGCCTGATGTAACAATTGCTGATCTTATAGGAGATATTGATCCCATAAAAGCTGCAACGCAGCGGCTGCATTATTCTCATGAAGGAGCAATACATTTCGGGATAGTACCAAGAACGAACAGAGGAATTTTTGCAATTAACGAACTGCCTGATCTGCAGCCGAGGATCCAGGTGGGGCTGCTTAACATTATGCAGGAGCGTGATATACAGATACGCGGATTCAACATACGCTTTCCGCTGGATGTATTTATTGTATATACGGCAAATCCGGAAGACTATACCAACAGGGGCAATATAATTACACCGCTTAAGGATAGGATCGATTCGCAAATATTGACACACTACCCAAAAAATATTGAAGATGGCATAAAGATAACCGAATCACAAAGCTGGATAAAAAGACATGTTGATAAGGAAGTCATAATTCCTTACTACATGAAAGAGATAATTGAATCAGCGGCTCATGAGGCAAGAAGAAGCGAGTTTGTAGAACAAAAATCCGGTGTCAGCGCAAGAATGACAATTTCAGCGATGGAAAATCTGGTAAGTAACGCCGAACGGCGCTCGATTGTGAACAACGAAACGATAATTTTTCCCAGAATAACTGACCTTGCTTCAGTGCTGCCGGGAATGACAGGAAAAATTGAGCTTGTATTTGAAGGCGAGCAGGAGGGTCCGGTGAAAGTAAGCAAAGCCCTTATTGGCAAAAGCGTTCGCGAAATTTTCCGGAAATACTTCCCTGACCCGCTGCAAAAGAAAAGAAGACAAGGTGAAATTAAGGAGGGTCAAAAACCCGGAATAGACCCATACAGCGAGATCGTGAAATGGTTTGAATCAGGTAATTACATAGAACTAAATGACGATATGAAGTTTGATGAGTATTTTGCGGCACTTAAAAGAGTTGAAGGACTTGAATCTGCAGTGAAAAAGTATATCAAGCCTATTGAAAATGACTATGAGCTAGCTTCGCTAATGGAATTTATGCTTGACGGTCTGCATAACAATTCAAAGATAGCCAAGGATGAGCTTGATGTGGGTGTATCTTACAAGGATATGGTGGGCGCGATGCTGTATAATAATGCCGGTTCAAAAGGTTCGCGTTCATCATACGATTACGAAAACGAAGAATGGAATTATTAAGAACTCCGGGAAATCAATCAATGTTATATTACTAATGCAGCAAACAGAAGAGATAACATCGCCGGTAGATATTGATACAACCACAAGCGGTTTTACACTGATATTGTTTAATGACGCGCACCATGAATTCGATGAAGTCATAAACCAGGTAATGCTGGCAACAGGCTACGGGTATGATAAGGCAGAATCGATAACGCTTGAAGCGCATAACAAAGGCCGTGCGGCTGTAATTGCAGGCGAGCTGGATAAGTGCCTTTCGGTACAATCGGTGCTTGAAGAAATTGCTCTCAGAACTTCAATTGAAGTAAACGCATAAACATAATTGCGAACACCCGTTTATAAATACGATTCACTTCAGTGGCAGCAGGTATTGAACGGATACTCGATGGGAATTTTCCCTATGGGGGATGACAGAAAGACCATTGCATGGTTTGAAGCTTCGCCAAGGGCAATTATGCCTGTTGAACTTTCCGCAAGCAGATTAAGAATTCCGCGATCACTTAACCAGGTGCTTAACAAAAATATTTTTGAGATCAGGATCGACACGGCATTTGAAAAAGTAATTTACGAGTGCTCATTGAGGGATAGCACCTGGATAAACGGTCTGATAATGACCGCTTACACGGAACTTTTCCACAGGGGCTACGCTCACTCAGTGGAAGCCTGGGAAAACGGAAAACTTGCCGGCGGACTATACGGAGTTGCCTATAAAGGGGCGTTCTTCGGAGAATCAATGTTTTACAGATCCAACAATGCATCCAAGGTGTGTGTTGTTAAACTTTACGAAATACTTAAGAAAAATAATTATATTCTGTTTGATATACAAATGATGACGCCTCATTTTGAAAAATTCGGCGCAATAGAAATCAGCAAACGCTCATACCTGGAAATTCTTGACCGCGCGATGGATAAAAAATGCGGTTTTATATATTGAACTAAAGGAAAATAAAATTATGTCATTCAAAAGAAATTTAAGTAGAAAATTAATCGAGAACCTATCAAAAGATAAATTGTTCAATAACCATTTATTAAATGACATTATAAATAGAGAAGTTTTTCCGGCAATCAGAAATAATTATGTTGATTTTTACTATAAAGGAGGAAGATTATTTCAGTTTACGAATAACTCGATTTTCAAAACACATTATAAATATGCTTCTGTTATTGATATTAATAATAGGCAATATTTAAGTGAGAAAGAGCTTAAGACTTGTACCTTAATTAAAGATTTTAGTCAGAATTATTTAAGAATTAAAGAAAACTGTTCAAATTATTCGGGAATTGAATCATTAGGTGTTGCTAACTTATATAGCAAATTTTCTTTGTTTAATAGAAATTCGAAAATTGTCGTTCTTGATATTGAGATTTCTCTTAGAGCCAACGAACAAGTAGAAAATCTTGAAACAAAGAAAAAATCAGACCGAATTGATCTGTTATTATATGATATCGACAAACAAATCCTGAGATTCTATGAGGCTAAGCATTTCTCAAATCCTGAGTTATGGTCCGTGTCTACAAGAGAACCACATATTTGTAATCAACTTAACAGATATAAAAGTCAATTAGTTACAAAGTATGATGAAATCCTTTCGAACTACAAAAAATACATAGAATCAATTAATATTCTATTTCAAGGATACATAGATCCTTTGCCAGAACCAATGGAAATTGACAAAAAGATACCAGTATACATTTTTGGGTTCGATGAAGATCAAAAAAAGGGCAGGTTAGCATTTCTACGAGAAAACAAATTTATGAAAGGTCATGATATATATGCAAAAGGTGAGCCAAAAAATGTTAACATTAACAATTTGTGGAGTAAAACTAAACTGTTTTGATATAAACCATTCTTTAATATAAGCTATGTTATATTTTGGCAATAAGTTTAATTAGTTCCTCTGACTATCTTCGATCTTCTTAACTTTTTCAAGTCTTCTTACGTATCTTTCTTCAGGGATGAATTTTGCAGCAAGGAATGAATTAATAATTTCCACAGCAAGCGATTCCCCCACTATTCCACCGCCAAGACAAAGGACATTCATATCATCATCTTCAACGCCCTGGTGCGAAGAAAAAACATCGTGGCATATAGCTGCACGAATTCCTTTGAACTTGTTAGCTGCAACACATGCTCCCACACCGCTTCCGCATATCAGTATCCCTTTTTTAGCAGCACCGGTCTGAATTGCTTTGGCTAATGCTTCCGCAATATCGGGGTAATCCACTGATGCTTCGCTGCCCGTACCCACATCAATAATATTGTAATTCTTTGAAAGCAATACTTTCAATTTTTCTTTCAGGGTAAATCCCCTGTGATCTGCTCCAATAATTATATTTTCCATGCTGCAAATTAACTAATTAACATCTAACTATCAATAAAATAAAGCGGTTAGTTTGTAGTTATTTTTATTACATCAAAATTCTTTTCAAACAGCTATATTAACAGAGAGATATTGAAAATTCATCGAATATTAGACTGATCCATCAACAATTCTTTGCTGGATCTCAACTTGATAGTTACACCGCACAGGAATCTCTTTATGAAAGAAATATCATTAAAGAAGAAAACCAACATTCTGAAGTGTGTTTTATCCGAAGCCAGGAAAAGACACCCTGCATTTTTTACCTCATTTTACTCCAGCCCAGTAGCCAAGGCGCTTCTGGACCCGGAAACTAATAAATACATAGAAGTAAATGATAATTTCCTGAAGTTGTTTGAATGCAGAAGATCAAACGTGCTGAACCGGACCCCAAGGGATCTTGGCTTTGTTATTGAAAATTCGGAAACAAAGAATATTTTAAGAATATACGGAAAAAACAGATTCAGAACTTTCACTTTCAATGTAAGAAGCTTTAAGGGAAATGTTAAAAATGTAATTATATCCACTGAAAAAGTAAAACTGCTCGAAAGTGATTTACTTCTTGGTCACATTATTGATAACACTGAAAAAGCGGAATTTGAAAAGCGACTGGGAGATTCAGAACATAAATACAGCATTGTACTTAATAACACACAGAATGTAATTTATGAATACCGTTTTGAGGATGACCGCTACGATTACATTAGTCCTTCAGCAAACGAGCTATTCGGCATATCACCCGAGAAATTTCTCAAAAAAGAAAATAATGTCATAACTCCCTTACTCTCTCCCTCAGACAGGAAGTTATTTAAGGACCATTTCAGAATGTTAAGAAGTTCTACGGGCAAAGCCAGGAAGAACTTCAATGTTGAATACAATTTTAAAGATAAACAAAATAATGTTAAGTGGCTAAGCGATAGCCACACAGTAATTTACGGTAAAAACGGAAAAGCTGAATCAATAATTGGAAACATAACGGATATAACAGCCAAAAAAAGATCAGAGGAAGAATTGATCTTAAGCTATAAGCAACAGGAAAAGTATCTTGAGCAGCTTACAGCAATCCAGGATACAATTCCGGCTAATATTGCCCTCATAGATAAATCCGGCAGAATACTGACTGTAAATAACGCATGGAAAGACTTTGCCCGCAAAAATGGACTGAAGAGTCCAAATTATTGTATTGGTTCCAACTACCTGAAAGCTTGCATGACAGCAGCAGGAGAGTTTTCGGAAGGCACAAAAGAAGTTTACGAAGGCCTGAAAAGAGTACTTTCAGGGAAACAAAAGGAGTACCAAAAAGAATATCCCTGTCATTCAAAAAATGAAGAGCGGTGGTTCAGGTTGACCATAAGCAGGATAAGCAGTAAAACCAATTTGGGCGCTGTGGTAATGCATGTTAACATAACAGCCCAAAAACTGGCTGAGCAGACTATAAAACAAAGTGAAGACCAATACAGGCTGCTGTTTTACAATAATCCTCAGCCAATGTGGATCTTTGATTTTGAATCTCTCAAGTTTATAGCTGTAAATGATGCAGCAATAGAACACTACGGTTACAGTAAAGAGGAATTTGAAAAGATGACCCTTAAAGATATCCGCCCGCAAAAAGAGTTAAGGAAATTCCTCAAGTTCAGAAAAGAAATAATCTCAGGTAACAGTCAAAACAAGTCTTATAAAACCGGTGTATGGAAACATAAAAAGAAAAGCGGTGAAATTATTGATGTTGAAGTAACAAGATCACCTGTGATCTTTGAAGGCAGAAAAGCAGTACTCATTCTTGCAAAAGACGTAACAGAGAGCTTATCTGCTGAAGCTGCGCTTATGAAAAGGAATAATGAGATCAGCGAGCTTTACCGCGCTGCAAATGAGCTATCCAGAACTCTTGACCCTAACAAAATATATAACAGCATCTACAAAATAATAAGGAAACTAATGCCATGTGACTCAATGCTGATATCCGCTTATGACAGGAGAAGTAACATCATAAGCTGTAAAGCCGCATGGATAGGCAGAAAGAGACTGGATACTTCACAATTTCCGGTTATTCCCGCAGATTTCAGCGGAGGCGGTCTGCAAAGCAGGGTAATAAAATCAGGTAAGTCAGAGCTTCTGCTTGATTTCCAGAAATCGGTTAAGCAGACCGGGAGAAAGTTCTACTATAAGCCTGACGGGACAATAAACGAAAAACCTGACGAAAGGAACCTTTCGGAAAGATCCGCAATTGTAGTCCCGTTGAAGCTGAAAGATACAGTCACAGGAGTAATTCAGGTTAAAAGTCTTAAGGAGAATGCTTATACGCAGAACGATCTGATGCTGGTAGAATCTCTTGCCGCGCAAATATCGGTATCGGCATCAAACGCAGAACTTTATCAGCAGGCTCAATCCGAGATAAGGATAAGGAAAGAAACTGAAACTCAGCTTCTAAAGACCTCTCTTGAGATCTCAAACATTTATGAAGTATCGAAAGATCTTTCTGATGCTTTAACAACCGAAGAGATAAACAGAAAGATCTTCAAAAAGATAAATACCACTTTCCCTGAATGCGATGTGGGTATTTCAATTTTTGATGAAGTAAAAGGTTTAATATTACTTCGGGGATTATTCACTAACGGCAAGGAAGTTGATACTGCGGAGCTTCCTCCAATAAAATTTGATACAACCGGAAAGGGATTGCAGAGCAGCGTAATACTCAGCAGAAAGACCAGATTAATAGAAAACTATAAAGCGTACTTAACCAAAAAAGGCGCGGCTTATTATGTGAAAGATGACGGCACGGTAAGTTATGATAAGGAAGAAATTACCGATATAGCCGAATCCGCATTGATCGTTCCGCTGATACACGAAAACCGGATCATAGGTACTTTGCAGCTTCTCAATTACAGTAATTCCGGGTTCAGTGAAAGTACAATAAAGATGCTTGAGACACTGGCATCTCACATAGCTGTTTCATTTGTGAACGCGGAGCTTCACGAAAAACTTCAGAATGAACTTAATGAAAAACAGGAAGCAGAAAAAGCGCTTCAGGCTAAAACCGAAGAACTACAGATACTATACGAAGCACAACAGGTACTTTCAGGCTCACTGGATATAGAAAGTATATACGATAACACATATAAAATTATCTATTCAAAAATACCGTGTGATTCGATGATCATATCTTCGTATGATAAATCAGCAAAGATAATAAAAATACTTTCCGTATGGGCTGATGGTGTAAAACCCGATATAAAGATCATTCCGCAGATCCCGCTTGCCCCGGAAGGGAAAGGCATACAAAGTGAAGTTATAAGAAGCGGAAAACCTCTGCTTATAAGTAATTACAAAGAGTATTATAAAAAAACACAGACCCATATCAGCTATACCAATGATAAAATAATAACTGAACCTGCTGTGTTGTACAATTCTGCAATGCTGGTGCCAATGGCGCATGAGGGAAATATTATCGGTGTCATACAGTTATTAAGTTATTCCAAAAATGTATATAACCAATCGAGCTTAAGCCTGCTGGAATCGCTGGCAAGTCCAATTTCGGCAGCTACATTTAACGCCTCATTATACAAGCAGGCAAAGACCGAAATAGCAGAAAAGCAGAAGGCGCGTGAAGAACTTGCTTTAAGAAATAAAGAGATCACGCTTTTATACAGCGCGGGCAGAGAGCTTTTAGGTACCTTAAACCTAGAAGAAATTTACGACATCCTGTACAAGAAAGTGACAGAGATCATACCATGCGATTCAATGATAATTTCCGAATACAACAAAAAGCGCAGCGAAATTTTCTGCAAAGCTGCCTGGGTTTTGGACACAAAACATGATGCCAAGAACTTCCCAAGACTTAAGATAGGTACAAATTACAAAGGCACGCAGGCAGAAGCAATCGTAACCGGCTCGGCATTGATAGTAAATGATTTTTATGAACTGACTAAAGAGCGGAAAGACAAATACTACTTTGATGACGACGGAAAAGTAATAGATTACCAGAACACTGATTCTGAAATTAACCCTGAAGAACCTGTGGTTCGCTCCGCAATGTACATTCCCATGAAGATAGGCAGGAATGTAATTGGAGTAATTTCAGTTTTCAGTTATAAAGATAATGCCTACAGCGAATACGACCTGAAAATACTTGAATCAATTTCTGTTCATCTTTCAGTTGCGGCAGCAAATGCCGAGCTTTACAAAAGGGCACAGACTGAAATAACCGGAAGAATAAAGAAGGAAGAAGAATTAAAGCAAATCAGGAAGAATCTTGAAAATGCGCAAAGAATTGCTCACATAGGAAGCTGGGTTTACGATAAAAGAGTTGAAAAGATCTTTAATTCCAGCGAACTATACAGGATACTGGGAATGACAGAGGAACCCGAAAGTTTTGATTTTGAAGAAGCAATGAATCATATTCATGAAACTGACCGGGAAAATACCGCTTCAAAATTAGAAAAAGCAATTGAAGAAAGAAGCTCATATCAAAACGAAGACAGGATAGTTAGACCTGATGGAGAGATAAGGTTTGTAAAAATAGTTGGCGAACCCATGTTTGACGAAAAGGGTATTTTTATCGGGATGCAGGGTACGCTGCAGGATATTACCGAGATCAAACGCATAAATGATGAATTGCTTAAATCACTGAATGAAAAAGAGCTTATACTTAAAGAAATTCACCATCGTGTAAAAAACAACCTGCAGGTAGTTTCAAGTTTGCTTAGACTGCAGGCTGAGAGCATTGCAGATGAAACAGCTAAAGGTTATTTAAAAATGAGCGAGCAGCGGGTACGATCAATGGCTCTTATTCATCAGCAGCTTTACAGGACCAAAGATCTTTCCCGAATAGATTTCAGACAGTATATTGAGGATCTTTGTAACTACCTGTTCTTCTCGTATGATATCAGCTTTTCAAGAGTATCATTGCAGCTTGATGTTGAAGAAATCTATTTTGGTATTGATACAGCATTACCGTGCGGTTTGATTATTAACGAACTTGTTACAAACGCAATTAAGCACGCATTCCCTGATTACAGCGTTGGAATTCTGACCGTTAAGCTCCACAAAATGGCAATAGGCAAATACGACTTAACCGTTCAGGATGACGGTAAAGGCGCGACTAAAATTGATTTTGAAAAAAGCACCACACTTGGAATGGAGCTGGTTAGAACTTTAACCGAACAGCTTGAAGGTACAATTGAGGTAAATGTTGAAAGCGGGACCGCGATCACAATTTCATTTTTTGACCAAAACAAATAATAAAAGATATTAACTTATAATCTAAAAGTATGAACTTAATATTTAAAAAAGCCAGAGTACTTGTAGTAGAAGATGAAAAGATAATTGCAAAAGATATTGAAGCTACACTTAAGCGAATAGGACATGAATCAGCAGGCAGCGTAGCCAAAGGCGAAGAAGCTATTGTATTTGCAGAAGAGCATAAGCCAGATCTTATATTAATGGATATAACCCTTAAAGGCGAAATGGATGGTATTGAAGCAGCAAAGATAATAAATGACAGGTTCAGTATTCCTATAGTTTATATAACTGCGCACCAGGATGAAGATACCATCGAAAAGACCAAGGGGACGAATCCCTATGGCTATATCACAAAACCACTTGATGACCGCGACCTGAATACAGCTATAAATTCAGCAATGTACCGCAGGGATGTTGAACTGAGACTGAAAGACGCAGAAGAAAAGTATTTCCGGCTCTCAGAAAATGCGCCTGACCTGATATTCAGCCAGGATGTAAGAACCAAAAAGTATAATTATGTAAATCAGTCCGCATTCAGGCTGACCGGTTACACCCCTGAGGAGTTCTATAGTTCACCCGGATTGGTAGAAAAGATGGTTGACAGTGAATGGGCAGAGCAATATGTATTTTCCATGAAGATGGTGCTTGATTCAGAAATTTCAATACCCTTTGAATACATGATAATAAGCAAAACCGGCAAAAAGATTTGGATTAACCAAAGAAGTGTAGTAGTACGTGAAAATAGGGTGCCCCAAACCGTTGAGGCAATATTGACAGATATTACAGAACGCAAAAACTACGAGCAAAAACTGGAAGAAACAACTCTCAAATTAAGGGCGTTAACAAATTACCAGCAGAAAGTGAGAGAAGAAGAGCGGCTTCACATTTCCAGGGAGATCCATGACCAGCTGGGCCAGGACCTTACTGTTTTAAAAATGGACCTGGCGATGCTTTCGAAAAGATCGGGTAAAAACAATTCAGAGCCTGACACAGAATCAATAAAAATTTTTACAGAAGAACTAAACAGAATTATACCATATATTGATGATATAATTAATAAAGTTAGAAAAATAGCAACTGAACTGAGACCGGATATCCTTGATAAGCTTGGATTGCTTGAAGCGATTGAATGGCATGCCGGAGAATTTGAAAAAAGATCACAGATAAAATGCAAAACAAAGTTCGAAGTTGAAGAGATAAATCTGAATCCGGAAAAATCAATATCAGTGTTCAGAATATTCCAGGAAACGCTTACAAATGCGGCCAGACACTCAGGCGCAACCGAAGTAGAAATTGATCTCCTTTTACAAAACGGCTGGATGATACTTACAATTAAAGATAACGGCCGCGGAATTACAGCAGCAGAAATTGAGAAAGGTACTTCTCTTGGAATAATGGGAATGAAAGAACGGGTTCTTCTGCTGGGAGGAATCTGGGATATTAAGGGTGAAGAAAATGCCGGAACTACTGTTGATATTAAAGTACCATTAAACTAATTACACACTTACTGTAAACTTCCCGGTAGCTGCAATTTCCACAGCGCTACAGAATGCACACAATTTCATGAAAATTGCATACTCACTGTAATTTATAACCGGCAATTCAGGTTAGAAATTATGAAGTGAACTTAGTGTTAATTTTGATTAAATTTGTACTTACTATATTTAAAATAAGATGAAATTAGAAGATCTATCACAAGAGCAGCGTGAAAAGCTGGCGGAATTTGGCGTAAACTCATGGTTTGTTATGGAGTTATTGGATAACTACGTTAATAATCCAAATTCTGTTGGCAAAGACTGGCAAGAGCTCTTTGCCGGTTTGAACATCGTATCAAACGGTAAAATAACGGCAAAACCTGAAAAGTCCAACGGAACCGCAAAAATAGAAACCGGCAGCTATATCAATTATACGGCTCCGGCACCGGCAGTTAACCAAAATATAAATCTGCCCCAGCCGCAAAAAGGCGAAGAAGCAATTCAGATCAAGGGTGTTGGTGAAAGGATCATAGAAAATATGACCTCGAGCCTTACAATTCCGATTGCTACTTCATTCAGAGCTATTCCGGTAAAAGTACTTGAAGAAAACAGGCTTATCATAAATAGTTACCTGAAAAAAACCAACAGCGGTAAAATTTCTTTTACACATATTATCGGCTGGGCTATTGTAAAGGCATTATCATCGATACCGGCTTTGAATAATGCATACACTATCATAAACGGAAACCCCCATCTCATAAAGAAGAGTTCGGTTAATTTAGGGCTTGCTGTTGACCTCGAAAAGAAGGACGGTTCACGCTCATTGATAGTACCCAACATCAAAGGGGCGGATAAGATGAATTTCCGGCAGTTCTTTGATTCTTACAATGATATTATTAACCGGTCAAGATCGGGGAAGATCGATATTTCTGATTTTCAAGGAACAACAATTACTTTAACAAACCCGGGCACAATCGGGACTGCTGCTTCGCAGCCAAGGCTTATGGTAGGTCAAGGGGCAATTATAGCAACAGGCGCCCTCGACTATCCCGCAGAATACCAGGCTGTAACCAAAGACATCATTACAATGCTTGGGATCAGCAAAGTAATGAACATAACCAGCACATATGATCATAGGATCATTCAGGGAGCTGAGTCCGGAATGTTCCTGCAAAAGATCCATAAACTGATGATTGGCGAAGAAGGTTTCTATGAAACTATTTTCAATGATCTGGGAATGCCTGTTAAGCCTGTAATGTGGAAAGTGGATAATAATCCCGAAAATTTTGACGGCATTGATAATCTAGAAGAAATTGAAAAACAGGCTAAGGCAATTCAGCTTGTGAATATGTACAGGGTACGGGGACATTTGCTGGCAAACCTTGACCCATTGAAACCGATAGCTAAATATCATCCTGAGCTTGACCCAAACACTTATGGCTTTACGGTATGGGACTACGACAGACAATTCATAACTCCGCGTTTAGCCGGATTGAGAACAGCTACTTTAAGGGATATACTTGATATTCTTCAGAAAACATACTGTGAGAATATAGGTGTTGAGTACATGCATATCCAGGACCCTAAAGAAAAACTATGGCTTCAGGATAAAATGGAGCCAATAAGAAATCAGCCTTCTTTTACTGATGAAGAAAAGAAACATATTCTTTACAAGCTTATACAGGCTGAAAATTTTGAGAAGTTTGTTGATAAAAAATATATAGGGCACAAAAGATTTTCACTGGAAGGCTCTGAAACGATAATTCCTGTACTTGATTACCTGCTAAGTATGGCTGCTGCAGAAAAAGTAGATGAAATGGTTTTAGGTATGGCTCACCGCGGCAGGCTTAACGTTCTTGCAAACATAATTGGCAAAAATCTGCAGGAAATATTTTCAGAATTCGAGGATATTTCGGACGTGGATTCAGTGGAAGGCTCCGGCGACGTGAAATATCATCTTGGCGCTTCGGGTGTTTACGAGACACTAAATGGCGACGATATCAACGTATCTGTTGCCTCAAATCCCAGTCACCTGGAATTCGTTAATCCTGTAGTTGAAGGCATAGTTCGCGCAAAACAGCAAATGATGAACGATTCCGACCGAAACAAGTACATCCCTGTTCTGCTTCATGGAGACGCTGCAATTGCAGGCGAAGGCATTGTAGCAGAAACACTTAATTTATCACAGTTGAAGGGTTACAGTACCGGCGGTACAATTCATATTATAATAAATAACCAAATTGGGTTCACGACAAGCCCGGTTGACGCGAGATCTACTGTTTACGCTTCTGATGTGGCTAAAATGGTACAGGCTCCAATTTTCCATGTAAACGGTGATGACCCTGAAGCTACGCTGCTTGTAACCAAGCTTGCGTATGAGTACAGGATGAGATTCCACAAGGATGTTGTTATAGATGTTTACAGTTTCCGCAGGCTTGGGCACAATGAATCTGACGAACCGGCATTTACACAACCGGTATTATACAAAGCAATTCGTAACCATCCAACAGTAAAGAATATTTACCAGGAAAAGCTGCTGAATGAAAAGATAGTAAATGAGGATGATGTGAAAAAAATGGAATCCGAAATTTACGAAGTAATGGATAAAGGCTACACCAAAGCTCACGAGCGTGAAATAGCTTTCAGGCCGGATACGCCTGTAAGGCTTACAGATGAGCAGATAAAGATACTCCGTTCACACCAGCTTTCTGAAATTACGATGAAAGATCTGAACAGGATTGTTGATACAATCACAACATTGCCTTCAGAATTCAGATTGCATCCAAAATTGCAGAAGTTTATTGAAACCCGCAGGGAATTTTTGAACGGTGAAACGAAAATTGACTGGTCATTTGCAGAAGCACTGGCATTTGGAACGCTGCTTCTTGAAGGAATCCCTGTAAGATTAAGCGGCCAGGACAGCGCAAGAGGTACTTTTTCGCAAAGACATATTGTACTCACTGATATGGAAACGGAAGAAGAAGTTATACTGCATAACAATATTGCTCCTGAGCGTGCAAATATTGAACCGCTGGATAGTTTACTTTCAGAAGCTGCCGTACTTGGGTTTGAATTCGGTTACAGCACCGCTGACCCGCTTTCGCTGGTATTGTGGGAAGCGCAGTTTGGCGATTTCGCCAATGCCGGTCAGGTAATAATTGATAACTTCATAGCCGCTTCACAGGATAAATGGAACCTTCCAAGCAATATTGCGATGCTTCTGCCTCACGGCCAGGAAGGCCAGGGGCCGGAACACTCCAGCGCAAGACTTGAAAGATTTTTGACACTTTGCGCGGATGATAACATGACCGTCTGCAATCCATCAACACCGGCTCAGTATTATTACCTGTTGCGCTCGCAGGGTAAATATAACAACCGCAGACCGCTTGTTATTATGACCCCGAAGAGCCTGTTGAGGCTGCCGGAAGCCAGATCAGATAAGGGTGAGTTCATTGGCGGCAAATACCAGCTTGTTATAGATGATAACCAAATTGAAAATAAATCGAATATAAAAAGAATAATTCTCACCAGCGGCAAATTCTACTACGACCTGGTGAAATACAGGAAAGAAAATAATATTAATGATACGGCTGTTATAAGAGTGGAAAGATACTACCCATATCCTTCAGAAGAAATAAAAGCAGTATTAAAAACTTATACTAATGCTGTTGAAGTATTCTGGGCACAGGAAGAACCTCATAACATGGGGGCACTGATATTTATGTCATACAGGCTCAAAAGAGATCTAAGAGAACTTGGCGGTAAAATGACATTGTACGGCGTAAGCAGGGATGAGAGTCCGGCCCCGGCACCTGGCTCACACTCGATCTTCAACCAAACCCAAAAAAGGCTACTTGCAGAGGCTTTTTCTGAAATTAAGAAAGTGGTAGATATCAAATAGCGCTGCTTTTTGTTATTTGGCGTAGTTATACGAAAGGAAAACTCACGGGTTTTCCTTTTTTCTATATACATCATGATACAGGCTGATATTTGTCGTTCATAGCTGTTCAAAACAGTTAGCGGATATGTTTAGAAAGTAAAAAACTGTCATAACCTGTTTCGTTATTTACTTGGGTTAATTAAAGCACTATTTTAGTATTGCAAATGAAGTTAAAGTTTACAACCTTTACAGCCATAGAGGTAACAATAATGGAAACAAACTTAGTACAATTCAAAAAAAGAAGTAATGTGTTTATTGCCGGAACAATAACCATTTTTCTTGTGATCATAATTATTGGCTTTATATTCGGATAGTAAATTGTGATCGCATGTATCCGGCAAAAAAGAATTCTGCTGTCTGAAACAGGGCAGCAGAATTCATAAACAAGCAACAGCATTTCATAAAGTTCCCTGGCACAGAGTTAAATTAACAATTCGGGCATATTAATATAACGGGTTAGGGTGATTGTCCTTGTAACACCAATAGGCTAAATTGGTTAAGAATGAGTAACTAATATTGAAGTAACTTTTATTTATAATTTAAGGAGATTTAAAGCAGATGACAACAAACGAGATAAACGAACAACAGTCAAACCAGCAGATGACTGCGGTAAAGAAGAGCAGCAATATGTTCATCGGAACGACAATTGCGATCATGCTTGTAATTATTGTGATCGGATTTGTATTCGGTTAAAAGTGTTTTAACATTATTTTTTAGCATAAAGCCCTGTGTGCAAACACAGGGCTTTTTTTATGCAATCCCGAATAATGATGGTATAATTATAAAAAGAAAAATCATATAAATTACTGAATTTAATTTAACACAAAATTTTACTATTCTTGTATAATTAGGTTATAACAAGTTCCGACAAGATCAATTTCGAGTGTATAACCTATTGTTTTTTCATTTTTTCGGGGTGTGGCTCAGCCCGGTAGAGCGCCTGGTTCGGGACTAGGAGGCCGGAGGTTCGAATCCTCTCACCCCGACAATGAATTATTTCACCTACATAATTCAGTCGGAATCCACCGAAAAACTTTATATCGGTCAGACAAATAACATCCAAAACCGCTTACTACAGCACAATTCAGATATATCTCTGAGCACAAAGAACAAAGGTCCCTGGAAAATACTCTTCGTAAAAGGATTTGAATCAAGGACAGAGGCTATTTTACTGGAAAAGAAACTGAAAGCTTTCAAGAACAAACAAAGAATTTTACGTTGGATAGAACTAAACAGCCCATAGAGCGTCCCCGTTCTGCTGGATCACTGCGAAACTCATTTTTAACTCAAAAAGCCGAAACTACATTTGCAGTTTCGGCTTTCTGTTAAATAATAAGGTTCATAGTAAGGATGGTATTACTCAATCAATTTAGAACCTGGTAGTTACTATCCCTTTTATAAGGAATTCATCATAGTTAGTTGTGTTATCTTTCCAGCTGTGATATAAATTCTTTTCTGCACGGACCTCAAAATTTATGTACCTTTCATATCCAAGGCTTACACCCATGTAAAATGTGTTTTTCTTATTGCTTTGTTTTTCATATGCAGTACCAAATCCAATAAAACTGTTCACCAGCTCAAACAGCGTATAATCAGCGCTGATATCACCCGATAGTATTCGTGAATATTCACCGGGATATTTGGCAAAGCTCATAGAAAACGATCCGGATATGTTAAGCGGAAAAGTGAAACCTACACTCTGACTGAACATCAAATTATGCACACTTACGTTTTCGGTAATTATGGAATCAAGGTTACTTGATGAGTTCATAAAATACGCAACAGATGAATACATGTTCATATTCTTAATCTTGTAAGCATGACCGGTAAATACGCTGGTAACAAAAAATTTGTTATCCAGTTTATCACTGCTGCCTGTTAATGCGTCGTTAGTCATAAACGTAGGAGCAAATAAAATATTCACTGCAGGCAGACCCTTAAACCTGAAACCTGCGTTTAAACTGAAGCGAGCTACGCTTGTTGTATTTCTTTTCCAGTCAATAAGATTATCACGGTACCACATAAACTCTCCGCTTAAGCTTATCTGCCTATTGGAGAGTTTTTGCTCAACCTTGGATTTGATTTCAAGTTTATCCGTTGAAAGATTCGGTATCCCAAGAGAGGTATAGCCGGGTCCGAGCATTCGCATTCCCGCAGTTATTTTGGTCGCGGATTTTTCATTGGTAAACGTGCCCTTAAGCGTGTAGGAATAATCAACAGAACTGGAAATTTTTGGGTGCACCATATTTTTTGCCCATGTGGGTATCGCCTCGTTTTCCAGATCGGCATCCCTGGTATCGCGGGTTAACATAGCCCCCGAGATCTCACCTTCAAGCGAAAGCTTCTTCCTGAAAAGATCAAGTCTCCCCTCCATTCCGAACAGGTAATTTGCCTTTGGAGTTAATGATTGATTTGCAGCATCAAGTGTTATGGAATTTTCATCATCCTTGGCATACATACCCGTAAAATAAAAATGGCTTCCGTCTTTCTGTCCAATACCCAGCCTGCCGGTATAAATATCGCGGCGGTATGTGGTATTTTCAATTGGTTTCTGATTCTTAAATCCTCCAAAAGCCAAATACAGCAGCCCGGGATTAAGCTCAACATTTACACCTGTCAGCGGAACGCCGCGTACTGTTAAGGGGGTGTAGTCAGGGTAACTTGTTCCGATGCCAAGTGAACGGAACGAAGACATTATCTTAAGCATTGGATGAAGTTTTGAGGTTACTTTGCTTTTTGCATTCGCTTCAAGCTTATCTTTTTGTTTATCGGTAAGCGAAGAAAACTCTTTGTTGCCTTTTTCGAGCAGTTTATCTTTTTCGCGTTCGACTTTTTCCATGATGAAATCCTTTATCACCTGCGCATCAAGGCTTAAGTTAAGCGTGTTTATGTTTTGTCGTGAGCCGGAATTTTCAGAGGAAAACAGCAGCGGAGCTGAAAATGGCAGTCCATATAAAGAGATAGATGGATCAATTTCCCAATAACCATATTGCGGCTCTTTATCAGAGCCGGTTCCGGAACGATTGGCGGTTTCACCGTAAAGCTTACTGTTGAATGCGAACATTAGCGGCTTCTTCTTATGCTGATTTTCAGATGCTGTTGAATTGTATGTACCCTCACTTAGCGCCCAATATTTTTTCATGAATTTGAGCTTCTCGAGGTTAGTAACAGGTGATGTTTCTTTTCCAGCGTTTATCTGCCATACCTCGCTTGATGAAATTAGCACACCGTTCACAAAAGCATCAACCTGCCACGCATAACTGCCCCCTGAAAGCGGCCTTGCCGCTATTGGATACTGGTAAATTGTAGTCATTAGGTTACTAATACTATAATATAGCGGATTTGATTGCATTGCATCATAAGAAGACTGCATCCCGTACATTTGCGCTATTTTCAATCTGTACGTTACCCTTTGACCCGCGCCAACCGGGGTTGGCGGCAGCCATGAGAAAATAATATTTGCGGAAGTTTGCTTTGCATTCATTGATATTCGGTTTGGCATTCCTCCTTCAGTAGTTTTAATGACATCCGGATCTTCGTAGTTCATTCCGTCTTCAGGGGAAAGCAGTTCAACCTGTGAAAGGTTGAGCACTTCTGTGAAGATGCAGTCACTTGCAAGCTCAATACCTGTTACCGCATCGATTGCGTAAACACAGATATCATAACTGCCGCTTGGAACTGTACCCACATTTTTTACCACATCTTCGTATTTGGGATTTGTTTGGTTTACTTTAATAGGTTTGATATCCGCGGCAGTAACAACCTTCACACCAGGAGGTAATGTGAATGTTCCCGTAACTGCATCAGCAATAAATCCTTCTTTCTGCTCTGTAGCCACGCCGCGCAATTGCACGCGGTATGTCTGCTGCGAAGAGTTATGCAGTGTGATCTTCCACATATCTTCCATGTTAAATCTAAGCGGCGGCGGCTGTTTGAGTACTATTACAACTTTGCCGGATTGTGAATAGAGGTTTGTCATTATTCCCAATAATCCGATTATAATTGCTAGTGTTTTTAATGTTTTCATTTCTACTTATTCAATTTAAAAATATTAATCGCTTAGTTGATTATTTGTGCCTTCGGGCTATTTACTATCCACTCTCACATGCCACCAAAGCCTTCACACATGAAATAGGGATGAAGACCGATGAACTTCTTCGGTAATGTAATTATGGGATCGGCACTTTAAAATTTTCCGAGCAGTTAACTCCACTAACATTTGTAAACGTATTACCAAAAAATGCTATTTGCGTGCCAGAACCAGCAAGAGTAAAAAATGTAAATACGCGTGAATTAGAGCCCGGATTTATGTTTTGTAAATTTGTTACATCAACAAATGTACCTTGACTTGGAATAGCAAAAGATAAGTTAAAGTCACCTGCGCATCCGGAATTGTTATTGATGTCTAAAGTTACTTGATATTGATATTGACCAATGGCAACAATCGCAGGAGGATTGTTTACAATACTGATATCACAACCAGTACATGGACAATTCGTTTGGTCAACCATGAAATTAGAAGAAGTCTGTCTGCAAACACCTTCCCCGTCAACATTTTCTATTCTTGCGAAATAAGTTCCAGGATTAAAGACGGTAAAGTACTGTCCGGTGCCAACCTGGGTGTTACTTGAATTAAACCAATTGTAGGTAGTTACACCTGATGAAGGGATATAACTCGGGATAGCTTGTAATGTAGTATTTCCACCGTTGCAATAAGTATTGCTGCCATTAATATTTAGAGTAAGACCCCACGCTGATTGAACCAAACTAACAGGCAAAGACATATTACAATCGCCGGTATTATTAAATATTCTAACCTGGTAACTACCACCACTTGTGGCTTGAAACATCTGAGAATTGCTGTTACTTACAGGAGTGTTTCCACTAAACCATTCATAACTCCACGGGCCTCCCGTTGTATTAGCCGTCAATGTAATGAATCCACCAATGCAAATATTTCCGGAATTTGGCGTTATTGTTGGAACCGGAACATTACCGGAACCGGTAAAACCGACGGAAATGGGTGTGATGATTTTTGTACAGCCATTTGCATCCCTTACTTGAATGCTGTAATTATAAGGGCCAACTAGATCAGTAAAGGTCGAAGTTTGTTGAAATTCTCCGCTGTTTCCTAATCTATACGAATAAGGTGGAGTTCCGCCTGAGATAGACGATTCATTTAGCGTTATGCTACCACCGGTTGTATTAACGCACGTTGCACTTGTAGTACTCCATGTTGCATTTGAAATGACTAATGGCGATTGATCTTGATTTACACGAAATGAATAAAAACCATTTGCAAAACCTCCGGAACAAACAGAAAGATCATATTCATCTATTCCAAGACAACTCTGTGGTACCTTAATGTACTCAGTTTCAGGTGTTTCAACAAAGCAGGTAACATAGTATTTCTCATTCAGATTGTTCGGATCGTTTGCCCGTAGTTCAGAATTTGAACTATTCTGATGTGGAAATATCTGATTGACTAATCCCCCAATCATTGGATCTGCATTAAATGCATTTGAGTTAAGTCCGCCGAATTTATACCATACATTCGATGCTAAAGGAACCACAGGTTGATTATTGCATGAGTAAACAGATAGCGGATACCTATAAACTTTAGTGGGATCTAGCGGCAAATTATAACTAGTTTCATACGAGTTTAAATTCGGTAGATTGCCCGTCGGTTCAGCATTTGACTTCATTATGAACCAATGGTATTTGGTATTACTTGGGAAAGTTGCATCAATATTGCAATTTGCCGCTGACCTAAGTCTAAAGGTTTTTATGCCACAGCATTCCGTAATGTTCCCAATAGGTGAACAGATTTGAACCGGAGACTGCGGTATAGTTACTGTTATTGGAACTGAAATGCTTCCGCCAGGACTTGATGCATTATATGTAAATGAATGAACTCCCGGAGGTAGCATATCTGTATCAGGCGGCCCGCTTTGCGTTTGTCCTGTTGAATTAATTGTCCAGGAATATACAGTGCCTGTTCCGCAGGAAATAATTGGAATCCACCAGTTAATAATATTTTCATTATTGTCATTCATGTTCTCTCCCTGGCATATTTCAAAATTGGTGCAAAACGGTATGCAAAATAGAGAATTAGAAAATTGTGTCCAGGTAAAGCAAAAATTATCAAACCGACTGCAAACGCTGGCAAACATCAATAATCCCGGTAAACTGGATGCAGCTAACTTCTTTTCATTATCTATTCCAAAGACAATCCAGGCATAATTTCTATATTCATCTAAGAGTTTTTGGTCTTTAGGATATTTGAATTCCTTTTCTTTGATTCCCGAAAATTCAGCCACAATGCTTAATGAATCGAAATTTATTTTATCTTCTTTGTCATCTATCTTTGCGATAAGCAAGGTATATGAATCTATATTTTTATCGTTTTTTGTTCTCCATTTGAGTTCAGGCCTGCTATTTGGCATAAATTTTTCGGTTGTTGGAGAAACAATCTCAATTGTAAACTTTTCCTTGCCTAAAGTTGTAACGTTTCTGATTTTGTCTATTCTAAAACGACCGACCTCACTCTCCACATCCCCGCTAGTTACCTGCCATGCATATCTCTTACCGGCTTCAAGCTTTGAGTCTGTTGAGCCTAACTGGTAACTCGATATACTAATTTTTTCTTTTTCTATTATCGGACGGTTTGCCCTAATCCCTTCTTCCTTTGACTCGGAACCCTTTAGTTCCACTATTCTTAGTGAATAAGGTCCACCTTTCGGCAGCGGAGTCCATGTAAACATTAAACCCGGCAAGGTATCCGGATCCAATTCCTCACCATCACCAGGAGTAAGCAATGTTATACCTCCCAACTGCTGCACACTCTGCATTATGCAATTTTCCCTGCCAACTTCAGTGCCGCTATCATCAAACGCAGTTACGCAAATTGTGTAGCTGCCTTCAGGGGCATTGCCGGTACGGAGAATTATTTCTTTGTACTTGCCGTTATTGTACTTTACTTCGGCGCCTGAAAAATCATTATACTTATAATTGCTTCTTCCGGGCTTAAGTGTAAATACTTTAGTTTTACTTTCAATAATCAGCCCGTCTTTTTCTTCCGTGGCAGTACCGGTAAGGTAAATTTTCATTTCTGCATTTGTGGTATTGGTCAGTTCCAGATTCCACAAATCACCCACGCCCATTTGATTTGGCGGCGGCTGATGAAGCTTTATTTTGATTTTTTCATCCGCATGCAAGCTTGTTATTGCCGCAAGTAAAATAAATATTGCGGTTAGTTTTTGCAGTGTTTTCATTATTTTTCTCCTTTAGAAATAACTTCTACTCAATTTGTTTTTAACACGAAAGCTTTTAATTCTTACTTAACATTGTCTCAAGCTGGATAATACTTATTTTGCTTAATATGTCCTCCTTTTTGGAAGTTATCTCGTAAAAATTTTCAAGCTCAATAAACCGGAAATATGTATGCAAAATCATTTTGTATTCTTTTGGTGTATAATTGAAATTTTTCACCAGATCTTGAACTATCATTTCAATCTCTTTAATTGATTCATACCAATTCTGATTGATCTCTCTTGTGATAAAGAGAAATTTGCTGCCATTGCATGTTGATGCGGTTGTTATAAAACATTCGTGTTTTACATCAGTTATAGTGTTCACACAATCAACCTTATACATATATTTTTCATAGTCACAGTTGTTGTGAGCCAATAAATCTTTTAATAATGATTTCATTTTTACCTCTAATTTCCTGAAATTGATTTGTCACTGAAGTACATGCCGCCTTCTCTCGCTTTTCTTTGTGCCGCCAAGCGCGGTTACTTCGTCGCTATCTACCCCGAAGATGCTTTTTCCGCCGGCAAGTACGCGGGTGAACATATCACCAAGCTTTTCTTCTGCCAGCTTAATTTCCGCTGATTTTTTATCCGCCTCGCCAAGTATGAAATTGTATTCATTTACCAGCATCCTGCATAATTCTGCCTGTGTTCTCATTTCACCGGCTGTAAGCGGATTATCCTCTCCCCAATAATTTATTGTGGTGTTTTTTTCATTATCAATTGTATCCATAGCTGCAAGCCTGGCCTCAGCCTTCGTTACCTTTGATGAGGGCTTACGTTTCCTTAATGCCATTTCATACCGTTTTAAAGTGTATGTAAAGTTATATGATATGATACTGCCAAACAAAGAAATATTTGTCCATAAGTGAACATAACCTTTCGCAATAAGCCTTATTTTATGAAAATTTTTAGCTATATTTATGAAAATATGTGAACTAAATTATGGACATTACCAAAATTCACCTTTTGCTTAACCACAGGGAGTTCAAAAAATTCGGCGATTTTATCCGCTCGCCTTATTTTAACTCTGAACCCAGATTCATTAAGCTGTATGATATTCTTGCCTTAAACAGCAATAGTTTATCCAGGGGGCTGATAGCCGAAAAATTCTTTGGCAGCGCCGCTGTCTCTAAGGAGCTGCGTTTCAGGAAGCTGGTTTCGGAATTTATGAAATTATACAGGGCATTTACCGCACAGGCTGAGTATGATAAATGTGAACTCACAAAAAGAAAGATGGAACTCCGGTGGATGAGGAAGAAGAAGGATATTGAGGGGTATCTTAAACTGGCGGTTGATACCGATAGCTTCATCAAGGAAAACTTTGATAAAGATGAAGAATATTACCTTGAACTGACCGTACTTCATTCCAAAATATATGATTTCAAAGATACATCATTGGATGAATCCAAAAATGACTTCAGTATAACGATAAATGACTATCTTGACAAGTATTTTGCCGCAATGAAGCTGTTCCTTTTACAGAGAATGGATTCACTTCAATATACAGCCAACATTGATGCAACTGAATTCAGGACTTTTGAAAAAAGTATTTTTGAATATATCGAAACCAATAAAACCGTACTTCAGAATGAACATCCGGAAATTTATCTGCGCTATCTTGCAATACAACTGGATAGAAACGGCTTCAGACAGGACCTTTACAATGAATACCTGGAAACACTGCTAAGAGCTGAAAGTATATTCAGAATAAACGATAGCGGGCTGTTATTAACTCTATTGAATATGATTTCAAAGTTCATCAATTCAGGCAGAAATGATCTAAGCGATAAAGTTATAGAAATTGCACAAATACTTTATGATAAGCAGATCATTTTGAATAAAGGAATAGGGTATGTTGATCTGAAAATAATAATTGAAGCTGCAATTGGTCTGGGGAAATTCGACTGGGCACTTGATTACATGCATAATACGAAAGGTCATATTAAATATGAATATCCGGATAATGTATATAATATGTTTACGGCAAAGATCCTGTTTTTCAAACATGAATATAGAAGCGCCAGGCTTCTACTTTCCAAAATTTCCATTGATGATTACATATTTTACTGCGAGGCAAAATTGATTGAGTGCCGCATAGCATATATAGGTGGTGATCATGAGTCGGTTCTGCAGATATGTGAGGTTGTAAAAAAATACTTGAAGTCACATAAAAATATCGGGAAACATTTCATTGCTGCATACAGCAATTTCATTTTTATTATAAAGCAGCTGACAATGCTGCAGCTTTTAACCCTAGAAAAAAATGAACTGGAATATAGATTATTAACACTTGAAAAAGAGATGGCTGCGCTCAATTCACCCTGTTACGCAAGTAACTGGCTGCAAGAACAAATTGTGAGCTCTAAGAGCAAAGTTTGAAATAAAGTGTGAATATAAATTCGAAGGCAGGTGTTTAACCTGCCTTTTGTAAGAAAATATTGTTATAGATTAGTGTCCTGTCGGGGGGTTTCTCGGTCCGCCGCCATTACCATCCGTTGAATCTGAAACCTTAAATGATAGATCATCATAGCATTTCAGAGTTACGCTGTTATCTGATGAAAAAATGTTTGAAAATGAAGCTGTAACTAAGGCAATTACCGCGAAAGCTGTTAAAACGAAGTGTTTGGTTTTCATGTTTGTACCTTTCTTTGTTAGTTTGGTTTTTTAGTCCGATGGGTCAGGCTTTAGCCGGCTTTCAAAGCCTTCGCCAAACGAACATGTACAAACATATTTTCGTATCTGACAGAAAAATTCAGAGAGGGATTTTAAGTGATTTTGGGCTAAAAACACAAAAACCTGATAGGTTTTAGAAACCTCTCAGGTTTAGAGCTGTAAATGAAATTCTTAGGATTATTTTAGCTATAGATCCTTTCCGCCTAAGGCGGACCGGCTGCTTCGCTCAGAATGTGAGTTATTTTCTCAAGGGTTTTTGGTTGTGGTTTTTCGTCAAGCTCATCATCATAGATTTTAAGCATTATTTCAAATCTGCTCTTAGCCAATTTAATGTTGCCGAGCTTAACGCAGGCGTTAATGATACTTATGTGGGTTGAATCGCTCAGCCTATCTTCGTTTAATAACAACTCTGAGTATTTTACAACTTCTTCATACCTTGCATCATTTTCAAGCAGCTTAATAAGCTCTTCGCATAAAGTGATAAACATATTCTTATACTTTACTCTTAGTTCTTCGCACCAGCTATCATAATAACCGGGGAGGAAGTCACCCTTATACATCTCAATTGCCTTTACGGAATTCGTGATCTTTTCTTCAATTGATAACGATGGCAATTTTATCTTATTGTAGAGTTTTTCAAATTCAACATTATCTGAAGTATAAAAAAAATCAGGATTAAGTCTTAAAGATTTATCTTCATACAGTATGTACTGCGGATTGTAGTCATACGTTTTATCCTTGGAGCGTTTTGGCTTATCGGATTTTATATCATATATCTTAAGCGCGGTACGGATGTTATATATCGCGCTGTGATAAGCCATATCAGCCTTATCAGCAGGCATATCGTCAAATAAAAAGAACATGTCTATAATTTTATCCTTTGTATGGATCTTCTGAGGGTCACACATTAAATATGCCAGAAGTATCTTGCTTTTTTTTCGTATCCATTTATCTTCGGCTACCAGGTCACCCCTGAGGTATAATTCTGTGTTACCAAAACACCGGAAGCTAATATCAATAAAGCGGGCTATTTTTCCATTTAACTCCATTAAATATTCTTCTCTCAAAAAAGGCAAATCTCTTCTACTTATAAACCTTTCACCAATTTCCTTAACAAGCTTTTTGTTTAAATTTTGAGAAATGGCCAGATCAAATAATGCTCTTGAAGGCAAAATTCTGTTTTCAAGAAAGGAATACATTGAGTATTTATTCAGATTTTCAATTGCATCACATAAATATCCAAATGATGTTTGATAATTGTTACTTTTTAAATATAATTCTGAAATATATAATAGAAAATAACCTATGGGTTTAAATACATTATTTTTTTTGTGCCAGTTTATTGCATTTAGTAATGATTGTTCAGTATTCTTAAAGACCATAGAATTGTCTGCTATAAAATCTTTAACGAAATCAATTATTATAGCGAAATATCTATTTTCAGGTATCTTGGCATAAATCTTTTCGGCTAATAAATATACATCCCTTGCTGCTGTTATTTTATTAGCACTCCAATAAGCCTGTGCCATCTCAATGTATTTGCTCATTAATAAAACCGGATTTTCCAATGTTTCAGTATTATTTATAGCGTTTTCAAGGAAATGTATAGCTTGTGTAAAGTCACCCGAATAATTATAGAAATTAATTTGTGCTCTTAAAACTATATTGTTTAATGATACAATCTTCACACCATAAGTTACGGAAATTAAAATATTTAAATAAGAATATGACTTCTCGTAATTTCCAAGAATAGAATGTAATTCTACTATATTTCCTAGTTGTTTAACATATTTTAAATATTGATTTATATCTTGCAAAGAAGATTCATAATAATGCATTGCCGTCAAAAGGTTACCCTTATCTTTGTAAATGTTACCGAGTAATCCGTATAGTTCAGATCTAAAAAGGTTATTAACGGGAGAGCTAGTTTCTTCTATACAAAGCTCAATGGCTTTGTCGTAGCAATCAGGTCCTATTCTAAAATAAACTCTTGCTAACAGATAGTTAATGTATTGTTTTGTTTCTTCCGTTAAATACTTATCTTTTATTGTAGAAAGAATTTTTTGTGCTTCATCATAATTATTGCTTAACAAGTAAAATTCTGATAGAATTATGTTAACATCAAAATCACTCAAATATATTGAATTGAGGTTTCGAAGTTTATCTATATGCTCTTTTATGTTTAAACCCTTGAATAATTCTAAACGGCAACTGTGATAAAACATAAAATCCTTATCATCTATATCTTCATGTGTAAATACTTCAAGGCACTCGTCATATGAAACGAGGTTATTATCACATATAAGCTTTATGGTGTTACCGCTGAAAGTGCATATAGCTTCTTTAACCAGCCCGGCTTTAAGAAGGAAATATATATGACTCTTAAGATTACCTGATAACTGATAGTGCTTGGCAATTGCTATATAAATTGCAGTATCAAGCCCGGTATTATATACTGTTAAAAATTCTTTAAAGAGCTTTTGGTAACTGTATCTTGCCTTACCATTTTCATCTGCAAAAGATTCGATAAACACCTTTTTTTTAATTACCTGCCGTATAATGTTACCGCTTGAGATTATGTTTAAAATGCGATCGCTCTCCTCTTCATTAAAGGAATCCAGCAGGCTGGTTGCAATAATAAAACGCTTAACCTCTTCATCCAGATCTATAAAAATATCTTCTGAAAAATACCTGAATATATCATCCTTTTTAACTGTTTCCAGCTCTGCTTGCCACGTTTTGCCTTTTTGAAATATAATGTGAATTGCAGATATCCAACCATTAACTGTTTCCTGGAGGAGGTTAAGCTCACTATCCGTTAGCTCTATTTGGTAGATTGCCCGGGCGGCCTCGAGTGTTTCAACATCTGAAAATGCAAGTTCTGATGTATTAATCCTGAATATATTTCTTTTGGCTTCGAGTTTTGCCGTAGGTAAATTGAATTCCTCCCTGGAGGATAGAATAACGTTGAGTCCTTCAATTTTATTCTTTAAAAGCTTCGAAATAAGATTGCTTATTTTATTCTTATCATCATTTTGTTCGAATAGTTGGTAATCATCTATTATAAATTTAAACTCCCTGAGATCTAAACTGCAAAGAATAATTACAAGTTGCTCTAAAGCTTCATCAAGAATCTTATCATCTGAAGAGAGCTCAGTTTCGTAACTTTCAATAATTGAAAAAAATGCATCGTTGATTATATAGCCTGAACTTTTAAATGCAGTTAATACCAGTTTGATTAGGGTGTAAGGAGACCGTATTGTTTCAGTACCCTGAATCCATATATACGAGTCCGGTACCGATGAATGGATATACTGAAGAAGCAGGGAGGTTTTTCCGTATCCTGCAGGTGATGAAATCAATACTAGTTGTTTAGAGTTGTTAACGATTAATGACTGTATTAATCTTTCCCTGGGGATCAATTCCGTGTTAATCTTAGGCGCCTTGATATAATAATTGAAATTCACACTATGCATTGTGTAAAATACAGAATTAATTGCCCAAAATATATTTTACTGATGCACAGTAATCAGTGCCTGAATTCCCATAAAAGAAGTTAACAGAGCCTATCTGAGTGCTGTTTAGAGATGTAACTGTCAAATCAAGATTTAGAAATGCCGAATGCCTGTTAGTTAAATTTAATGTAACTACATCATTCACCCCCGAAACGCTATAACTGCCAACCTGCTGTGGACCTTGAGAATTACCTGAATTGCTTGCAATGTAATCAAGTGATGGGTCAACTGTTCCTACTTGGTCTGATTGAGTCCATCCTGTAAGAACATTATTGTCAAACTCAAAACCCGGGACGATGATCCTGATGTAGTCTCTGAAGTTTGAATTATGATTCAACCTGATGCTGATTCTCCATTTGTTATTTTCTTCTGTTGGAAACATAACCAGGTCGTTCTTATTGGTGCAATCGCATTCAGAAACGCTAACTTCTGTAATCAGGCCTAAATCAGCGACGGATAAACCCATTATATATGGGTCCGGATCAACAGCATTGAATTTGTATGCCGGATTATTTAAAATTTCTGCCATCGTACTGTTTGACTCGCGGATTATCTTTCCCTTACCGCAGATAAATGCGAGATTATCATTTACGCGGTGGACACCATATAAGTCCACGCCGGCATTATATGCGGATAGTATCCATGTGCTTCCGCCGTTATTTGTTTCAACTATGGTACCGCCGCTGCCAACAGCAGTTCCTTTAGATGTTCCGTTGAAAGATATACAGTTGAGCGATACAGAAGAATTACTGTATTGTATGCTCCATGAACTTCCGCCGTTAATTGATTTATATATCCGCCCCTTGGAAGTGCAGAACCACCCTGTTAATGAATCAGCAAAGTATATTGATCTAACACTTCCGGTTGTATCGAAAGAGTATATAGTGCTCCAACTAAGTCCGGCATCGGTTGTTTTGATCACAATACCGCTATCACCGGAAGAATATCCAGTGAATTTTGTGGGAAAGCAGACACTCCTCAATGTTTTTGTTGTACCGGAATTTATGTTATTCCATGTTACTCCTCTATTATTTGATCTTATTACTTTACCGCTCTCACCAACTACCATCATTGTGTCGTAGTCATTTATGACGCTGCCATAGAGATTTTTGAGTGTTCCTGAAGCAGGCAGAAGCCAGTTCAATCCGCCGTTTGGTGTTATCATTATTGTTCCGGAATCGCCTGCAACAATAAATGAACCCGCACCGTACCTGTGAATTGCATTCAAGTTGCGGGTTGTTTCCCGTTTCAGGCTATCAACAGATTTTATGTTTTTTGAATTTATGATTTTTCCAACAGGTTTTAAGGAATCACAATTTTTAGGTGGTGGGTTTGTTACGGGCGGCGGGTTGCCTGTGCATTTATCAAATCCTGTAATTAGAAAAAATATGATCGCGGGCATTATAGCCCAGCTCAAAAATTGTAATCGTTTAAACATTGTATTCCCCCTTTTTGCAAATAGTGCAAATATAGGGAATTCCCAATAATAAATATATTTATAAACAAGGGCTTGGAATTAAGAGAGAATGCTAAGTGACAATTATTAGTTTTGTTTTTACCTCTTTTCTTAATAAAGAAAGGAAAATAATACATTTCTTGGGTTTTAAAATGCAAAGGATTTTATAAAATTCGAGAAAAAAGGCTGTCACTCCATTGAGTAACAGCCTTTTTATTGAAATAAAAATATGTTAATTACAATTCTATTGAAAAAGCATCAGAATCTTTTTCACCATTTGATCCGGCTAAGTAAACCAATACCTCGCCGTTACCTTCTCCATATACCAAAATATATCCATATTCCGCTGAAACCTGCCTTACCAGATTAGTTTCATTTTTCTTCAGCTTATTGCCAAAAAAATATTTATCACCGCTCTCAGAAACAAGTTCGGTATTTTTTACCCAAACTTCATTTTCACCCAAAACAATTATACTTTCGCCTTTCAGGTTTTCGGAATGACCATCGGAATTGAGATCCACTTTCAAGCTTTTCAATACCGGCGATTTTACGATTGTTGAAAAACTCAGCACGTTCCCTGAACTGCTGCCGTATACGCTTTGTGAATAAGAGATCGTTACACTTAATATAATTGCCAATAAATATTTCATGGTTCTATCCTCCTAAATTATATTTATGATTAGTTAACAGCAATTTCTGTGCCATTTCTTAAGCTCTGAAATTTGCTTAAATACCACTAAGAATAATTAACTGGTATGACATTATTGACAGAACATTCCAGTTGATCTGTCAAGAAATGAAGTAATTTTGTTGTTTTTTGTTTGCATTATGCTAAACTAAATTTTAGAACATTGGCACGGTAATTGATACTTACTCTATAATGAAAGGAGAATTTACAAATAATGAAAGCAATACTCGTATCTATATTACCGGCCTTAATTACACTCCAGCTACTTACAGTTAACATCAAATCACAAACCTCAACAGGTTATGATTCAAAATTTGTTAACCAATCGATCCCGGATAGAATGATTCCCGGGCAGAAATACAATTTAATTGTTACCTTTCAGAATTCCGGCACAGTATCGTGGGTACCAGGCGAAGTAAGATTAAAACTTTTTTCCAACGAGGATTCGAAATCACCCGTATGGGCAGTTTCAGAACTTGATCTTACCAAGACCATTGAATCAGAAAACACCGCAACATTCGAGATCACAGTTACGGCTCCCTCCACTGCAGGAGTATATAAAATCAGTGCGCAGCTTACAAATTCCGCCGGTGTATTTGGCGATGTAAGTAAAATCCTTGAAATTTCTGTGAACAATGAAGTGGGCTTTAATGACGCTCTTAACAGCAGCGCATTTGTTGAGCAAACAGTTCCTTCAGAGATGGAAGCCGGGAAGTTTTATAAAGTTATGGTAAGCTATACCAATACCGGCAAAACAAGCTGGGATAAAGGTAATTACAGGTTAATAATGCTGGATGCAGCAGGAAATCCGTTAACGGGGAATTTTTGGAACAGCTATTCCGTGAGTCTAGATGAAACAATTTCGCCCGGCGGTTCAAAAGTATTTAACTTTGATGTAGTTCCGTATTCACCGGGTACGTACACACTACAATGGAGATTGGCATCAGGTGAAACGGGCTTGTTTGGTGATGTTTCAAACCCGGCAGTTGTAACGGTAACCCCGGTTCCTGAAATAAAGAATGAAGGTAAAAGCGGCAAACAATAAGTATAAATTTCAATCACACATTAAAAAAAGGAGAAACGATCATGCTTTGGACAATTGCGTTAATATTACTTGTGCTTTGGTTATTAGGGATGGTAAGTTCCTATACGATGGGCGGCTTCATACACATTTTGATAGTGCTGGCAGTTGTAGCGGTGCTTATAAGATTAATCCAGGGCAGAAACCCTGTTGCATAGGTGAGCTGAACTATGAAACCTGAATCAGGAAGGACAGAATCAATTTGGATGGGGACATTTGATGTCCCCAAATTTTCTATGTTAACCGGCAACACCGAGTGCGATGTATGCATCATTGGCGCAGGTATAACCGGTTTGACAGCAGCTTATTTGCTGCTTCGTTCAGGAAAGAAAGTAGTTATAGTTGATGATGGAAATATTGCGGGCGGAGAGTCTTCACGAACTACGGCGCATATCACAAATGTAATTGATGACAGATACTATATCTTAGAAAGACTGCATGGAGAAGAAGCAGCCCGCCTGGCCGCAGAAAGCCAAACTGCGGGAATAGATCTAATTGAGAAAATTATAAATGAAAATAATATAGAATGTGATTTCACGCGGTTAAATGGTTATTTGATATTCAAACCGGATGAAAACGCGGGGATATTGGAAACAGAGTACAATGCCTGCATGAAAGCAGGAATCACTGTAAACATAGCAGCGGAGCCGCCTTATGATAAGCTGGGAGACTATCCTTGTCTTGAATTCCCCAACCAGGCAGAATTTCATATGCTGAAATATCTCAGCGGAATTGCAAAAGCAGTGATTGATATGGGCGGCAGAATATATACACAAACCCATATTAACAAGATCACAGATGGCAAGCGGGCAATTGCTGAAACAAAAGACAAAATTACTATTACAGCAAGTGATATAGTAATTGCTACCAACAGCCCTGTAAGTGATTATTTAGCCATTCACACGAAACAATCTGCATACAGGACCTATGTGATAGGAGTAAGGATACCAAAAGATTCAATCCCCCATGCGCTATATTGGGATAATGAAGATCCTTACCACTATGTAAGGATCTATAAGCAGCAAAAGGATGATATTTTAATTGTAGGCGGCGAAGACCACAAAACCGGCCAGGATGATGACACTGAACACAGGTTTAACAATCTGATCAAATGGACGACCGAAAGATTCCCAATGGCAGAACATGTAGAATACAAGTGGTCCGGTCAAGTGTTGGAGCCATTTGACGGTTTGAGTTTTATCGGCAAAGATCCTGAAAATCCCGAACATGTTTATATAGCCACCGGTGATTCAGGTATGGGTATAACCCACGCTTCATACGCGGCAATTTTACTTGATGACCTCATAAATGGAAGAAAAAACAAATGGGCCGAACTTTATGATCCCAAAAGGATCACTTTAAAAGCCGCCCCTGAATTCATTAAAGAGGGTTTCAATACTGCAGTGCAGTATATTGATCTGATAACTCCGCCTGAATATGGTGAAGAGAAAGAAATTCCAATTGGTACCGGAGCCATAATGAGTTTCGGGAAAGATAAAGCCGCGGTTTACAGAGATAACAAGGGAAAGATCCATAAATTTTCAGCATTGTGCCCTCATCTGAAATGCGTGGTGGAATGGAACAAGACAGAAAGCACCTGGGATTGCCCCTGCCACGGTTCCCGCTTCGAAGCAACAGGCAAAGTAATTAACGGTCCTGCCTTGGCAGACCTGAAACCAATAGATTGATCTAATGAAAGCACTTTGGAAAGGCTCCATAAGTTTCGGGCTCGTGAACATTCCGGTAAAATTATACTCAGCTTCACAAAGCCATACACTTGATCTGGATATGCTCCGCAAGGGTGACCTTTGCCAGGTAAGATTTGCCCGTGTGTGCCGTGATGACGGCAAGGAAATTCCCTACGAAGATATAGTTAAGGGTTACAAGTATAAAGAGGGTGATTATGTTGTGTTAACAGATAAAGATTTTGAAAACGCAAGTGTTGAAAAATCTCACACAATAGATATAATGCATTTTGTAAATGAAAAGGAAATAGACCCGGTCTATTTTGAGAAGCCATATTTTCTCGAGCCAGACAGATCAGGTACAAAATCATATGCTTTGCTCCGCGAAGCAATTAAACAAACAAAGAAGGCAGGTATTGGCAGGTTCGTACTTAAAAACCGGGAGCACATTGGTTTGTTAAGAATATTTGACGATGTAATTATCTTTAACCAAATAAGATATTTTGATGAGATAAGGAACACTGCGGATCTTTCAATTCCAACATCAAAGCAGGTTACTAAAAAGGAAATTGAAATGGCCATCGATCTTGTGAAGCAGTTAAGCAAAAAGTTCAATCCAAAAGAATACAAGGATACTTATGTTGATGAGCTTAAAAAGATAATTACAAAGAAAGCAAAGGGTCAAAAGGTGAAACCTAAAGGTAAAGAGCCAAAACCAAGTTCCGCCGGTAATTTAATGAAGCTTCTTAAACAGAGCATGAAAAATAAAGCAGCCTGACCTCTGATTGAAATATGAGCCTGAGCAATTACAGAAAAAAGAGAAACTTCAAGGAAACAACAGAGCCGGCCGGTAAAGGGAAAACCGCCGGCAGTAATCTTATTTTCGTAGTTCAGAAACATGACGCAAGCCACTTACATTATGATTTCAGGCTTGAGCTTGCAGGAGTGCTCAAAAGCTGGGCAGTACCTAAGGGACCTTCAATGAATCCCGCGGATAAAAGACTTGCAATGATGGTAGAAGACCACCCGTTTGATTACAGGGATTTTGAAGGCACTATACCAAAAGGTAATTATGGGGCTGGTGAAGTAATAGTTTGGGATAGCGGCGTTTACCTTCCGGCAAACGGTGGAGGCGATAAAAAGGAAAATGAAAAACTGCTTAGAAAAGCCCTCAAAAAGGGAGATCTAAAGCTGGTACTTCTCGGGAAAAAATTGAAGGGCGAGTTTGCGCTTGTAAACATGAAGAAAGATGACAGATCATGGTTATTGATTAAGAAGCAGGATGAATATGCCGTTGAAAAGGATATACTTACAAAGAACAAGTCTGTTATAAGCGGAAAAACTATTGAAATGTTACGGAAAGCTAATGGCAGGAAAAAATCAAATACTAAATAGGCTTACAAAAACTCCCTTTCCGGAAAATATTAGACCAATGCTGGCGACTCTTTATGATAAGCCATTCAACAGCAAAGAGTGGATCTTTGAAATTAAGTGGGATGGTTACAGGGTGATTTCTAAAAAGAGAAAAAATACCACTTCGCTGAATTCACGGAATCTAAATTCATTTGATAATCTATTTCCCGGTATAACAAGATCGCTTAAAAAGATAAAAGGTGACTTTGTAATCGACGGCGAAGCCGTTGCAATTGACGAAAGTAACAGGCCCAGCTTCCAACAGATACAAAACCACCATAAAACAGGCCAAGGAAACATAGTTTACTATGTGTTTGATCTGCTTTGGCTTAACGGATACAGCACCGAACTTCTGCCGGTAACACAAAGAAAAGAACTGCTAAAAGAGCTGATACCAGGCTTAGATAATATTTTATATTGTGAGCATATTGCTGAAAGCGGCGTGGAACTGTTCAAGGAAGTAACAAAGCTGAACATTGAAGGTATTATCGCAAAGAAAGCAGATAGCCGGTATTACGAAAATACCCGGTCGCAGAGTTGGCTAAAAATAAAGACCGAACATACTATAGATGCGGTAATTTGCGGTTATACTGAACCACGGGGCAGCCGCAAATATTTTGGAGCTTTGATATTAGGCGTATTTAATGCCGGCAAACTTACTTACATTGGTCACACCGGTACCGGTTTCAACTTTTCTATTCAGCAAAAAATCTTCAGCACATTGAAAAAGTATTCGGCCGCTAAGAGTCCATTCACCAATCCACCAAAGCCTAATGCCCCGGTAACATGGCTAAAACCGCGCTTAGTGTGCGAAGTAAAATTCTCTCAATTGACAAAAGACGGGATCTTAAGGCATCCTGTATTTCTAAGAATGCGGGATGATAAAGAAGCTGAAGAAGTAACTTTTGTGTCTCAATTTCCGGGAATAACAAATAAAATAAAACATGGATAAAGCCGTAAAAATTAAGGGCAAAACTGTTGAATTAACCAATCTGCAGAAGATCTATTGGCCAAAGGAAAAGTATTCCAAAGGTGAACTTATTGAATACTATCACCTGGTTTCAAAATACATTATGCCATACATTAAAAACAGGCCCCACTCATTAAACAGGTTTCCAAACGGTATAAACGGCAAAAGTTTTTACCAGAAGGATGTAAAAGATAAAGTAGCAGATTGGGTCACAACTGAAGAAGTGTATTCTGAATCAAACGATGAGAACATAAATTATTATGTGTGTACCGATGAAGCTTCTCTGCTTTACATGGTAAACCTTGGGTGTATAGAGATCAATCCCTGGTTTTCAACAATAAAAAAGATCAATAACCCTGATTATCTGGCGATTGATCTTGATCCTCTAAATATTTCGTTCAAAAAAGTAGTGGAAACTGCATTTGCCGTAAAAGAAGTACTCGATAAAGCTAAGGCCAAAGGTTATTGCAAGACTTCCGGCGCAACAGGTGTACATATTTACATACCCTTAAACAAAAAGTATGATTTCGAAATTGCGCGGGAATTCGCGCACGTTATTGCAGAACTTACAAATGAGCTTGTACCTGATTTTACCAGCATTGAAAGATCACCGGCAAAACGCAAGAGGAAAGTATATATCGATTACCTGCAGAACAGGACCGGTCAGACTTTGGCAGCGCCATACAGCGTTAGGCCAAGGGCTAAAGCACCGGTATCCACGCCTCTTGAATGGAAAGAGCTAAGTTCAATTGAAGCACCCGAAGAATTCACGATGAAGAATATATTTAACAGGTTAAAGAAAAAGGGAGATCTGTTTAAAGGAGTTCTTGGTAAAGGAATAAATATTGAGAACTGTCTTAAAAATCTGGGTGTACAGTAAGATGCGAAGGGATAAAAAATACATTACATACTGCGGAAACAGGTTAATAAGGAAAACAATAATACTGTTTGTCTTCCTTATTTCTATTTATCCGCAATCAACCTATACCCAGGAAATACTTGAAGTTGATGAAATTGAATTTTCATTTACAGGTAAACAAACCTTTGAAGAGAGTCAACTAAAAGATGCCATTGCTCTATCCAAAAGCAGTGTATTCACCCTGAAACTTGTTGAGGGCGATATTCAGAAACTAAAAAAATTCTATTTTGATAATGGTTTTTTTGATATTACAGTTGATACTACCATAAGAGTTGATCGTGAAGATTCCGAAGCATCAATAATCTTTAAAATAACCGAAAATAAACGCTACATAGTAGATTCGGTAAGTGTCAACGGCCTGGAAAACATTCCTCCCGAAACTCTAAGCAAGATCAGAAAGATCAAGACTATTAAAAGAGGAGATAACTACAGCAAGGTATTTATTTTACAATACGGAAACGAAATTCTCGATACATTACAGAACAACGGATTCATGAATGCGCGATATACGCTCGATTCAGGAACAGTGATTTCACGTAACAAACAGGAAAACACTGTCAAAGTAACGCTGAACCTTGCGGGAGCAGATACACTCTATTATTTTGGTAACACCAAAATTAACATAAAAGATAACGAATACGGAGTAAGAACAGAGCTGCCTGCTGAAGAAATATCCTATAAAGAGGGAGAAATTTACAGCAAAGCAAAAAAACTCGAAAGCGAAAGAAACATGTCAAAGATTCCTATAATTTCCAGCGCTAAACTAAACCAGCAAGAATACAACGGCAGCAAAGTAAACTTTTCTGCTGATATAACTTTGAACAAAAAAAATGAACTTACGCCTTTCATTAAGGGATCAAATTTCGAAAACAGGTTTTACCTCGGTGCAGGCATAAGATATCTGAACAAATACTTTCTATCAGGAAACAGGACTCTTATGCTTGAGTTAGAAGAAGATTTTAACTCGACTGATATAAACAGGACAGAATTTTCCGCTACGGTAACACAGCCGCATTTCTTGAGAAGAAATATTACGCTAACAGATAAAGTATCAGTTGGCTTCAATAACGTGGAAAACTACAAAAATTATTTTATCGCAAACCTTACTACACTAAACTACTTCATAGCGCCTCATACTTTCTACAACAACGTTTACCTTGATCTGAATGAGGAGTTAATATGGATAAAATACGATACCATTGCAACAGGAAGACAAACTCAGTTTAACTCCATATTGAGCATAACATTTGAACACGATAACACCAATAATCTGCTTGCACCCTCCAGGGGATTTTATCATTCCATAATGGCAGGTAATGCCGGGTTAATTCCGCGGCTGGTGACGGGATTGTTAGGCAGAAGCGTATTTTACTCTCAGTTCTTTAAGGTATATACTCTCAACAAATTCTATTTTTCATTGGCAAAGAAGGATAATACTGTTCTGGCCACAAACTTTAAGATTGGAGATATAATTGAATACGGCGCCGGTGAGAATATTATACCGGTTCAGCCGCCTTACAAATTTTTCAGCGGAGGCTCGAGCAGTTTGCGCGGATGGAATGCCAAAGGTAACGGTATCCTTGATAACAAAATAGATGGCGGCACATTCCTTCTGGAAGGAAGCATTGAGCTCCGCCAAAAACTATTTCCCAATGCTGAAGGCTTTACAAGCGCCCTTGGCGCGGCTTTATTCCTGGATTACGGCAATGTATGGGAAACGCACAGAGACTTCAGGTTTTCACAGATCGCTATGGCAGTTGGATTTGGTATAAGGTATGACCTATTTATCGGGCCAATAAGATTTGATTTTGGTTTCAGGCTTTATGACCCCTCAGCTCCGGAAGGTGAACAGTGGCTGTTTGATAACCCCGGCAGAATATTCAAAGATAAGTTCGCGGTTCAGTTTGGCATTGGGCAGGCATTTTAGAGGCAATTTGCTGTTTTAGAATTTGATCTTATAAAGTATTTTGATCTCAGTTGTCATTATATCATTCTGGTTTGATGTCAATGCCTGCTTCTTCTCTTCCCTGGCAAATTCCAGCAGCAGTGTTTCAGGCAGATTCAGTTTCAGAAGTTTGTTAAGGGGGTAATCAACCACAAGTTCAAAGTTTTTGACATCTTTAAGCAGTTTACCGCCGAACTTTACCCTTGCATCACCAAGCTCTGATATAAGTTCAACATCCGTATCCTGTACATTGCCTTCAGTGTAATTGAACTGAGCGTCAACAATGAAAGGAAGCACTTCTCTCACTGTTTGTGAAAGGTATGATGAAGCATACAGAGAGCCCACAGAGGCTCCAAGCGATGAGGCAACTGCTGTCCTTTCTGAAGCAGAGAGTTCGCTTTTATATCTGCCAAACAGCAGGTATGTAATTGCATCTGACTGCGCATCACTGCCCGATACTTCACTGCCATCCTGGAATAGGTTAAGGGTCAATTCAGGCTCTTTAACACTTCCTTTAACAGTAATAACTACTTCTACTTCACTTGTGGTAACTGAACCATACTGCTCGTTATTCTTTGTACTGGCATATACTCCTTTAATATCAAGAATAGGATCGGATATATCTCCATCAAATTTAATATTGCTTTCGTCAAGCTTAAAATCACGGTAAAACCTGTAGTATGAATCACCTGCGACATCAACAGAACCAAATGCCTGAAGATTGCCGTTAACGGTTTTTATATCCAGATCTGCTATCAGCTCACCAAATAGTCTGTCACGTGTCAAATTATTGAAATCAATTGAAGCATAGATACTGCTTTCGGTTTTCACATTGATATCCAGATTCACCAGTGTTTCTTTGGTGCTATCAGCAGAAAGCAGGTATAGAGATCTTTCAAAGGGATTTAGCATAGCATACTCTTCGGGTTCAAGCACTTTCAGTGAATCAGGGTTAGTAATAAGAGAATCAAATGTTTCTTCTATGTAAACAAAATTGTCATCATCCGTATTATAACCGGTTCCTTCAAGCGGAACTGAGGATATTGTAGCATCTTTTATCAGCAATTGACCTGTGACAAACAGGCTATCAAGAGAGCCTGTTACTTTTACGGGCGGACTGCCTATACCTGCCAGAATATAGCCATAAACTCCCAGGTCATTTTGTTCAACATCAGAATCAAGCAGAACCATATCACCCGAAGCCTGGAGATCTATATCCGAAATTTTCAAGTCTTTGAAATCAAGGCTGCCGTATAGATCAATATGCTTTGAATCATCTTCTTCATTGTATATTTTAAGCCTGTTGAGTACAAGCTTAAAATTATCTGTGCTCATATCAACATCAAAACTGTAATCCATTCCCGTTAGAGGCAGTAAATATCCTCCCTCTGTAATTTTTAAATTACCTGATAACCCGGGATCCGATGCAGTACCCTTTGCAGAAAGATCTGCGTTAAGAATCCCGCGCAAACTTGCAATATCTTTCACCAGCAGACTGAAATAATCCAATTGAAAATTATCAGCCTTAAAATTTATATCAACAGGCATGGTGGATACGTTCAGTTGGTTTAACGTATCACCTGAAAGCGGGTTTTGAAATGGCACACTTCCTTTAAGGGTAAGTGTTCCCTTATTTTCTGCATTTTCCATTTTCAGCAAAGCATCAGCAATATTACTTTGGTATTCCACGCTCACTGTTAAAACTCCAATATCTGTTTCCTGGTACTTTAATGTATTGGTTTTTATATCAGCATTTATCTCCGGCGCATCCATTGTACCTTTATAGGTAATCATAAACGCTGAAAATTCACCTTCAATATCTTCATCAGCTGAAATTATGTATGATGAATCAGCTTTGTTAATAATATCAGCTAAATCTGTGATCTTCAGATCTTTGCCCTCAAGTTTGAGGTCACTTTGCTCATTTAAGGAAAGCTCCCCGCTAAGATTCACCACAGCATCATAACTCTTTATATTAAACTGCTCAAAAATAAACCTGTCACCCCGGTTGAAGCTGAACAACCAGTTATCCTGATTTTCTATATTATAGCCGCTGTAAACAACCTTGACCGTATCAAGATCCGCGGAGACTTTTGAATTACCTAGAGTCAATTTTCCTGATATCAATGCGCTGCCGGTTGTATCCATTTTTGAGCGCAGCATAATTCCGGCATCGCTTCCCTGCATCCTGATGTTCGCAGCAACGGAATCGAATGAATTAGCGCCAAAAGATATCCGTTCACCTGTGGTTATAACATCAACTTTTAATCCGCTTAACGTGCCGGTGTAATCATTGGTTATAACAGCACTTGAGTTAACATTCTTCAATACAATAGCAGTATCGTTATACAGGAAGGATCTGATATCACTTTTATTGGTTAAATTAAAACCGCCTGAAAAATTACTGATATTACCTGAAACATTACCATTGAAGTAAACGCCAAAGGGTTTGAGAACTTTGCCAAGTTTAACGCTATCCCTCGTGCTCAGAGAGTAGGTTAGATCTATATTCCCGCCAACAGGCAGTGTATTGAAAGTTTCTGTTTCAATCAGGGATGTTGAATCGCTCATAAGACCGGATGTACCTGTACTATTTACTATCTGTTCACTAACCTGTGAAATGTTATATACTATCACATCAACCAGTTCATCCAGTTTAAAAGAACCTTGAGCATTTACATCAGCCATATCAGTTGTGATACTTATGGTACCGTTTGAATTGCTGCTGTGTATTTCCGCATTAAGAGGAGTTGAAGGGATCTCATACTGCCCGTAAAATGATTCAGTAATATCCATTCTATAGTTGCCATTTATGTTTTCAGGCGAAATGCCGGTACCGTTAATATCAAAATCGAAATTAAGGCTGCTTTTATCACCGGTGTTTCCGGTCACAGCTGCAATATTCAGAGCATTTACATTTCCTTTCAGGTTATATGAAGGATTTTTCATGTTGCTGATGTTTACTTTTCCGGCAGCGGAAACATTTCCCATTGAAGAAGAGTGTTTAACATTTAGTGTAACGTTTCCGTTGTTTGTATGGATAGTGCCTGTGGAAGTTCTGATATCATATTTACCAAATCCGGAACCATTTATTGAGTAAACCAGATTTGTATTCATATTAACAGGGTCAAATCCCCTGCCGTCAAATTTGGCGTTCAGGTTAAGGCTGCTCCTCAAACTGTTATCCCGCACAATTCTGCCTATATCAAGCGCACGCGTGTTAACATAACCTGAATATATTTCGTTATCCAGATCCAGAAATACATCACCTTCTGAATAGCCTGCATCTGTGTTTATATAAAATTCGGTTTGGAATTTTGAATATGTACCTTTGTACTTAATATCCGCCCTTACATTTCCAACGCCGCTGAAATCAGGGAGTTCACCCTTGTAAACCTGCTTTATATCAGCAGCATTAATTATGATATTATTTCCGTAAACATCCATGTACAGGCTATCAGGTAGTTGCAGGTTAGCTATTTTGCCTTTAAGACCAATCCTGGAGTTAGGAAGAGTAAGGGTAATGTTTTCAGCATTCAAGTCGCCGTACTTTCCTGCTGCATCGATTTTTACCCCAACAATAGTATCAAGTATGCTAAGCTCGGGCAAAAAGAAACGCAGATCTTTGAAATCAAATTTCTGTATATCTAAGCTTATTTCAACATTCTTATTGCCAAGTTCTTCATAACTGAATTCGTAGAAGGGATTAAACCTCTCAGCGTAGATCCGGTATATTTTAATATCGGACCTGTTAGTGAGCAATTCAAAATTCCACAGATCGGTCACTGTATCTCTTTCATTCAGCACAGCGTTAAAGTGCATTTTTTCAACATTCAAATCTGAGTTGGTATTGAACGAAAGATGATTGATATTTATGGATTTAAAGTCATTGTAATATTTGGCGCTCAGCTCCAGGTTGAAATCGGAAATATCAGTTTTGAACATATCAAAACTTTCCATCAGCGTTCTTTTTTCTTCCCATGCGGGCAGCAGCTTTGCTGAATCATCTGATACTCTGAAAAAGCCATTATGTATTTTCAGAAGTTCAACTGAAAGGTCCCAATCAAACGCAGAGCTTGATGTATCAGGCTCCGAAGGAGCGAACAGGTTCTCAAAATTCCATATCAGGCTATCGCCTGAACTGATCTTTGAAGCATTGATAACAGGTTCATTCAGTATAACGCTTGCCAGCGAGATCCTCTTATCAAGCAATCCCCAAAGATCATAATCTACCATCAAATAATCAAAACTAAGCAATGTATCATGCCGCACGGTTATGTTACCTTTATTCAGTTTTATACCATAAAGTATATTGCCTTCAATTGATTCGGCGTTGATATTATTTTCGCGGGGAGTTTGTGATGAATTGAGCTCATCCAAAGTGTAATCTAGAGCAAATTTATTAAAGGTATCGCTCTGAATAAAAATAAAGATTAATACCAGAAGAAGTAACACAATACCTGAAAACCATAAAGCTATCTTACCGCTTTTCTTCAGTATTTTGGAAAGATCTTTCATCCTGCTTTAACCTTTTTAACGGATGACTTTTTGACTGCGCTGTTGATCAGATCAGTAGCCTTCGGCACAATTATGCTATCATTTGTTGGCAATAGTTTTTGATCGCTGTACCTTTTCCGGAACACCTGGGTAAGCTCAGCGCCAAAATACAATATAAGCCCTGAGTAATATATCCAAACAAAAATAATTACCAGTGATGCCGCGGCTCCATATGTAGAGCTGAACGAGGAGCTTCCAAGATACAGGCTGATAAGGTACTTACCAAGAGTGAAGAGCACGGATGTTAAGATTGCCCCGAACCATACATATTTCCATGAGATCAAAACATCAGGAAGAACTTTGTAAACCATTGCAAACAAAACTGTTAAAACAATAAGAGAAGAAAGATTGTTAAAAATGAATGCCATGGGAATGAGCGAAGGGAACTGCTCACCCATGAAAGTATTTACAATTGAGATCAAAGAAGATATTATAAGCGATACCATGAGCAGAAAGCCCGTTGCAACTACCATAGAAAACGAAACGAGACGGTTTTTTATGAACAGCCATAACCCCTTGCCGGGTTTCAACTCTGCTCCCCAGATAATATTTAATGATTCCTGCAATTCAAGGAATACACCAATTGAACCAAGTATCAGCAGAACTATACTTAGAGTTGCGGCAAAAATGCCGGTTGATTTGCTGGAAGCACCCTTTAGAATTGTCTCTATCATAACTGCGCCATCGGGCCCTACAAGATTCTTTAATTCGGAAAACACCTGGCCCTTTGCAGCATCTTCTCCGAAAAAGAAGCCGGCAATGGAAATTACTATAATAAGCAGGGGTCCCAGTGAAAAAGCCGCATAATACGAAAGCGCAGCTGCCATTTTGAAACCCTTGTCATCAAGCATTTCATAGTACGCCTGCACGATCAGTGAAGGCACAGCCTTTATTTTGAATTTGCTACTCAACCTGCAGTTCCTGTCTTATACGATACATTCTGTGCAGGGATGTAAGCCAGCTGATGGTTGATTCCGCACCCTGGTTCTGGTTTGTAATTGCCGAAGTCAATCCGTCAAAACAGCCGCCGGTTGTGAAATCATAGAGAGGTTCCTGCCTGTCATTGTTACCAAGAAACCAGCTGAAGGCGACACCAATTTTGCTGATCCACTCCATATCTTCTGAAATGAGATATGCCTGGTAGCATGCATCTATGATTGAAGCAATTTCCACCGGCTGCTGATCAAACTTAGCTTTTTCTTTGCCCTTATAGTACCAGCCTTCGTTGCCGATAGGTGAAATGTAATTCTTTTCTTTATCGTTTATAACGTCATACATCCAGTTAAGAGACTCCAGTCCATTATATAAAAAGGTACTGTTCTTGAAGTATATTCCTCCCATCAGCAGCGCTTGTGGCAGGCGCGCATTATCATAGGTAAGGCACTCCTCAAACCATTTCCATTCATCCTTAGAATTTTTTTCGTAGGATTCATTCAGTTTTTCAAGCAGTTTTTTACATATCCTTTTAACATCACGCGCGCCTGAAAATCTGTGCAGGTAGAATATGCAGCCCATTATTATATGGGCAATAGATCTCAATGATGTGAATTTTTCCATGTTCTTTACAGTGGAATCAAACAGCAATTTGCATAGTGCAAGGTGTGAATGATCTTCTGCATTCTTAATAAAATACCCCAATACGAAGAGTGTTCTTCCATTAGAATCCTCGGAACCTGATTCATCCAGCCATTTCCTTTCATAACTCATGAAATTCCTGAACAATCCGGATTCTTTATTATACGCATAATGTATAAAAGAAAGGTAAGTGTATAATAACCGGTCGGCAAGCGGATCGTGGAACAGATACTTGTTCATGATAATCACCAGTAATGCCCTGCAATTATCATCAATACAATAGCCTTCATTGCGGTTAGGAATTGAAAAAATTGAATGCTGCAAAATACCGGTACTATCGGTAATATTGCGTAAATGCGTGAGGTTTACTTCCGGCAAAGAAGGTATCATTTTATATTTTTGCGATGGAACAAGACTGGTTGAATTTATGGTATATTCAGCTGCAGCCTGCTGGAAAATTTCATAGTACCTTTTTGCAACTTCGTCCCATATCATGCTTCTTCCCGCCTCGTAAGCGTTCCTGCGAAGCCTGTTACGCTTGTTTTCATCATCAAGAAGATCTTTTATAGCAGTACTTAAAGATGCGATGTTATGCGGCTCATACAAAATGCCCTTTTCGTCTCTAAGAAGCTCTTCGGCGTACCAGTACGGTGTAGAAATTATTGCTTTGCCGGATGCAAGCGCATACGTTAACGTACCGGATACGATCTGTTCAAGATTGTGATATGGTGATATATATATATCACTCATAAGCAGGAATTCCAGCAGTTCTTCAGTATCTACAAACCTGTTGATGAATATGACATTATTTTCCAGGCCGTGTTTCTTTACAAGGTTTTCAAGACTGTTCCTGTAAGACTCGCCATATTGTTTTTTAACATGAGGGTGCGTTGCGCCAAGAACTATGTACGCAACATCGGGATTTGTTTTGACAACTTCAGCCAGTGCGTTTATGACATCTTCCAGACCCTTCCCCGGGCTTAACAGCCCGAAGGTAAGCAGAACTTTTTTTTCGGTTAGTTGAAATTTATCTTTGTAATATGTTGTATCAAGGAACTGTACATCATGCGCGCCATGAGGAATATATTTTATTTTTTCAGAGGGAATACCGTAAACTTCTGAAAGCATGCCGTACGCTTTTTCGGATTGTACCACCATATAGGAAGAATACCTTCCGATTTCCCGGATAACTTTTAACTGGTCTTCATTGGGATGCTGAAGAACAGTATGAAGTGTAGTTACAACGGGCTTTTTTAAATTTTCAAGCAGGTATAATATATGCGAACCGGCTTCGCCGCCGTAAAGACCGAATTCATGCTGAAGATTTATGATATCTTTATCTGATAGATTAAGATAATATGCGGCTTCTTTAAAATCGTTGATGCTTTTATCTTTTATCTCGAACTTGACTTCCCTGGAATATTTATATCCTTCAGGGTTATCGTTCAGTGCAGTTATGTTTGATCTGAGTATGGAACCGTTTTGGATCCTGTTGAAAGAATCCGCAAGATCGTTTGTAAATGTTGCTATACCGCACTGCCTTGGTATAAAGGAGGATATAAATGAAACTCCGAATGTTTTACTCATCTTATTTGTTATGCTTCCTAATAAATTCCAGAACTTCTTTCAGTGAAGCTGTGGCAATTGCCATAGTAGTATCAGCAGCGCCATAATACATAATTAACTCATCACCCTTCAATACAATACCGCATGGAAAAGTCACATCAGGTACATCTCCTATCCTTTCGTAATCTTCGTTGGGGCCAAAGATCCATTCATCACTTCTTGCTATGACTTTGTGCGGATTATCAAGATCCAGCAGCGCCAGCCCAAGCCTGTAGATAGAACCCGCTGCCGTAGTTTTTACGCCATGATATATTATGAGCCATCCTTCGGGTGTTTCCAGGGGCTGTGGTCCAAGTCCGACCTTATAGGCATCCCACCAGCTTCCTTTTCTTGCCGGCAATAGTATTGCGCTATCGCCCCAATGTTTTAAGTCAGGTGAATGTGATATCCAGATATGCGCGCCAAGGAGGTAACTTGTTGGAGATGGCCTGTGTATCAAAACATACCTGCCGTTGAATTTACGCGGAAACAAAGATGCGTCCTTATCATCGGGAGGCATTACGACACCGTACCGTCTGTAACCACGAAAATCCTCAGTTGTTGCCAAAGAAACCAGCGGTCCGCTTTCGGAAAAGGAAGTATAAACAACAGCGAATCTTCCCTCATCTTCCAGCTTTACGATCCTGGGGTCTTCAATGCCGAATATTTCTTCGGGAAATTCATCCGGCTTTGGTGATAATGTCGGCGCAGGATCAATTTTCCAGTTTGTATAGCCATCCCTGCTTTCTACTTTGCATAGATGGGAAAAGCCTCTCATGTCTTCTATTCTGACAAGCAGCAGTACTTTTCCATCGTATATAGTAGCGCCGGCGTTAAAAACAGAATTTACTTTGTACGGCCACATGGCCGGTGTTAACACCGGATTATTTTTATAACGCTTGAATAATTCACTTTCCTGATAGATTGATTTTGAACCCATAGATATATCTCCCTGGAATACCGTTTACGAAAAATAACCAAGATTGAACTTAATGTCTTCCATTCCCTTTTTTACCATACCTTCTCGCAGTGTAGTAAATAGAAAAGGCATAAATGCCCCATGTTGCCAGAGCAATAAGTACTGCTATTATGATAAATTCCATTTTGGACCTCTGCTTCCGTTTAGATAGTTATAAAATATGATCATACCTCAATGCAATAATTACCCAGATCAATAGGTCTTTCCGATCGCTGGGCGGTCATTCTGAAAATGTTTATCAAGCCACTTTTATCCTGTTCCAGTGCTTCGGCAATTGCATCACTTTTTTTAGCGTATTTAAAATCATTAATGTATTCATTCTTAATGAATTCATTTTGAGGAACAATTTCCGCATTCAGTATCTTTAAATGACCTGTCTTTTCCCACAACTTTACCCACCATTCCAATGAATGTACGAAATACCATTTATCCTGGTAATGCTCCCGCATAAATTCAGGTACTTCAGCCAGATAGTTTATTTCTTTACTGAAACAGATATCTACAATGCCTATAGTACCGCCCGGTTTGAGGAACTGGGAAATATACGGGGTAAACTTCTCGTCTGTTCCGAAATACATGTAGGAATCAACAGATACAATGGCATCAAAGAAGTGAGCGGGAAACGGCAGCTCTTTAGCATTAAGTTTCAGAGGATAAACACTATGTTCACAATTCATTTCCTTAACCCGCTGGTAATTCTCTGAAGGCGCGATGTATTGATCAACAGCCCATACTTCTACGCCAAATTCCTTTGCAAGGAAGACGGCGCTTGCAACTCTTCCGCATCCCAGGTCTAACACTCTCATACCTTCCTTGAATTCCATTATTTCACATAGACTTTCAAGATTGTATAAAACATTTTCACCCAAAGAATTCTTTTTGATCCATGATTTATCGTATGCCGCGCTGAGCGGAAAAAGTGTATTCTTGAATGAAGCTGAATGAATGTTCATAGGATTCTCCTCTCTTATAATTACTTATCCTGCAGATCGTGTTCTTCTCTTACGGGTATATCAGCAATGATCTTTGCAAGTTGTGGGTCAGCATAAGCACCGTATGAATCCACCAATACCCCTTTTGTGCCATCTTTTGCTGTTATTGCGTAGATTATCGCGCTATCTGAGGGATTAGAATCCCCTTCATATCTTTCGGTTTTCTCAATCATCAGATCTTCAGGCTCGTATTTGCTGCCGTCGGAATCACAACACAGCTCTTCGTTTTTAATACTGAAATCGTGGATGTAACCCTCTTCACGCAGCGACTCGATAATTTCGATAACTGATTTCATTAATCTGTACATACTATCTCCTTTAGAATTAATTTATGGACTTACAAGAACTATAATAGCAGCAAAAACATAAACCACTGTCAAAAAGTAAACTATTAAATTTTTCATATCTGTGCCTCCGTTTAATTTTGATGATAGATTATTTTTCCACTATATTTATATCACCATCTGTTTCAAGAACTGCCGTTTCCACTTTTTTAATATCTTTGATCCCCTTTTCTCTCAGCGCTTCTTCCAGATCTTCTCCGGTTAATTTTTCTTTCTTCATCGCTTTGTGATCAATTCTGCCATTTTTTACGAGTATAACCGGGCTGCCTTCCAGATAGTCCCTGATCAGTTTGGATCTGAACGCAACATTCACTATCAGGAAGTTCATGATAGTAAGCGTTACTATGCAAACAACCGCTGAAATAAACGCGTTTTCCTGCGGTATCAAAGAGCCCATTGCCTCACCTATAAGAATTATTAAAACAAGATCTCCCAGTGAAATTTCAGCCAAACCCTTTTTCCCGATAAGCCTGAGGCAGATTATAATAATTATGTATAATGCAGCACTTCCGCCTGCAACTTCAAGTAATTCCATTATTTTTTAGCTGAACCCTTTTTAGTTGATTTAGCTTCACCTTTTTTGCGTCTTGTTTTATTTACAGTAGCCATAGCGATCCTTTTCGCTGTTTTAACAGGGCGGCCTTCTTTTTTTTCGGATTCCAGGATGTGTTTATATTGCCGTTTACGTTTTTCGGGCAATTCACTTTTCCTTTTTTCTGCGCCAGCATGCCTGTTTGCAGACTTTTTTCCCTCTTTAGAACCTGAACCGGCAGCTCTCTTTTTGACCGAAGGTCGTTTGTTATTTTTAGATCGAGGCATATATTCTCATTTTTCCTTTTATAAAATTTGGTCTGCCGCATTACGAACGGCAGACCAATGGGGTAAATTAGGATTTAGAGTTTGGAATTCATTTCCTTATTTTTCCGCTTCCGCGGGTTCAAGCGCTTCAGCATTCAGTTCTTCTGAAAGACCGGTGAGTTTTTCATCCGCGGCGCTTTCTTCCTGCTGAGTTTCTTCAAGGAGCTCTTCAACTTCACTGTATCCAAGCAGCCTTGCATATGTTTTCGCGCATCCGTAGGATGCTATTTCATAGTGCTCAACTTTCTGCGCAGCCGCGATAAGTGCAACATCACGTACTTCAGGAGTGCAGTCTTCTTCCATTATCTCCTTGCCTTCTTCTATCAGGCCTTCCATAGCTTTGCATTTTTTCCCGGCAAGAGATCTGCCGGCAAGTTTGGATATTTTCTCAAGCCGCGCAACCTGTCCTTCGGTTTCTTTTAAGTGATCTTCAAACGCCTGGCGTAAATCATCTGAATTAGCCGCTTTTGCCATTTTAGGAAGAGCCTTTGTAAGCTGCTTTTCCGCGCTGTAAAGGTCTTTTAATTCTTCCACTAAGAAGTCTTCCAGGGATTTCATTTTTGCCATTGTTTCATCTCCGATTAATTTTTGAATTCTCAATCCAGTTTTTTGTGTTTATAATTCTTAGTTCTAACAATGTTACTTACCGCCTTAGGGCTGATTTTTTCTGTTGTTATCATCACGTTTTTTTTCAGCTGCTCCATGGGCGGGGTTTTCTTTCTTTATCTTGCCGCCAACATTTTCACCCTGTTCCTTTTCATAAGTTTCAGTTTTTGGACGGTCCAGGATCGAATCATCGCGGGTATCGTTAAGCCTGGCTGCTTTATCTACATTCAGTTTTGAACCCTGCTGATTATTAGCTTCGTTCATTTTATCCTGCTGCCAGTCAGCATCTTTCGTTTTAGGATCGGTTGTATCATCTCTTTCGAGCCTTTCAGGTTCATCACCACGCTTATCTTTTCTTGCGGGTTCAGAAGAATTTTCAGGATCAAAACCGGTCTTTTGGTTTTTGTTTCTTTCAGATCTGACAGCAGTTTCATCGTTTTCTACATCAGGTTTCTGCCCGGTCTGACCTGTATTCTTTTCAGGTTTTTCACCGTTTATACCTGTTGTGATGTCGTCATTTTTCTTTTCCGGTACCGGCAGATCAACTTCCTGCGAACGGTCAGTTCTGGTATCACGGCTGTTTTGATCATTGTTGTTCGTATCTGTATTTATGTTTTTTTCAATTGGATTTTTGATCTGTGTCATAACAGTTTCTCCTCTGTTCTATATTGCAGGTTTTTAAGATAATTTCTTGATTGTATAATAGTATTTCAATTTCCGTGCCAAAAAAATGTTGTCAAAAAATGATATTTTCGCATAACATTTGAGATCAATCACATTTTAATGACAATTATGTCATAAAAAAAAGCAGGCATTCCGGCCTGCTTTAAATAAGCATGTATTCAATTTAGTTCTTATTCAAATTTCCACGAAGAAACTACGCGAACGCACTTTTCATCTTTTCCATTGGAGGTATCCTTTCCGGTAAACGGATTCTCGAGTTCTTTGGAATCTGTCAGCCAGTAAGTGTTATCAGAAAGCGCGGTACATTTTAATTTATAGATCGTACGGTTATCCAGCCCGAACTGCTTAACCATAGATTCCATAGACGCGGTAAGTTCAGAAAAACTTTTTCTCTGCGCTTCTAAGCCCGTTGCGGCCGCCAGAGCTGCTATTACTTTTTCAGATGTTGAAACCCACAGTTTCCAGTCTTTACCCATATCTGCGGCCGGCGCATATGAACCTGTAGTCATTAAAACTTTTTTCAGATCATCAGCATTTTTGCGGACATCGGCAGTATCATCACCTGAGAGATCATCTTTGATATCTTCATACTTGTCAAATATGTCATTAAGGGCAGAACGGAACTCTTTGCTTTTCAGATTTGCGCCGTCAACAGATTCAACCGGGGCATTGTTGAAAAGAGAATCATTTGTGAGCTTCGTATTGATAACAGTATCAAGCTCATGACCCAACTTTTGTGAAGCAGAATCAATAGTTTGCTTCACTTCTTTTCTATCTTCTTTGGTGCAGGCTGCAAATATAATCAGGGAAAAAAATCCCAAAAGAATCATTGATCTTTGTAACATTGTATATACCTCCTGTTTAGTTTAGAGAAAGATATATACAAACATTATGCCAAAAATATTTTACACAGGTAAGGCAGTCAGAAACGCGTTAGTTTATTCCAAGACTTTTCAGCTTTCGGTAGAATGTGCGTTCATTCATATTAAGCAGCTTTGCTGCTTTTGATTTATTTCCTCCGGATTCATCCAAAGCGCTTAATATTGCATCTTTTTCAGCTTTTTTGGTAAGCGTTTCAAAAGAAGAATTATCACTCTCTTCGGCTTGATTTTCGTAAACAGTTTTGGGAGCAACATCATCGGTAATACTGATCTTTTCCATTATATTTCCCGGTGTAAGCAGCACTGCTCTTCTGATAGTATTTCTCAGCTCACGCACATTGCCCGGCCAGTGATGAGCCTTTATTTTTTTCATTACATCATCGGAAACAGAGTTAACAGATTTATTCAGTTCTTCGTTTGCATCCTTAATGAAATGATCAACCAATTGAGTGAGATCTCCGGTTCTTGCCCTTAGCGGCGGCAGATCGATGTGAAATTCATTAAGCCTGTAATAAAGATCAGCCCTGAATTTGTTATTGTTTACAGCCTCAGCAAGTTTAACATTTGTAGCCGTTAATATCCTAACATCAAGGTTTAAAGCTTTTTTGCCGCCAATTCTTGTGATTTTTCTTTCCTGAATAGCGCGCAGCAATTTAATCTGGTTTGGATCTGAAAGGTTAGTAATTTCATCAAGAAAAATTGTGCCGCCGTTAGCCTGTTCAAATTTACCTTCCCTTTGGGATTTTGCGTCTGTGAAGGCCCCTTTTTCATGTCCGAACAATTCACTTTCTATCAAGGATTCGGGAATAGCACCGCAATCAACGGCAATAAAGGGTTTGGCAGCACGTTCACTGGCGCGATGGATCATATTCGCGATCACTTCTTTGCCTGTCCCGCTTTCACCCTGTATCAAAACAGTTAAATTTGTGGGCGCGACAATCTTCACCTGGTCAAAAACTTCTTTCATTTGCGGACTTGAGCCGATTATCCCCTCACCTTTATATGAATCATCCGTTCTCTTCCTGAGAATTGCAAGCTCTTTGTTAAGATACCTGATCTCAAGGGCTTTGCGTAATGTTAAGATCATACCGTCATTATCAAACGGTTTTGTAAGGTAGTCACTGGCGCCCTGTTTCATTGCTTCAACAGCATTCTTTATATCGCCAAACGCGGTTAAAATTATAAAAGGCATCTCCGGGTCTATCTTCTTCACTTCCGCAAGGATCTGCATGCCATCCATCTTTGGCATTTTCATATCGCATATAACCAGGTCGTAAGATTTACTTTTAAATTCCTCCAGCGCTTTTACACCGTCTTCCGCTGATGTTGGCAAAAAGCCATTTTCCTCAAGAACACTTTCAAGCGTATAACGCAATGATTCATTATCATCAATTATTAATATTTTTTCCATGCTATCAGGTTTTACATTAATTTAATTTTTTAAATTGCTTATAGGCAGTTTAATTTCCACGTGTGTGCCTTTACCCGGGTGACTTGTAATGTTTAGGATACCATTATGGGATTTAATGTATTGATATGCAAGACCCAGTCCTAATCCGGTTCCGGTTTCCTTGGTGGTAAAAAAAGGTTCAAATATTTTATCAAGGTTTTCAGGCGGAATACCTTTACCTGAATCTATGATATCAATTATAACCTGCCGGTTCACTTTATCTTCACGTGCCTTCACAGAAATATTTCCGCCGCCTTCGATCGCATCGATAGCGTTGGAAATAAAATTGAGCAATGCGTTTTCAAGTTTAACTTTATCTGCGCGCAGTACGGGCAGGTCATCGGGAATATCCTTGCTCAAAGCGATCTGTTTCTCTACACACCTTGCTTCAATGCTGTTCATTGTGTTTTCCAGAAGTTCAGAAGTCGGGAAGTTATCATAAACCAGGTCTTCCGGCGAAGCAAAGTTCAGCAGGTCCTTAATGATCTTATTGGCAATATCGGAATTCACGAGAATGTATTTAAGATGTTTCTTCATCTTTTCATCTTCTATTTTCGATTTTGCCAGAAGCTGCGCCAGCGCGCTGATATTAGCCAGCGGGTTTCGGATTTCGTGGGCTATGCCAGAAGAAAATCTGCCCAGCGCCGCCAGTTTTTCATTGTGTATTAACTCCTTCTGAGCTTCAATCAGTTTAGCATTTGTTTTGCGAAGCTCATCTTCAACAAGTTTGATATCGGTTATATCCTGAACGCTGCCATAAAGCCTTAAAGGCCTTTTGCGGCTATCATACTCTACCCTTAGATCCAGATTGAGATATTTCAACCTCCCCGAGGGAGTAACAATCCGGTAGTCTATTTCCGCGTCATATGGTTTCTTTTCCAGGTCTCTTATAAGTGAATCCATTTTGGAAAGATCTTTGTGATAAATATACTTTCTCAGATTATCATAACTGATTGAATCAACGCCCGGCTCAAATTCGTAGATCCTGTACATTTCATCAGACCAATGCAGAGCACCTGTTTTAAATTCAGCCTGCCAGCTTCCCAGCTTCGCTATACTTTGAGCTTCTTTCAGCTGCTTTTCGCTTTGTTTAACTTTTTCTTCGGCCTGTTTCATTTCGGTTACATCCATGAAAGTACCGACCATTCTTGTAACTTTTCCGGAACTATCTTTTTCAATTTCACCCTGTGAGTGAATTATCTTAGCTGCCCCCGCAGCGCTTTTTATATTAAGGTAATATTCAAAACTGCCATCACCTGTTAATGCTTTGTTGATAGCTTCTTCGCGGGTCTTAAGACTATCTTCATCCAGCATTTCCAGGTAACTTTGCTGAGTAATTTCGGTGCCTTGTTCAATTTCAAAGATATTATACATTTCTGAAGACCATTTGACTTTATCACTAAGCGCATCCCATTCCCAACTGCCCATCTTCGCGATCTCCTGGGCTTCTTTCAAACGTTTTTCGCTTTCAACCAGATCCTGTTCAGCTTTTCTGCGTTCTGTGATATCACGGGTTACTTTAACGTAACCCTTTAGAACTTCGCCATCAAACAGCGGCGAAAAGATTATATCTGCCCAAAAAACTGTTCCGTCTTTTCGCTTTCTCCATCCCTGGCTTTCATATCTTCCAAGCTTTGCCGCTTTTTCAAGGTTGATCCCCGGTTTACCCTCCTCAATTTCTTCTGTGGTATAAAAGACGGAGATGTGTTTACCAATTATCTCATCTCTGGTGTAACCTTTTATATACTCAGCAGCCTTGTTCCAGCTTTTTACGTTACCCTTTTCGTCCAGCAGAATAATTGCGTAATCCTTAATGTTTTCCATAATAAGGGTAAGCCGTTCTTCGTTTTCTCTTATTTTCTGTTCGGCTTCAAAAATTTCGGTTATATCCAGGCAAGTACCTACAAGCCTGGTTACATTTCCGTTATCATCCAGCCGCACTCCACCGGAAGAACGAAGTACCTTTACTTTACCTGAGGGTGTCAATATTCTTTCATTGAAGTCAAATGACTTTTTGCCGTTGAATGCCTCTGTTATTTTATCTTTGATGATTTCCCTGTCTTCAGGGTGCAGTTTACTGAGAAAACTCTCATAAGAATTATCAAACTCTTCCCTGGAAATTTCGTATATATTATACATTTCATCTGACCAATTAACCCTGTTAGCTGTTACATCCCACTGCCAATTTCCAAGCTTTGCTATTGACTGCGCCTCAATAAGGGAATTCCGGTTTTCTATCAACTGATTTTCGATGGACTTTCTGGATGAGATATCACGTATCATACCTGTGAAGAATAATTTATCGTTCAGTTCCCACTTGGCCAATGAAAGCTCTATAGGGAACTCTGTTCCATCTTTCTTTATTCCGGCAAGTTCCAGTGTTTTACCCGATAAATTCAAGACTCCTGTATTAGCGACGCTTTTGAAGGCAGTCTGATGTAAACTTATGTATCTTGCAGGCATTAAAGTTGTTAATGGTGAGTTCAGAAGTTCATCTGTTTCATACCCAAACATTCCCGCTGTACTGGAATTGACGTATATAATATTACCTTCGCTATCTGCGGTAATTATTGAATCATTTGCGGTATTCGCAATGGCACTGAAATGTTTTTCACGTTCTTTTATTTCACGAACAAATTCATTTTTCCTTATGACATTGCTCACTTCAGAGGAAATGTTCACGATACTATCCAGTACTTCTTTATCAAGATCTTTTTGCTGTGATCTATAGAACTCCATTAAACCAATAACTTTGTTTACTCCAACAACCGGGACCCAAACAACCGTTTTCAGACCGATCTCTTTGCAGATCTCAGCACGTTTATACATGTTTGTATCGTTCAAAGCAGATATTTGCGCCCATACGGGTTTTCTTTCCCCGATCACTTGTTCATTGAATCCATGTTCTTTATCAAAAGTTGTTTCTTCTGTCAGCACCCTGAAAACATCGTATTCGGGCTTCAGATCCTTATTCCATATAGCTGAGCTTTTCAGCGTTGCACCATCATATGTAAAATAGTGCCCAATATCCCATCCGGTATATTCACAAACTTTATCAATAGAGTATTGAATACATGATTCATTATCTGTAAATCTGTTGGATTCAATCGCTACTTCGTTGACGAGGTTCAGCAGACTGTATCTTTTTTCAAGAAGAGCCAGATTATTTTTTTCGTTTGTAATATCCTGGACGATACCCACAATGGCATCCACCCTGCCTTCTTCATCTCTTATCACAGAAGCAGAAAGGTAAACAGAAAACTCTGTTCCATCGCTTCTTTTGTTCACAAGTTCGCCCTTCCACCCGTTCTTCAAAGCTTCCGAAAGTATCTCTTTTCGTTTTTCTTCCGAGATGCTCTCTGTATAAAGGACCGGTATGTTTTTTTCAAGAAGTTCACTCTCAAGGAATCCATAGACTGATTCAAACGCGGGGTTCACAAATACTGTTCTGTTCTGCAGGTTAGTAATAAATACGCATTCCTTAATACCGCGAAGCGCGTGGCCAAAAAGCTTCAGCCTGCTTTGAACTTTTTCTTTAATTGCCATTTCATCAAGCAGCCTGTTGAGCGTATTGGCAAGCTCAACAGTTCTTTCATTTACTCTGGTTTCCAGTTCATCGTAAGCTATTTTGAGATTTTCTTCCGCCCTTTTTCTTTCGAGGAAGTTACCAACCTGGCTTCCAATAGATTCAAGCACTTCTAGAAGATCATTTTTGGGACTTAAAACACTCTTGTTAAAACATTCAATAACGGCAATTACTCTCTCGCCATCTTTGATCGGGACTGCAAAACCGGTATGCCATCCAAGTTCCATCAGATCCTTTTTTCTTGGCAGGTTGTCATCAGCTTCCAGGTCTTCTATCCATACAGGAGCGGATGTGCCCCAAACCCTGCCCGGCAAACCAACACCTTTTGATAAATTGAAATCACTTCCGAATCTTGAATTATAATTTTTGGTTTCTACCGGATTTTCACTCCATACTGCCTTTTGCACTAATTTATCACCTTCTGTTATCCATGCGACGCCAAATTTCCAGTTTACCCCTGAACAGATATTTTCAAGTACATTCAAAAGAGCGGTTTCAGTGGATTCCGCTTGAGTTAGTGTGTTTGAAACAAGATACTGGATCTTTAAATACCTTTCGGTCCTTTTCTTTTCCTGGATATCTATAGCTACACCGATATAACCTGAAAACTCATTGCCTGTATATCGGGGTATTCCCCGGCTTAGGATCCATTTGTAATCACCTTCGGCGGATTGAAGCCTGTATTCAAGTTCAAAAGGTTCTCTGTTTTCAAATGCTGCTGAATATGAGCTTAATGTTCTTTCCAGGTCTTCCTGGTGAATGCCATCAAGCCAGCCGTTTCCGGATTCCTGCTCCAGGGTTCTTCCCCTGAAATCAAGCCATCCCTTATTGAAATATTCACACCTTTTATCAGTACCTGCAATCCAGATCAAAGCCGGAGCCGAATCTGCCATTTCCCTGAACCTGTTTTCACTTTCTCGAAGTGAGTTTTCAATCTTAATTCTGTTGTTGATCTCATTTACCAGACTCTCATTGGAAGTTTTAAGTTCTGATGTACGTTCTGCAACTTTATCTTCAAGTTCGTCGTACGATCTTTTCAGAAGTTCATCAGCCTCATTCTTATTTATCACCATCTTGTTAAATATGAAAAGAGACATGCCCAGGACAAAAAAGGCGAATAAACTTGTGATGATAATAAAAGTCTGAGTATCATTCAGGTTAATACGCGAATTCTCCTGTCTGATATCGAGTAATCGGAATTCTTCATCTTTAATTTCTTCTATTACAGAATATACCCTGTCAAGATCATCCTGTGCCAGCATAGCCAGATTTGTCTGCTCAGGCATAACTTTACCTTCGGATCTATACAGTACAATAGAAGAATCAAGAAGCAGGGTGATGTTTTTGGCCAGAGAGTCGAGTCTATTCACTTTTGGATCGTGTTCAGGGTTATCCGCGGTCAGGTTTTTAAGATGAGAGATCAATTCATCCAAACTTCCGCTCAATTTTATATAGTGTTCATAGTTTTTGATTTCTCCTTTTACGATATAGCTTCTTCTCTGCAAATGCATATTTGACAAAGTAAGCTTGATTTCATCAGTTTTTTGAATGACCTTATTTGTATGATCAACCAGCTCAACATTACCTTTGTATAAGGATATGTTATTATATGTAATTATACTCAAAAAGATGAAACATAACAAAAAGATCAAGAAAGCGGCAGGAATGAACTTCTCCAAAGGAAGCCTATCCGCAAATTTTCCAAATTTCTGCGATTTTTTATCCAATTATTCTAATTCCCATCAAATTTTGCGACATTTATGTCAGAGACATAACCAGTAATTACTAAAATAACATCAAAAAGCCCAAAAAAGATTTGGCACAGTAATTGTAATTCTTGTATGTACAAAAAGATAATAAAATCTAAACAAATTAAAAATGGAGGATGTGATGTTAGATTTAAGGATAAATCAGGAAGATCTGGGATACTTAAAATTATTGATAGACCTTGCAACTATAGAAAGCAAAGATAACAAAAAGAAAATTAAAAACTCGAACGTTAACTAACTTATTTGAATATAATGAACATTCTTATATTAATAGTAGAAGATGACAAGTACATGAATGAAACACTTTGTGAAGTTCTGGAATCTGAGGGCTACAATGTTGAATCAGCTTTAAGTGCACTTGATGCGATAAACAAAATAAAGCACAGTGAAAAAACATATCATCTGCTGATACTCGACTATAACCTTCAATATCTTCAGGGCGTAACAGGACTTGATATCTTCAAAATGGCTAAAGAAAACGATCCCGATGTAAAAGCTATAATGATCTCAGCATACGGGAAAGACAAAGAACTTAAAGAAAAAGCTATGACTACTGGTATCCAGGCCTTTATTGATAAACCTTTCCTGATAACAGACCTGATAGATACCGTAGATAATATCCTGAGACACTCGGCGCCGCAGGAAACAGCTTCGCGATAGCCAAAAGTTCTAAATAGGTTCAAAGCATGAAAAACAATATTAAAAGGAGAATTATAAAATGAAAACTTTCAACAATTTAAACCATTTTCTACTGGCAGTTTTAATAATATTTTCAGGTGTTACATTTTCACAGATCAAAAATACACCGGTGAGTAATTCAAAGATCAAAAAACAAAATTTCCCGCAATTTTCGGTTGCTCCATCGGGCGGTGCTATATTCCCGTTAAGCAGGGATTTCAGAGCAGATTTTAAGCCGGGCGGCGTGGTTGGTCTCGATCTTGGACTGAAAATTAACAAAGAAGTTGGGCTCTACGGAAAATTTAATTACATGTTCATGTCATCCAAAAAGAGCGGCGCGCCAATAGGTCAATATATGGAATTTTCTGCGGGACCCAGGTATTACTTCACGCATCCGAAGCTAAAATCACAGGTATATTTTGAAGGCGGAGCAGGTGCTTATTACTTTAATCAGAACAGCTATATAGACCCAATTGATAACACAGTTACAGTTGCGCAGGTATCGCAAACGAATGCAGGTATTAACGGCGGAGTGGGAGCAAGTCTTTTCCTCAGTGATGCTGTAAGCATACTTGCAAAAACAAAGTATCACAATGTATTCACAAGAACAGGCTCAATTGGCTTCATGACAGTAAACGCCGGACTTGAGTTCACATTTAAATAGTAAGTAACAACCTGGTAATAATCTCATGCAGCAGGGCAAAAGCCCTGCTGCAAATTTAAACTAAACAGCACAAGGGACACAAAGAAAAATGAAACAATTAACATTGATATTCTTTTTATGCGTAACAGCGGTATTTTATAATGGATGCAGCGAAGATGAAGACCCGATAACACCCCCATCATCCGATACATCAGCAGTAAATTTCAATAATCTTGTTATTTCAGAAAGAACCATACCTTTTGATGATGCCTTCAGCGGAATAGATTTTTTCAGCGGAGTGGTCGTAAAAGATTCAAGCATGTACAAGGACGCTAACCTGATAGATTCAGTCTCTTTTGGAGATTCCGTTTACTACTTCAGATCGGGAGATCTCTCAGACTTTCCTGCATCCGTTCCGGGCTACAGAACGCGGTTCAAACTTGTAATGTTACAGGCTTCTCAATCAGAATTTGATACAATGAAAGTAATTCCCGATACCGATACTACACTGACGGAAAATGATTTTACTTCAGATATTACCGGCTCTTTCAGGGCTCCGCTGCTTTTCAATACAGTTTACGGTTTCTATCTGAAAGGCAAATATGACGATAATGTTACACCAAACCAGGTTTTTGGTTTGCTGTACCTGGATGAAGCGTACAATGAATCAACCGGCTTTAAATTAAGGTTTGATGTAAAGATCAACAAATCCGGAAAGAACAATTTCAGATCACAATAAAAGAAAATAAAGCCGCTCAATGGCAAAACAAGGAGAATATAAAATGGAAGACAGAACATCATCAACAAAAGGTTTCTTGCTGGGGCTTCTGGCCGGCGGTGCAATAGGCGGTCTTACTGCCCTGTTATACGCACCAAAAAGCGGCAGAGAGCTGCGCAAGGATATAGGGAAAAAAGGACGTGAGGTTATAAAAGAAACCGAACATTACGTTGATAACGCTAAAACAAAGGCTTCAGAGATCCTTTCTGAAAGCAGGCGTAAGGCTGAAAGTTTGCTGAGCGATGCGAGAAAGAAAGCTGATTCCATAACCAAAGGCACAGAAAAACTTTACTCACAGGGTAAAGAATTCATAACCGATGAAGCTGTGCGCCTTAAAGAGGCAGTCAGAGCCGGAGTAGATACATTCAACGAAGAAAAAAACAAAACAAGGTAATAAAATAAAGTGGAAATACTGAATATCATTAGAGCGGTTATAGAAATTATTATGTTTGCCGGGATATGCCTCGCAAGCATTTATTTGATAGTGTACCTGAAAAAATTCAATTCAGTTATAGAAAGCATTAATTCCAAAATTTCCGGTATCGAAAGTGATGTAAAGCCGGTACTCAATGATATCAGTATTCTCACAGGTAAAATTAATGATATTTCTGAAAAGGTGCAGAAAATTGGCAATAACGCAGAGATCATAAGCGGGAAAGTTGTAAAAAAGACAGAAGAGGCAGAAATGTATATTGATGAATTCAGAGATTCTATAGTTTCAAAGCTCAGGAGTGCAGCAAACATAATACATGCATTAAATTCAGGCTTCAGAACATTTTATAAAAAGATAAATTAAACGGCCATGATAATAAATAAAAATACTGAACTCTTTAACCAGCCTGTAGAAATTGATACAGATGAAGAAAATGATGAAGTATATAAATGGTTAAGTCTGCTGCTGCTCTTCATTTGGATACTTTCTATGTTCGTCTTATAGTTTCATTTTTAAAAATAATTTACGGGGGTAAATTAAATGCTTTGGACAATATTTATTCTTCTCATTATCCTTTGGGTTTTAGGGATAGTTTCAAATTTTTTAGGCGGTTATATACATATTTTGTTAATAGTTGCCGTAGTTGTAATAATATTAAGCTTCTTTAAAAGGAAATGAACATTATGAAAAATACAGAACTCAGCAAAGACCGTTTATTTTTGGATGAGATATATATTCATCACAAATATTTTCTGAATGTCGCCAGAAAAATGACGATGAATGAATTTGACGCAGAAAATCTGCTCCAGGATACATTCATCAGGGCATACCGTTTCCTTGATTCATTTGAACCTGGAAGTAACGCTAAAGCATGGACATACAGGATAATGAAGAACCTGTTCATTAATTTCAACCGTAAGAAACAGGCTCATCCGTGTTACAGTTTAGATACTATTACACATGAACCGCACACCGAAGAAGGTGAAAGCAGGCTGAAATATTTCGAAATCGTAAGGATCATTGAAAGCATTAAAGATGATTACAGGCAGGTTATAGTTTTGTTTCACCTTCAAGAGTTCTCTCTGATAGAGATCTCCAAGAAACTGAACTGGCCTCTGGGAACTGTAAAAAGCAGGCTACACAGGGCAAGAAAAGAATTCAGAAAAGTGTTCGAAGAAACAACATAACATTAAAATACTCAACAGGAGGCAGCGGCAATGGAAAAATTTGGAAGTCAGCTTTATATAGAAGGTGAAAAGAACAGCCTGTTCATATACTTTCATTTGCAGGATTTCAAGATCCGCAATGCTTCTGAGATCTTAAAAAAATATATTGAAAACTTCAGGGAGCACGATATTGAAAAGATCAATATTTCTTTCTGCAGCAAAGGCGTCCCCGGTGAACACCTGAGCGCATACAGAAAAACCAATAACAGGGCCATTGCCAAGATACTCAAAGGAGTAAAATGCATTTCAGCTTGTTTTCAGTATAAAGAGAACATTACAACAATAAACAGGCCAAAGGCACTTTCAAGGGCAAGGGCTAACTGATATGCAAAAAAGCTCAGCCAAAAAAAAAGCGCGTAAGGCCGCAGCACAGAAGCAGCAGCCCGGCATGGAATACTTAATGGAGCCTAAGCCCGAATTTGCTTCATTAAAATATAAACCTGCGGGTAAACTCAGCGGCAAAACCGCAATAATAACAGGAGGCGACAGCGGCATCGGCAGAGCTGTCGCAGTAGCATTCGCCCGGGAGGGCTGTAATGTTGCCATCATTTATCTTAATGAAACCAGGGACGCGGAATTTACCCGCAAAGCAATTGAAGAAATTAATGGCAAATGCATTCTGTTAAAAGGAGATATATCTTCTGAAAAATTCTGCGCAAAAGCGGTTACCGCATGCGTAAAAAAGTTTGGCTCACTTGAAGTTGTAGTAAATAACGCCGCCGTTCAGTATCCCCGGGAAGATATAACTCAAATTACTTCCAGGCAGCTTGAAAAAACCTTCCGGATAAATCTGTTTTCGCAGTTTTATATGGTAAAAGCGGCATTGAAGCACCTGAAGGAAGGTTCAACAATTATAAATACCACTTCTGTAACGGCTTACCGCGGAAGCGGGCATTTAATAGATTATTCAGCAACAAAAGGCGCAATTGTTTCATTTACAAGATCACTTTCAGCCGGTCTTGTAAAGCGCGGTATACGCGTAAACGGCGTAGCACCCGGCCCAATCTGGACACCTCTAATACCCGCTACATTTCCTCCTAAGGACGTCGCTACATTCGGTACAGATGTCCCGTTGGGCAGGGCGGGGCAGCCTGAAGAGACTGCCCCGTGCTATGTTTTTTTGGCCTCCGAAGATTCATCATATATGACGGGTCAAATTCTGCACCCTAACGGCGGAGAAATTGTAAATGGCTAAGAAAAAAGAAAGAGATGTTTTTGAACGAATTTCAATTGCTTTAACGCATTTTACAGGCAGCACTGCTGCCTTCGTTATCAGTATATCTCTTGTCATTCTATGGCTGCTCTTAGGCCCAATATTTGATTTTTCGGAATCATGGCAGCTGGTCATTAATTCCTGCACAACCATAATTACATTTATTATGGTTTTTGTGATCCAGCGGACCCAGAATAAAGATTCCATGGCAATACAGCTTAAACTGAATGAATTAATTGCAGCGGCAGCCGGGGCAAGCAATCGCATGGTAGATATTGAAGATATCAGTGAAGCAGAGCTGGAGATACTACACAGACATTACAAAAAACTTGCACGCCTGTTTGAAAATGATAAACATTTGAAAGAGACACATTCCATTGAAGAGGCTGAAAAAAGACACCAAAGAAAGGCCGCAAAAAAATGAAAAAGCAAATCTCAGTAATATATCTCTCCATAACTTTTGCACTATTGCTTGTAATTCTGCCCGGCTGCGAATTTATTGGCGATGTATTTAAGGCCGGTATATGGGTTGGAATCATAATTGTAATTGCTGTTCTGGCTGTTATAGCTTTTATAATCAAGATGTTCAAAGACTAAATAGGTGAATGTTGAATAAGAATACAGCAAAGAGTGAATCATTCACTAAATTGAATGTACTTATATTAAATGCATCACTTAAGCATAAAGGCGAGCTTTCAAACACCGAAGAATTGGCAAGGCTTGTGGTAAAGAATATGAAAGCTGAACACAATGAACTTGCCGCGGAATTTATCAGGCTTTCCGATCTGTATATTCCGCCTGGCCTGAAATTCAGCGAGGATAAAAAAGATAAGTGGCCTGAAATAGCCCGTAAGATCGTTGCATCTGATATCATAATATTCGCAACCCCTATCTGGTGGGGGGCGAGATCAAGCCTTATACAGAGAATTATTGAGCGGATGGATTCATTTGATGAACAGTATAAAGAAAAAGGAAGAAGTGTATTATTGAACAAAGTAGCCGGCGTTGTAATTACAGGTAGTGAAGATGGAGCACAGTCAACACTTGGAGCTTTACTTTCTGTGCTGACTTTTATGAATTTTACAATTCCCCCGGAATGCTGCACTTATTGGGTTGGTGAAGTTGGGAAACCGCCGGCAAACAACCGCAGAGATAGGCTGAAGAACAAGTCATCGAAAGTAATGGCTCAAAAAATGGCCTCAAATCTTGTTTACTATGCTAATTTACTGAAAAAATACCCGCTTGTAAAATCTTAAATTATGACAATTATGTCATAGTTCGCCGATTCTCGGCACTTTTATACCCTTTAACTCAAAATAACAGCATTAAAAATTTGGCATAAAATTTGATTATATCAGTTACTGATAGTTTTTTAAAACCAGTTAATTTGAGGAATTGATATGGCTAAATGTATGAAATGCGGAAATGAATATGATAAATCTTTTGAAATTAAGATGAATGAAAGAATTTACATATTCGACAGTTTTGAATGCGCAATAAGCGAGCTTGCCCCGCGCTGCAAACATTGCGGCTGCATTGTAATAGGACACGGTTTAGAAAACGACGGAATAATATATTGCTGCTCTAACTGCGCAGTTTCCGAAGGTGAAACAAAACTATCCGATAGTGTATAAAGGGAAATTTTTCACAAAATTTTAATATACATTAGTTATTTCAAATAATGTTAAGGACTGCTGTATTTTAATAATAACAAACAGAAAGGTATCGAAATGAAGATCAGAAAAATAACTGTTGTAGTTTTATTTTTAATTCTGGGTAGCGCTTCTTTCAGTCAGTTAAAGGAAAGTGATAATCTTTTGGGAGGTTCTGTAGGATTTTGGGCAAAAGGAAATGTGCCAATGTTTGGCGTTAACTTTGAATCTCAGTTAACCCAGGCGGGTATTGGAACAGTTGGCTTAGGCGGCATTTTCAGGTATTACACTTTTACCAATACTTACGGTAACGGTGACTCACGCAGATACTCATTCTCTTCGATAGGAGCACAGTTAAACTATAATTTTAACCAGATAAGCAGCGGAAGCTTTGTTCCTTATATTGGTATAGTAGCAGGGTATAATTACGTTAATCATACCTACACAGATGTTACACGAAATGCCGTGTATGTTACCGATATAAATTATTCAAGCGGCGCATGGTTATGGGGTCAGCTTGGTATGAGATATTTCTTCAGTCCAAAGGTAGCCGGTTCTGTAAGGCTGGGGCTTGGCAATAACGATTTTAACACACTGGAGCTTGGAGTAGATTTCAAGTTGTAATATTTTGAATAAGAAAGTTTTAAGCTAAATCAATAAAGGGGTTGTACAATGAAGTATTCCAAAATTAAAATTACTGCATTTTTACTTTTTATATTTATAGTGAGCGGCATGGTTTCCTGCTCAAAAAACACCCATGATACAGCGGATAATGAAGTAAAAGATGCAGATATGGTAAGTATAAGCAGCGATGAGGTCCTGGAAACTGATGAGGACCTTTTTAGCGTTGACTACAAAGAATTCTATGATGAACTTGCACCTCATGGTGAGTGGGTAGAAGTAAAAGGTGATGAGATTGGCGTTGATGTGAAGCAGGGTACCTCTTCAGGTGAAAGCAAAAAATCGATCTCTTTCAGCGATCTTTTTGGCATTAAAGCAGCATACGCTGATAATGTAAATTTCGGCGCATTTTTTGTTTGGAAACCTGCACCAAATCTGGCAGTGGGCATCACAGCCGGCGAGCCGCCTGTTTATCAGCCCTACACAAACGGCCAGTGGGTTCACACAAATAACGGATGGTATTTCCGCGCGGCATCGCAGCATGAAGAAATTACTCATCATTACGGCCGATGGGTATATACTCCCGCTATGGGATGGCTATGGGTCCCGGGACGTGTGTGGGCACCTGCCTGGGTTGACTGGCGTGAGGAAGAAGAATACATTGCATGGGCGCCCGTACCGCCAAGTGTATATATAGTTAACAATGTTATTGTTGCCCCTCCGGTATATGAAGAAAGATACGTTATAGTTGAAAGAAGATATTTTATAGAGCCTGAAATTTACAGGTATTCATACAAGGTTCATAAGTATAAGCATAAAGTAAAGATTACCGAATGGCGCAGAATGGACGGAATTATGGTAGTAAACAATACAGTAATAAACCGGGGACCTGATGTAACCATTATTCAAAATGTTACAGGCAGATCGTTTGAGCCTGTTGTTATTAATCATGTAACCGGTAAAAATAAGATCAAGTATTCAGATAGAGAATATAGTGTGTACTCACCAGAGTTCAGAAAAGTTAAAAAGGAAGTTAAAGTTAAGGGACCTGTAAGTAAACCCAAAGAGTTCAGCGATTTTCGCAGCGCCTCCGAAAAGGAAAGCGGCAGAAATCACAAAGATAACCGGGAAATGGGTAACAGCAAAAACGAAACAGGTATTAACGAAAGTCCCGGAAAAGACAGAAAGTATATTGATGACAAAAATATGAAAAACGGGAAGAACAATGAAAATAATAGTAACAAGCAAAGGTACAATGATGACCGCAAAAAAAATGACAACAACGGAAACAAGAATAAAAGTGAAGACAGGAAAAAGGATTCAAAGCAAAATGACCGGGTAAAAGAGAAAAAAAACGATAATGACAATTCTAACCGAAAAGAAAAAGGTAACGAAAAAAGATCCGGAAAAGAAAAAGGAAATAAAAAATTCAAGAACGAAACAAATAGAAACGATATTCAGAAAGAGGGAATAAAAGGTGATGGCGAGCGAAAACATGATCGATCCGGTAAAAACAAACATAAAAGATAACTAATCCTGAAGGATTTTAGAGAACAGATATCAAAAAAGTGTAAACATTCTGCGGATTAGGATTGCAGGTTTTGATCACCTCAAAGAATAGCCCACCCTAATTGCACTATAATAGAAGGCTATTTAATGTTACAATGTAGTTTTAAGCAAAAAGTGAAACTGTATCTTAAAACAGGGCTTTCACAAATGATTAAGAAATAATAGTTTGCATTTAGCCCTGTAAAAAGGGATTTTTCCTGCCATTATTACGTTTTAGTATATATACAATATGGTAATTTATGATTAAATTACATCTATCCGATATTCATTGTGAGAGATCATTTTTACTATTCAATTGCTCTGCGCCCTGCCAGTTATCACATTTCTTTTCGCAATATATCGGTTCTGCTTCGCGATCTGAAAAGTTTCTGAGATCAAACAAATTAACATACATTCAATTCACTAAATAAATTTATGCTTAGATACAAAGCTGATATAAAAACGCTGATCTACATGTTCATTACCACATCTTTATTCATTTTGCAATGGACAGTGATCGGCTTTAATCCGATAGTTTTTATAATTTACTGTTTCTTTTCTATTGCGGTGGCAGTTATAACACACAACCATAATCATGTAAGGATATGGAAGTCCAACTTCCTGAATACATTACAGGATTGGTGGCTGACGGTGTTTTACGGTTTCCCCGTGTTCGCGTGGATACCGACTCATAACAAGAATCATCACAAAATGAATAATCGGGTAGGCGACTATACTATCACTTACAGGTTCAGCGAAAAGAACAATTTTCTTACTTTAATAACTTACCCAACCATTAGCGGTTTTTACCAGCAGAAAGCTATCCGCGATTATTTGAAAGATATGTACAAGAATAAAAAGTCAAGGTTTTACCTTGCTATAGCGCAGTATGCCGTACTGGTAATATGGATAGGCGCATTTTTGCTTCTAGACTGGAAAAAGGCTTTGCTTTATGTAATAATACCGCAGCAGGTATCGCTCTTCAGCGTTTTAATATTTAACTACGTGCAGCACGTTCACGCTAATGAGGAATCCGAATGGAATCATTCACGTAACTTTACCGGATTTCTGAATTTTTTGCTTTTCAATAACGGCTTGCATACTGTTCACCATGAAACAGCCGGGCTGCATTGGAGCCAGGTACCGGAAGAGCATAAAAAAGTTGAGCACCTGATAGATGACTCGCTGAAAGAAAGAAGTTTTTGGTGGTATATATTCAGGAATTATGTAATGGGATTTTTCAATAAAAAGTATAAAACAGATTCCATGCGCCTGCAAAGGATTGAGCAGGAGCAAAGAGAGCTGCGAAAGCTGCAGCAACAGGAATCAAACGCTGTTACTGCTTAGATTTTTAAAAAAGCCTGCTGAAAAACAGCAGGCTTTACTATTCGTGGAAATAATTTAAATTTTTGTATTTTATTGTTGCCCGTATAAAAGATTCTCAAAAATTTCATACGGCAATTTGTTCACCTATAAGCGCTCCTTTCGTAAGTTAGAAATTGTATATTTTTTTCACACCTGTTTACACTCCAATGCAAGTTCAATCACATTTACGCTATAAAGCTTACCGCAAATAAAATTGCGCCAACAAAGGCTATAAAATAGACTAATGGTTCTATTCGATCAATATTGTACATTTCATTAATATTGAATAAAGGTTATAAATTTGCTGCCGGTACAAATATATACTCTGTTTATCGGTTAAAGAATACTCCCAAACAGGTATAATTAGGCGATAAATATCATATAAACAAGTGATCTACGATACCTGAACTTCCTGCAAAATTCGAAACAATCATGAATATTTTTCTGTGCTTAAATCATCATGCGGAGTTATATTTGCCTGTAGAATTTTAAACTAATTTAAATACTCATATGGAACCGCAGCATAATTACCCGTCATACAATGCCGGATTCCAGCAGCAGGTATATGGAAGAAAAAGATCCAAAAAAGGATGCTTTGCTGCCGGCATAATCATTGTTCTGTTGATCATTTCAGGTAGCTTATTTCTGGCGTACTTCATTTACAACAAAACTAACAATACCCTTGAGGAAATTACAGAGAAGTTCAGGAAGATTGGCGGCAAAGAGAAGTTCGTTGGCAGCAGAAATGAAGACAGCAGGTTTACCGGGGCATTTGTTGATGCCTTAGAGGTCCCTGTACCCGGCTCTACGCCTGTTATATTCCTGTTAACGGATGCATCAAGGACATACATTGAAACCAAAAAGCGCCCGGGTTACTATTCAACAGGCGCAGCGTGTATTGACTGCAAAACAATTGCCTATATATATGACCCCATAAGTGATAAAATTATAACTAACACAGATGTTAAATTTCCAGATATTATTTCTTCTACTGAACTATTCATTAAAGATGACAGGGTTTACCAGTTTACAAAGGCATACGGCGAAACACCCGCTGGAGTGAATATTTATGATTCCCGCACAGCAAAACTTCTCAGTGAAACTACGGATTTCATTTCTGCATATCCGGAATTGAGCGCAGGTATCACTGAGTTAAACGTGAGGGCAGAAAACAAAACCGTGAACTTTGAAACAAAAGACGGCAGAAAAAAAATAATATATAGTATTGAATTGCAGAAGATATTCAAGGATGATAAATCCTTCAGAACCGCCATTGAAAGCACCGCCGAAGGCGAAGGGTATATTTACGGAATGGCAAGTGAAGACAATGATTCCCGCAAGCAGCTTCACAAAATTACCGCACCGGCAAAATATATACTTTCGCAGCGTTCAATCCTGATGAGCTACGCCGACCGAAATAATATGCTTAAAAGCTACAGCGCTCACTCAGTGAGGGTATCCGATAAGAATTACATTGAAGGCATAATTTACGCGCAGGATGAAAATAATGTGTTGATAATTTCACTCACCGCCGCAGGGAAAAAATCTGAAAGAATATTTACCTGTGTTGATGCAGGAACAGGCACCGAAAAATGGAGCGTACAGCAGAATGACCTGTTTGATTATATGAAAATTGACGAGGAACAGAATTCAGCCCAAAGCTTTTTTTCAACTAAAGATAAGATCACTGTTTCTATCCACGGGGCTTTAGTATTACTGAAGTTAAAGGGTGATGGAGTAATTGGCTTTGATTCTGAAACAGGCCGGAAAATGTGGTCCATTCAGCCTGCGCCGGCAGGCTTTTGAAAGTACCTGATATTTACAGGACTTTTTATACATTAATGTACTATTTTTGTATATACTTCTGTACAACTATGGGCACTCATTCTGTAAGCCACGGGACTTTGGAACGATCAGAGCATGAAAAATGGCCTGTTTCCAAATGGATGAAATTCTTATCAATCACTCTTTTTTCAGAAGCTGCAATACTGTTTTTTTTATCGTTCATCATTTTTTTTATCAAACGAACAGAAGGCACCGATCCAAGGCTTATTTCCGGATCATTTGAAGGTACCACGCAACTTACATTCTTTATCACTGTAAATTTACTCTCGGCAATTCTTGCCGTGCAGGGTTATTATCTTTTCTTTTTTAATAATGAATCGGAAATTAGGGATGATCATTTAAGAAAATTTTTTAAAACGGCCGGTTTAACGTCAATCCCTGTTTTCTTAGTTTTTACAGGAATTTTATTATTCAGGGTTTTCGGGCAGTAAACTTAGATTGGTGAGTAATTAAGACAGGTTTATTACTAACATATTCTCGGCAGCTGCTCACCGCTCAGCATATCAAGAATACGTTTTGTTCCGATGCGGCTGTTGAGTTTCACAATAGCTTCATTTGCGGAATTTATTCTGCCAATTATAGCTGATTCAGGATTGTATTTCCGCAGGATCTCAAGGCAGGCTTCTGCCTGCTGCCGCGGGACAATTGTTATGAATTTTCCTTCATTTGCAACATACATGGGATCAAAACCAAGAATTTCACATGCGCCGCGCACATCTTCGTGTACGGGCACCGAAACTTCATCAATTTCAATTGCACACCCGGCGGAATCCGCCAGTTCATTTAACGTACTTGAAAGCCCTCCGCGTGTCAGATCCCGCATACAGTGAACATCGATCTCTGAAGAAATAATATCATTTACAATTCCGTTCAACGGGGCACAGTCGCTTTCTATCTTATGGTCAAATTCAAGGCCCTCACGTTCTGCCATTATAGCAATACCATGCCTGCCTATATCGCCGTTCAGAATTATCACGTCACCTGAATGGATGTTTTTTGGTGAAATGTTAAGTGAATGTTCCATTACACCGATACCGGAAGTATTTATGAATATTCCATCTCCTTTACCTTTATCAACAACCTTAGTATCTCCGGTTGCGATCTTAACGCCCGCAGCTTCTGCTGCTGCCGCTATACTTTTCACAACCTTCCATAACTCATCCATTGGAAAACCTTCTTCAATTATGAGTCCCAGGCTTATGTATAGCGGAACTGCGCCGCTCATTGCAAGATCATTCACCGTACCATTTACTGCCAGTGAGCCGATATCACCCCCGGGAAAGAACAGAGGTTTTACAACGTATGAATCAGTTGTGAAAGCTATCTTATTTTCTTGCAGTGTAATTTGCGCTGAGTCATGTTCCTGCAGAAGTATATCATTACTGAAAGCAGCGCTGAACATTTTTGCAATCAGGTTATGCATAAGCTTTCCTCCCCCGCCATGAGCAAGCAGCACATTGGGGTAATCAGAAATGGGAATGGGGCATTGCAAACTAAAGTTTTTCATCTTCTATTATCATTTCCGCGAATGCGGGAAATTCATTTCCCGAATTTTTAGTACTATTGATGAGACCCTTCACTTCGTTCAGGGTTATTTTTTTCTATACCTGTAATACGCAGCGCAGGCTCCCTCACTTGAAACCATTGTTGCCCCAAGCGGACGCTCGGGTGTACAGATCTTGCCAAACGCTTCGCACTCGTGTGGTTTTTTCAATCCCTGCAGAATTATTCCGCTTATACACTCTTTTGGTTCCTCCACCACAATTTCAGCGAGCCCGAATTTCAAAGATGCATCATATTCTATATAAGCATCCTGCAGCACTAAGCCGCTATCGGGAATTTCACCTATCCCCCGCCATTTGCGTGTACCAACTTTAAAAACCCTGCTCACAATATTCTGCGCGGTTAAATTACCTTCCTTATCCACAGCGCGTGAATACTGGTTTTCAACTTCGTATCTTCCTTCTTCAAGTTGTTTGACTGTCATATATATTCCCTGCAGAATATCCAAAGGCTCAAAGCCGGTAACAACTACAGGTACTTTATATTTTTCGGCTATTGGGTAATATTCATTGTAGCCCATAACAGCGCATACGTGACCCGCTGCGAGGAATCCCTGTACCAAACAATTTTCACCGGAAAGTATCGCTTCCATTGCCGGCGGAACAAGTACATGCGAAACCAGGATAGAAAAATTCTTTATGCTCTGCTCTTTAGCCTGGTAAACCGCCATTGCATTAGCCGGCGCTGTTGTTTCAAATCCAACAGCAAAAAAAACCACTTCCTTTCCGGGATTTTCCTTTGCAATTTTCAACGCGTCCAAAGGTGAATACATCATCCTCACATCACCGCCTTCTGCTTTAACCTGGAGCAGATCCTTTTTCGATCCCGGAACACGAAGCATATCACCGAATGAACAGAAAATTACATCGGGGTTTGATGCTATTTCAATTGATTTATCGATCAGTTCAAGTGAAGTTACACAAACCGGGCATCCCGGTCCATGGATAAGCCTTATACTTTTGGGAAGGAGTTCATCAATTCCGAATTTTACGATCGCATGTGTCTGCCCTCCGCAGACTTCCATAATATTCCAGCTCTTGGTTGTGATATTATGAATAAGCTCAGAGTATTTCTTCGCCGCATCAGCATCCCTGTATTCATCAATGAACTTCATAAGTCTAAGTAATTTTTTCCTCTCCAGTCAACTCATCAAGCCCGTCAATTTCTTTGAGGTACTCAAAGACTTTCATCGCTTCACTCTCATCAACGGTATTTAAAGCAAAACCTACGTGAACTATAACGTAATCATCCACTTTTGCTTCAGGTGTATAAGCAAGATTAACATCTTTAATAATACCCCCAAAGCTCACCTTGCCAATTTTCATTAAGTCACCGTTTGAATCATCTATACTTAATATTTTTCCCGGAACAGCTAAGCACATACAGTTTTTTATTTAGTGTTATTTTAAATATGAAGCGTATTTCATCTGACCCAGAGAAATTCCTCCATCACCTGCGGGAATCCTTTGCTGGGTGTAAACTTTATATCCTTCTTCTTTAAGTCTTTGCACGGCTCTTTCCAGCAGCAGCTTATTCATAAAACATCCGCCTGTCAAGAGTACCTTTTCAAAATGGAGTTTATCTGCAATTTGCACAATTACTTCCGCAAGCGTGTTGTGGAATTTTGCTGAGATCAATCCCGGCTTTTCACCTGCCGCAAGATCTGCAACAATACTTTTAATAATACCGTGCCAATTGAAAACAAACGCATCATTGATTTTATCAATAGTAGAGGCAAAATAATCATTTGTTTTGTAATCATCAGCGGCAAATTCCAAATCCATTGCAGCCTGCGCTTCAAAGTTTGCTTGTTGATTTATACCAATTACAGCTGAAATTCCGTCAAAAAGTCTGCCGCAGCTTGAAGTAACCGGTGAGTTGATATTTTTATCGAGCAGTTGTTTAATTGTCTTTGCCTCCTTTTTTTTCAGGAGAGGGATGTTTTGGAGTTTAAAGACATCTTTGCCGTAAACATCGTAAAGTAAAGAGAGACCAATTTTCCATACATCATGTATGGCGGCTTCACCGCCCGGGAGACGAAAAGTCTTAAAATAACCTGCCCGTTTAAACTTTAAACCATTTGGTATAATGAACTCCCCGCCCCATATCGTGCCATCGCTTCCGTATCCGGTGCCATCCCAGCTTACACCAAGTACACTTTCATCCAGTTCATTTTCAGCCATACAGGAAAGCACATGGGCGTAGTGATGCTGCACTTTGTGCAGGGGGAGCGAAAGAGTCTCTGAAAATTTTGTGGAAATATAATCAGGGTGTTCATCACAAATAACCATTTCAGGTTTCAGCTCATAAAAATTTTCAATATCTGTTATAACTTTTTTAAACGCATTTATAGATTCTATGTTTTCAAGATCACCGATATGCTGGGATATAAATACATTGCTGCCTTTATTAACAGCAATTGTGTTTTTCAAATGCGCGCCCGCTGCAAGAACTGTGAAGTTTTCAATTCCTTTTAATACAACAGGCAGCGGTGCAAAGCCGCGAGCGCGGCGGATCATAACTTCTTTACCAGCAGCAATTCTTACAATTGAATCATCAACATGCCTCAATATTTTGCGGTTATGCACTAAGAAGAAGTCTGCGATATCCCCAAGTTTTCCATAGGCATCAGCTTCGGTTATACATATCGGTTCTTCTGAAATATTGCCGCTTGTTGCAACAACAGGAATGCCCAGTTCTTTCATCAATATATGGTGAAGCGGCGAATATGGCAGCATTATTCCAAGATATGGATTACCGTAGATACATTCATACGCAACTTTCGATTGAACATTCTTCTTCCGTTTGAGTAAAACTATCGGCGCTTCAACTGATGTGAGCAAACGATATTCCGGATCACTCACTTCACATTCAGTAATTACTGTATCAGTACCAGGGAACATAAGCGCGAAAGGTTTTTGGCTGCGGCGTTTCCTTTGGCGAAGTGTATTTACTGTATCTGAATTTGAAGCGTCACACAATAGCTGGTAACCGCCTATCCCCTTAAGAGCAATAATGCTTCCCTTTTTTATTGCTTCGGCAGCGGCATGTACCGCTTCATGTTTTTCAGAAAGTATATTTCCCCTGTTATCAGTAAGTGTGACCTGCGGGCCGCATTCCGGACAAGCTGTCGGCTCTGCATGGAATCTGCGGTTCAGCGGATCGGTATATTCGGTCATGCACTCAGGACACATTTCAAACTCTCCCATTGTAGTATTGCGTCTATCGTAAGGCAGATCAGCAATAATAGAAAAGCGCGGTCCGCAATTTGTGCAATTAGTGAACGGGTAAAGGTATCTTCTGTTTTTGGGATCAAAAATTTCTTCAAGGCAATCATTACAGGTAGAAATATCCGGCAGAACCAGGGCAGTTTTACTGCCCGCTTCAAGGCTTTCGCGGATCTCAAAATCCGTAAATCCTTCAGCATCAAGCCATGTTTGTTCAAAGCTCTGTATGTAAGAATTCTTCGGACGGTCAGATTCTATTTTGTTTAAAAATTGTTCAAGGGTTTTTCTTTCAGCTTCCGCTTCAATAAAAACGCCCTGCGATGAGTTTATTATCCAGCCATTTACATTCAGTTCTTTTGCAAGCCGGAAAATAAACGGGCGAAAACCTACGCCCTGCACAACGCCGCGGATAACTATTTTTAACTTCCGTATCAATTTATACCTAAATGCTGCTCTCCAAAAAATCACAGAATTTACCAACACCCTCGCCCGAAGTACATGAAATTTCAAATACCTGCAGGGCTGGGTTTATCTTCAAAGCGTTTTGTTTAAGCTGCTCTATATTACAATTTACATAAGGCAGGAGGTCAATTTTATTTATGACAAGCACTTTTGAATTTATAAACATTTTCGGGTACTTGAGCGGTTTATCATCTCCTTCAGTGACGCTGATAACAACGACCTTCATATCTTCACCAAGATCATACCCTGCGGGACAAACCAGATTGCCTACATTTTCAATGATAAGCAGGTCTGTCTGCACCAGGTCCAGATTCTTAAGTGAATCATTAACCAGGTTTGCTTCAAGATGGCATCCCCCATTGGTTATTATCTGTACCACGGGGACGTTGTATGCAGATACGCGCTGCGCGTCAAGATCAGTTTGCACATCGCCTTCAATGACTGATATATTCACGCGTCCGTTGAAATATTCTATAATTTTCTCAACAAGGCTGGTTTTACCCGAGCCCGGTGAGCTTACCATGTTTATAGCAAACACACCATTTTCTTCAAACTTGCCGCGTATTTCAGATGCTATTGCATCATTCTTTGCAAGTACTTTTCTTTCGATCTTTATTATTTCCATTTGCAACAGGTATTTAAGTTATTCTTCCGCTAATTTCAGTTCTTTAACTCTCAGTTCATCACCTGAGAGTATTTGCGTATTAATGCCTCCGCATATGCTGCAGAGCATCATTGGTATTTCTGTAGATGTTTCACTCCCGCAATCATTGCATTTAAGGCAAAACGGGATATCAACGATCGTCATCACAGCTTCATTAAGCTCGGTGCCCGAAGTAATAGCTTCGAAAGAGAATTTCAGAGATTCAGCAACCACGCCCGAAAATGCGCCAATTTCAACAACAACTTCCCGCACTTTGGAAAGTTCATCTGCAGTTACGTTTTGCCTTACAGTTTCTAATATATTCTGCGCAAGTGAAAGTTCATGCATATTAATATTATCCCTTCATTACTTATACCAATCAGTACAAATATAGCATTTATCCCGTAATCTAAATATGATTTATCTTAGGAAAGTGGTAATTGATTTAAATTGCAAGTTATTGTATATTAAGGGGTTAGTTCGGGGATTTTTAAAGATTGAGAAATTTTCCATTCTTTTATAATATCTTTTACTTTCCTCACAAGTCCGGGTATTTCGCTTTCGATACAGGGTGAAAGCCCCTGCCTGATCACAAAGGGATCTTCAATTTCGATAACAATTATTCTGACTTCATCGGGGAAGTTCAGTTCAAGTTCTTTTGCAAGCCCAATGATCTCCGGAAGTCCGGCATAGTGAGGCGAACCGGTTTGCCTCCCCGTGAGTTCTTCCAGGGTAAGCTCTCTTATAAGCCCCGGTGTATGTGTTGAGAGTATTGTATCAATCAGAATCACCTTATCGTAACCTTCCATCAGATCAAGCAGCATGAATCCGGCAGAGGCGACCTCAAAAACATCGATCTCACTGCCGAATTCATTTCTTAATAATTTTGCGGCTGCCAGTGCTGCACCATCATCCCCCATTATATCATTACCAAGGGCAAGAACCATTATCCTGTTTTGTATTGTCTTCATCTTAAAATGTTAATCATTTATAATTTCATAATGAAAATATTCATCTTGAAATTGATTGCAGCAATTGTTTTTGTTTATTGTAAATGCTGATAACTATCGGAACTGTACCTGGCAATGAATGCGTTGCACACCCGTTACACGGGTCATACGCCCTGAAAGCCATTTCGATCATGTTCAGCAGTCCATCATCTGCTTTGCCTTCGTGAATCAGATCTTTGGCAGCCTTATCTATACTCATAGCGATCCTTGCCGAATTATTCTGCGTAGCCACAATAAGATTTACTTTCGTTAACATTCCTCTCTCATCTGTTTCAAAGTGATGAATGAGTGTTCCTCTGGGTGCTTCAACAACACCAACTCCAATTTTCGGAACTGCTGTGGGAAGTATCCTTATATTTTCCCCGGTAATTTCAGGGTCATTTACCAGCTCAACTATCTTTTCGGCTGCCTGAAGCATTTCAACTACCCTTGCCCAGTGATTGGCAAGTGTATGATGAACGGGCTTAGCTCCAAGGATCTTAAAGTACTCTTCATAAGCTTTCTGAGATTCTTCGGTAGCCATACCCGCAGAAGCATTAAGTCTGGCAAGCGGAGCGACAGCATATACACTGGTGTTGGCATCTTCAATATAGCCGTTCCATCCAAGTTTTTTAAGATAATTAAACTTCACATAACTCCACGGTTCTACACGCTCAGCAATATGCTCAAGGCAATCCTTAATTTCAAATTTTACATATTCCTTCCCGTCAGGATCAACAACCCTAAGCTTTCCATCATAGAAATTTACCCGGTTGTTTTCATCAACCATACCCATATAATAGGTACGGTGAGTGTAAGCATCAGATGTTATGAGTTTTACATAGTCATCATTCTTAAGCACAATATCCTTAAAAACCTGCAGTGTGAATCTTGCGAATTCAATTGCTTCCCTGGCGGTTTCCTTAAACACGGGCAGGTCAGCAGGATCAAGTCCCTTTGAAACACCCCCGGGGAGCCCGAAAACAGGATGAATAACTTTACCACCAAGGTAATTGATGATATTCCGAATTTTGCGCCTCATATCAATTACGCGTTTTCCTGTTTCCAACCCGACTTTTTCAATTACTCCCAGAATATTCCTATTGCTTTTATCGGCAGTAGGTCCAACCATGAAATCTGGTCCACCCAGCACATAAACATGCAATGCATGATCTTCAAGCATGAACGCATTGTAGATCAGTTCTCTCAATTTGCGTGCTGTTGGAGGCGGTTCAATGCTGTACAGGCTATCAAGCGCCTTGGTTGCAGCCATATGATGCGCCGTTGGGCACACGCCGCAAATGCGGCTTGTTATCTGCGGCATCTCTTCAGCGGGCCTGCCAAGACAGAACGTTTCAAATCCACGGATTTCGGGGATCTGGTAATATGCATGTTCAACTTCACCTTTTTCATCAAGCAGGATATCTATTTTCCCATGGCCTTCAAGCCTTGTAATAGGATCAATTGTTATCCTGCGGGTTTTCATATAAGAATTATCGGCCTTTGTTAAGCCTTCATTCCATTTTTCCTTAATTATAGTTTCCATTACACATCCTCCGTGATTTTTTTTCTGAGAAGAGAAGCAGCTAGTCCGTACCTGTAAAAAGTACCAACCGGGTCCGGAATTCCATCAAGCACTCCATCAATACCTGCTTCATCATTTTCGGAAATATTAGAACAAAGCGAAGAAAGCATCTTAGCTCCCTGATCTCTTACTCTCGAGGTCGGACCAAAGCATCCGCTGCAGGGCATATTACCGCTGATGCACAACGCCTCGCAGCCTGCGCGCGTTGCCGGACCCATGCAAACTACACCCTGAGAAAGCAGGCATTTGGTTTTATCAAGCAGCACTTCGTGCGGTCTGTAGAAATGTTTGAATGATAAGTCAGAAGGTTTTGATTCCTTACGCGGGCATTCTTCGCACAATGCCTCATCAGGTGAAAGCACTGTTCCTTTCGGGGGAAATTCACCAGACAGCAGTGTTAACACTGCCTGCTTCAGAAGTTTTGGTGTTGGCGGACATCCCGGCAAATAGTAATCAACATCAATTACCTGGTCAAGCGTGCGCACAAGATTTCTAATTTCAGGAAGGTTTACATTTTGAGAATTATGTTTGAAGTTTAACATAGGTCTAATTTTTTCAGGGTTCACCACTGAGGGTGATTCCTGGTACATAAATTCCATGATCTGTTCTCGCGAGAATTCATTGGCAAGTGAAGGTATCCCGCCCATGTGCGCGCACGAACCGTAAGCAATGACTACTTTGCTTTTTCTTCTTATCAGGCGCGCCATTTCTTCCTGCTCTGATGTCCGGATAGCTCCGTTTATCATAGCGGCAAAAATGGAACCATCTTCCATTGCCTCAACATCGTTTTTTTTGAAATCCATAGCAACGGGCCAGAAAATAATATCCACTGCTCCGGCAACCATTAAGATATCTTCGGCAAGATCAACAACTGATTCTTCACAGCCTCCGCAGGAGGCGCACCAGTAAAATGCAAGTTTAGGTTTATCAGACATGACTTAACTCCTCCCTGCCGGTTAACGGTTCTGCGTGTTCTTCGGTTATTTCTCTTAATTCTTCATCCAGAACACTTATCTGTTTCGGAATTGAAAGCGGTCCGAGAACTTTTAATTTTTCAACCATATCGTTAATGACAATTTTAACTTTTTCGCCTTCAGAAGCTGATATCCATTCCAGTCTGAATCTTTCATCATCAATTCCCAGCGTATGAAGCATCCTTTTAAGCAGACGGAATCTTCTTAGCATTTTGTAATTGCCTTCGGAATAATGACAATCACCCGGGTGACAGCCTCCAATGAGTACACCATCGGCTCCGCTGGCAAATGCCTGCAGTATGAACTGCGGGTCAACCCTGCCGGAACACATAATTCTAATTACTTTAACATTAGGCGCGTATTTAAGACGTGAAACGCCGGCAAGATCCGCAGCTGTGTATGTACACCAGTTACAGAAGAATGCGACGATTTTTGGCTCATATTTTTTATCAGGCATGTTCAGCCTCCGTTTCTTCGAGTTCTATATCTGCGAATTTTAATAATCCGTCAATTTCACTGAATATCTGATCATCTTCGAACAGGTTCTGTATAATTGAGCCTGACGGACAGGCAGCTACACAAGTTCCGCAGCCTTTGCATAACGCTTCATTGATTATTGCTTTTTGAGTACCATCGTTGAACGATATTGCCGAGTAAGGACAGATCGGTATGCAGGATTTGCATCCTGAACAGAATTTTTCATTGATGCTTGCTGTATTGGGTTCAAGTTCAATACTGCCTGCACTTATCAGTGACAGCACTTCAGCGGCGGCGGCACCTGCCTGTGCCACAGAGTCAGGGATATCTTTAGGTCCCTGGCTTGCGCCTGCAATGAAAATACCATCTGTGAAAGTGCTTACCGGTGCAAGTTTCGGGTGTCTTTCAAGGAACCAGCCTTCGTTTGAGCATGATATATTGAACATACGTCTTATATCACCTGCATCAACCCGCGGTTCAAGTCCAACTGCCAGAACAACCATATCAACAGGCACTCTGCGCACAACACCAATCAGCGTATCTTCAACCCTGATAGTGAGCTTATTCTCCTCTTCGGGAACCAGCGCCCAGTCAGTCACTTCAGAAACTCGGCCACGTACAAAATGAACACCTTCAGTCATTATCTTTTCATAAAATTCATCATATCCTTTGCCGGGTGTGCGCATATCTATATAGAAGTTATAGACCTCAGCCCCCGTGTGTTCTTTTATCAAGTGGGCAAGTTTTAATGAATACATGCAGCAAACCTTTGAGCACCATTTATGCGCTTTCTGGTCGCGGGAACCAACACAGTGAATAATACCCACTGATTTTGGCTTTTTGCCGTCTTTTGTAACAACTTCCCCGGAAGTTGGACCGGAAGCATTTACAAGTCTTTCAATTTCTAAAGAAGTGTAAACATTTGGATATTTACCATAACCGTACTGCGGTGAAAGTTCTGCATCGTATGGTTTGAAACCGGTTGTAAGTATTACCGTACCCACATTTATTTCTTTATATTCCGGTACCTGTTTCAGGTCAATTGCTTTCCTGTCACATGCTTCAATACAGGTTTTTTTGCACCTGTGGCTCTTGAAATCAATGCATGTTTCAGGATCGAACAATACGACCTGAGGTGTTGCCTGCGGAAAAGGTATATATATAGGTTTGCGTTTACTCAGCTTCTGGTTGAATTCATCGGGATACTTTGCTTCTTTATATATGCAGGCATCGATGCACTCCATACATCCTACGCAAAGTTCTTCTATAACATAACGCGGTTTACGTTTAATGTTAACTTTGTAATTACCAACAAATCCTTCCACTTTTTCAACTTCAGAATATGTCCAAAGCGTTATATTAGGGTGAGATCTAACGGCAGACATCTTAGGTGTTAAGATACAGGCAGCGCAATCAAGCGTAGGAAATGTTTTATCAAACATTGCCATATGTCCCCCAATAGTTGGTTCACGCTCAACAAGGTAAACGTGTTTGCCTGCGTTAGCGATAGTGAGCGCAGCGGTAATTCCCGCAATACCTCCGCCCACAATTAATACATCCGGATTAACCGGAACTGTTTTCTTTTCAAGTGCTTTATGGAAAAATACCCTTTGAATCGCAGCACGGGTCAAAGCCTTCGCTTTTTGTGTTGCAGATAGCATATCAGTATGAACCCAGGACACATTTTCGCGGATATTTACCATATGAAAATAATAAGGATTGAGTCCCGCCTTTTCGGCAGCTACACGGAATGTATGTTCATGTAAAAGCGGTGAACATGATGCTACAACGATCCTGTTCAGACCAAGCTCTTTGATATCTTTCTGGATCAATTCCTGCCCGGGATCGGAACACATGTATTTGTAATCACGTGATATTTTCACGCCGGGCAAAGTTGATGCGAATTTCTGAACCTCTTCAACATCAACCATAGAAGCGATGTTATGTCCGCAATGACAGACGTAGAATCCGATCTTGGGGGCGCCATTACCGTTAGAATTAAACATATACCGGCTTACCTCCTTCCATTATTTTGTAGAGATTTTCGGGTTGAGCAAATAGACGGTTTATGCCAAGCTTTTTGGGATCTAAACCAAGCGCCAGCCCGAGGAGCTGTGTAAAATAAATGACATCAATCTTTGTATCGGTTTTAAATTTTGCATCAATATTCGTCTGGTAGCACTCAAGATTGAACTGGCACAAAGAGCACGCTGTTGTAACAACATCAGCTCTTCTCTTCTTTGCTTCATGCAGAATGATATAACTTAAGGGTAGAGCGACTTCCTGTATAGTACCGGTCAGGCTTGCGCCGCAGCAGCGTGTCTTCATGGTCCACTCAACAACTTCTGCGCCTGCTGCCTTAAACAGCTCATCCATGGTTACAGGATTTCTCTGGTCATCAAATGTTGAATAGGGTCTCACTGTCTGGCATCCGTAATAAGATGCTACCCTGATACCCTTTAACGGTTTGTTTATCCGTCTTGTAATTTCCTGTACTCCTACATCATTCACCAACACATCTATGGGATGACGAATTTTGGCTTTTGCGCTGTAATCCAGCCCTGATTCCTTAAGTGCGGCTTTAATAACGGCCATATCTTCAGGGTTATCTTCAAGGAATTTCTGAGTCTTAAGCAGGATCATATAACAGGCACTGCAGGGAGCTACTATATTAACTTCTTCTTCCTCTTTGAATTGCTGCTCCGCAAGAGCAATATTCCTAGCCGCAAGTACAAAGGCTTTTTTTTCATCAACAGCCATGTATGCAGTTGCTCCGCAGCAATTCCAATCTTTAAGCTCTTCATATTTTATATCCAGCGCGTCAAATACAGCAAGCAGCGATTCTTCGTAAAGTTTCCCTGTGCTTTTCAGAGAGCATCCGGGATAATATATATATTTCATACGGCAGACGCCTCCTTTAATGATGAGGAATTAACTTTAACTTTGTAATTGGATTTATCTTCTACGCTCTGAAGAAGTTTTTTTAAGGCCTTTCTATCCTTTATCTTTTCGGTCTTAAGTGAAATCCTGCCTCTCATCCAGAGTTTAAAACCAAGCGCCATGTTCTTGAACAGCATAAACGGATTTGTTTTGAGGTACATTTTTATCAGCAGCGGACCTTCGCTGTTCCTGCCGTTATTAAGAACCTGGTTAAAGAAATTATTAGCTAATATTGATGCAGGGGATTTTTTAGGATAATAATTACCTAAGATGGATTCTCTTTTCAGAGCATACATCACATCCGTAATTTTTATTCCTTTGGGACACTCAACTGTACACGCATAACATGATGCACATAACCAAACTGTTGAGGATGTTAATACTTCTTCTTTGAATCCTTCACGCACCATCTGGATTATTTTTCTTGGTGTATAGTCCATGTAATGGCTAACCGGACATGCCGCACTGCAGGTGCCGCATTGAATACAGCCATAAAGTTTCTCACCGTGAGCAGATTTAGCAATCTTATCTCTGAAACTCTTGTCTAGTTCTCCTTCATACTTTATTCGTCTGCGTATCTCAACAATATCTTTAGCTGCATTATCCAGAGCAAAGGACTCAGCAAATACGGTTTTATCCATAGTGCAGAACTCTCCTTTAAATTTATTTTTCTCCTAGATAACTGAAACTAAACGCGATATTATTTTCAAAACGCTTCAGTCAGAATATCACAATAGTGATGTTTTACAGATTGAAACAATTTGCAGAATAGAATCAGACAGACTGAAGTATATTAGTTAAATTAGTACAATAGGATTATCAGGATCCGGTTTAGATCCAGGGCAGGATTGAGCCTTTGAAGTGATAGGTTTTTGCCGGTTTTATTCCTGAAGCTGCATTAACAGGATAACCTTTTTACCCGGTCCATATTCCAAAGTAGAAGCCATTGGATTTAGTAATTACCGTAAAAATAAAAGGCTGCTCATAATAATGAAAAAGTGAGTGTATTCCGAATTATGCGGATACACCTTTTATTTACCATCAAATATAATATACTATTCAAGTAAAAAAAGCACCCAAATTTTTCATCACATGATCACGGGTAAGCCCAAAAGATGTTTCTTTGTGTTAATAATAGAAAATACATTTTCTATAACGTCCGGTATCCTTATTTCAACTTCAGGGCTTAGCCTATCACTTGTTAGGAAATTTTTGCCGCTCACTGTTATCAAATGCACTTCAGGGAGCTTACCGTATAATTGCCTGGCTAAAAGCAGAATTGATTCAAGAGTATAATCATGGGCTGCAGTACCGGTATCATGCAAATCATCAGTGTTAATCAATCTGCATCTAAGTTCACCATGATTGCCGGAAACCTCCGCATCAATGCAAATGAGCAGGTCATATTCAGCAATTTCTTCAGCGTGCTCAGGCATCAATTGATGAATATATTTTACAGCAACATACTCAGGTAATTCCAGGCCAACAAGCTTTTGCGCAGCATAGAATCCAAAAGCATCATCACCCGCAAGTGAGTTGCCATATCCTATAACAAGCACCTTATTCAAATGTATTTATGACTAGTTTTTAATAAGTTCATCTATAATTTCATTGCAGCTGTTTACAAGCTGTATTTTCATCGGCATTTTACCAACGGCGTGAGTTGAACAGCTTAGACACGGGTCGTAGCATCTTATCACGGCTTCCACCCGGTTTGTCATTCCTTCGGTAAGCTTATCATGTTTGATAAAATGTTTTGCTGCCTGCAGAATTCCTTTATTCATTGCCTGGTTATTATGACCGGTTGCAATTATCATGTTTGCCCATGTAATCAGGCCCTGCTCATTAATTTTATAGTGGTGTATTAAGGTACCTCTTGGTGCCTCGCTTACTCCAACACCTTCAAAGTTATTTGGTTCAGCATAAGCACGGAAGTGTGTGCTTAATATTTTTTCGTCATCAAGCAGCATTTTAATTTTTTCAATGCCGTAAAGGATCTCAATCAGCCTTGCAAAATGATAATGGAAAGAACTCAGAACCGCCCCGCGTTCAAGATCCCTGAATTCAGCCCATTCCTGGTCCGCAAGCGGAGTACCGCATCTATCAATAATGTTAAGCCTAGCCAGGGGGCCCACTCTGTAAGATCCCTGGTCAGGACCCAGCGGTTTATAATAAGGGAACTTCATAAAAGTCCACGGTTCAACTTTTTCTTCTATATATTCAAAATATTTCTGCGGGTCAAGTTTATCTGCAATAATGTTCCCAACGCTGTCAACAATTCTCAGCTTGCCGCTGTAATGCTCAAGTTCGTTGTTTTCATTTACAAGACCCATGAACAGAGAGGGGAAGTTACCGAATGTTCTCATCTCCTCACGGAAATTCTCGAGCAATGGCTTAACTGTATCAAGCGTCCACTGAATAGCTTTCAGCGCTTCCGGAATCCAGCCAAGCATAGTTTTCCGTTGTTCTTCTGTAAGTTTTGTACTCACACCGCCTGCAATAACCCATGAAGGATGAATACGCTTTCCGCCCAGCAGTTCAATGATCTTCTGCCCGAATTTGCGAAGTAAAATTCCATTCTTCGCAAGCTCAGGGTTCGCTTTTACAATTCCGCCCAGGTTTCTATCCTGAACAGGAGAATCAAGTCCAAGGAGAATATCCGGCGAAGAAAGGTAGAAAAAGCTTAATGCATGCGACTGAATTATCTGCGATAGATTCATGATCTTTCTGAGCATTATCGCCGCATCAGGTAACCTGACTGCCAGAATATCATCGCAGGCTTTTGCGCCCGCAACCAAATGGCTTACGGGACATATACCGCAGGTTCTTGCCATAAGAGAAGGCATTTCGTAGAATGGTCTTCCTTCGCAGAACTTTTCGAACCCGCGAAACTGTGTTACATGAAATCTTGCATCGTTAACTTTACCTTCATCATCAAGATGAATTGTTATTTTTGAGTGACCTTCTATCCTTGTGACAGGATCTATAGTTATTGTTCTGGACATTTTAATTTATGATCGGAATTATTTTATCAATTTATATTTATTTTCCCAGCCTCGAGACCTTCGTCAGATCCGGCATCCTGCCTTCAAGCAATTCAGTCAGCAGGAAATGGATAGCATCAGCCGGAGGCGGACATCCCTGGAGGAAAAGATCTACTTTTACAAAGTTATGCACAGGCCTTGAATACTCAAAGAGCTCGGGCACTACTTCATTCGGTATCACATCCTTGGTTACAGCAGTATCAATGTAAGCGTGTTTCATAATAGCTTCAACTCCAAACGGATTCCGCATAGAAGGAACATTAGCTGTTATGGCGCAATCACCCAGTGATACAAGAATTTTTGTGTGTGCGCGAACCTTTCTTATCTTCTCAAGATCTTCGTGGCTGCTTACCGCGCCTTCAACCAGAGTCACATCCACCATATCCGGAAATTCTTTATGATCAACAAGCGGAGAGTACAATAAATCGATCTTTTCAAGAAGCTCCACAATGCGTTCATCCATATCAAGAAATGACATATGACAACCGGAGCACCCGTCAAGCCATACTGTAGCAGCCTTTACTTTGGCTGAATTGGTATCACTACCTGTATTTAACGCAATATCTTCACTAACTTTGCTCATTTTTCACCTCTCTCATAGTAGTAAGATAAGGAAGGAATTTCAGCTTATCTTTTTTATACATAAATGATTTATCAACAGCGTTCTTATATTTTTCAACGAGCGCTCCGGTAGGGCATACCGCAACACACTTTCCGCAGCTTGTACATGACTCTGATTCACCCCACGGTTTATTTAAATCGGTAATGACCATAGATTCAATTCCCCTGCCCATAATATCCCAGGTATGCGCTCCTTCAATTTCATCGCAGACCCTTACACATCTTGTGCACAGTATGCAGCGATTATTATCAAGCACAAATCTCTCGTGTGAGGCATCTACATCAAACTTCGGAAACAGATATGGATAGTGAACGTGTGTCATTCCAAGTCTTTGCGCAAGATTCTGCAGTTCGCAAATACCATTGGATACACAAACTGAACAGATATGATTTCTTTCAGAAAAGAAAAGTTCGAGGATTTTTATCCGGTACTTTTTCAGTCCTTCGCTTGCCGTAATTACCTCCATGCCTTCATGTACTTTTGTTACACATGCCGGCAGAAGTTTATTAGAGCCTTTTATTTCCACAAGACATAGCCTGCAGGCTCCGACTTCTGCCAAGCCTTCAAGGTGACACAATGTCGGTATTTCGATATTATTCTCCCTGCAAACCTCAATGACAGTTTGGTCTTCTGTGCCGCTTACATCTTTGCCGTCAATTATAAACGTTTTGACTTTTTTTCCGGTTGTTACCATTATATTATCACCTCACTCTTCCCGGTTTCTGCATGAGTATGGAACTTACATACACCTGCAGGACATTTTTTATCAACAATATGCGCTATGTATTCATCCCTGAAATATTGTATTGTGCTCAATACCGGGTTGGGGGCTGCCTGACCTAATCCGCACAAACTGGTATTTTTAACCAGGTCGCAAAGGTCATCAAGCTCGTCAAGATCTTCCATTGTTCCGGTACCTTTAGTAATTCTATCCAGAATATTGTAAAGCTGAACGGTCCCGACTCTGCATGGAACGCACTTACCGCAGGACTCATCCTTTGTAAAATCGAGGAAGTACTTGGCAACATCAACCATACATGAGGTTTCATCCATTATGATCATTCCGCCTGAACCCATAATTGAGCCCAGTTCGCTCAATGATTCGTAATCAACAGGTTTATCCAGAAATTGTTCCGGAATACACCCGCCAGAGGGACCTCCTGTTTGAACCGCTTTGAATTTTTTCCCGTCAGGAATACCTCCGCCAATATCATATATTACTTCCCGGAGCGATATACCCATCGGAATTTCAATTAAACCGGTATTAACAATTTTTCCTGCAAGCGCAAATACCTTTGTTCCTTTGCTTTTTTCTGTGCCAATTGCCGCATACCACTCACCGCCATTACGCAGAATTGGGGCAATGTTGCCGTAAGTTTCAACATTATTTATCAGTGTCGGTGAACCCCATAATCCAACTTCAGCAGGATATGGAGGTCTTGGTCTTGGCTGTCCGCGTTTGCCTTCTATTGAAGCTATGAGCGCTGTTTCTTCTCCGCAAACAAACGCACCTGCTCCGATCCTGAGATCGACCGTAAATGAAAAAGTTGTACCAAAAATATTTTTTCCCAGAACACCGGCACGCTCTGCCTGCTTAACGGCGTTCTTTAGTCTTTTTATTGCCAGCGGGTACTCCGCGCGGCAGTAAACATATCCTTCGTCAGCTCCAACGGCATAAGCCGCGATAGCCATTCCCTCAAGTACCCTGTGCGGATCCCCTTCCAGAAGGCTTCTATCCATAAAGGCGCCGGGATCGCCTTCATCAGCATTGCAAATAACATACTTCTTTATATTTCCTGTTTTTGCGACAGTATTCCATTTTAAACCGGTCGGGTAACCGGCTCCTCCCCTGCCCCTTAATCCGCTGATGGTAACTTCATCAATTACTTCCTGCGGAGTCATTTCAAGGACATCATGCAGCGCCTTGTAACCATCACGCAGAATATAATCATGTATCTTCTCCGGGTCAACCTGACCGCTGTTTTCAAGTACAATTTTCTGCTGTCTTGTAAAAAACTTATCGGTTTCTGACTGCGGATCAGTTTTCGCTTTTTCTATTATCAGATTCGCGTCTTCAGGTTTAACATTCTGGTACACCCTGTTACCTGAATCAATTGTAACAAGCGGACCCTTACTGCACAGTCCAAGGCAGCCTACCGGCTTAACTGATACTTCTTCTTCAATACCAAGCTCAGCGATCTTCTTTCTTAACTCATCAGCCACTGCTTCGCTTTTAAGAGAAAGGCACCCTGCGGCAGAGCAGACTTTAACTTCATGCTTTCCTGTTTTTTCCCTGAGGTGCAGTTTTTGAGCATATTCTATAAGTTCTTCAATTATCATTTTCGTGTCTCCTGAGTACTTCTAAAGTTTTTTCAACCGATACATTTCCGTGGACTTCACCATCAATTACAATTGCCGGCGCTATGCCACAAGCGCCAAGACACCTTGCCGAAAGGAGCGAAAGGTTTCCGCTCTCGGTAGTTTTTCCCATTGATAGCTTAAATTCTTTTTTGATCTCCTCGGCAATTACATTGGTACCCTTAATGTAGCATGCTGTACCAAGGCAAACAACGCAGGTATGTTTTCCCTGTGGTTTTAGATTAAAAAAATTATAAAACGTTGCCACCCCATACACAGAACTTAAAGGGACCTTGAGAGTTAAGGCTACAAACTTTAAAGAAATTTCATCAAGATAACCGAATGTTTCCTGCACGGTATGAAGTGTTTCTATTAGTGAGTTTGGCTGATAGCCATGACGCTTCATTGTGGCATTAATTAATTTCCAGCGATTATCATCTGAAGGTAAAATTATTTTCTTAATTAGCATAGTCAGTAATATTAAAATATAGTTTTGACAAAAAAAATGGATATATATTCACTCAAAATAAACTATTTATTCTTTCAGGTTTATAAAAGATCTCATTGAGGATATTTCTGGCGATATTCATACATGAAACCTGTACTTCAAACGAAAGTTCAACTCCATAGCCGAAATTTACCCCTTCAACCGCAAAAACAACCAGTTTTGCAGGAAGTTTGTTAATGTGCCTGGCCAGTTCAACCGCTTCTGCCAGACTGAAATTGTGTGAAGAATAATGGAAATAATCTGACTGCAAAGGAGTTGTTGATGCATCTATCCTTGTTACTTTTCCGGGGTTACCTGAAACTTGTGAAGCATCGGCAATGTAAACTGATTCGTAACCCTCCCATTGATCAATCAGCTCGGCACCTTCACCGCTGAGTTTCTTTATATCCAACAGACTGTTAAACGGTGTGCCGGTAAGTGCATCTGAAACAAGATCGCAAACAAGGAGACCTGCTTTATCGTCAGAGCGGAAACTGTTGCCGATCCCTGCAATTAATATTTTCTTTTTCAATTTCTGATACCGCTTTCAATCCAGTGTATTCACTTTGTGCTTAAGATCCGGGTTACTCATATAATCCGGTGAAACATCATCAATTTTAATCTCTTTCAATATGCAGCTTTAAATAATGAGTAGCGCAGGAAATGCACGGATCGTAGTTTCTTACCGCCTGCTCGCATTTCCAGACAAGCTCCGCTTCAGGAAGATGAATATGAGCCGGGATGAAGTTCCGAAGGTCATTTTCAATTGTCTTCTGATTCTGAGATGTTGGCGGAACAATTTTTGCGTCTTCTATTAAACCGTTGTTATCGATCCTGTACCTGTGATATATAAGTCCCCTCGGTGCTTCGGTGGCAGCATACCCGGTAGCTTCTTTGACCTTATAACTAATGGCGGGAACTTCGGGTTTTTCATACTGCGCAATTATCCGCAGTGCTTCTTCACAGGAGTATATTGTTTCAATTGCCCTGATAGTGATGCTTTTAAACAGGTTGTCGCAGGTTTTGCCCATACCTGCTTCTTTGGCCGCCTGTTTACATAAGGGTGTAAGTTTATCAAAATTCAGGTTATAACGCGCAACCGGGCCGACCATATAATTTCCCCGCTGCCTTACTTTTGAATGCAGTGCATTTGAATGCTCAACATGTTCTTCAATGAAATTGAAATCATATTCTTCAGGCAGTATATCAATTCCTTTGCTGGAAACAATCCTTCCTTCGTTGAATGGATATTCATCGGGGTGAACCAGTGATACAGATTCATAATCCTGATGGAAATCAGGGAAATCAAGCTTTGAAACGAATTTAACTGTATCAACTGCTGCATCTCTTGCCCATTTGATATCATCAACCATATCAAGCAGTTCTTTCTTTTCGGGTACACGGTAGAAACCGCCGACTTTAACATTTATCGGATGTATCTCTCTTCCGCCAATAACACGCATTATTTCATTGCCGATCTTCTTCATTCTCAGTGCATTTTTTACCGCCTGGGGATGGTCTTTGGCCATTTGCACTACATCCTGGTAACCAAGAAAATCAGGGGCATGAAGCATATACAAATGCAATACGTGGCTCTCTATCCACTCACCGCAGTATAACAACCTGCGAAGCTCGCGCAATTGTCCTGTTACTCTTACACCGAAGGCCTGTTCAATTGCGTGAACAGCTGCCATTTGGTAAGCCACAGGACATATACCGCATATTCTGGCAGTTATATCCGGCGCTTCGCTGTAAGACCTGCCGCGAAGGAACGCCTCGAAAAATCTTGGTGGTTCAAAAATTTTAAGTTTAACATCAGCAACTTCGCCTCCCTTTATTTTTATGAACAGAGCGCCTTCGCCTTCAACTCTTGCAAGGTAATCAACCTTTATCGTTTTATTTTTCATATACTTCACTCTCTTTTCTGAACTGTTCTGCGTATGCGTTAAAGCTTCTGAAAATGCTCATTATCTCGAAATTGGATTCACCAAGAACCTTAAGCTGCTTTGCAAGCGCGCTTGTGTTTGTGGAATCCATAGGCCCGTAACATCCAAAACATCCGCGGTTGTATGAAGGACACAAAGCATTGCAGCCTGCCTGTGTTACAGGTCCAATGCAGGCAATTCCCCGGGATACCATTACACAATTATTGCCGCGCAGTTTACACTCACTGCAAACACTGTTAGTGGGTATATTTGGTTTGCGGTTGTTTAACAGAGCATTTATAACTTCGATCAACTGGTATTTATTTATGGGGCAACCGCGAAGTTCATAATCTACATGAATGAATGAACCCACGGGCAAAGATCTATCAAGCGTAGAAATGAACTGGGGGTTGGCATATACTATCTTGGTGAATTCCTTAACATCTTTCCAGTTTTTAAGCGCCTGAATTCCTCCTGAAGTAGCGCAAGCTCCAATAGTGATAAGGAATTTACACTGCTTTCTTATTTCACGTATCATTTCAACGTTATCGGGGTTTGTAATACTGCCTTCTACAAGACCTATATCATACGGTCCCGGCATCATTCTTCTTGAAGCTTCGGGAAAGTACGCAATTTCAATTTTTCCCAGGACGTCCAGTAATTCATCTTCCGCGTCAAGCAGAGAGAGCTGACATCCGTCACAAGATGATAATTTAAATACTGCTAATTTTGGTTTTTTATTTTTCATAGTTATAGCTCCCAGATATCGAATATCTTCTTAACATGGGAAAAATTAAATACAGGTCCATCTTTACAGATAAAATTAGGTCCGTACTGGCAATGGCCGCAGAATCCTACAGCGCACTTCATATTGCGTTCCATAGAAAGATATATGCTTTTATCGGCAAGTCCGCTTTTTCTCAGTTCGTCAATTGTGAATTTCATCATAATTTCGGGACCGCAAACCATTGCAAGTGTTGAACGCGCGTCAATTTTAATTGTCTGGAAAAGATTTGTGACAACTCCGATGTTTCCGCGCCATGAGCTATCGCCTCTATCCACGGTTATAAGTATTTCAATGTCGTACTTCTTTTCCCATTCTTCAAGCTCAACCCTGTACAGCATATCCAGTCCGGAACGGGAGCCGTATAAAAGCACAACTCTTCCATAGGATTTCCGGTGTTTGAAAATGTAATATAACGCGGGTCTTAGCGGTGCCAGCCCTATACCGCCTGCGGCAATGATAACATCCTTGCCTTTGGCTTCTTCTACCGGCCAGCTTGATCCGAATGGTCCACGGACGCCGATAACATCACCCTTTTTCAGCTGTGAAAGCGCGCTGGTTACATATCCCACTTTATGGATTGTGTGCGCAATTGAAGAAGTTTTGGACGAATCTGAACTGATAGATATTGCAGACTCACCAAGCCCGAATTTATACAGCATATTGAACTGACCCGGTTTAAAATGGAAACCTTTTTCCTTTTCCTCATCGGGCTCAAGTATTATAGTAAAAGTGTCCTCGGTTTCCCAAAAGTGTTTTTTTACCTTCATTGTAAAAGGAAGCATTGGGTCTGCTTTCACTTGAGTTCTTGTTTTTTCTATTATCTTTTCCATTAAATAACTGCGAAGTTTAAATTACATTATCAGGTATTCGTTATAGCTTTCAAAAGCTGCCTGCGGGCGGATTGAAGTCTTTGCTCGAGAAGCAGTGAGAACCGCTTAAACATTTCATATCCCATTTTAGGGTCTTTCTCGCATTTCTTCCTCAAACATTCACCATCCATAGCAATAGCTCTTACATCTTCAATTACAATTGCGTTAAAGTGCCATTTATTGGGAGAGACCAGCCAGCTCCAGCCAAGCATTTGTCCCGGTCCTATTGTCTCAATTCTTATCATGCCCTTATCTCTGCCGTTAAATTCCAGCGCGATCTTCCCCGTTCTTATCAAGTAAAACTTTTCTGCATTATCGCCTTCTTTGAATATAACGTCATTCTCGTGAAAAACTACATTTGAGGCGCAGCCTGTTATTTCTTTTACGTATTCTTCACCAAGATCCTCAATGAATGGATGCTGTTTTAAAATGCCTGATAAGTCTTCCATTGTTTTGTTTGGTTAATTTTAAAAAATATTATTTAGTACATCTAGCATTTTTATACTCTTTGCGCGGCTCTTATATCCGCTGCTTGTTTTGTTATATCCAGTCCAACAGGACACCAAGTTATACACCTTCCGCAGCCCACACAGCCAAGCGTGCCGAACTGCTCTTCCCACGAGGCAAGCTTATGGGTCATCCACTGCCTGTACCTGGCTTTTACGGAAGTGCGGAAATTTCCACCGGCTACCTTTGAGTATTCAAGGTTAAAACAGGAATCCCACTCTCTCCACCTTTCAGTGTGATTTCCGGTAAGATCGGTAACATCTTCAACATTTGAACAAAAGCAGGTAGGACAAACCAGTGTGCAGTTTGCGCAGCTTAAACATTTTGCGGCAGTTTCTTCCCAAACAGGATGATCGAAATTTTTGTACAGCATTTCTCTGATACCCTGAGTGTTTAGCTTTCTCCCCATTTTTTCTGATGCGGCCTTAACTGCTTCTTCGGCGGTTTTTTTCTGGTCTGGTGAAGCTGCAGGGATTTCCAGCGCCATAAGTAATTTCTTACCTTTTGCGCTGCCATCTTCCGCGGTAAAATAATGCTCTTTCCCGGCGCTCACTTCAGTAATAGCTATATCAAAACCATTCAAAGCTTTGGGTCCCGTATTCATAGAAGCGCAAAAGCAGGTTGCGCCCGCCTTTGTGCAGTTTACTGCAACTATAAATATATTATCCCTTATCGCTTTGTAATGGGAATCAGTATAGGAGCCGTTCATAAAAACTTTATCCTGAATCAGAATAGCGCTTAATTCACATGAACGGACGCCAATGAAAGCAAATTTTTTGTGAGCTTCGCCGTTGTGCTTTATATCAAAGCCCTTGCCGTTCTTCTGGGCGGACCATAGTTTTAGCCGAGTGGGAAATAAAAATTTCTTCCATGATTGAGGTCCAACATTGTAAGAGAATAATAAGTTCGAATCGGTTTTATTAAGCCTGTATTTTCCGGCAGCCTGTTCATCTGTGTAACCGGCCGGCAGATCTTTTACGCCGTTTATTTCTTCAAAAACAATTGCGCCGTTCTTTTGCAGGGGTCCAATTGTTACATAACCTTCGTTTTTAAGTGACTGAATTAGCTTATCAAGACTTTTTTTATCGAGTGTTTTCATTTTTTATTCTGCCATGACGGGCAATAACAGTAGAGTTCACACCGCCTCTTACGGAAAACTCTCCTTTTACTTCCATCCATTTGGGCTTTAATAATCCAACAAGATCGTCGAGGATCCGGTTGGTAACGTTTTCATAAAAAATACCTTCATTTCGAAACGACTGCAGGTAAAATTTAAGTGATTTGAGCTCAACACAACGTTTATTGGCAATATATGAAATGGTAATCACGCCAAAATCCGGCTGACCTGTCTTGGGACAAACAGAGGTAAATTCATTGGCACGGTGAATAATAAGGTAGTTTCTTTGTGGAAAGGAATTATCGAAAGCCTCTAAGAGGTTTATTTTTGCAGAATTGGTTTTTGCGGGATTGAACTTTTTCATGGTTTGCATGTTCCTTTAATAATTTTACTTAATTTACAGTAAAATTACCAAAATTTGCTCAAAAAACTATCCATCTTACAGTTCAAAAATATCATTTTTAATATCAATTTATTATGACGCAAATCATAGGTTTTATGCCCGAAAAGTTGTTATTTTTAAAAAAATTTTGTTTCAAAAATAAAAAATACTGCCATGAAATCTAGTTTATACTTACTGGTTATTACCCTTTTAATCACGCAAATAACATTTTCTCAGATGCCTCTTAAAAAAGGCAGCGAGTTATGTTCCGAAAGGAAAATGAATTTACCGCATTCATTTTTGGATGATGATTCCCCCAATTCACCCAAACATACTTTCGATGTGCTTGACTATAAAATGAATCTGGATATGAGGAGCTGTTTCATATCTCCTTATCCCAAAAGTTTTACCGGAAGTATAATTGTTAAGTTCAGAATTGATACTGCTCTTAACAATATAAATCTCAATGCGGTAAACACATCACTTGTAATAAGTTCAGTTGGGATGAGCGGCGTATCATTTACACATACAGGCAACATACTGAACATAGTACTTAACAGAACATATACTCCGGGAGAAGTTACTGAGGTGCTGATAAATTATTCTCATAACAACGTTAGTGATGGCGCAATTAACACAGGGAGCGGCGGATTGTTCACAGATGCTGAACCTGAAGGCGCGCGCAAATGGTTCCCATGCTGGGATAAACCATCGGATAAAGCAACCGTTGATATAACTGTAAAAGTACCGGCAAATGTTAAATTAGGTTCAAACGGCAGGCTGAATGATTCAACATTAACCGGCGATACGTTATATTATCATTGGATAAGCCGCGACCCGGTTACAACTTACTTAACAGTACTTACGGGAAAAGTAAATTACAATTTAAATATTATTTATTGGCCAAAGATATCAAATCCCGGTGACCTGGTACCAATTAGATTCTATTCAAATTCAGGTGAAAACCCTGCGGCAATGATGACGATGTTCCCGAACATGATAACGTATTTCTCGCAGAAATTCGGTGAGCATGATTTTGAGAAAAATGGATTCACAACAGCGCCGGCTCCGGGTTTCACATGGGGCGGAATGGAAAACCAAACGTTAACAACATTATGCGCAAACTGCTGGAGTGAAAACCTGATATCACATGAATTTGCTCACCAGTGGTTTGGAGATATGATATCACCTGCAACGTGGGCTGATATTTGGCTTAACGAAGGATTCGCAACTTACAGTGAAGCGCTATGGTATGAAAAAACCGGCGGATATTCATCTTACAAAAGTGATATAAACAGTGACGCAAGCGGATATTTAAGCGGCAACCCCGGCTGGGCAATGTATAATCCTGACTGGGCAATAAATACACCAAATACAAATACCCTGTTTAACACTGCCATAACATATAACAAGGGCGCATGCGTACTTCACATGCTAAGATATACCGTTAACGATACCAATATATTTTTCAATATGTTAAGAGGTTATGCTACAGATACAGCTAACTTCAAACACAAATCTGCCGCAACAGATGATTTTACTGCCAAGATAAGCCAGATATACGGGCAGGATCTTTCATGGTTTATAAATCAGTGGGTAAAGGAACCTAATCATCCTGTTTACGGTAATTATTACCAGTTTGCAAATAACGGCAACGGTACATGGAACGTTGGCTTCCAGGCAAGACAGACACAATCCAATACACCCTTCCACAGGATGCCGCTGACAGTGAGGATATCGTTCGCAACAGGCAATGATACAACTTTCAGAGTAGATAATACCGCGAATAACCAGATCTGGATATGGACTTTTAACCGCCAGCCAACAGCGTTCGCGTTTGATCCGAACAACGATATAGTTCTGAAAACAGGCAACACCACTGCAGGCTCGGTTCCCGGAACAACAGGCATTTCATCAACAAATACTGACCTTCCGGATGTATTTGCTTTAATGCAGAACTATCCTAACCCATTTAACCCTGTAACAAACATCAGGTTTGATATTCCGAAACGTTCTTTTGTTACTTTACGGATATTTGATATAACAGGGAAAGCAGTAAGTGAAATTTATAAAGGATTAAGCGACCCCGGAAAATATACCGCAGATTTTGACGCCTCCAAACTTGCTTCGGGGGTATATTACTATGAAATTACCGCTGCATCTGAAAAAGGAAGCGTGATGTTCAGGGAAGTAAAGAAAATGGTTTTAGTAAAATAACCGGAGTATTATTTTGTTGACTTTAAGGAGTTAATAAAATAGTTAATGTAAAATAAATATCTAAAGGCGTTCAGTAAAATGAACGCCTTTTTTATTGAATGACAGATAAATGTGAAATAAATATTCACAAGGATTCGAACTTTTTACCCTTTCGCTTACATTTTATGATATTTTTCGGCATAAATAAGATTTTTTCTTTCACAAAGTTGATAATTTTTCTTTGATATTTGCCCATTAAATGAAGTAAATTTGTTCAGCTATATAGATTATGTTAAGACGGCAAATAGATAGTAAACAAAATTGAACAGAAAATAAGACAATTGAGTATTTACCTCTCTCGGTAAACTTGTAAAATCCCTGCAAATGACAATTTTGCGCAATACACCCGGGATCTCTCAAACGCAGTATTGATCCTCTTGGTTACTTAACACTTTTGTCATTTAACAATATTTAAAATGAGGTATTCATTATTTTGAATGCCTCTTTTTTATTGACTAATGATAGGAAAAAATCCCTATTTTTGTTGAAGTCTGATTGATACATAAAATTAAGCAAATGAAATTTATATTTTCCGGAATTTTTATACTTTCACTTCTTGCAGCAGATTCTGTCTCTTCAAATTGCAGATTTTATTTTCCCGCGCCGGCAGAAGATACAACCGATGGATCCAAATTAGACCTCGACGGCCCGTACATAATTTACCGTAACGGGTATGCTGTAATTAAGCAGATACAAAAAGTTGAAAATGCATTTTACCCTGTTTCTGATTCAGTACAGGGATCTTTAAAAGGTAAACTCATTAGCTGTAATGTTAATGATTCATTATTTTTCAGCACATTGGTAAAAGATACATTAATAAATGAGGACTGTGTTTTTGAAATGCCCGAAAAGCTTATCGCTATTTCTGATATAGAAGGCAACTTCGAAGCATTCAGAGATTTCCTCATAAACAATGGTGTTATAAACAGTGATAATCAATGGCTATTTGCCAAGGGTCACCTTGTACTGAACGGTGATTTTTTTGACAGAGGTTTAAATGTGACAGAGTGCCTGTGGTTCATTTACCATATCGAACAGGAAGCCGTTAAGAACGGCGGATATGTACATTTTATACTCGGGAACCATGAGATAATGAATATGAACGATGATATAAGGTATGTAAGGAATAAATACGCGGAAACATCGAAATTCATTAATGAAGATTATAAAGATCTTTACAAGCCAAATACTGAACTTGGCAGATGGCTTGAAACAAAAAATATCGTAGAAAAGATAGGGCCCTATCTTTTTTTACATGGAGGTATTTCAGAAGAACTGAATCTGCTGAATCCCACAATTGAAGAGATAAATACCAAATCCAGGGAATACTATTACAGCAGCAAAGCTGCCCGCGTGAGCGGTGATACACTTGTAAGCACAATTTTCAGGTCTAAGTACTCACCCTTCTGGTACAGAGGTTATGTACAGGAAACCATCAAGGAAGATTCGCTTAATATAACCCTAAAGATATTTAATGTAGAAAAAATTGTTGTAGGTCATACAATAGTAGATGACGTGCGATATTTCTATCGGGGAAAAGTGATTGCAATAGATACAGATCACGCATCCGGTGATACTGAAGGATTACTGATAGAAAACGGGAATGAATATAGAGTGGATAGAGCCGGAAACAAAAATGAGATAAAGTAAGAAAGTTCCATGTGGTAATTTGTATCAATTTTGATTTATAAAAGGAGAATCTATAAGTTCTCCTTTTTTTGTGCTCTTCAAAGAAGAAGGCAAAAGATGTGACTTGTTGAATCCGGCAGCAGCCGGATGAAATCCCACTGCAGCGGGAAACCTACATGCGCTGTGCCACCCCCTTCCCGCCGATGGCG
>DDTQ01000011.1:886746-886902 GCA_002344125.1 Ignavibacteria bacterium UBA2360 | reverse complement strand
TGCACGATTGGTGCGCCTGACTTACTGAACTTTAGTTCAGGAAGTTCTGACATAGAATTACCGCCATAAAAAGGAAAGCTTACGCCTTCCAGTTTCACTGTGCGGGAGGGGGGACTTGTTGAACCGAGACGAAGTCGAGGTGAAATCCCGCTCCAG
>DDTQ01000011.1:393244-886728 GCA_002344125.1 Ignavibacteria bacterium UBA2360 | reverse complement strand
TGCACGATTGGTGCGCCTGACTTAATGAACTTTAGTTCAGGAAGTTCTGCCATAGAATTACCGCCATAAAAAAAGGAAGGCTTACGCCTTCCAGTTTCACTGTGCGGGAGGGGGGACTTGTTGAACCGAGACGGAGTCGAGGTGAAATCCCGCTCCAGNNTGTGAGCGCCACCCCCTTCCCGCCAAGGCGGGACTTCAGTAACTGCCGGTGGCAGTTACTTTGCACGATCGGTGCGCCTGACTTACTGAACTTTAGTTCAGGAAGTTCTGCCATTGAATTACCGTCATAAAAAAAGGAAGGCTTACGCCTTCCAGTTTCACTGTGCGGGAGGGGGGACTTGAACCCCCATGCCTTGTGAGCGCCACCCCCTCAAGATGGTGCGTCTGCCATTTCGCCACTCCCGCAATGTATAAATTGAATATTTTTAGAAGGTTAATTCTTCGTTATTCAATATGAGTATTTCAAACATCACGCGTAAATCACGCTTCATCACGCCTTTGCTACGCTTCTATAATTAATTTAAACAAATATAGCTAGATGTTAAGAATGTATCAATTCAAAAGAGTATTCAAAAGTAAATATATTAATCTTAAATTTTTAACTATTTTTAGTTTAGTAAATCGACTGAAAAAATTTGAATAAAAGACTAGTTCAATCCAATGAAAAAGAAAATACTACTAATATTCCTAATCGCATTTAGTGCACATTCTTTTTCGCAAGAAAAAAAGGATGAAAGAAAATTACGTTATTTATATTTTTCGAACAGCGGTTTAGTAGGCTATTTTAACGACAAAACAGTTGTATTTTGCCCCAAATGTGATTTATTTATAGAAAACATTGATGGATTATTTTTAAAAACACCAAATTCACATTATAAAATAAAAGAAAACGGTGATCTTTACAATTTGGAGAATAATGAGACGATTTCGCCAACAAACGATGAAAATTTTAATGGTTATGGATGGGCTATAATTAACTATTCTTGGACTATGGATAGTATTGGAAGTATTTCAGGTGAATATAGAAAGATAAAAGATTATTTTGATGCATTTGAAGTAATAGAAAATGATTCAGGTCAAATCATAGAAATTAATGGATTTTGCAAAAAGATCTACAGTGATTCTGACTGTTTTCATACTACAAAAACCGGCTTGCTTAAAAAAATTGAATATGAAGAGGATGAATTAACGATTAGAGGAATTGTATTTGAAGAAACTTTTGGGAAAAGAGAATTTATAAATGTTAATGGATTAGCTTTCGGAATGTCTGCGAAAATATATTATGATAAGCTAAACACAATATTATTTAAAGATAATAAGTTAATAATAGATGTAAATGTTTGTTCTAGTCCCCAATTTATTGAAGCTGTCAACATACGCTGCGAAAAATAATATTAAAGTGATCCCACATTAAAACTATTACCATAAATCTTTTAAGTAAATATATATGATCAAGCCGGAAATCATTATTAATATTTTAATTAATAAATTTAAAAATGCGTTATTTGTTGGCCATCCATAAATGAAATCGTAATTTTCTTTTTCCTTTTTATTAAAGTAAGCATTTATTTTTCTTTGAGCTTTTCCTTTCAAGTTATCCTCGTGTAAATGCGGATAAAAGAAATTTGTCACTTCCTCTTCAAAATCTGGCTTGTTTAATACTTCTTCATTAAACTTTTCAACTAAATAATTTTCATCAGGAATATTATTTAATTTTTCAAACAATTTACCATCACATTTTGAGTAGAACTTTTCCGGATATGACTTAATGTTAATCTCCAGTTCTCCGCAAGCACCATTACTGCCATAATGTTTGCAAATGGGGCAATACTCCAATATCCTATCTTGATTTTCCATTATTTGATTGCTGCGGCGATACCAATTATTTATCTTATTGAAATTCTAGTTCAACATTAAATTCTCTTTGAAAACCTCCTTTAAATGCCCCTTGAAACATAACGAGTAGGTCAATTGATAATCCAAACTTGACATCTAAATTTTCTTTAAATTTCAAAACTGAACTTCTTCGGTATTCAATGAGATCAATTGCCTTTTGTTTAATGTGTGGAACATCGTCAAGTAAGAATAATTTATTCTCAACTTTCTCTGGAGAATACAATGATTCATTAAATACTTCTTCTGTTTCGAATTTATGACTAATTTCAATATCACATTTAATCTTACACCCTTGACGCTTTAAATTAGCATTTAAATCAATTGAGGTATCAGTAATATCTCTTATCTTAATTCTTTTAGCTCCCAAATAAGAAAAAATGTGAAATATATTTTTTGTTAAATTAGTCCATTTTCTTTTTGAGTATTCTGGTAAAGGATACAACGCATTGTTATCTTCATTTGCAATATTTAAGCCTAAAATATAATTTTCGGATTTGGGAAAGTAATGTTGAGCAGTTTTTTTGCTCAAAATGATAAGTTGAGACAATCGATTAGACGGCAATATTGCTTCCAAATGTTTTGAATTTGTAATTGCTCCATCAAAGAGTCTTTCATCGTCAATTCTATATTTGTTATCTAGATAATCCGAACAAATTACTATTGAATCGTTATAATAATCATATAGATTTTGTGAGTTTTCCTCATTTAACATTAAGGGGTATCTAATAAGTTTGTGTTTCCTATATTTATTATAGAGATAATAAGTTAACTCAAATGCATGTAAATAAATCTTAGGAGTAGGCATCAATAAAACACCACTATTTTTTAGTTCGTTTGTTATCCTTATGAATTTGCTTTTTGATAAAGGCAGACCATACCATCCGGGTTTTTTGGCCAGTTTGTCAACAAGTAAGTAAGTAATCATTCATATTCTAAATAAGTTTATATATATGTAATAATAGTTAGTTAATATATTAATAATTTTAAGCTTAATAAATTCATTAATATAATTATGGTATAATATCCTTGTAAGAAATCCAATCCAAAATTAATCAAAAAGGAGAGTTCAAATGTGGAGTTTCATTTCAAAAGGAGCTTTATACGCAGTAGTAAAAAGGGTTGTAAAAGCTGTTTTGGTTGAATTGTTTCAGAAAAGGAGGTTTTAGTGGCTGAATTATCACTTGTAAAACAATCTGATTCGGAGTGTGATTTTGTAATCGATGATATTCTTTCAGAAGATAAAGAAATATCATTAGATGATACACTTCCAGAATTACAATTTACTAAATTCCTCTATGCATTCCGCTTTATTGAAAATGAAATGGAGAAAATGAAGCAAAATGCAGCTAATATGATTGAAGAAATTAATAGCTGGTTAGAAAAGAAACTTTCTTCAAAACAAAACCAGATTGATTTCATGTGCAAGTTAATGCAAAATTACCTATCACAAAAAGGTTTGAAGTCGCTAACATTACCTTCAGGCAATATTGGTTTTAGGAAACAACTGGACAAGGTCGAGATCATTGATGTAGATGCATTCTTTGAAAAAGCGACATTCGATTTAATAAGAGTGGTTCCTGAAAAATTTGAGCCAGATCTTGCAGCAATAAAATCAAAAATTAAAGAGCGGGGTGAAATACCCGCCGGAGTAGATTTAATTACTCCTCCTTCAAAATTTTATTATAAATTAAACGGCAAATAAAATGAACAAACCAAAACTCGAACTGCAAGTAAACATACCTGCAACTATAAAACTCTTAATGGATAAACCCGTCACAGGCAGCAATGCTTATGGCAATTGGTATTTATTCGGAGTTGAACACGAAGGACAGGAATATTCCTTCTTCGCAACTGAAGATGTAGCAAAGTTCGCAGAAGAAAACAATCTTCGCAAAGGTGATTCTGTTAAAGTCACCAAAACATTTGTGAAAGTTGGTAAGAAGAATCAAACTTCATACCAAATGGAAATAGTCAATAAAGCTCACCCTGCTTCAATTGGAATCGGTCAAGCTAATGGAAACGGAAATGGTCAGACACTTGATGATTACAGGGTTATGCACGACTGTCTGGCTCAAGGTATCAAATTACAGCAAGACTTAGGCTCTGTGATAGATGTAAACAGAATAGCTATTACACTCTTCATTACACGAACAAAAGCAAAGAATGGCTCGTATCTGAATTATTAAACAGTTTGAGGGCAGGTGTATATTGCATCTGCCTAAAATTCTAAAAAGTATAAATAAATGGCACACAATTTAACAATAGAAAATGGCAGCGCTCAAATGATGTATTACGGAGAAATTCCGTGGCACGGACTAGGGACAAGACTACAAAAACCCGCTACTTCAGAAGAAGCAATAGTTGCGGCCGGTCTTGACTGGGAAGTGGTCAAAAAACCTGTTTACGTGAAGCTGGACAAGCGTTTTCAGGTCAAAGATACATTTGCTATGGTTCGTAAGGACAAATGGCAGAAAAACGAATGTGATATCCTTGGAGTAGTAGGAAAGAACTATACACCTGTTCAAAACAAGGATGCTTTTAACTTCTTTGATTCAATCGTAGGAGACAAAAAAGCAATCTATCATACAGCCGGATCTCTTTCATGCGGTAAAATCATCTGGATTCTTGCAAAACTCCCCGGCTATATTAGGGTAGTTGGTAATGATATTAGTGAAAAATACCTGTTACTTTCAAATTCACATGACGGCACTTCAATGGTTCAGATCAAATTTACTCCCATCAGAGTTGTTTGTCAGAACACATTAACAATTGCTATGAACAAAGGTGAGACTCTCAAAGTAAAACACAGCAGGGACGTTAAAGACAGGTTAAAGCAGGCAAGTGAGCTTCTAGGTATAGTAAATGATAAGTATGACATGATTGAGCGTTCATTCAAAAACATGGCAAGAGTCCAGCTAAATGAAAAACGACTGAATGAATATGTTAAGACTATATTCCCGGATCCGATTGATGAACTTCAGTATGCAACAGTTGACAACAACCGTGAAATGGTTCGTGAATTGTTTGAACAGGGCTTAGGCAATAATTTACCTGGAGTTGCTGGCACTTTATGGGCCGGGTATAATGCTGTGACGGAGCTTATAGACCACAAAATAACCAAGCAGAACAAAGATATGAGAACAAAATCTATCTGGTTCGGTAATGGTTACAATGTGAAGCAGAAAGCTTTTGACGTGGCTAATGATAAGATGAAATTGTGGTTGAATTAGTAATTTATGAGGTAGTATTATACTGCCTCATAAACTTAACTTATTAAGCTTTATGAATTTTATTTTATGTTTAAATTATATATTTTTATTAACTTAATCGTATAAAAAATGGGACAATCAGTTTTAGACCAAGAATATTATGAATTTGTAAAAAAGAACCCTGATAAGAAGTTTGTCATTTATCTTCGCATTCACCCTGAAGATAACCTAGAAAAAAACTTTGTTTTTGAGTTGGAAAATGATTTTGGAAAATGCAGCTATTTAACTGAAAAAAGACTTGCTATTTTTATAGTATTTGGGAAAGATATTCCGGGATTTTTAGATGTTCTAAATCACTCAAACTTTAGTTTATATATTTCTTTTGTTCAAAGTGAAGAAGAGCTTTTTCAATCTGAATAACAATACATTAGAAAAATTATTTAGGACAGACTTAATTCTGTCCTAATATATTTCAAATTATAGATTGAGTATCATGAAAACCACTTTTTTTTAAGAAGTATTCTAAAACAATTCTAAAACTATAAAATAATTCGACATATGACTGATGTCCACAATAAGACAACACGTAGCTATAATATGTCGAGGGTCAAAGGAAAAAATACGACACCCGAGATTAAAGTTAGAAAATATCTTTTTAAAGAAGGTTTTAGATATAGAATTCATAATCCAAAGTATCCAGGCAAGCCGGACATTTTATTAAAAAAATATAACACAGCTATATTTATTCATGGATGCTTCTGGCATGGACATCAAAATTGTAAGTTTTTTAAAGTTCCAAAGACAAGAACCAAATGGTGGATTAATAAAATTGAAAGAAATAAAATCAATGATACACTCAAGTCAAATCAACTTAAGAAACAGGGCTGGAGAGTAATTGTGGTATATGAATGTCAATTAAAAAAGAAAAACCATGATTCCACATTGTCAAAATTAAAAAAAAGATTATTAAAATGAATTTTATTGATTTATTTGCTGGTTGTGGGGGTTTATCTGAAGGATTTATTAAAGCTGGTTATGAACCTGTAGCTCATGTTGAGATGTCTCCTGATGCATCCAATACTCTTAAAACGAGGATTGCTTATCATTATTTATCTCAAAAGCAGAAAGTAAATCACTATTTTGATTATCTGAAGCTTGAAATATCAAGGGAAGAATTATGGAAATTTATACCTCAGCAATTACTAAGTTCTGTAATTAATAAAGAAATAACAAATAAAACAATACATGACATTTTTATAGAAATTGACGAATTAAATAATAGAAAAAAAATTGACCTCATTATTGGCGGGCCACCTTGTCAGGCATACTCAATAGTTGGACGAAGCAGGGATGCAAAAAGAATGAAGTGGGATAAAAGAAATTTTTTGTTTCGTTTCTATGCAGAATTTATAGAGAAATATAAGCCTACTTATTTCATATTTGAAAATGTTTTAGGTCTTTTAACGGCTGGCAATAGAAAATATTTTGATGAAATGCTTAACACCTTTTCTGAATTAGGGTATTCAGTAGATTGGAAAATATTAAATGCTGAGGACTATGGCGTTTTACAAAAAAGAAGAAGAGTTATTATTATTGGACGCAAAGGTAAAAGTAAATTCACATTTCCTGTAATTGAAGAGATAAATAATGATTGGCAAATAAAGAAAGATTTATTTTATGATCTACCTTTTTTGAATCCCGGACAAGAGTTATATGTGTGTAAATACACAAAATCTGTAAATGAATACTTGAAAAATACAGGAATAAGAAATGGATTTGGATATATTACCCAACACATTACTAGAAATCACAACGAAAGAGATTTAGAAATTTATGCAATAGCAATAAACAAATGGCTAAAAGATAAAAAACGATTAAATTACTCTGATTTACCAAAGAGATTACAAACCCATAGTAATAAAGAATCTTTTCTCGATAGATATAAAGTTATTGATGCTTTAGGTTATTCACATACTATTGTTGCCCATATAGCTAAGGATGGTCATTATTATATTTTTCCAGATTATGAACAAGTTCGGTCTATTTCGGTCAGAGAAGCTGCTAGGATTCAATCTTTTTCTGATGATTATTTTTTTGAAGGAGGTCGAACGGCCGCATTTAGACAAATTGGCAATGCTGTTCCTCCATTAATGGCCAAACATATTGCATTAGCAATAAAATATTTATAAATACCTTATTTATATGAATGGTATAAATCTTAAATACGATAACATTATTAATTTTAAATTCTCATTACATGACAGTTCAAAGTCTTACTCTTTACACCCTCTATTATTGACCTCCTTAAAACTTATCGAAAACTATTTTGCAAGTAGTAATACAAATAAACTTTGCTTGGTATTTCCATCAAAAGAGAATATAGCCCAATGGCTTAGTTTAGCAACTGCATTTTCTTCAATTAAGCATGATTATATTTCGTATAAAAATGAAATACTCGATGCATATAAAGAATACAAATATGGAGAAAAATTAATTCTTAATAATAATGCAATTGTAGAGTGGATTGGGATAAAAGATAGAAAAAATATAGAAGGTCCTACGTTTAGAACCAGAGCTGAAAAAAATGCAGCAGCAGTTGAAATTACAATAAGATTTTCTGATATTCTAAAACTGCAGAGGGTTTTCAAAGGAAATCAGAAATTATCACCTCAAAACAAAGTTATGAAAGCCTTACCGTTAAGAACTTTAACACCTCTTGAAAAATTATTGAATATTGACACTTCCGGGAATGTAGAATATTTGAAAGACTCTGTGTGTTTAGTGAGCAAATTTCATTCATATGAAGAATCTGTTGAAAAGATAAAATTAATGGATCATTCTATAAATGATTATTTCAATGGAGTAAGGTTAAATGACGAAGGAAAAGTTAATGCAAAAAGTCCGCTTGTTATTTCTAAAAATATTCAGGATTTAGATTTATATTTAACGAAAACTGATAATATTAAGACAATTATTATAGACGGTTTTACAAAAATTTATGATAGAACAATAAATTTTTCTGATATTGATAAAAAAAATTTGCCAACGATATTAATTACAGATTTATCTGAAATAAAAAGTTTTGAGTTAATTAATGAATTTGGATTTGATTTTTTTAACTTCACAAAGGAATTTCTTATGGCAAACCTTAACGAGGCTGACGGCATATTCAAACATATAGAGAAAAAAATTATAAAATTTACAACATTCAAATTAATAAACGAATTATGTGTTGATTCACAACTTTCAGATGTTTTTCAATATATTAATTCAATTAAAAATGATGGATCTAATAATGATTTAAATATTCTAAAATATTCACTTATTAATATTTTTAATCATTTATCAAGAATATCTTTTATTCCAAATGAAGAGCATATTGCAAATCTATTTTCAAGGTTAGGTAACGTAGAATTATCATTTAATAAGTCTAGATTTTGGCTAGGTGATACTTGTAATGCAATTGAATCAAGTATTTCGATTATCAGAGAATTAATCGAGAAATTTGCCAAAATAAAAGCTGATAAATGCGATAAATTGGGAAAGTTATTGGATAAAAATAAATATGATTTCATTATTTGCCCAACAGAAGATACAACAACTTTGGTGGAGCGTTATTTAGAAGTAAATTCAAATAATTTCAGACCCAAGGTAATATCAGCTTCAGATATAAATAATAACTTATCGACTTTTAACTCGTCCAGAGCAATTCTAATTGGTTGGCCAGGTTCTGATTCTATGAACAGAATTATTAATTCATTTCTTTTTACTGATGTTACACTATTGTTTTATGATTTTGAAAATATTTATTTTTATTCTATGCAACGTTGTAATGCAAAAAATATTAATAAGGTTAAACCAACAATTGATATGAATGGTATTAAGATGATGGATAAGTCCAACAATTACTGTTCATTTGATTACCTGTATAACTATAATGAATCGTTAAGTTCATCATCGAATAATTCTTTTGATATTAATGAGTTAGAAGTGAACCTTAATAGTGCTCAATTCTCTAAATATATTGTAAAAGGTATTTCTGAAGAAAGCTTGAAAGCTAAAAGAATCGATTTTTACAATGGCGATTTCATATTTGCTACAGAAACTCATAAATTTTTGGTTATAAATGACTTATTCGAAAGACTTGATAAACAATATAACATTTATAAAAGAAAAGTTGAGGAATTGCAAGGAGGGGATATTATTTCCTTTATAAGAACCGATAGGGATATACTGGTTGAATTAGTTGATAATCAGTTTAGTAAATCTGAATTAAAAAATGTAAAATATTGGATTGACCTGTGGAAAAACAATTTAAAGAAACAATATATATTATTTAATAGGAATATAAATACTCTTATCAAGGGATTGCGAAATAATGGCTGCAAAAAAGATGAAGTAACAATTAAATCTTGGTTGTTTGATGAAAACAAAATTGGACCCAGAGACATAGAGGATTTAGTTTCAATTGCTAATCTAACTAAATCGAAGGAGTTGCTTGACAATATTAATACTGTGCGTGCTGCAATATCTACGATGAAAGGTTGGAGGCATGACGCATCCGATTTTGTGATAAATAGAATTAAAGAAGAAATTATTAGGAAAGCAGACTCTATCAAAATAAATTCATCAATTCAAATCAAAGGTTTGGGGAGTGCCGATATTTTAAAAGTTATTACGTTCTCCAACGTGTGGGAAAATATTGATATCAGATTTGTAAATAAATTAATCAACAAGGATTTATACTGATGGCAAAATTATTACCACCATATGTTGATAAAACGTGCAAAAGCTCCGGAGAAAGAATGATTTTTGACATGCTCAAAAAAGATTCTTTCACCAAAGATTGGATTGTGCTCCACTCACTAAATCTTTCGCAACACACAAAGCGGCTATATGGCGAAATAGATTTCCTGTTGCTTATCCCATACGCAGGAATTTTCGTTATGGAGGTAAAAGGAGGCGATGTAAGATGCAAGGATGGGGAATGGGAATTTATTGACAGATATGGAAATGTAAACAAAAATAAAAGTCCATTTAGTCAGGCAATGGATGCAATGTTTTCTCTGCAAGCTGAAATCAAAAAAGAATTCGGCAAACTACACAGGTTTAGTAAAATTCAGTTCGGTTTTTTCGTAGCATTTCCACAAGTAACCTTCGACAAGCGCAGTGTTGAATATCAGCAGTGGCAAATTTTCGACAAGACAACCTTCAAGTCAAACCATGAAACATTTTTTAAAAACTTAATTTATCAGTTTACAGAGAAACACAAAACACAATTTTGGTTTTCACGAAATGAATCATTGCCAAGCCGGCAAGATCTTGATGAACTTTGTCATTTTTTAAGAGGCGATTTTGTAAGGATTCGTTCGGCAAAAGAACGATTAACTGAATTTGATTCACAGGTGAAAACTTACACTGAAGAACAATTCGGGGTTCTGGAATCAATCCAACTCAATGAAAGAAGTGTTATTCAGGGAAGTGCAGGAACGGGTAAGACAATGATTGCTATCGAATCAGCAATCAGAACAGCACAGGAAGGTAAAAATGTTTTTCTGACATGCTTCAATAGAATTATCGGAGAGTGGATGCAAAAACAGCTTGAAGATTGGGAAAATATCACTGTCTCCAGTTTGCATAGCTATTTGTTTGAATTGTCAAAAGGTTTTGATTACGATAAATCACAAATAGATAAACAGGATTTTTATTCAAAATATTTACCTAACCTAATGAAAGATTTTTTCAAGATTGGTGTTCAAGGAAAATTTGATAAACTGATTGTTGATGAAGGACAGGACTTAATCAGAGAAGAATATTTAGCATTGTTTGATTCAATGCTTACAGGAGGTTTAGCTAATGGTAGTTGGGAAATTTATGGGGACTTTGAAAGGCAAGCAATTTATGCTCAACTTTCAAAATCGGAAATGCTCAATATTCTCAACACATTTGGATATCATTCAAAACATTTACTACGGATAAATTGCCGGAACACAAAGGAGATTGGAGAAGAAACTTCTTTGATTTCAGGATTTGAAAAACCGCCATTTCTCTTGGAATATCTTGAAGGACTTCCAGTAGAATATCGTTTTTACAGAGACAAAGCACATCAAAAACAAATTTTGAATGAACAATTGAGAAAAGTTTCTGCAGAAAATTTACCATTTAATGAAATGGTAATTATTTCTCCAAATAAATTTGAAAATTCTTGTGTAAAATCTATTACTGATTACTCAATTAAAGAAATTAAAACCGCAAGTGAATTTTCAGGAACGCAAAAGAATGTTGGTTTTGCAACAGTTCACTCATACAAGGGAATGGAAAGCAATCATGTTTTGATAACAGACATTGAAGATTTATCAAGTGAAGTTGCAAAATCTCTCATGTATGTAGGGATGAGCAGAGCACGATACGGATTGATACTTTTAATTTCTGAATCAATGCAGAATCAGTATAATGAAATTTTAAAAAACAAATTCAGCTAACATGAGAGACGATATCCTAAAATTTATCAGAAAAGAATTGATTGGTCCCGACCCTGTAAATCCACACATACAGGAAAATGGAGAAGAGATTTTATTGAATGTTCCGCCAAGGTTGAGGTATGGTGCAGGAATTTTATTCCCGTCTCCAAACAAAAGCGGTGAGGGAGCAACTTATTCAGCAGCAGATTCCACAACTGTTGTCGAGGAAGAAGTAATAACAAATACGGATGAAATCAATGATGAGAGTTCAGAAACAATTGAAGACAACGACACATCAGCAAATATGGGTGATGACTTTGAAGAAGAAATTGGATTAGCAAATAATTATCTCCCTTCTGCAATGGGATTCAGCTGCTTTTCAAAAATTCCAAAGGAAGGCTTCAAAGTGCAGGTGAATCTAGGTGTTTACGAAAGCCGTGATTACAGTTATAAAAAAGATAATGGAATTGATGATCACAGGAAAGCATATTACAGAAGTTCGTTAGATCAACTATTAGAAGTTAAAGCTCAAGACATTCCTCTCAATTCTGGATTTTCAAAAGAGTTTGCTTTAATCGGTAAAGAAGGGGAAAAAATTGAATTGGTTTTGAATATTAGAAACCGGACTCATGGAAATGATTCTGACAAAAGCATACATCTTTTGACTTTTACTTTGATAAACAAGAATACAGGCGTGAGAGAAAATATTAGAAATGAAGATTGTTTTTTTCAGGTTTCCTTTTCAGTATATGCAAGTGAGGAATGTTTTCATCCCTATAAATTGGCAGCATCAAAAACAGACCAAGACGATGAGAAATCAAATCAACTTCTTTTCAGAAAGAAAAAAACCTTTGCAGTTGGACACGGCTGTTCACCTGCATGGGTAGATGATGATTCACAAACCGTAAATGCTATTTCAACAGAAGCAATTCCCTCTTATGAAATAAAACCAATTATTCCCAATGAATTAAAAAGTGTTGCACTGAAAATGTTTGATTTGAGTGATTTGTCAAAGGATGATATCACTTTAAATCTTGTTCAGTTAAATTCAGAATACGAAAAATGGATAAATGAACAAGAAACAATTGCAAAAAAAGAATTGAAAGAAGAATTTCTTAAAACAGCTCTGAGACATATTGAAAGTTGCCGGGCTTGTTTGAAACGAATGAAAGAAGGTGTTGAGTTATTAAAAAGTAATTCAAAAGTCAACCGGTCTTTTAAGCTGATGAACAGAGCAATGTTATTACAGCAACTTCATTATGGAATCGAAACTCGAAACTGGATTGTGGAAAAAGGAAACATTACGGGTTTAGAGCAGGCAAAAATTCCAGATATCTATGATCAAGGAACATGGCAGAAAAATTCTGATGGAAGTTTAAAGGTAGGTTCTTGGAGACCTTTTCAAATTGCATTTATACTTATAAATCTACATTCAATATTTGACCCCAATCATCCAGACAGAAAGATGGTGGATTTGATTTGGTTTCCGACAGGTGGTGGAAAAACAGAAGCATATTTAGGTTTGTCTGCCTTCACGATCTTTTTAAGAAGATTAAAAGATACAACGGACATAGGAACATCGGTTCTCATGCGTTATACCTTGCGTCTGCTGACTGCTCAACAGTTTCAAAGAGCCGCTGCACTAATTTGTGCTTGTGAAAAAATCAGAGATGAAAACCAAGATGAATTAGGAACAGATAGAATTACAATTGGACTTTGGGTTGGAGCATTAACCCCAAATAAAAGAAGTGGCGATAAAGGTGCAACTAATATTCTAAGAAAAATGTCTCAAGGAAAAGAAGATGATAATCCATTTGTAGTTTTAAAATGTCCTTGGTGTGGAAGTCAAATGGGTTTGATTAAAGGAACAAGAAAGGATGAAATTAAAGGATACAAACTCCGGAAAGTAAATAATCATGACTCTGTTATTTTCAGATGCGATAATGAAAGTGAATGTGATTTTTCAAAAGAAGATTTCAGGTTGCCGTTGTTGGTGGTGGATGAAGATATTTATGATTTCCCTCCTACACTTTTAATTGGAACAGTTGACAAATTCGCAATGCTGCCATGGAGACCTGAAGCAAGAACTCTTTTTGGTTTTGTTGGTAATCAAAGAAAGACGCCACCTGAGTTGATAATTCAGGACGAGTTGCATTTAATCTCGGGCCCATTAGGTTCAATGGTTGGTTTATATGAAACAATGATTGAGGAATTCTGCACTTTAAACAACATAAAACCAAAGATCATTGCATCATCAGCAACAATTAGTAGAGCCAAAGAACAAATCAATTCTCTTTATGGCAGAGGACTTGAGAATGTAAATATTTTCCCTGCACAATGTTTAAATGCTGGTGATTCATTCTTTGCATGCGAAGAAAAAAACTCAGAAAACGCACCAGGCCGATTATATGTAGGTGTGTTTGCATCTGCATTACCCTCACATGCAACTGCACAGATAAGGGTAGTATCAGCATTGCTTCAATCTGTAAAATCTATACCGGTTACAGATGAAAAGCAGCGCGACCCTTATTGGACTTCAATGATATATTTTAATAGTATCCGTGAGCTAGGACATGCTGCAACTTTAATTCGTGCTGACATCCAAGAGTATTTATTTGCACTACATCACAGAAAGAAAATTTCACCGGGAGAAAAGAGATTCATTTATAATGATAGAGAATTGACAAGTAGGATAAATAGCAGTCAAATCACCGATATTCTTGAAGAATTGCAGAAAGAATATCCGAAAGAAAAATATCCAATTGATGTTTGCCTTGCTACAAATATGATTTCAGTTGGTGTTGACATTCCACGATTAGGTTTAATGACAGTAATCGGACAGCCAAAAACAACTTCTGAATACATCCAGGCAACAAGCCGTGTAGGGCGTTCAAAGAAAGGTCCCGGACTTGTTTTTACAATTTACAATTGTTCAAAACCAAGAGACCGTTCACACTTTGAACACTTTCAAGAATATCATTCTAAAATTTACAGTAAGGTTGAACCGACAAGTGTTACACCTTTTTCACCACCCGCTAGAGAACGAGCATTACATGCAATCTTAGTCGGATTAATAAGATTTTATTCTGAACAGAACAGAGAGCTTCCAACCCCATTCCCCACAAAAGAAATTATTCAGAAAGTAAAAGACATAATCTTTCAGCGAGTATCAGAAATTGACAATGAGGAAATGCAGAAAGCAATTGAGATGCTAGAAAGAAGATTGGAACAGTGGCAGCGCAATCTTCCAATCATTTATGGTTCATTTACCCAGACGGAGAATTTACCATTGATGTATCCAGCAGGGACAAATCCGCCTGAACATATAAAGAGTAGAGCTTGGGCAACACCAACCTCAATGAGAAATGTAGATGCAACCTGTGATGCTATTTCCGTAAACGATTATATAAACATTGATAATATTTAAATTATTATGCAAGCAGAAAAACCAATAAGAAGGTCACAACTTATATCTCCATGGGGAGTCGGACAGATGATAAATTTCCCTAAAGATGAATCATTGATGGTTGCAGGTCTTGATATGTGGGAATTGAAATTCAGAGAACTTGAAAGATCACATACATTAGACGAATTTATAGTTGAGGAGGAAAGACTTGCAAAACGACTTAGAGTTAAGAACTTCCGGTTACCACCTGATTTTCGTGATAATCCACATGAAAGAATAAATCAGAAATTGAAAATCCCATTTGTTCGTTTTCCTCGATGGCATTATTGCACGCGTTGTGGCTATATGCACAAAGTTCCAATCTTTCACAGTGAGAGACCTAAGTGTTTGGGATTACCCTTCCAAGGTCAATCATGCTCTACAATTGCAGAAAGGAAAAGACGAAAATTAATTCCAGTAAGATTTATTACTATTTGCTCTGAAGGTCATATTGAAGATTTTCCTTTTGAGGAATGGGTTCATAATGGTTCTAAATGCTCTACCACTAACCCCATAATGCGATTGAGGGCAGGAAGAAGTTCTGGAGCATTATCAGGTATTGAAATACTTTGCAGTTGCGGAGAAAAAAAATCAATGGCTGGTGCTTTCAACGAGAATGCGCTGAGTCGAATAGACGTTAACTGTAGTGCTGGCAGACCTTGGTTAGGGGAGGAAAAAGAAAGAAATAACACTCGCAATTGCAATCACCCATTACTCAAGGTGGTTCAAAAGGGTGCTTCCAATGTTTATTTTTCAAATGTTAGGAGCTCAATTTACCTTCCTCAATGGCAACCGTCAGTAGATTCAGAGTTAATAGACATCCTTGAAAAGAACTGGGGATCATTAAATAGTGGTCGGGTGAATGGAGAATTTGATAGGAAAAGATTTTATTGGGTTGCTGCTAGCAAATTAAAAGTAGAATTTGAGCAAATTGATTTTTGGGTTGACAAACTAATTGATGCAGCCCAGAAAAAAATTATTGGATATGATTCAATGCCGGCAACTGATTCAGAAGAATTTTATAGAAAGATGGAATACGATGCCATTCTGAGAGAGCCCGGTTCAGAGAAACAAGATTTTTATGTTTCCAAAGTGAATATTGCGGAATATACCGAAAACGAAATTATCTCAAAAAGTTTTGACAGTATTTGTTTATTGCATAAGTTGAGAGAAACAAGAGCATTCACAGGTTTTTCAAGATGGTTGTATGAAGATGGAAAAGCATTGGAAGCAAAAAAAGATTTCATAAAACTTGGAGCAAGTATCAATTGGCTACCGGCAATCGTTGTTAGAGGCGAAGGAGTATTTTTTAAGTTTAACGAAAATTCTTTGAAAGAATGGGCAGCAAAAAAGGAAGTGATTGAAAGAGTGAAGGGACTAGCAAAGAATTTCAACAAAACAAAAATTGACAATGGACAAATAGCAAAAAACATAACACCTGAATTTATTTTGATTCACACCTTTGCTCATTTGGTGATTAATCAATTCAGTTACGAATGTGGTTACGGAAGTTCTGCATTGCGTGAAAGAATTTATTGCAACCTTGAATTTCCAGACGAAGTAATGAACGGAGTTTTGATTTACACTGCATCAGGAGATTCAGAAGGTTCTTTAGGTGGGCTTGTAAGACAAGGCAAACCTGGGAATCTAGAAACAATAATTTACAACTCAATTGAAAATGCCAGATGGTGTTCAAGCGACCCGATTTGTATTGATACTAGAGGACAAGGACCAAACTCATGCAATCTTGCTGCTTGTCATAATTGCGCTCTTTTACCTGAAACATGTTGTGAGGAATCAAACATGCTGTTAGACAGGGCAATGTTAATTGGAACTTTAGACAACCCAGAAATAGGCTTTTTTAATTTTGAATAAATTATTGCTGCTTTTGTTTTGCGCAATTTTTAAACTTATTTATAACAATAAAAATAATAGGTCAATGGGAATATAACTACTACTTAATATTACGTTACTAAGTGTAATCCTTCATCTTCCGAGGAATTATTATCCAATAAGGATTGGATTTCATTAAACCTTTCAGCTTCTGTTCCAATATAATTAGGTTCATAAAACTCATTTTTCTTTGAAGGCATTAAAGTTTCTTTAAAGTTTCTTATGAATTCAAAATCTTCTTCTGAAATTATGTCATTTCGGGAAGGGTGCATAACACTATTTCTTATGGAATTTAACTTAACTAGGTTTGACATGAAAAGTTTTTTCTTATCTCTTACTTCCTTGCCGAATTTCGAAATAAACATTTCCCATTGTTTGTCTAATATTTTTCTTAAATGTATTAAGTCAACATAATTCCAAATACCTGTTCTATTAATGTTATCCCCTTCTCTTCTTATAGCACATTCTTTCCTTATATCTTCTGGAACTCCCTTGAACCACCATGCATCTTCTGTGTCTTCATAAATTTCTTTAAGCGTGTTTCTAACTATTTTATTCAAAAAAAGTTCCAATTCTCTTATATCCTCATATAAATCTCCCATTACAATTCGGGAGCGCCAATATACAATTGCTAATTCAATATCTAATTTTTTTGCAGAATTATATTTTCTACGAATTGTTTGCGTTAGGCTCCTATAAAGTTTTTTATTATCCAGGTGTCTTTTACTTCTTTCATCAAACAAGGAAGCAATTAGATTTCTTATTTCTTTAGGAATAGAATAATATATATCCGATCGTCTTAAGCGACCTTCACCCACAAGTTGGAACAACGATCTTCGGGTTATGTCTTCACTTACTTTACGTTTAATAGCAATTTCGCCGGGGCTGTATCCCTGTTTCAGCAACCAGCCTACTTGATTTCTAGCTGACATATAAAATTGAATTTAATATTAAAATTTTACAAAGTTATGTTAATATTTCTACTTATTCAAAGGTAATCCTATCCATCATTCTTATAAATTGTAAAAATATGTATTTTCTTGTATTTATTAGTTGACTCCTCTAGATTTTCATATATAAATCAATGAAAAGTTAGTATTTTGAGAAAATCATTTATTTAAAAATTCTTCGTTAAGATAAATAAATTAAATATGATTACAATTAATAAATTCGAAGATCTGGTTAATAAAGTTCAATATAAAGGTTTAGGATTTTCTTTGGAAATAGAGGTATACTCATGTTGCAAAAGCGATATGAGTGGCCAACTGAGGGTAAATCTGGGTATGTCAAATTCATACGATCCAGTGAGAGATGATAAAAATTTAGGAACAATTATTGAGAACTATCGTAAATTCTTGAAAGAGGGAAAAAACGATGCTGCTCAATCTTACTTTGAAACTAAAATAGAATTATTAGAAGGTCAAATTGAAAAAACACAATTCCCTTTTCCTAATTTCACAACGGAATTCATACTAATATTAAGCACGGTGGACGAGAATAGAAGGAAGCTGATGAATTTCTATTATGATCGAGTAATTAAAGATAATTTAGGTAATATTGTAAAAAATGTATCTGAAGCCTTTAAGAAAATTGATAATACAATATCGGTAAGAGAATTCAGCATAAAAGAAGATGAACTTCACGATAATTATCAACTTGATGTGAGTAATTTTAAAGAAATCCCTATCAAGAGTCTTTTGATATTTGATGATATAATAGATACAGGAGCTACATTAAATCAACTGTTATTGCGACTAAGCCAAGAAAAGATAATTGATAATAAAACGGTTATTAAAATGATAGTATTATATAATAATTGAGCTTTAAGAGGTGCCCTAATCTCGACAAATAAAGAAAATATTTTATAAAAATTTTTTGGACATTCGCTTTCCATTTCAAAACTGAAAACCGATAACTTCGTCCAGGGCATGAGCGCAGTATATAAGATTCCGTTTATAGCAGAAAGTATTCCGGAGTGTGATAACTTTTTTATCTCAGAGCTGTTTCTGTAATTTTACACTTTCAACTACCCACAGAGGGAGAGAACCCAATATTACTATCTTGGTTAATATTTTCTTAGTTGAAAGGTAGAAATAGTCGGAAAATATGGACTAACTAACTGATTTATATGCAATTAAGAGCACTTTATGGAGATAATTTGAGGAATTGACTGAACAAAGAATTATTTATATTTTTGTAATGCTAAAACAAATTCAGCACTGTTCTTTTGATAAGACCGATATCATTGGTCGCTGAGTGGTAACCGAAAGGACCCTCGAACAATTAATCAATGATATACTTTTTTAATGAAACGATTTTGTTTCAGGGAAGGGTATGTCATTTTTTGATGGTTCGAGGGTTTTTTTATGTTTGCCGGTGAGCAAAAAAGAAATTTAAAAAATACTGAACATCAAAAATGGCTGGCATTTAAAGAGCAGATATTTTGTAACTAAAATATTTGACCAATGTCGGAAAAAAAGAAACCGAAGAAACACCCGCCGAGCTCAAATGATTTTGAGCCGGCAAATGATGGAGTAGATCACATTAACGTTTACTCAAGAGGAAAAACGAAGCTGGGCAAATTGATGTCCAACTTCGCACACACACCTTTTACCTATCATGGTAAAACATATCAGAGCATTGAGGGTGCTCTGTATTATTACCGGACTGAAGATGACAGGTTAATAGCAATGCACGGGAGTCAGGCAAAAAAACTAGGCAGTAGCCTAAAAGAGAAGCAAATAGAAACTCCTGCTATGATTAAATCTTGGATATATGCCAAACTGTTCGCAAACCCGGAAATTATTGATTTGTTATTGCAGAACAATCTTCCATACGCGCATTATTATATAATGTATGGGAGAAAAATACCTGCCGGGATTTCGCTGCCTGAAATATGGCGGGAAGTTACCGATGAATTAAACAGAATTTATAAAACTAAAAAAACAAGAAAATGAGAAATAATAGTGAAACAGATTTCATCACAGCAATTAAACCTGTGATAATTGAGGCTAGGCGTAACTTTCAAAGCCTTCACCTGCTGGATATATATCTTAAGAAAATTAACCGTAAAGATTTGTTGCAGAATGAAATTTTCGGATTAATATGTAATAGTATTCTAAGCACGCTTTCTACAACCGCAGAAAATGGAAATAAAATAGCTATAGAAATCAATAAGCAATTGGCAGATGATTACGAATATGAATCTGAAACTTCGGATACAATGCGAAATAAATGCGAGAGTGAAACAGTTGATCTTGCTCAATGGCCGATTCCAAATCCTATTGAGTATCAAGAGCTCGATATTTTAGAATCCAGTGATGTAATTAAAGCCCTGGCTGCTTTTATGCTAATCAAGGCGGGATATTAAATTAACAAGCAATAGGCAGCGTGTAATTCTTCTCTTAAGAAAGCACGCTGCCGCTTAATCTATCAAATGATCAATGAAACAAGAAAAATATTTTTTTATATCATTTCTGAATTACATCTGGGTAGATGAAAGAGGCACAAAGAAAATTCAAAAGGGGAGAGAGATGTATCTCTCATATTTGAAGGAATTGGAAAAAATGACTGATGAACAAATTCTGGAATACTACGAATTTGTTAGTGAGAAAACGGCTGAAAATTCGATTTATGAAGTTGTAGTTTGGGATAAGAAGAATCAGTGATGAAAAAGGAGTAAGTTGATTACTTACCCTTCATTTTTGTACGAATTTCATCGAAAAATATATTGATTCGATACTAAAAGTTAAGTATTAATAATATAAGCTGTTAGTCTTTTGTGTGTTTTTTTAAGCAAAAAAGAGTTTTTTATCGTATTTGTTGTTGTTATTACCATATATTCAATATCTTATTATCTATCTTCTATATCGTTGTTCTTATTAATCTTATTATACTATTAATACTATATACTCATTATATATACGATATCTCCTGAAAACCTCAAAAATAGACTGTTTTAGACATCTTAAACTAGAAATTTTTAATACATGGACTTATTTGATTACAGGACTTTTCCCAACTCTTTCCTTATAGAAATCGACCATTTTAGCCCTCAGAACCTTCTCATGCTGCTTATCAATGATAAAGCTGTCATGTATGCACATCACGAAGATTCCCATTCCTGTGAAGTGTTTCAGGATGTCATTGGCTATCTCGGAGTCTATTTTCATTAAGGATAATCCTGCACCGCTATAAAAGGCAGAAGAAATTCGTTTATGATGCTTTTTAAAGTCATCACAAAGCTTTTTAATTGAATCCTTTAAACCTTTACTGCTCAGATAACCCCCCTGGACTAGTTCCATACCGGAATTTCTCATAATTGATCTTATAGCTGAATCCTCGCTTGAAGCATTAATCATAGTTAAAGAGGAATATTTAAAATAATCCCTGTATGGATTTGCAGGATAGACTGGTATTAAATAAGGGTCTTTGTTAATTCTCATATTGTTTCTGTGATACAACATTCTTAAATGTGAGCCACTATAATCAAGTTCGATAGTGGGATTATTATTAAATTGAAAAAAAGTGCGAATATCAGAAGGCATACCTGTTTCTACGCCACGATAAAACCTTCCTCCTTTATTGAAGGATGTATTAAATATTCTTACTAAGTATTCAGGATTAACATTGATATCAACATTTCCCGTTGCAGGTAATGAGCTTAGATCATCCTTAGAATAACTCTGTATATACCTGTGCAAATAACTCGACTGATTTATCAGACTGACAGGGATATTCATCAATGATACCACTGTTGATTCTCTTAATGCAGAATAATCAATAATGTCATTTCGGATCGCATCCGTATAAGGAGTATCTATGTAATTTATTTCATTACCATTAATATCTTTAAGAATTATAAATTCAGTAGGCTGTTGAGTAGTGATTTGATTTAACCCTATTTGACTAAGACTTGCCTGAAGTGATCCTATTGCTCGCATTTTTGAAGATAATCCGGTTTGTGAATTTTTTCCCTTGTAGCCAGGATGAAATTCTATCAGTTGTAAATTGTCTAGTTCTTCAATAACTTGTTTAACTACTTCATAACTTTGGATTGGAAGTCGATATTTTTGATTTATTCCCGAATAATAATTTTTATTAATTAAGACTCCTACAAAGTTTGGAATATTTGGTGAATCATACAGCAAGTTTCGTTTTAAATTGCAAAGTGCTGCCGTTAAATAATCCTTTTTCTCAGATAGTTTTCTAAGCCCTAAGTTAGGTCTTATTGAAGTAAATATACTGTCTCTAAGTTGTACAAAAGTAGGATCATTGCATGTCAGACTAAAGTCGAATTCTATGGAACGATATTTTTTGAAATTTTGTAGTGCCAATATTATTTCCAATCAATAACTTATTACAATTCATAAAAATTAAAATGGAGTTTCACCTACTTCATCATTATCGTCAGAATGATTAAGTAGTTTAATTATGTAGTCTTCAATATTTTCAATATCTAAATTAATTGATAATTTGTTGCTAAAAAATGTCTCAAAAACATCAAAGAGTATAAACTGATCTAAATCAGTATTGATGAATAAAAACAAAAATCCAATTATATAAATTATCTTTTCAAATTCATCATTTCTTAAATTATTATCATACTGGTCCATTTTCCCCAATAATCCATTTTGAATATTTTTAATATAATCGAGAGATATATTGTTCGCTATTCTAATTTTATGGTTATCGGCTAAATAACAAATGCCAGCATAATAACTCAAATTCAAATCGATTATTAAAAATCGTGCATAAGGTAAATTGTCACAAATATATTCTATTCTATCAACATCTAAAATTTGATTTTCGCCTATTTTAACATTGTCCTTAAAAAAATTAGTTGCCATATTTTGCAATAAGAAGGTTTCATCGAATTGCGTATTCATAATGTTGATATGATAATATGCTAATAAATTGATAATAGCATCTCTAAATGCTCCTAAGCCTGCTAGTATTTTTGCTTTATTATAGTATATATTTGGAATTAAAGAATTTATTTGTTCTGCATCTCTATAATATTTTAATGCTAAGTCGTAATTTCCTTTCCTTTTTTCCTGAATGCCTAAGTTACATAGAGCCGTGACATCAGCTTTGGATTTCTCTGCCGCTTTAATAGGTTTTAATGCTAAACTATAAAACAAATAAGTCTCAGCTCGTGTGATTAAAGTGTTTAAATTATTAGTCAGTTCAGGGTTTAATTGAATTGCCTTTTGCCAATCAACTATGGCTTTACTATACTCTTCGATTTCAAAAAATGTAATTCCTCGGTTATTGTAAAAATCAGCATTATTTGGATTTAAACTAATAGCTTTGGAATATTCTTCTATTGACTCTTTATACCTTTTAAAATCATCTAGGATTGTTCCTCTCATAAAATATGCGGAAGCATATCCAGGATCTAGTTCAATAACTCTCTTGAAGTCTTCCATCGCTTTCAGTTTATCTTTCATAATATAATATACATATCCTCGACCATAATGCGCTTGGACATATCGTTGGTCAGCTATAATTGCTTTATCAAACTCCTTTATTGCTATTTCATATAATTCCATTTTACTCAAGGTTATCGCGTTTTCATAATGCTTTTCAGCAGTTTCCATATTTAATTGTAGTTAAAAATATATAAAGTAATTTATTAAAATAAACTAATTATCTAAAAAATTAAATTCCATTTCAAATAGCATAACTCAACCTTATTGTTTATGTAAATGCTCCTAGTCAGACTAAAGTCGAATTCTATTGACCGATATTTCTTTAAATTATGTAGTGCCATAAATTTTGAGAATTTATCAAAGTTATTAATTTAAAAAAACTTTTTCAGCCCATTTAATACAATGCTTCACTTTTTACATTAATAGTTAATAGATAAGTAACTATATTTTATTCTGAAGAAAATGAGTTATTAACAAATTAAAGATATTAAATTATGTATGTAATGATAACTCAATGGAAAAACCATTGGGATAAAATTGCCGGAAACAGAACTAGATATGATACTTATATGTTCAGAAATGGAATGAATTCGACTCAGTTTATAGAAAATGAAACTACAATATTCATAAAATTAAGTGATACTGCTCCACATGTTCCTGAAACAGCATGGAGTGGATCAGTTAACAACATCTCCGAAATTAATGGAAAAGTGCACTTTACTGTGAATATTGTGAATCGGATCGAAATCCCTGAAAGCTATAAGCAATTGTCGTCTGGGTGGTATTTTTATCCAGATACTAGGATTGTTGCTCCTTCAGAAAAAACTGAAAAACCAAATGAATTAAGACCTAAGTTTTTTGATACTATTGTTTCAATTACTGAATTTACGCAATTTGAAAACTTAGTAAATGTTTTACTTAGATATATTGGCATCAATGATGTCTATCCATTTAATCAATTAAAGCAAGCTGGTAGGGCTGATGGATTCTTCAAGATAAAGAACTTACTTGTAATGTATGATGCAACACTAAATACAAATTTTGAGCCAGATAAAAACCAACAGATTCGAAATTATGTATCTAACCTTAACTCTGGAAATATTTCATATGGGGAACTAAATTTCACTACAACTTCTTTGGAAAAACAAGTTTGGATAATTACAAGAGGCAAAACAAGAAGAATAAATATTATTGATGATATAGTTATTAAGGAAGTATCTGTTGAAACTTTAATTCAGATATTTCTTGAAAAAGTACAAGACTTTACCATAAATGAAACAGAATTCACTAATATCCTAAGAAATGTTTAGTCTTAAATATAAAAATATATTATGAATTTATTATTTATTGATGCAAATATTTACTTAGGATTTTACAATTCAAATAAGCCGGAATTTAAAAAATTATTGACTTCGCTGATTGAATTGAAAAACCAAATCTTTATAACAGATCAAATCTCTAATGAAGTAAATAGAAATAAGTTAAATATCTTTCGTCAATCCATTGACAATTATCTCAAGCAGAATGCTTCATCGATTTCATTATTACCAGAGCATTTAGATGATTCGATCTCATCAAGTCTCATTGAATGGAATAAAGAAAGAAAAGTATTAAATAAGCAAATAGAGCCTTCAAATGAGAAGTTAATAAAGATTCTAAATGAAACATTATTAAGTGTATCTGAATCACAAGATAGTGTTTCGAAAGAGTTATCGATATTGTTTAGAAGTGCCCAAAAACCAGATAAGAAACAAATAGCAAGAGCGAGAATAAGGAAGGAAAAAGGTAATCCACCTGGGAAACCAGATGACCCACTAGGTGACCAAATAACTTGGGAAATTTTACTTTCAAGGATAAAAAAAGTAACTTCTATATCGATTGTAACAAATGACCGAGATTATTATACCGAATTTCAAGGGAATCTATTTCTAAACGCTATTCTCTTTAAGGAAATTAAAGGGATAAACCCTAAGATAGAAATAAAACTCTTTGATAAGCTTTCTGAAGCTTTGATTGAAATTAATAAGAAGAAAACAATCAGATCACTTCCTAGCAAAGAAGTGTTAGGCATAATTGCAAAGGATGAAACAATAATACAAGATCTTACTTCTGAGAAACCGGACTTTTGTCAAAATTGTTCTAACAAAAATACGTTTACTAATGGCTCGTTTTTAAGATCAAGATACGGTGGACTGACTCTTCAGTATGTTTGTACAAAGTGTGGCTTCCGTTATGATACTGGTGATCCTTGTGACTAATTTCAAAGAAAGCAATTAACAGCTTTTCTCAAGTCTTCAGTTACTAAATGTGAATAAATCTCTGTAGTTTTTATATCTGAATGCCCTGCAAGTTCTTTAACAAGATAAATACTGATTCCCTTACGTAAAAGCGTCGTAATAAAAGTGTGCCTCAAACAATGAAATGTTAGATATTCAGGAAGTTCTGCTTTTTTTAAATATCGTTTCATAAATCTTGTAGCTCTATCTTTTGAAAACTTCTTACCATGTTTCTGTATAAAAACATAATCTTCGGTTTTTGTAATATCCATTTCATTAATTATCGTTAATAATTTCTTGCTAATTGGAATTTTTCTGTTTTTGCCAGTTTTTGTTGTAAATTTTTCTTTATTCCGGATTTCAATGAATTTTTCCTTTAAGTTTATATCATTCCATTGTAAATTCACTAACTCTCCAACCCTGCAACCTGTATAATAGCCGAACAGGACAAGAAATTTAAAACTCCGATCTGTAATTACGGACAGTAGCTTTTTATATTCGGTATCATTAAAGATCTTTCTTTGTTTTTCAACTTCTCTCAGCTTTGCCCAATGTTTAGCCGGGTTCTTTTCTAACAAACCGAATTTTATGGCAACATTGAAACATGCTTTAATTTTTCTTATATAACCATTAACTGTTGTTGCTCTTACGCATTTTAGTTTCTCGAATTTCAAGGCTTCAAGTTCTTCTAATTTGATGCTTGAGACTATTTTGTTGGGGCCAAAATAGTTTATCAAATATTTCAAGGTTGATACGTAAAGTTCGTAAGTTCCGAAAGTGAAATTATTCTTTGCATATGGCAGAACAAGGTTTGAAAGCTTTAACAAAGTTAATTCATCCGGTTCATATTTATCTTTAAAAGTATCTTCGTTTATTAAACCTAATTCTTTTTGAACTTGTATTGCTTTGTTACAGGCTTCATCATAGATCTTTGTCCGGAGAGATTTTCTTTTCCGCTTTCCATCTTTACCGATGTAATAAAAGTAATACATGCCGCCTCTTAAAGAGTCAAAAGAAATAGACATATTCTTTCCTTCCTTAGAAGCGTAGCAAATACTATTTATGATAAATTGTGATATAAAACTGTAAGGATACTGTGTGTTATGAAATTCTTTGCGGATAAATTCTTGATTGATCAAGGCCCCTCAAGATGGTGCGTCTGCCAATTTCGCCATTCCCGCAATATAATAGAACTAATACTCTAAACCTTAATTGTGCACTTGAACTGCTTTGGGGCAGTTTCTGCCAATTTCACTTCTCAAATCTCCGATTTGATAAGTCGTAGGCCATTCCCGCTAAAAACCAGCAAAAACCTTCTGTTTTACAACAATTTGGCTTTCTAGATTACAAATTTAATAAATTTGTAATTCATTTAAAAGATACAAAATAAGTCTGCACGGCTATTACTTTGAAGCAAACTATCATATAGAGCAGACCACATCAATATTGCGGTTCCTTCATTATTATTGAATTAATTGAAATAATTTTTGTTTATTATTAAGTTTAAAAAATTCATATCTAAAAGGTGGAGAATCTATTTATACTTCTTTTCCTGATTTACTTTTCTAATTCTATCTGGATCTAGCTTTATCAACTAAAAAGATAAATGTGTTTAAACTTCAGAGTATATTACTTCATTTTGGGAAAGTAATATTGCACACTAACGCTCACAACGAATATATTTCTTTTTTATTCTAAGGATATTCTCAACTAACTGATTATTCTTTACTGAAGATAAATATCATATGAATTGAAAGCTTATTCAATTATTTTTGAATAATTGATATGCGAAAATCTATAGCGTCAAAATACATCCTTCCTTTTATTCAATGGTTTGGTCTGATGATTTTAACTGCCATCTTCCTTGATTATCTTCTTCACAGACTCGATCTCTTGTATGTAGGTTACTGGTTAAGCTATCCCGGCACACTTCTTATCATTCTTTCATTCATATATTCACTTCGTAAACGCAAATTGATAGAAAGCGGTTCACCTAAAAAGCTGCTTTCAATACACGAATATTTTGCGTGGGCAGGTTCAATACTGCTCATAGTTCACGGCGGAATTCACTTCAATGCAGTATTGCCCTGGCTGGCTATTATAATGATGATAATTACGGTTGCCAGCGGCTTAACAGGCAAATTCCTGCTTAAAAAAGCAACAGAAAATATAAAAGCGAAAAGAAAGTACTTGGAAGAAAGTGGTTTAAGCACCGAAGAAGCAGAAAGAAAACTATTTTTTGATTCAGTTACTGTTGACCTGATGAAAAAGTGGAGAGTTGTGCATATACCTATCACTATATTATTTGCAGTTCTCGCTATTCTGCATATCATAACTATAGTTATGTTTATCAAATGAAAAAGGTCTATTTCATACTTGTGATAATTGCTGTTATTGGTTTAATGTATGTTTACCCGCATGTGATGTTAAGTCCCGGTGAACTGAGCAAAAATCACCAGAAAATGAGTTCGGATTGTTTTGCGTGTCATAAACCATTTTGGGGAATTTCAAATGAAAAGTGCGCTTCATGTCACAATATTTCTGAAATAGGTTCTAAAATGCAAGACACTGCAAGGATCAAGAAGATTTTGTTTCACAAGAGTTTAGTTCACCAAGAGTGTTCTTCTTGTCATACCGATCACAGTGGTTTGAATCCCGGGAATTCAACCATCAGATTTTCACATGAACTGGTTTCGGAAGATGTAATAAACAAATGTCAGGGGTGCCACGAAATCCCTTCTGACCCAAAACATTTGAAGTATAAAAATGAGTGCAAAAACTGCCATTTAACAAAGAAATGGAACGATGTACAGAATTTCAAACATGAATTAATAGTAGAAAATGAGATCAATAACTGTAATTCCTGTCATAACAATCCAGGGGATGAGCTTCACGCAGGAATAACAGAAAACTGTAGTTTTTGCCACAGCACATCAAAATGGAAACCTTCTACGTTTGATCATTCTTCTGCTTTCTTTCTGGATAGTGACCATAATACTAAATGTATAACTTGTCACACAGGCAATAATTATAAAAATTACACGTGTTACGGATGTCACGAGCATACGCCAGGCAACATTGCAGAAGAACATAATGAAGAAGGAATAACTGATTTTGAAAATTGCGTCTCATGCCATAAAAGCGCAAATGAACATGATATCAAAAAAGGAAACGATAAAAACGAAAACAATGAAAAGTTCGATATAAGAGAAGAGAATGGCAAAAAAGATAAAAGAAATGAAAATAAGCACAAAGTAGATGACGATGATGACTAAATACATATATAAAAAACTGCCCGGAAGAAAAACCTTCTGAGCAGTTCTAAACATACCCCCAACTTAAATCTTATGATCTGCTGATGCCTAATTTACAGAAAGTTTTTCTCTTGACCTGGTTTCTATGTATTTCTTTACTTCTGCATACATAGTTTCCGCATCAAGACCTGCCTGGTGAAGCACGCTTTCAGCTGAACCGCTGCCAAGGTAATATCCTTTGCGGAACGGATGCAGGATATTATAGCGGGCTTCAAAGCCGGTTATCCATTTATACATAGTAGGAAGTGTGAATCCTGTGATTCCTAAAGCTTCGCGCCTTACTGTATATGGCAGCAGCGCCTCGCGTTCTTCCTTCGGATGTGCATCGTATAGCTCGGCGCTTGATATGTGATAAATATTCATATTATAACCGTCTTTATCAAGCATTGGCAGTACCTTTGTAACAAATTCAATTGTAACACCGCTTTCCTGAAGAATAATTGAGCCATCAAGCGGCTGATTTGGGTCAGCTTTTCTTAACGCGTAAACGCCCTTTGCTGCTTCGGTAGCCGGAGCGATACCGAGTTTTGCTCTATCCATAATCTGCTCATTTGGCCTTGTAACAAATGGTGATAGAATTGCGGGTCTTTGCTTTAAACCGGCTGCAAGAAGCGGCCATATTTCACCGGGCTCCCATGGAGTGAGTGTTATCAATATTCCCGGAGGAAAGTTTTCCTGGATAAGCTGCAGGCACTGCGGGTCAGCATGTGTAGGTCCATCCTCACCGGTTTTAAGTCCTGCGTGTGCATTAATAAGAATCCATGTATTATATTTTCCACCAAAGTGCATTACTTTGTTCTGCTCACCTATACCATGCAGTCTTGCTGCCGTATGTTCCATAGCACTTATGAAAGCGCCGTAAGAGGAACTTACACCTATATGTTTACCAAACGCCGAAAGCCCCGCCATCATTCCGCCAATTGCATCTTCACAGATACCGCCAACGGCAAGAATTCTTGAATCCGGGTTATCTACCGCATCGTAGAAACCTTCATGAAACCCCGAACCAACAAGATTCACTGAAGTTGAACCAAGAAGATCTGCTGCTACACCAAGCACCGCGCCTTTTGATCTTTTATTGATGTAACCTAGCGATGAGCCTAGAACTCCGCGAAGAGTTGTTGTTTCTCCCGGAACAATATTCAATTCAGCCGGTGTTTCATTTTCATTCAGTATGTTATCTTTATACAATGCTTCTTTATCAGAGCCTTCTCCTTTTGGTTTTCTGTCGTCATTAATTAATCTTTTTTTACTTTCTTCTATCGCATCGGCGAAATATTTAAGGTAATTTTCCTTTTCAACAACGCCGCGTATTGTCATTAAAGTATCAAAGAAACATTTTTCTATATTATTCAGCGTAGCTTCGCCTTCAAAATGCGGAACCTTCACGCCGAATGCTGCTTCGAATTCATCACATGCATGATAATAGCCTTCGGAATTCATCTTATGTCCTGCACCGTGTGATGCCCTGCCTTCAATGCCGTATTTCCATCCTTTTACAGTACGGTAAACAATTGCTGTAGGCATTTTGTTATCTATTTTCTTTGCAAACATCTGTGCGGCGGCAATTTTACCAAAGTCCTTTCCATCATCAACATATATCACATTAAAATCATGAAGGTAGCACAATTCCATCGGGTTCCATTGCACGTAATCGCCTTTTAATTCACCTTCGCGGCACACCCGGTTTGAATCAATAGATGCCTGGTTAAAATCAATATGGAACTTAATATTATGCAGCCTCATAGCTGAGGCAGCAGCTAATGCTTCTGCTACCCTGCCCGGAGTCATTCCGCCTTCGCCTTCGATTACATGCACTTGCGGTGCGTTTTCACCGAAATAATCAATTGCTCCCAAAGCTAAACCAAATGCTGCAGTATCACCTACGCCGCTCGCGCCTGTGGCTATCTTTACATGCGGAGTAGCGGGGGTCGGATGACCATCCAGCGCTTTTGCATTATATTTATGGAACAACGGAAGTTCATTCTCTGGATTTCTTCTGAAACCCAGTAAGTCTTCAAGCCTCATCTGGTATTTTTCATCGGGTAGTAAATCAGGTCTGTAAGCTCTTACAAGTTCATTTCTCAAAGCGTACATTGCATATAGCCCTAACGCCTTATGACCGGCTGCGTACACTACCAGGTCAGAATCATCACGGAAGGGATCTTTGATATCAAAGTCCAAAATATTATATAGTATTGATGAAACAAATCTGCCCGAAGATATTGAACCTCCGGGGTGACCGCTTGTAGGAACAAAGTTGAATAATACTGCGCATAATGTTCTGTAAATAACATCTAGCTTTTCAAAATTTTCAGCATCCTTGTTTTTTAAGGGAAGCCCTGATTTCAAAATATCATTAACATCGTAATATTTTCCTCTTCTTGCTGCAAAACCAAGTTCTTTTGAACAAACATCTTTATAGTTTATTGTATCCATTTTAATTAGTTTTCTTTGATTTTATTGAACAGAGTATTTTTTACCAGTACTAAATTAACGTGCTGTGTCATAATTTCATATGATTTAGACTATAAAACGGACTGACTTTTATCAGTTTTTACATCTGATGTATAGGACCTGATTTTTTCGTTTAAAATGTGCTATTTTAAAGCTAATTTGCTTAAAATGCGAAATAGTAAAACACTAAATATTCTTCTGTTAAACGCACTTGATATTTACGGCGGAGGCGAATTTTTTGTTTACCAGCTGGCAAAACTGCTCACGCAAAAAGGTCACAAAGTGTGGGTTTCATGCAGGAAAGATAATATAATTTATAGCAAATGTATCGAAGAAGGAATCGGAGTTTTTCCAGTGGACTATCCGGAACATTCCGGCAAAAGCGACTTATGGAAAAATTCGAGGATACTGGGGAAGTTCATAAAAGAAAATAAGATAGATATAGTACACTCCAACACAAACTACGATAGAACCGCCGGCGCATTTGCAGCAAAGTTTGCGGGAGTAAAGCATGTATCTAACGTGCACAGCTTCCATAGTATATCGCATAACTTAACTCACTGGTACAGAAATAAATTTTTAATTCACCATTTCATGGTTGATGGAGTGTGTACAAAAGATCTTCTTATAAACGAAGATAAAATTGACCCGGCTAAAATTACCCTGCTGCACCTGGGCCTTGACCCTGAGCTCAACAAAAAAGATCCCGAAACCGGAAAGCTGATTCGTAAAGAATTCGGTGTCAAAGATGAAGAAATATTGATAGGAAACGTTGCAAGAATGGTTCCATTTAAAGGGCAGGAGTATTTAATAAGGGCCTACCCCGATGTATTGAAAGCGTTCCCTGAAAGTAAACTTATGATAGTTGGCGATGGTGAACTGAGCGATATGCTGCACAAGCTCGCTGAAGAACTCGGTGTTAGCGAAAGAACAATTTTTCCGGGTTTCAGAAGCGATATAAAATCTATGTATTCTGCATTTGATATATACGCGCATACTTCAGTAGAAGGCGGCGGGGAAACCTTTCCGTATGCTATGCTTCATGCGCTTGCGCAGGAATTACCTATGGTAATTACGCGTGTTGGCGATATGCCGGCTATGGTTGAAGACGGCGTAAACGGCTTTGTATTAAATGATAAAGACGTGAAAAGTATTTCAGAAAAACTTATGCTTCTGTGCGATGATAAAAAGCTGAGGTTTGAAATGGGTAAAAAGAGTTTTGAACTAATGTTAAGGAAATTTACTGTTGATATCATGGCAGCAAATATTGAAAAAGTGTACAGCAAAATTCTATCATAATTTTCCGGGATTTATTTCCCAAGTTCGTCAAGTTTCTCAAAGAGCCAGCTTTTACTGATGGTATCGGTTTCTTCAAGTTTCTTCCTGAACTCATCTGCCTTTACCCTTCCTGTATTTTCTTTCAGTTTAACCAGGTCGGTTAACAGTTTAACGTAATTTAAATTAACGCGCCGGAAATCGTCATTGATCAGTTCATCGTTCTTAAGGAATTTCCTGTAGGTATCAAGCTGGTCGGTTAGTTGATTAATGTGACCTAAGCTGTAATAGAGCTTAGACATCAATGATTTAACATTTACCTTGTAAAAAACATTTTCCAGTTTAACATCCTTAAGATAGTCCATAGATTCTTCATATTTCTTCTGTTTTTCCCTTATTCTTGCCATCGCGTAATTATATGCACTATCTCTGCTTTCGGGGTGAAGTTCATTTTTATATTTATTTATGAACATTTCTCCCCATTCAACTTCATTCAGAAGTACCGCTGCTGTAATTACACCCGTATAATATACCGTGGTAACATATTCATTTTTATTCATTTTAACAATTTCATGCTTCACCCTGAATTTCTGTATCTCAAAATACTCCTTCAACATATCAGTTCTTCCTTTGTAATGCTGTGTTGTGCAGTAACCGCTTATAAGAACCAGTCCATTATACCTTTCACCTCTTCCTATAGAATTATCAAGATCCAAATACAGAGATTTGCATCTAAAGAAATGTTCATCGTCTTCAGTTCTAAGAAGCTGTACCTGACTTACAAGTCCCGTAAGAGAGGGTAAATTTGAATACTTTTCATTGTTCTTGGCAATATAGTCGAGAATTTCATCCAGGAATTCCGGAGAATATTTCATATTCATTACGGTTTCCCTGTTTAGCAGATACCTGTATCTTTTCAAAATATGAATAAAGAAGAATCGGATAAGATATTCAGCTTCCTTTGTAAGATCATGTTCTGTGATATCTTTCTTATTGAGAAGTTTTTTAGTTCTGTCATACAGAACGTTTTTTTCTTTTTCAATGAGAAACATATCAAGAAAGTAGGATTCATCTTCATGATCGTATTTATTAACTTTTTCTGTGGCGGTATTTATGCTCTTATTTACATGTTTGTCAAGATTTCTGGAATTGAGCACTTTGATGAGATGCAGCTGTTCATTAATACCGGTTCTCTTATAATTATTATAGGCCAGGTAATCCTCAGCCAGTTGGGTAAGATTGAACATAATTGTTCTCATAAAGCCGTCATTGTACTCAACATTAGGAAAGATCTCAGAAAAAACCATTTCTTTAACCAGCTTATCGCTGTTCATATCGCTGAAATTGAGTCTGATATAGTCATAAAGTTTTATGACAGCTTCATTTTTATTGAAGAATGGCGAAACTACATACTCGCCGAATTCTCTGTATTCTTTTAGTGAAAACGTTCTCAATATTTCCAGCAAACCGCTTCTTAGCATTAACCCCGGGTTAGATTGTTAAATAACATATATTTAATTAGATATTAAAACAATTCAAAATATCTTTCCTGAAACCCCTCCGGCAAAACCATTCCAAAAGAGTTTCCAAAGATAATTCAAAAATAGTGCAAAAAACATCAAAATTTTGGGATTAGTTAACAACAAAGCGATGATTATGCTTCAAAACAAATCCAGGTTTGTTTCTTGGAACAGCATACTGCAATAGAGTTAACTTTGTACATCAAAATTAATCATGATGACACAGATAAAATCAAGAAAGAATATAACGTTTAAGAAAAAAGAAATTGTACTACATGCTGCCCCCGGATTAAACTCAGGCGAAATTGAGCTCTTATGGCAGCCCCTTGCTGATTCACCTTCATATATAGTCCAGGTAAATATGTTCACGGGTTCAGACCGCACGTGGAAACATGCGGATATAGTTACAAGAACTAGATACACCGCAGCCGGATTAAAGAGCGGCAAGAAGTACAGTTTCAGGGTAGCGCCTGTGACACAAGGCGGTCAGCAGGAGTGGTCAATGCCTGTAATTGAAAAAGCATCATGAATTTTAAGAATAACCAGATAATAAAAACAATATTAATTAATTGGAGAACAGCAAAATGAAAAAAAACTTATTCATAATTCTGATTTTGGTTTCTATAATTCATATATTTAACATTAAAACTTCAAGTTCGCAGGTTGGCGAATTATGGATACAACGATACAATGGAACAGGTGACAGCACAGATTATGCAAATGCAATGGTTGTTGATGCCGCCGGAAATGTGTATGTTACAGGAGGCAGCCTCAGCTTTGGCGCACCTTACTATGATTGCGTTACAATTAAGTACAATTCAGATGGTATGGTACAATGGCTTCAAAGATACAACGGTACGGGTGACAGCACAGACGCTGGAAATTCCTTAGCTGTTGATGACTCGGGTAATGTGTATGTTACCGGTTCCAGTTTCGGAAGCGGAAGCAATACTGATTACGTAACCATAAAGTATAACTCCGAAGGAGTGCAGCAATGGGTACAAAGATACAACGGTACAGGAAATGCTCAGGATAATGCATATGCGATATTTATAGACGTTACAGGGTATATTTATGTTACAGGAACAAGTATAGGGAGCGGTAATGATTACGATGGAGCAACAATCAAGTATAACGCAGCGGGAGTGCAGCAATGGGTGCAAAGATACAGCGGTCCGGGAAATTCAACTGACTCGCCTTCATCAATAGTTGTTGATGGTTCGGGAAATGTTTATATAGCAGGATATAGCGTAGGTATCGGTACGAGTTTAGACTGTTTAACACTAAAATATAACTCAGCGGGTGTACTGCAATGGGAAAAAAGATACAACGGTCCGGGTAATACTGCCGATAACATTAACTCATTAGCTGTTGATGATTCAGGGAACGTGTACATTGCGGGTTTCATTGGAGGAAGCGGAACAGGCAACGATGGTGTGACGATCAAATATAATACTTCCGGAGTGCAGCAGTGGATGCAGACTTTTAACGGACCGGGAAACGGAAATGATAATGCCAGATCTTTGGCTCTTGATGCAGATGGGAATGTATATATTACCGGATACAGTACGGGTTCAACTTCGGGAGCGGATTTTACAACTATAAAGTACAACTCTGCAGGGGTGCAGCAGTGGTTACAGACATATAACGGTCCCGGAAATGGTGAGGAAGATGCATATTCTTTAGTTTTAGATGCTATGGGAAATATTTATATTACCGGTTATAGTGCCGGAAGCGGTACAAATCTTGACTGTGCGACAGTCAAATATAATACTCAGGGTGTACAGCAATGGCAGCAAAGATATAACGGACCCGGAAATGGGTATGATGAAGCAAGAAAAATAACTATTGATACTGCAGGGAATGTTTATATTGCAGGTACCAGCAGAGGATTAACAAGTGCCAGCGATTATGTGGTTATAAAATACTCACAAACAATAGGAATTCAAACAATTTCCAATGAAATACCTTCCGGCTACAGACTTGAGCAGAATTACCCAAACCCGTTCAATCCGGTAACAAACATCAAATTTTCTGTTCCTAAGAGCGGATTTGTTTCGCTCAAAGTATTTGATATAAGCGGCAAAGAAGTATCTTCGCTCGTAAGCAGTGTATTGAACGCGGGAGTATATAATTACGAACTGGATGCTTCGGGTCTTTCAAGCGGAGCATATTTCTACAGGTTATCAACAGAAAATTTCAACGAAGTAAGAAAAATGATCCTCGTTAAGTAATGTTTCAAAAGACCTTACCATGTTTCAGACAAATAAATCAAAAGCAGGGTTAAAAACCCTGCTTTTTTATTATTCAAACCAGCTTTCTACCTTTCGTTTTTCAAGTTCTGGCAAGCTTTTATGCAGAAAGTTATTTTCGTGAGGGTCATATACATAATCCAGGGCCCATTCTTTAAAGTTATCCGAAAGATCCTTTATTGAATCACAAATAAAATCAATCTCTGAATCAGTCATAACCGGATGAAGAGACATTCTTATCCAACCGGGTTTTTCCGAGAGGTCATGATGTTCTATCATTTCGGTTATTCTGTGTGAATGCTGCTTTGATACATGCAGAAGGTAATGTCCATAAGTGCCTGCACAAGAACATCCTCCGCGCACCTGGATACCAAATCTATCATTAAGCAAACGTACCCCAAGATTATAGTGCATTCCTTCAATATAGAAGGAAACTACAGGCAGCCTGTCTTCAATGTTTTCAGCAAGCAGTCTTAAACCGGTTATTGATCTTAATTTGCTGAATACATTTTCTGTAATTTCTTTTTCTCTTTTACCTATGGTTTCTGTACCTATCTTCTCTTTGAGTTTAATTGCTAAGGCTGCTTTAATTGTCTGCATAAACGGCGGCGTGCCGCCATCTTCTCTTAGTTCAACATCTTCGTAGAAGCTGTGCTCGCCCCATGGATTAGTCCATTTAACCGTACCGCCTCCCGGCTGGTCAGGTGAAAAATGGCTATCATATAAGTTACGATCAAATATAAGTATCCCGCTTGAGCCGGGACCGCCCAAAAACTTATGCGGTGAAAAGAAAACTGCGTCAAGCCTTTCAAGCGGATCCAAAGGGTGCATATTAATATTTATGTATGGTGCCGAACATGCAAAATCAACAAAGCACCAGCCGTTATGCCTGTGCATAATTTCAGCTATTTTGTGGTATGGTGTAAAAATTCCTGTAACGTTGCTGCAGGATGTTATTGAAGCAATTTTGATCTTCCTATCTTTGTATTTCTTCAGCAGTTTTTCGAGATTGCCTGTATCCACAAGTCCGTCTTTCCCTGCTTTAATTATCTCAACATCAGCAATTGTTTCAAGCCACGTAGTCTGATTGGAGTGGTGCTCCATATGCGTTATGAATACGATTGGTCTTTGTTCTTCTGATATTTCCAGAAACTGCCGCAATCTTGATGGCACTTTGAACCCCAGCATACGCTGAAGTTTCAGTAATGCTCCTGTCATGCCTGAACCCGTGCATATGATCGCGTCATTTGCATTGGCGTTAACATGGTCTTTAATTATCTGCTTAGCTTTAAGATATGAAAGAGTCATGCTTGAACCTGTAACATTTGTTTCAGTGTGGGTGTTACCTATAAGCATACCGAATTCATTTGACAATTTTTCTTCAATTGGCTTGTAAAGTCTGCCGCTTGCCGTCCAGTCAGCATATACGAGTTTTTTGATTCCGTAAGGGGTTTCAAATTCGGCATCATAACCGGTTATATTTCTTCTGATCTCATCAAAGAGTTTTGCAATTTTGTTTCCATTTGAAAATGCAACCGCACTCTGTTCTTTTATTTTCATACAATATATAACTTATCTATACAAAAATAATACAGATAGGCTATTTGAAACTATGATAACTATCATACAAAAAAGCCCAGAAATTGATATAAAACACACTATTTAAGCTTTTTTATGGAAGGGGCCAGTAAAAATATCAATACAGCTATCACTAATGTAACAACAGAGCTGATAAGTATAGCCTCAGGTTCGCCGAATTGTTCTGCCAGGGTTCCCATTAACAATGAACCAATCGGCAGCAATCCGAAAAATGTTAACGTATATACACCCATCACACGGCCTCGTAAATTATCAGGCACAAGAGTTTGTACAAGAGAGTTGGCAATATTCATTGTAAGAATTAGGGCACTGCCCAAAGCGAAAATTATGACCAATGATATCGGTATTATGTGAATAAATGAAAACACTATCATCAGTATTGGAAATGTGATTGACCCGATTGCGAGCAGTTTACCCTTGTAGTTAAATCTTCCCAATGATGCTATAAACAAAGCGCTTGCTAAAGCCCCTGCGCCGCGCGCAGATTGCAGGAACCCGTTTGTTGCGGAATCACCCCCCAGAATATTAACTGACCACGCAGGCAAAAGAGTTACAAATGAGAGCCCGAACAAACTTACGGATGCAACCATAAGGATCAATATTCTGACAACCGGATCTTTCCCGATATATTTTAAACCTTCTGTAATTTCAAAAAATGCTGTTTTGCCGCTATGAACAGTTACATGTTCTTTTAATTTCATTTTATTTAAAGCCGCAATCACACCAACAAAAGATACAGCATTTATTGTAAAACACCAGGCGGGTCCGGCAAATGCATACGCAAGGCCCGCAACTGCAGGACCAATTGCTGTTGCTGTGTTGAACATAGTTGCATTAAGAGCAATAGCATTTGTCAGGTCAGGTTTATCTACCAGTTCATTCACAAATGAGACCCTTGAAGGAGCATCAAATGCATTTGCTGTTCCCAATAAGAAAGCAAGAAGAATGATATGCCATGGCTGTACAAGTTTCAGAAAAGTTAATATTGCAAGAATTGCTGCAAGCAGCATCATTATTGTTTGAGTTATTACTAAAACTTTTCGTTTTGAAAACCTGTCAGCAATTACGCCGCCATACAGCATGAAGATCCATGTAGGTATTCCTGAGGCAAAGCCTACATACCCCAAATATGCCGGGGAACGTGTTATATCATAGATCAGAAACCCCTGTGCTGTAATCTGCATCCACGTTCCCAGCATAGAGACCATTTGTCCCCAGAACCAAAGCCTGTAATTAGGATATTTCAAAGCTGTAAAGGTACGCCTGAAGCTGAAACCGCTTTCAGATACAAAATTTCCTTTACTTAACTCAGCTTTTAACTCATTGCTTTCAAGTATCTCCTTTTTATTCACATCACTGAGTTTTTCCTTCGCCATATTCTCCATTAACAAATATTATATATAATTACAATTAAAAACAGCTTAAAATCAACGAAAGTTCAGTATACCAGAAAACTTCAGAATTTAATGTTCATTTTTATTTGCTCCATAATTTGATATTTTTGTTATTATGTACAGAATATTATTGTATTACAAATATGTAAAGATAAACAACCCGGAGTTCTTTGCTGAAGAACACCTGGGTTATTGCAGGGATCTTGGTCTTCGCGGCAGAATATTGATATCACCCGAAGGAATCAACGGCACTTGCAGCGGTTCATATAGCCAGACTGAAAAGTATATGGCTCACATGAAACTTGATGAAAGATTTAAAGATCTTTGGTTTAAGATTGATGACTCACCGGGCCATGTTTTTAAAAAAATGCATGTGAGATATAAAGAAGAACTCGTTACATTCCGTTTACCTCAGGATCTTGATCCAAACGTACTCAGCGGCAAACACCTTGAGCCTAAAGAATGGCTGGAGCTGATGCAGCAGGAGGATGTAATTATTCTTGATGGCAGAACAGATTACGAGTTTGATCTTGGTCATTTTAAAAATGCAATAAGGCCGCCCGTTAAATCATTCCGTGAATTCCCTGAATGGGTTGAAAATGAATTTAAACAGTTTAAAGATAAAAAAGTATTAACATACTGCACGGGCGGAGTGAGATGCGAGAAGCTTTCCGGGTACCTGCTGCAGCAGGGCTTTAAGGATGTTTACCAGCTAAACGGGGGCATTGTTAATTATTCCCATGACCCTGATGTTAAAGGTAAATTGTTTGAAGGCAAGTGTTATGTGTTTGATGAAAGAATATCGATACCAATAAACTTCGCGGATGAATATACCATTACAGGAAAGTGCCTGCATTGCGGGGCGCCCACAGACAGGTATGTTAACTGCGCAAATCTTGATTGCCACAAACAGCATTTTGAGTGTGAAACCTGCGAAGAAAAATGGGCTCGTTCATGCAGCGAAGAATGCATGCAGGCCCCAAGGCATGAACTGCTGCAAAATGCCTGAAGTGAAAATGCAATTTCTGAAAATTGGCGTTTTAATTTCATAACATTAAAAAGCTGAACAAATGGCACTTCTCAATAAAACAAGCCTGTACAAAACCGTAGATAATGTGAATGAAGCAATATTTTACGGTAAGAAGATATCAAAAGCGGATGCACGCAGTATTTCAAGCTGGATATCTTCAAGGTATGACACTGAATATTCATATAATCACAGTTACGGATTAACCAAAAAGGATATGAATTCACCGGTTTGTACTTTCACCGGGGAAAGGCTGCTTTGCGCTTCCATGCGGCACATCATGGCTGAAGAATCAGCGCGGGTTATGCTTCAGCTTTCAGAAATTACCGGCACGATGCCTGAAACCCTGAAAAAAACAGATGAGCGTTTTTACAGAATGCTTAAGGCTTCTGAGGCGGCCGGCAAACCTATAGGAACCTTCTGCTGCGGCCAGTGTACAATAGGTCTGTGGAGATACTTAAATGCCGGTGGATTGCCTGAATACAGAAAGTATATCACAGATGGAATTAGATCTCTGCATAGTAACCGCGATGAAGCCGGCAAGTGGGGCAGATTCCCGTTCTACTACACACTGCTTGCGCTTTCAGAAATTGAAGATGAAGCTGCGCTTAAAGAAATTAATTACGCAATGACTGCCTGCGAAAGGGCACTCAAAAGAATGAATAAAACCAACACTTTTTCCCGGCGCAAACGGGATCTGCTGTTGAAAATAATGAATTAAACAAATAATATGGAAGGTTCAACTTTGTATTTTGCTGTACTGGTTCCGCTGGCAATAATGATAATGCTGGCGCTTTTCTTTTACAGATTGTTTAATAAAAACATGAAGCGCGATGAAGAGGAAATGAAAAAACTTAAAGAACTGGATGATATAAAAAGAAAAGCTGAGTTTCGCGCCGCAAGGATAGTAAGTGTGAGAGCTGAACCGCAATCTCATACAAGCCCCTCTTTCAGGTTCGCTAACATCCGGTTTGAAATTAAAGATGATTCAGGGGAGTTCAAATTGCTTACTGCAAGATGGAATGTTGATACCTACTATCTATCCAGCCTGCAGCCTGATACCAACATTCAGGTTAAAGTTTATGATGAGCTTGTATTCCCCGTAAGCGATGACGCCAGGCTCTATCCTGATTAATTACGCATACTGCCCGGCGGCAAAGCCGCTTGCCCATGCCCACTGGAAATTATAGCCGCCAAGCCAGCCTGTAACATCAACAACTTCTCCTATAAAATAGAGACCTGGTACTTTTTTTGATTCCATTGTTTTACTTGAAAGCTCATTGGTATCAACTCCTCCTTTTGTCACCTCAGCTTTGCCGAATCCTTCGGTGCCAAAAGGAGTAATAATTAAATTATGCAGTCTTTTAGATATTATCTGGATTTCCTTTTCGTTTAGTTGATTGACGGGCTTAGAATAAAAAAATGTCTCACACCAAATTTCGGAAAAACGCTTTGGGAAGAATTGAGAAAGAAAATTTACAAGTTCAACTTTGTTAGTTCTGTTTTCAATAAGAATTGAGAGAATATTCTTTTCCGGAAGTAAATCTATTTTTAAATCATCATTCTTATTCCAATAGCTTGAAATCTGAAGTATTACCGGACCACTCAAACCCCTGTGTGTAAAAAGAATATTTTCTATGAAACTTATGTTATTACAACTTACTTTTACTTCCAGCGATACACCACTTATTTGAGCAAAAGGGTTATCTTTTAAGACAAAAGGTACTAAACCCGGATAGGCTTTAATCAATTTTATCTTGTGTTGTTTAGCTACTTTATATCCAAAATCGGTTGCGCCCATTTGGGGAATTGATATTCCCCCTGTGGCTACAACAAGTGATTCAGAAGTAAACACACCAAGATTACTTGTAACACGAAACGCTGTTTCGCTGCTCTGCGAAACATTAATCCGTTCAATTTTATCAACGGTACAGTTTACTTTTATCCCAACACCCGCATCTTCACATTCTTTTTGCAGCATTTGAACTATCTCTTTTGCTGAGCTGTCACAAAAAAGCTGTCCCAGCTTTTTTTCGTGATATTTGATGCCGTGTTTTTCTACAAGCGAAATAAAATCCTGCGGGGTGTACCTTGCTAAAGCTGATTTACAGAAATGTGGATTATTTGAAATGTAATTTTCGGGCTTTACATCAAGATTAGTGAAATTACACCTGCCGCCGCCGGAAATCAGTATTTTCTTCCCGATCTTTTCGGCATGCTCCAGCACCAGTACTTTCCTTCCGCGTTTGCCCGCTTCGATAGCGCACATAAGTCCCGCAGCCCCTGCGCCGATTACGATGGTGTTGTACAATGTCACAATTTTAGTTTGGAAGGATTGCTTCTGGTATCGAATAGGGTAATCACTTCTATTTCAGACTCATTGATTTTATAATATAATGTGATCTGCTTGTTTAGTACACAAATATGAATATCGTCCTTATCTATTAAGGCAGGGTACATTAATGGAAATTCTTTTATATGGGATAATTTGCTATCAAGTATGTTAATAAATTTTGAAGCAGAATTCACTGACCATTCGTTTACAAGATACAAGATAATTTCTTTTAATCTTTCGTTTGCTTCAGGAGAAAAGGTTATTTTTTTAACCATTCCGGATAATTCTTCTTTACATCTTCATAATCTATTTTTTCACCATTATTCAGCTGTTCAATTCCTTTTTGTATTGATTTCTGTTCTTCTGTATTCAAATTGCTGAATGAAATTGATTCTTTTGATATCGATTCCAGCATTTCCTTTACCTGAATCAAGATATTCTCGTTATCCATTGTTTCGACCAAAGAATGGATATTTTGTTTTATTTCAGTTTTTGTCATGCTTTAAAATAGGATATTTAGAATTTATATGCAATTAGTAAATTCATAAACTATTTATAATACAACGATCTTAGGATAATACCGGAAATAACAAATCCTTTACTATCATCTATACTGAAAATGGTACCGTTAACATAAAACTTAAATCTGTAAGCTTGTACCGGGACGTTTAAATTTTCAATCGATAAATTCTTATTATAATTAATTACTATTTCATCATTAAAAAAATCTATCACTTTTAAAGAAACGCTGTCTGCAAAAATGCCATATTGAAATATAGATTCCCATTTCGATGAATCTTGCGGAAAATCCGCTAAAAATATTCTACTTTTATACAGTGATTTAGATATCCTATTATTTAAGAAATCAATAAAAATATATTGTGGCATTGAAAATTTAATGTATCCATTTTTCAAAATATTCATACTTCCCATATTTCCCCCATCAAATAACGTATTTGTGTCTATTTTGTCAAAATATATATCAGGAGGTTTTTTGTAATCCTCTAAAAAAGAATTCCATTTTGTTTTTGCTGGCAAAATTAAAGAATTCAAATTAGTATTATTTATAAATTCAAGATTCCCATTGAATTTCCTGTACAACTCCAGATACTTCTCTCCGCCCAGCTCGTGAAGTAAAAATGAATTATACAATCCCGCTACGGCATAGCTCATGCTTGCGTCATTGTTGTAAAATCCATCGTTTGTTATAATTGAGTCATATGTTAGTATACTTGATTTTTCGAGATAGTAGCCAAGATCCGTAACTACACGCGGAGCCATCCCGCCTCTGCCGCCTACGGCAACAGCAAATCCTTCCATGAAGAAAGGCAGCGTGTACAATCCGGACTTTTTGAGTTTGTAGTTGATAAGTATATGGGCGACCTCATGAAAATGTGTTTGATATGATGTAACAATCTCATCGGTTCCAAGTATTGCCATGCCTTTTGCTCTGAAACCTGTAATCTTTTCTACACTCGCTTCATCTTTACAGAAAATGTAGCCGATCTTTTCCTTTTCAAGAATACGTCTCTCTGCGATTGTAAAGCCAAGAGTATCGGCAATCAAGTCAACAAACTGGTCAAGCCTTTTGACGCAGTATTCATTGAAATATTTCGGCTCTTCTAAGCGAAAAGTGAAATATTTGCTTTCTAATTTCTGCCACTTTCTTGTGTAAAATGTTGTGGCTGAGATCATCCCATCATTATAGTAGTACTCTTTTCTGAACTGGATATCAGGTATAGTTAAAGCAAACCGTGTTTCTCCAATCTTCATTCCCGCATGTGGTTCTATAGCTACATTATATTCATATTTTCCACTTATAACCCCTTCTCGAATTTCTTCCGGTATTTCGTTACCAATAAAGAACTTGTTTTTAACATTGTCATACTCAATGCCAAGTCTGAGGCTATATTCCAGCTCTTCTTTATTGATAAAATCTGTAAGTTCTGGTTTATCTTGTATGAGTGCCTCAAAGAATTTAACCGAAATGTCCTGGGAAAATATTGAAGGGGCTAAGAATATCAGTATTAGTAGGTGTTTGTACATGATCAATTTTTTTTCATTTTTTTACTTGCAGCAAGATAGTACTTGTAATAAATTAATGAGTTATTACTTAAAAGATACTCGTGCCACGAAATCAGTATCTATTAAAAATATTTTTAGGTTTTAGTTATAATTGATCAAAATCAGTTCTCGGTCATTCTATTCGTGGCACGAGGGTTATGAAACGTTAAATATAACATTTTTCGTGCCACGAATATTATTTCCATAAATCTAATTAGATTTACGACTAATAATAGTATAAATAAATCGAAAAAGAAACTAATTTCGTGGAACGAATATTTTCTAAAAAATCTTCTGTAGTTTTACCGGGTCCAGAGTTTCATTAGAAAATCTATCAAATTCTGCCTTTGAAATCGGGATTCCTAATAATTGATAAGCTGTATCTTTATTGCACATTGTACCGCTTCTTATTCCTGCATAATCTCTAAATGAAGAATATTCCCAATCTTCTAATTTATCTACTAATCCTGCTTTCACGGGATTTTGATGAATATAATTGAAGCAAACTATACCGTAATTGTTAGTTTTGTGGTTAGTTAAAGTTGTTAAACATTTGGCTTTACTGTTTTGCTGGAATAATGAGCCTGATCGTTTTTCCTGTAAATTTATTGCTTTGGTGTATGAACTTAGCAAGGTCTTAAAACCGTTACTAAACTGCGATGGATCAAAATTATTGAAAGTTGAAATCAAAAAATGGAAGTGGTTTGGCATTAAGCAATAACAAATAATATCTGAATAAGGTTTTAATTCTGTTTTCACCTTTTGTAAAAAGAAATGATAATTTTTCTTCGTGAAGAAAATTTTCTGTTTGTTGTTACCTCTATTGTAGATATGATATAAATTATTTTGATAGAGTTTCATAATTCTTCTTAGAAGATACTTGTGACAGCAAGACTATTTTAACGGAAAACTGGCAAACTTAAACTTAAAAGATACTCGTGCCACGAAACTAGTTTCCATAAAAATTATTTACAGGTTTAGTTATAATTAATCTAAATCAATTTTCGGTCATTCTATTCGTGGCACGAGAAATAATAAATTTGTTAAAACTTCGTGGCACGAATATTTTCTAAAAAATCTTCTGTAGTCTAACCGAATCAAGCATTTGATATTATGCTTCATCTACCCCATCCACATTGTTCTATCAAGCGAGCGGTATTGTATTGCTTCGCTGATATGTGCAGATGATATATCCCCATCACCGGATAGATCAGCTATAGTACGGGCGACTTTCAATATCCTGTCATATGCACGGGCTGATAAGCCCAGTTTGGTTATAGCCATTTTCATGAGCTCTTCGCTTGCGCTATCAATTTTACAGAACTCACGGATATCCTTAGACTGCATATCGGCATTACTAAATATATTCTTCTTATCCTTAAAACGCAGCAGCTGAATCTCCCTGGCTTTAATTACCCGCGCCCTGATATCTGCCGAAGGCTCACCTGTTTGAGTGCTGGAAAGCTCTTTGTATTTCACAGCCTGTACCTGAATATGAATATCAATCCTATCCAGCAGCGGTCCCGAAATTTTTGACATATATCTTTGGATAAGCTGCGGGGGGCAATTACAATCCTGGTTAGGATTGCCAAAATTGCCGCATGGACATGGATTCATTGCTGATGCGAGCATAAAATTACAGGGGTAATCCACGGTTATTTTTGAACGGGAAATTGTAACGCGGCCATCTTCAAGCGGCTGACGCATCACTTCAAGCACATTTTTTTTGAATTCAGGAAGTTCATCAAGGAAAAGTACACCGTGGTGTGCAAATGAGATTTCACCGGGCTTCGCCGCGGGTCCCCCGCCAACAAGCGCAACATCGCTGATTGTATGATGAGGAGAGCGGTAGGGTCTGATTGAAACCAACGCAGTATTGGAAGGAAGCAATCCGGCAACAGAATGTATCTTGGTTGTTTCCAGTGCTTCATCAAATGACATTGGCGGCAAAATTGTTGGAATGCGTTTTGCCAGCATAGTTTTACCTGAACCCGGAGGCCCAACCATAATAATATTATGTCCGCCAGCGGCCGCAACTTCAAGTGCGCGCTTAACTTCTATCTGTCCTTTTACATCCGCAAAATCAACTATACTTTTCTGATCAACATTGAAAATTTCATCCAGGTTAACTCTGAAGGGTTCTAACCCGCCGCCATTGTTAAGGAATTCTACCACTTCAATAAGAGAACCCATTGGATAAACATCAATGCCTTCAACCATTGCGGCTTCGCGTGCGTTTTCTTCGGGAATTATCATTCCCTTTAACCCCTGTTTCCTTGCTTCGATCGCAATGGGAAGAATACCCTTCACGGGTCTTAATTTCCCGTCAAGAGAGAGTTCTCCGGCAAACAGATAATCTCCCAGCATATCGGGCTTAACCTGTTCGGTTTCGCATAGAATTCCTATTGCTATCGGCAGGTCAAAGCCGCTTCCTTCTTTCCTTACATCTGCGGGAGCCAAATTTACTGTCACTTTCTGTACGGGAAAATATAACGCGGAATTCTTGATGGCCGCGCTTACGCGCTCAGCGGATTCTTTAACCGCGCTATCGGGCAAACCTACTATTATAACTTTTGGCAGATTCTTTTCTACATGCGTTTCTATAGTAACCCTGAACGCGTTCACGCCCACCGTTGTTGAACCAATTACAGATGATATCATTTTATATATATCATTTAGCCATAAAGGCAGTTAAAAGAATAAATTCTTAAAAGATCTTCTGAAGGCGAATCTCACGAATATCATTTTCATTCAATATTGCCTCAAGTACTACGGTTTTATCAAACACATTTGTTTCCACTTTATCAAGCAGTTTAATTGCGGGCGGCGGCTTTTTACCGCTCAATGTCGTTGAAAGTTTAGCAAGCGCAATTACGGCTTCCATCCTGTTCTTAAGCTCTGTAGCGGAATTTCCATCTTCACACTCATTCTGCATTACTATCTCAATATCATCTGACATTTTAACTGAAAATGCCACGGAATTTATTTTTTTATAGATTGAAAACAACTCAGCGGTTTCATCAGTTTGGGTGTCATCAGTTTGGGCTGTATCGCTTAGGTTTAATGAATCACTGCTTTCACCGCCCGGCATAACCGGCTGCTTCTTCTTATTCATATCAGAAAAATTCTCGAATATTCCCCTGATAAAAAGCTTTTGATTTGAGATCATCCAGAGATTATCTTTATACTTTACCATTTCAATTTCTTTCATAAGGTTTGTGTTGGTAAGCAGTCCGGTGTTTGATGTATCAGTCACTGCAAATGTATTTTCAATCAGCTTCAGGTAGTTACTGGCAACCATTGTAAAATCATCTTTGAAGTAAAAGTTCAGATTTGCATCAAGCTGCTTGTATACTATAATTCCGTTTGGGTAATCTATCTTTGTGTAAAGTGTATCAGCAGTAACGTAATCGTTCACACGCTTGCGGTCAAAAGTGCCTTTAACAACAATGGAGTTATCACCTATCCATGAATTGGAAAAATACATTTCATCAATTCCGTTGGATATACTTACGCCTGCCGCCTGGTTTATAAGGCTTAGGAAACCCCCAAAATTGCGCTCCGCGCTGAAAACGGAATCTGAAAGGAACTGTTCCCAGAATTTTGTACCTCGCATTTTCTTGAAGTTGAAATACATCACAAACTGAGGGTCAGTTTGCAGCAGTGCCAGATTCTGTTTGACTGTGAGAGGTAATGGGTCGGGGTCAAGCTTCTTTCCGCAATTAGCAATGAACAATGAACAATTAACAATAATTACAAGGTAAGCAATACTTCTAAACAGCCGCTTTTTATTGTTCATGGTTAATTGCCAATTGAAAAATTTATATTAATAATCTTTCTTTGCAAAGTAGTAAACCGAATAAGCCATTGTTACCAGCAGAAACAACACAGAGCTAATTGGCGATAGCCATGAAACCGTAAATATACCTGTTTCGGCATTAGAAGAACTCTTCCACATATTGATAGTATCACCGTTTATCATTGATGTTGTAATATCCCTGAACTCACCCGGTTTTGGCAGCAGGTAATATAAGAAATCAAAAATGAATTTGACCGTTTCGTTTGTTACAAGACTGAAAATAACGGCTTCCCTGACAGAAAGCAGCGGACAGAGTACGAATATTAAGAAGAAGTTAACAAGAATAGCAACAACGGTGCTTTGAGTGGTGAGTCCGATAATTACTACAATGCTGTACATAACGGCAAACGCGAGTGTAATCCAAACAATAGAAAACAGGAAAGTCGGATCCCAGAAACCGGATTTAAGGGAAAGTATTAACCAAATTGAACCAAGCAAAAAAACCATACTTATAAATACAAATAAAACAGCTCCCAAGTACTTTGAGATCAATATCATCGGTCTTGAGATCGGCTTTGATATAAGAAGATCAATGGTGCCTTTTTCGAGCATAGAGGGTATGAATGAAGCTGTTGATATAAGCGAGAAGAAAATTATCAGGTTCCATGAGATTGTCAAAAATCCGGTTTCGACCTGCTGCACCAGCATTTTGGAATCAGTTAAACTCATAACCCCTTCAACGGAATCCATATTCACTAGGAATATCATAATAAGAATAACGATGGCATAGAAAATATAATAACCTATAAAGATCTTTTTTGCCAGCGCTTCACGAAAAGTATTTTTAATTATAGTCAGCATTATTTATCCTTAGTTGGTATTATCCTTTTTAATTACATTAATAAATAATTCCTCAAGAGTACTGGTTTTCTGGTTCACAGTCTGAATACTTATGTTGCTGCCTCGCAGCGTATCTATAATTTTATTCAGCTTTTCAATTCCCGCTTCTGTGTTAACCTCTTTTTCGCCTATTCCGGCATTGCCGTCAACAGCAAGCACTTTTTGTTTTACATCCATAGCTATTGGTTCAACAGTATGGATAGCGAAAATATTTTCAGCTTTTGTAAGGTCATCCACATTACCTTCTTTTATCAGGTCGCCTTTGTTCAGAATCGCAACACGGTCGCATATCATTTCAACTTCGGAAAGTAAATGTGAATTCAAGAATATTGTCTTACCTCTCGATTTTATCTGCGCAAGTATATCGCGAATTTCTTTTCTGCCGATGGGATCGACGCCATCTGTGGGTTCATCAAGGAAAATGAGATCGGGGTCGCTTAACATTGATTGTGCGAGTCCCAGTTTCTGCATCATACCCTTTGAGTATTTTTTGATCTTGGTTTTGCGCCATTGGGTCAGATTCATCATTCCCAGCATTTCATCAATGCGTTTATTCATATCGGCGCCCGCTTTCATGCCGGAAAGCTGCCCGTAATACATAAGTACCTGTTCACCCGTTAAGTAGCTTGGGAATTTATGATTTTCCGGGAGGTAACCTACCTTGGTTTTAGCTTTGTGGCTTTTTACATCGGTGCCAAACAGCTTCGCTGAACCGTTGGTTGGAAAAGTTATTGCCAGCAGAATTTTAATGAGTGTGGTTTTTCCCGCCCCGTTTGGCCCAAGTAAACCAAATATCTCGCCCTGCTCAACATTGAATGTAAAGTCATTCAAAGCGTTAACTTTCTGCTTTGAAAACTTTTGCGTGTACTCTTTGTACAGATTCTGGGTTTCTATTACGTGCATGTATTATTTTTTTGTAAATTCTTTTAGCAAAAATTCAAATTCACCTCTTGTTACGACAGCAGGTTTTTCCCTTGATTCACGGATAGCTTCGCTTCTTTCAATCCTTCTATCTTTAACTTCACCCCAAAAGCTTTCTGAAGAAAGTATTCTGGAGCCGCACTCCTTAGCAAACATAACAACTTCTCTATCTGATGAGACTACTTTCATCAGCTTAGGGTTTCTGGATTTTTCAATAAGGTGCTTTATTAATGCGTCAGCGTGACCGTAATCGGGTCCCACGCCCGTTTTGGAAAACTTAACGCTTATATTGCCTTCGTGCTTGTTCTGTCCGAAGCCATCAAATACAAGAATACATTTTGTGCTTCTGCCGTGATAGTGATTCCGCAGTTTCTGGATCATTGTATCAACGCAAATTTCCTGCGACTGAGCCAGCAGAACTCTGAGCTCGGTTACTTTATGCATCAGGTTATATGCGTCGATAATTATGGTTTCCATTTATTTAAATCTTTTCAATTTTTTAGACGGATTTGAACGTGTATCAAAGAAATTAAGGAAGATTATTTTCTTTCCCTTTATCCTGTAAAGCAATCGGACTTGTTTGCTTACTAAAAAACCTCTGATATTTTTCTCTTCCAGCTCAACACTGCCTGCTTCAGGATAATATTGCAATAAATTGAATATTTCATTGGCTTTAACCGTAAAACCTGCAGCTATATTATTTCCCCACTCACTAACAATATAATTTACTATTTTGTCAAAATCCTTTTCTGCTGTTTTAGACCAGATTATTTTGTAAGCCATTTAGAATACTTTTTCATAACTTTTTCATGACTTACGAGATTTTTAGTTTGTTCACTTTCCTTAAAAGTTTTCAATACCTTGTTTTTTTGTTCCTCAGTTAAAGAATTCCATATCTGCCCCTTTTTTCTGGAGGCAGAAAATAACAAAGCTCTGTAAAATTGATCTAGCAACTCTTTATTTTCAACTTTATCTATCAAAGTGTGAAAATTTTTTTTTATTAAAGTTAATGTCATAATTACAAAAATAAAAATTCAAAAAAAATTTTGTTTTACGGTCTGTTCCTGTACATCAGCCTTGGGAAAGGGATTGATTCCCTTACATGATCAAGCTTACAGAGCCAGCAAACAACGCGCTCAATGCCCATACCAAAGCCGCTGTGCGGCACACTGCCGAATCGGCGGAGATCCAGATACCATTGAAACGCATCCATAGGCAGATTATGTTCCTTAATTCTTGATTCAAGAAGCTGCAAATCATCTTCACGCTCACTGCCGCCAACTATTTCGCCGTAGCCTTCGGGTGCAAGCACATCTACACCTCGCACGACTTTCGGATTTTCAGGATCACGCTTCATGTAAAATGCCTTTGCTTCCGATGGCCAGTTATAAACCATAACGGGCCTGTCGTAATCTTCAACAACAGCCTCTTCATGCGGCGCGCCAAAATCTTCGCCCCAGGGGAATGGTCTTATTTCTTCTTCGCCGCCATCAGCTTTCTTGCGAATAAGCGGAACATTCTTTTTATTTATGATCTCAACGGCTTCATCATATGTAATCCTTGGGAATGGTTTTTTTACCGCTTCGAGTTTTGTAATATCACGCTCAAGTATATCAAGCTCTTTTCTTCTGTTCTTAATTACGCGTTCTACTATATATACAATGAAATCCTCAATAAGATCCATATCATCGTAAATATCATAGAATGCCATTTCAGGTTCAATCATCCAGAACTCTGTTAAGTGCCTGCGGGTTTTTGATTTTTCCGCGCGGAAAGTTGGACCGAAATCATATACCTTGCCAAGAGCCATTGCTCCCGCTTCGGCGTATAATTGACCCGTCTGCGCGAGGTACGCTTTGCCCAGATCAAAATAATCTGACGAAAACAAAGTCGTTGTTCCTTCCGCGGCGTTTGGGGTAAATATGGGTGAATCAAAAAGCGTAAAGCCGTTATCATACATATAATCACGGCACGCTTTGATTATTTCTTCACGAACTTTTATTATTGCGGTCTGCCTTTGTGAGCGCACCCACAAATGCCTGTGGTCAGCAAGAAATTCTATTCCATGATCCTTTGGGGTTATAGGGTACGCTTCGGCTACCTGGATAACTTCAATATCCTTCACATGGAGTTCATACTCTTCCTTCTTAGGATGCTTTGCAACCGTTCCGGTTACTATGAGTGATGATTCCTGTGTAAGCTTTTTGAAATCTTCCCAAACTCTTTCGCTGACTTCTTTTTGAGATACAACTCCCTGTATGATTCCAGTACCATCACGAAGCTGAGGGAACATTAATTTTCCTGAAGTACGGATATTATAAAGCCATCCGCGGATAATGACTTCCTGGCCTACGTAATCTGCAATTTTATCAATATAATAGCGTTTTTTCACGAATTTCTCCTTAAAAAACATAGGTTTTGTGTTGATAATACGGAAATTACCGAAAATTTGAGAGTGTTACAATGAAGAAAAAGCAGTGAAAAAGCAGAAGTAAGAAAGCAAAAATAAGTGCTTATATCACGTTTTAATTCCATATTTTCATTTAATCTTCTAAAAAGTAAATGTATGTTTGTAGAGTATATATTTAATAGCTGCACCTTAAATAAATTAAATGGTTATGAAAATAATATTTAGCTTGTACACTCTTTTACTATTAATCCTGATCTTTTCATCATGCACAACTGTTTATATTCCAAATGAAATTAATGCGCCGGCTTTTAATGAACCTAACCAGTTCAAAGGCGGCATTGCAATTGGTAACAGTGGTACAAATCTTCAGCTTGGGTTTTCGTTTTACAAACACTTCGCTGCAATTGGCGATATTTCTTACCTGGATAGAAAAAGCAGTGAGCCCCGTTTCCAGAGAACATGGTCACTGGGACTTGGATATTTTACACGGATAAGTCAATCTGATTCTATGTTCTATGAAGTATTCGGAGGCTACGGCAATGGCAGAACGAATTCAGCCTATGAAGATCAGTTTTTGACAAATGGTCCGGGTTATGAAAACGCAGATTACAATAGATTCTATGTAACACAGAATATTTCCTTTCAGCAGGAATTTATTGATTTTATTATTTCGGTAAGATTAAGTTATTTTAGTTTTACCAGGTATGAATCCCACGAGTTCATAAACCCGGTATTGCCGCAGGCAATTGGAATTGAACCCGCCTTCAAAATAAGAATGGGCGGAGAATTCCTGAAAATAAAATTTCAATTGGGTTATAACCTGATAAATTCAATTAAGGGACCTGATTTTAATTACGATAGAAGCTTTGGACTCATTGGCCTTGAGTGCAGCTTTTAAAGAAGTTTAGATTATGAGTTTCTTTGTTTCACATTTGACGTTTCACGTTTCACTTTTTCACCGGTCTTCTCACCACATAATCACCGCTTATTTTATACTTGCCGTAAATTACGTTATTACGGATATTATCGCCGTTATCTTTTTGACTGGTACCTGCCCACCAGGCTTTTACGTAAATATCTTTTTTTGATTGTACCTTTTCTTCAAAAATTATCACGTGACCTTTCCATACAATAAGATCACCCTTTTTTATGGATGAAATATCTTTTATTCCAACTACAGGCATTATATCTGTAAAGTTATCTGTGTTATGCAGGTCACGGCATAAAGCGTTTTGTTTAGGAGTCTTAAAGCCGGATTTATACAATACGTTCAGCGCATAGATATTACACTTAGTTGAGCCATTGAGGACAATCAACTGATTGTTGAGCCAATAGAGATAGGTTGAATCAACACTAGGCGAGTACCATTCAACATTCTGTTCGCTTGCAGCAATTCTCATTATTTTAGCGCCACTTGCATCACTAACGTCGGTTACTTCTTTCTCTTTTTCTTCTTCCTTTTTCTCCTCTGTTGTAGTCTCAGTGGTTTCTTCGGAATCTTCTTCAGTTCTTGATGCCGGAAAACACCCGGTTAGATAGATACTGAGTGAAAAAATGAGCGCTATAAATAATAATCTTTTGTTTTTCATAACCTGTATAGTTATATACGTTATACCAAAATAACCTAAAGATTATATTTAAACAAATGGTTATATACTGTAATTACGGTATTTTACTCAATATTGTTGATTTTGGTAAGAATTGGGGAAATTTCATCAGAGAATTTGGGGTCCATCTGGAGTGCTTTCTCAAGATTGGTTTTTGCTTCAGAAAAATTACCAGATTTAAAATATGATAATCCCCTGAATTTATACAGATGCGGGTTTGATGGATCTAGTAACTGTGATGTTTTAAAATCTTCAAATGCTTTATCAAAGTTGCCAAGATTTGCAAATGCAAACCCACGGTTATTATAAGAATATGCAAATTTTGAATTCAAATTTATAGATTTATCAAGGTAAGAAATTGCTTCACTGAATTTGCTTTGCAGCAAATATGTATATCCTATGTTATTATAAACAACGTGATCATTATCAATCTGTTCTGTAGCCTTACGATAAGATTGTATTGCCTTTTCATATTCTCCCAGATTATCAAAAACAATACCCATATTCACATAAAGAGCGTATTTATCTTTTCTAGGAGGATTCATTTCAAGTGCTTTATAAATAAATTCAAAGCTCAATTCATTAGCATTAATTGATAAATATATTTGTGACAAGAATTGATGTGCCTCATATCTATCTGGATGATTCCTAATAAGCTCGCTGCAAATTTGTATTGCTTTATCAGTTTTGTTCTGCTCTAATTCTATAGCAGAAAGAAATAGCCTTGAATGAAAGAACATTGAACTTGAAGGTTTTATTTTTTCAAGAAAGTCCACTGCAATTTCATATTCACCGTTCTTATAGGCTTTAACTGCTTTCATATATTTACTTTTTGAAGAAAATAAATAAACAAAAAGATATGGCACGGCAAAACATGCAAGTAATATCAGAATTACTCTGATAAGTTCATTCCAGTCAAATACTTTTTCCGCAATCTGAAAAAATAGATTCATGTGCTACTCTATCATTGGCAATATCGCCTTCAAAAAGTCATCAGGTGAGCGGTTTGACTGTGTGTTATAAAAGATAATCGCTGTAATTCCGGTTTTGGGTGAATGCACTGAAATATTGTGGAATCCAGGATAAGAACCATTATGACCTATGTACATATCACCTATAATAAACATACCAAAGCAATATTTCAGCCCGTCCCGTTCGAGTCCAGGTTTCATTCTTTCAGCCATAAGTTCTTTGCTAATCATTGTGCCTTCAGCCAAAGCTTTCAGATAGATCTGAAGATCTTCAATGGTTGATACCATTGCACCGGCAGCCCAGCCCCAGCTTGGGTTATATTTTGTGGTAACATCCACCAGCGGATAAACCCATGAACCATCATCTTCACCGTAACCTTCGGGATGTGAGCCCCATATTTCAGGTACTTCGGGGAAATCGGTATTCTTCATTCCGAGCTTATCGGTAATACGCGTTTTTATCTCATTAGGCAATGTATTACCAGTTAATTTTTCAATTATCATACCGATAAGCGTAGTATTGGTATTGCTGTAATGCCAGCCTTTGCCGGGCTCAAAATATGTTCCGTTGCGAACCGATACTTCCACCAACTCCGAAGGCTTCCATAGTTTTTTGGGATGAGCCTTCATTGAGTCATCAAACTCTTTGGCTTCGCTGTAGTTATACAGACCGCTTGTCATATCACCAAGCATTCTGACTGTGATATTTTTTGCATTTGGAAGATCCGGAAAGTATTTATCAATTGATTCATCAAGCGTCAGCTTTTTTTCATCTACCAGCTGAAGCAGGACAGTGCATGTAAAAGTTTTGGTCAGACTTCCTATCCTGAAACGGAAATCAGTAACCATGGGTGCTTTGGTATCAATATTAGCCAGCCCTTTGGATCTTTCATAAATTACTTCATTCCCTTTTGTAATGCTGATTATCATACCCGGCTGCAGTGCAGTTGTTAGCATTGAATCAGAATAACGCTCCACGAAAGCTGTAAGCTTACTGTAATCCTGTGAATATGCAGGACTAATTATCAGGAATAACACTGCCACGGTCATTAAAATGATCTTTTTCATTTTGAAGTATTTATTTATGAAATGTTAACTTAAATTTTCGAACAGGAAATCACTTTGAACAGGTTTACCTGATTCATCGAAGCTTGTATTAAACTCGCCGGTTTTTTTAAAACCATACTTTGCAAGAAACTCAGAAATTTCAGGGAAAAGCGCCTGACCCCTATAAAGCTCAATGTAAGAACACTCGGAATATATATATTTCATACAGCTGAAAAGTTCTGTGCTGCCCTTTAATACGCTCAGCTCAAAACCCTGAACGTCAATTTTCATAAGTACGGGGCTATTCAGATCAGAAACAGAAAGGGCATCACTCAGCTTCTTCATGGTGATCTTCTCAACTCCAACTTCGTATGTACCGGGGAACATTTCATTCTGCTTTTCGCCGATTGGCAGCAGCGATGAAGAATCTTCGCGGTGGGATATGTGAATTTCAGCTTCTCCTGTTTCATCGCTTATGGCAAACGGAAAAAGTTTTGTATTATTATCACCATCAAACACTTTACTGAATATTTCTGCAGGATGAGAAAGCGGTTCAAATGAATAAATTCTGGCATTCGGAAAACATTTTCTTGCAGCCAGGGCAAATTGCCCTTTGTTGGCGCCAACATCAATGATCGTGTTACATTGCAGTGTTTTCAGTACTGTTTCATGCTCAATACCAGCCGCTGCCCCGTTTAAGGCAGCTTTGCGGTACGAACTGTTTCCGAAAACTTTTATAAATTTATTTAGTTTCTTGATCAAAAATCAGCATTTTTATTTTCTGAAGTTTGAAAATACCGATTAATGTTTGAATTAAAAATTGAAATTAATGAGAACAATTTGTACTAATAAAAAAGCCATCCCAAAATTCAGGATGGCTTATTTTGCTTTAATGGAGAATATATGATATTAAAGCTATGGGTACTACAATGATTTAATTCTATTACGTTTCACGTTTGACATTTCACGTTTCACGTATTTATTTTTTCTCATCATCTACTACTTCGAAGTCAGCGTTTTCAACCTTTTTGTCATCAGGCTGCTGGCCTTCTGCGCCGGCATTAGGATTTGCCTGCTGCTCATTGCCTGCACCCGGCGCGCCGGTTGCCTGGCTGTACATCTGGGTTGATGCTTCATTCCATGCCGCGTTTAATGCTTCGGTGGCTGATTTTATTTCATCGGTATTCGTTCCCTTTGCAGCTTCTTTAAGTCTGCCAAGTGCCGCGTCAAGCTTGCCTTTCATATCAGGTGTAAGCTTTTCGCCGAATTCCTTCATCTGTTTTTCAGTCTGGAAGATCAAACTATCAGCATGGTTCTTTGTATCAACTTCTTCGCGTTTTCTCTTATCTTCGCCTTCGTGCTCCTTAGCGTCTTTTCTCATCTTTTCAACTTCAGCATCGCTTAAACCGCTGGAGTGAGTTATTTTAATTGATTGCTCTTTTCCGGAAGCTTTATCCTTCGCGCTTACGTGAAGTATTCCGTTTGCGTCAATATCAAATGTAACTTCTACCTGCGGTATGCCGCGCGGTGCTGGCGGAATTCCGTCTAAATGGAATCGGCCAATTGTTCTGTTATCATTTGCCATCGGACGCTCACCCTGCAGTATATGAATTTCGACTGAAGGCTGGTTATCTGATGCTGTTGAATATACTTCAGTTTTCTTTGTAGGAATTGTAGTGTTGGCATCTATCATTTTTGTCATAACTCCGCCAAGTGTTTCAATTCCAAGTGAAAGCGGTGTAACATCAAGCAGCAATACATCTTTAACATCACCGGTTAAAACGCCGCCCTGTATAGCTGCGCCTATTGCGACAACTTCATCGGGGTTAACGCCTTTATGCGGTTCTTTTTTGAAGAAGTTCTTAACTGCTTCCTGAACTTTGGGGATCCTGGTTGAACCACCGACTAAAATTACTTCGTCAATCTGGTCAACTGAAAATCCTGAATCAGCCAGTGCTTTTTTGCATGGTTCCATTGTTCTCTGGATAAGGTCATCAACAAGCTGTTCAAACTTAGCGCGTGTTACTGTCATATCAATGTGTTTTGGCACACCGTCAATTGCGGTAATGTACGGAAGTTTCACATCAGCCTGTGTCTGGCTTGAAAGGTCGCATTTAACTCTTTCAGCTTCAACTTTTAATCTCTGTAAAGCCATCGGGTCTTTTCTCAGGTCAATGCCTTCGAGCTTCTGGAATTCTTCTGCAAGATAGTCCATAAGTCTCTGGTCAAAATCATCACCGCCTAAGTGAGTATCACCGTTGGTTGATTTAACCTGGAAGTTGCCTGTACCTTCGATATCATATAATTCCAGAATGGAAATATCAAATGTACCGCCGCCAAGATCATATACAGCTACTTTTTCATCTTTTTTCTTTTTATCAAGTCCGTATGCAAGCGCTGCAGCAGTTGGCTCGTTGATAATTCTTTTCACTTCAAGCCCTGCAATTTTACCTGCATCAGTAGTAGCCTGTCTCTGTGCGTCATTAAAGTAAGCCGGCACTGTGATAACAGCTTCGGTTACCTTTTGACCCAGATAGTCTTCTGCGGTTTGTTTCATTTTCTGAAGTACCATTGCTGAAATTTCGGGTGGTGAATAAACCCTGTCGCCGATCTCAACTCTTGCAGTATCATTCTCGCCTTTTACAACTTTGTATGATACTTTTGAGATCTCATCTGTTACTTCATTGTACCTTCTGCCCATAAATCTCTTTATGGATGATACTGTGTTCTGCGGATTTGTAACTGACTGCCTCTTTGCCGCCTGTCCCACAAGGCGCTCGCCGCCTTTGGTTAAAGCAACAACAGAAGGTGTAGTCCTGTGCCCTTCCGCATTAGGTATTACAACCGGGTCATTGCCTTCCATTACGGCAACTACCGAGTTTGTCGTTCCTAAATCGATTCCGATAATTTTTCCCATAGTTTTTATTCTTTCTTTTTTTATTTAGATACGATCAATCATAAGTAACCGCATCATTTTATATTTATTAAAACTCTTTATTTACTTAATTCTTCAAACTCTTTTAATGCTTCATTTTTTTCGGGGATCTCCATTTGAGAAGCCAATTTAAAAAGCTCTTTTGAAATTTCCAAACTTTTTAAACTGTCCTCTGTTTTCCCTTGTGACTTCAGTATCAAACCTTCTTCTTTTAATATTCTTGCGGAGCAATAAATTTTTTCAGCTTCTGATTCCTTATTTTGAGAAAAAACATATTTGATTCCCGGTGCACCCAATGATATTAAATGCTCAACCCCGAATCCGGTGACAAGTTTACTCAGTCCGTCAAGCTCTGTTCTCGCATCAGTGTAACTTTTTTGTTCCCGCATCATGATGATCTTAGCCATCGCTTTGATAAAATCCTCGATCATCCGCATTATGTAGTCTTTTCTGAACATATGACTACTTGAGATACAAAGCTTTTTCAGAGTAATCGATCAGGGCTTTGTGTTTCTTAAGTATATCTGAACCTATTACATCATCAATTCTTCCCGATCCTCCTTTTTTCAATGTATTGTTTACGTGAGAAAGATCAATTGCTATCAGAGCGGCTTTTTTGATCTGAAATCCTTTCAAGTCTATCATATTGCCGGTGCTCTTCCTGGTCTTCAAAGCTGAATTCCCGAGTCCTCCGGCATCTTTTGATGCTTTATTGCTGAATTTCAGCGAAAACTTCCCTGATGCAGCTTCATCAACAACAGTGTGCGAAGCCCCTGTATCCAGTATGAAATTTCCGGTTGTACCGTTAACTTTAATGTTTAACTTAAAGTGACCGGCCCCGTTATTTCTAAGGAAAATTTTATGATAACCTTGTTTTTTGAGAACTGTACTTAAATTATTTTTCAATGAATTTTCCTTAAAAATGAACCTCTTTCATAAAATCAGCGCCGGAGGACCATCAACTCCGGCGCTTGTTAATACCAAAGCAAGAATCTGCTTTATTTACATCAATTAACCAAACAAAAACTAACTATGAAACAATTTTTTTAAGAAGCCATTTATTTTATATCGATCTGTTTTTCAACGATCTTTGCTTCTTCAGTTTTTGGCAGAGTTATATTCAGAACACCTTCTTTATACTCAGCTGAAATTTTATCATAAATTACTTCCGCGGGAAGCGTGAAGCTTCTTGAAAACGCGCCGTAGTTTCTTTCGATCCTGTAGTAATTTTTCTTTTCATCTTTCTGTTCTGATTTCTTTTCGCCGCTGATAGTTAAAACATCGCCTACAAGGTTGATCTTAATATCATTCTTATCAACACCGGGTACTTCTGCATGAACATATAAATTTTCATTATCTTCAGTAACATCAACCCTGGGTGTAAATGCATTTCCGCCGAAAGGCTTAATGCCCCACTCACCGTTAAAAGGTGAATCAAAATCTTCAAAGAATTTTTTAATTTTCTTATCGATGTTTGAAAGCTCTGATGCGGGTCTGAATTTTACTAATGTCATTTTTAAAATCTCCTTTTATATTTTTATTATCATTTTTTGATTGACATACATTACATATACAATAGCCGTGCCAAACTTTTTTTGCGTTTAAATCTGTTTTTTGCTGTTTTTGGCTACTTGGCCTTTGACAAAATGTACATTGAAATAAGCGAATTTTCCATATTAATGAAAGAATTTACATTTCTTAGGATATTTTGTCAGTGAGTTGCTTTTTTTATAAATATTGATTTATTTTGTATATCACAATAACTTAAACACACACACCATGCAAAAAGATACTATATATACCGGCAACGCACCGGAACCTATCGGACCGTATTCACAAGCTGTAAAGTTAACTTTGGGTTCTCACCAACTGCTCTACACATCAGGTCAGGTAGCAATTGATCCCAGAACCGGAAATTTTATTACAGGCGGAATAAAAGAGCAATCCAAACAAGTAATGGAAAATCTGTTAGCATTGCTTACAGAAGCAGGCAGCGATCTAAGCAAAGTAATAAAAACTACAGTTTTTATTAAAGATATGAACGATTTTGCCGCAATGAATGAAGTGTATTCCGAATATTTCGGTGAATCAAAACCTGCTCGCTCAACTGTTGAAGTCGCAAGACTGCCTAAAGACGCACTGGTTGAAATTGAGTTAATAGCTTCTATATAGTGTAATTATCGTAATCAGGCTTTAAATTAGAAATAATTCCTTTTTTTCGGATTTTCAATGAAGTTTTAATTAGTTAAGTTTGTATATCACAAACATACATTATAATCCTATGCATACAGAAATAATAGAAGTAAAGGAAAAGACCCTTAAAGTCTCTAAAATGGCAGAGACATTGATCGCATCAGAAATAATTAAGCTTGCCGGAGAAATTAACGAGAAAATAAAACAGGGCGAAAAGATCTATAATTTAACGATCGGAGATTTTGACCCTAAAGTTTTCCCCATACCCGCAGAGCTTGAAGAAGAAATAATAAAAGCATACACCGAACACGAAACAAACTACCCTCCCGCTGATGGCATGCTTGAAACAAGGAAGGCTGTTTCAATATTCCTGAAAGATAAAGAAGGCATCGATTACAATCCGGCGACAGAAATTTTAATGTCAGCTGGCGCACGTCCGCTGATCTATGCGACATACCAGACTTTAGTTCAGCCCGGTGATACAGTGCTGTTCCCTGTGCCTTCATGGAACAACAATCATTATACACACCTTTCACACGCAAAAAAAATTGAAATTAACACAAAACCCGAAAACCATTTTATGCCTACGGCTGCGGAGCTGAAAGAACATATTAAAGATGCCGCATTGGTAGCGCTTTGTTCACCGTTGAACCCAACGGGTACAACTTTTTCAAAAAAGGATCTCACGGAAATATGTGAAATGATCGTTGAAGAAAACCATTCCAGAAGTGAGCATCAAAAACCTGTTTACCTGATGTACGACCAGATATACTGGGTGTTGACATACGGAGAAACCGAACATTTTAACCCTGTAAGCCTTGTGCCCGAAATGAAGAACTATACTATATTTATAGATGGACTTTCAAAAGCTTTCGCAGCTACAGGTGTAAGGGTAGGATGGTCGGTTGGACCCGCGCGCGTAATTGGCAAAATGAAATCGATACTTTCGCACCTTGGCGCATGGGCTCCAAAAGCCGAACAGGTTGCGACTGCCAGATATCTTTCAAGAACAGCTGATGTTGAAAATTACTTAAACAGGTTTAAAAAAGAAGTACACGACAGACTTGACGGATTTTACGATGGCTTCATGGCCTTAAAAGCTGAAGGCTTTAATGTAGATGCTATCGCTCCGCAGGCAGCAATATATTTGACTGTTCAATTCGGTCTTCACGGAAAGAAAAAATCCGATGGCACTGTGCTTGCAACAACCAAAGATGTAACAAAATACCTTCTTGAAGAAGCACGCGTAGCTATAGTGCCTTTCTCAGCGTTTGGCGACTCTGAAGATTCCACTTGGTACAGGTTATCTGTTGGTACCTGCAGACTTGATGAAGTTGAAAAAGTAATTGAAAGTTTACGAAACGCGCTGAAAAGGCTTTCCTGAAAAACTAATTTTGAGAGTTTAACAGAAAAGATTTACAGTTTTAGCTTAAAATAAACTATATAATTATTTTTGTTTGAAAAAATTCTTCATATATTTTTTCCTGCAGGCTGTTATTATCTTTTTGGGCTTTACATTTTTTCCCGGAGTTTCCGGCAATAACAGCGGCAGAATATTAAACTACTACTATTTCCAGGGGAGTAAGTTCTTTCTGCAGGAAAGGACCGATATGGTATTCCTTAAATTCAAAACAGGCACATCGCAGAACGCTGCAATTGATATACTTTCCCGCTACCCCCAATTAGATCTTATCCGCTCGCAAATAAACACAGATGACGATAACTTCATCAGGCTCAAAAATAATCTCACTGAATCAGAATATATTGAGTTTATTAACAGACTCAAACTTGATGAGAACTTCGAAAATGCTTCATTTGCGTACTCGCCTTTAGGCAGAAATGATGAAAAGACATTTTTTGGATTAAACAGCAATCTTATTCTGCAATTCAAGCCCTCATATTCGCTTCAGCAGATAGAAAACATAAACCACAGCTTTGGTGTAGAGATCATTCAGAAAATTGATGTTTCCGGTGGTGAAACCTTTTTAGCTAAGGTTACAGGTAATTCTAAAATGAATGCGATGGAAACTGCCAATAAGTATTATGAAAGCGGTTATGTGAATTATTCAGAACCAAGCCTGTATTTTACAAATGCGCATTGCGATGAAGTAAACGATCCATTCTTTCCATTGCAGTGGGCTTTGCGAAATACAGGCAATAACGTGCCTTCAAATCCGCCTAACGTAATTGCTGACGCAGATATGGATGTTGACAGCGCATGGAATGTTACCACGGGAGACAGCAACATAATTATTGCAATACTTGATACGGGTGTTGATACAACACATCCTGATCTTAGGCTGGTAAACGGTTATGACTTTGTAAATGACGATGGTAACCCTGATGATGATGGCAATCACGGCACAGCCTGCGCCGGTATAGCAGCGGCATTAGGAAACAACAATCTTGGGGTCACCGGAGTGGCTTACAAATGTAAAATAATGCCCGTTAAAACAATAAATGCCGCCGGCAATGTACCCGGCTATCACGTTCCGGCATTCGGTACTATTTGGGCATACCGGCACGGTGCTGATATCATGAGTAACTCATGGGGTATTGTGGGCGGGAACAGTTCCCTGCTTATTAATGCTATCAACGATGCCGCCAGATTTGGGAGAAACGGCAAGGGTACAGTAATGTGTTACGCATCAGGGAATGAGGATACTAATCCAATGCGATTCCCGGCCAATTACCAGGGAATTGATATAGTCACAGTTGGTGGAATGACGCCATGTAACAAGCGTAAAAGCCCTTCCGATGGCTGCTCACTGGAAACCTGGGGCGCGTGTTATGGCTCAACACTTGATATTGTTGCGCCATGTATGAAAATATATACTACAGATAGAGTAGGGCCATTTGGTTACAACGGCACTGATTACACAAGTACCTTTAACGGAACTTCAAGCGCTACACCAAATGCAGCCGGGGTCTGCGCGCTGCTTCTTTCTGCCAATCCTGAGCTTAAAGCAAGGGAAGTGGAGGCATTAATTTCCCTGAGTGCTGAAAAGGTTGGGGGTTACAATTACTCTGTAAATTATCCGTATGGCCAGTGGAACAATGAAATGGGATACGGCAGGCTTAACGCAAGGCTATCACTCGGGCTGTTATCCGGACTGGTGGATAGAATTAAGCCGGAAATCTTTCATGATTCTCCAATGGAATCCGGGCCGGATTCACTCGCTAGGACCGTTACAGCAGTTATACGAGATAACAAAATGGTTGCCGGCGGCGCAAATGCGCCAAGGCTTTATTATAGAATCAACGGCGGTTCGTTTAATTCGGTGAACGCGTTTTATAGCTCTGCAGATACTTTCCAATTTTCAATTCCACAGCAGGTGCAAAACACTGTAATAGATTATTATCTTGCAGCACAGGATACGGCACTAATTCCAAATGCAGCAACTTTGCCTTCCGGAGGAGGAGGTGTAAATCCGCCGGGCACAAACCCGCCCAATGTATATTTTACTTACACCGTTGGCAAATATAAAATTCAGCATAGCATTACAACACCAAAGGTATGTATAAATAATTCTTTCATTTTAGATACAATTAATATCAGCGGGATATCAGGAAATGTAATTGATGTTGATGTAAGACTGAATATTTCAACCCGTGATGCTCAGGATGCCGATGTTTTCCTGATAAAAGGCGCAAACAGCTGTGAATTGACAAGCGATAATGGCGGTTCAGGAGATGGTTATGTAAATACTATATTTGATGATGAGTCGCAAATGTTAATAACTCAGGGTACAGTACCTTTTACCGGCAGATTTAAACCGGAAGCTCCGCTTACAATTTTTGACGGAAAGCCATTGGAAGGCACATGGATTCTACAGTACATTGATGATACCAACACCGGCTACAACAGCACACTTGATAGCTGGACAATAGAGATAACCTATGAAGCAGTTAACGGGATCAATCAAACCATAAGTATTCCATCTGAATTTTCGCTGTCGCAAAACTATCCAAACCCCTTTAATCCGGTGACTAAAATTACATACGGTTTACCAAAAAATGAATTCGTTAAACTTACTTTATTTGATATAACAGGAAAAGAGATTGCGGTTGTGGTGAATGAAAACAGGCAGGCTGGTATTTATGAGATTGTGCTAAATTCAGAGGAATATTCATTGAGTTCCGGAGTATATATTTGCAGGCTGGATGCAGGCGGGTTTACGGCCGTAAACAAAATGATATTGCTTAAATGATCCTACCTGGATGATTTTGATAAATCAAAAAGGAGTCTGAGTCAGACTCCTTTTTTTGTTTATACCAATCCTTTATAGTTTTATTTTACAAGTATCATTTTCTTAACTTCACTAAAATCACTTGTAACCATTCTGTAGTAATACACACCGCTTGAAAAATTTGCGGCATTCCACTCCGCATTGTACGTGCCGGCGTTTAGTTCTTCGTTTACAAGTGTTGCTGCTTCCCTTCCAAGCATATCAAATACAGTGAGTTTTACCTGTGAATTTTTTGGCAAAGCAAACTTGATTTTTGTTACAGGATTAAAGGGGTTCGGATAATTATTATAGAGTTTGAAATTATTCGGTATCTCATTGCCAATCTGGGTAATTCCTGTTACTTCCGTCGTGGTAAATTTCCATCGTGATGAGTACACACCAAATCCCGCCAGGTTCCTTCCTCTGACTCTCCAGAAGTATTTAGTGTTGCCCTGTAAAATGCCGCTGCCTATATCATAAAATACTGATGTTGTACTATCGTTTATCAATAATGTGCTGAATAAAGAATCCGTTGATAATATTACATGATATATTTGCGCGCCTGCAACCGAAAACCATCTAAGCGTTGGGGTTAAAGTCGTACCAACTGTATCATTAGAGGGGAACCGAAGCGTTGGGGCAGTGGGGGCGGAAAATCCTCCGGTAGTTGTAGCTATTATTGTACCTTCAGAACCGCAAGCCCAGCCATAGTTTCCGGAGATATGAACTGAATTCAACGAAGATGAAGTTGAAGTACTTTGTGATAGCCAGTTACCTCCTCCATTTGTTGTAACTAAGATCTCACCCAAACTGCTTGTGATCCAGCCTGTTGATGCGCTTGTAAAAAATGCAGTGAGCAGATCTTCGACCGAAGATGAATTTTGACTTGTCCAGTTAACTCCGCCGTTTGTGGTCTTCCGTAAAGTCCCAGATATACCGGTAACCCAACCTGTTAAAGAATTGGCGAATGTTATTGAATAGTAGTCATTGCCCGACCCGCTTGATAACTGAGTCCAGTTTGTGCCTCCATTAGTAGTAGAAAGTACTACACCTGAAAATCCGCTTATCCAGCCTGTAGTATTATCTATGAAGTGTATATCTGTCAGAAACACTGTTGTTCCACTCACCTGCGAAACCCAGTTAGCTCCACCGTTTGTAGTTTTTACTATAGTTCCGCCTCCGATGCTGCCAAAACCTGTATTTGCGTCACAGAAAAAGATCAACATACGAGAATCAAATCCTGTAGGCTGGTCGAACCAGTTTGTGCCGCCATTAGTAGTTTTTAGATTGTACCCGATTGGACCGGATGCCCAGCCGGTGTTTGTATTTATGAACTGAATATTATTGAAATTGTCATTTACTCCAGTTGTTTGCTGCAGCCAGTTCACGCCGCCGTTAGTAGTTTTAAGTATTTTGCCCTGATCACCTGCGGTAAAGCCTGTGGAAGTGTTGGGGAAACTTACAGCAGCAAGATATGTTGAAACTCCGCTGTTCTGCGTTGTCCATTGTGCATTTACATTCTGAACGAATGGGGTAAGTAAAAAGAGGGCTGTCAGTACTTTAATACTTATACTTTTTCTGGATGGAAAAGAGTTTTTTAGCTTTATGAATAACAAGAAGGCTAACGGCATTATAACCAAGTAAATTAAATTCATTGCTTTCATTTTGAATTCCTTTCTTCTTTATTTTTAGTAAAATTATTTTTTATTTTCTGAATTTTTTTGATTGTTCAACATCCCGTTTTTCTGCATGTTCTCTCTCATACGTGCTGTTATCTCATTTCCGTATTTATCAAATGAGGGCATTTCCTTCCAAACATTTTTTACTTCTTCTGGCTCTTTATACTTCTTTGCTTCTTTCTTAATAGAGTTTGACTGCGCGTTTAATTCTGAACTGTTGTTATCTTTATTTTTCAAATTATCTTCAGGTTTGGAACAATAAACCGTTGCGTTAATTGAAAAAATCGAAATTATTAAAATGATTATTGCTGCTGAAATTGAGTTTTTCATTTTACTTTCCTTCTGGATTTTTATGTTTGTTTATTAATGTATCTATCTGTGATTCTATTTTGATCATTTCTGTGTCAGAAATATTGCCGGTATCCCGTAAACTGATCTCAGCCTGTGCAGTTGTATTCAGTAAACCTACCAGGTCTTTATCCAATAGTCTGATAATTCCTTTTAATGTATTTAGCTTTTCTTTTATTTCTGTTTTCTTATTCATGTACAAAGATGCCTACCCGAACGAAGTATATCAAAGAGATTTTGATCAATTAGTCTCATTTCCTGCAATGTACTTTTGTTAGTATATAGCGTTTTCAGCACAATTTTGTTACTTTTTTAGTTATCTTGGTCTCACATGAAAGAGAGTAAACTCATTGGAATTTTAAAAACATTTTCGCAGGAAGAATTCAGATCATTTGAAAAGATGGTATATTCGCCATTTTTTACTATTAGGGATGTAACCGGTTTGTTTGAGATCATAAAAGGATATCACCCTGAATTCAATTCAGATAAACTTGAAAAACAGATCATCTTCAAGCAGCTGTTTAAAGGTAAAGCGTTTAACGAAAAAAAGCTAAAGAACATGGTTTCTGAATTGACAAGGCTTGCTGAAGAATTCCTGGTAAATATTTCCGCAGTTTCCGGGAAAAACGAAAGTATCAGGCTGCTTGCCGGGCAGTATAAGGAAAGAAAAAATGATAAACTTTTTATCAGAACTTTGAATATCCTTGAGAACAAACTGCACGAAAATTTATTTGACAGTATAGAATGCTACAATGAAGAGGAAAAGCTGGAAAGGCTTAAGGAAAGTTACTATAATTCTGTTAACAACTTTGAAAGATCAGTTACTTCAAAATTGATTTATTCCGAATACTTTACGATCTCATTTTTGATCAGATTTATGCGACAGCTCAGGGATAAAAACACAATAACTATTGCTTTCAATCTTCCATTTGAAAATACTTTACTTGATAGCGTTTACGAAAGTCTGGATTTTGACAGGCTGCTCTGCAAACTCAAAGAAAATAATTACCCGATGTTATGGCTGATAGAGATCTATTATTATGTTTACAAATCATCAACTGAAATTGAAAGTGACTTCTATTATGATTGTCTAAAATCCAATTTCCTGGAAAACATAGAAAAATTCAGCCATAAGGAAAAATATTTTCTGTTCAATGATCTTATCGATTGCTGCGTAAGAAAATGCAACATTGGTCTAAAGCATTATGAAAAAGAAGAATTCGAAATTTACACATACCTTTTTGATCATAATGCGTACAGCTCTTCTGAAAATGATTACCTCGCAATTATATTTTACAGGAATGTAATGCTGCTTGCTCTTAACCTTCGTGAGTTTGAATGGCTGCGGCAGTTCATCCTGAATCATTCAGATAAATTAAAACCTGAATACCGTGAAAATATGATGAACCTGGCTTCAGCAAATCTTAATTTCGAAGAAGGCAAGTTCGAAAAAGCGTTGAAATTTATCAGCAAAGTTCAGTATGATTTTTTCCTCTACAAAACAGATGTAAAAAAACTGATGCTTATGATATATTATGAGCTAAACCTGTTTGATCAGGCGTTCTCTCTTATTGACTCATTTAAACATTTTCTTACCGATACAACTGAAATTTCCGCGCTTTACAAAACACAGCATTCCAATTTTGTGAATATTTACAACAAATTACTTAAGGCAAAGTCTTCTGAATCTTTAATTGACGCCGGCTTGCTGGTTAATGAAATCGAAAAATTTGATTCAATCGCCGGCAGGAACTGGCTTATACGGAAAGTAAATGAATTCACAAAGAAAGGGCTGCCTAAAAAAGTATGGTAATTAAAAATTTTGTGTCGGAATTTTTCAAGATTCCTGCAATCGTCAAAAGGTATAAGCTGTGTGATATCAATGTACTTCTGAGACAGCCAGTCAACAGCTCTTTCCAGGAATAGTTTTTTTAATAAAAGACCTGATATCCTGCTGCTGTAACGATAAAATCGTTTGAAACCATTCATTTGCAGAGAAACAAATGGAAGTATATTAATGATATGATTGAAATTGGTGAAATTGTTTTTTGAAGCAGGAAGAGTGGCACATGGGTTTCATAAAAATTTACATGAAAATTTAAATAGCGAAATAGAAGAAAAACTATAAAGAGGCTGAATATATATCAAAGGGGTTCTCAGATACAAATGGCGAGATTGCAAATCAAAAAGATAGACTTCCAAATAGAAAAACTAAAACTAATGAACAAATGAAACAAAAAAGGAGCCTATCGGCACCTTTAGAGGTAAAACTGTTCAATACTGGTCTATTTTACAAGTATCATTTTCTTAACTTCACTGAAATCATCGGAAACAAGTCTGTAAAAAAATATTCCGCTTGGATAGTTTGATGCATTCCATTCAGCCAAGTAAGTACCGGCATTCATATTCTTGTTTACCAGATTTTCTACTTCCCTTCCTAGCATATCAAACACGGTAAGCTTCACAAATCCTGCCACTGGAATTGCAAATTGAATGTTTGTCACCGGGTTAAACGGATTAGGATAATTTTGTGAAAGTATATAAACTTCTGGCATTTCTGTGCTTATGTTGGTTATTCCAATTGCATTACCGGTGGGATTAAAGTCATAGTAGAGTTCGGAATTTGTACTTCCATTACGCACATCGTGCCAAATAATATGAGCTTTGCTGCCTGTTACTGCTATATTTGGCTGATATGCTCCACTGAATGAACTCGAAAGTTGAATGCCGGTTTCCCAGCTGCTTCCGCTATTGAGTGAACGCCTGTAGTGAATTTCTGAGCCTGTGCTGTTATGCCAGGAAAGATGAACAATTGCTCCTGAAAGCAAAATTGCGGGATTCATTGCATGAGCATAAACCGTTAACCTGGTATCAGGACCCCAAGTACTGCCATTATCAGTTGAACGTTTGTAATACACTTCACTGTTGATATTTGAATCACGAAGATCAACCCATGTAATATGCACTTCATTTGAATTTGAAGTTATTGCCGGTGATTCTGAGATCCTGAGTTCATTCGTCAATCGGGTATCGGCGCTCCAGCTAATGCCGCCGTTCGTAGAACGCTTGTAATATATTTCGTAATCGCCATCATTGCGGTAATCAGACCAAGCTAAATGTAGATTTGAGCCGGTTGTTGTTAAAGAGGCAAGTGAGGATGTACCTGTTGTGTCATTTAATAAGGTATCATCTGACCAGGAATTTCCACCATCAGTAGAGCGCTTGTAATAAATTCCTGATCCTCCGCTTCTGGTATCACTCCAGATCACATTCACAGCAGAAGCCTCTGACTTGATTATGGGATAGGATGATACGCCTGCACTATTTGTCAGACGCACGTCTGCTTCCCACGTAACCCCCATATCAGTCGATCGCTTGTAATAAATTTCAAAATCATTTGTGCCGGTACGGTTTTCGTACCAAACAATATGTACGCTTGAACCCGTTGCTGAAATTGTTGGCAGTGATTTACCATTTGGTATATTTGTCAGTTGTACATCAGCCTCCCAGTTAATCCCTTCATTTGTAGATCTTTTATAAAAGATCTCCGTGTTACCATCCCTGGTATCCTGCCAAACAGCGTGTAAAGAGCTGCCGCTTGAAGTAAGTTCTGAGTTGGTAGAAAACCCGTTTGCATTTGTAAGCCTGATATCAGGCTGCCATTGCGAATAACCGGTTACAACAAAGAAAGTGATGTAAAAAAATATTATATATACTGATCTCATATAAGTAATCCTCCTCTTAAATTTTCTCTCTGTTAAAATGTAACTCTATCAACTGCAATAGATACCGGCGCGCCAATATCAATTTTTTGAAGTGGATCGGCGCAGCCGTTCGCATCGGAGCGGAATGTGATCAATCTGTTTGCGCTGCAGGTAAGAAAAATTTTCAATCCAAATGATTCAAACACGGCAATGCCATAAGGCGTAAAGAACTCTTTTCCGGTGCCGCAATAATTCCATAAAGTAACCGGCGGACTGACATTACCCGGAGTACTTAATGAGTAACCAAACAGTCTGCCAATATCCGCACCTGCGCGCATATCAAACACAAAGATATCATTATCTGTTAAGGCAATACTGTTCGGCTTATTGAGCCCTGTGTTAGATCCGCTGATTAGTCCGCTGACGGGCTGAAGCTCAAAATTGCTGTTTATCCGTGAAGCAAGTATTTGCGAACCTGCAGGATCAACAGCAAACAGCATACTGCGGTCTTTATTCATTTCAATATCACCGATGCTACGGGCAGGGATCTTAAAAACGGTTCTGTTTCCGGATAGATCGAACCTGACTATCTTTACCGTATCTGCAGGTATATCGCTGAAGTAAGATACAAACAAAAATTCAGTTCTTTCCGCAAGCGCAAGCCCTATGGGTTTAAATCCGGATTCGGTAATATCAATAACTCTTTCCGGTATAGCATTGCCTTCAGCGGTATCACTGAATATCCTTATACTTGGGTTGATTGATGGTGTGCCTTGACTTAGCACATGCAGTAAATTACTTCCGTTAGTTTCAATATCAATTGGCACTTTTATGCCGGTTGAAACACCCGCAATTACTTTTCTTGATGAATCTATCAATTTTCCATCACTAAGGTTAACTTCAAACTTCACTATTTCATCATTCAATGTACCGACCGATACTTCTACGGTATCACTTGATGAGGGTCCGCTTTGACAAGCAGGCAAAGAAACTACCAGCAACAGAATAATAAACAAGAATAAACTTTTCTTTTTCATATTGCAGTATTATTTTACCAGCACCATTTTTCTAGTTTCAGAATAATTCGAAGTGAGCATTTGGTAGAAATAGACACCGCTTGAGTGATTGCTTCCGTTCCAGTCAACTTCATAAGTGCCTGCTTTTAATTGTTCGTTAACCAAAGTTTCAATTTCTTTTCCGGAAATGTCATAAACAACTATTTTAACTGCACTCAGTTTAGATATTTGAAATCTAATTTTTGAGCTGGGGTTAAACGGATTTGGATAATTTTGAGAAAGCGAAAACCCGTAAGGGACTTCAGAACTTATCTGATTTACACCAATAAAAACGATGTTCGAATCTTCAGATGCAATATATAATGTATTGTTGTTAGATAGAGCTGTATATGTTCTGGATGAACTCGGCATTTTAGAAATAGACGTAATATTACCTGAGACATTGTTAAAATACGGATCAGTAAACCACGTGTCTCCGCCGTTAGTTGTCATTCGTACTGTTCCGTTATCACCGGTAACCGCACCGCTATCATCCGAAGTAAAATAGATTGAACGCAGCGTACTGGTTGTACCGCTGTTCTTTAACACCCAATTTGCCCCATAGTTAGTTGATTTGTATATTTTACCCTGTGACCCGCATATATAAAATGGATTAATATACGTTAATCCGATAGCAGCAGGATTAATACTGTAAAAGTTGATGGTTGTATCAGGAATGCTGACATTAATCCAGTTAAGACCTGAGTTTGTGCTTCTCAAAATTGTTCCCTTTTCACCGACTGCAACCACAAATTGTATTTCATCTAGGTGAGATGAAACTGCAAACAATTTCCTTGTTGTACCGCTTGGTACAACAGCCCAGTTTAAACCAAAATTTGTACCCCTGAGTATTGTACCATTATCACCTGCGGCAAATTGGAAGAATCTTCCCCATCTGACAGCGTTAAGATTCGCAGAAGTAATGGGAGTCACTACGTTCCACATATTGCCGTAACTCAATGAACGTACAATAGTCCCATTGTTGCCTACAACTAAAATCTCTTCTGCGCCTGAGCGTATAGTAACGTCATTCAAATCCTGGGTTGTACCGCTTACCTTTGGCTGAAAGTTTATTGTATCCCGCCCCTGTGATTTAAGAATTACACCGTTATCACCAACAGATATTCCAAAATCTACTACAGAACCGTCCTTTTCATTTGAGATTGCCCACATTATCTGTTTTGCTAAACCGGTAAATGTGTCAACAAAGACATCTGCGCATCCTCTTTCTAAAGTGAATGACATAGATAGACAACAACAAACAAAAATTAGGATTAACGTAAATTTTTTCATAATTATTTATTTAATTTTACTATTGAGTTCTTCTTACTGTAAATACAGCTATAATATTGAACGTTGTGGTTCCGTCAGAAAATATTCCGTTATAAGTACCTTTTATTAATCCTCCAACGCTTCCATACAATGAAACCGTGCCAGTAATTGAGCTGCCATTGAAACTGCCTCCCTGATAAGTCATGAATCCGAAGGTGAAAACAAAACTGCCGGATGTATTACCAGGAAAACTTACGGAAATATTATGCTGCGATGCAGTATCGTTAAGCAGGCAGTAAGTTGAGTTGTTAGCGCTGCTATACGAACCAATGCAGAGATTCCTGTCACTGAAATGAAGTGTATCAACGGGTGTTGGGCCGTTATAAAGAATTACATACGCAGCAAATGTAGTATCGACAGGATTGTTACCACCGCTGTTCTGCTGCGGGTTATCACCGCCGCAGGAGCATAGTGCAATAGTCATTATAGCAACAAACGGAAGGAATAATTTCAATATTTTCATGATTTCTTTAGCTTTTATATTCTTAGTCCAATATTCCACCTACAACTATTCCATAAGGTTGAAATAGATATAAATCATAATAAAACTCTTTTGATTCATTCCTTGCTGTTACCCATGTGATACCATAATCTGTTGATCTTAAGATAACATTATCTCCAACGGCAATTAAAAAGTTTAGGTGAAATTTTACTTTTTTCAAATTCTTGGTGACACCGCTTTGTATTGCTGACCAGCTTTCACCACCATTATCAGTTCGTAATATAGTTCCCCTGTCTCCGACTATAATTCCCACTAACCCGGAAAAATCTATCCCGTTCAAATGTTCCTGGGTACCGCTTGAAGTACCTACCCAATTGGTATCAAAAGGAAAGTTTATTCTGTATATACTGCCTAAATTGCCGCACACAACAGGGTGTGTTCCATTGTTTGAGCCGTAATAGCAAATATCGTTTTTGTAATTTATCCCGGGAACCGGCGGTGAGGCGATCCATGTATAACCGCCATCGAATGTTTTGTATGTAGAGTCCTCAGGTAATTCCGGAATTATCATTCCCCGTAAGCTGTTATCAAAATCAATGGCTCTTAATCCACTAAATAAACCTGTAGTAGAGTGTTCATTCACAACCCAGTTATATCCGTCATCAGTAGTTAAAGCAACATGCCCGGATGAAGTACCAAATTGACCTATTACAATTCCTGCATCAATAGTAGAGGGAATTTTTTCGATATCAGTCAGTAAGCCATTCAAAGGTGAATAAACTTCAACACCCCACCTGTTACTTAAAAAACCACTTCTCTTCCAAACATTTTTCTCTCCTGAAATAATACAGAGACTATCATGGTTAGAAGAAAAGGAAGTTACCCCGGTTATGCTGCGTCTGGAATCGGATGTAGAACCTATCATAATGTAATTCCTGGTCCAGAATTCACCTGAGTTATTTGTAGCCAGCAAAATACCCGATACATTTGATGCCGGAGGCGGATCCGGGGCAGTGCTGGAAACTTCTGCATCCACACAGGATGAACCTGTAAAAGATAACATAACGCACGAAATACAGATCAGCATAATTTTCTTAATCATCATTTTTCGAGTTCAAATTATTCAAAACAGGCTGAAGCGCTTCGTTAAATGGATCTCACTCAGCGCTTTTTGCCTTGGTCGTCCTCTTTTGGGGAGGTTCAAACTACTTATTGATTGATTTTAGCGGACGACCAGATCCTGTGCAATTATATTAGTAAATGTTAAGGGCTGCAAAGAAAATTTTGTTAAATTGTGGCACTTTAAGTGCTTGAAATTTTTTTAAAATCAGGAAATATGTTGACTTTTAGCAGTATAAAGACGATTTTACGTCATAGAATGGTGGCATAGAAGGCTATGAAAAATTCGCAATTATTTGAATCACTCAGAACATTAAATGAGAAGGAATTTCGTGAATTCGGTAAATTCATCAATTCTCCTTACTTCAACAACAGAAGCGAAGTCATCAGATTCTATGAAGCAATAAAAAAATTCCATCCGGATTTCAATGCTGAAAAGATCAATGAAGAAATGATATTTAAAAGCATATATCCTGCAAAAAAATATAATGACGTTTTAATGCGAAAAGTGCATTCCTTAGTTTTGAAATTATTTCATAATTATATAGTTGATTTGAAATTAAGAAATGACAGATTACACTATGAACTTGAACTAATTGATTCTTTAAGAGAAAGGAAGTTATTCAATCAACATCATAGAAAGAGCCAAAACTACAACAATTTTCTGGAAGGCTCAAAGGAAACAATGGAGGTCTACGAATATAAGTATAAATCAGAGCAAAAACTGAGATTGATATATGAGGGTTTTGCATCGCAGGTTGAAAAAAGCAGAAACTCTCTTGAAAAATTATACGCGTTCTTTTTTTCTGTGATTCTGAATGAACAACTTCATATCATGAACATGACTTCTGACCGGCACAAGCAGGTAAATGTAGAGCTGTTCGATAGAATAGTAACTTTTTTAACTGATTCAGAATTCAGAAAGAGACCGCTCATCAATCTGTATTATTTGATGGTCAAACTTAAAACAACTGATCAAAGCGAATATTTTCATGATCTTGTTGCTTTCAGGAACGAAAATTCCGCAAAGCTTGATAAAGAACATATTTATAATGCCTTGATCATTCTGCTGGATTATTGTTTGGTTAATATTGGGAATGGAAACTCTGAGTTCAGAAAAAAAATGTTTGAGCTCTCAGATACTCTATTCACCGAAGACTTGATGAATGAAGACGCAGCCGAACCAATTACTTTTACCAATATTACCAGTAACGCGGCATTCCTGAAAAAATTTTATTGGATCGATAAATTTATCAATAAATACAAGGGCTATCTGCACCCTTCAGATAAAACATCATTGCTAAACTATAGCCGCGGAATGGTAGAATTTGAAAAAGGAAAATACACCGAAGCATTAAAGCTACTTTCTCCCCTTAACCTCAAATGGACGAATATGAAAAATGATATTAAGAAAATAATGATAAAATGTTATTATGAGCTCGGATATTTTGAAGAACTGATCCTGCAAATTGATTCCTACAGGCATTTTGTAAACAATGTTAATACCGCTGAAAATATGAACAGGGGAAACAAAAATTTCATCAAGTACATTTCAAGATTAAATGATTGTCGTAACTCCAATGACCATTTATCAGCCGAAACCCTGAAAAACGAAGTCGAACGATCAGAATTTTTTTATCACAAGGAATGGGTACTTTCAAAACTTGAGGAATTTACAAAATTATAAAGGCGGTAAAACCGCCTTTATAATTGAATAGATATTTTAGCTAACATTACCCTATTTTATCAGCATCATTTTCTTTACATCTGTATAATCAATCGACTCCAATTTATAAAAATATACACCGCTTGAATACATTGATGCGTCCCAATCCGCTTTGTATGTACCGGCACTTAGTACTTCGTTTACAAGTGTTGCTACTTCCCTTCCAAGCATATCAAATACAGTGAGTTTTACAAAACCTGATTGCGGAACTGCAAAAAGAATACTTGTTTCAGGGTTAAACGGATTTGGGTAGTTCTGAGAAAGTAAATATTGTTTAGGAACTTCGTTTGATATTTGTTGAATGCCAATAAGTTCCGGAAGTGTTCTTCTGAAAACGCTGTGTTGAGTTCCGGTGAAAAGATAATTGTTTAAGATACAAAGACTTGAAGATGTCAATTGTGTCAACCCTTCGTTTTTTTGCAGCCAATCAGCGCCATGATTACCTGAAACATATACACCACCAGAAAACGAGCCAGCAAAAACAGTACTGCCGCTGATCAATACATCACTAATTAACTCTTCTTCCAGTGCGAACTGCGTAAATGAAAAACCATAATTTGTAGACCTGTAGATACCCGATGAAGTTCCTGCAAGTACAAGATTGCTATCCGCTGCAAAATCAAATACTCCCAGGTTAAAAAAAGGGACAGTTATCCAGCTGCTGCCATCATCAGTTGAAACGTACATACCAAATCTGGAAGTACCTGCAAGAATAAGCCCTCCGGCTTCAGCCAGAGAGTATATTGTCAAGCCGGTGAGTCCCGTGGAAAACCAATTCGCGCCATTGTTCGTAGAACGGAATACCCCATTACTGTCGCTTCCTGCAAACAATGTATTGTTCTTTTTTGCAAATTAAAAAATAGTTCTGTTGTTCATTGCGGATTGTATCCAGTTAGCTCCATTATCTGTTGAATAATACACACCCTGTTGACCTGTTCCGGCAAAAAGATAATTTCCATCTTGAAATAATGAATGAATAACCGGTGCCGTAAGTGCAGTTTGCTGCCAGTTGTTTCCATTATTTGTCGAAATATATACCCCGCCTGAACTTGCTCCTGCAAAAATAAGATCTTCTTTTATAGCCAGCGTGTACACGTACCTGTTAACTCCCATACCATTTTGTATGTGCTGCCATTGTGAAAGTGTCATGTTCACACTAATGATAAATAAAAACAATAAAAGGTAATACCTCATTTTGACCGTTCTGGATATAAATAAAAATAACAGAACCACTTTTTCAGTTTTCATTTAAGTTTTCCTCTTTATTTATTTGCACAGTTTATTATTGGAAAATATAACCGCCAAATCCTGCCTATTACAGAAGAGGATTTCGGCTATGAATTTCTCAATCTATTAAGCGTGGAATTTGGCGGATAAAATTGTTTTTGTTATTGCTTGAGAATTTGAACATAGCCGAATAGTTCAAACTTACAACATCAGGTTATGCTGTTCAAAGAAAGTATTAGCGTATTTTAGAACCGTAATTTTGAAATTGTATCACTTTTAGGTAAATTTGCTTAATTTCAACCGGATTTTTAGAGGCATTTATGCAAAAGACAAAACTTATCCAACTGTTAAAAACGTTTTCAAAGCAGGAAATATTCAGGCTGGGTGATTTTCTACGCTCGCCATATTTCAACAAGAACGAAAACAATATCAGGCTTGCAGAAGCGGTCTTGGAGTATTTGCCGGCATTTGATTCCCCGGAATTGACAGAAGAAAAGATATTTAAAAAGATATTTCCGGGTGAAGAGTTTGACTATTTTAAGATCAAGAATATAATTTCCGATGTTTATTCATTGACTTCAGAATTCCTGAAAATATCAATTTCTCAAAGCAGGCATTTAGATGGCGAGATAAATTTGCTTAATGCGCTGCATGATAGAAAGCTGGATAACATCTACCGGCATAGGGAAAAAAAAGTCAAAAGTGAGCTATTGAATGCTGAAATAAAAGATGAAGATAATTATTTAAGTCAATACCAGCTGGAAAGAGTTAATATAGCACATTACAAATTTTCAGGGGCAGCCTATTCATTCAACAGCATTCAAACGGAATTTGACAGTTTCCTGAAATACTCGCTTACCGGTCTTCTTAGGTTATACTCAAAAATGCTGCATAACAAAAATCACGGTAATATTAGCTTTGATATGAAAATGTTTGAAAATGTGTGGAAGTATGCCAAAGAAATGGAATTTAATGATAACCCTTCCTGCAAGGTATATAAACAAATAATTGCCCTCGAGCTCTCAAAAAAAGAAAGTGACTATAAAAAACTGCTGGAAATTAAAGAAGAATACCGGAGAAAAATTCCTGTGGAAGAGTTTTATTATATTCTTCAGGAACAGAATTCATTTGCAGCCTACCGGCTGAAGCAGGGTGATGAAAGTTACTACATGGAAAGGTTCAGCGCATTCAGGGAAATGATCGAGAACAAATTCATGGATACCGGTTATCTGATCTTTCCGAATGTAATATCTGTTTACACTTCAGCTTGTATGGTAGATGAATTTGTATGGGCTGAAGATTTCTTAAGGAATGCAGCAAACGGTATTTCACCCGCGGAAGAAAAGCTGAACACACTCAACTATTGCCGCGGATTCCTGGCTTTCAGGCAGAAAGAATTCGGCAAAGCGCTGCAGCTTTTCACCAAAACCAATTTCAGGCTGTACCTGATGAAAGTTATGGTGAAAAGCTATTCTGCCAGAATATTATACGAACAAAACCTGTATGATCAGACCTTATCTTCAGTTGATACATTCAGGCATTACCTAAAGTCAGAAAAAATGATGGCTGAAGATCAAAAAAATTCTCATTATGAATTCCTCAGAAATTTAGCTGAACTCGCACGGCTGAAGTTTGAAGGAATAAACAAAACAAACAAAGAAGACCTTGTTATGCTGAAAAGGCAGATCTCTCAAATGAGCACAAACCCTTTAGGAGCAAAGAACTGGCTGATCGAAAAGGCAGGAGAGTTAAAATAACAAAGGAGGCATCAAGACTCTACTGCTGTACTTTTCATTGAGATATTATTTTACCAGCATCATTTTTTTTGTTTCTCTGTAACTTCCAGATGTAATAGTATAGAAATATATTCCGCTTGAATATTTTGATGCATCCCAATCAGTCTTATAGGTTCCGGCTGTCATGTTTTGATTGACAAGTGTTACTATTTCTCTGCCCGTTACATCAGATACCGTCAGCTTTACAAATAAAGATTTTGGTACTGAAAATTCTATATTAGTAACCGGGTTGAACGGATTAGGATAGTTCTGCGAAAGCGAATAGTTCTCCGGTAATAAGCCAGATGTGCTTGATAAACCTGTCAATACCCCTTCGGAGGAACAGATCTCTCCGGAAGAAGTTACTGCCCAAAGCATGTTTCCTGTTCTTGATTTACACATATGGTTTACCCAGCCTAACACGTTATCAGAAGAATTTGCTGCCCATGTTACACCATTATCTGTGGATCTGTATATTGTGGAGCCCCTTGCAATCCAAAACCATGTACCATCCCCCACCAATCCCCCCGCGGGATTTGTTGTTGGTACTGTGACAGAAACCCAGGATGTGCCGCTGTTAGTGCTGCGGTTTACGCCGGGAGTAGTAACAGAAGTACCGCCCGCAATTCCAACAGTACCATTGAACCATATTGCAAACGGGTTTTTAATGGTTGTAGTTCTTGCTGTCCATGAAGTACCGGAATTAGTGGAAACATATATCCTGCTATCATTAGAGCCAAAATAATAGTTACTTCCGTTTACATGAAGAGCATTTTGAAAACCGAACTCAAAATTAATAGCAGGAAGACGCATTCCCGTTGAATCCCAGCTGCTTCCATAGTTCGAAGTTTTCCATAACGACCATCTTCCCCCAACCGGGTCTCCGGTTAGAAATCCGGTACCGTTTGTATTAATATGTATCCCATTTAAAAAACCAAACTCCTGCGAAAGTACCTGTACCCAGTTTACTCCTCCGTTCGTTGTTTTCCATACATATGAAAAATCACCTGTACCCGTAACTAAAGCTGAGTTCGCGTCTATGGCAAAAATATTATATAAAGGCACGTTCACCGGAACAGTGTTTATGGCGCTCCAGTTTTGGCCTCCGTTCGTTGTCCGGACAATATTTGCTGTGGGTCCGCAAGCCCATGCTACATCATTGTTAACCGCGGAAATAGAATATAATGTGCCGGTTATTGTGGTTTGCACTGTCCATTGTGATGAAATGCTAGCAGTAAGAATTAAAAGAAATACAAATATTAAAGTTTTCATATTGATATCATGTTTATTATTTTGTTAAAATCATTTTTTTAGTTTGTGTAAATCCACCGGTTGTTATTGTATAAAAATATATCCCACTCGAATATTTCGATGCATCCCAATCTGCCTTATATGTTCCCGGTGTCATGTTTTGGCTTACGAGTGTTTCCAGTTCCCTGCCCGTAATATCAAATACCGCCAGTTTCACAAATGAAGATTTCGGTATGGAGAATTCAATATTGGTAACAGGATTAAACGGATTAGGATAATTTTGTTTGAGTGTATGTTCTTTAGGTATAGATGAGGAAATCTGCTGAAGAGCTGCTAATTCACCAACAGGCCTTCTGTACATTCCCGCATTTCCCTGATGATTATTTCCGGCCAACATTTGTCCGTTATATAGAAACAGAGCTCTTACATTTAGGATTGCCATTCCTTCATTTTTTGCTGTCCACGAGGATCCCTCGTTGGTAGAAACAAACACCCCGCCATGATGAGTTGCTGCAATAATTGTGTTGTTTGTATAAACTACAGAGTAAACAACGTGTGATAATGATGAATTAGACCAGTTTGCGCCGTAGTTTGTTGAAATCTGCACGCCATAACCTAAGAGGCCCGCATATATGGAGTTTCCATTCAGGTAAAGTGATAACACGCCATAATTGTTGAGCGAAGTTTGTGACCAATTTGAACCATTGTTTGTTGAGATATAAACTCCATAACCATTATCTGCGCCGGCATAAACATTGCTTCCGGTTACTGCCAACGCGTAGATTATCCTGTTGTTCAACGAAGACTGCGTCCAGTTCATTCCGTTGTTTGTGGATACATACACACCGGAATCTGTACCTGCATAAATATATCCAGGTGATGAGGCAAGTGAATAAACTGCATGGTCTGAAAGAGTTTGCGTCCAGTTTGTTCCCATATTACTTGATAAAAATATACCTAACCCACCGGCCAGTATATTACTACCCGAAACGGCTAAAGAGTATATATTCTGATTATTCAAGCCAGTCTGGCTCCAGTTTGACCCGCCATTTGTTGAAACCAAAACACCTGTTACATTTCCTGCAAAAATATTGCTTCCCGAAGACGTAAAAGCAACAGCGCCTGCATTATACACCTGCTGCCATTGGGCGTTAATATTATGCACAGCAGCAAAAAATACAATGAGAGTAATTACGATGTACGATTTGAATTTTATCATATAGCCTATCTGGTTTTTGTGAACAAATCTATCACATAATTTTGACCAACACAAAGAAAAATTCTGAAATTTTAGAATATTCTGAGCATCAATACACCCTGATTTATTAGTTTTCTGTTCTTTTCGAAGCTTTTTTACCATAATTATTTAGAAAATTTTTAGGGGTTTTCTCTCATTTTATTTGAGTATATTTGCTGCAAATATAAATTGGTATAAATTAAAGAGTTCATTAGGATATCTAGCCAATTTGGGGACATAAATACTTGAAAAATACCAAGCTAATTAAACTTCTCGAGACATTTTCTATACAGGAAATGAAAAAATTCAGGGATTTTGTAAAGTCTCCGTTCTATAACAAGAACAAGAACGTTATTAAACTTACCGAAGTGCTTCAGAAATATTACCCAGTTTTTGAATCAAAAAAATTCACAGATGAAAATATCTATTCGGCTGTATTTGGTAAGGGTGAATTCGATTATTTCAAACTTAGAAACATTACTTCAGATCTATATAACCTAACCGAGGAATTCCTAAAACTTCAGCCGAACCCGGCAACTGAATTCATTGCAGAATACAATCTTATAGTACAGCTTCGGCTTAGAAAATTGTTCGGTTTGCATAAGAAAATTGTGCTCAATCTGAAAGAAGAGTTCAAGAATAATGAATTCAAAGGAAGTGAATTTTTATATGATAATTACCTGTTGATCCGCGAGAGCCAAATTGTTGATCTATTTGAAAAACCGAGCAGCATTACCGGAATACTGGAAGAGTTTGAAAGTTATTATGAGTACTTGATTTTTCACCTGCTGCAGTATTACAATTTGCTTATTCATATCAGCAAGGATAATAACGTTAAGATAGATATCAAAATGATAGATGAAGTATTGAGCTATCTTGAAAAGGGTCCTGTAAGCACTCATCCAACGACACTTTCATATCAATACCTGCTGTTGCTCAAATTAAGGGGAGGCGATAACAATTATTTCACTCTAAAAAATCATTACTTCAGCAACTTTGATAAGATGGATGCCGCAGACGCTTATCGCGCGCACATGCACATGTTTGGATATTGCGCCGATATGTACAATCTGAGAGGTGACCGCAGATTTATAAATGAAGGGTATGAACTTTACAAACATTCGTACCTGAATCAAAGAGTAACCTCAGGTGAATTGCTTTACCCTGATTTTGTGAATTTTATCAAGGTATTCGCTCGGGCCGGTGACGCTGAACTTGCCGGTAAATTTATTAATGATTACTCATCAAAACTCCCGGAAGATCAGCTGGAAAACTGCATGAACTTTGCAAATGCGTATATAGCTCATTCCATTGGTGATCTTAAAACTGCGCTTACCTGTATATCTAAAGTAAACTTTCCGCTGGCAATTCTGAAGGTCCAGGTAAAGATAATGCAGGTACAGGTCTGCTTTCAGCTGGGGTATTTTGAAGAAACCAGAAGTCTTGTGGATTCATTCAGAAAATCGCTTGTTAAAGAAGAAATCATTTCTGAACTTTTTAAGAACTCGATCCTGGATTTTCTGAGATCCACAATTTCTCTGATAAACTTAAAAGAAGAAACCGATGTACAAAAGAAACAGTATGAATTCGAAAAATTAAAAGATACCATACTGAATTCCCAGTTAAATCCATTTGGAATTAAATTCTGGCTTGAAGACAGAATGTATGAGTTTAAATAATAATTATTCGCTAAAAACAAAAAGGAGCTAAATAGCTCCTTTTTAAGTTATACCTTGTACACTCATATGATGACTCAAGTCATCCGACGAGTATAAATTATTTCAGTTTGTTAACGGCTTTTGTAAGTTTTGATTTCTTGTTAGCTGCGTTATTTTTGTGAATAATGCCTTTTACTGCGGCTCTATCCAGAACTTTAACGGCTTTTTTCAGCTCTTTTTCAGCTTCATCTTTCTGCTTTGCGCCGGTTACGTTCTTCAAAGCGGATTTAATTTTAGCTTTAAAGTGTTTATTATATTCAGTTCTCTTAGGTGTCTGCCTCGCTCTTTTTTGAGCTGATTTATGTCTTAATGGCATCTAATTTTTGTCCTTTTTATACTATTAATATTGATTTATTTTTACTTAACTTAAACGAATTTCAAAAATAGCCATATCTTATAAGAAAATCAATTTACTATTTAACGCCCGCCTCTAAATCCGGGTATTTTTCAAACAAAAACACTAAAAAATGGAAAAATTGAAGAACAAGATCCTCTGGGTTGATGATGAAATTGAGCTTTTACGCTCAAATATCCTCTTTCTGGAAGATAAAGGCTATTTTGTGGAAAAAGCCACCAACGGCGAAGATGCAGTTGACCTGGTGAAAGAAAAAGATTTTGACCTCATTTTCCTGGATGAAATGATGGCCGGAATGGGCGGACTCAAAACTCTTGCCTCTATTAAGGAGGTGCAGCCAAACGTTCCCGTTGTGATGGTCACCAAGAATGAAACTGAATCCCTCATGGAAGATGCCATTGGTGCCAAAATTTCGGATTACTTGCTAAAGCCCGTTAACCCCAACCAGATACTTCTTGTCTGCAAAAAATTTCTTGAAGGCAAGCGCATTAAAGGCGAAACCGTTTCACGCGATTATATCCAGGAGCTTAATAAGATCAACATGGCCATGATGGAGCCGCTTGATTACAATGACTGGATAAAGATCAACAGCGATCTTACTCAGTGGGAAATGGAGCTCGATGAACACCCCGAGCTTGGTTTAAAAGATACAGTCCTGGCCACACGCAAAGAATGCAACGCGGAGTTCTGCAGATTTTTTGAAAGAAATTATGTTGAGTGGATCCACGGTAAAAAGGAAGGCCCCACATTTTCAAATGGTATAGTAGAAAAATATGTACTGCCTGAGCTTGATACGCATAAGTCGGTTTTCTTCTTCGTTATTGATTGTTTAAGACTTGACCAATGGATGCTGATGGAAAAAATGCTTTATGATTACTTCAAGATCTCAAAGGATTTTCATTACGGAATAATTCCCTCAGCAACGCCTTATGCAAGGAACTCAATTTTCAGCGGACTGTATCCGAGTGAGATAGAAAAACATTACCCGGAGCTTTTTGCCAAGGGAGAAGATGATGAGAACAGTAAAAATAATTACGAAAAAGAATTCCTGCAGAAACTGCTTGATAGAAAACGTATTAAACTGAGGAATGAACTCCGGTACGTTAAGATACTTGACGCTGATTTTGGCAAAGGGATCGAGAATAAAATATCAAGTTTTTCCAATACTCATCTCAATGCAATTGTTGTAAACTTTGTTGATATACTGGCCCACAACCGCTCTGATAACGCGGTGCTGAAAGAGATAGCGCCCGATGAATCAGCTTACCGCTCATTAACGCAATCATGGTTTGAGCATTCGTCTCTGTTCAACATGTTCAAAATACTTTCACAGCAGAAAGATATAAAGATCATAGTTACTACCGATCACGGAAGCATACGTTGTATGCGCGGTTCAAAGGTATTGGGTGATAGAGAAACCTCAACCAACCTGCGGTACAAATACGGCAGAAATGTTAAGATAGATGACCGCCAGGCAATATTTATCCGCAACCCGCAGGATTACAAACTGCCTAAACGCGGTGGTATTGTGAATTATGTAGTAACAAAGGAGGACTTCTATTTTGTCTATCCAACCGATTATCATTATTACTTAAGTCATTATAAAAATACGTTCCAGCACGGCGGAATTTCAATGGAAGAACTCATACTGCCTGTAGTTACACTGGAACCGAAATCGTAAATAATTTTTTATGGAACGCGATTTTGCCGTAACCACAAAGAACGAAAGAGAAACTATTGATCTTGGAATAAAAATTGCATCTTCGCTTAAGAGCGGGGATGTAATTTCTTTGTATGGTGATCTTGGTTCCGGGAAAACCAGGCTTGTTAAAGGAATTTGCGAAGGACTTGGAATAAACAACGTTGTAAACTCACCAACTTTCATTATTGTTAATGAATATTCTTCGGAAAAATTCGGTAATGTTTACCACTTTGATCTCTACAGGCTTAAATCAGAAGATGAGATACTGGCAATGGGTTTTGAAGATTACATGAATAACCGCGGCATCGTTCTGATAGAATGGCCCCGGCACGCCGAGCGGCTTTTACCGGCAGATTCGATCAAGATCCATATTTCTCACTCAGTTGAAAATGAAAATGAACGCTGGATAAAGATAGAAGGTATTGAAAAGTGAAACTGCTGCTGATAAATTCAACTGATAAAAATGCCTTCGCCGCGCTTTCTGAAAATGGGAACACGAAAGTTGTGTTCGCTTCAGAATTTTCTGATACAACGATTAAACCGGGAAAAGCACCGGATAAACTCATCCACTGCCTTGATAAGCTTTCAGTTGAGAATAATTTTGAAAACATTGAAGCAATTGCAGTAGCGGCAGGACCCGGTTCCTTTACCGGCATACGGGTGGGACTTTCGCTGGCAAAAGGTCTTGCGTTCGGGCTGGAGAAAAAGTTAATCCCGATAAATAATTTCGAGCTAACCTTTGCCAGGCTTAATGAGATCCAAACAGACTTAACATATTGTATCATTATTGAAGCAAAACTGCCGGAATATTACTTTGCTGTTTATCAAAATGGCGAAATAACCCCAAAAGGCTCTGATACACTCGAAAACCTGATCAAAACGCTTCAAAATGATACTATTATTGTGGGAGATTTTGACGATGAAACTCAATTAAAACATTGTTATTTTGAGTATATTAATGTTAAAAATCTGAAAAACGAAGCCGACTCATTCGGCAAGTTGGCTGAAGAAAAATTCAAATGCGGTGAATTGGTTGATTCCGCAAAAGCTGAACCGCTATACTTGAAAGATTTTAATTTTAAAAGGGTGTAATTATTTAGTAATTTTACAGTGAATATAAGATGGCCTGGTTTAAGAGAACAAAACAGAATATAGCTACACAGGAAAAAAAAGAGCTTGGTGAAGGACACTGGATAAAATGTCCTAAGTGTGATGAGATCATGCACAAAAAACAGTGGGAAAATAACTTCTACCTCTGCACGAAGTGCGACTATCATTTTCGTATCGGAAGCGAAGAATATTTTAAAATTCTCTTTGATAACAGCGAGTTTAAGGAGCTTGACCGCAAAGTTACTTCAAAAGATCCCCTTGATTTTGTTGATACCAAAAAATATAAAGACAGGATTAGCGATACAATTAAACAAACCGGTCTTTATGATGCTATCCGTAATGCAATTGGAGAAATAAACGGAAAAGAATGTGTTATCAGCGCAATGGATTTCAAATTCATCGGCGGCTCTATGGGTTCAGTAGTTGGCGAAAAGATCGCGCGCGGGATACAGAAAGCTATCAAAGAAAAATGCCCGTTTATCATAATTTCAAAATCAGGCGGGGCAAGAATGATGGAAGCAGCTATTTCACTTATGCAGCTTGCAAAATCATCTGCCTGGCTTGCCAAACTGGCAGAACATAAATTACCGTATATTTCAGTTTTAACCGATCCTACAACAGGCGGAGCCTCGGCAAGCTTTTCAATGCTTGGCGATGTAAACATTGCTGAACCCGATGCATTAATTGGCTTTGCCGGTCCAAGGGTTGTAAGACAGGCTACCGGTAAGGATCTCCCCAAAGGTTTCCAGCACGCTGAGTTTGTCCAGGAGCATGGTTTCCTGGATTGCGTTGTGAACCGCAAAGATCTCAAAGAAAAACTGTACCAGTTTATGGTTTACATGCATGATAAATAGCGGCGGTAAACCAAATAACAATACATCCTGTTAAATGAAGATACTCCGCACAATTGCATCAGCGCAGAAACTTACAACTCAGTTAAGAATTAAAAACAAAGTTATAGGTTTTGTGCCCACTATGGGGTATCTGCATAACGGACATTTATCCTTAATAAGAGAAGCCCGCAAAAAAGCTGATATAGTGTTTGTGAGTATTTATGTAAATCCCCTGCAATTTGCACCCAATGAAGATCTCTCAAGATATCCCCGTGATTTTATACGAGATGAAATGCTCTGCCGCAAGGGGGGTGTTGATTACATTTTTTATCCTTCCAATGAAATGATGTACCCGGAAGGCTACTCAACCTACGCAATTGTTGAAAAGCTGACCGATGGACTTGAAGGTAAAATAAGACCCGGTCATTTTAAAGGTGTTACAACTATTGTACTAAAACTGTTAAATATAGTGCAGCCTCACTTTTCGGTTTTCGGGCAAAAAGATGCGCAGCAGGCTGCGGTAATTTCAAAGATGGTAAGGGACCTTAATGTTAATACTAAGATAAAAGTGCTGCAAACAGTCCGCGAAGCGGACGGTCTGGCAATGAGCTCGAGGAATGTTTACCTCACAAAAGAGCAGCGTGAAGATGCACCGTTTCTTTACAGGGCTTTGCAATTCGCGAAACGCAAACTTGAACTTGAAAACTACAATAAAGATATAGCCTTCCTTCATGGGCAAATGAGCAAACTCATTAAATCCAGAAAGACTGCAACAAAAATTGATTATATTTCGTTTAATGATTACGAAACACTAAGGGAGATTAGTTCGCTCAAAAATGCCAAAAACAGCAAAATTTTGGTAAGTTTGGCGGTAAGATTTGGCAAAGTAAGGTTAATTGATAATATTGTAATTAAGCGTTAATTTTGTATTCATACTGGATTTTTAAGGTAATAGAAAGAGGTACCAAAACATGGAAAGAATAATGTGTAAATCAAAGCTTCACCGGGCAACAGTTACCCAGGCAGAGCTTTATTATGAAGGCAGCGTTACTATTGATGCGGACTTGCTGGATGCAGCGGATATATTACCGTATGAAAAGATCCAGGTGGTGAATATTAACAACGGTTCTAGGTTTGAAAGCTACGCCATTGAAGGCAAACGCAGAAGCGGCGTAATTTGTATTAACGGCGCTGCGGCAAGAAATGCCGCTGTTGGCGATCATATCATAATTATTACATACGCTAACTACAACGAAGAAGAGCTTAAAACCTTTAAGCCTACTATCATTTTAATGGATAAAGATAACAAGATAAAAGATATCAAACACACAAACGAGATCCTTGAAGTTTAACTTTGATCACAATGAAAAAAAATATAATTCTCTTTGCTGCTCTGCTTATTCTCTCAGCAAGTTCGATTTTTGCCCAGAAAATGTATAAGGTTTCGTATGAATCGCAGGCTGATATAAAAGTCTATGTGGTATCTTATGAATCGCAGGCTGATCTTAAAGTATTTATGGTGAATTACGAATCACAGGCGAACAAAGATGGTTTGTGGTACAATGTATCCTATGAAAGCCAGGCGGATTTCAAATTGTATTTCGTTGACTATGAATCACAGGCTGACCTGAAGATATATTTTGTTGATTACGAATCACAAGCCGGCTGGCGGAATAAATCAAAGGAATATCTTCTCAAATTCAAAAACCAATAAATATTATAACACTCGTACTCAACACCCGCCGAAAAAAATTATTAATTCTGAATTATGCCCATAACCGATACTGATTTTAACAACAAAAAATCCGCTTTCCTGGAAAATAAGCTGGCGGAGCTTATGAAAAAAGTTAAAGATACTGAAGGAGATATGAACGAAAAGCTTGCTGTAGCAATTCTTGCTGCCGGACTTGGCAAAAGAATGAAGAGTCCCGATAAACCAAAGGTAATGTTTGAAATAAACTCGCGCCCGATGATTGATTATGTTGTTGAGCTTGCGTTCAGGGTGAACGCTGATCTTGTTGTGCCAATAGTGGGTCACCACAGAGAGCAGGTAATAAATTTCCTTGATGGTAAATTTCCGGGAAAGGAAATTAAATATGCCGTACAGGCTGAGCAGCTTGGCACCGGTCATGCGGTAATACAAACTGCGGAGCTGTTGAAAGATTTTGATGGAGAGATCCTTATCTTATCTGGCGATGTGCCGCTGTTGAAGTTTGAGACAGTTGAACGGCTTATCAATGAACATTTTTCAGCCGGTAATAATGCTACATTACTAACCACGGTTTTTGAAAACTCCTACGGTTACGGAAGGATCGTTCGCGACTCAGAAGGTAACTTCACCGGCATAGTAGAAGAAAAAGACGCGACTGCAGAGCAAAAGCAGATCAAAGAAATAAATCCCGCCATATACATTGTAAATTCAAAAGTATTATTTGATGCGCTATCGAAAATATCCCCTGAAAATAACCAGAAAGAGTATTATCTCACTGATATTTTCCGCTTCATACCCAAAGAAAAAACAGGCACAGTTGTAACCAATGATGAGCTGGAAGTGACCGGCGTGAATTCAATTGAGCAGTTGAAGGAAATGGAAGATTCTCTGAATTCAAGAGCCTGAATTGGAAAACCCAAAGTTTAATCCATCTGTTTTCAACAAGCTGTACCCTGAAGATATCATTGCATTGGCATTTTCCGGAGTCACAATATTTATTCTTGCGTATTGCATAGGCATGGGGTTGGTTAAAGATACTTCCTCTCTTTTAGCTCCCGTAATATCACTGTTTGTTTTTTCATTTCTTGCGGTTTACCAAAAAAGCTCACCCTCTAAAACACTTAAATTCCTGAGAAGTTATATTCACATTCCCCTGTATGGAATTATCTTCAGCGCTTTCCAGGTATTCGTGCATGTCATTAGTCCAACTGACTATGATACCCTGCTGTTAAAATGGGATTACTCAGTGTTTGGTTTTGATATCACGCGCTGGTTTGAGCCTTATGTTAGCAAAACAATAACTGAAATACTAACCCTATCATATTTTTCTTATTACATATTCCCAACTTTAACTTTTGTGCTGTTATATTTCAGCAAAGATACTGCCGCATTTGCCAATGCCAGAAACTATCTCTTTGCTATAGTCATAGGGTGGTATGGAGCATTTGTTTTTTATATTGTATTGCCTGCGGCGGGACCCGATATTGCATTCCCTGAAAATTATACTGTTCCTTTACAGGGACTCTCTCCTCTGACTAACACTTACCTCGAAAATCTTGCAAAGTATTTAAAGGAATCATTCGTGCGGAATACTTTTCCCAGTATGCATTTTGCGATAATTCTGATCACAAACTATTTTGCGTTTAAATACAAAAGAAGATATTTCTGGTTCGCCGCAATGCCTGTAGGGGCATTGCTGGCAGTTGCCACCGTTTACCTTCGCCAGCATTACCTGATAGATCTGATCGGCTCATTGCCCGTTGCGGCAATAAGTATTTACTTTGCCGGCAAACTTATCAACAAAACTAAAGTTTGATCAGCCTTCTTTATGATGTGTATGTTCTTCCATATCCTGGCCATCCGGAAAGTGAAGTTTAAGGTCCACATCAATATCAGCGCTGATACTCTTTGATACCGGGCAGTGAAGCGCAACAGCTTCCAGAATTCCGCGTTTATCAAACGGTATCCCTGCAGGAAAATTTATCTCAGCAACAAGCCTTATTATTCTGCGCGGGGCATCAGAGCTCATATGCTTTTCAACCCTGCAGGTTGCCCCTTTAAGATCTATACCTCTATCTTCAGCGGCAACGCCCATTGTGGTTAAGTAACATACCCCAAGAGATGTTGCAAGAAGATCAGTGGGTGAAAAACTCTCGCCTTTGCCGCGGTTATCAACCGGCGCGTCCGTTTCAATTGTAACTCCGCTTGGTTTATGAATTGCTTTGCAATGTAAACCGCCCTGATAAACTGTGTTAATTTCTACCATAATATTATTAACCTCCGCCTCTAAATTACTACTTTTCCCGTGGTTTTGATATGCCTTTATTTGTGTAATTTAACTATTTGCACCATTAGTCAGCTTTGATTCTGCAATTTTTTGCAGCAGCCAAGGCCTGTACATTGCCGGTTTCCTGCTGAAATCATCCGTTTCCGGATTCCTTACTTCTTTCAGTCTGTACCTCATCAATTGCAATAACTGTTTCAGAAAATTGTTTGTCCGTTCCCTGAAATAAGGGGTTATTGTTTTATACTTTGATATAAAGTGTCTGAATGAATCTGCCTGAGAAAAAGCCTGTTCAAAATAACCGGCTTCATAACATATCATAAGATTCAAAGATTTGATCTTGAATTTATCGTAATACTTTTTAAATTTTACACGGCTTAAATGCTTCAGCGCTTTTTCATAATCCCCTTTGAACATGAACAAAGCGGAATTTGCCAGATTCTCATATGCACTCTTTTCAGCCTCCGGCAGATCATCTTTATATCTTTTTATGAAATCCTCAGCCCAATCAAACTCCCTAAGCATCAATGCATTGTTTGTCATTGAAACAAACATATCCGGAACAAAGTAGCCATCCTTAAGATGAAATCCGTTTTCGAGTACTTTGTTAACGATCTCAAATCGTTCTTTAAGAAAATTAAGATCACCACTGTCAACCTTCACAAAACAATAATTATGAAGGTAAGTATATATTGCGGCCAGTTCATTGGCATCAAGCAGTGAATTGTGTTTTGCAAGCATTAACTTAATGTTTGTGTAATATGTTTCATTTTCGGGGAACATGAACGATTTGACGAGGTTATAAAAAATGTTTGCCGCCGGATTCTGCGGTATTACTGACTTCTCAAATACTTTGATGAGATCGTCCAGAATGCCCAGATCAATATTGCTTTTTTCACTTCTGAACCTGTTATCATTTAAAATAATGTAATAAAACTGAAGCATAGTAAGCGCTGAATAATTAACGAATCCATCCATTGCCTGTTTCCAGTCAGTATCAGGGTTTAAATTAGTTATAAGGTTGCTTATTGTCTTAGAGTATCTTTCAAAGATATACTTATTGTAATAATATTTTTCATTTCTGTAAACACTGCTTTCAAGTTCATTCAGCATATTTTCAGCAGTCCTGGCGGCTTCTTCAAAACTTCTAAGCTCTATTTGTCTATCCACCAACTTGCTTCTAAATGTCATTTTATCTTTCATAAAACTACTGATGGCCAGATAATCATTCAGCATGTTATTCATTTCCGAAAGATATTTCCTCATTAGAATATCATTATACGGTTTACCCTGATATACCGCAGAATAAATTTCCTGTTTTGTCATATTGTATTGCGGATAGAACTTTTTGATCTTGTAAAATACTGCCGGAAGACTGTTTCTCTTTAAGAAAAAAGGTGAATTCATGAATTTATCAAATTCTTCAAGCTGCTTTCTATCAAGAAGTTTCAGATTGCTTATAAATTTACTGTTTTGCATATCTTGTCACAATTAAACAATTATTCATTAATTCTTACCAATATTATACATTATTGCTGAATTTTAAAGTCACAAAGTAGCTAATTATTCTTTGATTAGTGAGCCGATTGACCGTTAAATTTGTCAAAGGTTTTATTTATTACCAGCTGAATTCGATTAATTGTCACAACTGAAAATAAAAAACTAATTTTGCAAACGTAAACGTATCTTAATCATTTTAAGCGTGTCACAACAACAGATTTTATTCCGGGAACCGGTACAGTTTGAAGATGTAAAACAATTACAATTATTTTAAAAAACTAAACCATAAAAAAATGAAAAATAAAAAATACTTAGTTTTACTTACAGCTTTACTATTGATAACATCACAATCTTTCTCACAATGGTACATTGTATCCAGCGGTGGTGCTATTGGATACAACTCAATTTCTTTTTATCAAAGCTGGGGATTCTCGGGCGGTGATCTTGGGCTTCTTAAAAAGACCGTTGACCATGGCTCGACATGGACTACTTTAACACTTGGCGCCTCTACAAAAATAAATGATGTATATACTTACAACCAGAATATAGCATATCTATGCGGAGTTGACGGTATGATATATAAATCAACAAATGCGGGAAACAACTGGACTGCGCAGACAACTTCAGCCGCCTTCAGATTTTACGACATGGATTTCATCAACTCAACTACAGGTATGGTTGTTGGCGATGATGGAAGAGCAGGTTTCACTACTAACGGAGGTACAAACTGGCTTCAGGGGCAGCTTAATGTTTCACCGGGAGCCAAGCTGGATTATAAAGTATGCGATATGAACGATATGAATACATGGTTAGTTGCTTCTTCTGATACACAAATTGTCAATACTCAGTATTCTTATATTCACAGAACAACGAACAACGGTGCCAGCTATCAGAACATTTATACAATGACTGGCGGGCTAACAAGCGATGTTTCGTTCATTTACTTAAGAGTAATGAACGCAAGTACAATATATGCTGTGACTGCCAATGGTGATTTAATCAGAACGGTAAACAGCGGCACTAATTGGAATACTGTTCAGCTGCCTTCTATTCCGCTAGCAATAGACTTTGCAAATGTGTATACAGGTTATTATTGCGGGCAAAACGGCGTTATCCGGAAAACAACCAACGGAGGGGTTAACTGGACCGAGCAGACCTCCCCGACAACTCAGGCTCTTAAAACAATCTTTTGCAGAGATACCAGCAATATATATGCTGCCGGAAACAGCGGTACTATAATCAGGACACAAAACGGTGGCGGATTTGTGGGTATTCAGCAGTTAGGGAGTGAAATCCCGGATGTTTTCATGCTAAATCAAAATTATCCCAACCCTTTTAATCCGTCAAGTAAGATCTCATTTGACCTGCCGCTTTCATCTTTTGTGAAACTTGCGATCTACAATATTCTTGGCAAAGAAGTCAAAGTTCCTGTAAAGGAAAACCTATTTGCAGGTAAATACGAAATTGAATTTGATGCGTCTGATTTGCCAAGTGGTACGTATTTTTACAGACTTACAGCAGGGTCATTTTCTGATACCAAAAAGATGATACTGATAAAGTAATTTTTTCTAAAGGAGGAAAAATGCCGTTTAACAATAAAATAGTTCTCCCCTGTTGGAATATAACGGCATTTAAATCAAAAGGGAGCAATAGCTCCCTTCTTTTATTTCTATGTATTCAACAAATCATTTCACAGCAACATTCTTCATCAGCCTTTCAGCCGCAAGCTGTGATTGTCGCGCGTAATCTATTGCATTACTCAGAGTTTTCAGGGTTTCCTGGGGCGAATGGAATCCCATTGAATTTTCAGCTGCAACAAAATCCCACCGTAACTGCGCACGCCTGTGAAGCTTTCTTGCTTCTTTCAGCTGCTCATCAGTTGCGCCGGCATCTTTAGCCGCTTTAATTGCATTAATTGCATCAATAATTGCCAGCTCTGTTCTGTACATTGTTTCATAAGTCCTGTCCTGAATAGTCTTAACGCGGTTTACCATTTCCTGTTCACTCCATTTGTGGCAAGTTTGGCAGGCGTTGTTTACATTTTTAAGTGGACTCCTGATCCAGTGATCGGTTACTTTCACTGAACCGTTCTTTACATACGGCATGTGGCAATCAGCGCAGCTAACTCCGCTTTTGGCGTGAATACCGGTTGACCATGTTTCAAATTCAGGATGCTGCATCTTTAACATTGGCGAGCCGGTTGTTTCATGAGTCCAGTCATTGAAATTAACTTCATCATAATAGGCTTCTATGCTGTCTATCTGCAGACCTTTATCCCAGGGGAAAGTGAGATATTTGCCATCACCTTTAAAATAATACTCAACATGGCACTGTCCGCAAACATAACTTCTCATTTCCTGGCGCGAAGCTTTCGTAACATCAATTCCCCTTCTTTCCATCGCCTCAATAAATGCGGGCCGGCTGATCCTTAACGCCATTGTCTTTGGGTCATGGCAATCCAGGCAGCCGATGCTTTTATCATAATGGGCGCCTACATCTTTAAACATTGCTTTATAGAAATTTTCAGGTCCCATTTTCTTTATATCTACCGCTACGCTGGAGCTTTTGCAGGTTATACAGGTATTCGGAGTCTTATCATTTATTCTTTCTGTTTCTTTAACATCTGTGATTGCCCAATAATGCCCGCGCTCTTCACGGTAATCCTTTGAAAAAGGATTACCCGAAAACAATATCTTCAGGTTTGGATATTTATCAAGCTTCTGGTAGTTATCACTGCCGCCGTAAAAAGTCTGACCTTCGTTTGTTTCTGTTTTCTTATATGTATCATATTCAAACGGAAAATTTTCTCCCCATACCTTCGGGTCAACTTCTTCATCACCTACAGGTTTAAAAACCGAAGGATATAAAGTTGCTTCCTGTTTCTTTTCAAAAATATTCACCAGCAATAAGGTAATACCTGCTGTTACAAGAGCGGTAATAAAAAACATTACCAGATACTTTGCGCTGAATAACTTTTCTTTTTTATTTTGTTCCATTTTGCGTTATTTTTTTAAAATTATTTTGTATGTCCAACACTCAAATGACAGGATGTACACTGTATCTTGGTGTCATCGGTTTCATGGAAAGTGATATTATGAGTAAGCATATCATGGCAGCGCCGGCAGTTCTCTTCTGCTACTTCCATGTTCATTTTGTTTATCCTGATAGGTTTATGGTAATCATCAGATGTAAAAGCATAGCTGTGATTCCAGCCGTTAATGGCCTTTACAGTGTATTTGCCGATCGTTGTATTTGGTGTATGGCAGTCATTGCAGGTAGCAACAGAACGATGCGAGGATTTTTGCCACGAATAATACTGGTCATTCATTACATGACAGTTATTGCAGGCTGCAGGGTCATCAAGCATGTAAGAATACCCTTTGGCATAGTAGAATGTAGCAGAGCCCAACCCGACAATAACTCCTATACAAACTGATAATATTAAATATGATCTTATCATTTATATGTATAGAAGAATGTTAGTCGTGCAACAATATCGGATTTTTTTTCCAATTTTTCACTGCTTTTATCTGTATATGAATTTATCCAAATATTAGGCATAAAATGAACAGATGGAATAGGCATATAATCAAGTCCGGCGGTAATGAAGTTCTCTCTGAATCCGGCGGAATCCAGGTTAGTATCCGGATCATACATATCAAATCTCGCGAAAGCGTTCAGCTTCGGAGTTTTGTCTTTTTTATTTTTTATCAATGTACCGTGAGCGTACATTGAAATTCCAAACGGATTCACGTTGCTGTTGTTTATACCGGAATTTTTCTTTATCTGGTGTATTACTTCCGTTCCAACTGTATAATATGGTGTCTGATATGCGAGTACACATTTAAAAGTAAGTTTGCTTTTATCTTCAGCCGCGGGTTCATACTCTGAATAAGCTTCAATGTTCAAATTCTCAACCGGTTTTGCATCCAGTGAAGCGTAATAATTTTTGTACTTATTGTTTTCAGGCTTTGTGCCGGTACCATTACCTATCATAACAAAATACCCGTACTGCTTGTTCTTATCGAAGCTGCCCTTTAGACCCACACCGATATCTACGGCAGTTGTTAGACTGCGGAAATCGCTGATGGTTTTTTCAACAGACCGGTAGCCCCACATTTTTTCAGAAATTCCCCATGCAAAAGCAGGTGTTGGAAAGTAACCCGCTACAAGGCTGGAACCCTGAAAAATATTTTTCCACTCAATGTAAGCGGTTTTAATTATAACTGAAAACCTGCCGTTTGTAAGGTATTTGTTTCCTCCTTCAAGTGAAAATCCCGCTGTGAAATTATCTGAAAGTGAATGTTCATAACTGAAATTTACACGCCTGATATCAAATGCCTGGTAATCTTTTTTGTAAGGCGAGTATTCGCCTTGTGAACCGGAAGAATCACCCTGCACTTTAAAAAAGTAATCGCCAAAAACATACCCTGAAAGTTTATAGGTTGATTTATCCTGTGAATTTATCGGATTAAAACCGGATGAAAGTATCATTGAAACCATCAAAAAAGTCGTTATATATTTCATAATTATCTCCTTAATTATACTCAAAAATAGCTAATAAACGGCGCATATAAATTGACTTAAGTCAATGAATAAGATGATAATTAATTTTGAAATACCGTCCGGATTATTTCTAATCCGGACGGCAGTTTGATACAGGATTACCATCGATTTATTATGATGACAATACTAATATCATCATAATTAAGGTAAATCCAATTGACTTAAGTCAATAAAAAAAGGGGCTAACGCCCCTTTAAATCATCCTGAATTTTTACTAACCTTATTTGAATACAAAATAAAATGTCATTCTGGCAACTACATCAGCTTTGCGCTCGGTAGCTGCGGAATTTTTCGCTTTATAAGAGTTTACCCAAACATTTGGCATGAAGTGAACATTTTCAATAGGCATGTAATCAAGACCAACGGTAATAAAGTTCTCTTTGTAACCAACTGAATCATTCTTGGTATCAGGGTCATACATATCATACCTGGCAAATACATTCAGCACAGGTTTATTTTCCCTGCCCAGCAGATTGCCCCAGATAAATCCGCTTATCCCAAAGGGAACGACATCAATATCTGTTCCGCCGGCATTTTTTTGGGTCTGCTGAAACGCTTCTACTCCAAAGTTAAACTTCTCATAGGTATATCCTACGAAGCCTTTCAGCGTTGTTTTATTTTTATCATCAGCGGCAGGTTCATAATCACCGTAAACTTCCATCTGCAAGCCCTTTACCGGTTTGGCAAACAGGTTACCGTAATATTTTTTATACTTGTTCATTTCAGGCTTCTGGCCGTTGCCGTTGCCTATCATTACATTAAAACCATAATTACCTGCTTTATCAAATTTCCCGCGCGCGCTTACACCCAGATCACTTGCAATACCAAGACCCCGCATATCAATAATAGTTTTTTCAACGGAACGGTAGTTCCAGGCTTTTTCATTCAATGCCCAGCTCCATGTTGGAGTGGGGACAAGGCCGATTGCGAAACTTACTCTTTCAAACGCTTTCCACTCTACAAAAGCTGTTTTTATGAACAGACCCAGCCTGGTACTTGTTAATATCTTATCATTTCCTTCAAGCAAAAACTGTGAACTGAACTTATCATTGAATGTGTAGTCATATCCTAAATAAGCCCTGCGTATTTCGAATCCCTGGTAAGAATTACCATAAGATGAATACTGCGTCCCGCTTCCGGTCGAATCCCCGGCAGCCTTGAAAAAATAATCACCAAACACATAACCCCATAACTTACCGCCTGTTTCAACGGGCTTTTTATCCTGTGAGACTATAGCCGGGGCGGCAAACAGAACAACAATAAACAACAAGATCACTCTTTTCATAAAGTACATTAATTTTGAGTTAAGTTCTTAATAATAAATGTAAAATTAAAGTTAACCCGTTAAGCAAATGTAAATTTTTTGTTAAGTTTTAGTTAAGAAAATGCCCCCGAAACATCCAATTATCAGGATATTACGGGGGCTGGCTGTGTTTACCTTTCGGCAAACTTATAATTGAGATAATTCCTCACTAAATCTTAACAAATGATATTAATTCTAAGTTCATTTGTTCAGATTATATGAAGAACTGATCTCAGCTGCTTTGTGCAGCATTGCATGCACACGGCAGTATTTCTCTTCAGAAAGTTTAATTGCTCTTTCTATTACATCGCTGTCAAGTTCATTCCCATAAAAATTATATGTCAGGTGAAATTTTGTGAATACCTTTGGATGCCCTTCAGATTCCTCAGCGGTAACATCAACCCAAAATTTATCGATCTTCTTCCTTGCTTTCCCGATTATGAGCACGCAATCCATCATAGTGCATCCCGCGAGTGCCTGCAGCAAAAGCTGCGCGGGCGAAGCCGCGGACGCGTTTTCACCGGAATCCATCATAACGGTTTTTCCGCTATCGGTAGTACCTTCAAGCTTAAATCCATCAATCCATTTCACACTTGCAGTTTTAGTCATATCTATTAAGAAGTTATATCAGATATATTTTTTTTCTTTTGCAGCTCTTTCAATTTCTTCCCGGAAATCAGGATGAGCAATATTTATCAGGGCATGAACTCTTTCACGGACATTCATACCATGAAGGTCAACAGCGCCGTATTCGGTTACAACCCAGTGAACATCACCTCGTGATGTAGTTACACCCGCGCCTTCTTCCAGCCTTGGTACAATACGTGAGATAGTACCTTTCTTAGCAGTCGATTGCAGCGCAATGATAGGCTTACCGCCTTTAGAGCGCGCCGCGCCGCGTATGAAATCAACCTGCCCGCCAAAACCACTGTAGAAATTGTAGCCTATGGAATCAGAACATACCTGCCCGGTCATATCAACCTGAAGGCATGAATTTATCGCGATCATTTTATCGTTTCTTGCTATAGTGAACGGATCATTAACAAATTCAGTAGTTCTCATTTCAACAAACGGATTCTCGTGGATATATTCAAACAGCTTGTGCGATCCAAGAACAAATGAGGTTACTATCTTTCCGCGAAGCAAAGTCTTTTTATCACAGTTAATAACACCGCTTTCAATCAGCGGAATTGCTCCATCACTGAACATTTCTGTGTGAATACCAAGATCTTTTCTGTCAGTAAGCCTTGCAAGTACGGCATCGGGTATTGCGCCAATTCCCATTTGCAGGGTAGAACCATCTTCAATAAGATCAGCAATATTTTGCCCTATCTTTTCGAAAACCTTTGTTTCTTCGGGATCCTTTTCGGCATGCATCCCGGGTAATTCCTGCAGCGGCTGTTCATACTCAAACGCGAAATCAATATCGTTAATATGAATGAAACTATCACCGTGTACCCTTGGCATCCTGGGATTTATCTGCGCAATAACATATTTTGCTACATGTACCGCGGCTTTAGTACAATCCACCGCAACTCCCATACTGCAGAAACCGTGCATATCAGGCGGTGAAACCTGGATAAAAACTACATCTACTTTGTGTTTTGTATCATGTTTTATCAGGTATGGTATTTCTGAAAGGAAAATTGGCATAAAATCAGCTTTGCCGGCATTTACATGCTTTCTTGTATTTCCGCCAAGAAAGAACCCGTTATGCCTGAAATGCCCTTCCATTTCCGGTTTCATGTAAGGCGCTTCGCCAAATACCATTAAGTGGCAAAGCTCTACATCAAAAAGCTCCGGAGCGCGCGCAACCATCGCTTCCACAAGCCTCTGCGGATATGCGCATCCTGATTGTACATAAATACGATCATTTGATTTAATTACTTTAACTGCTTCTTCCGGGGTTACATACTTTTGCGAGTATTTTTCCTTCGTTCGGTTAGATTGTTCTTTAATTTTGTTTAACACAGCCATTTTCTCCTGTAACTATATATAATATTGAATTAAGTAATATTTTTTAATGAAGCTAAAACTCTTGTATTACAAAATTACTTTTTTTCCCGTTCATCAAAAAAATCACCCAGTTTAAATCTTGCGTTTATGAATGCTGTAATAACGCCAAAACTTCCTTTATCGGTTTTAGAAAGTCTTACTGAAGGACCAAATGCAAAGGAGTTCAGCGCGAAACCTTCTCCAATATTTGATACCATTACTTCAAGCAATATCTGGAAGTTTCTTATCTTTTTCAGTGTAATATTTGTTCTGAAATCAAATACAGCTCCCGCCAAACGGCTTTCCCTGGTTATTAAACCGATATTCATTTCGTTGGCGTAGTATGCCGCGTAAACCTGTGTTCGCGTCGATCCGAACATTCTGAACGGGTAGCGGAACTCCGCATTAAGATACGTTCCTCTTAAAACATTATTCGGCATCGGTTTTGATGAATCTCCGTTCTCATAAAAAATGTTGGGCGGTCCAAGTGATCCGGTCGTATGTTTGCCAAACTTGATATCACTCAGTACTCCTACTTCAAGAAAGTTACCAAGCGGAATAACATAACTGAGCTCTATAGCCCTGAGAGGTGAAAATATATTGTTATACTGCTTCCACGGGTAATTATCTCCTGTTTCCGGATCGAAAGTATGAGTATTCAGATTATCAATGGTTGTATTGTAATTTATGCTGACGCCTATAATATTCATTCCCACACTAACAAGGTCACTTTCAAACGGCGCGCTGTATTTGTTGCCAATCCCGAAGGTAAAACCAATTGATCTTTTTAACGGAATACCCAGTCTTTCACCACCAAAGAGCTGGAAGTACGGATTTATATATGCCGTGGTGCTTCTGATAGTCCTTTCTCTTTTTGGCGGAGCTACAAATTCTTTTATCTTTATCTGCCTGATAACATCCAGGAATACACTGGCATAATCCAGTCTTTTCGCATTCAGATTCTCTTTGTTTGTTCCTGTCCAGTTTATCAAACCATCCTGTACTTTCTTGGAAAGCTGGCTCCATGCGTATCGCTGCGCGGAAGGGTCAGATTCATCACCCAGCATAACAAACTGATTCTGCGCATTGCCATCTACCAGGTTTACAACAATTGTATAACTTTCAAGTTTGGGCTCTATGCCCATATCATCCTGAGCGGTAATAAAAATACTGTCATCTTCTGCCCTTGCAAAGACTTTAAAGTATTTCCAGGTCCTCGGGTTATCCGGGTCATCTTCCTGCTGAGCATATACAATGCCGGTAAACAGCGAAGTAGTGAAGATCAAAAGGGCAATAAATCTAAATAAGGAGTACATTTTCATAAGTTTTAATTAAGTAAAAGTTTTAAATGCATCATTGCAAACCGAATCCGTGTAACTTACTTTTTTAAAAGAGCGCTATAAAGGAAGGCCTGCAATTTTCTTCTTGTACAAAATTACACCGTAAATACGTTAGAAGTTAGTATACTTTATACTATAATAGTGTAATTATTTATATTACAAGCTCATTTACTTAACACTATGTAAATATAATACTTGCACCGGCTGATTTTTCGTAAAACTCTCCAACCGTTATAATATCATCAACCTGTTCACAAAAATCACTTTTCTTTAAATGAAACATATCCACAGAAGCCTTGCAGGCATAAATGTTACATCCTGCATCGTGTATCATCTCAAGAAACTCTCTTACAGGCGGAATATCTATCTTTTCCATTTCTTTTTCCATCATATGCGTTGCTAGCGCGCTCATTCCCGGCAGAGAGCCTATCAGGGTTGGCATATGCATTGCGGGATTTCCGACTGTAGCTACTTTTAAGTGATCCATCTTTTTATTTATGATGGCTTCCATTCCAAAAAAGGTAAAAAACAGATTAGCCTCAATCCCTTCCATCCGCGCGCCGTTGGCCATGATCAATCCCGGGTAAACTCCTTCAAGTGACCCCTTAGAAACAATAATTGATACTTTTTTTATTGGTTCGTAATTATTTTCCACGACTTTATTTTGTGACATCTTAACACCTGAATTTTCCGGCTTTTTGTTTAGTTGTTGCTGCTATTTATCTTTTATTGCTGATTGCTCATTGATAATTGTAAACTGCTTAAATGCATCCCTTTGGCTTTGGAAGACCGGCAATTCTTGCCGCTTTTTTAGCGGGTCCCTTGGGAAACAATGCGTAAAGCGTTTTGGTATCAACACCGCTTTCCTTTGTTAACTTTCTGATAGAAGATGAATCACCTGTTTCAGAATAAACTTTCCTCATGAAATTTATAACCTGCCAATGCTGCCCGTTAAGCTCAGCAATACCCTCTTCTTTGGCAAGTTCGCCGGCTATCTCTTCATTCCAGTCTGCCATATTTACAAGATTTCCGTCTGCGTCTATTGCAAGCGTTTTGCCGAGTATTATTTTTTCTGCTGCCGCGTTTGACATTTTTTATATTCCTCCCGAGAGTTTTTGAATCTGCTGTGTATCTGTTATGAATTGTTCTTTGATCTGCTGATTATCCAATATCTTTCCGTCCAGGCTCATCGCGCTTCCAACTGGTAATTCCTTTCCCTTCAGGAGCAGGTTCCAGTAAGTCCATTTGAACATCAGTTTGCCAATGTGGTTTGTCCTGGACTCCTTAAGCAGCGAGAAGGGGCCCAAATGGGCAAGCGGAAATTTACCCGGAAGCGGTTCTACATCGTAATTAAAATCTATCAAAAATGCCCTGCCGTGGCCTGATTCAATAAAACAGTTTGCATGACCATCAAACTTAGCTGCAAGCGGCATGGCATTTATATAACTTAGAATATTTTCCGTTAAAATTTCAGAAGCAAAGTGCGCAACTGAACCCGCTTTACTTGCGGGAATATTTGAAGCATCACCAATAACAAATATGTTTTTATGCTGAAGTGATTGCAGTGTATGTTTATCAGTGGGTACAAAATTCAGCTCATCCCCAAGTCCGCTGGCTTCAATATAATCTGCTCCTTTATTTACGGGAACTGTAACCAGGAGATCAAAATCTATTTCTCGTTCATCCCAAGATATGAGCTTCTTATTTTCATTGTCAATCCTTGCTATATTAAACTCAGCTTCAAGCTCTATGCCCTTATCATCCAGAAAGTGGCCAAGTACTTCAGAGCACTTGTGTTTAGTAAACGCTTCCGCAAGAGGTGTAACATAAGTAATTTGCACTTTTTCGCGTATGCGTTTATCTTCAAAAAAAGCGTCAGCCAGAAAAGCGAATTCAAGCGGAGCAACCGGACACTTGATGGGCATTTCTGTGATGTTTACCACTAGCTTGCCGCCATTCCACTTTTTGAATTTTTCGGCAAGTGCAAGCGCGCCTTCAAGAGTATAAAAATCAAAAATATCCTTATACCATAATTTATCTTTCAAACCTTCAGTTTCTTCCGGCGCGGTTCTTGACCCGGTGGCAATTATAAGTATATCATAATCCAAAATGATACCGTTATTGAGGTGAACCTTATTGAACTCAGGCAGAACTTTGAAAATCTCTGACTCGATCATCTCATGCTCACCCGGGAAAAACTGTTTTTTGGGTTTTACAACATCCTTTTTGGTGTAAACACCAAATGGAATAAACAAAAAACCGGGCTGGTAATAATGGTTCTTTTCATTATCTACAATTGTGATCTTCCATTCATTCTTATCCAGTAACTTATACAGCTTATTCAGCATCATCGTGCCCGCGGTACCAGCTCCCAATATTACCAGATCTTTCATTTTCCCGTTCAATTTAGTAAACTTTAACTATACAAATTTAACGGTCAATTTGTACCTGCCCAATGATATATATCAATAGTGCGTATGATAATAATCATAAGTTATTGTGCTGTTTTACTTTGAGTTAGTGATTTCCGGGCAATTTTGGAGGTGGTTGGTGAGAATTGAAATTTGAAACTAAATTCCAACTAAAATCCTGGATGCAAGAAATACAGGCAGTCCTACTTGTAGATCTTTATACTTGCTGAAGATCGGTCATAATCAGTGCGAATGTTGGTGTATTGGTTGTTTTTGGTATCAAACAATCCGAATGATAACTTGTTATTACCGTCACGCGGCTGCCCCACACTGCCGACATTAATAACATACCTGCAATCATTGTTTAGGGTACCTTCTGAGATAGTTTTGATCCCACTGCGTGAATTTTCAAAAATCAGGGGTTTGTGCGAGTGACCGATAAAACAAATTTTTTCTTCAAATGCGCTGAAGTTCAAAACCGCTGAATCTTCGTTCAAAACATACTTATATGAAAAAGGTTCAGAAGGCGAAGCGTGAGCGAACAGCAGTCCGTTTTCTGAATGAGTTAGCGGCAGTGATTTTATATATTCAAGATTAATTTCTTTCAATACTTCACGGGTATGAACCGATGATGCCCTCGCCCTTTCGTTGAATCTTTCTGAGAGCGAAAAGTTATATTGCGCTTCATCGTGATTACCGAGTAAAACAATATCGCAATTATTTTTGATTATCGAAATTACTTCATTGGGCTCAGCGCAGTAATCAACCAGGTCGCCAAGGCAAATGATACGGTCAGCTTTTAGCTTATCAATTTGCCTGAAGCAGGCTTCGACTGCTTCAAGATTCGCGTGAACATCTGATATAATGGCGTATTTCAAAACGGTTACTATTTATCAGTTTGTATCTATCAAATTTAACCGAATTTACGAATATTTCATAGTAATAAAATACTGCAATTAGTATATTGAAATATTAACAGGTATGAATTAACCATTGGAGACTTTTTGAAACAATTTTAATATCTGCTTATGTGAATAATATAAAAATTGAAACAAGAATATTATTATGATAAAACAGATTAAAATAGCAGCAGCACAGCTTGCGCCTGTGTTTCTTAACAAAGAAAAAACGATAGAAAAAGCATGTGGAGCAATTTTAGAAGCAGGAAAGAACGGCGCGAAACTTGTTGTATTCCCCGAAGTATTTATCTCCGGCTACCCTGACTGGGTATGGCTTATCCCAAACAGCAAAGGCGCGGTTCTTAATGATATGTATATTCGCCTGGTCGAAAGCGCCGTATCTGTTCCGGATGACAGCACCGATAAGCTCTGCAGAGCAGCAAAAGAAGCGGGCATAAATGTGGTTATGGGAATGAATGAAAGAAATACCGGTCAAAGCAATGCCAGCCTTTACAACAGCCTTTTGTTTATAAACTCTGAAGGAAAGATCACTGGAGTTCACCGTAAGCTTATGCCTACCGGCGGTGAAAGGCTTATTTGGGCACAGGGCAACGGTACTACGCTTAAAGCTTATGATACAACTGCGGGTAAAATTGCAGGTCTCATTTGCTGGGAAAATTATATGCCTTTGGCAAGAACTGCAATTTATGAAACCGGGGCGCAGATCCTTGCTGCGCCTACATGGGATAAAAGTCCGAATTGGCTTGAAAGCATGAAGCATATTGCAAGAGAAGGAGGTTTATTTGTAATAAGCACCTGCATGGCAATAAAAAAAAATAACATACCTGATGAATTTGAATTTAAAAATTTATATCCAGCAGATAAAGAATGGATAAATACTGGTAACAGTTGCGTTATTGATCCGAAGGGAAAACTCCTTACAGGACCCGTGGATGCTCAACAGGAAATTTTATATGCTGAACTGAATATGAAAGAAATAATTGAAGCCAAACGTATGTTTGATGTTGCCGGGCATTACTCAAGACCGGATGTTTTCAATTTTAACATTAACAAGCCTTAAACTGAAAAATCATACCGGTTTCTGTTTTGCTTTACCTCAAACTTTCCTCCAGCGCCGTTCCGGCATCGGTTTTTTCATCGCGGTACTTTATGATCATCGGAGTGTAAACAGATAAATGATTCTCCATGCCGAACTGGTTTGCCAGCGGGCGTGAGCCCGCAACTACTACCGCGCCTTCGGGGATAACAAGAGGCTCATCCTTTGTCTTGCGGTAAATTTTTCCCTTAACGGTATCATATACCGGTGTTGATCCTGTGATAATACATCCTGCGCCAATGACTGCTCTTTTCTGAACAATTGTACCTTCATAAATTCCGCAGTTGCCGCCTATCATTACTTCATCTTCAATTATTACGGGCACAGAGTTTATCGGCTCAAGCACTCCACCAATTTGCGCTGCCGCTGAAAGATGTATCTTTTTACCAAGCTGCGCGCAGGAGCCAACAAGAGCGTGAGAATCGATGAGTGAATTATCATCAACATATGCGCCAATGTTTACATACATTGGCGGCATACAAATTACACCTTTGCCAATGTACGCGCCCGTTCTTATTGTTGATCCACCGGGCACTATCCGAACGCCGTCTGCCAGCTTCAAAGGTTTAATGGGCAGCGTGTCTTTATCAAAAAAAAGCATTTGTTTAAAAATTGACATATCCTTGTTTTTGCCGAGTCTGAATCCAAGCAGGATACCTTTTTTAACCCATGTGTTGGCTTTCCACGCGCCGCCTGATTTTTCCGCGCTGCGCACTATGCCGGCATTCAGAAGCTTTACCATTTCCTTAAACGCTGCCATGGCCTTCTTCTTTTCAGCAGGGGTCAATTCACCTGCTGCAAAGTATTTTTCGATATCTTGTTCTAAACTCATAATTAATTAAACTGTTTTGTTAAATTATTATTTATTCGCTCCCCTCTCCTTTTAGGAGAGGGGGTGGGGGTGAGGTTTTAATTTATTCTGCAAAATACCTGTATTTTTAACGTTTTTCAATTGAAACAACTATAACCTTGTATGTTAAATTGACCCTAAACTACTGGAATACACCTAATTGCAAATAATTGTAACTTTAATGCAAATATATTGAATGTTTAATAATGAAACACTAATTTTAAATATTGAAATATCAAAAGGGTAAACTTTAAAGGAGCATAAATTTCATGCCAGGTAAACTATCAAGAAGAGATTTTATAAAGCGTTCAGCTGTGGGAGTAATTGCCTCCGGCGCAATGCTTTCAAGTATAAATATTTCAGCATTAACAAGATCAGCGGCTGCTGCAAAAGCGGTTTTCCGTAAATCAGGTGATGATATAGTTGTAAAACTTTCAGAAAACGCCGCGCTATCCAAAACAGGCGGCAGCGTAAAGATAAACGATGAGCTGATGCTCATCAGGAATTCTGAAACAACCTTCCTCGCTATCAGAACTATCTGCACACACAAAGGCTGTGATGTAGAGCTGGAAGGTAACAAGTTCGTTTGTCCCTGCCACGGCTCCGAATTTTCCTTAACGGGAAAAGTAGAAACGGGACCCGCAGAAGAGAACCTGAAAACATTTGAAACAATTTTCGATTCCGGAAAAGGCACGGTCACAATTAAAACCGCTGGGGCTGATAAAAAAGAAGAGAAAAGTAATTAAATTCTAATCATTTGATAAAAACAAAAGGCTGTATCATTTTTGATACAGCCTTTTTTTTATAACAAATTAAACCCGCATAAACTACTTTCCGCCGTTTAAAATACTTTTAATCACGTAACCCGCCATCTGCGGATTTTCTTTAAATCTTCTTATGGAATACTGGTACCAATGTGTACCAAAAGGTATATAAATACGCATACGGTGACCGTCTTTCACAATCTTATCTCGCATACCTTCTCTTACTCCCAGAAGCATCTGAAATTCATACCGATCTTTTGGTTTTTTAAGCTCCTCTATCAGTTTATACGCACCTTCAACAAGATATTCATCGTGTGTCGCAATTCCAACGTAAGAATCCTTTTCCAGCATCAGCCTTAGGATCTTTAGGAAATTATCACGTACTTCCTGTCTTTCTTTAAACGCAATTTCCTCGGGCTCAATATAAATACCTTTGCAAAGCCTGAAGTTGGTTCCGCTTTCTATCAGTTTTGCGGCATCGTCATAAGTCCGCCGCAGGTAAGCCTGCAGCACGATGCCGCAGTTGCTGTAGGTTTTGCGCGCTTCGGTAAATACCCAAATAGTATCATTCGTTACCGAAGAATCTTCCATATCTATCCTCACAAAAATATTTTTCTCTTTTGCTTTTGCGAAGATCTCCTTAACGTTGCTTAAACAAAATTCCTTATCAATTTTCAAACCAAGTGATGTAAGTTTAATTGATTGATTGGAATTGAGTGAATGCTCTTTTATAGCATCAAGCACTTCAAGGCATTCATTTTTAGAACGGGTCGCGTCTTCTTTCTTAAATACATCTTCACCCAGCACGTCTATTGTACCCATAATGCCTTTGGCATTAAGTTTTTTGGAAGTTGCTACCGCGTGAGCAAGAGTTTCTCCTGCTATATAGCGGTTCGCGAATTTTCTTACAATTCCTTTTGGAACAAGCGGCAGGGTGCTTACAACCATTTTATTTATTATACCCATATATTATTTCTTACCTCATAACTATTGTAATTCTTTTTTTTCAGGGTTATTTTAATTATTTCTTCAAAACTTACCACGGCTTTCGTGCAGCTAAACTCAAATTCGTGAAGAAAGGTTATAAATAAAGAGTGAATAAAGTGACTAACAAATTGCAATCGTTCAGGGCTAAAGCCCTTTTATCTTTCGTGATTAATCCACGCCCTAAAGGGCGTGGCTACAACAATAAATAGTTCTTTAATTCTATTTGGCAAATTTAGCTTGCTGAAAATTCAGTATTTCAAATACGTTTTTAAAAACAAAAAAGGGAACAAAAAAACTGTTCCCTGAAAAAACTATAACTCGCTGATATTTCTTCTGCCTGAAAACCCATCGGGGATTGTGTGCCACCAGTTGATATCACCCTCGCCGTACTTCCAGCATAAATAAACTTCCTCGCCGTTATTGCGCAAGTGCGGAAAGTCAACCAGTCCCCTGTCAATCCCTTTTACAATAACTCCATCATCGTTCAGTCTGCGCAGTATATTAATAAGCCCTTCCATTTCTTCAGGGAAAGCACCTTGCCCGTTGGGACCCGAGCCGCCAAGATAACTGTGACTGTAAACATCAAAGCCTTTCTGGTCAAGCTTCCGCTTAAGGTTCATCATTTCTTCTATATCAGCTTTGATGTTATCCAGCTTATCGTTGGCTTCTTCAAGTGTAAAATGTATTGTGTGCTGGTAGTTCATTTAAAATTATTTTACTACTATGTTCACAAGCTTATTTTTTACAACAATTTCTTTAACAATCTGCTTACCATCAAGGTATGTTTTTATCTTTTCGTCCTGTTTCATAATTTCGATCAGCTTATCATCAGGTGTATCGGTTGGCGCTTCAATTTTTGAGCGTACCTTGCCGTTTATCTGACCGATAACGGTAACAACATTTTTCTGCACTTTGGCGGGATTGAATTCCGGCCACGATGCAAATGCAATTGTTGTATCATTGCCCATGCGGTTCCATAACTCCTCAGCCAAATGCGGCGCGAACGGCGCAAGAAGCTTTAATAATGTAACAACCAAATCTCTTGGGATTGTTTCAAGGCGTGATATTTCATTTACATATATCATCAGCTCGCTAACACAGGTATTGAATTTCATATCCATATCTTCAATATCTTCGGTCACGTTCATTATAGTCCTGTGCATAACTCTTTCGGCTTCGCCTTCAGGTTTGGCTTCTGTTATCTTAGCGTTAATTCCGCCATCTTCATTTACAACAAGCCGCCAAATTTTATTCAGGAAACGGTAAACACCTTCGATGCCCTTGGTTGACCACGGCTTTGTTGCTGAAAGCGGACCGAGGAACATCTCAAACAGCCTCAGCGAATCAGCGCCGTAACCTGCAATTACATCATCGGGATTCACAACATTACCGCGGCTTTTTGACATTTTGTTTGAATCTTCACCAAGTATCATACCCTGGTGGAACAGCCTAACAAATGGCTCACGGGTTGAAACATACCCAAGATCAAACAGCACCTTATGCCAGAACCGTGCATAAAGTAAATGCAGAACAGCATGTTCGGCTCCGCCTAAATACAGGTTAACAGGCATCCAGTATTTTTCTGCTTCTTTGTTAATAAACTCCTTATCGTTATTGGGATCAAGGAACCTTAAGTAATACCAGCATGAACCTGCCCATTGCGGCATAGTATTGGTTTCACGCTTAGCGGGTTTGCCGGTTTCCGGATCGGTAGTATTTACCCATTCGCTGATTCCCGCCAATGGGCTCTCTCCCGTTCCAATGGTTTTATAATTTTCAACTTCCGGCAGCATCACAGGTAATTCATCTTCAGGCAGCAGTTTTACTGTGCCGTCTTCAAGATGAATTATGGGGAATGGCTCTCCCCAGAATCTCTGGCGTGAAAATAACCAATCGCGCAGCTTGTACTGAACTGTACCCTTGCCAAGACCTTTAGCTTCAAGCCACTCAATAACTTTTTTCTTTGCTTTCTCGGTTTTAAGACCGTTTATAAAATCAGAATTTACCGCAACACCTTCTGCGCTGAAAGCTTTTTTGGTGATATCACTTGTTTCACCTGCGGCAGGCTTTACTACTTCAATGATTGGTATGTGATACTTTGTGGCAAATTCCCAATCGCGCTCATCGTGCGCGGGTACGGCCATAATAGCGCCTGTGCCGTAGCCCATAAGCACGTAATCACTTATCCATATCGGTATTTCAGCATTGTTAACCGGGTTAACTGCATAAGCGCCGGTGAACACACCTGATTTTTCTTTTTCCAGCGCCTGGCGCTCAAGATCAGATTTATGTTTAGCGTTCTCTTTATATATATCAACTGCGGTTTTACATTCAGGTGTCGTTATCTTATCCACAAGCGGATGCTCAGGTGCGAGCACCATGTAAGTAGCTCCCCATAATGTATCCGGCCGGGTTGTGAAAACTTCTACCGAACCTGCATCCTCACCTGCTATACTGAAGGTTACCTTTGCGCCTTCTGATTTTCCTATCCAGTTGCGCTGCATTTCTTTTGTACTTTCAGGCCAGTCCAGCATATCAAGATCAATAAGTAATCTTTCAGCATATTCGGTAATTTTCAGCATCCATTGTTTCATGGGTCTGCGTACAACCGTGTAACCTTTTTCTATCTGTTCGGGTACTTCTTCGTTGGCTAAGACTGTGCCAAGCTCCGGACACCAGTTGACGGCGATTTCCGCCTGGTAAGCAAGTCCCTTTTTATAAAGCTGAGAAAATATCCACTGAGTCCATTTGTAGTATTTAGGGTCAACAGTAGCTATTTCTCTCGACCAGTCAATTGATAGTCCTATTGATTTCAGCTGCCGCTTAAAATTATCTATGCTCTTTTGAGTAGTGATGCGCGGATGTATTCCTGTTTTTATCGCGAACTGTTCGGCGGGTAAACCAAAGGCATCCCATCCCATAGGATGCAGCACGTTAAAACCTTTCATCCTTTTATACCGCGCAATAATATCTGTGGCGGTATATCCTTCCGGGTGGCCAACATGAAGGCCATCGCTTGAAGGATACGGAAAGAAATCCAGTACGTAATACTTGGGTTTGGAGTGATCTATTTCTGCGGCAAAGGTTTTGTTCTTATCCCAAAAATCCTGCCATTTTTTCTCAATTTCAGTAAAATTATACTTCATATCTTACAAAATTACGAAATTGTAATCTAATAATCAGTGGAAATATGTTTCTATAAAATACTGTTTTGATTCAAATTTATTTGCTAATTTACAATTTACTGATATTTTTTGCTGATATATTTTAATTCATGACAATTATAATTTATGGAAAAAAATACTTCGACTGAAATTTTCAGGAACAAAAGTTTAATCCTTATAATTACCGGTTATATTATATTATACGGTACTTTTGAACTGACAGCCAAATTAACCGGCGATACTGTAAACCCCATAAATGCGCTTCTTATTTCTGTATGTGTATTAATTGCAGCTGCAATAACTGAAGTATTGTTATTTAAGACCCGAATTTCTGACCTGGTAAAAATTCTTGGCTTAGGAAAACCCGGCAGTAAAGCAATAGCTGCATCGCTAATAATTACAATACTTCTATTCTTATGTTATCCTTTAATTACTATGCTTACTGGATATAATTTCTCTATACCACAAAACTGGATATGGCTTGCCATCGGAGTATTTGTATTACATGGGATAGCAGAAGAAGTTTTGTACCGCGGGTTTTTATTCCGCCGGCTTCGCGAAGGCAGAAGCTTTTGGAAAGCAGCATGGCTTGCTGTAATTTTATTTTCGGTTGCGCATATTCCAATTATTATAAACCAGGGGTTGCTTGTTGGGGGTATGGCAGTTTTGCTTGCCGTTGTTTCGTCCTTTCCTTTTTCTTATTTGTATGAAAAAGGAGGAAACACTATTTGGGCGCCGGCAATAGTACATGCCGCAATTGATACAATAATTCCCGTGCTTGCTGCCGGTCCTATGGATGAGAGGGCAACACTTGCTGTTACGCTCTGGATGGCTGCTTCTATGATTATTCCATATTTATCGTTTTTGATACTTAAAAAGAAAATGGCAGTATGATTAATAATCATTAGTTCATATTACATACTACAAAACCTTCAAAATGAATTTTTTTTAAGCATTCATATAGCTAAATTTGCAGGCAGTTTATAACCTGTTCACAGTATTAAATTACCCGAAAACAACGTATTGACCCACAGACTAAAGGACATAAAATTAATTGTCATAGATATTGACGGCACACTGGTTGACCAGCATGGAAATGTTGGCGAAAAAACTCTGCAGCTTGCTAAAGAGCTGAAAAAACAGAATATTTTCTGCACACTCTCTTCGGCAAGGTCATTTCATTTTTCATCTCATATTGCCGATGACCTTGAAATTGATATCCCGTTTGTGACCCTTGACGGCGCGCTTATAAAAAGCAGAAACGGCAGCGCTGTTTACAGGGGTACGATCAAAGATTCATTTGTACACAAAGCAATTTCTCTTGCAGAAGATAACTACGGCAAGATAACCATGTGTGATGAACACAATCTTTTTGTAACTCCCAATAACGCTGTAGTTAAAGAGTACACAAAACTTTCAGCCCCGATAAAAGATGTCTCTGATTTTACCGGAGTAAAAGATATACTTGAAATACTGATTTACTGCGAAGATAAAGCCAGCATGAAACACATTAAAGCGGGCTTCGGATTTTTTGATAAACGCGGTGTTTCGCTGAGTGTTACCAAATCACCCCGCAATGATTACTACCTGCTTACCATAAAGAACAAACAAAGCAACAAGCTCGAAAGCGTTAAAAGGCTTGTTAAGCACTTGGGATTCAACAAAAAAAATGTGGCTGTGATCGGCGATTGGCACAACGATATGCCGCTGTTTGATTTCGGCGCTTATAACATAGCTGTTAAAAATGCCATACCTGAGCTGAAACGAAAAGCTGATTACGTGACAAACTCCACCAACAATGAAGACGCCGTTGGCGAAGTGCTTGAGCTTGTTAAAGCGCATGCTTCCGGTTGATTACGATCATTACCCTTGTATTATGAAATACCATTCAATGTTTTATTAGATTTTATTTCTGCAATTTTTTTTTGATATTTGTCTGAAACTCAGTTCAAAATTATCATTTCTGCTTTAAATTCAGCTAAAATTGAAAAAACCAATTTGTATAGGCATCTTAGGCGGCGGGCAGTTAGCTCGGATGTCAGCATTTGCCGCAATACGCATGGGCTTTGATGTTGCGGTGCTGGAAAAAGAAGCAGGCTCGCCTGCGGGAATGATCTCTTCTATTGAATTGATCGGCAGCTCTTCAAACAAAAAGCTCCTCAAAAAACTTGCCACACAAACTGATGTTATAACACTTGAAAACGAATTCATTGATTACAGGATTATAGAATACCTGGAATCACTCGGCGTGAAAGTTTTTCCGTCATCGGCAACTATAGCAATGATCCAGGATAAACTTATCCAGAAACAAACTCTATTGAAGTACAATATTCCGCTTCCAAAATTCACAGCAGTAAACCATAAATATGAATTTGAAAAAACAGCTGAAGAACTGAAGCTCCCGTTTGTACTTAAATCAAGGAAAATGGGTTACGATGGTTACGGCAATGCAATGGTGAGAAATAAGAAGGATTTTGATACAGCATTTGATAAACTGACCCACCGTCACTCAAAACTCCTCGCGGAAGAATTTGTACACTTTACAAAAGAACTTGCCGTAATGGCCGCTAGAACCCAAAAAGAAAGTGTAGTCTATCCCGTTGTTGAAACTATTCAGAAGGATCATATTTGTCATACTGTGATAGCTCCCGCCAAAGTAAAAGAAAGTGTCCGCCGTAAAGCTTCAAAGATTGCCATGGATTGCGTGAAAGCCGTTAAAGGATTCGGATTATTCGGAATAGAAATGTTTTACACAAATGATGGCAGAATACTGGTTAATGAAATGGCTCCAAGGCCGCACAATTCGGGTCATTACACCATTGAAGGCTGTATAACTTCGCAGTTTGAAAACCATATAAGAGCAGTGTTAAATTTACCTCTTGGCAATACAGCTATGGTTAACAGCTCCGCTGTTATGATAAATCTGCTGGGCAAAACAAACAAAGAAGGTATCGTGAAGAACTATGCGGCGGCACTCGGCGATAAAGATATTCATCTGCATATTTACGGGAAGAAGAATTCGAGGGTTGGCAGAAAGATGGGTCATGTAACTGTAACCGGAAATGACCCGGGTACAATATTAAGAAAAGCTAAAGCAGCTGAAAAGAAAATTGTGATTTAATTTTTTGCCTGTCATTCCTGAATGACAAAATCAAAAACAAGATTCCGCCTTGCCTTTGAGACAAGGCAGGCAGTAATAACAAAAATTAGTAAAATGAAAAAACCTATTGTAGGCATTATTATGGGCAGTGATTCAGATCTGCCAACGATGCAGGAAGCCGCGAATGTTTGTGATGAGTTCGGTATTCCATATGAAATAAAGATCACCTCTGCTCACCGCACACCGCATTTTATGGCCAAGTATGCGGATACTGCCCACAAGCGCGGCTTAAAAATAATTATCGCAGGCGCCGGAGGCGCGGCACATCTGCCGGGAATGGCTGCTTCGCATTCACCACTACCTGTTATTGGTGTACCAATCCGTACAAAAGCACTTGAAGGAATTGACTCACTGCTATCAATTGTACAGATGCCAACCGGCATTCCCGTAGCAACCGTTGCCATAGGCAACGCGAAGAACGCAGGACTTCTTGCTGTTGAAATTCTAGCTACGAATAACAAATCTCTGCTGAGGAAATTGCTGTTATATAAGAAAAAACTTGCAGCAGAATCAATGGCGAAAAACAAAAAGATAAAAACCAGGAAGTAGCGGGTAACTCTAAATATTCTAACGAAAATTAAATGCCGTAAATACGGTATTCATTTATAGCCCGAATAAGTTAATCTTTGCAATACTTAATTTTAGTTTAATAAATTACTTTCTTATTCAATATATTTGAATATTATATGAAATTATCCAAGTTTATGATCAAAAACATCATTTCAGTAGCAGCGCTTTTTATTGTAGCAATTTCGCTTTTATTTGCGGGATGCACAAAGAAGACAGAGTCAGAGCTTCGCAAAGAAAAGGATTCCCTTGAACAGGCAGAGTACGATGAGATCATAAGAGAGCTTATCGATTCAAACCTGATCCGTCAGCGCGATAGCACAGATATTTACGGCACGGGAAATTTTGACTACAGAGATTCCCTGGATTCATACCACAGGGGTTACAGTATCCCAAGGGATAGCATATACAAGGTATGGAATACTCAGGCTTTCCAATTGCTTAATGAGCTTATAAAGAAAAAGCCAATTGAACCGGGCCCATATCTTGATAGAGGCAATCACTTTCAGAACATAAAATTTTACCGCGAAGCGATATCAGATTACAATGAATATATCAGGATGACACAGTCTAACCATTCCGCCTATATGAACAGGGGCAATGCTTACGAAAGATTCAAAATATACGATTCAGCAATGGCAGATTACAATATGGTTCTTTACCTGAAACCGGATGATACGATAGCAAATTTTAATAAAGGTAATATTTATGATATATTGGGTAAACCTGACTCCGCTGTATTTCAGTATGATACTGTAATATTCAAAGATCCGCGGCTGGCGAAGGGATATTACAACAGAGGAACCTCATATCTCGCACAAAGAAAATTTAAAGAAGCCGCGCGTGACTGGGAACAGGCTATACTGCTTAACAGAACATACGAAGCTGAATTGCGGCCGAAGATCAACAGGATCAGACCTCTGATAAAATAAAAACGAATTGTTCTGCAGGATAAGGCAGAAAAACAATTTCACTTTCAGCCGTTTACGGCTTTAAGTGGGGAAATAAAAAAAGGAATGACTTAATTGTCATTCCTTTTTGATTTAAAATGCTACCTGTTTATTACTCCCTGTAAACAGACCACTTTCCTGTAGATTTTACATCAAGTATATAAGCCGTGGTTTCAGGTATATCCAGTTGTTTCTTGCCTTTAAAATCACCTGAGCCTTCAGCCAAAACAGCAATTTCTGTGCCGTCATTTTTCAACAAACGGATCTTATATGAACCTGTGCCCTGATGCATAATATCAAATGTTGCGGGTCCTTTGATAAGATCATGCATCTGGCTTTTATCACCATCAAATATTTCGGCAATTCTGTACTGATCCTTGTTTATATCCGCTGTATCTTTGTGCTGAACTTTGTAATTATCTACAACTTTGCTTCCTTTATCTTTGCTGCAGCCGGTAAACATCACAGCAATGGCTGACAAACAAAATGCTGTTTTTACTAAATTTTTCATCTTTTTTCTAACTTTTTTACGGTATTACAAGTAAATTTTTAATTCTCTAAACTTACTACAATAAATACAAAAATTCAACTTAAATATGTTATATAAATATCTTATTCCCGTTCTATTGCTTTTGTCTGTTATACTTGGCTGCGCCGGAAGAAATCCCGAAGAATCTGCAAAACATCTGAAATCAGGCATTGAACTCCAGAACAAAGGCAAGCTTGATGATGCAATGAATGAATTCAACAAAGCGATTGAGCTTGATAAAAAGAATCAGACAGCCTGGTACCACCGGGGTGTATTGTATGTTACCAGGAATGATCTTTCTAAAGGAATTGAGGACTTCAGCGAAGCAATTGATATCTCACCTGATTCAGCCCGATTCTACGACGCCAGGGGCTATGTGTACATCACGACCAATGAATACGGAAAGGCAATGGAAGATTACGAAAAGGCTGTTGAGAAGGACACAAAAAGTGCCATTTATATAAACAGGCGCGGATATGTTTATGCCCTGCTTAAAGATTACATTCAGGCTGTTAAGGATTATTCCAAAGCTATTGAACTCAATCCAAATTATGAAGATGCTTATGCAAACAGGGGCTTTGCTTATCTAAGCCTGAATAAATATGAAAATGTTGTAACAGATTTCACCAAGGCAATTGAGCTCAATCCCAAACGCGCCATATATTATAACACGCGCGGATACGCTTTCGCGAACATGAAAAGATATTTTGACGCGCTGCCTGATTATGATAAAGCCGTTCAAACCGATTCAACACTTGCCGATGCGTACATAAACAGGGGTTACATTTTTCTGAACACTGATCAGTTCCAGTTTGCACTGGAGGATTTTGATAAAGCCATCAAACTTGGTGCGGCAAACGCAATGACATTTAATGCCCGCGGTTTTGCATTGGCCAACTTAAGAAGGTACCCGCAGGCGATCAATGACTACTCAAAAGCTATTGAACTTGATCCAAACCTCACTGACGCTTATGTTAACAGGGGATTTTCATTCTTCAATTCAATGGATAAACCAAATGCGCTTAAGGATTGGCAAACAGCTGTTTCGCAAAAGCCGGCATTGGATAGCTCGTTAAAAAACTACATGGAAAAAGCAGCAAAATAATTCTTTTCTTCAAATCTATATTTACCTCCGCAAAAAGGCTGCCTATGCAGCCTTTTTACTTTCTGTAAATACGTAACTTATATCCTGTCCTAAATCATATTTTTAGGGTCAAAAATTTAATATTTTTGTATAATAAGATTCACCTGAAAGGAATTATTTATTATGCACGAAAAAAGTATTGAATTACTTAATAAAGCCGCCTCAGATGAGATGAGCGCAATTCACCAATACATGTATTTCCATTTCCATTGTGATGACCAGGGTTACGATCTGCTTGCCGGACTTTTCAAACGAACAGCCATCGAAGAAATGATGCACGTAGAAAAACTTGCCGAAAGGATACTGTTTCTAAAGGGTGATGTTGATATGACCCCAAAAGATAAAGTTCAGCAGGTAAAAGATGTAAAAGGAATGCTGGAACTTGCGCGTAAGATGGAGGAAGAAAGCGCAAAAGAATATAACATCTGGGCAAACGAATGCTCGGTAAATTCTGATGCTATTTCAAAACAGGTATTTGAAGGGCTTGTAGCAGATGAAGAACGGCACTATGCACAGTATGATACTGAGCTTGATAATATCGCGAAATTCGGAACCAGCTATCTTGCACTGCAGTCAATTGAGCGGAGTAAAACAATGGCAGCTCCCCCGCCCGCAAAGTAAAAATTCATTCATCGGATGACTTAAAGTCATCCGATGAACCAGGATCAGCTACTTCCCAGTAAACTCAATCGGCACGGCTTTGCCTTCTATCATAACCCGCAATCCTGTGGGAGCCTCACCGTTATTCACAACAAATGAAATGGTGTTTATGCCGTTTACAAATCCTTCTTTAATTTCAAACGGGCTGAAACCATACCTGAACGCGTCATAAACCGTGAAGAAGCCCGTGCTTTTCCCGTTTATCATAATATCAGCTCCATTATTATCTGATACCCAGAATCCCCTGATCTCAGCTGTTTCGTGTTTAAAGCCATGCAGTGAAAAGGACAAAGTATAAACATATATTCCCGGTGAATTCCATTCTCCAGCATCTGCCCTTGGTGCTATCCATTTTGAAACTGCGTCATTATACAGCCACGGACCTATCGGGAAACCATCTGAATATACTACTTTTGTTTCAGGACCCGAAAACTGAGGGTCAGCGCTGATGCTCAGTACGTAGTGCGGATCAGTTTCACCATCAGCAATGGTCATTTTATTATTATCTACTCCCGTGTTGAATAAAGTTGGAATCGGAATCTTCTTCAATTCCTGTGAATTGACTGCCGATATTGAAACCAAAACAACTAAAATTGTATAGATTGTATTCATTTATATTCTAATTCTTGTATAAAATATTACAATTTATAGAACATAGCAACCACAAATAAAAATCCCTGTTTGCTTACTCATAAGATGACTCCAAGCCTGACTGCACCTGCAGTTCATCGTATGAGTGTATAAAAAAAGCGGCCCTTTCGAGCCGCTATTTTTGCTTTTTTACTTTTGCATTTTGCGTTTACACATTTCACATTTCACTACACTTCATAGTACAAATGGAATTCATACGGATGAGGTCTCAAAGCCATCGGCTTAACTTCTTTTTCCATTTTATACTCTATCCATGTCTCAATCAGATCATCAGTGAATACACCGCCCTGTTTCAGATATTCGTTATCATTTGCCAGACATTCAAGCGCGGATTCAAGGTTATCAGGAGCCTGTGGAATATTCTTAAGTTCTTTGTTACTTAAATGATAGATATCCATTTCCATCGCCTCACCCGGATCGATCTTGTTCTGTATGCCGTCAAGTCCAGCCATTAACATCGCTGAAAACGCAAGGTACGGATTGGCCGTACCATCCGGACACCTGAATTCAACTCGCTTAGCTTTTGGACTGTTGGAATACATAGGGATCCTGATAGCCGCGCTTCGGTTACCTTTTGAGTAAGCAAGATTTACCGGTGCCTCATATCCCGGAACGAGGCGTTTATATGAATTTGTTGTTGGATTGGTTAACGCAAGTAGTGATGGCGCATGTTTAAGCAAACCGCCAATATAGTATAATGCCATCTGGCTTAAGCCGGCATATTCATCACCTGCAAAAAGCGGTTTACCGTTTTTCCATAGGCTCTGATGTGTATGCATTCCGCTGCCGTTATCGCCAAAGATCGGTTTAGGCATAAAAGTCGCTGTTTTACCATGCTGCCTTGCGGTATTCTTTACAATGTATTTGAACATCATAAGCTTGTCGGCGCACTCAACCATGGGGCAGAACCTGTAATCAATTTCAGCCTGACCGCCGGTCGCGACTTCATGATGCTGTGTTTCAATTTCAATTCCCGCATTAAGCAAATGCTCAACCATCGCGTTGCGGATATCATTGGTGCTATCAGCAGGCGGAACCGGGAAATATCCTTCTTTTAATCTGATTTTATGACCAAGATTAGCCTCAAGCTCCGTGCCCGTATTCCAGAATCCTTCGCGGGAATCAACCTTGTACCAGCTGCTGTATTCATTCACATTATAAGCAACATGGTCAAGTATGAAGAATTCTGCTTCGGGTCCGCAGTAAATTGTATCTGCTATTTTTGTGGACTTCAGGTATTCTTCAGCCTTCATTGCAACATATCGCGGATCGCGGCTATAACGCTCTTTGTTTGCAGGAGTATAAATATCGCAGATCATCGAAAGATTTTTTGATACGATGAATGGATCGATATTCGCAGTTTCCGGATCGGGAAAAATAAGCATGTCGGATTCATTGATTGACTGCCATCCCCTGATCGATGATCCATCGAATCCCAGGCCTTCTGTGAATACTTTTTCATCAAGGTTCCTTGCCGGTATGCTGAAGTGCTGCCACTGCCCCGGCATATCGGTAAAACGGAAATCTATCATTTTAACGTCATGCTTTTTTATCATAGCAAAAACGTTTTTAATAGCCTGCTGTTTTGCTGCCATTTATTTATTTTCTCCTTTATCCCAAAAAAAATTTGGGAATATTATTTTAATCAAAATTTAGTTTATAAAAACCACTGAAGTGGTTACCATAATTCATAACTTCTTTTATTCCCACGGATAAATCAGTGGGCTATACTTTTTTATTTCTTGATTTTCAATAAAAATAGCTCCCGTTTTCAATCAACGCCGAAAAGTAGGATAACATTATCTGCTTTTTTGCCAGCTCAATAATTTAGTCATTAACCTGAGCTTCTCTCATTATTCAACGCTTCTGTCGTTAGCCCACGGCTTCAGCCGTGGGAAAAATAGTTGCAATGAAACTTAAACCGTTTTAACGGTTTACAATATCATTTCCGTATTTCTTCATAAATAGGTCGTATTCTTCTTTAAAGCTCACTTTTTTATGATGTTCTTTTTGATTATTTACATACTTGATTACAGCGTCCAGCATTGATTCGCTGACAGAAAAAGCGCTATAACCGGTTTGCCATGCGAATTTGAAGTTTGTAAGATCACTTGAATTAACCCAATGCGAAGATTCACCCTTAATATGCTGCATCATATCTTTTAAAGAAAAATTTGGATTATATCGGAAAACAATATGAATATGTTCTGACATACCGTTAATTGCCCTGACTTCCACCTCAAATTTCTTAATTAAATCAGCTTTAATGTGTTGATGAAGTTCGTTTTCGAAATTTTTCTTTATTAGTGGACTTCTATCTTTTGTTGAAAAAATTGAGTGAAGCCAGATCTTGGTGAATGAATGTGACATTTTTATTAAACCACTGAAGTGGTTATTTGATTATTAGTAATTTATATTCCCACGGATAAATCCGTGGGCTAATATGTTTATCAAAACATTATGATAGTAATTCTTTAACTTTGAAGTCCTTCCGTATAGCTCATATTATTCCACTTTCCAAAGTTTTTCATATAGCTCGCGGTTTTGAATCGTTACTCTGTGCTGTTTTGTCTTTAGCCCGCAGCTGAAGCAGTGGTCTAAAAGCTGCAAAATCAAAACAACATTTATAAAAACTATAATGTAAAATACATTTTATATTCAAACGGGTGCGGCATTGTATTGATTGAATTGATCTCCCTGTGTTTATTTTCAATCCACTGCTTTATCAGTTCATCGCTAAATACATTATCGCGCCTTAAGAATTCGCTGTCCTGTTCAAGTGCGTCCAGTGATTCTTCCAGATTACGCGGAAGGAAATCAACTTTTTCATGCTGCTGGTGATCCAGTATATTCTTTTCAAACGGTCCGTAACCGGCTTTTACCGGGTCGATCTTATTAATGATACCATCAATACCCGCCATCAAAATGGCTGAGAGACATAAGTATGGATTCGCTGTTGAATCCGGCGGCCTGTATTCAAACCTGGTCATTTCGGGATTTGAAACATATGAGGGTATCCTTATAGCTGATGAGCGGTTGCCCTTACTGTATGTCAACGCTACAGGGGCTTCAAAGCCCGGCACTAATCGCTTATACGAATTTGTACTGGGGTTAGTGAACGCTGAAAGCACCCTGCCATTCTTCAGAAGTCCGCCAATGAAGTACCTGCCAAGTTCATTAACATTACCGTATTCCCCTTTTTTGTAGAATGCGTTCTTACCGTTCTTTGTTAAAAAAGTATGTACATGCATACCGCTGCCGGGCTGCTTAAACATAGGCTTTGGCATGAAAGTAATATGAATATTATTCTGGCGCGCGAGATTAAACAACGCGTACTTTACTGTAACAACATTGTCGGCGGTCTTAAGCAATGTTTCAAAGTATGTTTCAATTTCCTGCTGTCCGCGCTCTCCCGTTTCATGATGATGGTATTTCACTTTGATACCGAAATCTTTCAGCATTTTACACGCTTTATCCCGGAAATCATCATACACATCAAACGGGTTTGCGGCATGATATGCGTTTGTGAAAAATTCTTCGGCATGTTCAACTTCGTAATAAGAAGCAGATGTTCTTGTATCATATTTAACTTTGCTGAAGATATAGAACTCAAACTCGGGACCCCACCATGAAGTATCCCCTCCTGTATATTTCTTAACCAGCTCCTCAGCCCTGCGGGCAATATTCCTGCCATCCTGTCCGAAGGGAGTGCGGGCCTCATCAGTTAAGAAAATATTAGCGTAAAAACTGAGCGTTTTTGTTTCACGAAATGGATCCAATACCGCAGTAGAAAGATCGGGAACAAGTATCATATCGCTGTTTTCAACTTTCCTGAAGCCATAACTCGAACCGTCAAAGCCTACTCCCTCGTTTAACAGCGTGGTAATAATTTCAGGATAAACCGGAAGTGAAATATGGTGCAGTCTTCCGGTTAGATCAATACATTTAATATCAATTACTTCAATGCTGTTATCTTTTATAAGCTTATTTATTTTTGCAATTTCGGGGCTTTGCCCTTTTGTATTCTTCATTTTTTGTAATGTTTTAGGTCAACTGCAAATGTTTCTTTATGGGATGAAAGCACAATTGATGTACGCGTGGAGCGTACACCTTTCCATGATTGTATTTTAGCCAGCAGCTTTTCCAGGGAAGATGTGTTTTCCGTACGGATCTTGAGTATGTGAGAGCCATCCCCGGTTATAGAATGGCACTCAAGCACTTCAGCTGCGGAAATTGCGTGATTAATAAAATCCCTGTAATGCGTAGATGAATCGCTGGTCACAAAAATGAAGGCTGTTATATCTTTACCAAGCAATTTATGGTTCAGCTTAGTAATAAATCTTTCGGTCACGCCAAGCTCTTCGAGCTTATTCATTCTGTCAGTAACAGAAGGCAGTGAAAGTCCGACTTTTTCGGCCAGCTCATTGCGCTTCATTCTTGCATTATCCTGCAAATATTCAAGAATTTTGAGATCTGTTTCGTCTATTGTATGCATAAGTTTAAATTAATTGCCTTAATTATTAAGGTGATTTTAAGATTTTGCTTTATTTTTTTAGGCAATCAGCACTATTTACCTGCAAATATAAAGCAATGTTTTTAATTAGTCAATAGTAATTTTTACAAATTTTGGGGTGGTTATTGGGAAAAGGGTATGCTCTATTGGGCGGATGGGTGAATTCAAAACTCATTTTGCGAGCGAAGCGAAGCAATCTTATAAACTTATGAGATTGCTTCGTCACTACGTGCCTCGCAAATTATACCAGATCTTTCTCGTTAAAAAAATGCGCTATTTCATTTTTTGCATTCTCAGGTGAATCAGAGCCATGAACGATATTCCGCTCGATCGAATCAGCGTACATTTTACGGATCGTACCTTCATCGGCGTTTGCGGGATTTGTTGCGCCTATAAGCTTGCGGAAATCAGCTACAGCATTTTCTTTCTCCATGCATATCGGTATAACCGGACCTGAGGTCATATAAGCAACTAATTCCCCGTAGAACGGTCTTTCTTTGTGCACTTCATAGAACTTCTTTGCGGAATCTTCTGTCAGCTGCATCAGTTTCATGCCTTTTATTTCAAAACCTGCATCCAGAATATGCTGTATAACCTTTCCCTGTACCTTCTTTTCGAGGCAGTCAGGCTTTAAAATAGCAAGTGATCTTTCTTTCATTTATATCTGTAAATATTGATTTATTAATAAGTTATTTTATGTTTATTATACAAATTTATATCTAAATATTGAAATATTAAACTCATTAAAAATTACCTCTCCGGGGCCGTGTTATTTTTAGAAACAAGCTTTCTATAAGAGCATTCTGAAAAGTTGTGTGGGGAGACTGCAGTACAAAGAATATTATGACTTAATGGTAAAAGGCATGGTGTAAAATAAAAAACGACAATTTGCTGGCGAAGCGAAGCAATCTGATAAATTTATGAGATTGCTTCGCCGCTGCGCTCCTCGCAAATTATCCCTCAAACTCCATAAATTCTATCCTGTTGCCAAAGGGATCATAGAATGAAAATCGTTTTCTTCCGGGTATTTGAATTTCTTCTTTGATCTCAATATCATTCTGTATAAGCTGAACTTTAATTCTGTTCAATCCTTCCACTACAAATGCGGGGTGCGCTTTTTTCTTTCCCGGGATGAAGTTATCTTCAACCCCCAAGTGCAGTTCTATATCGCCGGCGCTGTACCAAACTCCCCCGCTGGGTTTAAGTGAATCCGGTTTTTCAATTTCAGTGAGCCCCAATACCCCGGTGTAAAATTTCCGCGCAATTGATTCAGAATCTTTGGGAATAGTAAGCTGAACGTGATCTGCTTTAGTTATCTTTACAGGCATAGTTTATTAAACAAGACTCTTCTAAATTATAGTATTAATTTTTATAGTGCTTTAAGCAAATACTAAAGAATTGTTAAATTTCAAGTTTAAAGGTTGTGAAAAAATTGAGTACACTTTTGCAATATAATATTTCGTTACAACATTTTCACCATATCTATAAAAACTTCCCAACCGGCGCGGGGCTTGATGGAATTCTGAGCAATCTCAAATTTGTTGATCTCAAACTCACCCTCAAAGTACTTAAAATAATTTTCTTTGGTATCCACATAAGGCGGTCCGCCGGGTGAAGGATCGTTCCTGAAGATCAACAATCCCGTTAAATGCCCTCCGGGCTTGAGTAACTCTTTCATTTTCCTTACGTATTCATACCTTAGAGCCGGATCTATTGCTATAAAAAATGTTTGTTCAATTATCAGGTCATAAAGTCCCTTATGTTCAAAGAAGTTTTCATTCAGCAAGTGTTCCCCGGGGAAATCCGGAACGCGCTTGCTCAGATTTTCAAGCGGCATTGCCGCAATATCCATAACGTAAACATTCCTAAAACCCGCTTTATGCAAGTACTCAGCTTCATAACCATTCCCCGCGCCCGGGATCAGAATCCTAATATCTCTATCCGTCAGCGTATCAATAAGATCAGTTATGGGAGGCGCGGCATATCCGATATCCCATCCGGTTTTGTTATCAATCCAACGCTTCTGCCAAAACTCCTGTGTGTTTTCCATAATCAATTTCTTCATACCACGAATATTCTACCCGTATTTTATAGAACTTTCTTTCGATGTTAATTATAGTAATTCTCAAATTTTCTATCTTTCGTGGCTTGAATATCTTTTTTTCTTCTTACTCATGCCATATAAAACGAAACATAGCTCATTATTGGTTTACAAAGTTATGTTTAATTTAATTAATTTGCATCTTATAAAATTTGAAAGCCAAATCCAAAATATTACAATCTGAAGCTGTAATTGAGCCGGTAAGATCTCTGCACGAAACCGTTTTTACCGTGTTTGATGTTGAAACCACGGGCTTAAGCGCGGTCAATAACCGGATGACAGAAATCGGGATTGTAAAGGTTCGCGGCGGTGAAATTATTGATGAATACGAAACTCTAATGAATCCCGGGGAATTTATTCCGCCATACATTACCCAAATGACAGGCATCACCAATGAAATGGTCCACAAGAAACCTTCCTTTGATGAACTTGCTCCCAAAATTCTGGATTTTATAGGAAACAATAACACGGATACCACAATACTCGGGGGGCATAATGTAAGATTTGACTACGGCTTTCTGAATGAATCGTTGCTTAGGGCAGGGTATAACAAGCTTGATCACCCTTCGCTTTGTACGGCAAGGCTTGCCCGAAGGTTAAGCCGCTCACTTCCTTCGAAATCACTGGATTCACTCAAGCGGCATTTTGGCATCTACACAAAACGCAAACACCGCGCTATTGATGACGCCCGCGCTACAGCGCAGATACTTTCTATATTTATTGAACAGCTTGTTAACGATCTTGAATTTGAAACAGTTGAAGATGTTATAGGCTTTCAGTTCAGAAAAATATATGATAACTCAAAAACATCTCAAAGATTCAAAAAGCTGAAAATTGATCTTAAGGAAGTGCCGCAAAAGCCGGGTATTTACTTTATGTTCAATAAAAATGACGAGATTATTTATATAGGAAAAGCAAAAAGTCTGAAGGAACGATTAGGCTCATACTTTTATCATAACACATCACACTCTACAAAAGTGAAAAAGCTGGTGCGCTTTGTTCACAGAGTTGAATGGGAAACTACAGGCTCTGAACTTTCCGCACTGCTTGCTGAAAGCAGGATGATCAAATCACACAAACCACGCTTCAATTCAGCAATTAAGTCATACCGGAAATTCCCATTTATCAAAATAGATGTGAACCGCGCATTCCCAAAGGTACATAAAGTATATGAAATTTTACCGGATGGCGCAAAATATTACGGACCCTTTGCAAGCTCATTTACCGTAAACAATCTCATTGAAAGAATAAACCGTCTATACAAATTGCGCAAGTGTGATGATATAAATTTAAGGCCGGTCAAGAATCACAGTACATGTATGTATTTTGAAATTGGGCAATGCGGCGCCCCGTGCAATTTTACTACAACAGCGCCCGAATATCACCGGGAAGTTAAACGGGTGGATAAATTCCTGCTTTCTGATTCAGAAGAAGGCGCGGTAAGATTCCTTGAGCGTGAAATGGAAATTGCCGCAAGCGAAATGAATTTCGAACACGCTTCGCACCTGCGGGATAATATTAATGATCTTAAAAAAGTAATGCTGAATATTGAACTCACCAATTCAATTGTTGAGCTTCAGAATTACATTATAAAATGTAAAAACACAAATGATGAGAACTCCTATGAAATTTTCCTTATGGTAAACGGCAAGGCCGCAAAAACATTTACCATAGATGAAGAATCGAAGAGTGATAATGAATACTTTCATAATATACAGGAAGAAATAAATTACCTGTATTTCAGCGGCGCATTATTTAAAGATTTTGTTTTCGGAAAGGCGTATCACAAATTCAAAATTGATGAAATTGATTCGTTAAAAATTATATCCAACTGGGTTTACCGCAACTACAAACCCTCCAGAATTCTGAAAATGACCGCTAAAACAAGCATTGAAGATGTGATGAAATTTATCTCCAAAAAGTGACATTTATCTCTAAAAATACCGAATTTTAGGTTAGATTTAATCCGAAAAAATTATTATTTATGTGTTCTGTAACCGCAAAAATCAGCTAATAAACACTGAAAAAGCTGAAAATTCTTTGAAATATTGCCCGGATGGCGGAACTGGTAGACGCGCAGGACTTAAAATCCTGTTGGGATAATATCTCAGTGCCGGTTCGATTCCGGCTCCGGGCACGAAAGATGCTCAAAATTATTTTTATTTCATGAAATTAATTTTTGGTAGAACTGTCTAAAGACAGTCAGGCGCACCCCGCTAAAAAGGGAGTTGAGATAATATCTCAGTGTTCGGCGGCTGCCGAACACCGGGCACAAACAATCCTTTTCACCCTTGTTCATGGGAAGACGTAAAGGGTTTTTAAGTTTCAACTAAAGCACAAATTTTATTACCACAATGATCTGGAACGCAGAAAATATTATAACACTTTGTTTTGCCATACTCGCTTTGGGTTCGGCAATTATGATGATAACCCGGCGCAGTCCAATAACAAGCGCACTGTATCTCATTGTTAATTTCTTCGCGATCTCAGGTGTATACCTTATGCTTCGAGCGCAGTTTGTGGCTATAATTCAAATCCTGGTTTACGCTGGCGCTATCATGGTATTGTTCCTTTTTGTTATCATGCTTCTTAACTTAAGTGGCGAAAAAAAACTTACAGAAAATATTTCATATAAGAAAATATCAGCTATTTTACTTTCTTTAACCCTTTTTGCATCACTTGGTATAACTACATTCTTCGCATTTCTTGGTAAACATAAAACCATGAATCCGAATGCAGAACTGATGGGCACGATAGAATCAGTTGGTAAAGAGCTTTACACTACCTATTCATTCCCGTTCGAGCTGGTTTCATTTATACTCATAGCCGCAATAGTAGGCGCAATTGTTCTCGCACAAAAGAAGTTTGAATAATGGCTTCACCCTCACAACCTACATCACAGAAAAAAAGAATACTCTCAGGCGTTAAGCCCACGGGTAAGGCGCACATAGGCAACTATCTTGGCGCAATGCGCAATCATGTTAACATGCAGGATGACTGTGAAAATTATATTTTCATAGCCGATCTGCATTCACTAACAACGGTTAAGAACAAAGCTGAGCTTCACAGCCTGATTCTTGATCTAGCCTTAGACTATCTGGCGCTTGGGCTGAACCCTGATAAAGCAGTATTTTTCAGGCAAAGCGATGTGCCTGAACACGCTGAGCTTACATGGATATTGAACTGCTTAACCCCAATGCCAATGCTTGAGCTTGCCCATGCATATAAGGATGCTGTTGCAAAGGGCATTAAGGAAATTAACGCTGGACTATTTACATATCCCGTTCTTATGGCTGTAGATATACTCATCTATAAGCCTGATATTGTTCCGGTTGGCAAAGACCAGAAACAGCATGTGGAAATAGCCCGTGACCTTGCGGGAAAGTTCAACCGCATTTATGGTGATGTATTCAAGCTGCCTGAACCGTACATACCGGAAGAAGTAGCCGTTGTTATAGGAACAGACGGTCAGAAAATGAGCAAGAGCTATGGAAATACAATTGAAATTTTCGCATCAGATAAAGATCTGAAGAAGCAGGTAATGGGAATTAAGACTGACTCCACTCCCGTAGAGGCGCCCAAAGAGCCTGATACAATTTATAAACTGTATTCATATTTCGCTAGCGAAGATGAAAAGGCCGCGCTTCTTGAGCGCTACCGTGCAGGCGGATTGGGTTATGGCGAGGCGAAGAAATTACTTCTTGAAAAAGTAACTGAAACGTTCAAACCGTTCCGCGAAGAACGTGAGCGTCTTAAAAATGATCTTTCTTATGTAAAAGATATTCTTAAAAGAGGCGCTGAACAAGCCCGGGTCATCGCATCCCGTACCAAAGCTGAAGTTTGGGATAAAACTGGTTTAAGTATTTAAATAGATCAAATGTAATTATATTTTTTTATGACCCTGAATTTGCTTCAGGGTTTTTTTATATAAACCGTATTCAGGACCAAGTTCACAATCAAATAAGAGTGAAACAATGTTAATCTTTCTTTCAGGCTCAATTAATTCAGGCAAAACTACAATTGCGAAGCTGCTTGTTAAAGAACTTCCGCGAACAGCTCATATTGAAGTTGATATAATACATGATATGTATGACTGGATGCCGCTGGAAGAAGCTATTCCATTGAACCTGAAGAACACACTTTCTCTCACACTAAATTTGCTTAACGATAGTCTAAATGTGGTTATTTCATATCCGCTGAGCCGCGATGAATATGAATTTTTCAATCAACATTTACCGCTGGATGTACAGCGGTTTTTCTTTACACTGAATCCAAGAATAGACTATGCGCTTTCCAACCGCGGCGAAAGAGAGCTTACTGAATGGGAAAAAGATAGAATCAAATTTCATTATGAAACCGGTGTGAACAGTCCCGGTTTTGGAATAACAATTGATAACACAATGCACTCACCCGAAGAAACCCTTAGCGACATATTATACTACGTAGAACAGCGCGAAATAAGATATAAGATGGAAGATTAGCTAAGGTATTCTTTAACCCAGGTTCGGGAATAAGAGGTTGATTCTCATTCCCAAGCTCCAGTGTGGGAATGAAAGTTTAGCAAATTGTTAATTTGTTGATAAAATTACGCTGTTTTCGCTACTTCTATTTGCATAAAATCAATAACTTAGCTCAAAAATATAATAATATGTGAATCAATTCACTACATATTATAATAATTTGTGAATCAATTCACTTTTTATTATATTTGACACATATGATAAACAGAATACTTGAAAAATCAATAATTAATCACCTTTTCAAAGGTAAAGCGATCATTATATACGGCGCCAGACAAGTTGGTAAAACAACAATCACAAAATCTATTATAGAAAAGAGTGGTAAAAAAACTCTCTGGCTCAATTGTGATGAATTTGATACGCGAGAACTGTTGACTAATACGAATTCAGTAAAACTAAAAAATCTTTCACAAGGTCATAAAATTGTTGTTCTGGATGAAGCACAGCGTGTTGAAGATATTGGTTTAACTATAAAAATCTTCACAGATACATTACCTGATGTCCAGATCATCGCAACCGGGTCAGCCTCCTTTGAGCTTGCGGCAAAAATAAGCGAACCCTTGACGGGACGAAAATACGAATTCCACATTTATCCTTTGTCATTTAAAGAAATGGCAGAACAAAACGGGCTTCTGCAGGAAGGAAGAATGCTTGAACACAGATTAATTTTCGGTTACTATCCTGAAATAGTAAGTAAACAGGAAGAAGAAAAGGAACTGCTATCAATGCTTGCATCAAGTTACCTGTACAAAGATATTTTGACAATTGATAAGATCAATAAACCGGAGCTGATTGAAAAACTCGTCAAAGCACTTGCGCTTCAAACAGGCAACGAGGTATCTTATAATGAGTTAAGTTCATTGCTGGGCGCAGATAAGAATACAATTGAAAAATACATCAATATACTCGAAAAGGCATTTGTAGTTTTCAGACTTAACTCATTTTCACAAAACGTAAGAAGCGAGATCAAAAAAAGCAGAAAAATATATTTCTACGATAACGGAATATTAAATGCTATTCTTTCTAATTATAATGATATTGCAGGCAGAAATGACAAAGGTGCTCTGTGGGAAAATTTTATTGTAAGCGAAAGAAAAAAAGCTTTTAACAATGCAGGTGTTTTCTATAAGCAATTCTTCTGGAGAACAGTTCAGAAGCAGGAAATTGATCTTATTGAAGAAACTGAAACAGGATTGAACGCTTATGAAATAAAATGGAATTGCAGAAAAGTGAAACTTCCTGCCGGATTTATTAAGAACTATAAATTAATAAATTCAGGATGTATAGAATATTCCAATGCTGAGGAGTTTCTGTTGCTTTAGTGCCGCTTACACTTTCAATACTATCTTCCCGATCACCTCACCCTTTGCCATCATTTCATGCGCCTTTGCTGCATCTTTAAGTTCAAGTGTTGCGCCAATATGGGGTTTGATCTTACCTTCGCTTACAAGTTTAAAAAGTTCTTCCAGTTCATTTTTTTCACCAAGGTAAAGTCCTAGCAAACTTATATGCCGCAGGTACGTTTGGTGCAGCGATACCATCGCCTCTCTGCCGGTTAATATGCCGCAGAATAATATTTTACCGCCTTTTTTTACCATCTTGAAGTTTTTAGGGAAGGCTTCGGGTCCGACATAATCAAGTATCACATCAATTCCCATCCCTTTGGTTAAACTCATCACTTCATCATCAATTGCAGAGCCATCCCTGTGATTGAAGATGTGATCAACTCCCATTTGCTTAAGGAAATCGATCTTATGCGGAAAGCCCGCTGTCGCAAAAACCTCTGCTCCCAGCGCTTTGGCAAGTTGAATTGCAATTACACCTAGTCCGCTGGTGCCGCCCCAGATAAAGAACTTATCGCCCTTCTGCACATCTCCCACGGTTTTGACTGCATGGTAAGCAGTCAAACCTGCGACCGGCAAACATGCCGCATCTTCAAATGTAATATTATCGGGCAATTTAATGAGTGATGATGCGGGCACTGCGCAATACTCCGCATACGAACCACTGCGATGCATACCAAAATACTGCCAGCTTACTGATTGCCCTGCTTTACCTTTTTTTGACCAGTCATCATCCGCTTCCGATACAATTGACCAGGCGGCGACTCTTTCTCCTTCATTAAATCCTTTCACATCGCTGCCAGCTTTAGTAACAACACCTGCTATATCGCCGCCTAGAATATGCGGAAAGTTGAGCGCAAGCCCGGGGTAACCGCCGCGAATGACAAGATCAGCCCTGTTGATTGAAGTAGCTTTTATGTTTACGAGCACTTCATTGGGTTTAATTTCCGGTATAGGGTGATCTTCGGTATAAATTAATTTATCTGTGCCGCCATTTTCGTTAAGTATTACTGCCTTCATATGTGGTTTTAAATTTAGATTATCAGCAAAAATAATTAAAGGATATTTCTCTAACAATTCGAATAAATTTCTATTGAAAATTCTCCACTTAATTTAATCAATAAATCCCTTATTTTTGTTTTATGGGTAAAAAGTCAGGGTATGTATGGATTTTATTTATGCTGCTTACCATTCTGGTGATTGATGGTTATTACCAGGTGCAAAGCTCGCCCGTTCCAATATGGCAGACCGAATGGTTCTTTTGGCGACTTTGCGCCGTAATGTTAATAATTTTTGGCGCGCTCTTCTACTATTACATAGAAACTTCAAAGAAAAAGAAAAAAGAGCTTGAGGAATTCAAAGAAAGAATAATTGAGCAGCAGGAATCAGAATGGAAAGTAATAGCGGGCGAGCTTCACGATAGCATCGGGCAGAATCTTAGCGCAATAAACATTTTCCTTCAGCAGGAATTAAAAAATTCAGCTGAACCCTCATCAAGGGTCATTGAAGCTTCATCACTGGTGATTGAAACGGTAGATGAAATCCGCCGTATATCGCAAAGGTTATACCCTAAACAGATCGAAAGACTTGGGCTTACTGTTTCAATTGAAGCGATGATACAGCGAATTTCGGCTGCATCGGGGATAAACTTTGACTGCAAAATTGATAACATTGATAACTTGTTAACCCGTGAAAATGAGGTACAGTACTTCAGGGTTGTGCAGGAGCTCGTTAATAACATCATGAAACATTCCGGCGCAACGAACGTTACATTCATAGTTAGAAAATCTGTGATGTTTTTAGTAACTGAAATTAACGATGACGGTATTGGATTCGAGAGTACCGATCCCGCCGGGCTTGGCTTTGGCCTCATAAACATTGATGAGAGACTGCGTATGATAAAAGCGGTTTATGAGTTTAACTCCGAAAAAGGTAAAGGTACAAACTTTAAGATAACTGTTCCCATAAAATGATAAGTTTATCATCTGAATTTCCACGACCTTCAGGTCGTGGATCAGAGTTCTTATATATTAGCGGCTTTAGCCGCAATTAGATTAATTTTCATTATTGCGGGCTAAAGCCATGGTTTCTCCTGATTTTTAAACCACGGTCTAAAGACCGTAGCTAATCAAAAACATTTTTTGAGTATAGAATCATTTTGGAAAAAATAAAACTAATAATAGCCGATGATCATCATATTTTCCGCAAGGGAATATTGAGCATCGTTTCAGAAGATGCGGATATTGAAATCACCGGCGAAGCGGCCAACGGTGATGACGCGTTAAAGCTGATAGTTGAGAACAAACCCGATATCGCAATACTTGATATCGATATGCCCGGCTTAAGCGGCCTTGATGTTGCAAGGAAAGTAAAATCACAAAAACTCAGCCCAAAAATTGTAATACTCACAATACATAAGGATAAAGAGTATTTTGATGAAGCGCTTGAGCTTGATATAAAGGCTTATGTGCTGAAAGAGAGCATTGCTAATGACCTGATCGATTGCATAAAACGCGTTGCTGCCGGCGAGTACTATATCAGCTCCGCAATTTCCGGTTACCTTGTTGAAAAAAATAAGTCTTCGGGCAAACAAAGTGATTTTGAAAAACTCACCAATTCCGAAAAGGAAATACTTAAGCTTATTGCGCAGAACAAAACCAGCGCACAGATTGCCGGTGAATTATTCCGAAGTGTAAGAACAATTGAGAACCACAGAAATAATATCTGCAGTAAACTGGGCTTGAAGGGTCCTCATGCCTTATTATTATATGCAATTGAGCATAAAACAAAGCTTTAGCTCTAAGTAGTTCTACCTAGAAAAATCAGGTATAGCTCTCTATTTGAATAGCCTTTTTGAAAGGCTATTTTTGTTTAACAATATTACAAGTTATATCCATGAAAAAACAAAAAGACGTAAAATTTATAATCTACCAGGCGTTATACATATTTGTAGTATGCGTAATAGCCATCAAGGGCGCCAACCTTGATCTGACACAGGTGGTAGAAGATGACGGAAAGCCTAAAGTATTTTTGTCACCTGATTCACTGCAGAAGTTATACGAAATAATCAAGCAGTCCATTATTGTTGATACAAATCTATATGTAATAATCAAAAAAGAAGACCTGGCAAAGATGGATGACAAGATCAAACAGCTTGTCGTAAATCCAATGAATGTCCAGATATCTTCTACGCCAATAAATACATTCTCGACCAATAATCCTCAGATAGATCAGCCAAAGATCGAAGAAAAACCTGAAGAGAAGAAAGATCCGGGCGAAATGCAGGAAATAAGGATCGGGAATATACAGCTTACACAATACACCAACAACACGCTTAACAATCCGTATGATACACCTTTGGAAGTAGAAGGCATCACATCAATACCTCCAAAGAGCTCAAAGACGTTCCAGACGGGCGGCCAGAGCACGGTAACGATCAAGGTTGGTAATTCGACAAAGACTGTTGAATTAAAGCCGAACGAGAAGCCGAAGATAAGCATGCAGAGAGTTGCCTCAATGGGTGAAGATACCCGTGTATCACAGCTGCAGAGCAGCGTATGTTACAGGGTAACCATCAGCGATGACTTTCCGGGACAGCTTGATGTTAAGTTCAACGGTCCTGCATCTGTAAAGACGGTAGGCGCAGGCGTATATGATGTAACAATGAACGCATTCGGTTCAAAATCAGCCTTTGATAACTTCACAGACGGCAAGGATTCACCCTACTCCGTTGGTTTTACAGTATCAGTAACTGATAACATAGCCGGACACAAGATCACCGGTCAGAACAGCTTCATATTCGGTGAATGGTAGATTGAAAGTAAAAAAGCAAAAGTGAAAAAGCAAAAAGTCAACAAGATTAAGAAGGTTAAGAGAAATTAAGTTCGGTAGTATATTTGTGTTACAGGAAACGAAAATCTAAATTCCAATATTTATTTTTCCGCAGGGATGCCGATTAACCGGTTCAGCGACCGGTTAAACCAAGTGGTGGTTTGGTATCCTTGCGGAAATTTTTTATAAATTATCCCTTATTTCTTTCATGCTCCATTTTCAGAAGCCTGTCAAGATCAGCGTACTTTTCCATATAATCTTCGTAGCTTCGGTTTATGACTTCATGAGCTTCATCTCTGCCGTAAACATGTGTAATTTCGCAATTGCGGTGCTCTGCGCCCGGCGCGTCTTTATAGGTCAAAAAGTAATGCTTCAAACGTTCAGTTAAAGTAAATGGTGCATCTGTAATATCTATCCAGTGCCCGAATATACCATCCCCTTCCATTACCGCTATTATCTTATCATCAGCTTCATTTCCGTCAATCATTCGCAGCCCGCCAATCGGCACAGCCTTAAGGAAAATATCACTATGCGTAATTTCTTTCTCGGTTAGTACGCAAATATCCAGCGGGTCGCCATCTCCTTTAATTCCTGTTCTTCCCGTTTTTTCCATGCAGTACTCAGCCGTATGGGCACCGCATAGTGTTTGCGGAAGAAAACCGTAGGGTGTTGGACAAATATTTGAATACTTTTGAGGCCTGTCAACTTTCAGGTAACCGCTATTCTTTTCAATTTCATACTTAACAGTATCCGTTGGCACAATTTCAATGTAAGTATTAACAACTGCAGGCATTGTTTTGCCTATCAAGACTCCATGCCACGGGTGTGATTTCAGCACAAGCCTTATTTGTGCCCATATTTCCTGTAAATTATCTATATCCATTTTTCCTTCTCACCGCTGTTAATTGTAACCCGAAACGCTGTTTCGAGCAGCCGAAACAGCGTTTCGGCTTACAAGTTATTTAAATTATCAAACTTCAAACATTAGTCCATCATAGGCAAACTCAATATTTACCGGAAGTTTGCTGCTTGCTTCGGCGTGGATAATATCATGCGTCATGTGTGTAAAATAAGTTTTTGCGGCGTTTATTCTCCCGGCGGCAGCTATTGCTTCATCTACCGAAAAATGTGTTTCGTGCTTTCGGTATCGCAATGCATCGATGATCAGAACTTTCAATCCATGAAGCTTTTCAAATTCAGCTTCAGGAATAAAATTGCAATCAGTCATGTAAGCCAAATCTCCGATCCTGAATCCATATACGGTAGTGGGTCCGTGTTTATATTCAATCGGTATAACCTGCTGGCCCATTACATCAAAAGGCTTCAGTTCAACTTCGTGCAGGTTCACAAGCGGTATTCCTCCGCCTTTATATGTGTTTTCATCAAATATATAACTGAAGGTCTGCCTGATCCTGTTCGCAGTTTCGGTGTTGGCGTAAAGCTCAACATACTTTTTATGCAGCTGGTTAATCTGGCGAATATCATCAAGACCCATGATATGATCAACATGATAGTGTGTATAAAGCACTGCGTCAATATCAGTAATATTGTTCAACAGCATCTGCTGACGGAAGTCAGGGGATGTATCTATCAATATTCTTAACGGTTTTCCGTTTATTGTTTTATCAGTTTCAATATAAAGGGATACTCTTAATCTTTTATCCTTCGGATCTGTTGAAGTGCAAGCCCTGCAAGTGCACCCCACAATTGGAACTCCCTGTGATGTACCGCTGCCAAGGATAGTTACCTTCATTCTGTCTCCGCTGCTTCGGTTACTTCTTCGTTATCTTTTAGTTTACGTGAACTCTCTTTTTCGATGATTTCTCTGACATTGGGCTTTACAAATATATCATCTATTCCAATTTCTTTCAGACTCTTGGCAACAATAATTATCCGGCGTTCAATTTCATTCCGTGAATTTACAACAAGCAGTCTTGATTCCTTTAAAATACAATAGCCGCCCGCGAAATTTCCTTTTTCGTAACGGACTTTGAAACCCAGCTTATCTGCAACTTCCTCAAGCTCAGCAAGCATCTGTTTTAATTCAGGATCAACCTGCTTTTTTTTCTTCATCGGTGACTTTTTGTTTCCTTAATGGTCTGAATACAGCAATAGGTATAATTGTGTAATAACAAAGCATCGCAATTACAGGCACTCCCCTGAATGCGCCTATTCTTTCGCCGAAGAGCTTCAAAAGTTCATCATGGTTTGGCGGTCCCTGGTGATAAAGTATCATGAACCTTACATCCAGGTAATTAGTGTACAGCTCAACCGGAACAAACATAAAAAAAAGTATGGCGCTCATAAGCAGCCATCCATTCTCTTTTACTTTAAGTTTCGTTCCTGCTATATACCATATTGCGGAAATTAAGACGATCGCATAACTTATCACAACAACAAGCGAAGCGTTTGAGATCATCTGGAACAATGTGTTTTCTCTATCCGGCGGCAGCGATGTTCTGAAATCGAACTGGTCATAGTCAAGCAGTTCATTCCCTATAAGCGTGCGGATATTTATTCCGCCCAGCCAGAATATTGCCGAAATTACAAGCAGTGTCAAAGCTATTTTTGTGGATCTGGACTCTGAGATTTGTGTCATTTTTGATATTATTTACAAAAATATCATTAATAAAAGATAAAATATATAGAAAACGAAATTACCCTACTTTCATCCAAATATTCTGCTGAAAATGCCTGTTTTGAGTTTTTTTGCCTCGGTTTGCACGGCAATGGAACTATCGCTCTGCAGCTTCTTTATTGTGTTTTTATGCAGCCCCTGATTCTTAGCCAGTGATAACCTGACAGATTCATCCTTATCCCCCGCTAAGGCTGACTGTAATTCTATTGGCATGCCAATGCCGTATTCTGAAGTTACTTCTTTCAGCGCAGCGGGATGCGAATCCAGACCAAGTAACAGATTTTCATAGAAAAATTTATGGCACTTAGTGATATCCATGTTAAAACTTATCTGCTCGTTATTTTTGGCTGAGATAAATAGTTTGATCCATGTAAGCAATGATTCAGAAACAAACGGTCTTTCAAAATACTGGCGTGTAAAATTATCAAAATGCCGGCTGATAATATTCAGCGCGGTAACATTAATAAAATAATCAACCGAAGCTTTAATGTCACTTTCATTCAGATCAAGGAGCATAAAAAGAGGCTGCACTTCTTTATTGGGATGTAACTTAGTCCAGATAGAATCCGGCAAGTAGTTCTCATTATCGCAGTAATTACATTTAATTGTTCGTTTAGTATCGACGGTAAGTTCTAATCCGGCACCGCAGGTCATACATTTACAAACAAGCATTTCGTCCTTAGTGGTATCAAGGCTCTTTTTATCAATACCGTAAGAATCATTAAGTACACCAACGGCTTTGGGATGAAACTCTTTGAGTAACTTATCGGCCGCCCTGACGGGCATTTTATGACTGCATTTGGGGCATGTGTAGGTTTTGCCTGAATCAATTGCTTCAAAAGCCGTTTGCTCATCTATTACGTTTCCGCATTCTTCGCAATATGGCTGCATTGAAGAGTACACCAGTTTGTAAGCGTTTGCGCCTCCCGGCTGTTCTATTCCGCCGGATAAAAATCCATTCATGTACTTTTGCCTGTCCATGATCCCAAACATCTTATCATTTATAACTGAAGATACATTTACGTGTTTGCCGCAATTCTGACATGTATCAAAATCTGTAATTCCCGAAACGGCAACAAAATTGTTGCAGCCGGGGCATACTAATTGCAGTTGGAACATTGATGTTTTCAGCATTAATAAAACACCGTACCTTCTTTTAAGTGTTTAGGATTGAACTCTCTGAGATCCGTACCGGATTCCAGAACGGATTTCAGATTTGCAAAGAAAAAAGTCCAGCCCAGCTGGCAGCCCATGTGGGTGCCTACCTTGTGACTTTCATCAGTAAGAATTCCATATTGCCGAAGCGTAACCACGCAATCTTTCCCGGATTTACGAAACTTAACATCACACTTTCCTCCCGCAAAGGTGAAACTGAACAGTGAGTTCTTTCTGACTTCCAGAACTTTACCTGATTCCATCGCATCATTAACCCACATAAACACATATTCACCGCCTTTTTTGAGTTCAACCTTAGCTCCGGTCAAAAACCATTTACACAGAAGCTTAGGTTCTGTCCACATTTTGAAAAGCTTTTCAGGTGTTCCCCTGAATGCTGCCTGAAGTGTGAATTCTTTCCAGTTGTATTTAAATTTTTTTGCCATAATTATTTATCATTTAGTTTACTAAATTTCATTTCCTCAAGCTTATCTTCAAGCCAAATTCTGACACCAAAATAGTTCTTTTGAGATTTCACAATCTCTTCCATTAATTTAACCCGGTTCAGTTTAAAAGCAGCCCTGTTGGTGGTTAACCCAAGATCGATCAGGGTAACAATATTTTTCAAAAAACTTATTATTGAATGTTTGTGTTCCTTCGAAATTCCCTCTTCATTCTTTATTGATTTTTTGAAATATCCGGCAAGCTCTCTGGTTTCTTCAAAATAACCCAGTTCATAGTTAAGCTGTACCTGCAATATTTTGACCTGCACTTTCATTATAGTTAAGGGAAAATTTACCTTCTGAATCAGAGCCAATGCCTCAGTGAAATTGCCTTCATGGTGAGCAATGTACGCATATGAAAAATTCATGCAGTTTTCATATTGGTCATCAGGCAGTTTCCGTTTGTTAGCTTCCATAAATTCCAGGGTGATCTTCTTATCACCTTTTCGCATAAATACTTTTACATAGTTAATGAAATCCGGATAAAGAAGTTCACCCAGTGAGACAAAATTTTTCTGATATGCGTGCAGAAACAGCTCATAACATTCCTTTATATATTTCCGGTTTGCTTCAATGTTATATTTATCCATACAAAAACCGAATATATACATATGGGTATAATATGTATCTTCATCGCTGAGAGAGTTGTAATTTTCGATGAATAATTTTTTAAGTTTAAAATAGAAATCTTCATTTCTGTTTACCGTAAGAAGAATAATAAATTTATATACGTTTAGTAAAGGTTTACCTGTAAGATCTGTGTTCTGAATATAATTATACACATCACTGAACATTTTCAGTTCAAACTTAGAACGGTTTTCCTTGCCAACATGAATCATCAGCGCATAAGATTTCAGCATGCTCAATAGAGCAAAATCATGGAAACTGTCAAAATATTCCTGAAGTGATTCTGTGCTGTTAGGTGTTTTAAGGATTATTGAAAGCTGCTTTTCGGAAATAAGGAGATGCTCATTATAAAGGTAAAATCTGTCCTTAATTTCTGCTTTGCCAAACGATTCCAGAAGATGCTCTATATGTTTTGCATGGCTTTTCCACAGTTTTCTTTTTCTAAGCTGCGATAACATATTGAATTCACCTGAAAAATCAGTGTAAATATTTGATTGCTGTTTTAAAAATTCCAGTCCAAGGATATAAAGATCAGAAATGATGTTTTTTATTCTAAAATAATCATATTTTTCGCCTCCAAATACCTTTCGGTATATCTTTTCCTCGCTCAGTTCATCTGAATCATATTCCGGATAGTAACTGTACAGCTCATTGTTCAATTTTATAACTTTTTTGTTTTTATTAAAGTAAGGAGAATTCACAAAATCCCTGAACTTTTTAAGCTCCGGGGGACTGAAAGTTTTAAATAAATTTATAAGTTTAGTATTTTTCAATATTTTTTTTCTAAAACCAACATACAAAAATAGTGAAAAATGTTAATAAAAACGCATTTTTCTATCAAAAAACTCCCGTACACTTTCTAAAACCGGAAAAATTTTACTTTTGAGAAGCAGAAATCAAACCTTATGTTTGCTTCGTTAGGCTATATGATGTTCAGCAATTTCATTAAAATTGATATTACATCCCCCGGATATTTCCATAAACACTTCCTGGAACATCGTATAGCCTACGAATTCAGAATTATTATGGGTTCGGGGGATTAGATTATACAGCAATAATATTAAACAAGAAAGGAATATTAAATAAATGAAAAAAACACTTCTTCTGTTCATTCCCGCATTTGTAATAATGATAGGGATAATCTCCTGCGGCAACAGCGGAGATGGCGGTTTACTGGGTAACAACACTGTCAATTTCACAATGGGCGCTCAGCAAAGCACTAACGGTGTACAGTTTACATGGCAGCCCAGCGTTGATGTAAAAGTTACAAAACTTGTTTTGGGTACAGGCAACTTCAGAGATTCTATCACAGATAATTCAGGACAAACATACGCTGCAAACCAGCAATGGGCTTACCCAAATGAATATACCGGTGTTACCTCCGGTCAGCAGTGGCAGTTTATTTTCACAGGTACAACAGCGTCAAACAACCAGGCATATACATCTACAATTAATTATACAATACCATAATAATAAAATCAATTTAAAGGAGAAATAAAATGAAGCTTAAAACAATTTTATTGGCAGCATTACTTGCAGTTTCAACGATATCAGTTTATTCGCAATCAAAGCTTTCACTCGGATTTGAAGCAGGGCTTAACCTTGCAAACACAAACCAGACACCTTCAACATCATTCGGCGGTAAAACATGTTTCATAATTGGGGCAATGTTAGATGCGCCAATCACTCCTCAGTTCTCAATTGCTCCCGGAGTTAGATTCATTACTAAAGGTAATTCATATTCAGGTGCTGATGGTGTTGCTTCAAACAGCTTAAGCGTTATCGAATTAGACGCTTTAGTAAAAGTGAAATTCCCGCTCACTGAGATAAAACCTTATATTTTCGCCGGTCCTAACCTTGGATTCATTCTCTCGGCCAGCTACACACAAACACCTACAGGTGGTACATCATCTACTACTGATATAAGCCCTCAGGTAGAAACAATAGATTTTGGTCTTATGTTCGGCGGCGGATTAGATTTTAAGGTAGCGCCTACTATGGATCTGTTTGGCCAGTTTGGCTATTCATTAGGACTTTCAAACATTCAAAAAAATAATCCGGCTTCAACAACAAAAACAACAGGTATTCAGATCACAACAGGTTTAAGATTCAAATTATAATTTTCCATCCTTCTATATTCATAATTGACGTTATAACCCCGGTATTGTGGTGCCGGGGTTATTTTTTTTGCAAAAAAAAAAGAAGAGCATAGCTCTTCTTTTAAACTTTCCGGAATTTATTTTTCTTAACTTGTTTTAATGTTAGATGTTTCTGCTTCCTGGATACTTTCTTCAGGAACTGATGAAATTTCACTCTTTGGCTTTTTTAGGATACCATAAGGTATCACCACACAATAGCCCGCAACCAGCAAAATAGGGGCAACAACAGTCGGCAAAAAGCCATCAACTGAGTTTTCAGACATCAGGAAATATCCCACGATCAATAATGCAATCCCTAATCCTATTATCATGAAATTCTCTTTTTCCAATGGAAACGAAAATTCCTTTTTCTGCTTTGATTTCCCTATTTGAGTCTTCTTACTCTTAACTTTTGGCTGCATTTTTTACCCTAACTCTTTGTTTTACAATGATTAAAAAATGATATACTGTAAAGATATAGCATTACCTGTATAAATTCAATCCATTAAATTTCTTCAAACTTAAGCCTTCGCTATCTCATCATAAAATACCGCACTGGTCAAAATTCCGTTATGGAAATTATTCAGATTGAGATGCTCATCCGGTGAATGCGCATTCTCATCCGGCAATCCGAATCCCAGCAGCACCGTAGGTGCTTTCAGGTATTCTTCGAGAGTAAATACAATTGGTATTGAACCGCCTTCTCTCATAAATACAGGTTCTTTGCCAAAACCTTCTTCTAAGGCGCGAATTGCTGCCTGGTTCCATTTGCTTTCAATTGGCGAGATCCACGGCTTGCCGTGATGCTGCCCATACACATCAACTTTGATACTTTTTGGCGCGATCTTTTTTACAAACTTAACAAACAACTCAGCGATCTTATCAGGGTCCTGGTTTGGAACAAGCCTCATACTAATCTTGGCAGAAGCCTTTGAAGGCAGAACAGTTTTTGCGCCTTCGCCTGTGAATCCGCCCCAAATACCGTTGCAATCAAGTGTAGGCCTCGACCATAATCTTTCCAGGGTACTATAACCTTTTTCTCCGGCAAGCTCATCAACTTCAAGTCCCTCAGCGTATTCTTTATCATCGAAAGGTAGTTTTTCAAAATTCTCTTTTTCCTCTTTACCAAGCGGCGCAACATCATCATAGAATCCATCTATAAGGATCCTTCCGTCAGCATCTTTCATCTTTGATATCATCTCAGCAAGCGCGTTTATCGGATTACCAACCGCGCCGCCGTACTGTCCAGAATGAAGATCACGGTTTGGTCCCGTAACATCGATCTGCATATAACATAAACCTCTTAATGCGTAACCCAACGCCGGAAGCTCTTTTGAGAACATTGATGTATCGGAAACCACAATAACATCGCATTTAAGCAGCTCGACATTATCTTTGATGAAATCACCAAGATGAACGCTGCCTATTTCTTCTTCACCCTCAATCAAAAGCTTGATATTCACAGGAAGCGATTTTTTCTGTGATAAATGAGCCTCGATAGCCTTCAGGTGAATAAACACCTGCCCTTTATCATCTGCAGAACCGCGTGCGAAAATATTCTCGCCCCGTATCTCTGCCTCAAACGGAGGCGATGTCCATAACTCAAGCGGATCCACAGGCTGCACGTCATAATGCCCGTAGATAAGCACTGTAGGCTTATCAGCTCCCGCGTTAAGCCATTCTGAATACACTACAGGATGCCCTTTTGTAGGGTACACTTTCGCGTTCTGCATCCCTATTGATTCCATATGCGATCTTAAGTACTCTGCGCACTCAAGTACGTCTTTTTTGTTTTCCGGGTTGGTGCTTATGCTTGGATAGCTTAAAAAATGTTTAAGCTCGGTAATATATCTTTCTTCGCTGCCTTTTATGAAATCCTTAATTTCAGCCATTATTATTTCAGTATTTCTATATCAATGTTATTGTCCGCAGAATTTCTTTACCTGTTCCTGCGCGAATGTGTCATTCGGCTCAAACGTCAAATATTTCTGATAATCTGCGCATGCTTCTGCGTTCTTGGTGAAACCGGCATAGTTGTTAGCGCGCCATAAATATGCGCTCCCTATGTTGGGGTTAAGCTCTATACTTTTTGTCAGGATCTCAACGCCTTTTTCAAATTCATTTAAATAGAAATCACAGATACCGGCGTAAACATACGCGGCAACATTCAAAATACCGAGCTCAATAGCTTTCCCGAACTTAACTCTCGCATCGCCATACTTTTGTTCAGCAAATAAAGCTTTGCCGTATTCAAAATATGTGTTTTCATCGTTTGGATCGAGCGTAAGTGCTTTATCCAGAAGTTCATATGCTCTTGTATATTCTTTTTTATCAACGTAAATTTTCGACCATTTTTGGTAATCTTCTGCGTTAAGTTCTTCAGGTTTCACCTTGCTGAAAAATTCTTCAGCTTTTGTGTAATCTTTCTTTTCTATCATCACATATGCAGCGTACTTGTTTGCTTCGCTGTAAGCGGGATCAATAGCCAATACATCACTTAGAATAGTCATAGCATCATCATACTCGCCTTTTCCGTAGCGCGCTTTTGCGAGGTAAGTCTTTCCTCTTGGTGAACCGGGTACAAGCACGTCATATCTTTCAAATGCCTCAATAGCATCGGTGAATTTATCAAGCAGATAGAACATTAAACCCTTTTCAAAGAATGCCGGAGCGAAATTATTATCTGCTTCTGATGATTTGATATAATTTTCAAGTGCCGCGCTGTATTTTTTTTGTTTGAATGATATCTTGCCCAAACCGAATAAAGCAGGGGCGTAATTAGGTTTAAACTTAAGCGCCTGGTCATAGTTGGTTTTCGCAGGATCAAATGCGCCCCTTGCAAGGTAAGCATCACCAAGTCCTACATAGATCATTGGGTTCTTATCGTCATATGTTTTAGCCATCGTAAGCGAAGTGATCGCATTATCAACTTTGCCGTCAGCAATAAAATTTTCTGCTTCAGAACTCAACACATCTATGATCGTTTCTATTTCGGCTTTTTCCAGGTCATCTTTTGTCTTATTCAGGGGAAGGTATTTTTTAGCTTTAACAAACTGTGAGGATGCTTCGCCGTAATTTTTTTGTGAAGTGTACAACTCACCAAGAACTGAATACGCCTCCGGGCGTTCATCATCTTTCTTTACAGCGTCCTTTAGGAATTTTTCAGCGTCTTTTACAGAACCTGTCTGATAAAGCGCAATTCCATAGTATAGATTTGCGTTATAGGAATCTTTTGATACACCCTTCAGAAGGTTCAGTGCGCCCAGGTAATCACCCTTCTTTACGGCATTCATGCCTTTTTCAAGATTATCCTGCGCATTAACAGCTGCAGCAAATATCATAAAAAACGTAACCGCTCTTAACAAATATTTAGTAAACATATTCAAGTAATATTAGATTTATAGTTTCTCTTTTATGTGAATGACTTCTGCTTATTTAAAGAATTTTATAGGAAATATTGTTTCGGCTTTGAGATAAATGTTATGTAACTAATTGTAATAACTCTAAAATAACAGTAATTTATACCGTTCGGGGATACTAATTAAGCTGTATTATCTTGACCGGCTGTGTGACCGGAACAAGTCCCGATTTCAGTACAATTCTCTGTCCGTCATAAGATGACATAAAGCTGGAAAATCCAACTGAAAGATTCATCGAAAAATCAGTGGAAAAAATGAATGCTTCGGTAACCAGCGGATAGGTTTTGTTTGCAATATATCCCTGGTGAAGACCAACATAGTCGCCAATTGCGCCTGTTCCGGGATCCACTGATGCGATCTTAAGCGGCTTCACTGATTCATCAAGAGTATCATTGGATACAGTTATCCATGCCATCGAAATGAACCCGATAGCATCAACATTTTCTTTTATTTCACGCATCATCTGTGATGATGTGCTGCATATAATATCATTTGCGCCAAACTCCGCGCCGGCAAGCACCCTTTCTCTGAAAATATCATGCACAGAAGCGTTCTTGCGGGCTATAAAAACTTTTATTTTGCCTGTGTAAACATCTTTATTATCGCCATCAAGATCTTTCCATTCCTTCTGCTCGCCGGTAAAAATTCGTTTCAGTTCATTGAAGTTAAGTTTGGTAAGCGGATTTTTAGGATTAACAATAACCCCTATGCCATCAAGCGCGAAAGCGCTTTTTTTGAGCTCAATTTTATTTGCGGCAAAAATATCAGCTTCTTCTTTGGTCAGGTCACGGCCCACTACAACTGATTTGTAAGTCCCGTTGTTGAGATCAGCAATAACTTCTTTTGTAGTCTTTATGTTAAGGGTAACTTTGGCTTCATTATTCAGTCTCATAAACTCAGATGCTTCTTCCTGCACAACCGGCGAAATTCCTTCATCAACGCCAACTGTAAGTTCACCTGTAGTTGAAGCTGATTTCTTTACGGTATAGTCGCAAGCACTAAATGTTATCAGGCTTAAAACTGCCGCAAATAACATTATTTTTTTCATTTCAGCTCTCATTTCTTATTAAACATTTAGAGTGAGGATTTCGTTCTATTCTTCTTCCCTGTCGTAGTATCTTAGTTTTTTACCCTGGTTCTGCATTTTCAGGTATGCATTATACGCTCTGAACACCCCATAGATCACCAGGATCCCGCCAAATATCCAGCGGAAAGATTCGTTACCTTTAAACAGTTCGGCGGTGTTATAGGCACCTGTTAAAATAAGAATTCCCATCACCAAAAAGATGAGGGAAATTCCTATTGTAAAATAAGTATGTACTTTCAATATATTATTTCAAATCAATATTGAAGCTGAAATCAAACCCGGTTAAACCGGTCAGTACGATCTTTGTATCCGGAATTAATTCAGCTTGAAATTAAACGGTACTGTAACCCAAACCTTAACAGGTTTTCCGTTCTGAAGACCGGGTGTGAACTGCAGGTTATTTGCCTTATCCCTTACTTCATCATGGAATACATCAGGTCCGCTTACTGAACCAACTTTTATTACATTACCATCGGGTCCAACAAGAACTTTTACGGTTACTCTTCCTTCCATTCCCGCTTCTCTTGCGATCTCGGGATATCTCATAGAAGATCTGACCTGTGAAAGGTTAACGCACTCCGGCGCTTTTTCAACTTCGAATGACTGGAATACGGTTTTTTCTTCTACAACTTTTTCCTTTTTCTCAATCTTCTCTTCGATCTTTTTCTCTTCAACTTTTACGTTGCCTGTGTACTGAAACTTTCCGGAATCATTGCTGCCCACGGGAGTTTTAATTTCTTCAAGCTCCTGCTGTGTTTTAATGGTCTGCTCTTCAGCTTTTTCTTTAGCCACAGGCTCAGGTGTTAAAGCTGTTAGATCTTTGGGCGGAGCTACCGGCGGTTCTTCGATCTTTGGCGGAGGCGGTTCCTCTTCATCATTTGCAGATGGTGGCGGCTCCAGATCGCTAACATTAATTATCCTCTGCTGAACATCTGTCTTCTTCTGGTCTTCAATCTTGCTTATATAATTGGCAAACAGATATGTGCCTATTATAAAGCCATGGATAAGTATTGCGAAAATGAGTCCGCGCTGCAGATACTTCTGGTATGTTTTCTTGAGTTCTGTCGCACCGTATCCTGAATTCTGCAGGATATCTATATTATCGTTAACCATAAAACCTCCGTTAAAATATAAAACAATTTATGAATTTCTTACAATTTATACGGGAAAAGTATAAATTTTGTTCCAATTTCTTTGTTGTTGGGATTGCATTATAGATAAAAAAGAAAATAAATACAAGACCACTTTAAGCAGAAAATATTAAAAAACGGTTAAAAACAAGAACTAACTATTTTACTTTCCCGAGGAAGAAATCAACCCTGTTTTTGGCAAAATTCGCAAGGTCACGGGCCGAAGCCTTGCCTTCAGGAGAGCCCATCGCTGCATTGAATGCATCCATATCTTCATAATACATTTCTGTCATCATGTAGTATTCCGATTCAGTCCCCGGCAGCACCTTAAGCTTTGATACTTCTGACTTTATAAGGCCCGGGATAACATCTACCAATGGCATATGTTTTTCAAAGTAATGTTTTTCAAACATTTCTATATCAGAAGGGGTTTTATACATTGCAACTAACTTTACCATGGTGTTTGATCTTTTATAAATTATAAATATTTAATTATCAGGAGGAAAGTAAGGCAATATTCCCAGGGGATTATGAACATACCTTTTTATCATTTCCGGCGCAACTGCAATTTGCCGGTTATCGGTAATTATAGAATCACCTTCAGGTATGCCAAAGTTCCTGGCAAGATTGACAGCTTCAGTTATGTTTGCAGCTGATAAATACCTGTTACCGAGAAAGTCCGGTTTACTTTCAAATCTCGCGACCGCAAACGGAAGCACCTGTTTTTCGGGCGGCTCCTCAGTTGAAAGAACATTGATGCCTATCTTTGGAATTATTTTGCCGTCAATTATGAATCTTTTCGGAGGATTGATAAAATATTTGCCTTCCATAATTGAACCAAGATTGTAGGCAAGCATGTTAAGATAATCATCTTTTGTATATTCGGCATCATTTGTAAATCCTTCCGGCGCAAACGCAACTACCCTGTTGGTATTTCCTTTATGGGCAAGCACAAGAGTACCTATTTTACATTGTTTAAACAAAACTCTCGCGTCTTCGTTTCTCATTCTGACACATCCATGAGATGAGGGTCTAACGCCAAGATGAACATAGTATCCGGTTCCGGGCAAACCGTGGAACCCGGAGCCCATGTTGAAGGCCATGAAGTAATTAAGCTGTGAATTGAACTGTGAAGATTTATGCGCCTCATTCATATGGAAGATCGCAAAGAGTCCCGGCCTTGAGCTAACACTTTTGTGCGCACCCGCTATGCCTGATGAAACGGGATATTTTATTATTCGCCCGTCCCTGTAATGCACATAAAGCATCTGCTGATCAATTCTGAATTCAAGCCAAACGTCATCGCTGGTGTAAACAGTATCCCTCAGATTTTTAGAAAATTCCTCTGCTGCCAGCAAAGCAGATAAATTGATCTTTGGTGAATCATCGTCTTCATCAACCGTCTGCTCTTGCGAAACATTTTTTTTAACTGATTTTTTGTTTACGGGTTCCTGTGTAAACCCCGCAAAAAGAAGAACACATAAGAGCAGCGGCAAAATATACATTACTGCATTTTTGCTGCCTGGTTCAGCAGCTTCATCGCCGCTGATTTGATCTTCATCTGCCTCAGACAGATTCAGTTCGGTATTTTGTGTTTTTTCTTCCAAACAAAAAAAATAATTTAAAAATATTCAGCCTTAAAACCTATTTAAACGAACGGATTATTTGTTCACAGCTTTTTCAAGCCAGTCCATTGTTACTGATTTCGGCCTGGTAATTGGCTCACCCATTGCGCGGCTTAAGATCAGCTGCGAACAGATTCCAAGAGCCCTTGATACACTGAATATAACCGTATAATATTCAAATTCTTTAACTCCGTAGTGATACAACAACGCTCCCGTTGCAGCATCTACATTAGGCCAGGGATCTTTTGCCTTGCCCTGCTCAATCAGTAATTGAGGAACAATATTAAACAATTTTTCAACTACTACAAACCTGTCATCATTCGGGATAACTTTTTTACCCCAGTCAAGCGAAGCGGTGAACCTGGGATCGGTGACCCTAAGAACCGCATGACCGTAGCCGGGGATTACGAGACCCTTATCAAGTCTTTCTTTAGCGAAACTTCTGAGCTCATCATCACTTGGCACCTTGCCGAAATGATTAAGCAGCTCTATAACAAATTTCAGGCATTCCTGGTTTGCAAGTCCGTGCAGCGGACCCGCTAAGCCGTTCAAACCAGCGGCAAGCGAATAATATGCATCGCTTAAAGCTGAACCTACAACATGAGATGTAAACGCGCTGACATTGCCGCTTTCATGATCGCAATGCACGACCATATACATTCTCATCAGTTTGTACCATTCTTCCATGTTGCCGTCAATGCCCAGCATGTAAGCGTAGTTTGCGCCCCAGTCCAGATCCTTACTGGGTTTTATCATCTCACCCTTACCGAATCTCTTACGGTAAATAGCCGAAGCGATCACCGGCATCTTGGCGATAAGATCAAGTGAATCCTCCAGGGTATATTCCCAATATAGATCTTTCTTTAAGCCCTTATCATATTCGCGGCGGAATTTCGAATCATACCCCAGAGCTGTTACAAGCGCGCTCAGCATATTCATCGGGTGCGCATCTGCGGGAAAAGCGTTGAGAATGTTCCAGATATAATCCGGGACATCCATTCTGCCGTTTATTTCCTTTTGCAGGTCCTTTGATTCTTCCTCTGTGGGAAGTGAACCTGTAAGCATAAGCCATAATACATCTTCGGGGAGCTTTTCGGTTAATTCCAGGATAGGTATTCCCCTGATTACAAGACCGTAATCAAGCCCGACTTCAGATGTATCGCATATAAGTGATTTTATACCTCTCATACCGCCCAGCACCTGTTCAACTGATACTTCGGAAATAACTTTACTTCCGTGGTTTTTTCCCAAATTCCGTACTCGATCTTTCAAATCCGGAACTTGAGAAGCAAGTTTTGCTTTCAACAAAGACATGTTAATTATTGTACTTCCTTTCTTAAAAAAATTAAATACTGAAAAAAATCTGAACCATTATTATTAAAAATTGAAATTTTGACCTGAAGACTGAAAGAACTCATAATTCACCAATATTCAATATTACAAGCAATTACTTCAGTTGTGTACTGCAGAATTTATTGTGTAAATTTAAAAGGCTGAACCGTAAATATATCTGAAAATGAAATAATTTAAAAGGTTAAAAATCCGAAATTTCTGTTATTTTGAAAGAAAATATATTAACAATACGTTAGGGTTAATGCTATTTATCATCAAAAAACAAGACAAACTGCGTTTTACGGGTTGAAATGAGAAATATACCGCACTACTGCTTCTTTCTGCATGTCATCCTGATAAACGGGATCCCTTTATCTTCGCAAAAAATCTCATGGTTTGATCTTACCTGAAGATCCCATTGATCTTTTTCGGTATATCTAAATTCAAACAATCCGGTTTCATTCAAAATGCTTTGCTGATATTCATCAACTTCCGGAACATCGGTCATTAAATATAAATTACCCTCCGGTTTTAACACGCGGTGAATTTCCTTCAGCAGTTCCGCAGAAAACGCTCTGCGTTTGTTTTGTTTCTTTTTCACCCACGGGTCAGGAAAAAAATAAAACACCTTTTCTATCGAACCGGTTTCTATAAAACTCATTCCGTTTACCGCGCTGTACCACAGCGCTTGTACATTAGGAAGCTTCTCACCTTCTATAACTCCCTTTATCCACTCAACTGCGGTTTGACGCACTTCAAACCCGAGAATATTTTTATCGCTGTTTTTCAGCGATGTTTCCAGCAGAAATCTGCCAAGCCCGCAGCCGATATCAAGCATATCGGGCGGCTTGCCGCTGCTGAATATTTCGTTCCACTCTAGTTTTTCAAATACCGGCGGGTAATAGAAATTATTTCCTTTGTGCTGCTTTAACGGAAAGTACAGTACGGGATTGGCATGATGCCGCATGCGCGGCAACGGGTATTTTGTGTAATCAATTTTCTTCAATTTTAAACTCATTCCCGCATATGCAGGCGAAAATTCATAATGTAAATTTTGAATTGAAGCAATTTAACGAAAAAAGAAAATTGTTGTACGGGAAAATAAATTGCAGGATATATTTCGAATAGGCGCATTAAATGATAATAAAAGCTCCCCTCCTTTGTTAAGGAGGGGAAAAATCCGGCGATAGCCGGATTTGGGGTGGTCAAATAAAAAATAATTATTGGTCTAATTGACCAACAACTAATTAGATTCTGAGAATTGGTGTTCTCCGAATGAGATCCCTCTCTGCGTTCAGGATAAATGCCCTCTTTCCAGATCAAGCAGCCACTGCTTGCGCCAAAGACCGCCGCCGTAGCCGCCCAGTCTGCCATCTTTATTCACAACGCGGTGGCAGGGGATAAGTATGGCTATCCTGTTCATACCATTTGCCGTACCTACAGCGCGTGAAGCGCCTTTTAACCCTATCTTTTCTGCGAGATCAATATAAGAAATGGTTTTACCGTATGGTATCTTCTTTAAGTTGTTCCATACGTTCACCTGGAAATCAGTACCCGGGTAAACCAACGGAGTCTTAAAGTTCTTTAAGTTTCCCTTAAAGTATTCATCAAGCTCACTTTTCACTTGTACAATATGTTTATTGCTGCCGGGAATTATCGCCGCGTTAAATCTTTTGCGGATAGTTTTAAGCTGGTACTCCAGCATTCTGCGGTCACTGAATTCAACCAAACACACGCCCTTGGAAGTAGCGCCAATTATTATAGGACCCAGCTTGCTTTGATACAGTGAAGTTACAATGCAATCAGTGGATTCTGATCTGCCCGGTGGTTTGCCGAACACTTTTGAAAATGCATCACGAAAGCCGCTGTGTGAATTATACCCGTTACTGAAAACCGCATCATCAATTTTTGAGCCTTCACGTATCTGTGTAAATGCGGAGCCAAGTCTGCGGCTGCGCTGGTATGCGTGGAAAGTCATGCCGTAATTTTTCATAAAATACCTGCGCGCCTTTTCGGGTTGTATCCCCATAGCTCTCAATTCACCATCACGTAATTTTTTTTCATTGGATGAATCGATCTTTTCAAGCAGCGTTTTCACCCAATCAGGGTGTGTGCCCGTGAGCTCCAATGGTTTGCAGCGTTTGCAGGCTCTGTAGCCTGCAAACAGCGCATCGCGCGCTGATGAATAGAACACCATGTTCTTTTCCAGGGGTTTGCGCGCAGTACATGCGGGTCTGCAAAAAATATTTGTGCTCTTTACGGCAACAAAGAATATTCCGTCGTAACTTTTATCTTTGCTGTAAACGGCACGTTTCATTTCAGCCGCAGGCGGCAATTGAAAATATTTCATTTCCATGGTTAAATATTAATTTTATTGATACAAAAATAAAGGCTATTGATTGTTCTTTCCACCGAAAAATTGACATCAAATTCTTAACTAATCGAAGAACAGTCTCCCCCTTACTAAGGGGGAGTGGGCTTTAGCCCGAGGGGGTCTTACATTTTAAAAGCGTTAACCACGAATTTTATTTTAGTAGCACAGACATTCCTGTCTGTGCAGATTTTTGTGGCATTGGATTTAAGTTTATAGCATGCGTTATTACTTCTCTTATAAAGTGCTCATCCCTGAATTCACCTTCAGCCACTTTTCGCGGCGTCTGTGATCAGGCATAAGTTCGCTCATGCGCGCGTAAAAGCGCTTTGAGTGATCCTTAATTTCCAGGTGAACCAGCTCATGTACAATAACGTAATCTATCATTTCTTCAGGCATAATGACAAGCCTCCAGGAGAAATTCAGATTCCCCCGCATTGAGCATGACCCCCAGCGCGTCTTAGCGCTGTTAATTTTTATTGATGCAAACTTATAGCCGAATACTTCTGCTATTTCTTTGGTGCGGGCTTTTATGTGCCGTTTAGCGAATTGTCTGTAGAACCATTCAATGTAATGCTTCGGCGCATCAAGGCATTTTTCGGTTATGCGTAATCTGCCATCAGTTGTTAGAGCTATCCGTGCGGTGCTGCCCGGTACGATCTCTAATTCATACGGCTTGCCGGCAAAGAGGAATTCTTCTCCGTTCACATATTGCCTGGGTTTATACTTGGCTTTCAGCTCACTAAACTGCGCCTGCTTCTTTTCTATCCATGTCCGCTTTTCTTCTATGAACCGCTCCACATACCCCATGGAAACGCCATACGGTATTCTGACCGTAAGCGTCGCATCGCTGTTTACCTGCAGCGCTATGGTTTTTCGTTTGGAGCGTATTATTTTATAGTTCATCATAAAAAATCAAAAGCTATTTTAACACGGAGAAACAGAGAAAAGTTGCCTTGCCTATCCTGCCTCACTTGTCATACCAGCGGAGGCGGGTATCCAGACTTTAAACCCTGCAAAAGCTTTATCCTCGAATTGCACTAATTTCACTAATTCATATTTCCCTTGCCAAGGGGAGTAAGCTTTAGCCCGTGGAGGTCATAAATAAAGTTTTATGTACGAATTGGACAAAATTGATTAATTTGTTTCAGTCCATTTCTTAATAAAATCGTTAAAGTCTTCCATTTGTTGTTTTAAAACTCCCAGTAACCCGCCAGTCCATTGCCCGTATGCTTTGCTTCCATCCATATTATACAGATTTTCCGGAAATGTTCTGATAGTATATGCCGGATTTTGAGATGAGTATTCTGAACCCAGTTGCTTAAAATAGGAGCCCTCAATCTTAAACTTGGGTTTGCCATTTAGACTCAAAATCACATAATCAAAATTACTGCTCTTAAGTGCTTCCGCATACTGCAAAAAAACTCTGAATATATCAACTGGTGCGAGACCACTAAACTCTTCAAGGCTGTATTCAATAGAACTGATATTAATAAAGGAATCGTATGTTACTGATACTTTGATTCCCTTATTCCTGCTATCATTTTCAATAACTGTATTTAATGGCTCCTGAAGAGTAATGTAATTATAACCATAAATTACTACTATTACCAATAGAGGTAATAAAAGTAATGCCCACAAGATTCTGCGGTTTTTTTTCTGGGGATGTTCAATTGTGCTGAAATTCTGTTCCATAAAGATTTATTAATTTCAAAGCAAAAAACTTTGTAAATTTCAAAAGCGTTTTTCGATACATTCAATAGTACAAATTTCACAATTTCAAAACAAATAAAAAAGGCTACTGTTAAAGTAGCCTTTAAATTGAATCAAATTTCCTTAACCTTTAGGGGGATAAGGATCATTACCGTAACTATTTCTGCTTTGAATTTTTCCGTCTTTACCAAGTATTACTAGTTCAGACTTTTGATTCTTAGCGATTTCTTTCGCAATAGCTTCTGCTTCTGCTTTTGTATCTGTTTTCGACGTGAGTTTATCGTTACCCTCACCCCGGACACCCCATCCATCTTTGTTTGGGACGACCCATTGATTTTTTTTCATAATTTTAATTTATTTTTTTGATTTTCTTACTAACTTCTTCTCCAATGTCCTTCTATCCAATTGTATTTTCGGGTTTTGTAATCATATCTCCAATGACCTTCTACCCATTCGCTTTTACCAATTGGCATTATCGGCTTTATTTTTGGAAGTTTATTAGGCGGTTTTATTGGCTTAATAGGATGAATTTTTTTAATTTTGAACATGATTTTTATTCCTTATACAATCACTTAAATGTGGCGATTTAAATGTTGTAAGTTTATTTTATAATTATTATGTTACATACAGAAAACGGTAAAAACAATTGGGTGATAAGCCCAATCTCACTTGACGTTCAAATTAAGTTTCGTTTTTACCAGAAAACAAACCTCAAGTGCACCACCACTTGGGGTTTTTTATTTTATCAATCAAATCCTTTCATAATTTTTTAGAAAAAAAGCCACTGCACTTAGTGTACAATGGCTCTTCAAATTATTTATATTTATATTTAAGGCTCAAATTATCTTCTTTAATTCGTAATTCCTAATTCTTAATTCCTAATTTAACTACACCCGCTTGTATCGCCGCAGGTTATGCACTTTAGGCATGTGCCGTTGCGCACCATCGTTAAGCTGCCGCATGACTGGCAAATATCGCCGGTATAACCTTTTTGTTTAGCCTGTTTAATTTTATCTGATTCCTCGCTCGAACTAACATTTTTAATTACAGCGGCTCCGGTCATCTGTATTCCAAGCGCTCCGCCTGAGATCGTCTGCTGTGAACTTACCGATACATTTTCAACTGGTTTCGGCTGAATGTTCTGTGAGGCTGTAACATCGTTCTTCGGAACTGTTTTATTTGCGGGTTCGTCAATAAATCTCTCTGAAAATATCTCCTCATCCTCAAAATCAGCTTCAGTATCAAGCTTGCTGATGCTGTCTATCGGACTCGTTCTCATTTCAGTTTCCTGGGAAATGTGTGAAAGATCATTTCTGCCAAGATATGTTACGGCAAGCTCGCGGAAGATGTAATCAATGAGTGATGTTGTCATCTTGATATTGGGATTGCCAATAACAATACCGTTAGGTTCAAACCTTGTGTAAACAAACGCGTCAACAAACTCCTCAAGTGGCACACCGTGCTGCAAGCCCAGTGATACAGCTATAGCGAAGCAGTTCATCAAGCTTCTGAATGCCGCGCCTTCGCGGTGCATATCAATAAATATCTCGCCTAACTGCCCGTTTTCGTATTCACCTGTTCTTAAATAAACCGAATGAGTGCCAATCTTTGCTTTTTGGGTGTAACCGCGCCTTCTGAACGGCAGTTTGCGGCGTTTTGCAATGTACCTGTGAATGATACGCTCCGCAATGCGGATAATATCATTGGGTTTGCTCATTGTTTCCGCAATTTCTTCAGATTCATGCTCAAAGTTCTCATCATCGCTTACAGAATTCAGCGGCTGAGAAAGTTTGCTGCCATCACGGTAAAGCGCATTGGCTTTAATGCCAAGCTTCCATGAAAGCAGGTAAGCATGTTTCATATCCTCAATTGATGCCTCATTGGGCAGATTGATGGTTTTGCTGATAGCGCCGCTGATGAACGGCTGCGCTGCAGCCATAATTTTTATGTGGGCATCCGCTGAAATATAGCGGGTACCTTTTTTACCGCATTTATTGGCACAGTCAAACACTGCGTAATGCTCTTCTCTTAAACTGGGCGCGCCTTCAACCGTCATAGTACCGCAAACGTAATCGTTTGCTGCTTCAATTTCATCTTTGGTGAAGCCAAGTGAGCGCAATATATTAAAGTTGTAATCATCAAGCTGCTCATCGGTGAAGCCAAGAGTATCCTTGCAGAATTCCGCTCCTAATGTGTATTTATTGAACACAAAATTAATATCAAACGCCGAGGGCAGCGATTTTTCAACCTGCGCCAGCACATCCGCCGTAAAGCCTTTTTCAGCCAGCGATGTTGGATTTATCCCCGGACACCCTATAATAGAACCGTGCCCCGTGCAATATTTAACTATATCGTGAATTTCGTTTTCGGTGTAGCCAAGTTTCTTTAACGCGGGCGGTACTGATTCATTGATAATTTTAAAATATCCGCCTCCGGCAAGTTTTTTGAACTTAACCAGCGCAAAATCGGGTTCAACCCCTGTTGTATCGCAATCCATAACCAAACCTATTGTGCCTGTTGGCGCAATTACAGTTACCTGCGCGTTACGGTAGCCGTAACGCTCCCCTAGATCAAGCGCCATATCGCTGTCTTCTCTTGCGGCGTGCAGGAGAGGCTCAGGGCAGTATCTTTTGTTTATTCCAACCGGAGTTATGGATAGACCCTCATACTCCTCGTTTGGAACGTTGTACGCAGCCCTGCGGTGATTCCTGATAACACGCAGCATGTTCTGCTCATTTTCTTTGTACCTGGGGAATGTACCGAGCTCCTTTGCCATTTCCGCTGATGTTGCGTATGAACGCATGTGCAGAATTGATGTTAATGCGCCTGTGATAGCCAACGCTTCCTGGGAATCGTATGGAATGCCCTGCATCATAAGCAGTGCGCCAAGATTAGCGTAACCCAGCCCTAATGTGCGGTAGTCGTACGATAGTGATGCGATCTCTTTGCTTGGGAACTGCGCCATTAAAACGCTTATTTCAAGAACAATTGTCCACAGCCTAACCGCATGGCGGTATGCTTCAATATCAAGCTCGGCTTTATCTATATTGTAGAATTTAACCAGATTTAAGCTGGCTAAATTACATGCTGTATCATCAAGGAACATATATTCACTGCAGGGATTTGAAGCTTTTATCTCTCCTCCTGCGGGGCATGTATGCCATTCATTTATAGTAGTGTGATACTGCATTCCGGGGTCTGCGCTTGCCCATGCGCTGAAAGCTATCTGATCCCAAAGATCGCGCGCTTTAAGTTTTTTGCATGCAACGGGGTCTCTACCCTCTTTTTTAGCTTTGTTTAGCTCAACTCTCCAGTAAAGATTCCACATTCCGTCATTTTCAACGGCTTTCATGAACTCGTTGGTGGCTCTTACACTATTATTACTGTTCTGCCCTGATACCGTCAGGTAAGCTTCGCTGTTCCAGTCTGTATCATAAGTGGGAATATGCACTTCTTTCACACCAAGCTTTGCCAGGTGGATAACTCTTTCTATATAATTTTCAGGAATAAGAGATTTCCTTGCATCGCTTATAGCTTTTGCAAGATGTTTGTTCTGTTTCCTGTCAAACGGGTCGTTTTCCGGGTGAACTTCAAAACATGCCTTGATAACATTGTTTAAGTGAATGTTCAGCAGTTTTGAGCCGGTTACAAGATCAGCAACTTTTTGCTCTTCAACAACTTTCCAGTTGATGTATTCTTCAATATCCGGATGGTCAAGATCAAGCGTAACCATTTTCGCGGCGCGGCGTGTTGTGCCGCCTGATTTTATCGCGCCGGCAGATCTATCGCCGATCTTTAAGAAGGACATTAAACCCGATGACTTTCCGCCGCCGCTTAATGGTTCATTGCTGCCTCTTAGGTTTGAAAAATTTGAACCTGTACCTGAGCCGTATTTAAATAATCTTGCTTCGCGAACCCAAAGATCCATAATGCCGCCTTCGTTCACAAGGTCATCGGTTACAGACTGTATAAAACACGCATGCGGCTGCGGATGCGTGTACGCATCCTCTGATTTTGCCAGTTCCCCGGTTTTGCCATCTACATAATAGTGGCCCTGCGCAGGTCCTGAAATACCATAAGCCCAATTCAGGCCCGTATTGAACCATTGCGGTGAGTTTGGAGCCGCCATCTGCTGAGCAAGCATATAACAATGCTCATTATAGAAGGCCAAAGCGTCATTTTCTGTGTTAAAATAGCCATATTTCCAGCCCCAGTAGGTCCAGCAGCCTGCAAGGCGGTTAAATACCTGGCGGCTATCGGTCTCTGATAAATAGCGGTCTGATTCCGGGATATCTTTCATGGCGTCCATATCGGGCTCACTTGCCTGCAGCCAAACGGGCACACCTTCTTCATGTACTCTTTTTAAGACGCGGGGTATCCCCGCCTTACGGAAATATTTCTGTGAAATAATATCGGTTGCAACCTGTGACCAGTGTCTGGGAACAACGATATCGATCATTTCAAAAACGATCGAGCCGTCGGGATTTCTTATTACTGAAGTGCGTTTATCAAATTCAATCTTATCATACGGGTTGTTGGATTCACCGGCAAACAGTCTGTCTATCTTCATGCGGTAAGTAATTAAAAATTTTCGGAATTCTTTTATTAAAATTTAATTCATCGTTAACACGGAAGTAACATCTTAATTCTATCTTTTGAACCGGCAGGGGTTTGGCTTCTCCGAAGGAGCTCCTTTGGAGCTGTTCTTACTTAAAAAAGCTTTCCTTATTTTACCTTGCTTAGCTTTCGTTAACGATTGGAAACAAAATTAACAGAACAAAACTATAAATGCAAATTACATCGTAAGAAAAAAAAATCCTTATTCTCTTGACATTCCGTAAAGCCTCTTAAACAGGCAGTTTTACAAAATCAGAAAAATTCCTCTCTGAAAAATTTTTTTAAAAATTGAATTTCGGGAGCGCGGCGCGGGGATATTCCTCAAGTTGAAGCGTGACACGAGGCGTTTTGAATTATGATAAAAATTTTGTAATGAAGATCTATGCTACAGCATAACAATACATGTATCGAACAATCTCTTTGCAGCTATTTTCCATCTACAGTGCTTTGTGAAATCTTCTTATAATTTAACAAACAAAACTTTCCTGTGATCAAAGAAATATTTAGAAAAAATATTTTCAGTTTACAAAAAATTACTTTGCCGGATATTTCAGATTACATTTGAAAATAAAAATTAAACAATCCTTTTCTTTGTTGGATCAGGTGCATCTTTAAAATGAGAATATTTACCTGAAACTTTACCTAAAAAATAAACAACAGGCATAATTACATTCTTAACAAAAAACGGCAGCTCAGGCAGGTCGTATTCACTTTTATACCTGGTTATCAGGTATGCGCCGTCAAACAATTCAGGCTGCATTTTCCCTGATTTTTTCTGAGCTTCAAATATGGCAGAAAGGTAAAAAACGATAGTATTTGCGGGATTTATCCATCCCGTGCATTTAAGCTCTGTACTGCCTGAATTCCAGAACTTGTGCGGAACCCCTCTCTTAAACAACGCAGTATCCCCTTTGCGGGCTATTTTTGGGTCTTCGCCCATGACCTGGTAGGTCATTTCACCGGATACAACAGTTAGCTCTTCATCCTGCATTAGGTGAGTGTGCATGATCGGACCAGCCCCGGGCTTCACGGAGTTTTCAACAATCAATTTTTCTTCGCCATCTTCAATTTCACAGGATTTAAATACCAGCGTTTCACCCAAGCCATTTTCTATGGTAACCGGAAAGTTATATTTCATTTTTACAGGATGTTTTTTCTTGATGCTGAAAAATTTTACAAATATATAATTTATTCTTTTCTGCTGCAAGAAAACCTTTAACAAAAATCAAAAACCCGGAATTATTCATATAACAATCTTCCGGGTCTGCCATAATTTGATATAAAAATTGACTTATTTCACTAAAATCAATTTCATAGTTTTAGCAAATTTCTCAGCGCCGCCTTCGGCTGTTAATCTGTAGAAATATACCCCCGAAGCCAGATTGCTTCCGTTAAACTCAGCGGAATAATAATCTGCTTCAAGTTCTTTATCAATAAGAGTTACAACCTCTCTGCCAAGCAGGTCGTAGATACGTAAACTCACTTTGCCGGTGAAAGGAACCGTGAAATCGATCTTAGAGACAGGGTTTGAAGGATTTGGATAGTTCTGCCCCAAATCAAACTTTACCGGACTGCCTATTACCTGTTCATTCGGCAGAAAGTGATATTCATAGTTGCCGTTTAGATCAACCTGCCTTAGCCTGTACTGATAAATTCCCTTTCCAAGTTTGCGGTCAATGTAGCTATACTCAACCGGTAAACCGGTTGTCCCGCTTCCTTCTATGAATCCAAGTTGCTGCCAATTGCTGAAAGAATTATCGCTGATTTTTATTCTTCTTTCTATATAAAATCCCCTGTTGTTAATTTCTGCTTCCGTTACCCACCTTAGCTTAACATCCCTCATCAACACATTTGCGAAAAACCCGGAAATCATTACCGGCAGAGGGGTTTCGTTGTATATCAAGGAAAATACCGGATTTGCCGCCCAGCTATAACCGCCGGGAAAAGTCACCTCTATATAATTAGAATCGGTATTTACAGTTTGCGCAAAAGCTGAATCCCATGTTACTCCATTAAATACTGCAATTCTTATATTTAGTTCAGAAATTGTCGCTAACTGCTCTTCATTGTAGTGGAATTTCAAAACAATTGGATCAATGCCGGCAGAAAAACCCGTAAATTCCCAAAATAACCACGGAGTATTCAATGAATTAAAACTAACGGAATTATTAAGAGGCATTATATCTATTGCAGATTGTTCATTATTCCTTTCTGTTTCTATAATATTCCTATTGTAGTCAGCTGAAATCCTGTTCATGTAACCAAAATTACTTCTTACACCGGGGTAAACTTTTGCCATGACTGTTGTAAAACTTCCAGATGTTTTACTTATTACCGGGTACAATCCATCCTTGTAAACATTGCCTGAAAGTATGGCGTTATTTCCTGTGAACGATACCGGTGTATATTGGTCGGCTCCCACATCCACTGGACTTTCAGTTATACTCTGTCCTGTGGGTCTGTTATTGCCGTCTATATCATCAGAAATTCCGCTCACATATACACCCCTGCCATTTACTGAAAGCGAAGAAGGATCAATGTGCAGATCTGCATCCGAAATAAACTTCGGGTCTGCACAAAATGAGTTTTTATCAAACCCCGATCTGCTTTGCCAGCGCTCAAACAATGAATCGATTATACCTGCTCCTCCGGGGTGAAACAGCCGGAAACGCGGCTTAGCCATCTTTTCAAAGTAGTAACAATTATTCAGCAATTTGAACTTTGATGTATAAACAGAATCAAAAATATCCACCAGAAAACATGATCTTTGTGATCCAGGGATATTAATTGAAAAGATGTTGTTTAAAACAAATATAGTGTCTGAATGAACCATCCTGTTTGAGATCTGAAGGCATCTCTCGTTGCTGCTGTTATCTCCGGGGTCGTGTACACCGGCGATATTTACTGAATTATTCGCTATCAGCTGTTTCCCTCCACTAAACACCAGGATTCCCACAGTTTCAAATGTATATGAAAAAACTTCCGTTATGAAGTTATTGGCAATTTTGACATTCGCTCCTGACGTTCTGACCCCTTCTGCATATCCCCAAAACGACTGTATATTGAATATCCGGTTTTTTTCTATGGATGTGTTATTGCCATTTATATGTATGCCGCAGGAGTTGTTATCGGGATAGTAATGAATTTCAGCCCAGGTGTAGAAATTGCCGATTGAATTTCCGGTTACAACAGAATTATCGAACCCCTTCGCGAATACACCGGAAACTCTTATCCTATTGGTATCATTTACATCAAGATTGTTATCTGTCACTGTTAAATTAAGTGAATGAAATCCCGGGGTTGTATTTGCATTTGCGAAAATACCATAAATGCCACCTGAAATTTCATTATTGTGAATATTAATACCGTTAAACTCAGCGTATGCCGCATTGGAATTTCTTGTACCGATCTTTATAACCTCGCCGTATCCGTTGGTAGTATTGTAATGTGCCTTCACCCTCAGCATGCAATTTTTTATTGAAATATTATTGACAGGAATTGAATTCGCGCTTTGGATATTTATTGCGCGAGGTCCGTCATTGGTCGTATCCCGCTGGATATTGTTTATAAACAGATTCCGCGTTGAACCACCGGGCAAGTTTGAGCCGTCTATAGTAACATTATTCCCCAGGATTTTGAACATACTGTTATCTCCCGCAGGCGGAAGCCCAGTAATGTTTACATTTACTCCGGCGGCAGGTTTTATGATCAAATAACTCCCGCCTTCTAGACCCGGCACATCATTGCTGACCACTATCGGATATGTTTCTGATGAATATGCTGTATCGGTGAGCAGAAAAGTAACCGTTGATGAAAGTCCCCTTGAGTTTAAATTGTTTACAGCCTGTGTGATGGTCGCAAAATCCTGGCCGCTGCCTACATAATATATACCTGACATTGCGCCCAACGCATTAATAGTTCTGCTGCCCGCAGGTGCGGTTATCGAAGGAATCAGTACATTGCCGCCAGCTGTAAATGAAGTGAAGTCCGCGTCAACCACATTCAAATGCTGCGCACCCGGTTTGATATCATACGCCAGCCAGAAATAGCTGGTATCATTTAGCAGCTGTATATTACCGGTAATATCAAAACTACCATTGGGTTCGTTTACCGCTGCGCCAAATTGAACAGCTGCTGAAAATACTTTTGAACTGCCGGTATAAAACACTTTTGCAGATGATATATCGCCGGCAGGATTTGTTGAACCGTTTGTATTGAAAAAAAGCGATGTTAAATTCACAGGTGAGCTTCCGCAGCCCTTTAAAACAACGGGTATTTTGAGGATCTCATTATTTACAGAGCCATTCAAAACCTGGAGAGTATTACTCTGCGCTGCCCAAGAAGTAATTGCAGGTGCATTAAGAGTCAATATTTTGAGATCAGGCTTAACATTTATGGAGCTCCCCGTACTTAAACCGCAAGAAGATGGTGTGCCTGCAGATAAAGTTGTGTGGTTACCCTGTGATGTTGTTCCGGAAACCTCCGGAAATGGTGAAGGCAGCGCTGAACTGTTCTGAAAACAGATTTCAATTAACACATTACTTACCCCATCCCATTCAAAAATACTTTGCAGGGTGATATATTGCCATCCGGGTCCGGATGTAGTATAGCTTCCGTTAAATACTGTAACCATATTATCCTGAATAAATGATGTGGTTAGTTCACTTACATTAGTATTTTTCATTTTTATGCGGAAATTCTGCAGTGTTTTAACGGCATTCCCCCTGAAATTGAACCCCAGTTTTTCAAACAGGCCGCACTCAATGCACATAGAGCGGATTTCTGCTGCTGTATACAGCATCTGTGTTTTCCGGCTTTGTAAATTGGTGCTGAACGGCCATAACAGACCCGTTTCGTTTGAGCCAATGAACTCTTTGCAAACTATCTCTCTGCTGCCGGCAGGTGACTGCACCGCAGGAGTACGCAGGCCCCCGGCGCCGTTCATTACTATCTGGCTGCAGGAAGCATCAACTGAATTATTTATCACTGCGCCGTTTCTGATATCGTAACAAACCCAGAAATAATTCCTGCCAAAGTTAAGCTGGCGGCTGCCTGTTACGGCAAACGTACCGTTCGGATCTGAAACTGTATTGCCAAACTGTTCTGACGTATTAAACGTACTATCGCCGCCTGTGTAAAACACCTGAACAGCAGAAATATCAGCAGCCGGCTGCGTAGAACCTTCTGTGCTTAAATTTAACTGAGTTAATGAAAAGGGCTCGGAGTTTCCTTCGGTAACAATTTCTATTCTGACTATTTCTTTCCTGCTATCGCCCCTGAATACCGGTTCTGTGCTGCATTGGGTAACCGTTGAAGAAACATAGCTCATCGCTGCCGGTACCGGCGGGCTGAATGTATATACAAGTCCGTTTGCGGGCATAGTTGTATCATAACAATACATCACCGAAAACAGGCTAAAGGCTTCCAAGGAGCTGAACCACGAAAAAGTATTCCAGTCAAATTCACGCAGCCTGAAATCTGATTCTGAGTTACCCTTAATACCGGTAACCGGTTGATAAGCCTGAAAATATTTCGGAGGGCTGTTCTGGAATAAACCGTAGCAGAATTCAATACTGTTTACCGTTTCATACAATTTAACCTGAAAATTGACTGCCAAAGTCGAGTCATCATAGAAAAAGAATTTCGGGTCCCAGTTTTTCCATTGGATCGTTAATATTCTGTTGGGCGCATTTCCTTCAAGCAGGTACATCAGTTCAGTGGTGCCGCCTGAAATATCGGATGTAAGATCAATGTGAAGCGGCAAAATAACATTGTTCCGGAAATATTGAGCGTAAATTATATCAGTTGGGTTCTCATTCCCTAAAATAATATAACCATTGCTGTTAATACCGAAAGTTGAAAATGTATTACCCGAAAAAGTGAAATCAAATCCTATCGGCAGAGCTGCAAACCCTTCATCATCAGTTGCCGGCAGAACCGTTCCTCCGGTTATTTCGTTGTACGAGCCCAATCCCTGACTGAAACTATATTGTTCAAGCGGCTGCGAATATTGGTTCATGCCGGCCGGTAAGATCAAAATTGTTAAGATTAAGAAAAATTTTTTCATTTTGCGAAAATATTTTGGTTTTCTGAAATCCCGTGATCAGTATTCAGTTCTGATTCAAATTCCCCAACGAAATGTTGATGGATGTTCTTTTTGTGTTTCAGCAAAAAAAATGAATACATTTCATACACTTCACCATCACAATTACTGATATAATCTTTGGTTGATTGTATTTCTTCAATTACCATGTCACAATCAGCAAACACGTGCAATTGGTCATCAACTCCATATATGAATGGTTCACCCATTTTAGCAATACGCGAAAGAAAACACGTAACACCCGGCGGCAGGTTCTTGCTGCTGATAACTGCCTCAGAGACCGTATCCATCCATAAATGACCGTCTGCTGAAAACTCAAGTAATCCGGCAATTTCCTCAAGAAGTTTTGCATTCTCATCCCCGGTGAAGTACATAGAACAACCTTCGTAAATGAAAAACACCGGCTCTGCAGGATCATAACCGAACTGAATAAGTTTTTCGGTCAGGTTATCTGTGATGAGATTACACGGTATCCGGGTGATTTTGCTGTCTGTTTCAATTAACCACTCCTGAATGATCTTCTCTTTCTCAATGATCATTTCCGGAAGGTCAAGTTCAAATATCCGGCAGTTTTTCAAACTGCCTTCCAGCCTTATGGCTCTGAAATCCAGCCCTGCGCCCAGAATTACAAGCTGTTTCAAATCAGGCGCCAATCTTCTTATTGCATCATCTGCCGAAGCGGTTCGGGCAGCGACCATATTTTGTATTTCCGGCATAAGTGATAAAAATCTTTCACCAATTACTTTGCCTTGTTTGCCGGCAGCTTTACCGGAAAGTTCATCTATGAACAATGGGGTATCCTTGTTCATTTCGTATGCCCTCATTTGCGCTATAAGCTTCGCTGATGTTTTCAGGATATGTTCAAACATAGTACTGCTCTTCTTGCCTGCAGTGTTCAGATTCAATGAAGTTCTTTTTTTGAGATAGTATCTGAACTTACCTTCTGCTGCTCTTTCTCCCCTGGCATTTTCGAACCTTACCTCGAGCTCTTTTAGTATTGTCTGTCCGTTATGATAACGCCTGCACAGATTCTCTTCTAATGAACTCTCTATTACCGCAGAAATATACACATCTTCCGTCGAAGGCATAATGTACCGCATTTCAGAACTGATGAGCCATAGGCTCATACCGCTCTCGCGGGTAATTTCGTGTACCCCCATGATCGGTTCGTTTCTGATAAGCGAAGCAAGTGCCAGCCCTCCGGTATAGTCTCCTGCAAGCCCAAGTAAAAGCGCCTGGTGAGTACCATGCTGATTGGAGCTGCTGCTGTTAAGCGGCAGTAACGCTCTGCAGTAACCGTTCTTTACTTCAAGGAATTTAAAACCGGTGTATTCAAGCACAGGTACCGCATCTGATAATAGATGTGTCATCAGCTCAGGTCCTATCCGGTTTTGGAGATCTTTTTCAAATGTATTCATTTCTGCTCGTTATTTTTTTACTTTGTTTCGTTTGTATGGTCGCTTTATAGATTCACAATTGACGCGCGCGGTTCAGGTTAACCTGGCGGTATAGTTCTTCACAGGCTTTCCATAATACATCATCTGCAGCGCGGTTCAGTTTTTTCTGGAGCCTCATAATCAATTTATGCGTCTTTGGTCTAAGCCTGTAACCGCGTGCTATCGTTTTTTCTTTGTGTTTTTTCTTTTCCATTTATCCTAAAAATTGGTTTTGTAATTTTTGTGCACTGTGCACATCCGGAACAAACATAGCTTTTAATGACCATCCCATTCAAAGAAAAATTATGTTAAAAGTGAAAGTTGTATGCTCCTTCCCCTTGAAAAAGTGCTGAAAAATGATAATTTTAAGTAGTTTTAAGAGAAGCTTTGTGAAAGATTTTCTATGAAAATGTATGCGATGACAGATGTCTTATGGTTCAAAAAAGAAAAAAGATAGGATTGGAAAATTTGATAAAATATCATAACAAAAATAACATTGATACAATCGTCAGCTATCAAAATACTTAAGAGCTTTTCTAAAGAGGAATTTCGTTCTTTTGAAAAGTTTGTTTACTCACCATACTTTAACACCAGCGATGCAACAAGCAGGCTGGTGAAAGAGCTGAAAAATTATCACCCGGAATTTAATAATAAGAAACTGACTAAAGAGTTTCTTTTCTCAAAAATTTATCCGGGTGAAACGTTCCGTGAAGAGCTTCTCAGAAAGCTTCTTTCCAATATTCTTCAATTGACAGGTGAATTCCTGAAAATTCATTCTAAGATGGATTCACCCGAATTTGAAATGAATTTATTGAGGGAATACTCAAAACGGTCGCTGAAATCTCAATTTATAAAAAGCTCCGGGGAAATGCTGAAACAACTTGATAGCTATGAAGAACTATCGATCACCGAAGATAAATTGTCAGTCCGGGCGGAGCTGGATCTTTTAAGATCAAATACCTTCTATTCAGCTGAACAATTTGAAGCAGCTTTAGAAGCGTATAAAAATTACTCTGAAAAATATTTCGTTTCAAATTCTATTAAGCTGCTTAGAATAGATATACAGCTTGAAATTGACAGCAACTTTTTTTCAAAACCCAAGACCAGTCCTTTAACTGAATTTGTTGCTTCTGTAAACTGGAAAGCAATTATTGAATCAATAGAAGATATAGATGATAAATATCAGCTTGGAATGTATTACAGGTTATGGCTTCTTTACAAAAAGCCAGGTGACTTATCTAATTTCAAGGAAATGAAGGACTTGTTCCTCCGTAAAGCAAATTTACATGAAAGAACCCTCCTAAAAACAACCCTTGTTGCATTAGAAAGCAACTGTATCATTAATTATGATACTGCTAAAGATGAATCAACTTTGAAGCATCTTTCGGAAATATACGAATTCACGTTAAAGAATGATCTTTTTGAACGTACTGCGGATAATTTTATGCCTGTGAATATCTATAGAAATTATTTACTAATTTTTATCAGGATGAATCCGGATATGGCAAAAGAACTGGCCGAAAGTTACATAAAGTCTATAGCTCCTGATATTAGGGAGGACCTGATTGCGTATTCACAAATGATGTTATGCTTTCATAATAAGGATTTTCATTCCGCATTAAATTTTTTAAGCCGTATAAATTTTGTAAATTTCACGTTTAAACTGGACTTAAAAGCATTTAATATCAAAATTCACTACGAGCTTGGAAATTACGAACAGGTGTTTTCTGCAATTGATTCATTTAAGCATTATGTTAACGATGAAAATAAGTCAGAAAGGTTTACCGAAGAAATAAATAAATTCTTAAAACTTGCCGCAAAACTTGTTACTTCTGCCGCTAATGGCAGAATGGATGTTGCCGAAACTTTATCAATAGAAATGAGGACGTTAAGTTTTAGTTATGAACGGAAATGGCTTGAGGAAAAAGTTTTGGAATTACTGAAAAAGGGTAAATAAAACAGGGAGCCATTCGGGCTCCCTGAAGAATTATTAACTCAGATACGGGTCTTGTTATTTTATAACCATCATCTTCTTTGTTTGGGTAAATTCCCCTGCTTCGAGCTTATAGAAATAAATACCGCTTGATAGCTTCGCTGCGTCAAAATCTACATTATATGTACCTGCGCTCAGATTCTGATTAACCGGCACCTCTATCATTTTTCCGCTCACTTCAAATATAGTAAGTTTAACAAACGATGATTTGGGTATATCAAAAGTAATATTTGTAACCGGATTAAACGGATTTGGATAATTTTGGTTTAATTTAAAATTACCGGGAATTTCTGTGCTTATCGGGGTAATTCCGATTGGAATGCAGCCATTTGAAGTAAGTAAACTCGCCCTTGGTCCGCTAATTGCCGCGTTCATTCTGGTTGATTGTCCTAATGTGAAAAGATTCATGCAGGCATCGTTTGAGTAATCCATATAATTCATGAACATAATGCCGGGGCTGTTTGGCTGACATGCATCGGTGAAAGGAAACGTTGGACACCCGCTCGATTCGGGTCCCTGCAGCGGAGTATCCGCTACCTGGTCATCCTGGTTGCAATCCGGCTCATCTCCCCAGATGTGAAACAGATTGAACCAATGACCAACTTCATGAGTTACGGTTCTGCCTTTATCATATGGCGGATTTACAACACCTGTGTTACCAAATGCAGTATAAAGATTAACCGTTCCGTCAGTCTGCGGATTTCCTCCCGGGAACTGAGCATAACCTAAAAGACCGCCGCCTAAATTACAAACATAAATATTCAGGTACCGGTCTCTATCCCAGATATCTCGTCCTCCCTGTGCGGTAAAAAATATCCGCTGGTCAGCAGAGCCGTTGAACGCTGTAACGCTGGTTGATGTACGTGTAATACCCGTGGTAGGGTTTCCGCCCGGATCACGTTGTGCCAGGCAGAACTGGATCTGGGTATTTGCGCCAAGTGATTTCCATACAGCCGGTGTCAGGGTGGTATCAGCGTTCAGCCTCCCAAAGTCCTGGTTCAAGATCGCTATCTGAGAAAGTATCTGCGCGTCAGAAATGTTCTGCTGTGGTGTATTATAAACAACATGGACAACCACCGGTATAGTTATCAAGCCCCTGTTTTCAGCATGCTGATAATTTTTTGTGAACTCTTCTATCTTTATTCTGTTTTCCCTGAATCCAGGATTTTGCTGCATCTGCAGCTCATTGAATTCAACAGTACCACAGGTTCTGTGTTTGTTTAGTTGGGCCGATGAATTTTCACTATCACCCAGGAAACTGTACCCTGTGAAAAGTAAAGCAAAAAAAGCAAAAAAGAAAATGGAATTTACAGCAGTTTTTAGATAATTTTTCATAAAATTCCTTTAGTTAATAAAATGTTTGGTAAAGATAATCTAAAATGTTTAAATAACCAAATAGTTATTTATTAATAGCTTATAAATAATAAGCGCCTGTAATTGGCAGACGCTTATTTATGAAAACGCAATAGGCGTTAAGAAAACCATCCGGCAACTGTACCAAGAGTATCTGAAACGAAATCATTAACATTATCAACTGCTTCTTCAACCAGATCCTGAGCCCGCCTGCCGGTATCCTCAACAGATTCCTTCATATCTTCAATAACATCTTCAATTCCCATAAACAGGTTTATCATCTCCTGCCCGAATCTGTCAAGCGCTGCATCGGGGTCATTTGAATTTAGGAAATCTTTTAAACGTTTCCTTAAAATCACTGGATCAGAATCTTCAAACATTTTATAGAAAAGTTCATTGTTAGTTTTCCTGAGCCAGATATTCCAATCCTGTCCGGAAAATGTACTGAGTGAAGGAAGTGTTGTTGTATCAAGAAGTCTTCCAACGTTTAAAATACCCGCCCCGCTTTCATTGGTTTTCCAGCCCGCAGGTACTGTTGCTGTGCTTTGAATATGATCCAAAAATAGTTCCTGCAGTACAGCTCTTCCATTTAAGCCGTTAATCAGGTTCTGTTTACCGTAACGCTGAAGCCATAAAGCTGCCGCTCCAGCAGTTAATGCTGTGGAAAATGAGCAGCCATTACCCTCTCCGTCAATTTTTTCGCGGCGGTTAGGTGATGAATCATCCCAGTAAGCTGACCATACTTTTTCACCCGGCGCTGATATTGCTATTTTTTTATCTTTTACACAATCAGCCCATGGTCTGTTCTGATCATTTGATGCGCCCACGGCGATACACTCCGGGTAACCTGCCGGGTAAACCAAAAATGGCCAATATTGACCCGCCGCGGCAACAACAATTGTATTATTATAAACCGCGTGAGCTACAACACATTCTAACACGGGATTGGGATATCCGCCTACACTGAGGGATATCACATCTGCATTTTGCTCTGATGCATACCAAATTGCCCGTGCAACATCTGTATCCAGTATTAACGCTACTCCTGTCTGGTCAACAGGCTGTTCATGGATAGTCCTAATAGAAATAACTCTTGCACCCGGGGCTATACCGGTCAACTGGTTTGGGTTGCTGGCATTACCGCTGCTTACTATTATACTTGCGGTAGAAGTACCGTGGAAATGAAACGGCATGGTTGAATCCAGCGGTTCTTCAGCGGTATCTTCATTGTTAAAAACGTTCCAGTCTTTGGTCAGATCAAAGTTCGGGCTTGCGGGATTCGTCTGAATATTCGTAAAATTCAATTCACTGTGCGGTGTCCAGCCGCTATCAGGATGCGCTATAACGACTCCGCTACCGTTAATTCCCGGCGGGATGTTTATTGCTTTCATGTTGTCTAACATCCAGTTTTTGGGCAAAGTGTTGCTGCCGGAACCCGGTGCGCCTGAAAACAGCTGAAACCTTCTGAATTCAGAAGAAGGATTAACTGTATTTACAGTTCTGATCTCTTTCAGAACATACGCCGCTTCAAACAATGCCGCTGAATATCTTGGTTTTGAGGTCCTTCTTTCAAATTGTCTTTCAAATATTGGCAGTGTTAAAAGAATGAACTTATGCAGCCCGAACTTTTTTGCACCCTTGAAATCATTTTCTGAACCCGGGAACAGTCTTGTGAGGGTAAACGGAAGTTTTGGATATTTTTTCCCGCGGATATCAATCAGAGTTTTACCAAGTTTTGTTTTTCCAAAAAACAGCGGTTCCTTAAGTTTTCTGGTCTTTATCCAGCTCTTATGCAGATCGAAAATATTCGGTTTATAGTTCAGCAGCTCAGGAAAATACCCCGAGAGTTTTGTGCAAAGTCTTCGGTTGATCTCGGTTTCAAGATTGCGCAGCTCTGCGGCACCCGCGCGGTTATTAAGCTCTATTACAAAAGATACATATCTTTCTTCCGGTTTCGGAACGAAGTTTCTTGGTACATCAATTACGGGCGGTAATATTACATTACCTGTTCCTCCGGTATCTGAACCAATCGGGGGAAAACTGATTACATTTGGCATAATTTTTTATAGTTTATTTAATTGTATTTTCATTGTAAAGCTTCCAGTCCTTATCCAGGTATTTTGTAAAATATACAGGTTCATAGCCTGTTTTGATCTTCCTGAGCAGAAGTTCTGTTTTTGCCAGCTCCAGAGACTTCCCTGGGGAGTACCCGCAAAATAAATACCTGTAAAAAAACCCGGGAAACATGACCGCTGCTTTATCATCGGCATAACCATTAAGTGAGATTAAATGTTCTATTTCATTTACGATCGTTTTTGACCTTGCCGATGAAAAACAGGAATTCAAGAACAACAGTTCAACTTCTTCTTTTACAGCATTAAGTATTTTCGCAAACCTGCCGAAATCCAGCAACCTGCTTTTGCTGTTACCGCCGTGCAGGATAAGACCGTGGTTTGTACTCCTTCCGCTGAAATGCACAATACGCGGATGGTATCTGCAGATTTCAAAAAGAATGTCTTCGTATCCTGTATTCCATACGACTTTTAATTCAGCAGACGCTCGCAAGGGTGAATCATTGATAGCGGATTCAATTGCTTTCACTTCACCCGGTATGTTCAGTTTTTTTCCATCAGCCGGATCAGATGCGAACATCAGTATTTTCAGAGATCTATCCATAGAATATTCAATTCTTCCTCATAAGGAGGCCGAAGCCTCCTTTGCGGAAAGAGAATTCTATTAACTTTTTGGCGGATAGAGTTCAAAGCTTAATTCGTCATCAAAAGGTAAGGGTCCTTTTACTTTATGTTTAGCCTTAACTGTATACCTGCGGTTCATACCGTAAAGGCAAACTGCTGCTAAAACACCCATACCCAAAGCCGCAATTACCCCGATAACAATAGCTGCGGTAATTGCTACAGCCACTTCCCTGTGCGGATTAACCGTTCTCTGAATAGCTGTCCATAATGTTGAAGCTTCTATTCCTTTTAAAACAAGGTTAATTCTTTTTTTTGAATTTATTGCCCTGTATGCCCGGTTAATCCAGTCATTTGAACCCACGATAATATTTACTGTTGCCATTTTTTTGTTTCCTTTCTTATGTTTGGTTTTAATTACGAGACAAATTTATACCTGCTGTTAACCCTTAGCAAAGAAAGTATATACAAGTTGTGAAGAACCTCATAACAAAATAGCTTGATTAATTGCTTAAAATCCGCAAAATTACGCAGAATTCAGCACGCAGCTGTGAAAGCAAACGGAAAAATATATTATGCAAAGTTCATCCATAACCAGGATACTGAAAAATTTTTCGAGGGAAGAGATAAAAGAGTTCGGGAAATTTGTAAATTCACCTTATTTTAATACCAGCGAAGCAACCGCTCTGCTTTTTGATGAAGTAAAAAAATACTACCCGCTCTTTGATAAAAAAAACTATTCCAGAGAAACGTTGTTTTCGGCAGTATACGGCAGCAGGGTTTATAATTATGAATTGCTCAGGAAACTGATATCAAATCTGATAATTTTAACAGAGGAATTTATTTTTATTAATTCAATCAGGAATGATAAAGCATTAAAAAAAATCACTATACTTGATAATATCAATCAATACAGCTCCGGTACAACCATCAAAAGCAAACTGAGTGACCTTGAAACTACGATCACTGAAAAAAAGATAAATAACGACCATTTGAAGGATAAAGCTTCACTCAACAGGATAAAATACAATTACTGTGTCAATAATAATCTGTTTAAAGAAGCTTCTGAAAGTTTAAGTGATTACGGCGACTATACGTTATGCCACTTTTTCCAGACATTTGCTGATATTTACAAACTGAAAAGCCAGGTCATATCTTCCTACAAAAAGGAAAAAAGCAATTCTGCCTTCGATATCTTTTTCCGAAACTTTGATCTTGAGCGTTTTACAGGGGAAACTGATACAAAACATAACCCCGATTATTTTTCCCTGCGGGAGTCGTACCTATTTATCAAACTGAACTCTGATCTTGATGATTTCAAATCATACAATGAACTGAAGAACCAGCTTTATGAAAATATAGGCAGGTATGACCATACGTACGCATGCAGGGTAATTACCGCCCTCTTGAATTTCAGGCTTTCAAGGATAATTCACAAAAAAGATAATGAAAGCTATAAGGAACTATTCAGCCTGTATAAATTTTCTCTTGAGCAAGGTAACCTTCTTTCATTTCATAATAAATTTATGAACCTGGTTACTTACAGGAATATTCTTTATATAGCAATTGAAGTTAAAGAGTTTGACTGGATAAGGAAATTTATTGCTGACTATCTGCAATATGTAAGGGCTGATAATAAGGATTCACTTGAAAATATCTCGCTTGGAATACTATCGTTTGAGATCTCTGATTTTTCGAAAACACTTGAGTATATCATGAAAGTGAAATATGACCATGAAATTTTCAAGATAGATGTTAAGAATATACTTATGAAAACTTATTATGAGCTTGGTTATTATGAAACGGCAATATCGGTTATTGATGCCACGAAGCATTTGCTTTCAGGAGGGTTAAATATATCAGAAGGTGTAAAAAAACTGCATCTTACATTCATTAAGTTCTACACTGAATTAATTAATATCAGACTTAAATACGATGATTTCAGGCATCACAAACTTGTTAAGGAGCTGCAGGAAGATGAAAGCGTGCTTTCACGCCGGTGGCTGCTTGATAAGGCCGCGGATCTGAGAAAGTAAAAAAGGCGCTTAAAAAATTAAGCGCCTTAGAGAATTTAATAAACATTTCCCTTACTGCAGAACCGGGAGCGGTACTTTTTTCTTCGCCTTTTTCTTTGGCGGTTTTTCTATGTTCCTGCCGCGCTTAAGAACAATGTGTTCTTCCTGAACATCAGGATATTCATAAACTTCATTCTTAAAATTGCGCAGAATGATCTTTTCTTTATCGCGCGCAAGTACATATTCAGGCAGTAACGGAATTTTTCCGCCGCCGCCGGGCGCATCTATTACAAACTGCGGAACTCCAAGTCCGCTAATGTGACCGCGCAGGTTATCCATAATTTCCAATCCTACATCAATTGGCGTACGGAAGTGGTTAGCCCCTTTGGTCAAGTCAGCCTGGTAAATGTAATACGGCCTTACTCTTATTGCAAGCAGCTTCTTCATCAGGTCACGCATTACTTCGGGGTCATCATTCACGCCTTTTAGGAGAACTGTCTGGCATCCTACCGGAACTCCGGAGTTTACCAGCATTTCACACGCTTTTGTGCTCTCAGGTGTAATTTCCCAGGGGTGATTGAAATGCGTATTCACATATATGGGATGATATTTCTTCAGCATTTCGCACAACTGCGGTGTAACTCTCTGCGGCAGCACGCACGGCATTTTTGTGCCAAGCCTTATTATGGAAATATGCGGTATTTGTCTCAGGCGCGCTAGAACTTTTTCAAGCATTGCGTCTGTAAGCATCAGCGGGTCGCCGCCGGAAAGTATCACATCATTAATTTCGGTGTGCTGCTCCAGGTACTGGAATGCCGCTTCAAGCTCACGCATATTAATTTTACTTGAGTCACCCACCTTGCGTTTGCGCGTGCAGAACCTGCAGTACAAACCGCACTGGCTGGTGGTTAAAAATAAAGCTCTATCCGGGTAACGGTGAGTAATATTTGGAACCGGGCTCATTTCATCTTCATTGAGCGGGTCTTCGGGCGCATCGATGTCGTATAATTCAACTTCATCGGGTACTGCCTGAAGCCAGATAGGATCGCCGGGATAGCGGATGAGGCTGAGGTAATATGGATTTATCCTCGCCTGGAAAAAATCATCCAGTCTTTCGGCTACTTCTTTTTTGATTCCGAACTGATCGACAAGCTGATCTACTGAGCTGACGCTTTGTTTTAGCAGCTGCTGCCATAGTTCCATAAAATATTAACTCCTTGTTTAGTTTTTTGGATTCCTGCCCCAATATTTACTCAGGGTAGGTTTCACAGGGCACCGTACTATATTTTCAGGTTACCTTATCTTTAAAGGCCTTCTTTAAAGATATTTGCGGTAAACATATAAATCATCACCGCTTCTGTAAAAATCTTTAATGATAGTCTGCACTTCATAACCGTTTTTTAGATAGAACTTCCGTTCATTTTCGTATTCCGGTTTTCCGCTTGTTTCTATCAGTATAATTCTTCCGCCGTTTGCTGCCAGGTCTTCTTCCATATGCTTTACAAGTCCGCTGCCCAGCCCCTTGCCGTGAATATTGGGGTCAACAGCTATCCAGTAAAGATCGTAAGTCCAGTCCGTCAGCGGTCTTTTACCGTAACAAATATAACCTGCTGTTTCATTCGTATCGTCTGATCCATACACATAAATAATATAATCAGTTTGTTTCTCATCGTTCAGGTAAACATCAATCAATTCTATTGCAACTTTTATCTCATCATCATTAAAATGCTTAGTATCAGTAAGTATCCTCTGAATCTTATCTCTGTCGCTCTGTATTAACTTGCGTATCATATCACAACACTTTACTTACACAGACAGGAATGTCTGTGCTACAGTTCATTCTTCTGAATTAAATCTTTCAATCCGAATTTGACAAACACAAATCCGCAATTACTAAACTCCCCACCTCTTCAAAGCAAAACCAATTATCTGCTGAATCAGATAGCTGTATTCCCACCCATGCGCCTTGGCGCTGCGTGTAAAGCCGGTATCTTCGGGTACGTCGCTTGCTATATCAGGATTCGGGTTCATCTCAAGCACATACGGCACGCCGTCTTTTAATCTCATATCAACCCTTGCGTAATCAGCGGCTCCAAGCAGTTTATATACTTTCTTTGCGGTATCCTGTATCACTTGTACTTCTTTACCGGTCAGGTTCTGCGCGGGACAAACAGCCTTGGTATTTTCAAACTCAACGGTTTTATACATCCATTTGCTGTTGTAGCTTATTATCTTAGGATAATCAGATGGAAGTCCCGTGAAATCAATTTCACTTATGGGGAAGGTTATCGGGTCATCATTACCAACCACCGATACATTTATTTCTCTGCCATCAATAAACTCTTCAACCAAAGCAGGCTGCTTGTGCTCTTCGAGCACATATTCAATTCTTTTCTTCAGGTCTGCTTCATTTGTTACCACTGATTCGTTCGTAATGCCAATACTTGCATCCTCACGGGATGGTTTTACAATCATAGGGAACTTGTGGCCGTTCAAATGAATGCTAGATGTACTTGTAACAAAGTGCTTAGCCGTCGGGATCCCGTTCTGGCTCAAAATTGATTTCACCAGCGGCTTATTCAATGCTAAGCCTAGAGTAAATGCGCGAGAGCCTGTATATGGAATTTTCAGCAGTTCAAACAATCCCGCTATGTTCATTTCCTGCGTGGGGTCGCCATCAACGCTTTCGCATAAATTAAAAATTATATCTGGCCTGTTTTCATTCAGCTCTGTGATAAGCTTGTTTATATCAAGCGCCACGGGAATTATCTTTGTGTTATGTTCTAATGGAGCTAATGCGCGCTCAACGCTCTTAACCTCATCAAGTACACCGTACTCGCTCATATCAATAGCATCCGGCAGCGTATCAATATCAACATCAGTGCCTTCGTATATCGGACCCTGCGCATACTGCACCGGATCATTAAATATTATCGATATGTTTAGTTTTTTATTCATTGACCTCACCCCGTCAGCACCTTTGGCGCTGACTGCCCCTCTCCAAAAGAGAGGGGCGGGATTATAATTTAATATGTACTAATAATCAGTTTTGTTATCTGATATATATAATTTACTATTTGACATTTGATCTTTGTCATTTGACATTGAGGTTATATCTCTCAATCGCACCATTAAGTACAGTCTGTATCAACCCGTCATAATCAATTCCAACTTCCCTTGCAGCTTTCGGGAAGCATGAATTATCATCCGGATTCGGTAAAATTCCGGGCAGCGGATTGATCTCGATTATATACGGATTATCGTTCGCGTCACATCTTACGTCCATTCTTGCCCAATCGCGTATGCGCAGGGCATGATATGCCTGTTTGCAAATTTCTTCAATTCTTTTGGTCAGTTTATCGCTGATTTTAGCGGGACATGAAAAGATATCAAGCTTGTTTTCCCTGGTATCAAAATACCATTTTACCTCATATGAGTAAATTTTGGGGAAATCTGTCGGCAAACAATCCAGATTTATGCCAACTATTGGTAAAACCCGCACATTTTCGCCATTTCCAAGCAACGCTACGGTGAACTCCTGTCCTTCAAGAAAATCCTCTATTATAGAGTGCTGACTGTAATTTTCTTTAATCCTTGTTATTTCACGATTTAGCTCATCATTGTTATAAACCACACTACTATTATATATACCCTTTGATGAGCCTTCATGCAATGGCTTCACAAAAGCGGGATATTTTACTTTAGGGTGACCGTTTACGCGGCTATCAGTAATAAAAAAGCCCGGATTTGGCACGCCATAGTAAGTTAATATCTCCTTGCAGCGTGATTTATCGTGGCAATTGCCTATTGTAATTGGATCGCTTGCAGTATAGGGTATGTTAAGCATTTCAAGCATAGCGGGAATGTGCGATTCGCGTGAAGCGCCGCCGAAACCTTCTGCCATATTAAAAACGATATCGGGTCTTGTGCTGCGAAGTTTTTCGAAAGCGTCTTCGTCTGCTTCTATGCGAATAACTTCGTGGCCCGCTTTTTGTATCGCGGCTTCTACTGCGGAAATAGTTTCTTCATCATCCCACTCAGCATAAACATCGCTCAGGCGATGAGAATAATTGCTGATGAGATTTTCATCAACGTAATTTCCGGAAACTTTGTTTCCTTCCTGAACTTTTTGATCCTGTCCTTCGGATGCCTGTTCAGTTTCTTTTTTTATATTGTAAGTAAATCCTACCCGCAAAAAGTGTTTACTTATCTCCTTTATTTTTTTTATGATGAACTTTCATTTTATACTTCCGAAAACTTTTTACAAAAATTTTTTTACGGTATACAATTCATCATTTTTAAATCAATGCAAATATAACATTCTAACACTCATAGTCAATAGGTAAACACAAAAAAATGAAAAAAATTTTCGTTGATTGAAAAAGTTTTCGCTGACTGAAAAATATTTTTACGGCAAAAATTTTTTATTAAACACTTTTCTCTTCTATAATTGTTCATTACTCATTACTCATTGCTCATTGCTCATTGCTCATTACTCATTGCTCATTACTCATTGCTCATTACTCTTTACTCATTGCCAATTGAATTGAACTTCCACACATTTAAAGGTATTTTCGTATCAATAGAAAATAATAAAGCTAAAAGTACAATAATACATAAATGTTCGATAAACTGGAAAAAGTAAAGCTGCGATTCAATGAAATTGCGGAGCTGCTCAATCAGCCCGGTACAGCAAACGATCAGAAAGAATTCCGCAGACTTTCAAAGGAATACAGTGACCTTACCGATATTGTTAATGCCTACGATGAATACATTAAGGTTAAATCTCAGCTTGAAGAGAACAAAAAGCTGCTGTATGAAACCAATGACGCGGAAATGAAAGAACTTGCTGCCGGCGAGCAGGAAGAACTGCAGAGGAGATATGATAAACTTGAAGCTGAAATGAAAGAACTTCTTGTTCCCAAAGACCCCAATGATTCCAAAAACGCTATGCTTGAAATACGCGCCGGTACCGGCGGCGATGAAGCCGCGCTGTTTGCAGCTGACCTGTACAGAATGTACAGCCGTTTTGCCGAAAGAACCGGATGGAAAATGGAGCTTGTCACTTATAATGAATCTTCAGGGCTTGGCGGACTTAAAGAAGTAATAGTAAGTGTTTCAGGCAAAGATATCTACGGCACCCTTAAATATGAAAGCGGTGTACACCGCGTACAGCGGGTACCCGAAACCGAAACCCAGGGACGCGTTCACACATCAGCCGCCTCGGTTGCTGTACTGCCGGAAGCGGATGAGGTTGATGTTGATATTAACCCCTCAGATCTTAAAATTGATGTATTCCGTTCCGGCGGCGCAGGCGGGCAGAATGTAAATAAGGTTGAAACAGCTATCCGCATAACACATATTCCCACAGGAGTTGTAGTTCAATGCCAGGATGAACGCTCGCAGCTTAAGAATAAGCAGAAAGCCATGAAAGTGCTGCGCTCAAGGCTGCTTGAAGCCGAAATTGAAAAACACGATAAAGAAACTTCACAGAAAAGAAAATTGATGGTAGGCTCCGGTGATAGAAGCGATAAAATCCGCACGTATAATTTTCCGCAGAACCGTCTGACCGACCACCGTATTGGCTTAACAATGTACAATCTCTCACAGGTGATGGAAGGTGATCTCGCGGAACTCTTCGAAAAGCTAAAAATCGCTGATAGATCAGAGAAGCTATCAGAAGAACAAACCGGATAAGTCAATAGGTTGAAAAATAGATTAATTTATTACATTCAACTGCACAGACGTGCCGCTGGCACGTCTCCAAACACATAAAATATCTTTCAGATCAATGATAACAGCCATATCTCAAAAATACAACCAAATTGATAAAGCCATAACGGGATGGATGACCGAAAACGGCATCAGGCTTTTGCGTATCAGTCTTGGAGTGATCTTTTTATGGTTCGGCTTTCTAAAATTCTTTCCGGGCTCAAGCCCCGCTGAGCAGCTTGCTACAAATACTATTTCTATTCTCACTTTTGGAATAATAAAACCTGCTGTTTCTATCTATATGCTTGCTGCCATGGAAACTCTCATCGGGCTAGGACTTATATTCCGCATATTTTTACGTACAACGTTACTTATTCTGTTTTTCCAGATGCTGGGCACAGTAACCCCGCTTTTCCTTTTCCCCGCGGAAACTTTCACATTGGTACCAATAAGCCCTACACTTGAAGGTCAATACATTATAAAAAATATCGTGCTTGTATCTGCGGGAATTGTAATTGGCTCAACCGTGAGGAAAAAAGCAGAAAAAATCAATTGAGGCATTCTCTTTTAAAACACTTTTCAAATTTAAATATACTATGATATCCAAACAATGTCCTAAATGTATGGCGGAAATGAAAAAAGGATTTTTCTATGTCCGCAACAGCGAGCTTCCTATCCTTTTTAATTATGTAGTATGGGCAGAAGGCGAGAAAAAAGATATCACAAAATATATGGGTCCAAATGCTGGCATTCCTCAGTATCCTGTAACTCCATACAAATGCGCGAACTGCGGTTTCATTGAGCACTACGCCGAACCTGAAGAAAAATGGCGTAACTAATAATGATATGATCGTTAGTAAAGAAATTTTTTAAATGGGATTGCTTCGTCCGCGCCAAAGGCGGGCATAGCACTTCGTTCCCGGCAAATATTCGTTTTTTTGCGGCAATGCTTTAGCATTCGAAGCAATCTCATATAAAAAGCAATTTCATGCGGCAATTCCATTTCTCCGTTTCCTATAAATTCAAAAATCCCTATATTTGCACTTACAGTCCTCTTCAGCAGCGCCAAAATAATCAATAATTAATTTAAAACTATACATGAAACGTACTTTAATTGCGCTTCTTTCTCTCATTTTCAATTCTGCATTTCTGCTTGCGCAGGCAAATCTGCCTGCAGGCTATTATTTTAAAACACTGCCTAACGGACTTGATGTGTTGGTAGTAGAAGATAAAAGCGTTCCAATTGCCACCATTGAAATAAATGTGAAAAACGGTGCTTATACTGAGTCACCTGAGTTCAGCGGACTCTCACACTTCTATGAGCACATGTTCTTTAAAGCCAACAAAGATATCCCTTCGCAGGAGGCATACATTAACCGAACAAAAGAGCTTGGCATTGTATGGAACGGTACTACATCAGTTAACCGTGTGAATTATTTCTTCACGCTCCCCGCAAGTAATCTGGATGATGGTTTAAAGTTCATGAACAGCGCAATACGGTACCCGCTCTTTCTCGAGAAGGAAATGACCAATGAACATCCTGTTGTGAATGGTGAATTTCAACGGGGTGAATCAAATCCTGAATTTGCTCTATACTATGAGTTCCAGGAAAAAATGTGGGGCAAAGATAAAAGCCGCAAAATTCCTATCGGCGATCATGATGTGATACTTTCTGCAACCCCTGAAAAAATGAGAACGATCCAGCAAAAATATTATTGGCCGAATAACTCAATTTTGATTATTGCGGGTGATGTGAACCCAAATGACGCCTTTGCAAAAGCTGAAAGTATATTTGGCGACTGGCAGCCCTCAGGGTTTGATCCTTTTGAAAAATTTCCGATCCCTGAATTTAAACCTATCAAAGAAAACATATACTTTGTAACTACCGGCGAAAACGCGCAGGCGCCGGTGATTTATATCGGCTGGCACGGACCCGATACAAGAAATGACGTTAAAGCAACTTATACTGCTGATGTATTTTCTTATATTGTAAACCTTGAATCTTCCAAATTCAGCAGGGAACTTGTTGATGCGGGCCTTGCCCTTGAAGCAAGCCTGTATTACGGAACGGATATCTATACCGGGCCAATTTCATTGAGGATAGTTCCTAATCCGGCTAAAATAAAGGAGTGCATGGCGAAACTTGAAGAACATATTGAAATGTGGGATTCCGGCAATTACTTTACCGATGAACAAATGGAAACGGCAAAGAATCAGCTTGCCATACAGGAAAAATTCAGAATGGAGCAAACTTCGGGGTATTCCCACGCCCTTGGCTACAACTGGGCGATAAAGGATCTTGATTATGGATTCAATTACATTGAAAACATCAATAAAACAACCCGCGATGATATAAAGAAGTATGTAAGAAAATATATCAAAGATAAACCCGCCGTTTACGGAATATTGCTTTCACCGGATATGAAAACCAAAATGAACATAAATAAATTTGAAGATATCTTAGACTAAAATAAATATGAATAAACTAAATATATTAAAAGCCTTCTTTGTAACACTTGCTGCAGTTTTTTTTGTGAATGGTACCGGGCTGTTTTCACAAAACTCAATTAAAGAAATTGATGTTGACGGGTTTAAGGTCATAATTAAAAACACCGGCAAAGATGTAATTAGCGCTAGATTATTTGTGACCGGAGGTACGGCAAATTACCCGCTGGATAAACAGGGAATCGAAGCAGTTGCATACAGTTACATCATAAAAGGCGGCACAACTTCAATGAGCAAGACCGATTTCCTTGCAGCCGCCGAAAAAATGGGTACTACGTTCGGCAGCGATGCTTCGCTGGATTTTGGCGAGCTTAATATGCAGTGCCTTAAGGAATCATGGGATAAATCATGGTTACTCTTCACCGATGCACTTATGAACCCGGCATATGAACCGGGTGAATTTAATAACAAAAAGGAACAGTACATTTCCTACGCCAGACAAAATGAAGGTGACCCCGATTCACGCCTCGAGCGAATTACAGTTGAAACTGCGTTCAAAGGAAAAAACTATGAAAAGGATCCATATGGCAACGAAAACACATTACAGGCTTTAACACTGGATGATATCAAAGCTTTCATTTCGGCAAATCTTTGCAAACAAAGAGCATTTCTTGTTGTAGCAGGTAATGTTTCAGAAAGTGATCTGATCGAAAAAGTCAGATCATCACTTGCAAAACTGCCCGAAGGCACACCTTCTCCCAAAGAGCCCGTAACAAAGATCGAGCAGCCGGGTCAGGATATCGAGTCCCGCAAGATATCAACCAATTATCTTTCGGGAATTATGTCGGGTATTCCGTGGGATTCCCCGGACGCGGTCGCAATGATGGTTGCTATGAGCATTATGTATGATAAATATTTCGTTGAACTGCGCTCCAAGCGCGGCTTAAGCTACGCGCCTGCGGCTTATATGAATGGTGACGCTATTACAAATCCGTTCAGTGTTTTCTATATCACTACCGATCACCCCAAAGATGCCATAAATGTTATGGTTGATATTATTAATAATGTCCGCAAGAACGGGTTTACCGATGATGAATTCGCAAAATCAAAGCATGCGTACTTAACCCGCTATTTTATGCGGCTTGAAACAGCATCAAGCCAAACACAGAACATTGGCAGATGGAAGCTGCGCGGAAATCTGAACGCGTTCGATAACTTTGAAGCGCTGGTGAATGCAGTAACTATTCAGGATATCAATCGTGTATTTACAGGCAACACAGGCAATATCAAATGGAATTACCTTGGAGACGAAACCAAGGTATCACCTGAAGATTTTAAACAGCTCGAAAAGATCGGCTTTTAAATGATGCCTCCTAACTCTCCTGAACAGGAACAAAAGGTATTATCATGAGATTGCTTCGCCTTCGGCTCGCAAAATACAGCGTTTTATCTTCGTTCCCAATCCGCCATGGCAGATCGGTTTGGGAACGGAATAATTTTACACTTCATTTTAAAACCATTCCCTTTAAATTAGCGTTAACATAAATTAAACCACAAATACAATAATATGCAGCGTGTAAAACTTTTCGAAGCGGCCCATAAAGGATTGCGGAACGCACTTTCCCAATTCTCATTTTTGCTGGGCAAATGTGATTTCAATAATTCAGTTGATATTGCGAAACTGCATTCACTTGGCAAAGATGTGTTTATGATGCTAAGCACACATGCCAACGATGAAAATTCCGTTATACTTACTGCCCTTGAAGAAAAAATCCCCGGTTCATCAAAGCAAGATATGGAGGATCACGAGAGACTTGAGCAGGAACAGGATGCCATAGAAAAGCTGCTTGATGATATAAAGGAATTGAACGCAAAAGGCGCCGAGGCATCCGGGTCAGGTGCCGAGCTCTACATAAAATTCTCAAAGTTCCACGGAGACTACCTGCTCCATACAGTTGAAGAAGAGACCGAAACCCAGCGTCTGCTTTGGGAAAATTTTACCGATCAGGAACTGCATGCAATGCGCGGAAAAATTATCGGGCGCTTCACTCCCGAAGCATTTGAGAAATGGCAGAGCTACATAATGCCGGCAATTACACAAAGCGATCTGCTTATGATGCTCGGGGGAATGAAAGCCAACGCTCCCGAACAATTCACAAAACTCGTGGTAATGGCGGAAAAATTCCTGCCCGCGGAAGAATTCACCGCAATAAAGGAGAAATTGAAATAATATGAACGTAGAAACCATCAAAACCGGCAAATGCCCTGTTTGCGGATCAAATGAAGTGTATGATAACCGCAATACAACACCGGCTAATCACAGAAAATTCATCATAGTCTCAGCCACCAAGAGCTTTAATGTAGATTCGTTTGTTTGTATAAACTGCGGATATTTTAAGGAGTTCATCAGGGATGAAGATATGAAGAACGAGAAACTGATAAACAAAGTTAAGGAAAAATGGAACAAAACATCCGGCGGTAAAATTGGGTGAAACTTTAAAAGCCGGTACATGCACAAAGTGTAATTCAGCGGAAGTAAATACTGATACCGTTTACAACAAAAGCAACTAATGTTTGATCCCTCCGGTTTCAGGTTTTGCGCGAATTTATTTTAATATCTACATCTGCATTAACTGCGGCTATTTTGAAGAATTTGTGTCTGATAAAGACATAAAGGATGAAAAGAAAATAGTGAAGATAATAACGAACTGGAAGAGGGTGAAGTAGGTTGTTTAATGCTGGGAAGAATTGAAAGTACAATTGTTATATTTTCTTTTTCTAAGTACATATAAACAGTAATTTTACAAATTGATTACTAATTTCAATTAAATGTACTATTCCAGTAGAACTTTCGCAAAAAATTCATTAATTTTGATTTATGGAACTGAATTGGAAAGAACACATAGAATCAAATCCAAAGGTAATGTTTGGTAAGCCTGTTATTAAGGGCACTCGCATTCCTGTGGATCTAATATTGGAAAAGTTATCTCTTGGGGAAAATATAGATCAACTATTAAAATCCTATCCATCTATTAAAATCGAATCAATTTATGCCTGCCTGAAATTTGCATCTGAATCAGTAAAAAACGAAGTTGTAACAGCATAGATGAAAATAGTTGCTGATGAGAGTGTCGATTATGAAATCGTAACATCACTTAGAAAGAATGACTACATTGTATTGGCAATTGATGAGCTTATGAAGAGTGCTGATGACGAACGTGTTCTGAACTTCGCCTTACAGGAAAACTCTATGTTAATTACAGAAGATAAAGATTTTGGCGAACTTGTTTACCGGCTTAAAAAAGCTCACCTTGGCATAGTTCTAATCAGGTTAAGTGGTCTTGATAGTAAATCAAAATCAGAGATCGTTATTAAATCATTTAAAGAAAATTTTGAAATTATGAAAAATTCTTTTAGCGTAATCTCTCCTAATCTTACCCGAATAAAAAAATAATTTACTTGTTCTGAATAAATTTCGGTTATTTCTTCCTTGTAATAATTTCCTTATAAAAGTATTTTACTCTCATAACTTAAATGCCAACAAATCCGCCTAAGGTAAAAAAAGACCCCTTCCTCGCTCTGCGGTATGCGGAGTTCCGCTTCTTTTTATTTTCAAATTTTTTTGTAACCGTTGGATTGCTTATCCAGGAGGTAATTATTGGCTATGAGCTTTACCGGCTCACCCATGACCCGCTTGCCATAGGTATGATAGGTCTTGCTGAAGCGATACCGTTCATTTTGCTCTCATTATTCGGGGGTCATTACTCCGATAAGCTCAAAAAAAAGAATATTATGATATGGTCGCTTGCATTTATAATGCTCGCCTCTGTTGTGCTGTATATGCTTTCATTCAGCCTGCTTACCGCAGATCATGCCGAGGAGTTTAAGTATTTGATATGGGGAGTAATTTTCTTCATCGGCATATGCAAAGCGTTCTTCTTTCCGGCATCAACATCAATAAAAGCATACCTGGTGCCAAGGGAAGTGTATGCTAATTCATCCACGTGGAGCTCCTCTGCCTGGCAGACAGGGGTAATTGTCGGACCCGGTATCTCCGGGTTTCTTTACAGTCTGTTTGGCTTTTCAGGTACGCTGCTTTTTGTGATAGCGATAATTTTTCTTTCAATTGTTGCAGTATCACTCATCAAAAACCGCCCGCCTGATCCCGCAGAAGAAGGCTCCATGTTCGAAAAGATCAAAGAAGGTTTAAGATACACCTATAAAACCAAAATAATATTCTATTCCATTTCGCTTGATATGTTTTCCGTAATGTTCGGCGGAGTGGTTGCGATACTTCCTGTGTTTGCGGAAGATATTCTCCATGTGGGCGCGGAAGGACTCGGTGTGTTGCGCGCCGCGCCTTCCATTGGCGCTGTGCTTGTTCTGTTTGTGCTTTCGAAATACTCCCCAATGAAACGCGCATGGCGCAATTTGTTAATGGCCGTGGCAGGTTTCGGTATTGCTACCCTTGTATTTGCGCTTTCAGAAAATTTTATCCTCTCAATTGCGGCACTCTTTGCCACCGGAGCATTTGATAGCGTTAGTGTTGTTATCCGCGCCACACTTCTTCAGCTGCTGGTTCCTGATAACATGCGCGGCAGGGTAAATGCAATAAATGGTATATTCCTTTCCTCATCAAATGAGGTCGGCGCATTTGAATCAGGCTTAGCCGCTAAATTAATGGGAACTGTACCATCTGTCATTCTGGGCGGAGCCGTTACAATGGTTATTGTGACTTACATTTTCTTTAAGAGTAAAGATCTGCTGAAAAAGGATTTTTCTGGATAAAAGATGTGTTAAGTTGGTAATATTTTTCAAAATAATTTGCTATTTTGCGCTATCTTGAATAAATTCTATAAATGCAGATTGATAACTTGAAGATAGCGCAGCAATACTACGAAGGCTGGGAAACATCAAACAAAGAACTTTTGAATGTTTCGCCCGAGCTTAAATTTACTTCGCCTGACGGGAATTTCTCAGGTGCAAAGGATTTTTTTGATCAGTGCTGGCAGTTCAGCGGAGTTAAATTCCAAAATAAGATATTCCTTTCTGGAGGTGAAAATGTTTGCGTTAAGTATAACTTCCCCCTACCTGATGGTACCGCCAAGCCCATGGTAGAATGGCTGACTGTTAAAGAAGGTACAATAACAGAAATTCAGGTGTTTTATGATAAAAACTAAAAGCAATTCATCTTTTTATTTGGCCGTTATTGCTGTTGCTCTTTTTTTCAATTGCGAAATGTTGTACACACAGTCACCATACTATACAATCAAATTCTCAGTTGGAGAAACGGGTGAAACTGAAAGCAGCGAAGAATACAAGATTGAACTTATATCCTGTAAGTTTGATTACGACCCCGTGATCCCTTCAGGCGATTACTGGTTTGGCAGAGATACATCTCTTCTTAACTGGGAAAATTTACCCGATAGCATGATACAAAAGCTTGCTTGCAGCACTGCAGAAATTCAGGGTTCATCGTATGAAAATTCAAGCCAGGCAATGATTTGGGAAAATATTTATGCTATAAAGATAGTCCGTAACACAACCGATACCATGCTTATTATATTCCCTGTAAAGATCAAAAGTTTTGTTACGTATATTAACTTAGGAAACATTCCTTTCAAAATGGGTTTATATGATCTGACCGATATAGTCACTTATACATTTAAGGATTGGCTTTACATAGAAATTCCGCAAAACTACAAATGGCTGCCGGGTAATAACATAAAAGGATTAACTAAACTAATAAAATAAAAATATGAAAGTAGGAATTTTAGGCTCCGGCGCAGTTGGCAAAGCGCTGGCAATTGGATTTACCGCCGAAGGTCATGAGGTTAAACTGGGCACCCGTGACCCCAAAGCATCAAAAATTACCGTATGGCTTTCCGGTGCCGGCAAAGGGATAACCGCCGGTACATTTGATGAAACAGCAAAGTTTGGCGAAATGATAGTGTTATGTCCCTTGTACCGTGCAATTGATGAAGTAATAGAACTTGCCGGAAAGAAAAATGTCGAGGGTAAGATAGTTATTGATACAACCAATCCCATCGCAGAAGAGCCCCCTGTAAACGGAGTGTTGAAGTATGTTAAAACGGCGGAAGGTTCTGCCGGTGAGCATATACAAAGTATGTTGCCAAATGCGCATGTAGTTAAAGCATTCAACAGTATTGGCAGCGCTTACATGTATAAGCCGAAGTTTGAAGAGGGGCAGCCAACAATGTTCATTTGCGGTAACAATGATGAAGCCAAGAGCACTGTTTCAGGGATTCTAAAAAACTTTGGATGGGATGTGATGGATTCAGGCGGTATCGATGCATCTAACGCCCTGGAAGGGCTTTGTATAATATGGTGTGCCCGGGGCTTCCGGGAAGGCGAGTGGAGTCATGCATTTAAACTCTTGAAAAAATGAGTTATATTTGTAAAAATAATACAAAAGAGAGGTTTAACAGACCTCTCTTTTTTTAACGGAGAAAGTACTATGTTTGATGAACTATTAAAGCTCGTCTCAAATGAATCAGGTGAGCAGATAATTAATAATCCGCAGATACCTAATGAACAAAACGAAGCTGCGGTTGAAACTACTACTTCAAGTATAATGGAAAGCCTGCAGGGCCAAATTGCCGGAGGCAATGGTGCCGATGTGTTAAATCTGCTTGGAGGTCAATCCGGTGTTCAGGGGAATCCATTGGTGGGTAACTTAACATCTAATGTAACCAACAGCCTGATGGACAAACTTGGAGTATCAAATCCCGTTGCAAAACAAATAGCAGCATCACTTGTACCGGTTGTAATTGGCAAACTTGTAAACCGCACAAATGACCCCAACGATAACGGCTTTGATATCAATTCAATTTTCGGTTCTTTAACCGGCGGTAAATCAGACCAGTTCAATTTAGGCGGATTGCTGGGCGGTTCACAGAATCAGGGGCAGCAGGAACAATCACCTGATCTGGGAAGTATCTTTAATATTCTCTCAGGTAAATAGTTAAAATCTATAACTTAATTAAATAACTAATGAAATTACTGATAATAACATTCATTACAGCCGTAATATTCGCATCATGCGGTAAAAAAGATGATGTAAAAACCACGGATACACAGAAGAAAGATTCAACTACGCAAACCAAAACAGAAACAAAAACAGATTCCCTGCAGCAAAAGAACAACGCTGAAGGAATTAAAAACATTTCATACGAACCCGGAAAACTTCCCGCAGCTGTTAAATATGACGGGAAGATCGTTGCCGGAGCAAGATGGGAAGATAAGAACGGGCAGAATGTATTGATAGTATGCGAAACAGAGGAAAAAACCTCGGGTGATAACCGTTCTAAAGAACTTTTTGCTTACCAGTACATCATTAACGGTGAAGATGCAAAACAATTATGGAAGGTAAATGATTTTATTAAGGAGTGTCCCGTTGATGTTGCGCTCAGTTTAATTCCGGGTTCAATAACTATTACAGATATCAATAAAGACGGCATTGCCGAAAATACTTTTCTGTACAGGATGTCATGCAAAGGCGATGTATCGCCGGATGATATGAAGCTGATCATGCATGAAGCCGAAAATAAATACGCTATCCGCGGCACAATGCTGCAGATAATGGGTGGTGAAAAATACGGGGGAGAAATGAAACCGGATCCTGCTTTTGATAAAGGACCCGCGGGATTTTTCGCTTACGCGCGCGAACAATGGAAAAAATTTGAAACCGAAAAAATTGGTGAGTAACAAATGATTCGGAAATAGAAGCGAAGTAGTAATATTATGTCGCGGCTATATTTGATACATTATAAATAAGATAAGATTGCTTCGCTGTGCCCGCAAATGAAAAATTCCCCTCTAGAGAGGGGTGTCGCGCCGGAGGCGTGACGGGGTGTGTTTAAATGTTTTGAAGTCTAAATGTATATCTAATTCAAACAATAATAATCCTGCAAAGAATTCTGCTGCAGCGCCAGAAGAGTTCGTAAATTAACGTGATTCGTCATGGTTTTATTCAATGCCTGTTCACTTCCTCTTATCACCAGGTCATATTTTTCAAGATCACTTAATCCTATTGAATTTGCTATAAGGTAAAATCCCGGCTTGGGAAGTTTTTCAAGATCAAGCTTGAGCACAAGCTTGTTATATTTAAGAAACGCATCTACAAGTGACCTGCTTGGTACTATACCATTCCTCTGAAGCAGTTCAAGATCGCCATATGGGTAAAGTCTTTCGGGATGTTCATCGTAATATTCAACTGTGTTAAAAATATCAACTCCCTTTACGGCAATATCAAGCTCTCCGTTAGGGTATCTTGCAAGAACTTTTTCTATCTTTACATATGAACCCGTTCCGTCGATTGAGCCTGATCGTATGAATGGTATTCCGAATGCGCCGCCTGATTTTTCAATATCTTCAAAAAGATTCTTGTATCTTTGTTCAAAAACATGCAGGAACCTTGTTTCACCGGGCAGCACTACAATTCCAAGAGGAAAAAGAGGTATGTTTTCTTCAGTAATATGTTCTTCCTTATTCACTATTTTAATATTTTAGAGTAATATGATTTTTACAACAACATTTTATAAAATATTTTCATATTTTAAAAGGAATTAATTCCAATAAAGGTTTCAAATTCTTAAATAATAATTTATGATCAGAACTTTGAGGTTTGCCGCATCCATTTTATTTTTATTAATTTCAACTACTTACAGCGCCGGCGATATAAACAGTAAATTGATTATTGACGGAATTGAACGGGAGTACATACTCCACCTGCCGAAAAATTACTCAACTGAACCGTTACCGCTGGTTATGATCTTCCATGGCGGCGGCGGCACCGCTGAGCAGGTTATGAACCATACTAAATTCAATAAACTGGCCGATAAGGAAAATTTTATATGCGTGTACCCAAACGCAGTCGATAAGAACTGGAACGATGGCAGGATCGGTGATAAACTGCCGATGGATATTGACGACATAAAATTCATTTCAACCCTGCTTGATACTCTGACTGCCAATTACAAGATCAACAGCAAACGGATCTTTTCCACCGGAATTTCCAACGGGGGATTTTTTTCATTATACCTCGCATTAAAACTCTCAAGCCGCATTCTGGCAATTGCGCCTGTTACGGCAAATATCCCCGAAAACCTAAAAGATAACTGGAAGACAGATAAACCGATATCCGTACTGCTGATAAACGGCACAAAGGATCCATTGGTCAAATTTGATGGCGGCCCCGTGGGGTTTAAAGATGATGAGACCGGCAGAGGTGTAAGCCTTTCAACCAGCTGGACCGTTAAGATACTCACTGAAAATAACTCCTGTATGCAGGGTACTAAAACTGAAGTAATAGAAGATACAGAAGATGACGACTGCAAAGCTGAAAAAGAAACATACTACAAATGCGCAGATGGTACAAAGGTCATTTTAGTAACAATAAAAGGGGGCGGCCATACTTGGCCCGGGGCATCGCAATATTTGCCTAAGATAATTGTGGGTAATGTATGCAAAGATTTTAACGCAACAGAAATGATCTGGGAGTTTTTCAGATCTTTGCCTGAAAGAGAATAAGTTCACAATGACGAAGGTTGATTTTATTAATTCCGTAAAGGACGCCTCACCCCCTACGGGCATTCACCCGCTGCTGCTGGCTTTGTGGTATGACGCAAAAGGTTATTGGCAAAAAGCGCATGAAGCTGTGCAGGATATGACATCTAAGGGCGCAGCCTGGATACATGCGTATCTCCACCGTAAAGAAGGTGATCTCATAAACGCAAAATATTGGTATATGCGCGCAGAACAAAATATGCCTGAAATGGACTACGATCTCGAAAAGGAATGGAATGATATCCTTGATTCTCTGGAAGAATTGTTATGAATACTGATGTAATTATCAGAAATATCACTGCAAATGACTATCCATCGAGCAAACGCATGCGGTTACAGCAAAATTGGCTACATGGAAAAAACCGGCTGCATGAATGGGGTTTTGCGCCATACAATACTGTTTGAAAGAAGAAGTAAGATAGTTGGTGTTTGATAACTTGGTACAAATCTAGAATATTACATGCTGTTAATTATCTTCCCAGCGGCAATTTTACCTGAGAGTATTACGAGCGGTATTCCCCCGCCCGGGTGCGCTGAACCGCCCGTGAAGTACAAGCCTTTGTATTGTTTTGACATATTTTGCTGCCTTAGGAATGCCGCATTGCGGCTGTTGGATGATATTCCGTATATGCTGCCTCCGAAGCTCCCTGTTTGCTCTTCAATATCCTGCGGCCTCATTATGCTTTCTGTTTCTATCTTATCTCTTATGTCATAACCGGTTAAAACTTTTATTTTGGAGAGTATAACCTGTTTAATGCCCTCTTTTGACATTTGAACTTTGGCATTTGAGCTTGCGCAGTTAGGAGCGTTTATCATCACAAACCAATTCTCCTTCCCTGAAGGCGCATCGCCTTGTGAAAATTTGGAGGAAATGTAAATATAGATCGTTGGATCTGCCGGATACACTTTTTTATCAAAGATTTCTTCAAACTCCTTTTTGTAATCACCTGAAAAGAGAATATTATGTGTTTCAAGTTTGTGAGAAGCAATATTCACACCCCAGTAAAAAACATGAGCAGATGAAGATGGCTCAAGCTTATTATACTTTCTTGCGGCAGAGCTTTTATCATCGTTTAGTAGTTTTCCGTAAGTCGAATACACATCCGCATTGGAAATTACTCCATCGCTTAAAATCTCGCTGCCTCCTGTAATAATCCCCTTTACATTATTACCGTGTGTTATGATCTTTTCAACGTTTGTGTTAAACCTGAATTTCACCCCTTTTTTCAGCGCAAGCCTGTACAAAGCATCGGTAAGTGAATACATACCCCCGGATGCATAGTATCCCCCGATTGAATACTCAACATGAGAGATAATATTCAACGTTGCAGGGCATTTGTAGGGATCACTGCCGTTATACGTGGCATAGCGATTGAATAACTGTATGATCCTTTCATCATTAAAGAATGAGCGGTTAGCATTATTCATTGTTCTGAAAGAATCAATTTTTGGCAGCTTAAGAAGTGTTTTAAAAGCTTTGAAGTTTGAATATGTTTTTGCGCTGTAGAGGTCTTTAAATAAAAATATATCCGCAGTTAGATCATAAATTGTTTTACAATACTCCAGATACTTATAAAGCGCATCACGCTTTTCGGTTGTGTTCGCTTCAATTTCTACCGCAAATTTTTCCCTGTCTGAGTATGCATTTAATACCGTACCATCCTGATAGAAATATCTGCAAAGATTGGTGAGTTTGTTTAGTGTGAGCCAATCAACCGGGTTTTCGCCAACGGATTCAAACAGTTCATTAATCACAAACGGCATTGTGATAAGCGATGGACCCGCATCGAACCTGAATCCTGACTGTTCAATTGAACGCGCTTTACCTCCTGGGGTTGGATTTTTTTCGTAAACTGTAACATCATATCCGGCATAAGCAAGCCTTATGGCTGCCGATAGACCGCCGAGACCTGAGCCGATAACAATAATAGAGATTGATTTAGCTTTAAATGAGATTTGGTTCAATGTATATCAACGGGAATTTGTTTGGTTGTTGACCAGCTTAGGAGCAAGTTCGGCAAGACCAACAACGGGGTGTAACTTGTTTTTACGCATTGACACAGCCAATGTACTCCAAAGAGAAGCAAATGTTACATATCAAAATTCATGTTGGGGTATAATGAACGAAGGCGTTCATGATGTTTTGAATCAGGCAGCTTACTGTATTTCCTTCGCTCACTGCGGTTTATCAGATAAAGTCCAGTCAATTTCAGCTTTTCTGCTGTGCTTACAAATCTTCTGTCGGAATAAACATCATATCCGTATGCTTCTATTTCATTAAGTATGCGTGAGTATATTTTATACATCAGCACTACAGTTGTGCGTGAGCCGTCGTTAGTAAGGTACGGAAACCCGTGAGTTGAAAGCTCATAATATGCTCTTGCTCTATCTATATTAAATCGCATGAGCATCGCGAAATTTTCATTCATTTTTCCGCTTGCTATATCCGCTTCTGTGTATTCAAAACATTTTAGTTCTTCAGAAGGCAGGTAAATTCTTCCCATCTGGTAATCTTCTTTAATATCACGCAGGATGTTTGTAAGCTGCATAGCTTTGCCCAAATAAACAGCATACGGCAGCGCTGCTTTATGGGTGTAACCGAAAATCTCCGTCATAATGAGTCCAACCACAGAAGCTACTTTATAGCAGTAGTTTTCAAGCTCCGCGAAAGAATGATATCGCTTGTGCTCAGTATCCATACATACACCCTCGATCAGGTCATGGAAGTATTTGCGGGGTATGTTGTATTTGATCACTGTCTGTGCAAATGCGGAGCGGTTGATATGTGTTGGCAGAATTTTACTTCTATTAATGGGATCCTTCGCTTCGTTCAGAATTGTGTACACTTCATCAAGAAATGAATTAAGCTCGTAAAACTTTTCACGGATGTTCGCGGCCGAAGTCATTATACTGCCATCAACTATATTATCCGCATAGCGGCAGAATGTGTAAACAGCGTAAGCCGCTGCGCGCTTTTCTTTGGGAAGCAAAAATGATGAAAAGTAAAAGCTCTTGGCAAAATTGCGCGTATAATCTCTGCACTCATCAAAAGTACAGAGCATCGGAGTTATGGAATCAACAGAGTGTAATATTTCCTTCATTCGTGATTAGTTATTTAGATGCCTTCACCCCTTCCAAAGGAGTCCTTCGGACCAGCCCCTCTCCCAAAGGGAGAGCGGAGAGTTATGCCGGAATTTCAGCAACTTCCCCCTCTCCTTTGAGGAGAGGGGGAAGGGGGTGAGGTTATAATATTTTCAATTAATCAGCTTTTCAACTATCTTCGCTGATGAAAGTACACCGGGCAGACCTGCCCCGGGATGAGTGCCTGCACCAACAAAATATAGATTCTCAAAATCTTCTGAGCGGTTATGCGGACGGAACCAGGCTGATTGTGTGAAAATAGGTTCCACCGAAAACGCTGAGCCAAGATAGCTGTTAAGCGTACCTTCAAAATGCAGCGGGTCAATGTAATGCTCCGCAATAATATTCTCTTCCAGCGCCGGCAGGTATGACTCCTGAAGGAACCGCATGATCTTATCTCTGTACGGTTTTGCTTCAGTCCTCCAGTCAATCCCTGAACCCTGGTGCGGAACAGGTGAAAGAACATAAAATCCTTCGCAGCCACCGGGAGCAATTGTCGCATCCGTGATGGTTGGCATATGCAAATATAATGAAAAATCTTCAGCTAAAATCTTACGTTTAAATATATCATTTAGCAGATCTTTATACCTCGGTCCGAGTATTATATTATGGTGAGCTATACTGCCGTCATTATAACGCTTTTTAGTACCAAAATATATCACAAAAAGCGACATGCTGTAGCGCATATTCTCGATCTTACGGTCAGAATATTTGCTGCGGTACTGTTTATCAATCATGCTGCGGTAGGTATAGGCAACATCAGCATTTGAAACTACAGCATCTGCCGGAATAAAGCTATTATCTTCAAGCTTGATTCCATTAATTTTTTTATCCTTTACTGTTATTTCTTTTACATCAACATTGTAATGGATCTTGCCGCCAAGCTCTTCAAAAAATCTGACTAATCCTTTTACCGCTTCTCCTGTTCCGCCCATAACATAGTGAATGCCCCACTCACGCTCAAGGTAATGAATTAGCGCGTAAATTGAAGTTGTATCAAACGGGTTTCCCCCAACCAAAAGCGGGTGGAAAGAAAAACACTCGCGCAAAAATTCATTCTTAATGAATTTTGATGCATACTGATATACTGTTTTATGAGATTTCAGCTTTATCATATCAGGTACAATTTTCATCATATCCCCAAAAGAATTGAATGGCTTATCAGCCAGCTCAACAAATCCCTTCTGAAATATCGCCTTCGTTGTCTTTATAAAATCCAGGTAACCCTGTTTATCTTCGGGACTGAATTTCTCTATCTGTCTTAATGTAAAATCTGTATCTGAATTATAATCGAAAAATTCCTTTTTATGATTAAATATCCTGTAGAACGGATCAAGCGGCTTTAAGGTGAAGTAATCCTCTTTCTTTTTCCCTGCGAGCGCAAAAAGTTCATCAAATAAAAAGGGAGCCGTGATAACAGTCGGACCGCCATCAAACTTGAAGCCATTTTGTTCATACACATAAGCCCTGCCGCCGGGCTTATCCCGTTTCTCAAATATCTCCACATCATAGCCTTTGGCTGCAAGGCGTATAGCCGCGCCAAGTCCGCCAAATCCGCTGCCGATAACAATAATTTTTTTCTTCAAGATAACAACACACCCCGTCTCTGCTAAAGCAGAGTCACCCCTTTCAAGAGGGGAATTTATTTTTAAATTTACGGGAAAAGTATTCCCATAAAGAAATGTTCATAGTTAAAAGAGAAAAGCCATATATAAAATCTTCAATCGGGATTGTGAATAATCTAATGCCCAGGTAATACTCTTCGCCGTACTGTACTATGGGTCTCCATGTCAGGTATCCGTTCACAATAAAGATCAGCACAAACATTACCGCCCAGAATATCCAGAATTTTTTGTTAACCAAAAGTTTTGTGCGAAGAAAATAATCGAACAGAACCGCAACTGCTGCCGAACCAAACGCAAGAATTGTATATTCCTTCATTCGGTATCCTTTCCGCGGGTGAAGTATTTAACGCTTTCCCATGTAAAAAGTCCGCAAAAAGGAATTATTATAAAGAAGAGAATTTCTTCAATTGGTAAACCGAGTATTTTGAATCCAACAGTATATGACGGATTAAAGCTCCAGTGCCCGCGGGCAGTTACAAAGTAATCCCACACGGTGAAAATTACGAACGGTATCAGTATTGTGTATATAAGCCTTGATGGATATTTGTAAAAATCCATTTTTTTGCTGAAGCTAAGCACCAGCGGCGCAGCCGCGCAAACGGCAAGTACTATGAAATATTCTGTCTGCAAATTGTTTAAATACCTATCCTGATGCTCAAAGCGTTCAGGAGTTCAGCTCTTTGGTTTAAAAATTAAAGTTGATGCGATTATTGCGGTAAATATGGCTAATCCAAAAGCAGTAAGTACGTAATACCCATGTACCACGTTGACTACTGAAAAATTCAATATATTTATAGCGGTAATTATTAACGGTATCCTAATTATGAATGAACTATTTAATTCGGTCTTATTCCACTTTATTAGCTGCGATATTGTGAACACAAACACTATTCCCACGGCAAACCAGCTTACAAAGTTCTGCAGAGGAACAGCGCCTGATTGCCAAACCCAGTAATTATTCACAAATGAAGCAAATGGCTCCAGCAGTATATCGGTAGCAAGCACAAAAATTGACGCGATGACTATAGCTGAAAATTCCGATGAAGCCTTCAGCAGATACCTTGCCGCAAACAGCGAACAGGCTGTAACGGTAAACCACGCGAACATTATAGCAAGCGGCACTCCGCCTATATGAGGCGCGAGTATCCCGCTGTATGTGTAATCACCAAAGGGGAATCCCGTGGTTACACCCCAGTACTCAACAAACCACGATGCCATAAAGATCACGGCTGTTGTGATAACAACTGAAAGCAGGTCTGCAAGTTTGATAAGAAGGATGAATGTTATAAGAGCTTCGAGCCCGAGAAAAATTGTAGTTGTCCACAGGTAAGCGCTGCCGAATTCCGTGAACATAATAATAAACCCAACCGGGAACATAACAATTAAAATTCCCGTAAGTACTTTTAAAAGCAGATCTGACGGAGATCTATTTGCCTGATGTTCTGTTTGCAATGTACATATCTTTTGTAGCTTTTGAAATAAAGGTCTCAAGATCTCCCTCAAGTTTATCCTTCATCTGTTCGCTCAGGAATTTTTCGCCCAGTACGCCTGCTAAAAAATGTATATCGCTGGCTTTCTCCCGCGTCATCGAGATCTTAAATAGGAAAACAATTTTTGTTTTCTTTTCTGTTGGCTGGCTTAATATACCCTGGCAAAAAAGGTAGTCGTTGGTTTTATCTTTTGATTCAAACAGAAGAGTATCGCCTGAACTTTTATCTTCAAGCACAAACGTTAAGTTGTATGGCGTTGCAAGCGGAGCTTCTACTCTGTAAAGCCATTCGCTTTCTTTATCGTTAAGTTTGCTTACGCTCACTATGTTCGGAAAGAACTTAGGGTATATCCCAAGATCTTTGATATAATTTGCGACAAAATCTTTATCCAGACCTATTGATGTGTTGCGCTCAACTTCTGCTGACATTGTAAAAGAAACAGTTTCAGTTTTAAGTGATGTAACGCATATTATAAAAAAAGAAACAAAGAGTATTATACTTTTCATATTAAAAATTAAATGACTGAAATATGTTATTTGTTTTCTTCTGCGGGATTGTAAACGCGGCCTTTCCATTTTGCGCCTGAGCCTGCTTTTATCCACCGCCATGAATTTAATGCGATAAGCGGGACAGATAACGCGCCAATGGGATGCAGAAGTGTTGAAATGAAACCAAGCTTGAATCTGGCTGAAATAATTGCCCGTGTAAAATACAGTATTAACACCTGAATTCCGGTCAAAATCAGTGTTAAATTCAAGCTGAATTGCAAAGATAGCTGAATAAAGAACAACAAAAAAGGAATAAAAAACAGCAAAATATAGAGCAAATTCACAGAAAACAGAGCTATCGACGAGAATTCAAATCCCGCAAATATATTCTTTGAAAACCCGTTCCAGATCTCCTTAAAATTTCGGTACATTCTGACACTTAACATATGCTGGCCGTCTTCAACTATAAGCTGCATGCCGTGTTCTTTTATTTTTCGGGCAAGCCATACATCTTCAACTATGGCGTTCTTAACTGAATCATGACCTCCAATCGCTTTGTAAGCAGATCTTTTAAAAAGCATAAATGGGCCTATGCCTATCGAAAACTTTAAAAACCCCTTTTTATCCACAAAGTAAAACGGCAGCAGCAGCATAACTGTGAACCAAAGCATAGGCATTATAAGTTTTTCAGCGAAGCCTACCATTCTCATTTTTGGGAATAATGTTACCATATCAGCATTTCGGCTCAAGGCAATTGTTACGGAATCACGCAGTGAATTCGGGTTATGCAGGGTATCCGCATCTGTAAATAATATATAATCCCCTGTCGAAGCATCATAAAGCTGCTTACATGCGAAACATTTTCCCGTCCACCCTGTTTCAAGCGGCTTGCCGTTTAATATCTTTAACTCAGGGTGCGACCCTTGAATTTCCAACAAAATTTCACCCGTGCGGTCATCGGAATTATCATTGAGAACAATTACTTCGTATGAAGGATAATCCTGCACCAGCAACGAGTTAACGATCTGCGCAATATTATGCTCTTCATTTCTTGCGGGAATTAGAACTGAAACAAATGGGAGTTTATCATCTGAAATTTTAGGGTAATTTTTTCTGCGGAGGATATAGAGATTCCATATGCAGATGAGCATTAGCACGAAGAGTATTGCTGTAATTAATATGTTGTAGTAAAGCAGAGAGATCCTTTATTTATTTCTTAAAACTGAATGAATTGAGAACTCTAAAGTGTTTGTCATATTTCTGGCATGATTATTGTTTAAAACTAAACCACCCCTCGATCCGGCAACAGCCGGATCTCTTCCCCTCCTTAAAAAAGGAGGGAGCTAAGCAATCGTTAATTTAGTCAAATGATTTATTGCGGGAATCTTTTCCACGGAAGATAGTATTGAAGTCTTCAAGATTCCCGGCGGTAATATCATCACGTAATCTGTCCAGCTGTGATTCCAGATTTGACCTTAAGTGTTCTGTAAGATCGCTGTCGTTTTTGCCGGTGTACAATCTCGGCTTACCGATCGAGATAAACACCTCGGGGCGCTGCTCCATCATATATTCATACCTGAAGCATACAGGTATAAGGTTAACTCTGTCCGTTTTTTCTGAGATCTTTGTAATACCTGAAAAGAACTTTAACGGGCGCCTATCCTGCGGAGTCATATCACCCTGCGGAAAGATCCACAAGTATTTTTTTGAATCCTTAAGCAGATCCGAAGCATAGTTGATTGATCTTATAGCCTCAGCGGGTACTTCTCGGTTGACAGAAAACACTCCAATATATTTAAAGAAGAAATATTTCTCCATTTGTTTTATATCCATCATAAGGTGATCATCCTTTTTCATAACTCTGTTTGTAAGGTAATATGCCATGAATCCATCCCACCAGTTAGAGTGGTTTGCGTACATTATCACCGGCAGCGCGCTATCAATTTTATCCAGGTTTTCTTTTCCTGCCAGGTGGATCGCGTAAAAGTGCTTTCTAATCAGCCTTTTATGATAAAAAGCAAACAGACTGCCAATAATGCTATTTTTCTTAGCGGGTATCATTTAGATTGCAAAAATAGGTTTTCATTTTTTCTTAAAAAATCCATAAGGAAAAGGGTGTGTAGTACATAAGAACTACTAAACAAAATTCATTTTCTAAAGTGTTGTTTATAAGTCGAATATGAGTTACTCCCGTAAAAACCTTAATTATCCCCCTTGACAAATCAATTTTTGCTTGCTATTATTGCCGTAGTTCAAGGGACGGCAATATTTATTAACTACATTTGCAACCCCTAACAAATTGAAATTAGAAACTATACAAATAAATGATGAGAAATTTTAATAAATACATAAAAACCTTTTTTAAGATTGCATTGCTGAACATACTCCCTTTTTTAGTAACCGGATGTGATATCGGCGGCGATATTGTTATTCCAAGCGGCGCAACTGATCTGAGTGTAAATATAAAATCAGATGATAACGCATTTGATAACCCGGCCGATGTAATTGTGATAACCGAAGCCAAAGCGCTTATTACCGATATTCAGTATGAAAGAGAAAGAGACGGGCTGAACCAGCTTCACCACACGGGACCCTATGTAGTAAATCTTGCGCTCGACGGCAGTCTGCGGGAATTAATGAAAGGGTATGTTGTAAGAGATATATACACTAAAGCAAAATTCCAGGTACATAAACCGGAAGACGGTCTGCAGATCTCAGACCCCGATTTCATTGAAGGTCCCGGTGAAGATCAAAGATTTTCATTTATTATCAAAGGTACATATAACGGAACGGCATTCACATACAAATCAAAAAGATCGATGGATGTAGTTATAAATCTGAACATCTCCAGTAATGTTAAGAATAAGACACACAACTTTACAATGCTTTTTAATAAATCAACATGGTTTTTAAGTGGCGCAAATGTGTTGAATCCAAATCTTCCCCAGAACACCGATGCGATAGATAATAACATCAAGAGTTCATTCAGAAAGGCTTTTCTTGATGATAACAAAGATGGTGTTGCAGATAGTAATTAATAAAACAAGATCAATATACAGGGGTAATGAAAACTATTTATTGGAATGAAAACTGGCTCAATATAACTCCCTGCCTCTTTTGGGAATATCAAAACGGAAAACTGGTTTTAACAAATAACAAAAAAGGAAGCCAGTTTCATAGTTTATATAAATATCTCAAAAAATAGAGTATTGACTTCTAAATTTAAATATGTTATTATTGCCGTAGTTAAACAGACGGCAGAAATTCAATGAAAGAAATCATCCAAAATCTCGAGGCTTTAGGGTTCACAAATTACGAATCTAAAGTATTTTGCGTACTGTTCGAAGGTAACCTTCTTACAGCAAGCGAAATAGCGAAGAAAGCCGAAATTGCGCGTTCATCTGCTTACGATATCCTTAAGTCATTCACAGAAAAAGGAATATGCAACGAGATTCAAACAAGCAGCGTAGCAAAGTATGAAATTATCGATCCGAAAGTAGTTCAGGATAAGATAGAAAAAGAAATTCATGATACTTATGTAAGCAAGTCAACAAAACTTAAGGATTCTTTTGATAAGCTTACGCCGATCTTCAAAGCTAAGGAGCTTGAGGGGGAAAAGGTCGACGTGGAGCTTATCAAGGGATTCAATAAACACCGCTCCGCTAAATTCATGCAGCTATGGGAAGCTTCAAGCAAAGAACTGCTGCTTATGAACAAACTCGAAGTGATGGCTGATACATCAATTGATGAATTCACCGCGAACTTTGTTAAGAACGGCGGTAACATAAAAACAATATACGAAGTGAGCGAAAACTTCAGAATAAACGAAGGCGGAAAGTGGGTGGTTGTAGGCGCCGAAAAACTCATCGATATTCTGAAAGAAACCGAAGGCGAAGGCGGCGAGGTTAAGCTCACAAAAAAAGTGTATCAAAATATGGCAATTTTTGATAGAAAAGTGGTTTACATCAGTCTTGTTGACCCTACAGTTTCAAGATACAACAGAAGTGATATTATTGTTAAGAACCAGAATTTTGCCGAAGCTATGGCATTATATTTTGAGCAGTCATGGCGCGATGCAGATAAGCCGGAAGATTTTAGGGATAAATTTCTAACGGCTAAAAACGGATAACTTAGAGGGAATAAAGAAATTGAAGACAAGTATCAAATTTTATTTCATAATAATTCTATTTTCAATGACACAGGCTCTGGTTTCACAGACCTATACCTGGGAGCCGTTAGGCAATGGACTCATAAATGGCACCGGCGATACCGTAAAAGCTATTACTTCATTCAATGGTAAAGTAATATATGGTGGTAATTTTTCGCAGGCAGGTGGCATAAATGCGCTGAATATTGCCGCTTACGATCCTGTTACAAACACCTGGTCGGCTTTAGGCGCGGGAGTAAATGGTGAAGTAAAAGCTTTATTCGTCTCCGGTTCAGAATTAATAGTAGGGGGAAGCTTCACGCAGGCGGGCATTACAAACGCAAACAATGTTGCAAAGTGGAACGGTACCAACTGGTCCGCAATGGGCAGCGGCTTGAATGACGATGTAAATGCCCTTATTGTTTATTCAGGAAGTGTTATTGCCGGTGGAAATTTTTCGATGGCCGGTGGAAACAATAACGTTGCAAGATGGAACGGCTCAAACTGGGTTTCGATGGGCAATGGGCTAACAGGCAGCGGCGATAGAGTGAATGCCTTGACTTTATTCCAGGGTAATCTTGTAGCCGGAGGCAGATTTGAAGAATCTGGTTCAACCAATATCAGTAATGTTGCAAAATGGAACGGTTCAAGCTGGTCAGCTTTTAAAAATGATGTATTTGATGATGATGTTAACGCGCTGATAGTTTATAATAATGATCTTTTTGTGGGAGGAGATTTCACTCATATCGGGGGAAGTGACAGAAGGTATATTGCAAGATGGAGCTCTAATAACTGGGTATCCGTTGGAGGCGGACTTGAAGACGGTCCGGTTGAGGCTTTCAGCACATTCAAAAATACTCTGATTGCCGGCGGTAATTTCAGAAAAACAGGAACAGGTTTGTTTGTAGATAGAATTGCCGGTTGGAATGGCTCTGTATGGAGCAGGCTGCTTACCGGACATAACGATCATGTTTATGCGCTTCACACACGCAATTCTACTGATACAATGCTTTATTCGGGTGGTGAATTTACAACCGCCGGCGGAAAATGGACTTACTTTGCCGCAAAATGGGGACCTGTGGATAATATTTCTGTTTCAGGACAGGTCAGATACGCCGATAATAATTCAATTGTTGTAGGCGGAAAGATCAAGATCCTGAGAATGGATGTTATTACCAGAGAGATCATTGTGGTTGATTCAACAAACGTGGATAACTTTGGTAATTACACACTCAACCGCGTTCCGCGAAGAGATAGCACACTCAGAGTTATGATATTTCCTGACGACGAACTGATTGATCAGGGCACGGATACGGGATTCGTTCCCACATATTATCCTTCAACCATTCAATGGCTATCTGCGGGAGTCCTGTACGCAAGCACAAACATGGTTAATGTAAATATTAACGTGATCCGCAAAAACGCCGTTGCCGCATCAGGCAGTATTGCAGCCGGCATCAGCGGAAAAGTATATCTTAACATCGCCCCTGAGCTTCCGGGGACAGGTTTTCCGTTCCTTCGGGGATCTGTGCTGTATCTTAAAAAAGATACCAGTTTCGTAAGCTTCGCTGTAACAAATGAAAATGAGCAGTACTCGTTTACTGGTGTACCGCCGGGTAATTATCAGTTAACAGTGCAAAGGCTGGGCTACGAAACTGAAACCAAACAGATCACTGTTGGCTTCATAAATCTCGATACTGTAAATTATTACCTGGATACCATGAATGTTATAGGTATAGTTAATATCAGTTCAAACATACCCGATGAGTTCAGCCTGGGGCAAAACTACCCTAATCCGTTCAACCCGGTTACAAAGATCAGGTTTGCCATCAGAAACGCAGCTTTTGCTGAACTTAAAATCTTTGATGTGCTGGGAAGGGAAGTTAAAACACTTGTAAATGAAAAGTTAACGGCAGGTGAATATGAATATTCATTCAATGCGGTTTCACTGCCAAGCGGAGTTTATTTTTACAGGCTTAATACAGAAAGTTTTTCAATGACAAAGAAAATGGTTCTTATCAAATAAAGTTTAAAGCTTCATCAATTAAAAACTTAATAGTTCTTAGGGGGAATACTATTATGGATCTTAATTCACTGATCGTCAGATCATTCAAAAACATTTTATTCGCAATTGCAGTACTTGCTATGACGCTTCCTATACTGCTTTCAATGCCCGGATTTTCAGGCTACATAGTAAACGCTTTAAGCGTTTTAGGGATTGGAGAATAGTAAACGGGGTGACAATAAAAGCAAAATGGGATAAGCTTCACCTTGGAGATATAAATACTTACTTGTGGGTATTTGTAAACGGGAGAATGTTCGTGATAAATGAGGCAGACTATGAACATAAAAATGAAAAAATTAACAAAAAAGTTTATGAAGAAAGTTTCATAAACAACGGAAAAGAGCAAAACAAATGAACACAAACCAAATGAACACAATACAGTTAAACACAAACCGCCGGAACAACAAAAAAGCGGCTGCTACAACTATTTTACTTGCAGTACTCTTTGTTATTCTTCTTGCATTCACAAGCGGATGCGGTGAAGATAGCAGCGTAACAAATTCAACCGGCACAGGCAACAACACAGAAAATACAAGTTTAAGCGTAAAACTTGATGAAAGCGTAACCGGTGCCAACTACCCTGTTATTACCGAAGCAAAGGCTTTGATAACTGAAATTGAGCTGGAAACAGAACCATCCGGTACAAGCCAGGAAATAAGAATTGCGCCCGTTGTAATATATTTTAACACCGGAGGTCAGGTTATTTCGGTAACAGCCGCAAATCTGCCGGCCGGCACCTGGAATAAAATTAAGCTTCAGATACATAAACCTGAAGATACTGAACCGATTCCTGATCCCGAGTTTCGCGAAGGAACAAGCGGTAACCAGAGATATTCATTTATTATAAAGGGTACTTACAACGGAAACGCATTTGTGTATAAATCAAGGAAACGCGCGGATATAATAATAAATTTAAGCACACCGCTTACAACAGGCAGCTCCTCCAGAAATATTACGCTTCTTGTTAACCCTTCGCTGTGGTTTATGAATGGTGGTAACATTCTTGATCCTTCAAACTCGGGCAATGATGATATGATAGATGATAATTTGAAGAATTCTTTTAAGCGCGGTTTCCGTGATGATAACAAAGACGGCAGACCGGACGATAACTGAGATATACGAAACTTTATCCCGCTAAGCAGAGGCGCGGGACCGGCAAAAAGCGCCGGAGCGCGGTTTCCGTGATGATAACAAAGACGGCAGACCCGACGATAATTAGATCAGAAAAATAATTTTAAGGGATATGAAGTTGCAAAACTTTAAATAAACGAGTGCTTCAAAGGTCATGGCAACATGATTCTCCTCTAATATCCCATGGGGTACGGCTGTAACAGGCTGTGCCCCTGTTTTTTTACAGCTTCCTGCAATGATAAAACAGCTTTTCCTTCTTATTACCTGTTGTAAAAAACAAATAGTCGTCTCCCCCATCCATTATGCGAAACGCTTTTTTAATTTCATCAGGCTTCACGGGGAAGTTACTTACCGAAACATTGGCCTTACCAATTGAACTCTCGCGCAAATAAGCTGTCAGCAAAGACTTGCTGAACTTGAAATAAGAGACCACCCTGAAAACCCTTCCAAATAATTTAACGGGTACTTTAATTGATGTATAATACTTTCCCCTGTCAGTGATCTTTACAAAATTGTGTTTTTCTGCATAACAATCCGCTAATCCGGCCTTCACAAGCGAAGCTGCCGGTTCAAAAAAGTAATTGTTCGCTTCATCCGGCAATGTGTCAGGCTCAAAGTTTTCATTCCCCGAATATTCTTCAATATTTCCGCTCCTGTCAATATCAACTGCAGTTACCACCGGTAAACCCGCGTGATCTTTATCAAGAAGTAAAAGTATTTCCTTAACTTCATTTTTCAGTGAAATTACTCTTATATGTTTCAAATTCCCAAGGTTTTTCTTTATATATGTAATATCTGTCAGCGGTGAAAGTTTTAGCAGTACCCTGGGTGTAATTTTAAACAATCTGCCGATTATATTCAGAATATCAGGTGAAGAATTATGGAACGTCACGGCTTTCTTTCCTGATCTATCCGCTCTTCTGTCCGCATCAATGTAAACCAGGTCACCCGAAATCTCACTTTTGATGTAGTCTTCAGCATTCGCAGTTACCCGTTCAATATTCTGTATTCCCAGCTTCCGGAAATTAACTTCCGCAATAAGGTTAAGCTCAAGGTCACTATCCACCGATATTACCCTGTTGAATTTCCATGAAAATGCGATATCATCTATTCCGAGTCCGCCGGTCAGGTCAATAAGTGTGCTGCCTTCAAACAATGAAGCTTTATATTTTGCCAATGCTTCAGAGCTTGCCTGTTCATAGCCTTTGGTTGTTAAAAAACAGTAACTTGAAGTAAATGCGGGGAGTTTTGAGACTGCTTTTGGATACAATGTAAGCTGAGCTGCCAAAAGTTTATAGGTATCCGGAAACAATTTCTTAAGTGCAAGTGATGATTCACCTGAATAGTCATTTAAGAATGATTGTAAATCAAACTTTAACAGGTTATTTTTGTATTCTTCCGGTGAGATCATTCACCGCAATATTTGAAATTTCCGTTAACAATTAAATACACAAATTTTGATCATAAAAACTATCTTCTTGTTTGTAATGTTTCTTACACTATCCGTAAGAGCGCAGGATGTCAAAAAATATTTTGATGAATATGATGTGAAAGGTTCTTTTATGGTATATGATACCTATGCTGATAAATATTATTACTATGATTCAGCCCGCTGCTTCACACGTTTCACTCCAGCCTCAACATTTAAGATTCCAAACTCGCTTATCGGACTTGAGACAGGGATCTTAACCGATGAAAATTTTGTAATACCCTGGGATGGAACAAAAAGCCGTGAAACCTGCGATAAAGATCTTAGCCTGAAAGACGCCATAAAGTTTTCATGTGTGTGGTATTACAAAGAGCTGGCCAGAAGGGTTGGATCTGTAAAAATGCAGGAGATGCTGGATGCCTTCAATTACGGTAATAAAGATATTTCAAACGGTATTGATAAGTTCTGGCTTGAAGGCAGTCTTAAGATCTCCCAGGCAGAACAAATTGAATTTCTGAAAAAACTTTACAAATACGAATTGCCCGTTTCAAAACGTTCCGTTGATATATTGAAAAATACTATTGTGCTCGATTCAACATCAGACTATATTATGCGCGGCAAAACAGGCTGGGGATTTGAAGGCAACACAGATATCGGGTGGCTTGTTGGTTGGATCGAAAAAAGTGATAATATATATTTTTATGCAATTAATGTCGAAACTGATAAGGATAATCCCCGATTTGCAGAGTCAAGAAGAGCAATTACAGAGAATATCTTCAGGGAGTTTGGAGTCATAAAATAACCAATGCCAAAAACTTTCCTCATAACAGGTGCAACAGGCTTTATCGGAGGATACATCATCCGTGAAATATTATCACGGGGTGATAACTATATAGCATTATCATCTAATCCCGCCTCTGCTGCTAAAAAACTCTCAAATGCTAAATCGGTTACCGGGATAAGTGAAATTCTTAGCCTCCAAACTCAGAAGATCGATGTGATCATCAACCTTGCCGGTTCAAATCTGGGAGCGGGAAGGTGGACAGATTCCGCTAAGAAAGATTTCTATGATTCCCGCATAAATACAACTAATAAGATCATAGAATTGATTGCCGCAATGGAAACCAAACCTGAACTTCTTATAAGCTCTTCAGGGGTTGATTACTACGGCAACACCGGCGCAGAAGAAATGTATGAAGATGCGCCTCCTGCAAAAACTTTTCTTGGGAAACTAACCAATGACTGGGAACAAGCCGCGCTTAAAGCGGAAGCTTTTGGCGTAAGAACTGTTGTGCTCCGTACGGGACTGGTAATGGCAAAAGATTCTGAGGCAATAAAAAAACTTCTGCTGCCCGTTAAATTATTTGTTGGAGGTCCCCTGGGAAGCGGTAAACAGTTTATCTCATGGATCCATATTCAGGACCTGGCTGATTTATATATGTTTGCAGCAGATAAAGAAAACGTAAGAGGAGTTTACAATGCAGCCGCTCCTGAGCCGCAAACGAATGCCCTTTTTATAAAACATGCGGCAAAGCTGCTTTCCAGACCCGCCTTCGCCCGGGTACCCGCATTTATGCTTAAAGCAATGCTTGGTGAAATGTCAACGGTTGTTCTTGACGGAAGGAAAGCCATGCCAAAGAAGATACAGAGCGCAGGTTATAGTTTTAAATTTACCCGCGATGAAGTTGCCTGGAAAGATATTCTCTAGCAGATTTACTTCCTGGCTTTTGGTTCAACAATTAGTCCGGCGGGTCCGTACCACTTTTTTATTACCGGTACCAGTCTGCCTGAATTTATTGCGGGATCCATACCCAGCTCGATCTTTGCCTCTTCTTCTGAGGCTACATCAAGTATCAATATTCCCCTCATTTCACCTGCGTCAAAAAAAGGACCCGCAAGCCGGCATTTGCCTTCATTGAACATTCTCTCAATATTCGCCAGGTGCCCCGCCTGTATTTTCATGGCCTCAGCGGAATCGATCTTTGGTCTATCCTTAACGGCATTCAGGAAAACAAAATAGTACTCCTTCATTTCCCATTCTGTCTTTTCTGTAGAGGCTGTCGAATCATTGTTGCCCTGTGACAGCAAAGATCCCGAAGCTGGCAGGATAAATAAAATGAAGAAAAATATATATACAGTTTTCATATTTGTTGTTTATTTTAGTTTATTTTTTTTTGCTGCTTCACGCATTGGGATATTTTCAATGTGCGAAACCGCCCATGAGTCAAAATCAAACATTGCAGTTAAATTTTGAGTATTGTTATCTGCGGAAAGTTTTTTAAAATTATATCTGAATTCATCAAATAATGCCGGGAATGCGTTTTTTTGCTCTTTCAAAAGATCTTTAATTAAAGTAAGTATCAAATTATCCGCTCTATGAATTATTTTCTTATCTCTGAAAAATTTGTAAGTGTTTTCCGTCATATATTCCAGCAGGTCATAATTTCCCAACTCAAAATGGATTATCAGGTTCAGCAGCCTGGAAAACAGGTACACATCGCTCTTAAAGCTCAGCCCGCTTATATCCATAAGTTTATTATTCATCTTAAGGGCACTTTTGTAATCACCGGCTAACACAAGAAATGACGCTAAATTACTTATCAGAGATACTTTTAGCTGCGGCGGCACCTCTGATTCATACCTGGGAAGAAGTTCATCCATCTTTCTCACAAGGTTCTTGCCGCGCCTTATATCACAAGTACTCCTGTAAACAAGTATTTCAGCGTTTGAAGCGTGAAAAGTGATCTGCACCTGCATTGCAAGCGGTACCTTCCTTTTCAGGTTCTTTCTCAGTCGGTTAAGTTTAGTGATAGTTTCTAAAACCGCATCTCTCTTTCCTGTTATCTGAGAAAATAACAGGTAATTTATAAGCGCACCGGAATAATTCCTGGGATTGTCATCAATGAAATGTCTGTTTATCTCCAGCAGGGTAAGTTCCTTCTTCAGGATCGCTCTTACTTCATTCAATTCGTTCTTTCCAAGGTGATAAAATAATTTTGTGTGCAGCAGGTAAAACATCATATTAAGATCTTCCGCGTTCTTTTCATTGGCAATAAGGGGCTTGTTGTATATCTTTTCCATCGCTTTTGCCCGTTCTGCTATGGTAAAATCTCCCTTTTGTTCTACACATATCACCATCTGGTCAGAAAGCCAGCTGTACTCCAGCAGCTTTTTGAGTTTATCTATTACGGTTATCTGTTCAAAATATATATTATCCCTTTGTTCAGAAACATTCTTATCCGGAACTACTACGGTAATATTTCTCTCGGCAATCAGGGTATCCAGAAGCAAAGTATAGTTTGAATATTTAACAGCAATTTCTTTAGCTTTTCTCAAAAGCTTCAAAGCTTCTTTGTAAAGCGCCTTCGATGAAAGTATCTTTGAGTTGTCTATCAGTTCCCTTATCTTTGAACCCGCGTCATCAGCAGAAGAGACCGATGCCATTGATCTTAAAATCATGTTGAAAAGGTAAACCTTATATACGGGAAGCTGCCTGATGAAAGACTCTTTTTTAAACTTATTTCGGATAAGATCTTCGTCATACTCGTCCAGGGAGTCAATTGCGTCAAAAAGCAGAATGTAATTCTGCTTACTGCCGCCTGCGTTCCTGGAAGCGAACTTCTTAAAATTCCCTTTTTCTGATTTATTCAGGGATTTTATCAGCCTGAACAGATCATCGCTTACCGTTTTCATTATTAACTGTTAATTGAATTTTTTTCTTTCAGTATCACAAGCAGCTTTTTACCGGAAGCACAGGCTTCTGCCCATGAAACCAAGTCAAAATAAGTGAGCATCCCGTTTGTATCCGGTGTGCGCTTTATCGCAAAGGAAAGTTCATCAAAAGGCGCCGCATGTTTTTCTTTTGGTAACTTAATAATATTACCAAAGAACTTCAGCATTAAATTTTCCAGTTTTGTTTGTTTGGCGCCTAAAAACTTTCTGGCGGATACCAGAAGATAATCAATCAGATCAAAATTCCCCATTTCATAGTGAAGCACAAGCTGCAAAATGCGCGCAACGCGGTTAACATCATTTCTGATATTAAGTTCGGGTGAATTAAAAAGAATGTTAAGGTATTTGGCAGAGGCGTTATAGTTTTCATCAATAATGTTAAAGCAGGCAAGGTTCAGCATCATCAGAGATTTTGTGTTTGCCGGCACTTCAGAGGCGTACAATTTAAGATCGGCTTCAATTTGTTTGATCTTGTTACGACCCGCTTCCATATCACAGTTTTTCTCGTGAATTATCATTTCAACATTTGAAGCGTGAAAAAGTATTTGTATTTCAGTTTCTCGGGGAAGCTTGCCTTTTAATCGTTTTTTAATTGACTCCAGTTTTACCAAAGTATCCTCTGTTTCGGTTTGGTTCTTATCAAAGTGTGCTTGCAGTAAAAGGTTAATAAGCGCATAAACATAGTTTTGCGGATTTTCATCAATAAAATGTTTATGACTTTCACCATGCTGTATCTGGAGTTTAAGATATTTGAAGATCTCAGCTGTGTTGCCTTTTGCCCCGTGATAAACCAGATGAGTATGATAAAAATTATTTAGAGCATAGTAACCTTCAATTTTTTCAGGAGAAGTAAGAATCGGGTCCGAAATAATTTCCTCCATTTGTTTAGAATTTTCGTTTGACCTGAAGTCAGCTTCGTTATCAACCAGTATGGTCATCCTGTCGCATAATAAGCTAAGGCTGTAAAATTCATTTATTCTCTCTACAAGTTCCTGTTGTTCCTTAAAAAGCGAAATTCGTTTTTCCGTAATATCTTTTGCAGGCGAAAGTATTAAAATGTGCCGTTCTGCAGCCAGCAGCTCCATTATAAATTTATGTTTATCAAATTTATACGCCAGCTCTTTTGCTTTTTTAATTACCTTTTTAGCTTCCCTGTAAAGATGTTTTGATGTCAGGGTACGAATATTTGCCATTAACTCATTCAACTGCGTCTCTGAATTTTCATAGGAAGCATGCTGGTTCAATGACTTCAAAATCAGATTAAACAGGTAAACTTTATAGACCGATAGCTGTTTAAGCAACGAAGGGTCTTTTATCTTTTTCCTCAGCAGGGTTTCGTCGTATTCATTCAGAGAATCAATTGCATCGAAGAGCAGAAGATAATTCTGTCTGCTTCCTGAAGAATTTTTTGATGCGAATTTCTTGAATAAACCCTTTTCTGATTTATTAAGAGATTTGATCAGCCTGAACAGGTCATCGCTTACTGTCTTCATAAAAACTTTTTACCCTGCCTGCTCATATGCCTGTTTCAACCATTCAAAGAGTTCTTTGCTGATATCTTTCTGATTCTCAATTCTTACTCTGTGTGTACACATTGCGTTAAAACTGCCTGATGCTTCAAGTTTTCCGGCGGGAGTTGTGCCTTTAAGATTTATACCAACATCAAGCCTGGTTTTTGTAGTGGGCTGTATTATAGCAAATTGTTTTTTCCTTCTTACGCTCACGTAAGCTTTCTTAGGTGAAAGTTCAACATCCCCCCCAAATGCATTAATTCCGCCTATGATCTTTTCGTAAAACTTATGAAGTTCTTCTTTGCCTTTGTATTGCGCATTTACCAGATCTCCGTCATCTCCTGCAGAACCCGCATCTGATTGAAGGGCTTTATGCACAACAAGATTCGCATAACCGTGTGTAAGTCCATGTTTTGATTTTAACATAGCAACAAGCTCGCCGTGTTTCTTTAATCCGGCTGAATTGGCAATTTTAATCCACTCATTTAGAGTTTTGCCGGTCTTTTCTTCCAGGTTTTTGATCATATTTTCAGTCGCCTGCTGAATTTTGTCTTCTGCCATGCTCTTTTTCCCTTTAAACCGGCGGCAAAAACACTATGGTTTTCTGCAACGGGTTTTAAATTTATAGGTTCAATTCAAACTTGTTTATGCCGAAAAATAGCGATTATAAAGCATTTTTGCAATTTAAAAGCCCTATTTCCGGCATTCGCCGTTAAATTTATGGCAAATTTCAATTTTTCCTGCCGCACTTTTACTTATATCTTTGCTTCATAAGAGAAAGGAATGACTTAAATGCACAATAAAATTATAAAACACCTGCTTTCACTTTTTTTCGTTCTGGTACTGCTTACGATCATGGGACTCCCGTGGGCAGTAGAAGAAAACAGTCCCTCAATGAAAGAGGCGGCAATGAAAGAAAACGAAAACTTCAGGTTCCAAATGCCAAAGTATCCTCAAAGTCCGGAAAAACCGCACCTGGAAGTGAAAATATACTGATCGGTGACACTAAGCACGCCGGCAAAAATAAAAGAACCGGAACCGTTAATTCAAAAAAAATAACAGCAAAACAAAAAATAAAAACTAACCAATCTAATAAAAGAAAGAAGTATAAAACAAAATGATCACTGTAATAGCAATCTTCTCAATCATAATAACATTAGTAGCAAGCGAGCTATACCTGGTTTACAAAAACTACAAAGAAGGTATAGAAATTAAAAACATGCGTAATGATATTAAAAATTTAAATTACTCCTCCAGGTAATTTCTTTTGGAATCCCCCTTTGATGAGAATATTGAAGGGGGCTGAAAAAAGTACAGAAAATAACAACTAATCTAACTAACTAATATAATATTTAAAAAAATGAAATTAAGAAAACGAATTGTGTTTATTATGCTGCTTGCAGCATCTGCGGTTTATCCTCAAACATGGGAATGGGTAAATCCCAAACCGCAGGGTAACAATCTATCTTCGGTAGTTATGAACAGCAACACCGAAGGCTTTGCCGTTGGTTTACTTGGTACTATTATGAAAACTACCGATATGGGTTCAAGCTGGCAGGTTCAAAATGTACCCACAAAAAAATTCCTCTATGATGTAACTTACTCATGGTTAAATGATGTATTTGCATGCGGCGATAGCGGCATTGTTGTAAATACGTGGAATCTTGGGAACAATTGGGCGGTAACTCAAACACCCGTCACTACACCATTAAGAGGCATTCACTTCTTGGCGCGCGATACCGGCTTTGCCGTTGGCAGCATGGGTAAAATTGTACGCACAACTAACCAGGGAGCAGGCTGGCATTTAATTAATGTACCTTATACAAGAAATTTTAATGCCGTACATTTTGTAAATAAAACCACTGGTTTTATTACAGGAGATCAGGGTTTTTTTGCTAAAACAACAAATGCCGGTCTTAACTGGGATACAATTTCAACGGGTACATCATCATCACTATTTAGAATGTATTTCAACACTCTTGGCACCGGTTATATAACAGGCACACAAGGCAGAATATTAAAAACAACTGATTGGGGTAATTCCTTTGTTATCAATACATCTATTTCCGGAACCGGTTTATACGATGTTTCATTTGTGGGAAATTTTGGCGCAATTACTGGCGAGCAGGGCGCTATCTGGACTACCACAAACGGCGGCGTGAACTGGACACCCGTGTATTTTGGACATACTCCTTTCAGAGGTATAACAAACAACTTCACAAACAGTTTTATTGCCGTTGGTGATGGCGGCAAAGTTTACACATCAACAAATGCGGGAGTTAACTGGATAGCAAAAGTTTCATCGCCAACAAGCACAATATATTCAAGCGCATTTGCTGACGCTAACACAGGCTTTATAGGCGCACACGGCAACAAAATACTCAAAACCACAGATGGCGGAGACACATGGAACGAAATTGTAAACCCTGCCGGATCTTATATGTACGAGATAAAATTTCTTAACAGTCAGTTTGGTTATGCTGTTTTCAGCAATGGTACCTATATGAAAACAACTAACGGCGGAGCTAACTGGCAGGCGGGTCAGATTGCCGCAGGAATGTATGGATGGACAATTCACTTTACGTCTACTTCTACTGGCTACGCCGCCGGCGATCCGGGCAAAATATATAAAACAACCAATGGCGGGGCTAACTGGAGCCTTACTGCACAAAGCTCAAATGTTTACCTCACAGGTATTACATTCACTGATTCGGCAACAGGTTTTATTACCGGATACAACGGGGTGATACTGAAAACAACCAACGCGGGTGCTGCATGGGATTCACTTTCAACAGGAACAACAGGTCACTTAACAAAAATTACGCACAATCAAAACGGTGTCATCCTGGCAACCGGAATATTCGGAAGAATTCTGAGATCAACCAATAACGGCGCGAACTGGGATGTAATTTCAGGGTTAACACAATACACACTCAATGATGTGAAATTTATGGGAAGCAATTCAGCTTACGCCGTTTCATCTGCCGGAGAGTTGTTTATTTCTCACAACGCGGGGCTCACATGGATTCGCGAACAATCCAAATCAGGTAACACTATAAGAACCCTTAGTATCGTTTCAACTTCGAGATTAATGTTGTTTGGCGAAGAGGGAAACATTCTAAAATACACCCCTGATCTTACCTCAACCGGTAACGGCAGCAATAATTCTGTTCCTTCGGCTTATTCACTGGAGCAGAATTACCCGAATCCGTTCAATCCCGCAACTAACATAAAATTCAGTCTGCCGTTTGAATCAAACGTAAAGCTTGTTGTGTTTGATGTAACCGGAAAACATGTAAGTACGCTTATAAACAATAAAATGAATTCCGGCAGCCACACAATGAACTTTGATGGCAAGGGTTTATCTTCAGGTGTTTATTTCTACAGAATGGATATAACAGGAAAAGATGGAATGAATTACAGCGATACAAAGAAAATGATACTTGTAAAGTAAATAGAAAATAACAAAAGGAAATATACATAAATGAAAAACTTAAAATACGTAATAGCAGTATTAATAATAGCAGCAAGCAGCTCATTTGCACAAGAATGGCAGTGGGTTAACCCACTGCCTCAGGGCAATCCGCTAAATGCAGTTAGCTTCATAAATGATAATACAGGATTTGCCGCTGGTTCACTTGGCACAATGCTTAAAACAACCAACGGCGGCGTTAACTGGAATTCAATCAATGTAAATACTCAGCGCGATATATGGAAGATATTTTTTGCCACTTTATCTACCTTGTACGCCTGCGGCGATAGCGGTCTTGTATTAAAATCAACAGATCTTGGCAGTTCATGGAATCAGGTTAATATAAACACCCACAGAACAATAAGAACAATCCAGTTTTTTGACCAGAACACAGGAATTGCAGCCGGAGCTTCGGGGGAAATGTATAAAACTACAAATGGAGGCGTAAACTGGGTAGCATTCAATTCAGGCACCGGCGCCGATATATGGACCATCTGGTTCACGAGCCCGGATGCAGGATACATACCCAACGGCATTGGTGCTATACAAAAAACAAATAATGGAGGCCTCAACTGGACTGTTGTTAACACAGGAAGATCGACTTTTATAACTAAACTATTTTTCGCTAATGGCACGGGGTACGCGGCCTGCACACAGGGTGAAGTTTTAAAGAGCACCAACGATGGTCAGTCATGGTTCTTAGTGGGGGGAGCAACATCAGCAACAGTAAATGATATCTTTTTTACAGACGCCAACAACGGGTCGTTAGTGCTTGAGCTCGGCAGAGTTTACAGAACAACAAATGGAGGAGTTAACTGGGAGCAAACTCTTGGTGTGCCGCTTTCAGGCAGGGCATTAACTTTCATCAACGGCAAAGGATTTATGACCGCAGCAGGCGGCAGGATCTTCCGCTCCACCAATAATGGTGTCAACTGGAGCCCCGTAGTAAATAATGTTATAACCAATATAACCGGCTTAAGTACACCAACTCCCGAAGTAAGCTATATGATTGCAGAAGACAGGGTAGTTTATAAATCAACTGATGGGGGAAACAGCTGGAACCTGTATCCAACCCCGGTAAATATGAGTTTTACAAACAGCATAGAATTTGCAGATGCAAACACAGGTATAATAACAGGTTCAACACCAAATTTAAAACGTACTACAAATGGCGGGTTGAACTGGGTAACTGTTGATCCCGGCACAACTTCAGATCTTTACGGTGCTCAATTCATAAATGCAACAACCGGTTTCATAACCGGCGATCTCGGGGTTGTTTACAAAACTACAAACGCAGGGTTAAACTGGGTTTCTGTAAGCACAGGTACAAGTAATTCGTTCAACAGCGTTTACTTTCTTGATGAATCAACCGGCTTCGCCGGCGGAATGAACCAAAAAATGTTCCGCACAGTGAACGGCGGGCTAAACTGGTCGCAAATTACCAGCATAACTTCATCTGTGAACGATATTCATTTCATAGATGCCAATACAGGAGTTGCAGCATGTAATTTCGGGTTAATCTACAGGACTACTAACGGTGGCGCTAACTGGACTCCTGAACAAAATGGAATCTACGCTCACAATTCCGTAACATTTGTGAACAGCACTACCGGATATACAGCTACTGATGAGGGTGTGATATACAAAACTACCAATGCCGGAATCAATTGGATAGCTGAGAGAAGAGTTTCTATAAATCCTATATTTGAATTAGGCACCGCAGCAGGATTTAATGTAATCGCAGCGGGTCAATACGGAACAATACTGAAATTAGGTCTTGGTGTAACTTCCACAGGAAACAACAATACATCTACTCCCAAAGAATTTTCACTTGAGCAGAACTTTCCAAATCCGTTTAATCCAAACACAAACGTAAAGTTTTCAATACCGTTTGAATCAAACGTAAAACTTACAGTTTACGATATATCAGGCAAGGAAGTAAGCAAACTTGTGAATAGTAAAATGAATGCAGGAAGCCACACTGTGAACTTCAACGCAAGCGAATACTCATCAGGTGTGTATTTCTACAGACTTGATGTAACCGGCAAAGATGGTATCAACTATAGTGATACAAAGAAAATGGTTCTGGTAAAATAAAGAAGCATTGATCAATAAACATATCAACAATTAATTCAACTAACTAAAAACTTAAATAAACTAAACAAGATGAAAAAATTCAAAAAAATAATGTTGATATTCCTCGCGCTGGTTGTAGTGCTTGGAGTATCAGGTTATGTTTACTTCAACCAGCAGTATCCTAAACAGATAGCTGTTGAAGATATCAAAATTGAAGTAACACCGGCAAGACTTGAACGCGGAAAATATATATTTAATCATGCCGCAGGATGTGTTGATTGCCACTCTACCCGCGATTTTTCCAAGTTATCAGGTCCTGTTACACCCGGCACCGAAGGAAAAGGCGGTGAAAAATTTGATGAGGAAATGGGGCTACCGGGCACATTTTATTCAAAGAACATTACTCCTCATGGTGTTGGAAACTGGACAGATGGTGAGCTTGTTCGCGCTATAACTGAAGGTATAAGCAAAGATGGAACAGTGCTATTCCCAATAATGCCTTACCTTGTTTACGGAAAAATGGATAAGGAAGATATTTATTCTGTGGTAGCTTACATCAGAACATTGCCTACAATTCAGTACGATCCACCAAAGAGCACGGCAAATTTTCCGATGAGTATGATAATGAAAACCATACCAACAGAAAAACAGTTCACTCCAAAACCCGATAAAAGCAACATAGTTGCTTACGGTGAATACTTAACCAAAGGTGCATCGTGCTCTGATTGCCACACACCGTCAAAGGATGGCGTTCCTATTCCGGGCAAGGAATTTACGGGCGGCATTGAATTTAACCTGCCCGGCAACACCGTTGTCAGAACAGCGAACATCACACCTGATAACGAAACCGGACTCGGGTTGTGGACAAAGGAGCAATTTATAAAAAGATTTAAACAATGCAGCGATCCGGCTTATGGCAACACACCTTATAAACCGGGCGAATTTCAGACAATCATGCCGTGGACACTTTATGCGGGCTTAACCGAAGAAGATCTGGGAGCTATATATGAATATTTAAGAACTATCCCTGCTGTAAAGAACCAGGTTGAGAAATTTTCTGTGAAGTCGCAATATTAGGAATATCAAATAACTTTCTCAATTCTCATTCCCAAACTCAGGTTTGGCAATGGTGGTGTACCAAACTTTAGTTTGGAACACCGGGAGGTGAGAAATTTTGACTCACAATTTTTTCAGCAGAGTTTCCTTTACAGTTAGGGGGTTAGTTGAACGGCGGGGAGGAGTGGTTACCTCCCCGTTTTTTATTTCGGTTCGATAAATACCCTATTCCGGGTCAGGACACATTAGCCAATTAACAGATTCTTCAAAATCGGTAAACACATTTACACTGTAACCGCGGTTTGAGGCACACATTTCAAGAAACCGAGCTTTATCAATATCATGCCCGGGACCTATTAGTATCGCGATGTTGTTACGGAATGACTGTCTATACTTTCCAACTTCGGCAACAAGTTCGTATATATCGGAAAGTGTAAGTACTGAAACAGTTTCACGGATATCGATCAGCAGGTCATGCAGGTCATCCGGGGAGTTCAGTACAGCCAGTTCAGTCAGCACTTTTTTACTTTCCGCAAGATTCAACTCTCCGGTTGCAGTAGTTTTGATGAAATCCTTGGTTTTAACGAATTTTATCTCTGCTTTCATGGCTTTTTACTTTTAATTTCAAAAAGGAAGGCGGGCAAGATCAACATTACCACCCGATACAATTATACCGATTTTTTTATTTTTAAACCCGCTAATATTTTTCAGCAGTGCGGCAAACGCAACAGCACTTGAAGGCTCTATTACAATTTTCATTCTTTCCCATATTAGCTTCATCGCATTAATTATTTCATCTTCAGAAACCGTAATTATCTCCTTTACAAACCGATCAATTATAGGAAAAGTTACATCGCCCAGCGACGTTCTTAATCCGTCTGCAATTGTATTCGGGTCTTTTACAGGAACTATCCTGCCGGCTTTTTTGCTTTCGTACCCATCTGAGGCATTAAGCGGTTCACCTGCGTAAATAAGTGTGGGCATAGAAAAATTCCGGAATCCCAGCGCGATTCCGCTCAGTAATCCCCCGCCTCCCAGCGGTGCAATTACCGCGTCAAGCGATTCGGCGTCTTCAATAAACTCAACAGCGCACGAGGTATGACCGGCTATAACATTTATATCATTTGAAGGATGAATAAATACCGCTCCGCTGTTCCTTTGCATTTCCTCACATTTTGCTTCTCTTTCATAAGGCTGGCTCCCCGAATAAACTATTTCCGCGCCATAGCCAAGCACAGCGTCACGTTTGGCTGTTACAACGCTTTCAGGCATTACAATAGTTGCATTAATGCCCGCGCATTTTGCGGCGTAAGCCAGTGCCTGCGCAAAGTTACCAGAAGAGTGTGTAATAACCCCCATGGCTTTTTGCGATGCGGTTAACTGTAAAACAGCGTTCATCGCTCCGCGTATTTTAAATGAACCGGTTTTCTGGAAATTTTCGCACTTAAAATAAAGCTCTGTACCGGTTATATCATTTATCACCCCTGATGTCATTACAGGTGTCCTGTGGATATACGGCTTCAGGTGGTCTGATACTAATCTTATTTTGTCTTTTCCGGGGAGTTCAGTTGGCATTTTTCTTTGATGATGATCTGTAAATATTTATTAATGCAAATATAGCAATTATGAGCCAAACAATATTTACAAAAGTCGAGGGGTATGCATAATAAAACAGCGTGTTAATGATAAGGCATATGCTGCCCACTATATTCAGCACCTGGTATAGTTTTGAATGTGATGTAATTTTGTGCAGGCTTAACAATCCATACGCCGCGAGTACACAAACGGAACCTGCCCAGCCGGTAATATCTATAAGTAGTTTTTCGTTCAAATTTAAACACACCCCGTTCGGCTAAAGCCGAACACCCCTCTCAAGAGGGGAATTTATTTATGTTTTCGCGGAGTCTCCTGAAAGAGAGACTGCGGCCGAAACCTCATTTACAGAGTTCTTCTAACAAAGAAATTACTCTGCTCAAAATTCTAATTTAATGAATTCCTTACCAGCCTTTTGTTTTTTTCAGATTAACTATGTGCGCCAAATGATGATCTGAGTGCCACGCATATAGGTGCATCAAAGAAGCGACTGTCATTTGCTGCTTGCTGCCCGGATGATATAGTTTCCGCTCTGTATCGCCCTGCTTTAGCCCTTTCAGCATAGCGACCCATCTTCTGTGCAGCGCTTCCAGCAGTGGAAGTGATAGCTCTATTGAACCTGACTTAGCTTCGGGCAGCTCAGCCCAATCAGCTTCTTCGTATGGACGGATAGTCGGATTATCTTCGGTGAGCGCAAGTTTGAACCTGGTGTAGCTGTTAATGTGGCTATCGGCTGTGTGATGCACTACCTGCCTTATGGTCCACCCGCCTTCCCTGTAAGCTGTATCAAGCTGCTCATCGTTTAAACCTAAAACTGCCTGCTTAATTTTGGCAGGAAATAATTCGATGGTATTGATATACCATTTGATGTCATCCGGTGTATAGTTTTCTTTTGGCGTGAATTCGCCAATTGGATATTTGAGGGCATGGAGCTCGGTTTCGGTCATTTTAAAAAGTTTGCTTATTTGCTGAATATACTTTTAATTTTTTCCATGCGGTAATCAAAAATCCGCTCTAACTTCTTCTTAACTGTAAGTTTGTGAATAACAGGTTCCATGATCCATCCCGGCGGCAGATAGGTTACTTCATCTTTGATAATTGTTGTATTTAAGTGTGAGCTGAAGGTATGTTCGTGTATCCATATTTTGTATGGACCCTTTAACTGAGTATCAACAAACCTGAAAGGTGGTTCCCAATTGGTAATTTCAGTTTTCCACTTAAAGGGAACTCCGCTCAGTTTTATCCTGTAATCAATAAGTGTTCCTTGTTTCATTTCAATCGGCGTGGGGGTTAATATTTTAAAGTTTAATTCGGGCGGAGTTATGATATTCAGGTTTTCGGCTTTCGCAAAGAAATCGAACACTTCTTCAATAGGTCTCTTCACTGAAATTTCCCTGGAAATTGTACGAAGTGCGCTCATATTTCTTCAGAAAAAGCGTATTTGTTCTATCAGTTTACCCTCTTTAAATCTTCTAGGGCTCAGTATATCAATATCAATATCACTCTTTTTTCCGCATATGGCACCGGCCAGCAATTCACCAATAGCCGGTGAGTGCATCACACCATGGCCCGAGGAACCGTTAGCATAATAAAAATTTTCAAGAAAGTCAGATCTTCCGAGAATTACGTGTTCATCCGGCGACATTTCATACAATCCCGCCCAACATGCTTGGGTATCTATACTGCAGTCTTTCGCAGCGGGTAGTTTTTCTTTTGCGATCTTATACACTCTTTCAAGCCAGCTGTTTTCAACGGTGATATCGTAGTTGTAATTATTTTCCGGTTGATCGGGGTGCAGTAATACCAGGTGGTCATCCTTCATTCTGAAGTGAAACGCTGAATCTACCCAAACCGTCATAGGCGTACCTGCCGGAAGAGTATTCTTTTCCTTCATTCTGCAAACCTGTCTTTTTAAATGTTTCACAGGCAGATATTCTGTAGCCAATCCCGCAAGCCAGCCAGCCCACGCGCCGGCGGCATTAATGAAAATTTCTGCCGAAAATTTTCCAGTGGATGTTTCGATGCTTTCAATTCTATTGCCGGTATAATTTATTTTTTCAACCCGTTTATCGTAACCGAAATTAACTCCGCGCTTTTGTGATGACAGAACGTATCCGTTAAGGATACTTTTAGGATCAATAAACCCATCGCTGCCGCAAAACGAGCCGCCTGTAATGTTGCTAAAATTAATGTGAGGATTAAGTTTTTCTATTTCATCCACAGTTACAAGCGCGGCATCTTTAACACCCGATTCTTGCTGCAACGCATTTGCCTGGGTTAGGTTTTTCATTTCATCAGGAGACTGAGCCAAAAACAGGTAACCCGCTTTAATATAACCGGGGTCAACTCCGTGTTCATCTTTAAAATCAATCAATTTTTTTCCGGAAAGCTGTGAGAGTTCGATGTTTATTTTAGAGCCGAATTGCCGGCGGAAACCGCCTGTCGCTTTGCCTGTGCTGCCCATCCCGGGACCGGACGCTCCATCCAGAACAAGGATATCTTTGAATCCGTTAATACTTAAATGATAAGCGATACTGGCTCCAATAACACCCGCTCCAATAATAATAACTTCGGCAGTTCGGATATCTTTACCGGGCATTACAGATTGCTGCTGTATTTTTCCTGTTTAACATTTAGGGTAAACATGTGATCCGGGTTTTTGTAGCATTTCATTTCAAGTGAATTCCCGCTGGGGTCCTTAAAGAACATTGTTGCCTGTTCACCCGGCTGTCCCGCAAAACGGATAGACGGCTCAATTATAAACTCAACTTTTTCCTCATGGAGCTTATCGGCAAGTGAATGGAATTCATCCCACGGCATTATGCAGCCAAAGTGAGGAATCGGCACTATAACATGATCCACCACGCCGCAGGGAATTGAATCCGGCACTTTATCTGAAACATGCATAGAAAGCTGGTTACCCCCAAAGTTGAAATCAACCCATGAGTCTGAACTTCTGCCTTCGGTTAGACCGAGAATTTCACCGTAAAATCTGCGTGTGGAAGAGAGATCCTTCACTAAAAAGGAATAATGGAATGGATATTCAGGCATTGATATTTTTAAAAATTGTTAGTGTTAAAATATGAATTTAAGGGTTTAATATAAATCCAAATTGAAAGTTTATTTTTAAAAAAAGGGGATCCTCTTTTAGTGAAAGAAAATCCCCTGCTATAAAACAGTAAATGTTTAGCTGCCTAAAACAGTTACAACAACGTTTATGATAATACCTACAGCAACTCCAACAAGAGCGAATGTGCAGGCTGATTTTGCCGCTTTCGGGTTCTTATCTTTGTTGATAAACCATAAAATTGCGCCTACCAGTGGTATGCAGAAAGAAACGATCTTGAGGATCATACTCAGATCTTCGGTCTGCTGATTTTCTGTTGGTGCAGGTGGTGGTGTTGTTGGTTCCATGATTTGATTCCTCCTTTAGATTACTTAAATATAATGCTTAAATATTTTTTAAAACTGCTTTTTTCAGAGCGGCTACATTGCAGCAAGTATCAAATGTCCTATCCATTGACCCAGCATAGCGGCAAGCGCCATGCAGGCTGCGCCTGCGGGGATCCCGGTAGCAAGCCTAAGCCAGTTATTGCTTTCCCTGTTCATGTATGCCTGTGTTAAGCCGTCAACAAGCGCAGGCACCATAAGCAGGAATATCCAAAGTAAACTTGGCATCCAAATTGAAAAGGTGAAAATTGGCAGAGCAAAATATCCCAGGTAAAACCCGGTGCAGCGCGCGCAAACAGGGAATTGTTTCCCCTTGTAAAAAAATGAACGCTCCGGTTTGCGGTGACAAAAAACAAATTCCATCTTTGTTTTCTGTTTCGGGGTATTTATAACTGCTTCCTGCAAAAATTCTGTATTTTAATGATTTAAAGATATAAACTAATAATGCTAAAAAGTAAAATCAATGTATTTTTACGCTTACTCTGATTTTATTCAGGATTGGCGTCTTCAAGCTTTTTTAGCTCAATTTCAACCCATTGACACAAAATGTCCTTATCGGCCTGTGAAAGTTTCGCGTCTCCATGCATTATCAGGTATGGCGGAAGCGGCATTTCATCTGATTTTATCTCTTCACATATCTCATTTAGTCTTGCTTCCTGTTTAGCGGGCTGCATACTGCCCCACTGGCTGAAATTCATTTTCTTCTTTCCTTTTACCACATCATCGCCAACAAGCCATGATGCCGGTGCGATCGATGAGTACCACGGCCAGGTTGTATGGTCGCTGTGGCAGTCATAACATGAACGCTTGAGTATGCTTTCAACGTTCGCCGGTACAGACATAACCTTTGTTATATGAGCCGGAGTAATTTCTGTGGTCGTTGACATATCAGGCCTGTTGAAAAACTGGATAGCAACCATACCGGCAATGATTATAACAAGAACGATTTTAAATATTTTTTTCATATGAACTGCGGTTTAAGTGCAAATGGAATCTAAATATCCATTTCAAAAAGTTTTTTGCCGGTTTTATAATCAAATCCCATGATACCTTCGTTTTTCAACTGAAGAACCACAAGGTTACCTGAGCGTTTTACATCAATGTTAGATTTTGTGAAAAACAGACTGGAAAAAGTATCATCTTCTTCGTCTATCTTCATTTCGTCAAACATCTCATCCGGCTGCACCGTCCACATTTCTTTACCTGTCTTAAGATCTATACAGCTCATTAACCTGTCGCTCTTTTTTCCCAGTTTATCAAGATATATAATTATAGCGCAGTCTGCATCATCATAGTATAGTATTCCTTCAAGATAAATTTTTTCATTCTGCTGGCCTATCCTGATCTTATACATTTTTTCAATATCATCTATATCTCTGGAAAGATGCTCAAGGCTTGAACGGTTATCCTGCAGGCTTGTTTTTGGACCGGTCGCTGTGATAAGTTTTTTTCTTGGTGAAGATGAATTATCTTCAGGCACAAGCAAAGCAATTGTTGATACCGACGAATCCTTTCTTCTGTACTTATTCAGTTCTGAATAATCTTTGTAAAGCTTACCGTCATCAAAGTTGAAAGTTCTTTCCCTGCCGTCCTTTGTTTTCAACCTAAGGTAATTATCATTCTTGGAATAATGCACTTCGGCAAGTCCTGCAGATAGTTCCGGGAATTTGGAGATAAAATCTTTGGTATCCATTTCTTTTTCCCCTGTTTCAGCGTTAAATGTTTCTACACGGGGTTCGTTTTCGCCGTATTCTTTTGTTATCATCCAAACCTGGTTATTATAGTACAACATTTCTATCTGTGTAATTATATCTTCATACGGCGTTTTTGTCTTTTTAAGAACCTGTTGATCTGCAGGATCCACTATATAAGTCCAGGTTTTGCAGAAGTAACACTCCCGCCCTGTAGATGTTCTGCCCGGTGATTTGGTAGTCTGTATAAAATTAAATGAACCATCGGTCAGTATCCACATCTTTTCTTTGCCTTCTTTTGTGGGTACAATTACCATATTAAGGAAAGAGCCGCTTAAACTGTTGGGCATTAATGCCGGTAGCGCAAAATAATACGCTGCAAACCCGATAATTACAAGAATAACAATCGCTCCAACTACGCCAACACAGCTGAACTTGGCGCAGCCTGATTTTTTTCCGTAAATTTTTCTTCCCTGGTATGAATCTGACTGGGGATAAGATACAGGTGGTTCCATTGCTTTTATATATTTAATTTTGGTAAATATATGAAAAATTGTTGAATATAAAGGTAGCTATTTGTATCAAATTCACCGAAATTTTTAAGGAAATGTTTTAAATTCCTCAAGCTTGTAAAACTAAAAAACAAAACCCATACCAAGTGAAATATCATGAATATCTGACCTGTTTTTATCGAATACCTTTGTAAATCGGTATTTAAGGTACAAGTGACCCATAAAAAGAGGCGTTGGAAAGAACATGCCTCCGGAGCCCTGAACAAATATTCCGTTGGTTTCTGTATCAGAAAAAAAGCCTGCACCCGGAGAAACAACAAAAATAATCCAATCGCCGCTTTTATCCGTCACATGATCGTAATTATACGAAAACCGGAAGTGATTTTTATTGAAGGTTCTGAAAAGAAAAGAGTATTCAAACGATAACCTTCCGTAGGGATAAAAACTTTTTGATATTTCTTTTGTTAACCCTATGAAAACCTTTTTATCTTCAAACACAACAATTGGATTGATAAAAGTCAGGAATATCAAACCTGCAAACATACCCGTGGGTGCATCACTCTTTTTGAAGAGAGCGGTGCTGCCGGTAACCCCTGAAAATTCCAATCCGCGTTTTTCCTGAAGTTTAAGCTCTACAGGTGTATAAAAAGAATTATTCTCACCCTGCCCGCCCTGTGCGTATAACGCGCCCGCAAGAAGAAGTGAAACTACAATATAAACCGCTCGAAGTCTAATCATTTAACTGTTGGATACAAATTTTAGCCCAATAATAGAGCCGATGAGTGTGAAAATGAAAAATATCCTCCAAAACCCGGCCGGTTCACCAAGGTAAAACATTCCAATTATGGCTATTCCTGTGGCACCAATGCCTGTCCATATTGCATACGCTGTACCAAGGGGAATTGTTCCGATGGCCTTATCAAGAAAAGCGTAGCTGAGTATGGTAAATACAACGAAAAGCACTGATGGAAGCGGTTTGGAGAAACCCTCTGAATACTTCAGCGATATCGCAAAACATATTTCAAACACACCCGCTATTAATAGATATATCCAGCTCATTCAGTTTTATTTAGTTTCACAAAAATAGAATTTCAAAAAACAAATACCAAATACCAAATACCAAAAAAAAGGCGATCGTTCAGATCGCCATATTTACTCAGAATTTTCCGAAGCCGGTTTATTACTTCACATTATCTTTCAATAGCCGCGGGAATTCTTTATAGAATTTCTTAACTTTTGGAGCAATTACTACCGAGCAGTATCCCTGGTTAGGGTTGTTATTGTAATAATCCTGGTGGTAATCTTCTGCCTTATAGAATTTATCAAAAGCAGTTACTTCCGTAACTATTGGGTCATCCCATAATTTTGAAGCGGTTACATCCGCAATTACTTTATCAGCTGAATTCTTTTGTTCATCTCCGGTATAAAATATCGCTGAGCGGTACTGCGTACCAACATCCGCGCCCTGTTTATTCAGAGTGGTTGGATTATGGATGTGAAAAAAAACCGTCAGCAGCTGCTCAAAAGAAATTACAGCGGGATCAAATGTTATCCTTACAACTTCTGCGTGCCCTGTATTTCCTTCGCACACTTCTTTGTATGTTGGATTGTTTGTTGCTCCGCCGGAATAGCCTGATTCAACTTTTTCAACCCCCTTTAGATCCTGGAAAATAGTTTCAATGCACCAGAAACATCCACCGGCAAGTACAGCTGATTCATATTTGGTTGTATCCCTTTTATCCGCTTCTGTCATTTTTTCTCCGCCAATTATTTTACTTTCATCTGAATTCATTGATACTTTTTCATTTTTGCCGCCAAATACTGAGCAACCATTCACTGATGCTGTTACAAGCATCATTGCGGCAAAAAGCAAACATATTGCTTTATTTTTAAACATAATACAGCCTTTCTTAGTAGTATAAATTAATAACCACTATTATACTCGAATCGTTTCCGGTAAAGGTAACTTAAATAAATACTGTGCTTTACCGCTTACAACAGGTTTTTAACTCATTTGTTTTTAAGCTGCTTGCAATATATTCAGATCCGGGTTTTACTTCATTAAATATACCTCAATTTGGTAACTAATTTTATGTTTTTATTGTTAACCCTATCAGTTATTTTTCTAAAATATTATGAAAAGCTACGGCTCGGCAAATATAAAAATTGCATTACTTGTAACCGGTGTGGTAATTATTATTGCTACGCTTATTTATACACAGGTATTGGTATCAGATATTCTTGAGCGTGAGCGTGAGATCGCGAATCTTTACGCAAAAGCTATTGAATATATAGCTACCGATGAGTCGCAAACAGGCGAGTACAATTTTGTGCTTAGTAATGTTGTAAGCTCTAACACTATCAACTTCCCTATCGTTGTAACAGACGCGCGATCTATGGAGCCTACATTCACTAAAAATCTGGAGCTTGATACAACCCTGCCCAGGCAAAAGCAGGTTCAGCTGATCAAGGAAATGATCAGGGAAATGGATGAAATTAATCCGCCTATAAAAGTTACCTACCAGGATTCTGTGGTTTTAAGTTATGTGCATTACGGGCAGTCGAAAATTGTTGGCCGCCTGAAGCAGCTGCCTATAATTCAGTTCATTGTTGCGGGAATTTTTATTTTCCTCGGTTATTTTGGCTTCAACTATATTAAGCGTACAGAACAGAGCAATATTTGGGTTGGTCTATCCAAAGAAACAGCGCATCAGCTTGGAACTCCGCTATCATCGCTGATGGGCTGGAATGAACTTATCAAAGCGGGTGCTGCGAATCCGCAAAGAGTTACAGAGCTTGCTCATGAAATGTCAAACGATATTGACCGCTTAAGTAAAATTGCTACACGTTTCAGCAAAATTGGCTCAAAACCTGATCTGAAACCTGAAAATATCCATGAAATTATCGAAAAGGTTGTTAAATATTTTGAGATCAGAATACCTAGCATTAGCAAGGGTACATTTGAAGGTAATTCAAAAAAGAAGATAGATCTTGAAATAAAGGGGCTAACCACTTCAACGGCCCTTGTAAACCGCGAGCTGTTTGAGTGGGTGATAGAAAACCTCACAAAGAACGCTCTTGATGCCATTGAAAATTCAACAGGGAGTATCACATTTGATATAGAAGAAAAAGGCAGCCACATTTTTATTGATGTAACAGATACCGGCAAAGGCATCGATCTTCGATTTAAGAAAGATATTTTCCGTCCGGGCTACAGCACAAAACAGCGCGGCTGGGGACTTGGCTTAAGTCTTTCAAAACGCATCATTGAAACATATCACAAAGGTAAGCTTTTCGTCAAGGATTCAGAGCCGGGCAAAGGAACTACGTTCCGTATAAGGCTTGATAAGAGTGTATAAAGTGTTTTGAGTTTATAGAGTGATTTTAAGTAATAATATTTATATTCCCCTCTAGAGAGGGGTGGCACGCCAAAGGCGTGACAGCTTGTCCGACAAGGCGGGAGGGTGTGTTAAAACTATGTTCGGTAAAAATAATTCAGACCAGGAGCTTCTCAAAACCAGGATAAAAGAATGTCCGCTTTTCAGCGATCTATCCGGTAGTGAAGTAAGATCACTTCTTGAAATCTCGCATATCCGCGACTATTCCGAAGGCGAAAAGATCTTCACCCACGGAACAATCGGACTATGTTTCTATATAATAGTAAAAGGTTCGGTTAATATTATCTCAGAGTCCGCTAAACAGGTGCATGTACTTAAGGAACTCACCGAAGGCGCGTATTTTTCCGAAGTTCATCTGTTTAGTGAAACCACTCACACTGTGAGCGCAGCTGCCGCGCAGATAACACGCCTGATTGTTTTCGCAAAACCTGATTTTGAAGATCTTGTGAAAAAAGAACCAAAACTGGGAAATAAAACGCTCATCAAATTCCTTGAGTTCTTCGGCGAAAAACTTGATGAACTGTACCGGGAAAACAAAGAACTAAAAACCAGGCTCCACAGCGCTATTGATCAGATATAATAAATAACTCAAATAATATTCCTATTCTTTTATACGTATTTTCACCCGAAAAGCTGAATTGAAAAAATATTCTGAATATATATCAAGATTTTTTGCCGGCAAAGTGACCGTGATCACTTCTCTTATTCTGTTTAAACTGCTGTTCCAGCTTATTGTCATTCAAAGCGGACTGAAATGGCTAACCGCAGATGATTACAGCAGAACGGTAATTTCATGGGATTGGCTGCAAAACCCGCGTGTTTATTCAGGTGTTTGGCTTAGCACTCACTTCTGGCTGAATGGTATGTTCATCTGGCTCTTTAAAGATCTAACCCTGGCGCCGGTGATATCAAGCACTCTGTTTTCTATCTTAACCCTTGTTTATCTTTATCTCCTTTTTGAAAAGATATTCACAAAACAAATTGCGGTTATTTCCTGTCTTATTTTTGCTGTCTTTCCGTTCCAGGTATGGCTGAGCACATCGGCAATGCCCGAATTCCCGTTCTTCTTTTTTGTGACAGCGGCATTTTATTACTTCGTATTATGGTACAGTGGCCTGCAGATGCGCTCAAAAAGTCACGTGTACCTGCTGCTTGCCGCTCTTTGTTTAAACTTCGCTAACCTGCTGCGATACGAAGGTTGGTTCTTCACTATCGCGTTTATTATAATGGTGCTTATTCTTTCGTACCGCAAATTCCGCATAAGCAGAGAGCTGTTTATCAATTTCGGATTTTCACTCATATCTTACCTTAGTATCCTGTGGTGGCTGTGGCAGAATTACAGTGATTACGGCGACGCGTTCTTCTTCATCAAAGAAACCACAAAAATATATGAGGGCTTAAGCAGCGCGGGCTTTATTCAAAGAAGCATACAGTATCCGTTTTTCATTTTCTACATAGCACCGTTAACAACAATTCTGGGTCTATGGAAAATAATCCGAACAGTCCGCAACAAACACAATGGTTTCCTAGGAAATTTTTCCCTGCTGCGGGTTTTCCTGCTCTTTAATATTATTGAGCTTATCCTTTTGATGTTTTCTGGTATAGTTGGTTCCGGCGGTACCAATATGATATCAAGGTATATTGTACTCAACGCAATACTTTTCTTCCCGTTTGCTATCTGGCAATTAACCGATCTCAGAAAGTACATCCTTATTGGCGGTACAGTTATACTCATAGCAGTTAACATGATATGGAGCTTCTACTACCAACAGGCATACCGTGAAGATACCTTTGAGGTGGCGCAGCTTACCAAGCAGCTTATTGATATTAATTATCTTGAGCCCGGCGATAAAATTTACTTTGAAATGGTACAGGGCTATTACGATATTTATCCGCTGCAGGTAATATCAAATGATCCTTCAAGGTTCAACAGCGATACGATCCCCACTTTCTTCGCAGTAGATCCTCCGGTCTCCAAAAAACTTTCAAAGAAGAAACGCGAAGAAGAGCAGCTTAAACTTAATATTCTTGAAGTAAGGAAGTTCATAGAAGAAAAAAAGATAAAACTATTTATTGTAAGAAGTGACCTGTTGATAGATAAACTTAAAAAGCTGAGTTATAAATTTGAGGTTATCGGCGATTACCATATCTTCTATATTTCAAACAGTAAAATATATTACAAACGGGATATCGAGCGGGATAGCACAGGAAAAAACATCCAGGTAACCAACGGAAGCAAACAGCTTGGCTCTGATGAAATTTCCTTTGATAAAAAACTGGTACTTAGTGAATTCAGGATCGATAACACAAATTTCGGAATGAACCCGCAGACCATAACCTTGAACTGGCAGATCTCTGACGCCTCTATTCTGGATAGCCTTAACTCAGATGATGAAGAATTCGGCAGATACAAAACTCACCTGGAATTGACCCCTGTGAACAGTGATACGGCGGTATTTGATACATATAATAACATTTTTTCCGAACGCAATGTTGAGGAATTCTTTGAAACCGAAGAGATCAAAAATATCCTTATAATCAAACCGTTCGCAATGCTTAATTATTCAGTTAAGTTTAAGTCTTCACCATTCGAAAGCGGACTATATGATGTACATCTTTCCGTGTTTGACGAAGTAACGCGTAAAGAGCTGCCGGTCTATATGGGCGATAGCGTGTATATCCATAAGTATGAATTTTTAACACAAAATGATACTGTTAAAATTGATTCGACTGTGCTGATGAAAAAAGTACGGGAACACAGAGAAAGATATATCAAAAGACCCTACTACCCCATTGGCAGAATAATTGCAATGTTCCCTAACGTAAATTATAACGCACTGATGAAAAAATCAACTGATCTTTCACAGGTAATTATCCGCAACGGCTTTATGCTGCCATTCCTGAACCGATACCAGGGTGATCACATGCTTGATATAGTTTTCACATATTTTTAAAACGGTTTATCATTTCCTTAGGAACAAATTCCACCTCTCTAAGTAAAACCTTTATAACAATTCAATAGAATATTAAAAAAGAACAAAAAATGGGCAGAATTCAGGTAAAAATGGGATTTTTAGCGGCACTTCTCATGTTTCTTGCGGGCAGTATAACTTTTTCCGGAGGGCACGGACTATCAGTCGGCGAAACTTCGCCGAACCCCGAATTTCTTTATGAAAACAATTATGATATTACCGCCGGCTTGAGATCAACTGTAAATCTATATAACTACAAAGAAGATAAAACATTGCTTGTGGCATTTATGCCTGATATTTCATCGGCAAACAGTTACGCCGAAGTAATGACCTCAGCATTTGAAATTTATTTTGCAAAAGGCATGGCCTTTGTTGAACCGTATGAATGGCAGTTACACCGCAAAAACCTGAAAGTACTTATTGTTACTAATAACGATCAGTCATTGGTGCGGGATTACCTGTACGGTAACGGTTATGAATTTGATATGGCGCCCGATGTTAATATGGATTTTGCTCATTCATTCGGTATTACAAAATGGAATTCTCCCGGCGAAGGATCCTTTGTTTATATAGTGGATAAAAATAACAAGATAACTTACGCCAACCACGATTATAAGGGCGAAGGTGAAAAATTACGCGCCGTGCAAAAAGAGCTTTTGACGCAATTGAATATTGCCGGAAGTAAAGATATTATGTTCGCGGGAATAAATGTGCTTTTCCCCGGTGATACTGCCCCTGATTTCGATTTTACCTATTCAGAAGCCGGGGGCAATAATTTTATTGCCGGCGGGAAAGGTAAACTCTCTGATTTTATCGGTAAGAAAAATGTAATACTGGCTTTCTACCCGGCACCTTTCAGTGTGAGCTGCGCTATGGAGCTGACAACATTTGATTCTTACGCAGAAAAACAGACATTGCAGAATATTTCAAACACGCAGCTGGGTTCAGCCGATGATCTTGAAATTTTGATGGTCAGCAATTCCGGATTGGGAATTCTGGATAAATGGAAAAACGATATGAACGTTAAGAACGTTAAACTGGTATCTGATCTGTTTGGAGAAATATCTCATACGTACGCCAGCTATAATATGCTTGGCTATAACAACAGAACACTTTTCATTATAGATAAGCGCGGTAAGATATCATATATCGACTGGAATTATATTGTTGATGAACAGGATTTTTCCATGGTAAAAGATCATTTGGAACTGATAAAGACAAACTAATTTTAAAGCATCAATTTCATAAAAAAATCCCCCAAGGATAAAACAAAACCCCGTCATTAAGTCGGGGTTTTTATTTTACAATATTTGCAGATCACTTTTTCTTCAAATAACCCTTTGGGTTAAAACTCATAAAAAACTTTTCCCTGGAGCTATCTGTTTCAAATTCGGGGTGATTCGGCAGGAATTTTTCCATCGCCTCCATGGGTCCCGGACCCTGCCCGAAACCGGAATAAACAGGGTGACCGTTGATGTTTGAATCTTCTACAACAAGGTACTGGCCCGCTGTTACAAACCCATGATACAATTCAAGCTCTTTATATACATGATCGCATGAGTGATCTGAATCCAGTATAACCATCACTCGTTTTTTATCCTTTATGAGCGCTTTTACCTGTGATATAATTTCACCTGAAGTACTTGAGCCCATAAGATACTTAATTCTTGGATGCTGCGGCATATCGGGCATTGCGTCAACATCAATAGTGATAATTTCACCATCAAGCCCCATCATATCAAACAGCTTGGCGTAATACAGAGTGCTGCCTCCGTGGAATGTGCCGCACTCGATTATTACATCGGGTTTGGTTTCCCATAATAATTCCTGGTATATCCACAGGTCATTGGGACACTTAAACACCTTTTTCCCCATGAAGTAGGTCTCTGCCCAAACCTTGCTGTAATAATATTTGGCATGAAACTCTTCTTCAATGTTCTTTGGTGGATCAATTATCCTGCTGATCCTTGCGAGTATTTTTTTAAAAAATATCATTTTAGTTTGTCATGCCCGCGAAGGCGGGCATCTAAATATTGATTTAAAAATGAAAAATTGAGTAAATATGCTAAAAATTTTGATCCTTGAAATTATGAAACTGCTTCAGGCGCTTGAGTAAATTTAATAATAATTGTTGAGACGTGCCAGCGGCACGTCTTTACGGGATAGAAAACTTCATAAACTTCCCTCACCAATTTTCCTGGCGCTGCCTGTTAAACACAGATCCAAAATCTTCCCGTTATCTAATCTTCCATTCACCAGCAGCACCTCACCACTCTGAACTTTGATCTTAACCGGCGATGAAAATCCTGTATTCATCATTGCTATAATTCCCGTAGAAATTATCCCGGTGCCGCAGGCAAGCGTTTCGCGCTCAACACCGCGCTCATAAGTCCGCAATCTGATCGAGCCGTCACTTAAAACCTGAGCAAAGTTAACATTCCCGCCCCGTGGTGTAAAATCTTTGTGAAACCTGAGCATTCTGCCTATACTATCAACATCCAGCTTATCCATATCACTGCAATTCAGAAAAAGCTTATTTATATCTTCATCAATAAAAACCAATATATGATCAGACCCAACGTTTGTATAGCTCACATTCAGCGGTTTACCCGCTTCATCGGATATTCTTACCTCAGTTTTTATTTCTTTCGGCTCAGGGAAACCAATTCTCACTGCTTCATCATCCAATATTTCAGCTGTATAAGTATCATCAACTGCTTCCAGTGTGAATTTACGTTTGCCCGTAATGCCATTTTTGTAAGCAAACATAGCAATGCACTGCGCGCCATTGCCGCACATCGCGCCAAAGCTGCCATCGCGGTTATAATAATTCATTCTCACTGCGGCATTCTCGCTGAGTGGCTTATCAGCAAAAATTACCCCATCAATCTGAGGAAAATTTTCACTGCATAGCTTTACTGTCAGCTCCCGCTGCTTTTCAAATGGAATTCCTTCTGTGATATTATCTATCATCACAAAATCATTCCCCGCGCCGCTGTATAATTCGTATTTCATACTAACACATTTTTGCTTTTTTACTTCTGCCTTTTCACTTAAGTTAAAACACTCCCCTGTAATTCGTCTGCTTTGTTACTTTAATATCCTGCAGCTGCGGAGCTTTTATCCTTAATTCAAATTTGAATCCCCGGTAAATTCCCGTCGGTACCCAGTTAAAGCTCATTTCCCAGCAATGAAGGTCACGGTATATTGTTACATACGGAGTTGAAAATTGCTGAAGAAAAATATCATACCCGGTTGTAAATGTAAATTTCCAGTTGCGGGTTAAGTTAAAATTCAGGTTTGCGGATATATTCGAAAACTTTGAAATAACGCTTGGTATCGGTTTTGAAATACTATAGTTATACCCAAGTGTAACTGACCATGGTATGGAAAAATCTACCGGTCTATCGCCATATATACCAACGTATTCGCTTTCATAGGTGCTGCTTTCATGGAGTTCACGTTCTTCATCGGTGCTGTCAACATCATCCACAATTTCACCGCCTGCAAGCGTAGTTGAAAGCGATATATTAAAGTTCGTCAGCTGCGCCAGTTTTTTGTCCTCATTCCACAAGAATCGATTTACCCTGCCAACACCTTCAACATACTTATACAGGTTAAAAGAAGCACTGCCGCCGATATTCAAAAAGCTGCCCACCTGCGTTCTGTAGCTTATGCCAAGCTCACTAAAGCGAAGGCTATCTGCCGCAAAATTGTAATTTATACCGGCTGTAAGATTCAAAAGCTGAAATTTGGAGTCAGTGGAATCGGTATCTTTTACTTTCATTTCAAATACATTACCCACAGAAAAACTCAATGCCTGCTGCTCGCCGCTTGGCGCGCCGCCGAAAACCTCTCTCTCATAAATTGAATACTCTACTTCCTGCCCGAACTGATTGGTATAGGATCTATACGCGTTCCACTGCGGCTTGCTGAAATCCGGGGTGTAGCTGTATGTTATTGCAGGCGTAACTGTATGCCTGAAACCCCGTATGCCGAAAATTCTGGTGTTGAATAAACCAATTAACCTTGTATTCAGTGAAACACCGGTGTTAAAATACCTGAATGCCTTAAAACCATCAACATTATTGGTTATTACGGTACTATCTGCCGGGTTGAATATTTTTTCAACGGATTTATTATACCATATTTCGTTATAGTTAAAAAAAGGCGTAAAGCTGAATTCAGAAACTTTAACCGGGGCATTTATACTTACAAACTGCCTGAGCCCCCCGCGGGTATTACGGTTAAAATTCCCATCTATTACTGCGGAATTTACCAGCCGCTTTTCATCAATATATTTGAACTGCGAATTGTATGAATATGATATCTGCTCATACCAGCTGGGGTCAAGCAGCGAAGTATTTTTGCCGCGGAACGGAAATGTCTGGCTGCGGTTGAATGTAACCAGCGGAATTGTCTGCAGAATTTCTCCGGTGGAAAGATTCTGATCGCGGGAATAATTCAATGTTAACGAATTAGGAGTACCTTCCCAATATTTGCTTAACGTTACATTTGAAAGCGCATTCTGTCTTAACAGGTCATCAAGATTGTTTGTTGAAGTATTGTAATAATTTTTACTGCTCAAAAAATTCACATTGGCGTTAAGTGTTGTTGTGGGGTCAATAGTCTGATTGTGGTAAACACCAATTCTCCATTCATCACTGAACACTTTATCGTTATCGGTATCTTCGCCCAGGCGAATTCTTGAGCCGCCTATATCAACACTGCCGGAAAGTTTATACCGCAATACATAGCGGAAGCGGGAGCTAAGATCAATTCTGCCCTTGGTGTAATAATTTCCCTGTAATGCAATATCATAATAATCATTGATAGCCCAGAAGTACCCTAAATGCGAAAGATACCTGCCGTAAGTGGGATCCTCGCCGTACGCCGGGGGGATTATGCCGCTTGAGCGGCCTGAATGATTCGGAAATATACCAAATGGCAGCGCGAAGATAGGCACATCATCAATGTAGAGATAAACCGGCTCTGCAATTACTCTATCACCCTGAATAATTTTTAATTTCGGGCTGCCGAAGTAATAATCAGGCTCAGCTTTATCGCAGGTAGTATATCTGCCGTTTTGTATAAAGAATATGTCCTCATCAACTTTTTTTATCTTCTCGCCGAGATAGTACCCGCCTTCAAGTTCAGTTGAACCCATATCAATAACACCCTTGCGGGTTGAAAAATTGTAGCGCAGCTTTGCTGCATCGTACCTTTTGGAGCCTTCCATAAAAATTGGCGTACCAATAAATTTTCCCGGTTTGCTGGTATCCGGAATCCCGTGTGCTTCCATTATTGAGCTCTCCCGGTAAAGCGTAATTCTCGCAGCCTTCAGGTCATACTCCTTGTGCTTTAACTCAGCATCTCCGTAAAGCATAAGCTTATCACCTGATACATCGAATATTGCGGAATCACTCGCAGAATATTCTATGATTGCGTCAATATCGCCCGCGCGGGCGGAATCAATTGTATTCTTTAATGAATCATTTATAGGGACATAAAGGAGCGAATCACCCGTTTGCTGTGAGTACAATTGTAAGGTAAATAAAATCAATATTATTGGTATAAATTTCAAATTCAATATTGAGGATATGTGAACATTTAAAACTTTGTTACACCCTTCGACATGCTCAGGGTGAGATGAATTCCCTCATCTCGAGCTTGTCGAGAGATAACCCTTCGACAGGCTCAGAGTGAGATGAATTCCCTCATCTCGGGCTTCTCGAGAGATGACCCTTCGATAGGCTCAGGGTGAAATGAATTTACACAACTCTTCCAGATACCTCTGATCAATCTCATCAAACATACTAAGCTCATCAGAATCAACATCAAGCACACCCGCAACTTCACTTCCGTTAAACAGGGGAATCACAATTTCGCTCTTGGATAAACTGCTGCAGGCAATATGCCCGGGAAATTTTTCAACATCAGGCACTATTATTGTCTCACGCCGCTGGGCGGCTGCTCCGCAAACACCTTTACCTATTTGTATCCGCGTGCATGCAACGGGTCCCTGGAACGGACCTAAAACCAACTCACCGCCCTTAAGCAAATAAAACCCCACCCAGAAGAATCCCGGCATATTATACTTTAACACCGCGCATATATTGGCAAGATTCGCAACAACATCACTTTCTTCAGCAATCAGTGCTTTTATCTGCGGAAGCAGCTCTTCATACCGCTCTGCCTTGGTGAGATTTTCTGATATTTTGATTTCTGTTGACAAATGATTTATCTCTGAACAGTATACTGTAACCTGTTGAAATCAGTTTGAAAAACTGATTGAAAACCCGCTTGCGGGATAACTTGCAACCTGAAACCTGCAACTCAATCCGAAATCAACAATCCTAAATCCGCAATCCCCTACATTCCCATCTTATCAGCAATACCAACAATTGCATTCTTTGTAAATTCAATGTGTTCTTCAAGCGGCACACCGAGTCCCGCTGCGCCGCCCGAGATATCATCACGGTTCACGTTGCGCGCGAATTCTTTCTTCTTCATTTTTTTTATAACTGATTCCGTCTTCACGTCAGCCAGCTTTTTTGTTGGCTGCACAAGCGCGCACGCTACAATAAATCCTGAAAGCTCATCAACTGCAAAGAGCGTCTTTTCCATCAGCGAAATTCTTTCAAACCCGGTATAATCCGCATGTGAAAGTATTGCGCGCACAATTTCATCGCTGTAACCGCGCTCTTTCAAAATAGCGCTGCCTTTAATTGGGTGCTCTTCTGCAGTGGGATGGATCTCCCAGTCAAAATCGTGCAGCAGGCCCACTGCTGCCCACTTGTCCTCATCTTCACCAAACTTCCGGGCGTACTGCCGCATGACCTCAGCCACGGCATACATATGCTTGCGCAGATTTTCGTTCTTCACAAACTCGTGAACTATTTCTATTGCTTTATCGTATTCTGTCATAATATTCAAACCGTTAAGACCGCAAAGACCGGTTTACCAGTGGGGGCAAAGAAATTTATTGTTTTTTGTATTTGAGGCGTGCCAACTGTCCCACCAGTCGGGGCGGCACATCTGTACTGTTTTACTCTTTTTTCCTGTACAGACGCCCCGCCGGGGCGTCTCAAATACTAATTTACTAAGTTCTATAATATATACAAACTATTCATCCACTTAAACTATTAACTGATCAACCAAACTATAATTCCTTCTTTGAAACTATATTCAAGTTATTATCTAGTTCATACATAATTGGTACACCTGTAGGGATTTCCACTTTCAATATCTGCTCACCCGATAATTTTTCTAGATGCATGATCAGTGCCCTTAAACTGTTTCCATGAGCAACAATCAAAATGTTTTTCCCATCGCGGAGCATTGGCTCGATCTTTTTGTAATAATAGGGCAGCACTCTCTCAGCGGTATTTTTCAGGCTCTCACCGCCCGGCGGGGGAACGTCAAAGCTTCTGCGCCATATATGTACCTGTTCATCACCGAATTTCTTGCGGCACTCGTCCTTATTAAGTCCCTGCAGGTCGCCGTACATTCTTTCATTAAGCGCTTCATCCCGTTCGCAAACCAGGTGTGTAAAACCGGCTTTCTGAGCCGCTATTTCGTATGTTTTGGTAGCTCTTTGCAGCACCGATGAAAATGCTTTATCAAAAGCCATTCCTTTTAATTTTTCTCCCGCCGCTGTTGCTTCTTCTTCGCCTTTTGGTGATAAGGGGATATCTATCCAGCCTGTAAAACGGTTTTCAAGGTTCCATTGTGATTGTCCGTGTCTGATAAGTACTAAATTGGGCATAATTTCCTGTATTTGTTTAATTTTTCAAAAATAATAAAGTTCAATATAAGAGTTAGAAAAATAGGGTTAAATACCCTAAATTATCATTAAATTTATCCCGCTAATTAAATTTTTTTTAAAATTGGTTTTAGTTATTTTATAATAATATAAATTTCTGAATATGCTGATATTACTGCCGGTGTTTTTACTATTGATATCCTTTACTTCACATTCACAGAATTTTGAGAGAATTGATTTCGAAGCAGGCGGCTTCGTTCTTGCGCAGGTACCCACCCCTGACGGGAACACAATTTACGCTCGCACTGATGTTGGGGGAGTCTATAAAAAAACCGGCAACAGCGACTGGATATTTATAAGTGAATACGCGCAAACACCTGCCGCGCTGATGGTACAGGCAATTGATATTAACCCTCTTAACCCTGATGAGATAATTGCCGCCTGCGGAATGGATTACCTTGCCGATGATCCGGGCAGAGGTTTGTGGAAATCTGTTGACGGCGGTGTGAGCTGGGTGAAAATATTAGGACAGGAAACCGGCTTCCCGGGGGTTAACTATGGCGGAAATCTGTTCAGGGTTAAACTTGGCGGACCCAGCGCCCGGTATCATCCTTCAGTTCCTAACAGAATAATTACCGGAACACTTAAAAACTCTTCGGGTCACCCCGAAATTTACGTAAGCGATGATAACGGAAATAGCTGGAGAGAGATCAACCATAATTCTGTATTAAACGGAAACACCGTAAGCATACAGATTCACCCGAAATTCCCGGATGAGATATGGGTGGGAACAGATGAGGGACTCTGGATAACAAGAGATAACGGAAATACATGGAGTGAAAAAATTTTCCCGGGGCAAATAGACGGAGCTTACCAGATACTGCTGAAACTTAACAGCTCCGGCGGCTTAACCGGTTTTGTAACAACGGGTAAACTTTTCAGATTGAATAACGATGCTTCTTCAATTACTGAACTCACCGGCAATTTCGGTTACTATTCAGGCTACGGAACAGAAATCATTGGTATAAGCTTTTACGACTACGATGAAAATGAACTGTTCTGTAATATGATGGGTTACCCTGCAAAAATTTCTGTGAATGACGGTGATAGCTGGGGTGAACAGCTCGAGTTTCTGCTTGAAAAACAATATAATCCTAAACATACACTCCAAACGCAGGATAAGATCTATTCATCTAATATTATCAGTTTTCAGAATCCGGTTAATAGAGATGTTTGGTACTCAAGCGGCGGAGCTGGTCCGTTTTTGAGCACCAACAAAGGGAAAACATGGAGATTCAACGGTGAGGGAATTGATATGACCGTTGTGTATGATGTGACATTTTCATCCACAGGTGATATTTATATTCCTATAAGTGACTGGGGAATGGCGAGAACAAACGATAAAAATTATCCCTATATAATAGACTATTCAAGAAAATATACCAAAGATCCGCCGCCGCCGGAAATGAACGGAGATTCATATATACCAAACGTCTGCAGAACGCTTGTCTCAAAAAACGATCCTGACCGTATCTATCTTGTGGGCGGCAGTGTTTTTACATATTACCCCGCAATTGCAGTTTCCAATAACCGCGGAAACCCGGGCAGTTATTCTATTTTAAGGCCCGCCGGTGTACTTTCTTACCCCGATGCCGGTCCGGGATACGATGCGATCTTCAATGATGCTGATATAACTACCGATGGTGTTAACGATATAATAATAGTACAAATGGGCGGCGGAATATATAACCACAAAATTTATGACCCTGCTGCTCCAAATGCTTACTGGTACGGTATATATTTCAGTTCCAACGGAGGCGCCAGTTTCAGCAAATCTGAATTCATCGGCGATGCTGATGCAATTTACAAGAATTCAATTGTAAGCGGCTTATTCAATACAACAGATTACATTGATGTAGATCCGGTTGACCCTGCAACTGTCTATTATTATATAGAAGGCGGAAATGAAAACGGAATTATGGCAGGAAGCCTGTTTGTAAGCAAAGATTATGGAAGAACTTTTGAATTCAGGAACTATATTGTTGAAAATCCCGCAATAGACTACAGGAATAAAGGAGCAATAGATATCGAGCCTTCAGGTAGCGGTGTTCTTTGGGCAGCTATAAGAAATTACGGACTGTTCAGATCCGGAGACAAGGGAAGTTCTTTCGCGAAAATCTCCGGCTTCAGCTCCGCATACACCGTTGATAGCAAAGGTAACGATGTAGCAGTTTTCGGAATGAAAGATGACGATACATTTAATAAAATTTATCTCACTAATGATGCCGGTGTTACATGGAAGCACATATATATCCCGGGTCATGGTACAATACCCTCTGTAAGAAAACTCGATATAAGGGAAGATAAAAGCGGTGAACTCTGGATCTCTACCGGCGGGCAGGGATTGTTTGTTTACAGGTACTGAAATTTAAATGAATGCATTGTTCAGAATTCTATTCTGTTTATACCGGAAAGCAACCAATCAATTCAAATTCAACTAATCCATTATATTGCTGAACTCATCATCGGTCAAGTATTGCGGGCTGTAATCTGAGCCTGAAAGCTTTATGCTGTTAACAAATGCCCTCAAGTGGCTTTGAGCCGCGTTTTCCATCAGAAAAATTACTTTCACAACATAACCATCTTCCTGGTATCTTATTCTCTCGCGAAGCTGAAAAATATGTCTTTCTTTAATGTATGCCGCGGCTTCAAGGGCCGCAAGATCGCTGATACAACCCTTTACTGTTAACTCATCATAGATCTTCTGTATTTCTTTATCCTTGTATAAACCGGTAACTGAACTGCTTCTGTATTTATACCCGTAATTATCCATTATTCTTTCAACACACCATACATGCTTCGCTTCACGCTGCTGTACTATATTAAATACACTTAACGACCATCTTTCATAAAATTCACCGTAAAGGTCATAAGCCATTTTTTCTTCCTGGTACAACTTCAGGAAAAGATCTCTGTTATCTTTTATATCCTTGTTGTCATTTATATCAGATGAATAACCTGCAATGGTGTTGAATAAGAATATCCATAAGATTGCTGTAATTTTTTTCATTTTTCACTGCTCCTTCTTTAGGCTAACAGTTTCTGAACTAAATCTTAATACTAATCTAACTGTTTTCAAAACTTTTAACAATGATAATCATCAAAAAAATGCATGATAAATCTCATATAATTATATAGTTAAGATTGTGTTAAGTTGTTAAGAACCTAACAATTCTGTAAAATGAAAACCCGGCTTTCCTTACGGAAAACCGGGTAAAGATCTATTCATTTCGCGATCGATAACTCTATTTTATCAATGTCATCTTCTTTACATCCCTGAAGTTACCGGATGAAAGTTCGTAATAATATATACCGCTGGAATATTTTGAGGCTTCGAAGTTTATCTCATAAACTCCCCCCGAAAGCTCTTCGTTTAACGGCTCTTCAATAACCCTGCCAAGATTATCATAAACAACCAAAGAAGTTAATCCTGCCGAAGGTAGTTCAAACCGGATCTTTGTTACCGGATTAAACGGGTTTGGGAAATTCTGTCCGAGTGAATACTTTTCAGGCAATCCTGTGGCAATTGGTTCTATACCGGTGGGGGAACCCCACTTCGTAATATTGTTAACCGTAGTTCCGCCTGCTGAATTGAAATCACCGCCGGCATACGGCAGCGTTGAGTACACTGCAATAGCAAGCACTTCAATTGGGTCACCCCCGGACATTCCTGAACCCATTGCTGACCAGTTCGCGCCGTTCCATCTTGCTATTCTGTTAGCGCTGATACCCCCGGCTGTAGTAAACTCACCCCCCGTGTAAAGGAATCCCCCGCTTGTATTCAGCGAAAACACGTTGTTGTTTGTACCTGTACCCAAGGCAGACCAGCTCCCGTTCCATTTGACAATGCGGTTAACTGATACACCGCCTACTGTTGTGAAACTTCCTCCAACAATGAGTTCGCTGTTAAAAAGCTCAAGCGCATATACAGCATTATTTACTCCCAGGCCTAGGGCAGACCATGATGTTCCGTTCCATGAAGCGATCCGGTTAGCATTTATTCCGCCCGCTGTGGTAAACTCACCGCCAACAATCAGCGAGTTGTTATATACCTTCAATGTTCTGGCTGTACCGTTTAATCCAAGTCCAACTGATTCCCATGTTGAACCGTTCCATTTAGCTATCCTGCTTCTGTTGTTGCCGCCAATACTTGTAAAACTTCCCGCCGCATACAGCTCGTTGTTATAAAGTGCCAGAGAATATATATCATTGTTGAATGTTTGGTTACTTCCGAAAAGCAGCCAGTTTGCGCCGTTCCATTTCGCTATCCTTCCGGCGCTCACACCACCCACCTGTGAAAAATCTCCCGCAACGATCAGCTCACCGCTCACTACCAGCAGCGCTGATACTCTTCCGTTGGTACCAAGACCCATTGCGCTCCATGATGTTCCGTTCCATGAGGCTATTCGGTTTGCGCCTATTCCGCCAATAGTTGTAAAGTCACCTGCGGCTATAAGCTGCCCGCTGAAAGTGGTGAGCGCTCTTACAACATTGTTTGAACCTGTTCCGCAGGCAGACCAGTTTTGCGAAAGCAGATCTGTTGTTGTGAATGTTAAAAACAAAACAAGTATTGCCGCTACAAGCAGCTTAGTAATAGAATTCTTTTTCATAACTTCCCCCTTAAAGATTTATGAAAACTATGTTATTGAAGTTATAACCAATATAGTTAGCAATATTAGGTAAGTAAAGAGGAAAATTATAGCTATTATCATTAACTAATACACTGTAGGGATGGGTTTAATCTAAATAATTTCAATTAATTACAGAATAAAGGAATCAGCCCGGCTAAATAAAAAAGCCTTCCGGGGGGATACCGGAAGGCTTTATTTACTGTTTTACATCTAACAGGTTGAAAATTCAACCCGCATTAATCACAAAGAATTGAAGTATTGCTACGGTCTTACCCTGTATGGTGTTCCCACGGCATCACTTGCAAATTCAGTTGGTGAATCATCATAAAGTGACATACGTGTTGAAGCGCTTATGAATCCGTTAAATCTGCCGCGGTTATGACCTGCATGGATTGTGAATGTTTTATCGAATGTTCTTAACCAGCCTGCACCGCTTGGTGTTTCGCTTGTCATAACGAACGGCTCCCTGTGAAAACCAAAATTACGTTTGCCCCAGTGCCATGCAACTATATCCTGCTCGGGCTTGGTTGAGTATGCGGAAACTACAAATCTAACCTGGTCACCGGCGTTCACTTCGGGGATCCCTTCCCCTTCCCAGCGCGGAGGTCTTTTAGTAATGAACTGGTTCTGCGTGAAATCTGGACCCGCAAACGTATAGCTCAATGTTCCGTTCACATAAACCTGTATCTGCTGCATCTGGATATGATCATTGCTGTTCTGCGGTGATGTTGTGTTGCCGTCAACCATCGAAACTTTGTACATCCTCCAGTTATGTCTTGGCCTTGGATTGCGCCCAACTCTTTTAAACAGAGCAATTCTGCGGAATTCCTGTGTGTATGGTTTTATTATTGTATCAACTGTTCCGCCAACAATGCCTACAATCACATAATTACCTGTAATTGTTCTTGTAATGTTCGCAATTTTCAGGCTGTCGCCTTCTGATGTTATTGTAACATTTACGCTTGAACCTGTTACAATTCTGCCCCACCTCATTAAGGAATCAATGGGTGTATCGCCGCCTTCAAAATCCGGAACGGCTCCGCCATCATCAAAATCTGTTATCTCAGCCTTCAAGAGATCATCATCTTCAGCATTCGGATTTGAGTAACCATTGGTAATTATTTCAGAAATATACTGGTCATCTGTCTGGGATTCTTCCACAGAGTTATCGTTACAGGCGGCCAGATACAGCGAAAACACAGCCGCGATCACTATTACAAACGCCTTTCCTGATGGTTTTAGTTTAGTTAACATTTTTTCTCCTTTAAAATTTTTCTGGTTTTTTGTTGTTTTTACCCAGTTTTTACTGTTTATTAGGTGGTTATAACCTTTTTGTATCAATAAGACACAGGGAATTTCAAAAGGTTTAATGAAATGTAATTAATTTTTATACGCTTAGATATTTACATTTTGAAACAATATAAAAGGAACTCTCTATATAGAACGAAAGGTTATCATATTGCTGTACATGAACTATGAAAAAAAATATATTACTATTATTTATCGTTTTACAGATCTGCAGTTTACAGATCTACAGTCAGTTCACCAAAAGCCAGGTGGAGGCGCTGACCGCTATGGGAATTGCCGCTGCCATTGAGCCTGATCATTTTGCTATAAAGAAAAAGGCCGCGGAGCTGACCGAAATTCATAAGGATGAAGAATTCATCCGAAGTGTTTGCGCCATTTTTGATAACGTGTTCAGGAACTGGAACTATCAGCGTGACCCCGGCGGAATGGAATACTTCGAAAAAGCCGGTGTATCTGTTTATACATATTCCGGAGATTGTGATGACTATGCAACCCTGATGGTTTCGCTTATAAAATCGCTTGGAGGTGAAGGTCGTATTGTTTGCGTTTCGGGCCATGCGTACCCCGAAGTGTATTTGGGAAAGGATCTCACAAAGGATGAGCTGAAAGATATCCAAAGAGGTATTGATGCATACTATGAAGAAAAGGGTTCAAGAACGCGTGTGAAATATCTGAATTACCACTACGATTCAAATGGTACGGTTTGGCTGAACATGGATTACCAGGAAAGATACCCCGGCGGAAGGTTTGTAGAGTATTCACCCGATGCGGAGCATCTTGTCATTTATTCCGATGGCAGCTATGAGCTTGCTTACCTCAATAAATAAGTACCACCTGTGTGAAAAAAAAATCAGGACTCTCCCATTCGGGAAAGTCCTGCGGCGTATTTACCGTCAGGTAAATACTATCTCAATTTAATGAAACACTATTCCCATGCATTATCATATGCGTTCAGAACAATTGTTCTTATGCTCAAATCCGCCGCTCCTATTTCTGAATTTGTCATTACGGCCAAATCCACATTATTGGGAAACTGAACAATAAGTCCTCTCATATTGCCCTGGTTACCGCCCGCGGGTCCGGTGCTGTTAATTGAACCCCCGTGATTAAAATACTCTCCGTGTTCGCCGTTTAGAGTTCCTAGTTCAGACCACCCGATATAGTTATTCCTCATAATATCCCTGTTTACCGCTGAAAGAATATTATTATTATACCTGATGTTTGCAAGAAAATTCGCAAGATCAATTGCCGATAGGTAGTAACCGCCGCCGCCGCATATCAATGTCCAGTCGCCGTAATCAACTCCGGGTGTATTTGCAGCATTGGTGTAGAACAAAGTTGGCTGTTCACCGGATGGACTTACGCAATCCGCATTCAGCACACCTAACTTATCGAAAATTTCCTGCTGTATGTATAGTCTGTAGAAAAATGTGGCTGATGATGCGTTTATTTCACTTATGCCGGGCGCCCCGGGTAAACCCTTCCATAATGCCGGTATTATAACCCTGAAAAGCGCGTAATTCATATTCATATATAAATGAGATTGCGGATTTATACAGCCCGTTGCTACAGAATCTCTTAATGCGTTGAAAGAAAGTGTTGCGTTAAAGTTTGAATTGGCGGTATTGAAACCGGTACGGTGGGTGAGCAAACTTTTAAACGTCAAACTGCTTACACCGGTTCCTAAACTCCAGTCAGGGGGAAGCCATGGCGCAATTAAGGAGTCTATAGTCAAATTCCTTCTTTCCAGAAGCTGCAGCACCGCAACCGCCGTTATTGTTTTTGTAATTGAGGCAATGTTCATTCTTTTTGATGCCGACTGAAGTATCTGTCCGTCAAGCGAAGTCCGCGCGAAACCTGAATCACCCGAGCGGTTCAGCTGCCCGCTCAAATTTATCGCATACACATACCCAACAGTTGAACCATCAAGCGAAGCTCTTAAATTTTTCTCAAACTTATCCATGCTGAACACAGGATCGTTTGATTGGATGTTATTTATACCCTCTTCACCGCATGATGATAAAAAGCCAGCGAAGATAAATGCTAATATATATACAAACTTATTGGTTTTTCTCAGTTTCATTTATCCCAAATCTTCCTTTTATAGTTTTATTTATTTCACAAGCATCATTTTTTTAACATCTGTAAAGCTGCCCGCTTCAACGCGGTAGAAATACACCCCGCTTGTCAAAGCGGCAGCGTTAAAATCCACGTTGTACTCTCCTGCGCTCAGATTTTCGTTAACAAGTACGGCTGTTTCCCTGCCTGTCATATCAAATACTGTCAGCTTTACAAAACCACTTTTGGGAACATTCAATCTTATATTGGTTGTTGGGTTGAACGGGTTTGGAAAGTTCTGACCCAATGAATAATTTTCGGGCACGCTGCCTGAAATTGGTTCAATCCCAATAGCATTGCCGCCACTGTTGTTAGTATATACCATAGCTCCGTCTGATCCGCACATCCAGCCAATCGAGGTACTGCCCGGTGCAAATTCTATATCATGCATTGAAGTAGTTGGTAATACTGTATTCTGTTCAAACCATGTTGCACCCCCATCAAGGGTTTTGTATGTATTATCCCAGTTAGATGCATATCCTACATTGGCATTAGCCATATGAAATGTCAGGAAATAACCCGAAGTAGGAAGGTTAATATCTACCCAGTTAGCTCCGCCGTTTGTGGATTTATATACCCTGCTGTCGCTGGCTGCAAATCCTGTAGTGGAATTTACAAACTGAATCTTCTTTATTGGTCTTTCAAAAGTCTGCATTGTCTCCCAGCTGTCTCCGCTGTTAGTAGATTTAACAATTATACCGTCAGAACCGCTTCCGCCGCCTATCCAGAAGTGACTGGCATTGTAATTGGTTATACACCGCAGCATCAAAGTTGTGCCGGGGTTCTTCGCAGTCCAGTTATCCCCGCCGTTGGTAGATTTGTACAATCTGCCAATATCACCGCACACCAGGCCTGTTGATTGGTTCGCAAACACGATATCCCTGAAGGCTTCGGTGCCAACCGTAACTGTAGTCCACTGGCCGCCGCCATTTACAGTCTTAAATATCTTACCTGTAAATCCGCAGCCCCAGCCGGTTGTAGAATTGTAAAATGATATTCCCCACACAGTGGAAGTGTAACCCGCAATGGTCAGCGGGCTCCATGTTGTTCCGCCGTTTACCGTTTTTATAACTTTTCCGCCTGCGCAGTAAACAGTATTCTGGGTTATGGCTTCAAGGTCATAATACCAGCTTGTGTTATCGGGGGTGTTTTGCTGTACCCATTGTGAATTTGCTGATGTGCATATCAGTATAACCAGAAAAAGTAATTTAATGATCTTCATTTTTTTGCTCCCTTTGATTTTATAAATTTATTTATTGGTTTTTTTATTTTATTTTTTTTCATATTTCGCTTTTCGGTTTTCTGAGTTTGTTGCAGCTCGGGGCTGCCACTTCCGTGATCGAAAAGAAGTTCAAGCAGGTGTGAATAATAAAGTTCATCCATAACCGTTTCAAACGATCCGCCGCCATCTTTGGTATCTTCACTCTTTCCTGATTTATTCATTCTGCTCCTGTTCTTCATTACTCTTCAAAAATAGCAGTTCTTTGCCTGCCCATTCAATTAGAACAATTTGTCTATGTAACCTGATACTTATCCAAATAACTCACATATTAACACAGCAAACATATTTCTCGGCTGTGGATTTTTGAATTCCGGCTCATTTTTGGCATTTTCTGAACGTAAAAATGTATGATTTGTAATAACTTTTTTTTAGATTAAAAGTTTTGTTAACTTGTAACCTGTAGGCTCATTCAAAAATCATTTTTGTTCTTAGCAAACTAATGAAAATACAGCCTTTATGGCTGTTTCAAGAAAAATACCTGTAATTAAATTATGCTTAAAACCAACTTAATTGATGTAATCAAATCTTTCTCAAAAGAAGAACTGAGAAGTTTCTTTGATTTTGTATCTTCGCCATACCACAATTCATCGGGTTCTGTAGTTAAACTCGTTGAGCAGGTAAAAAAATACTACCCTGATTTTGAGAACAGGAATTTTACCAAGGAAAAATTATTCCAAAAGATATTCCCTTCGGGAGAGTACAATGACCAGGTAATGAGAAATCTCCTCAGTGACGCGCTGCAGCTTTGCCACGAATTTCTCTCCGAGCAGTGGTTTCGGAATAACAAAACTGAAAAAATGAGGTATCTCCTGCATCAATTGCGGATCCGGAATCTTGACTCATTGTACGATAAAAACCTTAAAGCCGCTTATAAGGAAGTCCAGAAGGAACACTCGCTTGATTTTCTTTTTTTCGAAAATCTCTACAGGCTCGAAAGCGAAGTCTTTCTTAATGAGCTTACACATAACAGGCAGGAGAGCATTTACCCTGTTGTTGTAAGACAAGGGGAGCTTCTTACGTATGATTATCTTTCAAAGCTCATAAACCACATTATTGATATGCAGGTGAATGAAACTTACTACAGCATAAAGGATAATAACTCATTTACCAAAGAATTGTTTGCAGGCTTGAATATAGAACCTATTCTTGATAAATTGAAAAATGGTTCTGAAAAGGAGTATTCTGTGTTTTTGATATTCTATTACCGTGCGCTGCTCGCCCTTAAAGGGAAGGAGGAGGATTACCTCGAATTTAAAAAGATCTTTATGGGTCACACTAAACTGTTTAACCGGCAGACAAATTATAATTTAATAACTACCCTTGAAACTTATTGTATCAATAATATAAAATTTAATTCCGCGAAATACCGGGCAGAGCTGCACGAAGTGCACCGCAAATCTATTGAGCTTGACCTGCTGAAACTATATAAAGAAGGTTACCTGAACCTGCTGAAGTTCTGGAATATTTTTATTAATTCTGTTGAAATCAACCAGGTTCAGTGGGCTGAAGAATTTGCCGAAGCGCATTACAGCGATCTTGAACCTGATATCAGGGAAGGCGCAATAAATTTTGCGCGGGCTATTGCAGCTTATAAAAAACAGGATTACGACAAAGCGCTGGAGATACTTAACAGAACCAAACTAAGCCAGTTCCTGTTCAAGCTTTCGATAAAAACATTTTACCTCAGGATATATTTTGAAAAGGGAGATTACCAGTCAGCCGGCTTTGCTCTTGATTCATATAAACAGTTCCTGTATAAAAATAAAACCATCAGCGATGCATACAGAAGCAATTACCTGAATTTTGCCGCAATGTATAATGAGATAATGAAGGCAGCCTCCGGCGAAAAACGCAGCACCAAAGAAGAACTCCTCGAAAAGATTGAATCATTCTCCTCAAATATCCACAGTAAACAATGGCTGCTGGAGATGATAGATCATATAGAGTGAAACAGAGTATAATATAGTGTTCACTTTTCTGCTGTCTGTTTTGGTTTAATTACCAATGATATCAGATTCGCCGTAATTATAGTAATAGTTACACCAATCAAAGTGTACCAGGTCCATGCGATCTTTGTGAAATAGATTATGAATATCATTCCCGTAATACCGCACAAAAACCCGAATATTGCCGGCACTTGCGAAATGCGTTTGAAGAACACCCCAAGCAGGAATGTACCCAATAAACCCCCGTACGTGAACGAAGCGATAGAGAGCCCCAGCACTACGACAGACTGCGATGAATTCATGAATAAGAATGCTGACATAACAAGAACCGCGCACCATATCAAAGCTATTACTTTTGAAACCTTAAGAAGCTGAATATCTGTTTTGCCCTTACCAAAATACGGCTTGTAAATATCTTCAACCAGCGTTGATGAGAGTGCTGAAATTGATCCCGAAAGAGTTGACATAGCCGCCGCTAGTAATCCGGCGATAATTACACCCGATATGCCGCTGGGCATATAGTTAATTATAAATTTGGGGAATACTTCATCGGACTTCATCGCTTCACCGTTGAAGAATATGAAAAGCAGCGAACCCACAAACAAGAAGAGCGCAAACTGCAGGAAAACGATGAATCCGCTTGTTATGAGTGCCTTTTGCGAAGATTTGAGTGAATCTGTAGTCAGCAATCTTTGCACTATTAACTGATCCGTACCATGTGAAGCCATAGAAAGGAATCCGCCGCCAATAACACTCGCAAGTATTGTATAAGGTTTAGTGAAGTCAAACGAAAAATCAAAAAAGTTCAGTTTTCCCTGGGCCCCAAGCTGAGAAATAGCTTCACCAAAACCCATTGTCATTTTACCGCTCAGCACATAAATAGCAAGTATGCCTCCTCCAATGTAAATGAACATCTGAATTACATCAGTCCATATAACAGCTCTAACGCCGCCAAGATAGGTATATGCCAGGGTAATTATGGCTATAATTATTATCGAATAAGTATATATCTGCCAGTCCGGCGCAGTTGGGAACAGATTCCACCCCTTAAGCAGCAACGCCAACGGAATTGCCGTTGCGTACAATCTAACGCCATCTGCAAATACGCGCGTAACCATAAATACAGTTGATGCAGTATTTTTAGTTTTAGCGCCAAATCGTTTGCCAAGATAAGCGTACGCGGTCAATAGTTCGCCTTCGTAATATTTGGGCAGCATAAAGTAACTAACGACAATTCTGCCAAGTATATAACCAATAGCTATCTGCAGAAAATTCAGATTGCCTACATACGCAACACCCGGAACACTTATAAAAGTAAGCGCGCTGGTTTCAGTGGCAACAATAGCGAAGCATACAGCCCACCAGGGAATGGCTTTATCGCTAACAAAATAATCACGGGCTGATTTCTGCTTGCCGCCTTTTATAATACCATAAGTGGTCACTCCACCAAGGTATACAATAACAATAATCAGATCAAGATATGAGAAGTTCATTTGCAAATATATGAATTATATGACAATTAATTAAGGGTTAATATTTTATTTTGTAGTCTCTTTCAAAGATAACCTCTTCGGCTTCAATCGTTATTTTTAAGCCGCCTTGAAATTCGAACAATAATGCATCTTGCTTGAAATCCTCATCATAGGTTAATATTTGGGTTAAACAATTATCTTCGGTAAATGGCATTTCCGGGTCTCGTGGCTTAACCTCATATCTTGTTACTCCTTTAAATATAAGGGCAATTAATCTAACTTTGTCTATGATATCGTTTTCCTTTAAGTATTGTATATTGTCTTTATATTCATTCTTATTTTCCAAAAACCACTTGCTGGGATATTTCCATATTAACTCAACGATTTGTGATTCTGTGTTATATTTTGATTCCAGAAAATCTGCCATGTTATGCATATCATAATTGTGCTCACGGGTATTGATTTCCGAAGAACAATTTCTCGGTTCTAATGGTTTTAGATTTGTGTATTTAATCGGGGGCATTTATCAGTTTTAATCTTACGTATATGTTGCAAATATAGGGTTTATATAATAAAAAAGCCTGCTCAATTTTACATTTGAACAGGCTTTCGTATATTGCTATTTGCTTTTTGTTATTTGCTATTTGAATTAAGCCGGTGTTTCTTCCGTCTTGGTTTCTTCTTTCTTTCCGGCAGCTTTTTCTTCATCTTCCATAACTGCTTTGTGGCTAAGTGATACCTTGCCGGTCTTGCTGTCAATTTCAAGCACCTTAACAGTTATCATATCGCCGCGTTTTAATACGTCTTCAACCTTGGCAACACGCTTCTTATCAATTTGTGAAATATGCAGTAGGCCTTCTTTGCCCGGAAGTATTTCTACAAACGCGCCGAAATCGGTTGTCTTTACAACTTTGCCGTTGTAAGTCTTCCCTTTTTCTGGCACTTCGGTTATCTTCGCTATCATTGATTGTGCAATGCTTGCTGATTCACCCGAGAGCGCTGCGATTACCACTGTTCCGTCATCATCAATATTAATTTCCGCGCCTGACATTTCAATTATATGCCTGATATTTTTTCCGCCGGGTCCGATAACCGCGCCTATCATATCAATAGGTACTGTCATTGTAAATAACTGCGGAGCGTAATCTGATATCTTGGCTCTTGGCTCTGATATCGCTTCATTCATAATACCTAGTATATGCATTCTGCCTTCTTTAGCCTGAGCTAAAGCTGTTTCCATCACTTCAAATGATACGCCTTTAATTTTTATATCCATCTGCAGACCCGTAATGCCCTCTGATGTTCCGCAAACCTTGAAATCCATATCACCAAGGAAATCTTCGTTACCTAAAATATCACTGAGCACTGCGACTCTATCGCCTTCTTTTATAAGACCCATTGCAATACCTGCTACCGGACGTTTTATCTGAACACCGCCATCCATCAGCGCAAGCGTGCCTGCGCAAACTGTAGCCATTGATGAAGACCCGTTCGATTCAAGTATATCGCTCACTATACGGATAGTATACGGAAACTCTTCCGCAGTAGGAAGCATTCCTTCAAGTGATCTTTGCGCCAGGTGACCGTGGCCAATTTCGCGCCTGCCTGTGGAACCGTATCTGCCGGTTTCACCGGTTGAAAACGGAGGAAAGTTGTAATGCAGCATGAAACGTTTTTTCTCTTCAGGCATTAAACCGTCTATTATCTGCTGGTCGCTTTTTGTACCAAGTGTCATACTGGTTAAACTCTGCGTTTCACCGCGTGTAAATAAAGCTGAACCATGATTTCTCGGTAAATATCCAACTTCACATGTTATAGGTCTAATCTCAGTTGTTTTCCTGCCGTCAAGCCTTCTGCCTTCGGTAAGGATCATTTCTCTCATATCATAATACTGGATATCATCAAAATGTTTTGCGATTATCTTATCCTGCTCGGGATATTTTTCCTTCAGGCTTTCGGTTATTGTTTCATACAGTTCTTTATACTTCTGGCTTCTTTCATCCTTGGTTACATCGCTTCTGTGAATTTCAGAAATTACCTTTGCGGCAAGCTCTTTCACGGAGTTCTTAAGCTCCTGATCGTATTCAATAGCCTTAACTTCCCGGTTAGTAACGTTGCGTTCAGCGGCAAACTCCGTTTGCATAGCGCATATTTTCTTAATGTTTTCATGGGCAAATTTGATCGCGCCAAGTATATCAGCTTCGCTTAATTCCTTCGCGTCGCCTTCAACCATAACTATGGAATCAGCTGTTCCGCCGATTATCATATCCATATCGCTCTCTTTAAGCTGAGTGTGCGTAGGATTAACGATATACTCACCGTTGATTCTTCCTACTCTTACTTCGCCCATTGGCCCTTCAAACGGCAGGTTTGAAACCATAAGTGCTGCTGATGCGCCTACGGCTGCAATAACATCCGCGTCATTTTCCTGGTCACTTGAGTACACCGTACAGATAACCTGCACTTCGCACATAAATTCCTCAGGGAAAAGCGGCCTAATCGGTCTATCAATAAGTCTTGCGGTTAATATTTCCTTTTCGCTTGGTCTTGCTTCGCGTTTAAAAAAGCCGCCGGGGATCTTTCCTACAGCCGCTGTTTTTTCACGGAACTCAACCTGCAACGGAAAGTAATCCATTCCTTCCTTTGGCTCATCGGCGCCAACAACTGTACACAACACAACCGTATCACCGTAAGTTGCCAATACAGAACCGCTTGCCTGTTTGGCAAGTTTACCTGTTTCAAGTCTCAGCGTTCTTCCGCCAAGATCCATTTCTTTTACTGTTACCATCTTTGTTTTTTTATCTCCTTCAATTAGTTATGGGCTGTTATGTTTAAAGGAGTTACTCTGTGTGAGCGCAATATTTCTATCACACCTAAAGCAGGATGGCGAAATAAATTCCCCGGAAAATAGATCCCGTGATACTTATTTCGTCGCCCTGTCTTAACAGAATAACCTCTTTTAGTTAATAACAGCCCGGCAGAAATTATTTTCTTATGTTTAATTCTTTTAAAATTGCTCTGTACCTGTTGATATCTTTGTTTTCAAGATATTTTAACAGTCTTCTTCTTTTACCAACCATTTTTAAAAGACCCAATCTTGAGTGGTTGTCTTTTTTCTTTGTGTTAAAATGGCTTTCGGTAAGCGTGTTTATCCTGGTTGTTAAAATTGCGATCTGAACTTCTGTTTTACCTGAATCCTTCGCATTTGCTCCGTACTTGGATACGATATCCTGTTTTGCTTCTTTGGTTAACATCTTGTTTGCTGTCTCCTTAAATTATTATTTATTGTTTTATTATATTTTTTCTTAATTTATTTATATACTTCAGTGAATCTTCTTTATCCTTATCGATCTGCGCTATTAATTCTTCTTTGCCTGAAAACTTCATATCATCTCTTAATCTTGTCAAAAAGCTGATAGTTATATTCTCCCCGTAAACGCTCTTGTCAAAATCAAATATATGTACTTCAAGCGCGCGCTTAATGCCCTCGCTTAACGTGGGGCGATACCCGTGATACATCATTCCATAATATTCAGAGTTATTATGAATTACCCGCACGCAGTAAATACCTTCTTTAGGCATTACTTTGTTTTCTTTAACAGGTTTCAGGTTAACAGTGGGGTAACCGATTGTTCTGCCAACTTTATCTCCTTCAACAACAATGCCGTCAAAACCGTATTCATACCCAAGAAGTTTATTGGCTTCTTCAATATTGCCTTCGGCAAGCGCATGCCTTATACGGGTGGAGCTTATTGGTTTACCATCAATATCAATTTCTTCAACACGGTGGATCTCAAATCCAAATTCATTTCCAAGCGCTTTGAGTGTTTCAAAACTGCCTTCACGGTTTCTGCCGAAAAGATGATCGTAACCGATAACAAGATCACTTAAACCAATACCGCCTGCTATATACTTTTCATAAAATTCCCGCGCTTCGGTTTTAGAAAACTCTTCAGTGAATTTTATCACAAGAACATTCTCAACGCCTGCGGCTTCAAAAAGTCTGAGCTTTTCATCAATTGCAGTCAGCAGCTTAATATCCGGAGTCTTGTTTTTTAAGACTTCCTGCGGATGAGGCTCAAACGTTACTATAAAAGAACGAAGTCCTTTCTGCCTGGCAAGCGATGTTACCTTATCAATTACCTGCCTGTGCGCAAGATGAAGCCCGTCATATGTACCAATGGTAACTGCCGTTTTGGTATCGTGTGTAATTTCACTTATATCCCTGAATATATTCATCTATTCTCTGCTTCTGTTCATATTAATAAAATCTTCTGCATGGAGTGCATATTTAATATCAAACTCACCTATCTTTGTTCTCCTAAGCTCCTTTAAATAGGCGCCGGTTCCGAGTTTATCTCCCAGGTCGCTGGCAAGCGATCTGATGTAAGTACCTTTTGAACACAAAACCCTGAAGGTTAATTTATTACCGGTTAACTCACCGGTTTCGAACACTCTTACATTCACAAGTTTAGGGGCTCTTTCAAGCACTTCGCCTTTTCTTGCCATTTTGTACAGCGGCTTACCTTTATGTTTAACCGCGGAATACATCGGCGGCACCTGCTGAATTTCGCCTGTAAATGCTTTTACCGCTTCCGATATTGATTCGGGGGTTAGGTGGCTTATATCGTTCTTTTCAAAAACTTCGGTCTCACTGTCAAAACTTTTAGTCTTTTCGCCCAATATCATGACACCTTCATACTCTTTATCGCATCCCAGGAGCCCGTTCAGCATTTTGGTTCGTTTGCCTGTACATACTATCATTAGGCCCGTTGCCTTCGGGTCAAGTGTACCTGAATGGCCTGCTTTGTTCACATTGAGGAATTTTTTAACAATATTAACAAGTCTTGCGCTGGTATATTCTTTTGGTTTATCAAACAGAATTGTTATACCTTCTTTATTCGCCTTCTCGCTGCGCTCCTGCCAGCTTAGCTGCCAGAAATCATCGCCAACTACATCAATAATTTTAACCTCTGCACCGGCAGTCATTAAGAATTACTCTTTGCCTTCATCGCCGGATTTATCGTTTCCTTCCGGTTCATCTTTATGAATTTCCTTAATTATCTCATCTATCCGGCTGGCATATTCCATGTTATCATCAAAATAAAAATCAATCTCCGGCACAAATTTCAAATGCATACTTTTACCAAGATGCATTCTTATCTGTTTTTTTCTATTGTTTATCTTTTCGATGCATACTTCAGCCGGCTCTTTATTACCTATAAAACTTACATAAGCCTTTGCGTTCTTTAAATCCCTGCTGATCCGCACTCTTGTAACTGTAACCAGCCCAAGTTTGAGTTCTGCCAGATCTCTGGATAATATTCCTGCAAGTTGATGCTTAATTTCTTCCGCTACTTTTTCTGTTCTTATTGACATATCTTCTATTCCTGAGCATTTTCAAAACCTGTGCTACTTACGAGATTTTTCCTTCGTAAAGATCCCAAATAGGAAAGCACATTTCATAATCTCCCCATACAAGGTCACCATATTTAATTGTGTAATCTTGAAATAGAGATTTTTTTAAGAACTTTTGCGTCATTGGATTGTGCGAGTTCTTCAAAAAATTACCAAAATCTACGGTTCTGCTCTTACCATCATTGAACACTAATTTTAACTGGTACTCTTTTAGGTAAAGTGCAGATTTTATTTCTATTATTTCTTCTTTGACTGCCACTTTTTAAATTACTTTTGTGATCCTTTTAGGCTTAATTGGTTTGTTGTATACAAAATAATCAACCCATTTTTTAACTATATCATCAGAATATTTATTTACCAACTTCTTAAAAGCAGATAATTTCGAAACAGGTAACGGCTTCTTACCTCTAACTTTTTTGAAAACTACTTTTACAATCTTTCCGTCTACTACCACTATTTCTGCCCTGGTTTCACTGCCTTAGTAATTGCCGTGAACATGAATTGGTGTATGTTCGTTAGAGTAGAACATGACAACTATTCCTAAATATTCATATAACTTTGGCAAATTATAAACCTACTTCTGCTCCAGCTTTCGTTTAGTTTCTACAATTGTGTAAGATTCAATTATATCGCCAACCTTTATATCGTTGTAGTTCTCAAGGCTCATACCGCATTCAAATCCCTGTTCTACTTCTCTTACATCATCTTTAAATCTCTTAAGCGCGTTAATGTGACCGTCAAATATCACAAATCCATCGCGCAGCAGCCTTACTTTATTATTCCTTACAACCTTACCATCAACAACGTAACATCCTGCAACCGTACCGATCTTTGGCACTTTGAATGTTTCTCTTACTTCAACGGTAGCAAGAACTTCTTCGGTTTTTTCAGGTTCAAGCAGACCCTCAAGGGCAAGCTTGATCTCATTTATCACATCGTAAATTATATTGTGAAGCCTAATATCTACTTTTTCAGTCTCGGCAAGTTTCCTTGCTTTCAGGTTGGGCCTTACACCAAACCCTACTATAATTGCGCTTGATGCTGCGGCGAGCAGAACGTCGTATTCGGTAATTTCACCGATAGCCTTGTGAATAATACTTACTTTCACTTCGCTTGTGCCAAGTTTAAGCAGTGAATCCGAAAGCGCTTCAACCGAACCGTCAACATCACCTTTGATGATAACATTAAGATCAACCTGTTTACCTTCTTTGATCTGTTTGGAAATATCGTCAAGTGTTATGAATCTCACCTGGCGGAAATCCTGTTCGCGCTTAAGCTGCTGTCTCTTTAAAGCAATTTCTCTGGCTTCGCGTTCGCTATCCATTGAAACCAGCACATCACCTGCCTGCGGCATACCGTCAAATCCAAGTACCTGAACGGGCGTTGAAGGAAGCGCAGTGGTAACTCTATGGCCGCGTTCATCATACATGGCTTTCACCCTGCCGTTAAAATTCCCGGCTACAAATGAATCACCTGTATGCAGCGTACCTTTTTGAACAAGAACCGTTGCGGTTATTCCTTTGCCTTTATCAAGCTTCGCTTCAACTATAGCGCCCCTTGCGCTTCTATCGGGGTTCGCCTTCAGGTCAAGTACTTCCGCTTCAACCAATATCTTTTCAAGAAGCTGATCTACATTTGTTCCCTGTTTCGCTGAAATTTCTATCGACTGGTATTTACCGCCGTATTCCTCAACCAGAACGCCCTTTTCTGAAAGCTGCGTTTTGATCTTCGTTGGGTCTGCCCCGGGTTTATCTATCTTATTTATTGCTACAACTATCGGTACATTAGCGGCCAGCGCATGGTTAATAGCTTCAATAGTCTGGGGCATTACGCTGTCATCAGCGGCAACAACCAGCACAACAATATCGGTTATCTGCGCGCCGCGCGCTCTCATGGCGGTAAACGCTTCGTGACCCGGCGTATCAAGGAATGATATCAGCCTGCCATCTTCAAGTTTAACCTGGTATGCGCCTATATGCTGCGTTATACCACCGGCTTCGCCTGCGACAACACTTGCTTTACGGATATAATCAAGCAGCGATGTTTTACCATGATCAACATGACCCATGATAGTAACAACAGGTGGCCTGTGAACAAGTTTTGTTTCATCATCTTCAATATCAGCAAGGGAGTCAACTTCATATTCTTTCTGGAATTCGATCTTAAATCCGAATTCATCCGCCAGAAGTGTGATAAGATCTTTATCAAGCCTCTGGTTGATTGTTACCATCATACCAAGCTCAAAACATTTCTGTATAAGCTGGCTTACTTCTATTTCCATTAAAGTAGCAAGCTCTGATGTAGAAGCGAATTCCGTAACCTGGATAATATTAGCCCTGGCTAAGATCTCTTCAGCTTCTTTCAGCTCCTGCTCTAAACGTTCTTTCTTTTTTCTTTTCCTTAACTGCTGGCGCGCTGTTGATGAACCGGATTCATCCATCTTTGCCATGGTCTCGCGGATTGCTTCTTCAATTTCCGCTGTAACCTCTTCATCCGCTAATTTTTTCTTTTTCTTGGCTTCTGCGCCATCCTGGTATTTCTGTTTCTTTGATTTTAGATTCTTATCAAAGTCGCGCTTTTTTGCCTGTGCATCAGCATTTTCTGTTGCCGGCTTTGTCTGCCCTTTATCATCTTTTTTCTTCTCGTCTTCACGGGAAGTGAACGGTTTTTTGAATCCCGGTTTCTGTCCGCCCGGAGCCGGCTTTTTGTTTTTGCGGAAATCGTCTTTAATAGTAACACGCTCAAACGTTCCCCCGGTTTTTCTGCCCTGGTAACCGCCCGGCTTCTTATTGCCGGTGGTGCCGCTGCCCGTTCCGCTGCCGCTTGTTCCGCTGCCGCTTGTTCCGCTGCTTTTGCCTTTGTATCCGCCGCCATCTCTCCTGCCATACCTGTCGTCATGTCTCTTTGGCTTAAATTCACCCGGTTTTTGCGTGTATGGTTTTTTCTCCGCCGGTTTAAAAGCTGATTTCTCATCAGGCTTCTTAGCCGCGGGAATATTTTCCTGCTTAACTTCTGCCGCCTTGGTATCGGTAGGTTTAATCTCCGGTTTTGCCGGTTCAACAGGTTTTGGTTTTAATGCGTCAAGCGCAGCCTGTTTCTTTGCTTCTTCTTCTCTTATCTTCTGCTGTTCAAGCTCAACTTCTTTTTCTTTTATAAGCCGGCGTTTTTCTTCGAGGTCTTTTTGTAACTGCGATTCTCTTTCATGCTTTACTTTATCTTCTTCGTCTCTTTTCTTCTGCTTCTCTTCTTCTTCTTTAAGCTTCTTTTCGGTTTCCTTGCGTACTTCATCCTCTATTTCGGCAATTTCAATTCCTTTATGCTTCTTTTTGAATTCAACAAGCTTCTGTTTATGCTTTTCAGCCTCTTCAAGATCACTTTTAAAATGCCCTAAAACCTTATGATAAGCACTTTCATCAACTTTTGACATAACGCCGCCTACTTCAATACCTATGCGTTTCAGGTATTCAAGTATTTCGCTTGATTGCCTGTTGACTTCTTTGGCAATCTTTGATATCTGTATTCCTTTTGAACCTTTATTTGTTTCGGGCATTAAATTTTTTTTACCTTCTTTTTTATATTACTGATGTGCAGATTTATTGATCCTGTTCAGTGCTGTGTTGAAATTCAGCCCGCTAAAACTCCGCGGGTCCCGCGCTTATTTCTTTTCCTCTTCTGCAGCTTCTTTTTCGTCAGCTTCTTCATCCTCTTCATCGTCATCTTCTTCGTCGTCGCTATCATCATCTTCGTCTTCTTCATCTCCGGAATCTTTCATATCCTTCGGCAGTTTCGGGATGTTTTCATCTTCATTTTCCGCCGTTTCTTCTGATTCTTCCAGTTCCTCATTTTCAGCTTCTTCAGCCTGAAGTTCAAGCTCGCGCTCTAATGCTTCTTCAATATCTTTAGGTCTGCCGCTGTTGCGCTCAACATCAATTTCATAATCTGTCAGTTTACTTGCAAGCTTTATATTCTGTCCGTTCTTACCTATTATAAGTGATATCTGATCTTCATCAGCAACAATCTTCGCGACTTTGTTCGCTTTATCAAGATAAATATCCTTAAGCTTTGCCGGCGCAAGCGCCCTTGCGATATACAGACCGATATCATCGCTGTAATTTATAACATCAATGTTTTCGTTTGCAAGCTCGCGCACTATGGAGTGTATCCTGATACCCTTCATTCCAACGCATGCGCCAACCGCGTCTATTCTGTCATCATATGAATAAACCGCAACCTTGGCTCTTTCGCCGGGCTCGCGCGATACGCCTTTTATCTCAATAACGCCGTCGTAGATCTCGGGGATCTCAAGCTCAAATAATTTCTTCAGGAAATCATCCGCGGAGCGCGATACTATTATTGAAGGCGGACCTGATGATTTTTTTGAAACTTCTTTTACATATACTCTTATCGATTCGCCTTTTTTATATCGCTCACGCGCTATCTGTTCGCCTTTGGGAAACTGTATCTCATGTCCGTTATGAATTAACAATATGCTGTGAGGCTTTATCTGGTATATTTCACCTACAATTATTTCGCCAACAAGATCTTTATAATCATTGTAGATAATTTCCTTTTCAACTTCTCTTATCTTCTGGTTCAGGTTCTGCTTCAGGTTTACAATGTGCCTCCTGCCGAAGGTAACGTAATCAAGAACTTCCGTATAATCATCGCCTACTTCAAGCTCTTCACCCGAGCGTTCATTTGCTTCTTCAACTGTTATTTCAGTTTCAGGGTCGGCAACCGTTTCAACAACAGCTTTTGAAAGATACATTTCAATATCGCCCTTATCCATATTCACAATTACGTCATAGTTTGCATTCTGACCGTATTTCTTCTTTATCATCATACCGAACACTTCCTTGATTATACTTTCAAGCAGGTCCCTGTCGATCTTTTTATCCTTCACCATCTGTGAAAAGGAATCAACTATCTCAGATTTCATTTCTTAAGCCTCATACTATTATATATATTTAATTTAATTTTTATAATAAATTTTTAAACCTACCCCCAAAGCAGGGTCTATAGAACAAAAAAGACGCTTTTAGGAGCGCCAGTTTCAAATCATAAACATCAATTATCTCACAAATATAGGGGTTTTTTGAGAACTATGCAAGGTATTGGATTTACTATATTACACTATATATTAGAAACAAGCATCAATTACTCTAACTTATTAATTATACGTATGTTAACAGGAAGGGTGTCCTTGTAGCTTCTAATAGGTAAATAAAAAACTATCCCGCCACGAAAAGAACGACTTTATATTGTTCTCTTTGCTTCAGCCATTTTTTTCATTAATTTCAGTCTTTTTATATGACAGTGGCACATAGATCTTGTTCTGCGTTTGACCCAAAAAGCTGAAATAAACCCAACTCCCGCAGAAAATAACAGCATTATTAAGATATTTACGGTAATTGAGTTCAGACCTGCTGAGTTTATTTCTTTGCCGGATTTCAAAATCTCAATTTCGCTCTTAAGTGCTGCAATTTCTTTATCTTTGGTTGATAATTCATCGTTTGAAACAGGCTGGCTTTGAATGCTCATAGCCAGCAGACAGCTTAAAAATATTGCCGCTAATATTGCTATACTGATCGGTTTGGTTTCTTTCATGATGCAATAATAACGTATAGTGTGTATACAAGGAATAACATATATACTTAAAGCATTGTAGTCAAAATGACTACAATGCCGCAGGCAGAACTACTTAATGCCAGCTGTGCTTTAAACCCTCTGCCTTCTTTTCGTGGTGAACTATCGCTAGTATGCCGGCAAGTTACCCATAAATTACCACTTGGTATATTCTAAAATTGGAGTTAACTAATCTTTTAATTCATTAATTTTTCTCAGAAACCATTTCTTGTTATCTATATTAAGATTAACAAGTTCATTTTCGTAAGCTAATATTCTGGTTCTATCTTCTGATTCCCATAACTTAAATAATGTGTCTATTACCCCCGCGAATATTTTGGTCTTTTCTATATAATGCTCTAACCAATCTTTTTTGGCCCAATCACCATAGCTTAAAAAATGTTTATAGGAATCGTAAGCAAAGTTAAACCCTTCAAAATCTTTCAGTTCATAAAAGATCATGAGCGAGAATTTTTTCAGAATATTTTTCGGCATTGCCGACTTAAATTTGATCTTATTCACTAATGACAATGATTTACTGAACTCAGATTTCAGGAACAATGACATCGCCTCTGCAAAAATATGAGTGGCTGCTCTATCATCGTCCACAATGTAATCTTTATAGCTCTTAATATATTCTTCAAGTTCATCGGGTTTGTTTTCATCCAGAAAAAGGAACATCCAGGGTATGAACTGCATACTGTTTAGTTGATTATTTCGCTCCGGCACAAGATTGTTTGCATGTCTGAAATTATGATAACTATAGAACTCGCTCTTTTTATCAACCGAGGGGTCTCTAAGCGAAGATAGAACATTTAGCAAATAAGTATCCATATCTTTCATATAATTATATGGCATGTTCTGATAATTATTCAAAAAGTAATTTTTAAATTCAAAAAAATGTTTGGATTCGTTTAAATTTGCGTTAGCTTTATGAGCCAAAAAATAACCTTTAATTACCCTGGATTTAAATTCTGAGCGGTTACTTACTTCCCTTATTATGTTCTGAAAAGTTTCTTCCGATATACTCTTTAAAATAATACCTGCCGGATTGTCGGCAATTTCTTTCCCTCTATCGTTATATGAGCTTACTTCAGTCAAATAATAAACATTGATCAAATGAACCAAAATACCCGTTACGAAACTATCTGTTAGGCAATAAATATCTTCATTTAAATATTTCTGCTGATCATTGAATGATGAATCCCAAAGTTTTATTTCATAAATTTTTGTTAAGCTGCCGTAAAATTCATCAAATGTTCTATTTGTAAAGTCCGCATTATCGTCTTTGAAATTTTTCTTAAGTGATAATTCCTTTTTTAGGTAAACATTTCTTAAATTTCTTTTGCTTAACGATGCAAAGAGATTCTCAAATTGCTGCAGTTCTCTCAGCTCGTATTCTTTTTGTGTAATATATTCTTCTGCAAGTTTGGTAAGATCATGTATAAGGTTTTTCATAACTCCATAGTTAAATTCTTTATTGGGGTATATTTTTGACCATAACGTTTCCTTTTCTAAGCTGTTATCCGTAAAATCCGGGGCATACTTCATTGTTTCAGTGAATAATTTAATTACAGTCGTTTTTTTATTGAAGAAAGGAGAGAACAAAAAATCGCTGAATTCGGCAATTTCTGGTTTTGTGAGGCTCTTAATGATCTCTAAAGCATTACTTTTCAACATATTTTGAGATGAAAGAATTATTAAGAAATGTTCTTTTTTTTGCTGTTTTTAATACATTTTAGAAATTTCCTGAGATGAATTCAGGATTAATTTCTCTTTGTTCAACTTAAAGCAGGTGAATATATTTGTAACAGTTCAGAATAGGAAAATATATTAAAACTAAATTAATAAAAAATAAACTAACAAACAAAATGAAAACAATATCAAAAATCGCACTTTTCACAGCTTTTTTGTTTTTTGCTTGCTTTTCAACAAATGCTCAAAACACAAATAATTCATCTGCGGGCAGCCAGGGATTTGCATTATTTCAGGCAAATTCAAATAATGAATGCATTAATATCAAATTCAATTTGAATGATGACTGTTACGTTATTCTATATGCAATCAATCTACAAACCGGCGCAAAAACAATGTTGGTTGATGGGGATATATCAAAAGGTTTACACGGTGTCATGTTTAAAACAGGAAAAGAGAGCGCAAAATTTGATTGTACGCTTGAGGCCTTTGATAATAATGGTAATATATTGCACAGTTCTAAAATCAATATTCAATAAATAAATTGACAATTAACAACATTAATAATTATATTTGCATTCACGCGTTTAGAGGGATAGCTCCGCAGCAATGCTGCGGGGTTATCCCTGTTTTATTTTATAAAATTACCAACATTTTCAGGAGGCAGAAAATGAAAAAAAGACTTTACCAATTAGTTTTATCAGTAATTGCAATTACACAACTTATGGTTCACGTATATTCACAGGATGTAAAAACCTTATCCGGGCACTCTGGCAACATTAACTGCATAGCATTTTCGCCGGATGCGAAAAAATTTGCAAGCAGTGGTGAAGATGGCAGCATTATTATCTGGGAGTCGGCAACCGGCTCTAAAATTGATAATTATTCTTTGGGAGGGAATATTACCAGTGTGAAATATTCACAGGATAATAAACTGCTTGGTGCAACCACATTACAGGGCGTTACTTTCTTATTGAATCCTGAAAACGGCGCCGAGATTGCTAAATTCCGGAATGCGCACAGGCACTACTCTATTAGCTTCAGCAGCAATAAAAAGTATGTTGCTGTGAACTATTTTTATATGACTGACCATTATTATTATGAAGACGGAAAGAAATATGACTACAAAAAGTATCATTATGAAGTTGCACTGTGTGATGAAAACCTAAAACAGCTAAGAACTATAAAGGTTCTGGAGAAAGATATAAAACTGGGGCTCTTTTTGTTTGGCAACAATTTAACCGAATCTTACCGTGCGAATTATTTCAGTTCTCTGTTTACTTCAGACTCTAAAAATCTGATTATAACAGGCGCTAACGGGAATATAGTGGTTTACAGTATTGAAAAAAATAATGTTGCATTGGATCTAAGGGGGCATGACGACAAAGTTTTCCACATTGATATTTCACCGGATGGCGGCTATTTCGCAAGCGCAAGCAAAGATGAATCAATAATAATATGGAATTCATCAACATTCCGCAAGCACAAAACCCTTTCTGGACATAAGAGTGATGTAAATACCGTTTGCTTTTCGCCCGACGGAAAATATCTTGTTAGCTCAGGTGACGATAAAAGCGTAAGAACCTGGGATATTTTAACCGGCAAGATGATATCGAAGCTCAAAGGCTTCAATGATGATGTTTTATGCGCAGCTTTTTCACCTGATGGAAAATATATAACAAGCGGAAGCAAGGCGGGTAAGATCAGAATGTGGGATACGGAAAACATTTTACCTGACTTGAAAATTTTCGCTGAAGACTTTGATTATGAAGGATTATCAGGAAACTTCTTATCCGAAAAAGAGCTATTAAGTTCAAATGTTAACAGCCCATACACTGAGTTACGACCGATAATTTCGCCAGATGGTCGTAAACTTTACTTTGTAAGGCAAGACCACCCAGAAAATTACGGAAGCAGTAAAGAACAGGATATTTGGGTTTCTGCTCTCACACAGGAAGGTGAATGGTCTATCGCATATAACATCGGTCCACCTATAAACAACAAGTATCCAAATCATATTGGCGGCGTTACCCCTGATGGTAACACACTGGTTATAGGGCATGTATATAATTCAGATGGAACTCTCTCTTCTGGGATTTCAATCACAAATAAAAAATCAGATGGCTGGTCATTTCCTGAAAAACTGAATATAAAGAATTACTATAATGACGGTAAATATTTAGAATATTACTTATCTAATAGTGGTAAAATCTTATTAATGACCGTTGAGAGAAATGATAGTTATGGGGATAGGGATGTATATGCATCATTTTCTGAAAACGATGGCAATTGGTCTGAGCCTATGAACTTAGGGCCCGTTGTAAACTCAAGTTCAGAAGAAATCTCGCCATTCCTTGCTTCTGACGAAAAGACGTTATACTATTCAAGCAAAGGCAAGGGCGGTTTTGGGGATGCTGATCTATTTATGTCAAGGAGACTTGATGATACATGGAAGAATTGGAGTGAACCGGAGAATATGGGAGAACAGATTAATACAAGTGGTTTTGACGCTTATTATTTTTTCTCCGCATCTGGTGAATATGCTTATTTTGTTTCTAGTTCTGCTGGTAACAATGAAGATATTTACAGGATAAAAATCCCCAAAAGAGTCAGGTCTGAACCGGTCTTCATGGTAAGCGGTAAGGTGCTTGATAGCAGATCAGGTCAGCCAATTGATGCAAAGATCTATTATGAAATGCTGCCAAGCGGTATTGAGCAGGGTATAGCAAGAACCGACCCGGCTACAGGAGACTATAAAATAACTCTGCCAAAAGGAAGGAAGTACGGGTTCAGGGCTGAAGCAGACGGATATTTATCTGTAAATGATAACATTGACGCATCTGAGTTAAGCAGGTATAAAGAAATTGAGAGGAATTTATATCTAGTGCCCATTCAGGTTGGTGAAACCATTAAGCTGAACAATATATTCTTTGATTCCGGTAAATTTCAGCTAAAAGATGAATCTTTTCCGGAGCTGCAGAGGGTGGTGAGCTTTTTGAATCAAAATCCCGGTATTACAATTCAGATCTCCGGTCATACTGATAACGTTAACACAGATGAGTACAATCTGAAACTCTCCGAAAACCGCGCGAAAGCAGTTTATACCTACCTTTTGCAGAATAATATTCTGGCATCAAGGGTAACATTTAAAGGATTTGGCGAAAGCAATCCCGTTGCCTCAAATGATACTGAAGAAGGCAGGCAACTTAACCGCAGAGTTGAATTTACAATAACAGGAAAGTAACTGTCATTTATAAACTTAGAATACACTAACATGAAACAAGCGTTAAAGAAATATAATGAGTTCTTGAAATGGACATTGGGCTCATTTAACATAGTTGCATTTGTTTTAATTCTATTCCTGCAGGATGGTTCAGGGATAGTATGCTGTGGATTACCTTTGATTCTGGGAGCATTATTATTAGGGTTAATTATTTTATTTGTGGTTTTCCATAAAACCATGTGGGATAATTTTGGAAAGAAAATTTTTGATAAATTAAAAAACTAAAAGTAAAATGAGACTAGTTATATTTATAATTACCGTTGTATTTTCTCTGGGCTGCTCAAAACAGGATGGAATCTCAAAACAAAGTTTTGATAGCGTAAAAAATTCTGATAAAAAAGAGATTATCGCACAAACTAAGCAAACTTCAACGCAGCCTGTAAAAACCCACAAAAAAGGCGAATCGATTGAATTGTATGATTTAATATATTCATTGTTACCAGAACAATCTGATAAAAAAATTAATGTCGAATGGTCTGCCTTAGATAATATCGGGTTTATTGTATTTGATAAACAATTGTATTTAAACAAATCAAAAGATGGTAAATTAACCGATAAATTGATTTTGAAAAGCAAAAAATCTAAAGATAAGTACAATTCTTCAGAGTGTTATATAACTTTAAATGGAAATCAAACCGGATATTCAAATATTTATATAGGCGTAGGTTGTGCCAAATGTTTTCACGATAATGAAGATTATGATTATACAATAAATACTGTTTTCAATGGCTTTGATCACAAATTAAACGAAATTTCAATTAACTCTTATACGACTGGTTATGAATTAATATTACCCGGTAAACAGGAATGTTATATTATAATTAATAGATCACAATGCGGTGGTAGAAACCACTGGGCGGATGATTTTTCACTTCACATTTATCTAAATAAAAATGATTTAATTAAACAACACAATAGATGAAATTTCCAATTTTAATTTTTTTAGCTGTATGTGTATTGTCTTGCTCAAAACAAGACCAAAGCAACAAAAACCAAAATGACGCAAGCAAAAACACTCCAACTTCTGATATAATAAAAATAGACCCCATCTTCTTTAATCCAATTGAAACAGAAGGAATTGCTGTAGATGGTCACTACCCGAAAATATCGGGTTTAAAAAACAAAGAATTCGAAGATAAGTTAAACAGTATTTTTACCCGAAATATAAATGACTTTGTTTACAGCAGCGCAGAGGGAATGGTTAATTCCACTCTTTCGTTTGAAATTCTGACCCTGAACGACAGTATCCTCTCTTTGAGCCAGGAATCCTGGGGAATGGTCGATGGCACAGGTACATCGGCCGGTATTCGTTTAGAGGTTGTTACTGTTAACGCTGACCTGAAAAATGCACGAATCTTAACGAACGTAGATCTTAATGTAAAACAAGTGGGTCTTTCTAATTTCAAGAAAATTGTTACCGGTTATTTCAGAAACATTTGCGGTTATGGTGATATGTTTTGGGAAGATTATATATCAAATCCTAAAAGCACAGAAGAGATGATGAAACTCCAGTTTGGAATTAAAGATGGAAATTTAGTTGAAATGGAGTTTGGTACTCCGTGTTCGTTTGCTTCCAGGGGAATATATTTAATTCCACTTGCTAAAATAGGTCCGGGGTTTCAAATTCAGCCGGGCTCACCTAATATACTACTAAATAGTGAAGATACCGCAAAAATAATTTCTGAAATATCAAATGGGGAGTTTAGCCAAATTGAAGGTCAGTTTTTGCCTAAAGATGGCAAATGCGACAGCATTGTTAGTTACCACATTCAATTCATTGATATTAACTACGATAATTTTCCTGAAGTAATGAGAACATATTATGGCAGTGAAAAATGTTTCGGATCATCTAAAGGTGAAACGGTGATTCTAAAAAGAGATCCAAATGGTAAATGGAATGAGATTATAAAATATAAAGCTTATGAATCCCCGGGCTTTCTGGCGTCTTTTAATAACGGATTTTGCGACATTATCACACAACAAGATACTATTCAAACTCTTCTACGCTGGAACGGCAGTAAATATGAAGAATCTCCCATAATAAAAACTACTTTTAATTTTACAGAAAGCCAAAGCAGTATTAATAAAAAAGAGGCTATAAGGCAGGTAATTGAATGGATTGAAAATCTTGGCAAAAGAGATTTCAGGTCTGCTTATGATAAAATGTCACCTTCAATTAGAGGAGATTTTGAATCTTTTTCTTCTAGTAAAAAGTATGGCGGTATAACAAGCACCAAAGTTTATAGTGAAGATATTTACTGCTACAAAGTCTCTGATTGTATATTTGAAGTAATCGTTACTTATGATTCCTTTGATCCAGCAAACGGCAATGGTAAATTTACGGATAGATTTGAAATTAATAACTGCAAGGGTAACTGGGTAATTAATTCTGTTAAAAGATGGAACAAGGAAAAGCTGCAGTAATAATATTCTATTCACAACAAAATTAAATAATAAAGCTTATGGGAAAGAAATTCGAGTATAAATTCTATGCGGAATACATTTTCACGGGTGAACCGAAAAACCCAAAAGATAAAAAAATAGTCTATACTAAATGGACAGATGAAAATCTTAACGGTCTAGGCATAGAAGGCTGGGAGCTTATTTCAGTTGTTCCGCAATGTCATAGTGCTTACAGACCGGGAGTGACAGATAGTATGCTTTGGATTTTTAAAAGAGAAGTTTGAACATTTCTCTTAATGCCAGCTGTGCTTTAAACCCTCTGCCTTCTTTTCGTGGTGAACTATCGCTAGTATGCCGCCTAAACAAACTACAGCTATGCCAATAATTGTAAGCAAACCCGGAACATGATTAAATATCCACCAGTCCAATAAACCCGTAAAAACTACCACAGAATAATTAAACGGGCTCAGCTTATTGGGTTCAATGTGTTTATAAGCCACCTGCTGAAGGTTCAGGTAACTCACAAAGGATACCCCCGAGCCAATCGCGAAAAGCCACCCTTCAAGCACCGGGTTTGACCAGTATATAATACCAAGCGGCAGCGATATCACAAACGCCGTTAAAGAAAAATAAAATAGTATTGTTTTGAACTTATCTGTTTTTGTAATTACCTTCATGGCAACATACGCAAACCCAAGCAATACCCCTGAAACCAGCCCAAGCAGATCCCCCGCCTTAAACGATGCTCCATCGGGTTTTATTATCAGGATTATACCCACAAACCCTATAGCCACGCCGTACCAGATCTTTTTTTCAATTACATCTTTCAGCCAGAAAAGCGCTATTATGGGAATAAATATCGGCGCCGTATTCTGCAGTAAAGAGGCATCAACCAGCGGAATTTCCGTCATTGCGTAAACAAAACATATGAATGAAAGCAAGCCCGCGCCGCCGCGCAGAAATTCAAACGGATAGTTCTGTGATCTTAGGTTACGGAATTTTTCTTTTGCGCTTATGGCAATTGCCAGCGCGAATGCCGTGGAGTACTGGATAAATACTATCCACCAAAGCTGCGCGCCATGAGAAGAAGATAGCTTCACAAATACCCCAATTAACGAAAGGAAAAAGAAACTTGCCAGGGCGGCCATAACGCCTTTGGCTGTTGATTGTTCAGCGGATTGAGAATTCATTTTACCCGGATAATTTCCTGCAAGATAAATCATCATCACAAAATAAAAAACCCATTGATTTGATTTAATACCTATCGATCCTTCGACCGGGAACTGCAGCTTACGAAAACAAAAAGAGCCGCAACTTATTGCGGCTCTTTCCAAAGGAGGATACAGCGAGAGAGAAAAATTTACTTGATCTGTATCTTCACGCTGCCTGATGTTAACTTGTAATCGAAGCAATCATACACATACATGGTATATGTGCCGGCTTTATAAAAAGTAATCTTCTTCCAGAACCATGTCCAGCTTTTTTCCGTATCAATATAAATTGTGTTATCATAATTTCCGTTCCGGTAAATTTCTATTCTAACCGATCGGCACTCAATTGAATAAGGCAATCTAACCAGCGTGTAAAGATAGCCGCCTTTTGAAGAAATATTAAATACCGATGATTCAGTTATCGGGTAGCCGCTGTCATCTACACCCTCACAAAAATACAGGGATTGAGCTTCGGCTTTGCCGGCAAATGCCAGCATAATAAATGCCGCCAATACAAGCGCGAATAATTTTTTCTTTTCCATATTTATTTTCCTTTGTTTAATTTTTCAAAGTTACTTTTCACAGGTAAATTTACCAAAGAGAATTTTACGTAATAGTGAATTGTTTTTTTTGAATTTTTAAGCTAAAATGACCCATATAGTTACAAAACAGCATAAATTTAACAAACTAGTGAGCGAAAATAATGTACAAATTTGCAGTCATTCAAATACTCAGCTCTTTTTCAAAACAGGAAATCAAGGAATTCGATAAAGTTGTTCGTTCGCCCTTTTTTGGCGGAAGCGCATACATTTACAAATTCTGGCGTGAACTTAAGAAGCATTATCCTGAATTCAAAGAAGAAAAAATTGAACGCAAAAGACTATATTCCAATATCTATCCAGGCAAAAAATATGATGATGCTGTTGTTCGTAAAATTGCTTCGCTGCTGCACAATATGGCTGAAAAATATATCGGTATAAAACGCGCCAACTCAGAAAACGCCTGGTTTATTGAACTGTTTACCGCTATTGAGCTCAGAGAGCGGAGATTGAACCGCCTGTTTGAACACAAAGCCCGGGAGCTTGAAAAAAGATTTGATGAAATTTCTGTATATGATTTCCAGCGCCTGCTTGAAAGGCACCTGCTGCAGATACAATGGATGAATTTCGCGACCGATAACAACAACTCACACAAAAACTTTGAGCACCGTATGACCTATTACAGGTATGGAATAATATATTTTCTTTCTATCCTGATGCAGGAAACAGCGCGCACATGGGTTGAAAAAAATATTTACAATAATGCGGCCAAATTTAACATTGCAGAAGAAATGCTGAACCACATCGATCTCAATTCTTTTGCGGCTGTTATGGAAAAACAAGATTATCCTCAAATGCCTACCTTCGAGGTGAACCGCCTTATGATGAACATGTACCGCGCGGAAGAAGGACATGAACATTTTTTCAGTTACCGAGATTTCCTTTTTGCCAACGGCGCGGGAATGCCGAAACGCGTTTGTTATTTTTTTTTCATTTTTCTTATAAACTATTGCCTCAAACATAATCACAGCGCCACCCATGACTTTAACATGGATCTAAGCCGGGTAATTGATAAAGCTGATGAGTTTGGTATAATTATTGACCCGCAGTTAAAAATAATTATACCCGCAAATTTTCTTGTGGCAATGGATGCGCATATTGACGCAGGAGAGCTTGATAAAGCCGAAAAGTTCTATCAAAAGTATTCAGGAGAACTTAAAGGGGAGTACGTTGAAGATACTATCAATTACACACAGGCATGCCTTCACCTTGCCAGGGGAAATTACATAACTGCCCTTGAGTTTATAAACAAACACGACCCCTTCCTGGTGTACAATAAAGTAAACTTCAGGATCCTAAAACTTATTGCGCTGTTTGAACTTAACCGCTGGGAAGAGTTTGGACTGCTGGTGGATTCAACACGGCAATTTATCCGTTCAACTGAACTTATCAGCGATATATTCAGGCAGCGCTCAGCTGATTTCCTCAAGGCGGTAAACCGCCTGTTTGAAGCCAGAGAAAAGAATTCTCTGAATGTTGATGATATTTACCGCACGATCGAAGCCGACGAAAACCTCATTCAGAGAAGATGGCTTCTAAAAAAGTGTTTGGAGATTTCTGAAAAATAAAAAGCACCAAAGAAATTTACGGGTTTATGGTCCCTGCTGTGCGGGCAGTTCTTCAAAAGGCACGGAGTTTTTCAGCCTAAAACAGATCTGGTTACAGAATAAAGAACGAGAACGGCTATCAGAAAAAGCACGATTCCAATTATTACAAATGTTGAAACAAAAGTATTCTTAACCTGTTTTTCAAACCTGGTTTTATCTTTCTCCGCCTGCTCTGATTTATAGTATTCAGATAACTTATCAAAATATGAACTCATAACTGTATTTTTAATTTTTAAAAAACCCGGGCAAAGACGTCTCACCCGGGTTAATTGAAGTGTAAATTAAAACGGAGAAGCATTCAATCAACTAAATTTCTGTATCATTTTATCAGTCCCGCTAAACGGGATTTCAAAAGTAACTCTGTTACTTTATCAACCTTAGAAAACAAGGTTTCTTAAACTACTGCGTCATTTAATCAACATCATTTTCTTTACGTCTGTAAAGCTTTCAGTTTCAAGTTTGTAGAAATACACGCCGCTTGCCAGTGATGATGCATTGTAATCCACTTTGTATGTTCCTGCGCTGTATTGACCGTTTACCAATACTGCCACTTCCCTGCCTGTCATATCAAATACAACAAGTCTTACGTTTCCGGCATTTGGCAGCGAAAAATTAATGTTTGTAACAGGATTGAACGGATTTGGATAGTTCTGGCTTAATGCAAACTTATCCGGCATATTGCTGCTGATAGGCTCAATTGCCGTCACAAGCTGTTCTGCGTTGTAAAACACGTTTGTAGGGCCTGAACCGGGATATCCAAAAGCGGCGTATTTTGTTCCGCCAACTTTATAAATTGAGGTTGTTGGCGCAACAAGTCCTGAGGAAACATTAGTGTTTCTTTTATAATAAGCATAAGTTGTAGAGGGCGGAATTGAAAGCTGTTTAACGTTCACGGAATCTCCGTCGTCTGTTACAAATCCCATAATGACATACTGACCCCCGCTCGTTAATGAATCACTGCTGCAGGTTGTGAAATCCGCGGTTACCGTACTGCTTGTTCCCATCAGTTGATCTATCACCCAGGTTTGCGCTCCGTTAGTGGAATAAAAGAACCTCGGGTTTCTATCGCGTGTACAGGTAATAAGCATTTTTCTGGGTAGAGAAAAATACTGCTGTACTACAGTTAGTTCGGGTTTTTCATATCTCACACCTGAGGCAAATGCGACAAAATATGTGAAGTGATTTGCTGAAACAAATTCTGAAGTAGCAATAAGCCTTAAGCCATATTCGTTTGCCGCAAATCTTCTTTCTGCTGCAATATATATTGAGTCAGTTCCTGTGTTTTTTTCTCCATACTGAATATTAGGATAGAAATCATTCCAGCCTGTGTTAATCAGCGCGCTGGTGTGAGTTTCCGCCCAATTTGTTGATAAGAAGTGCCTTAAGCCAACCTGTACACCGGCATTACTTGCTTCCCTTACCACGCAATGAAGATAAGTGGCGGTTCCCCAATACATACCATCACTGCAGGAAGATGGATACTCATATTTGTTTCCTGCCGCCGGCGTTGATACTAAATTATAATTCCAGTTCGCGCCATTGCGGTTCATTGTTAATGATTCCAGTCTTGCGTCATTAAAATTTGATGTTGCGCTCGTTACATAGTAAAGCGCAATTTTTGTTGAGTCACCAAAGTTTGTATTGCTTCGGTTTTCTACCAGCATTGATACACTTTGAATGTACCTGCTTGCCCAGTCCAGTCCACCTATCGTTGCCCATGTAGCTCCTCCATTTGAGGATCTGTACACGGTTATACTTCCGAAAACACTACCTGTGGGTCTTTTGTTAACTGCCATATACATCCAGCCGTCTTCTCCCTGTTTAAGATCAACCTGTCTAAAACCGCCTGAATAGGCGACTGCGCCGCTGTGTACCATTACATCTGAGCTGTACCAGTCTGGATTGAAGGGTGGATTAACCGCCGTTTGCTGTACAGGCATATCACCCGGGTTATTATTAAGAGTGTTTTCCATTGGAAGATATTTCTGAATTTCCCTGCCTAATCTTTCTTTTGCGTCATTATCTCGCCGAAGTTTTGCGGCTTGATACTCCTGCATCAGCGCAGAGGGTATTGAGTTTTTTTCAAATGCCGTGTTGTTTGTCTCACCCGGGGCCCGGTACATATCACCCGATGATTCAATGTTCTGTGAATTTATCATATTTCCGCATAGGAATATGAATGCTAAAAGCGCAAAAAAGATGTTAAAACGTTTCGCGTTAAATTGTTTCATTTATATCTCCTTTTATTTTTATTGATTCCCCCAAATACTCACTTTTTGTTTATATAGCGTTAGTTCATTGCGTCTCTTGGACTTTTCATTGTATTATTTGTTTAGTTATTATCAATACTTTTCTTTACAGTTTTGCTCCACGGACCCTGTTTTTTTGCGGTCACAGCAGCTACGCGGAACAAATATGTTTTGCTCTTTTTCAATCCTTTAATTGTATAATTTGATTCGTTAATTATATCCGCCACTTTCCATGAAACACCTTCTTTCTGATCACCGCGGCTCCCGGTGCTGTATTGTATTACATATAGCTCGGCATGCCTCAATGAATCCCATGTAATATTGATCTCCCCGTTCTCATCTCCGCGTGTAACACTTACATTAGTAACCGGCATGCTTTTCATTCTAATAATTGATATTAATTTCTTCAAAATTACATTTTTTGTGATGCGTAAATCAAAGAATGTTTTAAAAATTTGTTAGTTCAATTTTACCGTGAAAGTCAATTTAGAAGTTGAATAATTCACATTTTTGATTATATTTACGCAATTCTGTTTACACAGAATGTTTTCAGATTTTATCTTCGGAATTTTTACAGAAAATGTTTTTCATTTTCTTCTAACCATATCCGCCAGAAAGCGTGTAACTGTATTTAATTAAAGGAATTATGAATAACAGCAGCCTGATATCGTTACTGAAAAATTTCAATAAACAGCAGCTGAAAGAATTTAACGGATTCATCAAATCACCTTACTTCAATACCAATAAGGCCCTTATAACGCTGTTTGAATATATTCGCAAACAGCATCCTGAGTTCACAAAAGAAAAGCTTGAAAAACAGTTTGTGTTCAAAAAACTCTTCGGCAAAACCCAGTATAATGATGGCTTTTTCAGGGTAATAATGTCTAACCTGCAGAACCTTGCAGAAGAATTTCTTTCGGTAGAGTCATTCCGGAGAAATTCAATTCTTAAGAAAAAATTCCTGCTTGATAGTTTAATGGAAATGCCCGGCAGCAGGAAACTCTCTGAAAAAATACTTAAAGAAGGATTAAATGAAGCGGGTAAGATCGTGCCATCGGGTCCCGATGATTTTCTGGAAAAGTATCACATGGCATTTTACAGGAAATATCTGTTCAGCACTAGCTTTACGGCAAGCAAAAGCCATATACCCGATGAAAGTATGTTTGATGAACAGAAGTACTTAACATATTATTATCTCCTAAGAATGCTTGCCGATCATTTCTACCATCTGAACCAGAGCCAGATCATCAACTATACGCCCAGGCTTGTTTTCATTGATGAAATAACAGGCTTCCTTGAAAAAAATCCTGATTACCTGGAGTTCCCGACACTTAACATGGCTTACTTAAGGGTTCTGCTGCTTAAGAACAATAACATCGAAGATCTTTACAAGTTAAAGAAGGCTTTTTATTCCACTTACAAAGAGCTTGGCCAAAAAGATAACTTTAACATTATTTCTATAATAATAAATTTCTGCCATAAGAATTATTTTTTAACCGAAGATATTAAATTCCTTGAGGAGAAGCTCGAGATACTTTTGTTCGGGCTTAACAAGGGTATAAATTCATTTGAAACAGATGACTACTTTGATACCAACAGGTTTAACAACATATTCAGCACTTTATTGGAGTTTGAAAGAATTGAAGAGGCTGAATCATTTATTAACCAATACACAGAGAAACTTGATCCGGAGGACAGGAATTTCTGGGTCAATTATTCCGCCGCAGAACTTAAAAGCAAACAAGGGAAATTTGATGAAGCCCTTGAACACTTATCAAAGATCAAAAATATTAAAATTATCTCGTATAAATTCAGTCTGAAATCTTTGCAGCTCAAATTATATTATGAAGCAGGGTATATCGAGCAGGCTGTTTCGGCGGCTGATTCTTTCAGGCATTTTATTCAGAAAGAAAGCCTGATGAACCCGGTGTTTAACGAACAGAACAAAAACTTTCATACTTACTACACAAAATTATTAGGTATAAGTTACGGCAAGAGTTCAAAAGGCGCGGGTGATTTGAAAGAAAATTTAATGCAGGTGAAAAATATCCTCCACAAAAAATGGCTAATGAAAAGAATTGAAGCGATAAAGTAAAAGACTATTTGATTAGGATCATCTTCTTCGAATGTTTGAAACTACCTGTTATCAGAGAATAAAAATATACTCCGCTTGCAAAATTACTTCCATCAAAACTAACTGAATATGTTCCGGGGTTCAGTCTCTGGTCTACTGCTTTTTGAATTAATTTACCGCCTGAGTCATATATCAACAAAACTACATTTCTGCTATCTGGACTTAAGGAAGGTATATCAAATGAGATTTTTGTTTCGGGGTTAAAGGGGTTTGGAAAATTCTGATGCAATTTGTGTGAAATCGGAATTTCAGCACTAGTTTGGTTAATGCCAATAATTTGAGAAATATCCAGTCGCCAGACAGCATTAGATTCTGTGCCGGCATATAAATTGTTTCCCGAAACCATTAATGAATACACTCTTTGACTATCCAAACCATTATTAAGATATACCCAGTTGGTCCCTGAATTACTGGAATAATATACACCCCTTCCAGTGCCGCAAATCAAATAGTTGTTTATATCCAATATACAATTTACATCTGTGCTGCCAATTTCAAGACTTATCCAGCTTAGTCCGTTATCGGTTGTTTTGAAAATACCCCCGTCTTCGGTACCTGCAAACAAAGAGTTATTATAAGATAGTAATGATAAAACTCTTTGACCTGCAAAAACAGTATTCAGCCAGCTCCTTCCCATATTTGTTGAATATTTCAGGCCTATATAGCCCGGATTTGTATTTTCTGCACTAATAAACATAATCCCATTATGCACGCTCAGTGCGCGAACTTGATTAAAATTAGGCCCTATCCTTTGCCAGTTACTTCCGTTGTTTGTTGAACGGTGAATTCCGCCGGAACTTGTACCTGCATAAAGATCGTTGCCGTGCTTATCAATAAAATAGACTTCATTTGCAGAAAGAGTACTGCGAGCCCAGTTAATTCCGTTATTTGTAGAATAATACAACCCATTGTTTAAGGTGGCAGCGAAAATTCTTTTTTCATTGCTAAGAAAATCACTTATATCTTCATATTGAAAATTTCTATGAGTCCAGTTTAATCCATTGTTTGATGAATGGTAAACACCCTTATTTACAACACCCGCATACATTTCATTTCCAGTTTCAAACAAAGAAAGAACTCTTAAGTTGTGAAGTTCGGTTTGGACCCAACTTGCACCGTCATCTGTTGAAACAAAAACACCGTTACCCGAAAAACCCGCGAAAAGATTGTTACCTTTCAAAGCAAATGCATAAGCCGAAACATCCGTTATATTAGTTTGGTTGTATGTTGAACCATAATTCGTTGATCTCCAGATTCCGAAACCTCCCGTACCAGTTAAAAGGAAATTATCCTTTGAGATTACCGCAGGAATTAGTGTCCAGTTAATACCTGATATTCCCCAATTCAACCCAAAGTTTGTGGAACGATAAATGCCGCCATAGCTTCCTGCATAGATATAGTTATCTTTGATATCCAACCCCTCAACAGGAAAGTTAATCGAAAAAATATGATTCCAGGTTTGTCCGCTATCAAGCGAGTTGTATACTCCGTTGTTACCACCTGCAAATATTTTATTACCTGATACTTTTAATATTCTGCCGGTAAATTTGGTGTTTATATTCCAGTTGCCACCGTTATTTGTTGATATATATGTACCGTAAGTACCTGTAGCAATTAATTTATTACCCATAACAGCAATTGACCAAATGGATACAGCGTTTAATGAGTTTTTTGTCCAGCTGATTCCATTATCTGTTGATTGATACATGCTGTCGTAAAGGGTACCGGCAAAAATAATATTATCTTTTTCTGCTAAAGATTTTATCCTGAAATTTCCAACTCTCGAGAATAACCACTCAAGCCCGTTATTGGTAGATCTGTAAACATTTCCTGCACCGCTACCGTTTATTGGATCGCAGGCTGCATAAATTACATTGTCTTTTACCATCAATGCAAAAACTTCGCCTCCGTTCATCCCGGAAGAAGTCTGTTCCCATTGAGAAAAAATATTTAACGAAATAAAAAATAGGGCGGTTATAGTTGTGAGAAATGTGTTCATTTCATATTAGATAAACTGTGTAAGACTCTACAAATATAATAACTAATGTTTCATTTTTGAAGCCAGTAAATTTTTTATTTAAATAAGTTTATCATAAAACATGCTCTTTTTGCCCTTTCACATTTACACCAACTCATTATTTCACTACTTTACCCTGTAAACCCCAAGAATATTCCACTCATGCAGCACATCCTCTTCGGCAACATAACCCGGGTCAGGGAAGTTGTGGATTAAATACGGAACGCCGTTGACTATTTTATCCGATACTATCCCGATATGATCCCCCCATCCGTCGCCATTCATATCCCAGGCTACAACATCACCAGGCTGAAAGTCGCTTTCTTTTTCAGGATTTATTTCCTGCCAGTACTTTTCAAACCAAACCATTTGCACAGGTACTCTGCGCTGATCAATATTGGGGTCGGGTTTTTTGGCTGACCATCTCTTCATAGGGTAGTCGCTCCAGTTTGCCTTAAGGTCATTATTAATTTCTTCCTGCAGGTCACAAACCCCGCCCCAGCGCAGCGCGCGGACGATTACATCAGTGCATACGCCCATATCCGGCGCAACATCACCCCCGGGGAAAACTCTGGAACCCGTATTTTCGCCATCTTTGTATGTGCATACATAATAGCCCATTGTCATATCATAGCTGAACTTCGCCTCAAGGCATTTCTTAGCGCCATCCAAAACCTTTTTCTGATTTTCTGTTAATGTGGTTTTATTTAAAAGGGTGGAGTCAGTTTTATTTACTGTTTTGTTTGTGTTATCTGATTTTACTTCCTGCTTTGAGCAGGAGAAAATGAACACAATAGATATTAGAAGTAAAATTAGTTTCATAGAAACGATGATTGTTCTTTGGTTCAACCAAAGAGTTTTTCTAATAGATCTTTCTTAGAAATATTCAAATGTAAAGAAATATCGTTCAAAATGTTATTTAATGTTCCTAACTTAATAGGATCGTGATTTGGTATGGTAATGTGATGCTCAGACACAGAAGTTTTCCTTGTCAGTCTTTTATGACTGCCGGATTGTCGGGTTTCTTCGTAGTTTAAGCTGCCAAGCAACTTTATAAACTGAATCGCATTAAGGTCTCTTGGTATCTTCATACAGCGATCAATTCTTCTCTAACAAAATGAAGCCGTATAACAGATGGAATATTTGCTTCATCAAAATGACATTTTACGGCATCTATGATATTGGCTTTAAGCATATCCGGATCATCCGCTTCTGTGAAAATTGAATGATTTAGAGCTCTTGCCTCATAACCGCCCTCATTGGATTCTTCAACCACAAAAATCACTTCTGTTTCTTTCATAATTTTGATCTAATTGTCACAATATAAAGCGAATTTATTTTAAAAGAATTGCAAAAACTATAATAAAAAAACTTCTTAATATTACTGTCTTTCTGTACGTCAGAAATTATACGAAACCATTGCGCCCACAGAAAACTTACGTTTCAATCCGTCAAAATTGTAATCACGTTTCAAAAACGGAAGCGCCGCCTGTACAGTTATGGATATTTCATCCGATGCTTTGTAGCCCACTGTACCAAGCAGGTTAACCTGAGGTTCGCTGCTGTAGTTAATTTTTGTGAAGGTTTCAGGGTTATAACTTGCTAGCACGTTTGAAGGCTGTAGTCTTAAAATAGTAAGCACTTCGGCTTTTATACTCACTTTACTGAACTCTTCAAAAAATCCCGCGCGGAAAAATACATCGTCGCCTCTTTTCAGTCGGGTTATATAATTTGCGCTTCTGCCAAACGGCTTCTGATATCCAACACCAAAAAAATAGTTTACACCTGTGTAAACCGCGCCTACTATCAGATCGTTGGTACCAAGTCCGGGCATATATCTTTGCGGCAGCGAGTCACTTGAATTAACCTTTCCCGTTGCGAACTTTCCCCCAAGGAAAAACGTGAGCAGATGCTTCTTTTTGATCCGGAACATCTTCGAAAATACTACTTCAAGATCACCAATACCGTTATTCTCTCCAAGCGGTCCGCTGATGAATGAATATGGAATTGATCCGTTCACCCTGAATCCTTTTTTGAGATCTAAATCTGCTTCCAGCTTTACTGAACCGTAACTTATATCGTTTGTGTTCCCGTTAATATCAGGGTCTTTGCCGCTTGTTCCGTAATAAAAGCCAAAATATATATGACTGCTTTTTATCACCGATTCATTTACCTGGTGCCTGCCAATTGTACAAACACCGGCATCTGAACACTGCGAAAAGCTTTCTGTAAGTATTAATACGTTGAGGAGTAAAACAAATGCAGTGGTTTTTATCATTGTATAAACTTAAGTTTTGCAAGTTTAACAATTTTATAGAAGTGATTCAACTCTATAATATCATATCACAAAAGTAAACAGCCCCGAAGCACTTCACAAATTTGCGCATTGCAAATGGGGTCTTTAGAAAAGACCGTGATAGAACCCGGGGCTGAAAAATACTGCAGAACGAAACACAATAATTACAATTATTTAATGCCTTACCTTTCGTGGTTCTTCAGGTAACTATCCACTGAATAATGCCCCGAGCCTTCAAAAATGAAAAGCAGCACCAGCGCTGTAACTATTATTGTCAGTTCAGCTTCTGACCTGAGTGACATAAACCCGTTCGGAAAAACTATAAAAACAATGTTACAAAACAAAACAGGTATTTGGATCGCGGCGGCTAACCTGGTAAGAAGTCCGAAGAATATCAATACTCCCCCAACCAGATGTATCCCAATAATACCGTGAGCCGCACTCATGGTATAAAATCCGAAACCATACTGGTCAACAATCTGAACTATTGCGTCTTTGTTTATAATAAAATAAACTGCCTGCCATACAAGTACTGTACCAAGCAATACACGGAAAAGATCAAGCCAGAGCGGATGATGCTTTTCTGACCATACATCTATATTATGAAAAAAGTACATGATATGATCCCCCCTTTCATTTCAAAAATAACCTTAAGAACTCCTCATTAAAATGACAATTATTTGTGTGATCTATGATTTATATCCCTTAATACCTTATTTTTCGCGCTTTTTTAAATTGATATAAGTCAATTGAACTGTAATATATTGTTCATAATTTTGTTTAGTAAAAAATCATACAGCTCACATGAAAAAAAAAAATATATTTATTCTTCCCCTTGTGCTTCTAAGCCTGCTTACAGGAATATTTTCCGGATGGTTCCGCATAGGGTGGAATCTGCCGATATCACTGCCTTCCGGTGAACACGGCGCTTTAATGGTTGGCTCATTTTTGGGAACACTCATTTGCATTGAGCGAAGCGTAAGTTACCATAATAAAATAGCTCTTCTCGTGCCGATGCTGAACGGGATGAGTTTAGTTTTCTTCCTGCTTGCGATGCCAAAGATAGCGTATGTTTTACTTATCCTCGGCGGTGCTGGGTTAACCGGTATCTATTATATGGTTTACGTGAAACACAAAGGCATTCACATACTTATCATGATGGCGGGCGCAATGTGCTACTTGATAGGCAGCGCGATATTGTTTAACTCAACATTTTATCCTGCGGTGGTAATGTGGTGGATAGCGTTTTTATTTTTAACAATTACCGGCGAACGGCTTGAGCTATCACGGTTTATCTTGCTTAAGAATACACTCAAAAAACAGGCTGTTTTAATAATCCTGATCTCCTTATTTATAATAAGTATTTTTCTTCCCTTTCATTCGGATCTTGGAAGTTTACTTTCTGCCGTTTCAATGATAGGCTCCGCCGTTTGGCTTCTGAAATTTGATATGGCTAAACACTCGTTAAAAAAACCCGGGCAGAGCTTCTACTCGGGGGTTCTGCTTATAACAGGATATGTTTGGCTGGTAATTACCGGATTATTTTTCGCCTTCGGCGCATACTTCGGTTCATTTTATGATGCATCACTCCATGCATTTTTCCTGGGATTTGTCTTCATGATGATATTCGCGCACGCCCCGGTTATACTGCCTGCGGTACTTAAACTTGGTATTAGTCCTTTCGGGAAGACGCTCTACATTTGGTATATTCTGCTTAACCTAACCCTCATCTTCAGAGTGCTAACATTTATTCCTGGTGTTGCCGCTTATAAACATTGGGCGGGGATGTTAAACGGTATAGCTATACTGGGATTTTTCGCGAATATGATCGTATTGGCAAAACTTGCCAGGCGGAAGCTTAAAGCAGCAACAGCAAATATCCCGCAAGTGAACCGCCAAGCACAATCCATGCAGTGTTAAGTTTTTTGAACCTGAAACAAACTGCCAAACAAACAGCGGCTATCAGAATTGCGCGCCAGTCAACAAATGATTCTCTGCCAAACATGATGCACACTGATACTATCAGCGCAATTGATGCAACATTTACTCCGTCAAGTATCGCCGCGAACGCTTTTGAAGTGCGCATTTTTTTAACCAGCGGGTTAAGGAATGCCACAAACAAAAATGACGGCATAAATATTCCAAGTGTTGATACAAGCGCGCCTTCAATGCCGTTAATTTGCCAGCCTATAAAGGTCACAGCCGAAAACACGGGACCCGGGGTGAATTGTCCCACGGCTATTGCGTCCACCAGCTGCTGCTGGGTCAATATACCCGTTGCGACAAATTCGCTTTCAAGAAATGCAAAGAGCACATACCCGCTGCCATACAAAATTGAGCCTACTTTAAGGAATGTTAAGAACAAAGAAAGATTTCCCGGCGCGCTTTGCAGCAGAAAATTCGCCGCAAAAACCGGGGCAATGGAATTGAACCTGCTTCCCTTTATTCCGCTTGTAAAAAGATATATCATCCATGATATCAATCCCGCTCCAAAGACTATCAGTATCTCATTGTAACCCAGCAGACTTAATACGGCGGCAATAACTCCCAAAATCACCAGCACCGCCGATCTTCCGGCTTTAACAGCAAGCGGATAAATATTTACTATTATAATAGCAATAATTGCGGGCTTTATACCGAAGATAAAACTCTGAACCTCCGGCAGCGCTCCGTATAACCTGTAGAACCAGGCAATTACTGCCGTAATAACCACTGCGGGAATGATAAAACATGCGCCCGCTATCAATAACCCTTTCCAGCCGCCTTTTTCCCTGCCGATGTGAATAGCCATTTCTGTGCTGTTGGGTCCGGGTATAAGATTCGTTGCGCCTACAAGATCCAGAAAATGCTCCTCGGTCATCCACTTTTTTTTCAGCACTACTTCATGCCGCATCATGGATATATGCGCGGCGGGTCCCCCGAAACCGGTTATACCAAGTTTAAGAAATAGCCGCGCTATTTCTGAAAGTGTTGTTTTATTTGTGGAAGGTTCATTCATATTTTTTAATTTCTTTATACTTTTATGAATTTTTAAGTCAATAAATTGTGGTATATTTCCATACTCCTAACTTCTCCCTTTAATATTCACTCATTAATGTATAATTTTGGCTATGACTCATATACTATATATAGGTATTGGCGGATTCTTAGGTGCTGTTTCTCGGTACATGCTTTCAAGATACGTTAACAACCTGCTTCCCGCGTTCCCCTTTGGCACACTTGTAGTAAATATAATCGGCAGCTTTGTGCTGGGTTTTATTATTTACTCGGTTTCAGCGGGTAAAAGCATTTCTCCCGAAATGCGTGATTTTATCACAATTGGTATGCTTGGGGGTTTTACTACAATGTCAGCTTTTGCCTATGAATCATTCAGGATGATAGAACTCAACCAGATGATGCTGTTTGCCCTTAACATAGCACTGAATGTAATTCTCTGCGTTGCCGCCGTTTACGCCGGCAAAGAGCTGGCTCTTATAATTTCCGGGTAATTTTTTTAGTGAATTTTCTGTTCTTATTTATAGCAGAAGTGTTATTTGAAAAATACCGGCATCACATTTAATCGGGTTCCCGCAGAAATAAGGGAATTAATAATATGCTGAAAGAATCCACAGGAACACTGCTCAGGATATTTATCGGCGAAAGCGATAAATATGAAGGGAAAAACCTTTACCGCTACTTAACAAATTACCTCAGAGAAAACGAATATGCGGGCATTACCGTACTGCGGGGAATTACAGGCTACGGCAAAGCCAGCATAATTCACTCAAGCGATCTGCTTGAGCTTTCAAGCGACCTGCCTATAGTAATTGAAATTACCGATACCGAAGCTAATATCGAAAAACTCAAACAGGTTTTCGATGAAACCGGAATGATCGGCAGCGCGCTTATCACCGAGGAAAAAGTAAAGATAATAAAGTACGGAAATTAACCGGACACATGTCAGATGTTTAATTTTCTGATTGCAAACACTTAATTCTGTTTGAATTTGATCTATACCCTTGTTCTAACTTTATAGCCCGTTATATAACCGCTTCTTAACATAATCATAATACTAAACTTAATATTTTTAACAAACTTTGCATTTGAAAGTGTAATAATTATTTTATATTTTAAGCTAATGCAAAACATATCAACCGCTTTTAAAGCCCCTCTGAATTTGATTCCCGGTTCTGCGGCGGTCAGATTCTTCAAATACTTCAAATACGAAATTATCAAAGTTGTGATATTCCTCATCTTCTTTTTTGCCTCACTATATTATGTTAATCTTGAAAGCAAGGAATATTACCGATCTACTATTTCGTTGGTGAAGTAAACTCGTTGTTTCTTCCATTCAATCCGCCGAAGATCCGTCTATCTTTTGCAGGATAAGAATCCGGTGTTAACCTCATTTTTCCGCAATTTTTTTCAAATTGTATTTAATTACTATCTTTCGTAATTTTCCCTAAAATTATACTAAAATTATGCCCAAAATTAAATATATTTTCAATTCTACGCTGCTTTTAATATTTTTATCTTCCTTTTCGGGATGCGGTTACAATTCATTAATTGAGCAGGATGAAACCGTTAACCAGGCGTGGGCGCAGGTGGAAAACCAATACCAGCGCAGAGCCGATCTTATTCCAAATCTTGTTAAAACCGTACAGGGTTATGCTGATTTTGAAAAAGGCGTCTTAACCGAAGTCACCGAACTTCGTTCAAGGGTGGGACAGATAAAACTCTCAACAGATGATCTTTCCGATGAAGAAAAGTTCAAGCAGTTCTCCGATGCCCAGGATAAACTTTCCGGCGCGCTTTCGCGCCTGCTTGTGGTTGCTGAAAATTACCCGCAGCTTAAAGCCAACGAGAACTTCCTCCAGCTGCAATCGCAGCTTGAAGGCACCGAAAACCGCATCTCTGTTGAAAGAAAAAAATTCAATGAGGCTGTGCAGGTTTACAATACTTCTGTGCGCAGGTTCCCCACTCTCATCACCGCAAAAGTAATGGGCTTCAAGGAAAAACAATATTTCCAGTCAGCCCCGGGGACAGATAAAGCGCCGGATGTGAATTTTGATTTTGATAAGAAAAAAGAAAGTAAGTAATCAAATAAGTGAAACGTCAAACCTTCTCTCGTTCCGCTCGATAAGGCAAGCGTGAAATGTGAAACCTGAAACCTTGTTCCTTGTTTGTTTTCACTTTTCGTTGCTTTCACTTTTTGTTGCTTTTGCTTTTCGTTGCTTTTGCTTTTCGTTGCTTTTGCTTTTCGTTGCTTTTCGTTGGAGTGCACTGACTATGTCAGTGCTTAATAATCAAGTAAAGGAAAAATACTATATGCAGGCAGTTGTAATGGCAGGAGGTTTCGGCACAAGGCTAAGACCGCTAACAGCGAACATCCCAAAACCAATGACACCCCTTTTAAACAAGCCCATCATTGAACATATTATCGAGCTCTTGAAAAAACACGAGATCACCGATATCATAATGATACTCTACCACCAGGCGGAAATTATCCGGGATTATTTCAAGGACGGGAAAAAATTCGGGGTTAAGATACAATACGTAAAACCCGATGCCGATTACGGCACAGCCGGCGCAGTTTACTGCGGCTATGAACTTATCAATGACCGTTTCATAATAATAAGCGGTGATGTTGTCACAGATTTTGATCTCTCGCAGGCTGTTAAATTCCACCAAAAAAGGAATTCTGTATCAACGCTCGTTTTGACCCGCGCAAAAAATCCGCTGCAGTTCGGAATTGTGCTCACAGATAAAGAAGGTAAGATCACAAAATTTTTCGAAAAACCTTCCTGGTCAGAAGTTTTCAGCGATACCATTAACACCGGAATTTACGTACTTGAAAAAGATACACTGGGGCTCGTACCTAAAGCCCGCGGCAGCAAAGCCGACTGCGACTTTTCCAAAGATCTCTTCCCGTACCTGCTTAAACATAAAATGCCGCTGTACGGCGCCACACTTGGCGGCTACTGGCGCGATGTCGGCTCACTGGATGACTACATCAAAACAAACCTCGAAGCGCTTAAAGGCAAAATAAACCTGCCGCTGGCAAAAGGACTCGTTAAGAACGGAAGCATTATTGCAGCAGGCACAAAAGTATCACGGACGGCCAAAGTAATTAACTCTGTAATTGGTCCAAAGTGCTATATCGCTCCCGGGGCTGTAGTTAAAGATTCTATTGTATGGAACAATTCTTCAATTGAAGATAACTCAAGGGTTTCAGGTGATGTTGTTTGCAGCAACGTAAGGATAAAACCAAACTGCAGGATCAACGAAAATGTGTTCCTTGGCAACAACGTAGTTGTTGGAAACAACGTAACCATTCGAAGTGATGTAAAAATATGGCCGCAGAAAACCGTTGACAGCAATTCCGTAGTTACAAAAAACCTGATATGGGAAGAAAGATGGAAAGATACTCTCTTCACCGATTCCCGCATAACGGGCTTGAGTAACATAGAAATAACCCCGGATTTCAGCGCAAAACTGGGAATGGCTTACGGTGTCTTCGCCGGGCTTGATTCCAAAATTCTTATTTCCCGTGATATTGATAACGTATCGCTGATGATAAAAGGCTCCATCACCTCAGGGCTTCTTTCAAGCGGCGTTACTGTGCTTGATTACCAGACAACCCCGATCCCCATACTCCGTCAGGAGCTTGGCAAGGGCAAAGCCTCAGGGGGTATCTTTGTCAGGAAATCTCCGTTCGATTCATCAAGATGTGATATTATCTTTTTTGATTCCAACGGAAAGGATCTTTCATCCGCAAAAATAAAATCAATTGAGCGGCTTGTGATATCTAACGACGCGCGTCCCATTCCGTTTGATAAGATCGGCTCGATCAGCTACGCCGAAAGAACTTATGAAAGCTACAGCGAACGGTTCATTTCCATGCTCGATAAAGATATTATCAACCGCAGAAAATTCCGGATCGCGATCAACTTTTCACACGGGATAACATCTACAATACTGCCCAATATTCTGGGTGATTTTAACATTGAGCTTGTTACCCTTGATTCCCACCTGGATTCTGCGAAGCAATCACGTTCACCGGAAGAGTTCAAGACCGCCCTGCAGCAGCTTTCCTACATTGTAACCTCGCTCAAATACGACGCGGGTTTCCTGATCGATGCAGGCGGCGAAAAGATCTACCTGGTGGATGATACCGGAAGGATCTTAAGCTACGACCGCTTCCTAAGCCTTGTAGTATATATGTATCTTTCTTTATACCCCAACACCAAAAAGATCGCTGTGCCTATTCAGGCTTCGGGTGAAATTGATATTGTTGCCAAAAGATACTACACAGATGTTTTGAGGGTCAAGGATTCTCACTTCGCCATTATGAACGCGGCTTCGCTGCTTGATGTTGAGCTTGCCGGCGGAACCAAGGGCGGGGTGATATTCCCCGAATTCTCCTTTGCCACAGACGGTATGTTCTCTATAATGAAAATACTCGAGCTTGCGGCGCGCTCTCATAAAAAGCTCAGCGAAATTGAAAAGAAAACACCGCTGCTTCATATGGCTAAAAATAACGTCTTCTGCACGCTTGACCAGAAAGGCAAAATTATGCGCAAGCTTGTCGAAGATTCCGAAGGCGCGAAGCGCCAGATGATCGACGGCATTAAAATTTTCTTTGATGAATACACCTGGGTATTGTGCATCCCCGATAGCGAACGCGAAATTTTCCATGTGAACGCTGAAGCTAAAACCCGCAAGCGCGCAGAGCAGCTGGTAAAAGAGTATTCTCAGAAAATAAAAAAGTACCACGGTTAATAATTGATCTTTAGAACACATCCTGTTTGATAAAAACCTCTTTAAATAATTTTCGCGGCAAACGTATGCCCATTATTGGTTCTTCGGCGGTAAAAGCCGATAAGAACTCTGTGCTGTACAGCGAAAATTTCTATAAAGAAGAACTTGTCCTCAATTTAAGGGCAAGAATGCTTGCCATATGCATTTTCCTTTATTACTTCATCGAAAATGGCACTATGGGCCTTGTTCCCCAGAAATTTTATATGGTTTACAGAAGCGTAAGGCTTTCTGATATGCTTTTATACGGCATGATACTATATTCGTTCTTCTATTGGCGCGAATACAGAGACCTCCTCAAAAGCCGATCATTCCTGGTAATCAAGATCTTGCTGGCATATTTCTTGTTTGAGTTTGCTGTAAGTGCTTTCCGATATGGTTTCAGCCCTATAGAATATTTTATGAGGCTAAAAGGAATGTGGACATCATTTCTGGTTTTTCCTTATTTACTTTTGCTCAAAAGAGGTGGCTTTAGCTTTCTTATTAAACTGATCTTTCCTGTTGCGATCATTTCCAATTTGCTCTATGTAATTACGGCATTGACGGGAATACCATTTCTTCCCGATGTATCAATTATTAGGCAGCAGCTTCCCGGAGATATTGAAGTTTTTAGGGTTTTCGGGGGAACATTCTTCGGAGAACTTTACTTTTTAGGTATAATATACTTCTGGATAACAAATCGTTTTCGCGCATGGCAGCTGGGGCTGGCAGCTTTGTTTATTATACCGCATATTCTTGCTTTTGGCAGGCTTGCATGGATTGGCTTCATTTTTACAATCCTTGTAATGATTATTTTGAATTCGCTTAATAAAAGAAACTACCATTTGCTGTTAAGGCAAGCTGTTATTCTTATTGTATTGGGAATTGCTGTAATCTTTGCCTTTATAAAGTTCATCCCCGAATCAGATTTTTATGTTGATGCGCTTAATGCCAGAATATTCCAGGGACAGGAAGATGTTAAACATAGCGAAGGTACTTACGGAACACGGGTAATTATGCAAAATAATGCTTTGGTTTCACTCTGGCTCAATAATGATATATTTCTTGGGATTGGTATGCACCCAATGTGGGTACTGGGCCCGGAAACAAAAGAGGAAATCATATATTATGGTGCATTTTGCGATGTTAGTTGGCCCGGCACTCTGGCTGCTTATGGGCTTATAGGCTTTGCGCTTGCCTGCTTTATTCAATTCTATTATGCTTGGTTATCTCTTAAATTGATCCGAAGATCCAAAGAAAATACAATATTTACATTCATGCTTACATTGCTCTTTGCTAAATTAGTATTTGATAGTACAGTGGGGTTTTCGTATGTTTTTCTTACCACAGGTTTGTGGGGTTTGTTTAATCTACTGAATGTTTATATACCTATTGTTGTTTATTCATATGAAGATGCCAAAAAGAAGGGTATTATTTAGTTGCAAAAATAGTTACAGCACAAAAAAAGACCGTGAATACATCAAATAAAACAAATTGGTAGTTAGACTGGCAAATAATTTCAGAGTTACTGCAAGGAAGCTTTCTCAGGATAAAGATACTTTTGCCGAAGTCCTGCTGCAGAAAAACTATCTCACGCTGAATGCTAAACTGCTGGCATGGGGAATATTTCTCGTTTTCTTTATCGAAAATGGTACGCTTGGCTTAATACCAAAACAATTCTATTTCGTGTACAGAAATGTCAGAATTTCCGATATCCTCTTGTACGCTTTGACGGCATACTCACTGTTTAATGCTAAGGAATATTCAAAACTCTTTAACAGCAAAGCAATGCTGCTGCCTAAACTGATTTTATTGTACATGTTCTTTCAGTTTATTATTAGTACTATATTGTATGAATACAATATCCTTGAATTTTTCTTTAGACTAAAAGGTATTTGGATGTGTTTCCTTGTTTTCCCTTTTCTTCTGCTGCTCAAAAGAAGGGCTCTGGGATACCTTATAAAACTATTTCTTCCGGTGGCCATTATTTCTAACCTGCTTTACATAATGAGTGCGATAACAGGTATTGCTTTCCTGCCTGATATCGGAATTTCAGAGCAAAATCTGCCCGGGGGATTAAAAGTGTTCAGGGTTTATGGCGGTACTTTTTATGGTGAGTTATTCTTTCTTGGTTTCATATATTTTTGGATGACGAAAAAATTCCGGGTATATCAGGTATTTCTTGCCGTTCTTTTTATAATGCCGCATATTCTGGCTTTTGGGAGATCCGCATGGATTTACTTCTCGCTAACGATCGCAATTATGATGATCTGGTATGCAATCAAGAAAAAGGAGTTTCGCTCTGCATTAAGACAAATAGTTTTAATTTCTTTGCTTGGCGTTACTCTTGTATATGCTTTTATTAAACTTGTACCTGAATCTGAGTACCTCGTAAACGCAATTGAAGCGCGTGTTTCCCAGGGACAAGATGATCTGAAATATAAGGAAGGGACTTACGGTTCAAGGCTTGCAAATATTGGCGCTCTTATTACTTTGTGGCAAAATACAAACGTGGTTATCGGAATTGGTATGCATCCGCTGTGGGTTGTTAAACCTCTGACTGTTGAAGAAAATATTTATGCCTGGGGCTTTTCAGATGTAGGGTGGGCATCGGTTCTTGCGGCTTATGGTTTAATTGGGTTCTTATTGGCTGTGTTCTACCAGGTATATTACTTTATACTTACTTTCAAAATTGCAAAGAATACTAAGTATAATGATATTCTTGTTTTTTTCTCTCTGGTATTTCTTTCGCGGTTGTTTTTTGATAGCGTCATAAACGGCGCATATGTGGGACTCTCCGTAGGTCTCTGGGGCTTTTGGTCCACCGCAATTTATGTTGCGGCTGTTACCTACAAAAAAGAATACCCGGATGAAGAGTATAAAATATGACGTCATCTTTTTATCCGAATTGCAAATAGTCGGAATTTGGTTATTTTAACTTTCCCTTGTTGATTTATTATCATTTTAAATAAAAAGAGATAGTCGTAACTTTATATTAATGAATATTCCACACATATCAGTAGTTGTGCCTGTATATGGCTGCCGCGAGTGCCTTTCTATGTTATACGAAAGACTCAAGGCTTCACTCGAAAAGATCAACCCGGATTTTGAAGTGATCTTGGTTAATGATTCCAGCCCCGATGAAAGCTGGAGCGCCATCACAGAGCTTTGTCAAATGGATAAAAGGGTTGTGGGAATTAACTTCTCGAGGAATTTCGGGCAGCATTATGCAATTACCGCAGGACTTGACAGAGCAAGAGGTGAGTGGATCATTGTAATGGATTGCGACCTGCAGGATAGACCTGAAGAAATTGGTAAACTTTACGCTAAGGCTTGCGAAGGATATGATGTTGTTTTCGCGCAGAGACTTAAAAGACAGGATAACTTTTTCAAGAAGATAGCATCTAAGATGTTTCACTCAACTCTCAGCTATTTAACCGATACTGAAATTGACGCCTCTATTGCAAACTTTGGTATTTACAGAAAAAATGTAATTGAATCCGTTGTGCAGATGCGCGAACAGCTTCGATGGTTTCCTACTTTTGTTAACTGGGTGGGCTACAAACAGGCCCGTTTACCGGTTGAGCACGCCAAACGTGAAAGCGGTAATAGCAGTTATTCCGTTAAGAAATTGTTTGATCTCGCATTCAATGTGTTGATGCTCAATTCAAACAAGCCGCTTAAACTTGTTCTTAAATTCGGATTTGCTGTTTCTTTCACGGCGATTTTATACGCCGCAATTACACTTTACCGCTACCTAAGCGGGCAGATAGGTGTTTTAGGGTGGGCAAGCCTTATTATTTCGATCTGGTTCCTTTCGGGTGTGATAATTTTTGTGCTCGGCATAGTGGGTATATATATCGGCAGAATATTTGACCAGATAAAACAAAGACCGCTTTACATAATTAAACAAACAATCAATTAAACTTAATAACCATTAACTACAAATATTTTTATGAGCGATTTTATCAAAGAAACATGGGAAAAACAGGCAATAAATTACAAGGATTCTCACTGGGTTTCCTGGGGTGATAACTGGGCAATTGATCTTGAAATAGAAAACAACGCACGCTACATAAAAGAAGGCGATAAAGTTCTTGATGTTGGCTGTGCTAACGGTTTTGCTGCGTTCCGGCAGGCTGATATGAAAAAGATCAACATCACCGGCATTGATTATGCTGAAAATATGATAAAATACGCCCTCGAAAAACACAGGGAATTTTCCTCACCCGAAAATATTATATTCAAACAGGGTGATGTAAGAAAACTTGATTTTGCCGATAACGAGTTTGATCTGACATATACTACACGTGTACTTATAAATCTTCCAAACTGGGAAGAACAAAAAACGGGTATTGAAGAATGCTACCGCGTTACCAAAAAAGGAGGCACTGTAATTCTTTCCGAGGCATTTTGGGAACCCCTCGTTCTGCTTAATTCAATGAGAACACTGGTTAAACTGCCGCCTTTAGTTGAGCATGATTTCAACCGCTATATTAAATTCTCACGGGTTGAAGAATTCCTTAAAACAAAGGGATACACCTATGAGATTATAGACTACACCTCAGTTTACTATCTGGGCTCACGTTTTCTAAGAGAACTTATAACAGACGCTTCTAAGTACCCGGGCTACTCTAACCCGGTTAATGAAATTTTCTACAACATAGAAAAAGAATATTCCGGCGGCGGATTTGGTATTCAGCAGGCTATTGTAATTAAAAAATAACTATCCCCAAGTGAAAAATATTCCATTTAACAGGCCATTCCTGATTGGAAATGAACTGGAGTATATCAAACAGGCTATAGCCACAGGCAAGATTTCCGGTGATGGTCTCTTCACAAAAAAAGCTTCTGATTTCTTTACCGGCAAATTCGGTTTCAGGAAAACACTGCTCACTTCGTCGTGTACTGATGCCCTTGAAATGGCGGCTATACTCTGTGATATTTCTCCGGGCGATGAAGTTATACTTCCTTCTTATACATTTGTATCTACAGCAAACGCGTTTGCGCTGCGCGGCGCTAAGCTCGTTTTCGCGGATTCTCTCAGCGATCTGCCAAACATAGATCCCGCCGAAATAGAACGGCTTATCACTTCCAAAACCAGGGCTATTGTTGTAGTTCATTACGGCGGCATCGCCTGCATGATGGATGAAATAATGGATATTGCACGCGCAAACAACCTATTTGTTATAGAAGATGCCGCTCAGGCAATAGATTCTTACTACAAAGGTAAACCGCTTGGATCAATTGGTCAGCTTGGCGCATTCTCATTTCATGAAACCAAGAATGTTATTTCAGGTGAAGGCGGAATGATTACTGTTAATAAAGAAGAATTGATAAGACGCGCGGAAATTATAAGAGAAAAGGGTACTAACCGTGCTGCGTTTTTCAGGGGTGAAGTTGATAAGTACAACTGGGTGGATATAGGTTCTTCCTTTTTGCCTTCCGAAATTACAGCTGCTTTTTTGTTTGCGCAGCTTGAAAATCTTGATACTATCCAGAAACAACGAATTAAGCTTTGGAAAACCTATCATTCTTTGTTAACCGGACTGGAAGAAAAAGGTTATATCAAACTGCTCAAAATCCCCGGCTTTGCAACAAACAACGCGCACCTGTTCTGTGTTTTATGCAGGTCGCTCAAAGAGCGTACCGCACTTGCTCAGTACCTGAAAAAAGCAGGAGTACTTTCAGTTTTTCATTATTTATCGCTGCACAAGTCGCCGTATTATTCAGGTAAATACTCGGGTAATGAGTTACCTAATTCAGACATGTATTCTGACAGACTTCTCAGGCTTCCAATGTTTTATGAGCTTACAGCAGATGATGTAGAATACATAACCTGCAAAATAAATGATTTTTATCATAAATTATAAATTCATCCGTTGAAATTTATCAGGTCAAACAAAGCTGTGTTATCTACGGCTATTCTCACTTTAGCTCTGCTTGTTTTATATGTATTCTTTAAATTATTTCCGCCTTCAGCAATCATATACAAAATGGCGGGTATGACCTTTAATGATACTGCCCGTGTTGATGCCGTCTTCTATAAATATACGCTTTACCTTTGTTTGCTTTTTGCCGGTGTTCTATTCGGTATGTGGCTAAGATCCGGAGGTTACACTTCAAAGATATACACCTCGCTTCAGAATTTATTCGTATCTGTATCAAGGATATTTAATTTAAATATTCTGTTTATTATTATATTGTTATATCTTGCTGTACTTTTCGCGGCGGCAATTTATTACTACGATCTCGGGTTTGATGAAGCATGGTATATTACCTTTGCCGGCAATTTTGCTTCGGGGTTATACCCATACTATACAGCCAACGAAAGAATTGCGGTAATTGATACCATAAGTATGCTTCCCTATTATCTTGCCTCACTGGTAAATTTTAAATTTACGCTTAATGAAGTATGGCACTTCAAGCTTCTGGCTTCTGCTTTTTCTGTTTTAACAATTGCGATATTGTACAGAATTACAAGTTCGCTCTACTCACGCGCAGCCGCCATTTTGTTTGTTTTTTTTATGGTAATTCAGCCCGGGTTTGGGTTTGTTGCTTCCTCGTATTTTGGTGAGTTCTTCCAGGCGGCATTTGTGTTTTACGGGCTGTACTATTGGCTCAAAGATGCTGAAGGCACTACCGCCAAAAGGATTTTTATCGCCGCATTACTTTTTACTGCCGCAATTCATACTAAATTCCAGCTTGTCATAATTCTGTCTGCTGTTTTGTTAATAATGGCCTTCACGGATAAAGACAGGAAACCGCTCAAACTGCTGCTCTATACGCTATTATTTACTGCGGTATTATCTCTTTTCAGAACGATCCCTGTGCTGTTAGATAGTCCTTCATTACTCAGAAGCCTTGCTTTAATTACCGATCTTCTCGCTGCACGATCAACATCCGTTTCGGCTGCGCTTATATTCGAAAGAATTCAGCTTTTTAACAGGTTCTTCCCCCTGGCAGCTTTGATAATAATCTCAGCTTCTTTCAGTTTTATTATGAAAAACGCTTTTGAACGATTTTTGCTTTTCTTTACTTTGATAACTGCGTTTTGGTGGATCTTCATTTACCCGCTTACAACATACAGAAACCCGTTCATGGCAGTAATTACATTATGTTTTATGGCAGCCGTACTTGTTGTTAAATTGTATGATTATTCACTGCGAAAATTCCCGGGTAAGGAGAGTCTTTTGCGATATGTTTCTGCTCTAAGCATGTTAATGCTTATGCTTTACGGCTTTTCGGCCAACCTGGTTTATGCAAGGATTGGCTACAACGATGGCGTGCAGTTTGATCTGGATGGATTCAAAAACAGGTTGTTTTCACCCGTCAAGCATGATAATACACAGAAGGATTTCCACAAACAGCTTATACAAAATATCTCAAATACTGATACACTTTATAATGGCTCTTTTGTGACACGGTTTTATATACCCAATACAATTTTCACTTTTGAAAGAATGTCCGAATCCCTGAAAAATTCTCAGCCGGGCAGCGAAAAGCTGTTGCTTGTAACCCGCGATGTTTATCCTTTAGGATTTCAGAAAATTTACGGTGAGCTTGATTCACTCGTTAAGAGTGATACCCTGCAAAAGCGGCTGATACTAAAAACCGGTGAACATGAATTATATGGTTTAAAGAAATAATTAAACTTTCCCGCAAATAAAAAAGCCGCTCTGTAACCTGAGCGGCTTTTGTTTTAAAAAACCTGTTAAATTATCTTGTAACCCTTAAATTTACATTCGGTATATTCTGCCTTTGTGTGAACATATTATCATGCCTGTTGCAGTTTAGTCCGCTTACAATTACATTTTGATAGTATAGTTTCAATACAAACGGCGGAAGCGAACCTGATCTGAATTCCGGTTCCAGCGTTACGAATGTTTCATGGTTCCCGTCAAGTATATTGCCAACTGTGCTGCAGCCGGTTTTAACCCAATCTTGACCCGGCTTGCTGTACGCTGTTCCCACAGTATCTGCGCATGAACCTGCCCCGTCTGAATCAAAATTATCAGGGTCATAAAATGTTCCCGTAGAATATATTTCACCGGAAACTTTGTTTCTCACATAACCATGGTATAACCATCCTCTTCCGGGTGTTAATCCGCTGCCTGCGGGCCATGAAAGAACTCCGTTTTCATCACAGAACCACAATCCTTTGCCGCAATCACCCAATGTACCTGTTGGCGCGTTTACTATATAAAATACGCTGTTGGGTCCAAGAGCCGCTGTCATCGCGCTGCCCACTGCCCCGGTATCGTTAATCCGCAATGCGGCCGTAACAGAATCCGGGTAAACAGTAATTGGTCCGGCAACAATTCTTGTCAGGCCGGGTACTGTCACTACTCCAATATCAATACTTATTACAGAATATAATGCCCTTGCCAGATCTATAGTATCGTTTGGATTCATTGTAAGCGTCAAAGGGTTGCCGTTTACATCAACAAGATCGCCCGAAGTTAAAACATTAAACCTTCCCAGGTGTGAAGGCCTTATGTTACCAAGAGTATCAGCTAAGATCACGAATAAATTATAATATCCGTCAGTAGCGGGGTCCAGTGTAGGTAGTTTAACATTTTGTGTCAGCTTTACCTGCCCTGCTGTTTCCTGTTTTGGCAGCTGCCCTGCGTCATCACAACCATAATATAAAACGCTGCCTAATATAACTAAAATCGCTAAAACGTAAGATAGTATTTTCATTGCCTTTCCGTTAAATTTAATTATAAATCTAAAAACCATTCATCATATCTGCAAGTCTTTTTTAATACCCCTATTTCGTGAGTTTTTTGGATGAAGTTTTGATTTTTGTCAAATTTTTTACTATCTATAAACATACAGGTAAACTATATTTGGAAATCTATTTTGAAATATATGTTACTAACCGATATTTGACGGATAATTAAGGGTGAATTCACAGTTTCCTAAAACAGCATTTGTAATCTTTCCTTCGGGGGCATTTGGCGGCGCCGAAAAGCGTTTCACAAACCTTTTTCGCAGCCTGCAGAAACTGCACCCGGGAAAATTTTACTATATCATTAATCCCTTAATGAAAAAACATCTCGGGCGTTCTTTCCCCGGCTTTAACGATAGTAACATCAGGGTGATAAATACAGCTGCTCAGGAAAATAGCGCAAGCAGCCAAAGCCCGCTTCCTGAAAAGTATAATGATACTGCCCCTGATCCCGCCGAAACCGATAAAAACGCCTCTGCGGCAAGGAAATATTTCTGGTATTACAAAAATAAAAGCCGGCAAAAAAAACTATTCAGGCAGATTGAAGCCATAAGGAAACAGGAAGATATAAAAGTACTTATCGGGATTTTTGCCGGCGGGCTGCCGCTGGTTTTTTACAAAGAAAATAATATCCCCGGCGTAAAAACAATTTTCTCTGATATGGATAGCTGGTTCACCGAAGTCCTGCCCGATACCAAAAAGCTTTGGTACAGAAAGTACTATTCCTTTAATAATATTCTTCAGTCAGCCGATAAGGTAGATTTCCTGAGCCCATATATTGCCTCCGGCGTTAAGAAGCTTGGTGTAACAATACCTGAAGAAAAAATTTCAATCGCTCCATGCTCATTCATAGATTACAGCAAATGCGCAGCCGGCCTCAAGGATCCCTTTGAAGTCGCCTTCGCCTCCCGGCTTGAACCCGATAAAAACCCTATGTTGTACCTCAATGCCGCGCGGGAAATGCTCAGGGAATTCCCAAATGTTAAATTTCATCTGCTTGGCGAGGGCTCGCTTGTAAATGAGATTGCCGAATTTATTACAGCCGCCGGAATAAAAGAGAATGTCAATTTTACTTTCCATAACAACCCCCCTGAAGTTTTCAGCAGAACATCAGTGTTTGTTTCACTTCAAACCGGCACAAACTATCCATCGCAAAGTGTCCTCGAGGCAATGGCTTGCGGCAACGCCGTAATTGCCTCTAACCGCGGCGATACCGGTCTGTTCATAAATAATGCAAACGGCGTGCTTGTGGAATTAAATACCGGCGAAGTTGCCGCTGCGCTGAGGAAAATGATTCTGAACCGGGAAGACACAACCCTGCTTGGTAAACAGGCCGCTGAATTTGTGCGTCAGTATCACACCATTGAAAAAGTCACCGAATATTATACCGGCCTTATAACCGGTGTTTATGAAGGCGGTTTTATTGGCTAAAACCGGAATAATACTTGTAATGTACCGCCAAAAGCAAAACCTTGAGCTTCTTTACAGCTCGCTTGCAGAACAAACCGATAAGGATTTCATTATATATTTTGTGGATAACAATCCCGATAGCTCTGATTCTGAGTTTTCCAGAGAACTGAACACTAAGTTCAGTTTAAACATTGAATATATCCCCGCCGGGGCAAACACCGGCTTTGCCGGGGGTAACAACATTGGCGCGCAAAAAGCAATTACCGCCGGATGCGAATACATTTTTTTTCTGAATAACGATACAATACTTGATAGCGCTTGCATTGAGCAGCTTATCGGCTCACTGCAAACAAACCCGGCTATAGCCGCGGCTTCGCCGGTGATCTTCTTCTGGAGCGGAGCGAAAAATAAGGAGCGTGTACAGGAGTTCGGCGCAAGCGCGGATTTTGCTTCTTATACTATCAAAAAAAAATACGAAGGCTCAGCCTATAGCGAAACGGAAAAAAATATGCCCACGGCTGCGAATTCGGATGTACTACCCGGCGCGGCAATGATGGTGAGAGCGGATGCCCTTAAAAAAGCCGGCATGTGGGAAGAAGATTACTTCGCCTACGGCGATGAAATTGATCTGGCCCGGCGTATAAAAGATGCCGGGTATATATGTATAGTAAACAAATATGCCGTGCTGTGGCATAACCACAACTGGAACAAAGATAACAAACAGGGCTACTACTTTGAATACTACCTTATTCAAAGAAATAAATATTTGTATTTTCGTAAATTCGGTTTATACGGAAATATGCTGCTTTCATACTTAGCCGATAGCTTTCTTTTTCCATGGCGACTTGTTTGGTTTGTTAAGATCTGTGACCTGAAACTTGGCTGGTATTACATTAAAGGAACCTATGCAGGTATCCTGGGTCACAAGGGTAAACCAAATTTGTATTTTGTGAAATAATTAATTTTGTTAATGAATAACACCAAAAAACCATTTCTGTTTCCTAAGCTGCTTGGCAGCGGGGAGTTTGCGCTGCATTCTGAAAAACTCACGGGAACACAGATCATAATTTTTGCCGCCGCAATAATAATTACAATTGCCGCTAAAATATATCTCATACCATTCAACATGATGGATATGGGCGATTCCGCCACGCGCGTATGGAATGCCCTGTGGTGGTCTCAAAAGCCGTTCTTCGTTCTGCCTGAATCAGGCCACCCGCTCTGGTTCTATTTCATGGGCCCCATGATCAAAATTACAGGTGAGTTCTTCTATACTTCCGCCTTCGCTATGATAGCGGTTATGACGATTGCATGTATCTATGTGTTTAAAATGACGCTTGCGCTCACCGATTTCAAAACAGCCATGCTTGCTTTTTTAATTGCTTCTTTGAATCCCGTGATATTCAGATTGAATTTTGAACCCTACGCGCAGCAAACTTTCCTTGCGGCTTCCTGTATTATGATATATTACTTCATCAAGGCTTTGGCATCAGAAAAGAGCATTAAGTATTTTGTTGTTGCGGGTATATTCTCCTTCATAGCTCTCGCATCAAGACCCGAAGCAATTTTTGTCATTGTGCCGTTCTGTTTGCTGGCGTTTTTAACCCGTCGAAGCGGCTGCTGTTATTACATCGGGCTTTCATTGCTCTTCCAGGTAATATGGATAGCAATAAGTTATGCCGTGTACGGCGAGCCATTTAAGACAATTAACTCAGCGGATCAATATACCGATTCAGTTAATATTCAGGGTTTAAGCCTGGGCTTAAGGGCAAAAGGATTTTTCCTGCCATACTACTTCCTTGCCCTTGGTTTAACAATTATCCTGTTCTGGTATTTCATCAAAGGGGTCCTGTTCTTTTATAAAGGTTACCCCAAAATCTTTCTCATAGCACTGCTTATTCCAATACTTGCACCCGCATTGATAAACGGGCTGGCCGGAGCGAAATCAACCATATACCATACTACGCATTACCTGTATTTAATGTTCTTTATTGCGCCGGTTATCGCAGCGGCGGGTCTTAATACAGATCTATCCAAAGTTCGCTCGGGTTTCCTGCAATCCGCGATTGCTTCAGTCGTTATACTTTCATGCATCCCGCTTTCTTATATTAAAGAAATGGTACCCGAAAAATATAACAAACTCTTTCCCAAGGTCATCGAGTTCATTGTAACCGCTGATGAACCTGATGAAACATATAAGCTGCTTTATTTTATTGATCGCAACATTTCAAATTATCCCGCGCTGATCTTTGATGCGGATGATAACGCCTCCAGCATATTTTACGTACCCTACCGCACAAAGCTTGCTCCCCCTGAAAAAATACTCATCAGCAGTTACAATGTGCCAGTTGATAAAGAGGGGCTCTCTGTGGAAATAAAATCATTCATGAAAAAAAATCCGCGGGGAATAATCATGTACCGAAAGAATCCGAATACACTGATGAACCGTATTTTCAGTGAGCTTACCGCGAAACGACCATATATCAGAAATGATATGACCTTTGCTATGGAAACCGATAAATGGTTAGTGGTAACCTACGAACCGACCGCTGAGATCAAATAGCATCGGTCATTGTTACGTAAAAGTATATGGCTAAACCCGGCGAAACAATAGTGAACACCGTTACCGGTGAAACGCTCACATTCCAAAAAACAGCCTCAATGACAGGCGGTGAGCTGCTGGAGTTCCATCTTCAGCTTAAACCCGGCAGTACTGTACCAATGAAACATCGGCATACCCGGCAGGATGAGATATTTGAAGTAATTAGGGGCACCGTGAATGTTGAAATTGGTAAAACAAGGCACGTAATAAAACCCGGTGAAAAGATACTAATGAATAAAGGAGTGCCGCACCGGTGGTGGAACAGCGAAGCGGTAACTTCGGAATTAATTGTCAGTTTCAAACCTGCTGCCGATACTGAAGACTTTTTTGTAGAAATGTTCTGTCTGGCTTCATCAGGTAAAACCAAACCCAATGGCGCTCCAACGTTTTTTCAGGCAGCGCGTATGTGCGGAAAGTATAATATCTATCATCCCGTGATACCCGTTTTTCTGCAGAAAGCAGTTTCACTGATTTTTAACTTATTCGATAAAAAGTGATATGAACAAAAGAAAACTGATCCAAAATATCGCGTTTGTTGTTATAGCTTTTGCAATTACCGGCTATATATTCATCTTCGCGCCAAAACAAACCGCGGATGATGAAAGCCTGTATAAATGGATAACTTCCGAGAAGGAATATTACTATTATAAGCATTCACCTGAAATATTGCCAAGCAGCAAAGAAACAGAAGGCGCGCACGATAACTTCATGCGGGTCAGGTTCAACTATAAGGCGGCGGCGGTGCTCAATTCAGACGGGCATCTGCCTAAGGGTATTATGTTCCCTGATTCCTCGATCATTGTTAAAGAAATATACTCTGAAAAAACCGGGCAGGTGGAGTTGCTTGCCGCAATGGTAAAGCTCAAAGGCGCTCCTAACTCAAACAAAGACTGGCTTTGGGCGGAATACTCACCAACAGGAGATGTTGAGTACAGCGTAAGCAAAAACGGCAAAGCCTGTGTCTCCTGCCACAAATCAACCTACGATAATGTACGCATATTTGAAATATATAAATAGTTGAAAGTGAGTTGTGAATCGTTTTATAAACTGGAAGCACTCTGCGGCTTTTAGCCCCAAAACAGTGGCGCAATAGTTACCCTATATGATATAAAAATCCTTCTCTGCCGTCTTTTCACCATTAACAATTATTGCTATCTTATGCTTACCCTTAAAATGTTTTCTTGTGGTAAGATCTCTAAATGAATGTTTCCTGGTAAAACTGTATGTTTTTCCCTTTTCAAATCTGCCTTCGGTTATTTTAAAGATCTTTCTGCCGGTTTTTCCCGTCGAAGTCAAAAAATCAATGGTGTATTCCAGCCTAACGTTTTCATTCACCGGCTTAACGGGTGTTATTGAAAACGTAAAATCAAACTTACCGCCATTTGGTACTTTTTTAGTGCTGAGTTTAAAACCGGTCGTTTCTAAACCTTCAGAGCCATGCCAGCCAAAGAGTTTCAAAGCATCGGGGTTGCCCTTTTTCAGCAATCCCCGCAGCCCGTGCTTAACTATCCAATCAGTATTCTTATTCTTGCCATACCACCTTTTGGCAAGCTTCAAGGTTGTTTCGGGGTTATCTTTAGAAATATCATTAAGGTTATTGGCAACGCTTTTTCTTACGTATTCAGATTCATCAGCCTTCAGTATCTCCAGTATCTTCAATACCGGGGCGGGATTGAGTTTAAATTCCGGCAGCCCCATTGCCCAGGGCAGCCGCGGGCGGCAGCCTTCCGATGCAAGCCTTCTCACATGGTGATTCTTATGCCTGGCCCACTTAAGCATCTCAGGCATTAATACCTGCGGGTATTTAATGATAAATGGTCTCACCGCAAACTCACTGCTGCCGTATTGTGTGAAGAGCATCAGCGCCGGGATAGATGTTTTGGGATCATCCGTGCCAAACTGCTCAACGTAATCCGGAAATATCATCGATAAAAATCCCTTAAACTCAGGTACAGCCTTTTTAAGAATTGAAATATTATTTCTGTAATCTCCCGGAAGCACTTTGTGAAGGCAGCGTGCTATGTGGCTCATTCTTTGCTTGAGCTCTTTGCTTTCCCATTCACCGTCAAATACCAGTTTCAGAAATTGTTTTGAATTGAAAGCAGGATAGATCTTTTTAAAAACTCCTGCGAATTTTTCCAGGTAAGGTTTGTTATACATATTTTTCAGCGGTTCTGCCATATTTCCTGTATTATAAACTAATATAAATTATTAACTAACAATTGAATTTTTACATCATTAAATTTGCACTAGACAGAATGGTAAGTTAATTTTAAAATTTTTTATATTTAATGAAGAAAATTCTATCTGTATTCCTGCTTCTCGGCTGCCTGGTATCGCTCAGCAGTTCAGCTGATGATACCTGTACCGTAGGTATTTATTTTAATTCACTGACCGACTTCAATATCAGCGACCAGAGTTTTTCGGCTGATTTCTGGATGTGGTTTAACTACAAAAATGACAGCCTCCAGTTCAATGATGCGATAGAAGTTACTAACTCCAAATCGTCATCTTTCTCCAACTACGCAAAATCAAAAAAAGATAATGTGAACTGGGATATGATGAAATTCAACGCTGTAGTTTTTAAAGAATGGGATGTATCCGCGTTTCCGTTCGATAAACAAAAACTTACCTTCCATATCGATCACACGATCTACGATACCAAAAAGCTGATGTTCATTGCTGATGAAGGCAATTCGGCTATTGATTCAAATCTCGTGCTCAGCAACTGGAAAATTGATTCACTGGCTTTCTACGTTGATAACCAGACGTACAATACCACCTTTGGAGACCCGGTAATAAAAGGCTCAAGCACATACCCTTCGGTGACTGCCGATATTTACTTAACCCGTGAAAATTCATGGAATACCCTGTTTAAAATGCTCACGGGCGTTTATGTTGCGTTTTCAATTGTTCTGCTGGCATTCTTCGTGAAACCAAGCGATAGGCTTGGTTTGTGTGTAGGCGGCCTTTTCGCTGCCGTAGGCAATAAGTATATTATTGAATCAGTGGTACCCTCAACAGTTTCCAACACTTTGTTTGATAATATACACAACATAACATTTATAGCAATATTTATCATTTTGGTTGTTGCGGTTATTTCTTTTAAATGGAATGAAACCCAAAAGCCTGAATATTTAGCCAAGGCCAAAAAGCTGGATAGGATCAGTTTCTATTCGGTGACTCTTGGCTATGTAGCGTTAAATACATTTTTAATTATGCGTGCCGCAAGTTAGAAAACTTACGCTACTATAGTCTTATTACATCAATAAATAGCGTAATACAAATAATTTTATAGTCAGTAATGAAAGGGAGAAATAGTAATTCTAGTAGTAAAAACCTTAAAGTCTGATCTATCTGCCAAAAAACCCTTCAACTTCACTCACCAGCCTTTCAACATCAACCTGCTCGATCGGGTGAGGTGTACCCGGCATAACAAGCAGTTTCGCCTTCGGCAGCGCTCTGTATGCCGCAATTGTTTCTTCAAGTGTTACCATTTTATCGCTGTCGCCAATTCCAACCAGTACTTCGTTCTGGATTTCCGCCAGAGTTTCTGCCGTTAACAGATTATTGCTTCCCAGAGCCCTCATCATTCCTGCTGTCTTTTCCAACACGGTCAACCATTTATCCGCTCCATGACGCGCAGATAGTTCTTCAGCAAACTTAGGAACCTTCTGTTTTATCTTTTCAGCATCAAGCATTTTAACTTCCCGCTCCGCAATCTCAATCGACCAGTCAAACTTGGTCGCAAGTGTGAATACCCTGCCTATCTTTCCCGGATTCTTAAGCGCGGCATATAATGCTGCATATCCGCCCATACTGTAGCCAAAAATATCTATTCCCGAAAGATCATTACTATTAACATGATCAATTATATCTCCCGCAAACATTTCAATTGAAAATGGTTCATGGGGAATCTCGCTGCCGCCGTGACCCGAAAAGTTGAAAGTATGCACTTCATACTTCCCTCTTAACTCAATTTTTAAAGGCTCCAGCTGTTCTTGCGAGCCAATGGCGCCATGTAATAGTAATATTTTCTTCATCCGGGCTATTTTGTGAGTTTAGCGTATATCTCTTTCAGCTTAAGATAATTTTTGTTCCAGTCAGCACGCTCTTTTGCTATTTGGATATTTTTTGCGCCGTGTGTATTTGCAAGCTCTCTGTTCATATAATATTCTTCCAGCGCGTTTTTTATTTCCGCGGTGCTGCCCTTTTGTACTATTAGCCCGTTATCGATATTTACCCATTCCATAATTGCGGGAACGTCCGTAACTATCAGCCCTGTGCCGCATGCCATTGCTTCAAGCAGCGAAAGCGATGTCCCGTCGCTTAGCGAGGGCGATACATACACATCCGCTGCATTCAAAAATGCAGGCAGTTCGTGATTAGGCACCCTGCCGATAAGCTGAATTTTTTCATCCAGGCCTTTTTCGGTAATAAACTTCAGAACATCATTTTTACCTGTACCGTCTGAAAGCATCAGCATCATGACATCATCTTTATCCGATGCAAATTCTCTGTAAGCATCCAGCAGGTAATTAACGCCGTAAACGGGTTCAAAATACCGGTTGAAAAGTATTACGAATTTATCTCCTTCAAGCTTAAGAGAGCTTCTTGCTGCGGCTTTATCAGATCTTGAAAATAATTCCAGATCAATCCCCCACGGGAAAACCGTTATGTTTTCTTCCGGCTTGTTATAGTCCCGTATGATCTTCTGTTTTACAAACTCCGCGTCGCACTGCACATGGTCGCACGTTTCCATAACTTTTTGCACAAGTTTTCGGCGAAAGTAGCTTTTATCGGGTTCTGTCAGAATATCAGAGCCCCACGGCATCGAAAGATGCGGGTGGAAACCTGAGTTTGCCGCAAGTATTCCAACCTGCCAAACATAACCCGTGTGGATTATATCCGGTTTGAATTCCTTTACTACATTTTTAAAATGCGCCCGCTCGCTGATAAGCGGCATTGATCGGAATGCAGGCCTCTTGGAAATTATCTGAAGGTTATCAAGTTTATCAATTTCAACAATTATTTCGCCGGCCGCATAATGCAAAAAAAGAACTTCATAATCATTTACAAGTTTTTTTAGAAACCTGTAATCATGTATTCCGCCATTCGAACTTACATATAGAACTTTCATCACCTGTTATTGTGTCACTTTTCTTTATTTTCAAATAGCCTTTCAACGGGCTTTAAAAATGAATTATCGAAAGAGCTCAAAAACAGTAAAGATACAATAAGAACAAACGGAATTATAGCTACGTAATTGCGTATTTCTTCAATACTGAAATTTACAAATACAGATATTACGTAAGGAACTATCACAAGATTAACATATAGCAGCGGACCCCTGAACTTCTTCCACGCCCCGGAAAGGAAAAAAATCAAAACAAAAAAATGGAGACCGCCAAAATTGAAAAATATATCGCGCAGTATAATATGCGGAGCCAGAACGTAAAACATACTTAGATTTCTGGGCAGATTATATATAACAAAATATCCTTCTGTACTGGGAAAGTACATATCCATTATCTTATACGTACCAATGTACAGCGCGCTCATTATAACCGTATATATTATTGTTCTTGGTTTAAGAAGTTTCCTGTAATTATATAACAGGAATGCCGGTATAAGGTACCCCGCCGAAGGATGGTTTAGTACACCAAGAAAGAAAACTGCAATAAGCCAGTTATATTTTTCTGATACCACACAATAGAACCCAAGTATCATTATTAGCAGAAGACTGAAATCCATGTAAAAGAACTGCCCGTTCATTATGATCAGGTTCCAGATCATAGGATAAATTATTATAGATGCCATCCAGCAGTTCATTGCTTTGCCTTTAAAATATTGCCCAAGAAGCATGTAAAATGAGAACAATATCATGTAACACAGCGCTATGGTTATCAAAAAGAATAAAGCGCCATCAGGTATTGCCTTTACAAGAAATATCACCGTTTGCACACCTTTAAAAAGCAGGGGGATCAAAATTCTGTACTGGACCGGCTTAAGTGCCTCACCGCTTAGCACGGCATAAATGCCGCCGCTTGATGAAGCTGAGTAAAAATCAGCCTTCGTAATGAATTTATGGTAATAAATATAACAGAACGTAAGGGATATCATTAAATAATAGATATGGATAAGTACCGAAGGATAGTTATCGTTGGGATATTTTTTATTTAGGAATTTTATCAAAAGTATTTATAAGTTCAGTATAGTTTATTTTCTGCCGGTAACGTAATGCTGCGCGCCAAGCGGCAGCCACCCTAAAGCCGTTTCAATGGATCTAAAGAATTTTGCTTTGAATGGAAAGAATACTATGAATGAATCATCAAACACTTTCAGACCCGCGCCGTTAAACAGGCTTTTTATCTTACCGTGGTTCAGCAGAACCGCGTCACGGTCAAATTCACATCTTGCCACTGCAAGCCTTGTTAGCGGGTTCAGCGGATTATGTTCAAACACCGCGGCAATGCCGCCCGGTTTTAAGACACGGTGCATTTCCCGTGAAAAATTTTCCCACATTCCCGGAGGTACATGATGCATTACGTTTATCGCAAAACACATATCAAATGTATTATCCTCAAACGGCAGCTTCGCCCCGTCATACAGCTGATAACTTACTTCCGGATTATTGAATTTCGCTTTTTCTACAACGCCTTCTTCCACATCAACACCATTCAAATTCGGAATGCTCAATTTAAGGAACCTGTCAACCAGTCCAACTCCGCTGCCAATATCAAGAACCTTGATCTTTGATGTATCACCGAAGTTCTTCCGGGCAAGCTTCAATAAAAGCTCCGCTTTTATTTCAATAAAAAAATCCACATCCTGCCCAATGAATCCTATCGAATCATCAATTTCTGTTCTGTATGTCTCAACGTAATCATCAAAGCTTACCTGCGATTCATTCCCGCTTAGTGTCGTTTTTTGCTGCTCTTTATCTTTTAATTCTTCGTTCAAATGTGAAATTGATACTTATTTAATATATGACAATTTACTTTTTTATCACAAATTCCCTGGGTACAAGCCCCGAAAACTTAAAACTGCTTAAAAATATTAAAAATAAAACTGTTATCATAGGTATAAGTTCCGTATAAACTCTTACTTCTGTTATATATGTTATATATATCCCGAAAATATAATACGGCACTATAGCCAGGTTCATAAATACTTTTCTTCTGTCGGGATATTTTTTCCATAACCCTGTAATGAAAAGCAGGATCACAAATAAATAAAGACCCCCGAAGTTCAGCGCGAGATTTTTAAGTAATGTTCTGTTGCTTAATAACTCGTTCACAATCCTTATGTTCTCGTAATATCCTATTTCAAAGCTATCGCCCGGGTTGGCGCGGAAAATATATCCCAGCAGCAGCTTATAACCTATAAAAATTGCTCCCAGTATCGCGGTATTCCGAATTATCTCTCTTGTGAAAAGCTCTTTATAGTTGAATAACATGTAGGCAAATATCAGGTAACCGGCTGTTTCTTTGTTTATTATAGCAATTACAAAAAATATGAAAAAGGCCGTGGTATTGCGAGTCATTATATAATACAATCCAACCGTAAAAAGTAAAATAGCTGTAAAATCATAATACTGAAACGACTGGTTCAGAAGAATGTAGTTAAAAAGTACAGGGTACAGTATCACCGGAGCTACCCACAAAAGATATTTCTTATTCTTGAAATATCCGCATAACAATTTATAAAACACTACCTGTAACAGAAGTAATGCGGCAACATTCCACGCGCCGTAAAGATACTTACCGTAAACTGCATGAAGCGGCCGGAAGAAATCAAATATCACCGGCATAAGCAGCCGGAACTGGTACGGCTTCGCCGTGTTGAATGAAGCCACAGCGTTTAGGCTGTTAGGAGCATACCAATCAGCCGCTGCCACTATTTTTTTGTGATACAGGTAACATATTACAATTGAAAGCACGAGATACAACCCCAAATACCCATACGGAATCTTGTTAGACTCTCCGCGCTCATACCCGGAAAAATCTACGCTGTTCGGTGTGTACTCGTAATATTGTGTCGGATTCATTTTTTCAGATTTTTTATTGATTCCCCCTGTGAAGAGGGACGATTACCTGAATAGCTGTATATGCAGATTCAACCTTAATTGCTTCTCCTGCATTAATTAACAATGGGGATGTTCATGTTCTATAATCCGATGGGCTGCATCACGGATTATAATAGACCGGCACACACCAATGATTACCGGCGATCCAATCGCTGTTGGGCAATTCAACATTGTGCTTCAATATATGGTGACACTGTTCTTCGTAAACCTTGCCTGTTGATTTTTCTATTGGGTCAAACACTATATATTTATAATACCCCGATATCATTCCCTCGGGGAGCTTGAGTCTGTTGGGATGCGCTGAGTGGAGTGTTTCGGCATAATTATTCTTGAAGTCCACAATCTCCTGCAATCGTTCTGTTCCAAATGCGCCAATTGCCGCCTGAAATTCCGTTATTCTGTAATTCAAACCCTTAACAGTATAATCAAACTTTCCGTAGTTGCGGTATTTTTTTGCATGCTCAATAACATCTTTGTGTTTTGATACAAGCATCCCGCCCTCACCGGTGGAAATTGTTTTGGTAGCATAGAAAGAATAAAATCCCGCATCGCCCCACATACCCGGCTTCTTGCCGTTAAATGAAGCGCCGTGCGCGTGAGCGCAGTCTTCAAGAAGAATAATACTGTTCGCCTTGCAATAAGCGGCAATTTTTTCTATCTCAAAAGCTAAATGTCCCCCAATATGCACCACCCAGATTGCAGCCGGTTTATACTTTTCTGCTTTTGATACCATATCATCATAGCTCATACAGAGATCAAACTTGTTGCAGTCAACAAATTGTACTTCCGCTCCCGCCTGCAGCGTTGCCAGTGGAGTTGCCATAAATGTATTGCTTGGGCACAGCACTGTTTTCCCCTTTAGGTTGTAGAAATCCAGCGCAGCAAGCGCGGCTCCCGCCCAGCTTGAAAAAGCAACTGATTCAAGCTCATTCCACTTAGCCCAGTTGTTTTCAAACAGCTCGGTATAATACCCTTCTGTCCATTTATTTGATCCTACGATCTTATCAAATGCTTCATGCACCTTCGGCAAATCTCTTTTATCAAACCCTATTGAAAAATTCATATTTATATTTATTGCTTTTTGACAACATTTACATGTCGCTCCTACGGAGCTCAATAAAATTAAATAATCACGCCTACAAACATTTCGCTCCTAACGGAGCTGTGAGAAAATTCCAATTACCTATTGTTTATTACTCATTACTTATTACTAATTACTCATTACTCATTGCTCATTACTCATTACTCATTTCTCATTGCTCATTGCTCATTACTCATTACTCATTACTAATTACTAATTAAACCTTCACCCAATCAGCTCTTCGCTCGGATCAAAATAATGATTGTAATATACCTTCTGTTTCGGATCCTTAATTTCTTTTGATTCCAGTTTACCCCATATTTCCGCAGCTGCGCTGCTGATGGAGTGCTTCACCGAAAACCCAAGCTCACTCTGTATTTTTCTAAATGATACCCTGTAATCGCGGGCATCAACGCTCTCGCCTTCGATATTCACGGGAATATCCTTACCGCTTGCTTCCGCTATTCCTTTTGCAACCAGATTCGCAACATCCGAAATAATATAATTCTGCTCTTCGGAACCCACATTATAAATTTTACCGGCTGATTGTTCTTTCTGCAGTACCTTCAAATACGCCTCCGCCGCATCTGGAAGCGAGAGCAGCGGCCGCCACTGGCTGCCGCCAAATACATTTATCCTTCCTTCTGTGAAGGCGGTCATTGTCATTGTGTTCACAACAAGATCAAACCGCATACGTGGTGACCAGCCATACAAAGTGGACATTCTCATTATTACCGGCTTAAAATTTCCGTCCGCAATACCCATAATACTCTCTTCGCTGGATATTTTTGTTTTAGCGTATAGGCTCACGGGATTTAACGGAGCCTCTTCATCAAGTATATCGCTACCCACTCCGTACACACTGCATGTTGAAGCATAAATGAACTTACTAACCCCCGCGAGCTTTGCTGAGGATGCCACAACCTGTGCCGCTAGAAAATTAGTTTCAACGGTTTGTTCGGGTCTCGCTTTACTTGCGGGGTCCCCCACCACGGCGGCAAGCAATATCACGCTGTCGGAATCACGTATAGCAATATTAACAGTTTCAATATTGCGTATATCGCCTTCAATTATTTCAACATTACGGTTGCCTGCATATTTTTCAACCGGACGTTTGCCGTAAATAAAGCTGTCGAGTATTCTGACCGAATACCCTTCGCTCAGGAGTCTATCACACAACACAGACCCCAAATACCCCGCCCCGCCAATTACTAAAACTTTATTCATTTTATCATACCCGTGAAAACGGGTATCTCAATTTTTATTGTAAATATTATCCCTGTTGTACAAAAAAACTTTGCTTTGATAAGAATAACATTTCGCTCCTACGGAGCTCATAAATCAAACGCAATAAACTCTGCAAACATTTCGCTCCTAACGGAGCTGAAATTATCAACAACTTATAATTTATTGTCCCACGTTTCCAGTTGAGAAACCCTGCTCCGAATGAGGTTTCATTAATCATTTTGTTCATTGTTCATTCCTCATTGCACAATGGTCTTCACATACTTCTCCATCGCTTCGCGGTAGGAATATTTCGGCTTCCAGCCTAGCATTCGCTCCGCCTTTTCACTGGATATAAACCTGCCCTTATAATTACCCTTCCGGTCTTCTATGAACTTCACTTTTGCCTTTTTACCGAGTATTTCCTCTAAGGTCGTAACAATATCAATTACCTTAATGACTTCCCTGCCGTTGATATTAAAGATTTCATTCTCGCCTTCAGACTTCAATGCGCTAACATTGCCTTCGGCCAGATCTCTCACATAAATGAATTGCCTGGTTTGGCTCCCTGTGCCATGAATAGTTATCTCTTCACCCTTTAATATCTTATCAATAAATATCGGTGTAACCGTTGCCGCTCTTGCGCGCTCACCAAACGGTATGCCGTAACGCAAAATAGTATAATTCACACCGTAAAGATTTTTGTAATTCTTACAGAACAACTCTGCGGCAATTTTTGAAGATGTATATAAATGATCCGGGTTCTGCGCGTATATAGTCTCTTCGGTGATCTGTGTATCGTCATCCCCTTCAACACTGCCGTAGATCCACTCAGTTGATGAAAGCAAAACGCGCCCGGTTTTGCTTTCGCGCGCAGCTTCAAGTACGTTTATGGTTGTGTTGGATGTATTCATGTTCGAGATCACCGGCTCATTGAAAAATACATTCACATTTGCCTGTGCCGCCATATGATATACGGCGTCAATTCCTTTAACCGCGCTTTTCAATTTGGCTGAGTCGTTGACATCTCCGGTAATATGTTCACATTTTTGCCCGTAAACCGGCGCTTCAAGATCATAAATTATCACATCATGACCCTGTTCCATCAGCACGTCAACTACGTGAGAACCAATGAATCCTGCGCCGCCTGTTACCAGTATTTTCATCTGTTTATGGTGAATTCTGTTTTCTAACCGCTAAAATAGCCATATCTTGAGGCATTTGAAACATAATTATTTTATGGATTTTCCTATTTGAAGACAGTTATATATTTGTTCAAAAATTTTCGTCCGCTGAATTTTGGATGTTCTGACCGCGCAGCAGCCACACGTTTATAGCCAATGCATCAAAACAATTGAATTGACCCCGGCGGGGTCACACGTACTTTTCAAAATTCTCCATATATTCATCAACCAAAACATCCATTGAAAACTTCTTCATCGCATTTTCTTCAATCCCTTTGGAAAGCTTTTTAATAATTCCGGGATCTTTAATAATCTCTTCCATCTTCGCCGCAAGGCTTCCGGCGGTATTTCCAAACAACATGCTGTCAACACCATCCGATACATACTCCCTGAACCCCGCAAGATCACTGCAAATTGCCGGCACGCCTTCGCTGTAGCCAATCAGCAGGGGACCGCATTGTGTAACCTGCCTGTATGGCAATATCAAAACATGGTTGCTGTTATAAACAGAATGTATCTTCCGGTAATCAATGAATTCGTTATGTATGCTTACATTTACCAAATTCCTGATCCTGTCAATAATAATTTCCTCATCGTATTTAATTTTGCCGTAAATATTCAGTTCGTACTCCAGGCCCCTCTCATCAAGCAGCTCCGCTGCTGCAAGCAGAGTTTCTATTCCTTTATACTTTTCCACCGAGCCAAAGAAGAAAAATCTCACTTTACCTGATGGTTTTTTCAGACCGGCGTCACCGGTTTCTTTGTAATAATTGATTATTGGAAGCTGAAAAACCGGGGGGTAAAAACCGTGCTGCTGCCTGAATATATCACCTTGAGTTCTGCTTGCGGCGCAGATCTTTCTTAGCGCAAACTTCATTGTCATTCTGACCGAAAACATACCATGCCTGTCGCCGCTTTCAGGATGCAGGTCAACATCATGCATGACAACCAAAAACCGTTTCAGCAGAATATCCGCCAGCAGCACCTGGTAAACGGTCATGGTATTGAACCATACTACGTCAGGCTTCATCTTCCTAATTTTCAGGAGGAAGAAGATCTCACTGATAAAGCTGAACGGATTCCGGAACCTCTTTCTTTCAACAAATTCAGCATTGAATTTTTTGCACCACCTGTCAATTTCAATGGTTGCCTCTTTCGCCTGCAGAAAGATCTTCAGCTCCGCGTGTTTTAAAAGCTCCTGCGCGACAGTATAGCTGTGGTCTATGTAACTTTCGGAAGTGAGATAAACTACTTTCACAGTTCTGGTTTTAGTTAACACTGAATAATTCGGAAATATCTTCAGCATCAAGGGTATTCATGCACGTTACGGTTTTGGGACACGTGTTAAGGTAGCAGCACAGACAATCGACCTTGTTTGAATATATAACCCTGCCGTTACCGAAAACATCAAGCTCTGTATGCGATGTAGGCCCAACAATTACAACCGTATATTTTCCTAAAGCTGTTGCAATGTGAAAACATAAGGAATCCGATGTAAACACTTCCCTGGCAAGTGATACTATACAAATAAAATCCTCCATGGAATTTTCAGTTCCGAAAAATTTTATGTTTTCCCGCGACAATTTCTCTAATTCAGTTGATATTACTTCGTAAAACTCCCTGTCCTCATCCCCGGCTATGATACCTATTGCTGTATCAGCATATTTACCGCTCAGAATTTCGGCAAGTTTTATATAACCATCTGATGTCCATTTTTTATATTGCCAGCGGTTCCCGCCCCCCAGGTTCACAAGTATCATCCTGTTATAGTTGCCCAGATCATATTTTGCCGAAATTTCTTCCGCCCGTCTTCTTTTTTCGGGCGGCAGATAAATATACGGTTCGGAATTTTCATACGGTAAATTGCATATTTCGTGAATTATAAGGTGGTACGTTTTTGTGTTTTGCTTTTTGCTCACATCATCAACCCCCATAAGGTACCATTCATTTGCCGCAGAATTTATTGGATACGGCTTTCCGTTTATCAGCGTGTAACCGCAGGAGTACTTTGATCTGATCCTGCTCATTATCTCGCAGCTGTCGCTGCCGCTATCAAGATTAACCGCTACATCAAAAGTTTCTTTGTATATATTATCCAGGTCATCTGTGGTAAAGTATATTTCATCTATCATGTCATTATCTTTCAGCACTTCGTATGACCGTTCTTTTGTGATCCACGTAATGTTTGAATCAACGTATTTCTCCTTAATGCTTGGTAGAATGGATGTAGTTCTCAGCACATCACCAACGGCATCAAGTTTAACTATAATTATTCTTTTTTCGCCATCTGTATCTGTATGTGCCGGTGTTTGGGGAATTGCCGGAAATGGGTTTTTTAAAGCTTCATCTTTTTCATAGTAGCTGCATTTACCGCAGAATACACCAAACTCCTTATTAGGCTTGCATGGCCTGTCTCCGTAGAAATGCAGACAATCGAAATGTATAACAGGAAGCTCTATCATTGAAGTTAAAATCGTTATGATAAAAAAAGGATTCCGGCAGCTTTGATAAGACTGCCACAGGCGATAAATCACCCTCGCAGAATGCGGATATCTGTACTATATGTTTTTTGTTTCTTCCACTATAAACGTGGGACGTTTTCTCGTAGCATCAAAATTACGCCATAAGTACTCGCCTACAATCCCGATACTCAGCAGTATTAATCCACCTGTTACAAAAATTGCGGCAATAAGCGCCGGGAAACCAAAAAGCGGGGCATCAAGTATTATTTTCCTTAAGATGATGTAAAGCGCAAGCAATACCGCCGGAACCCATGTAAGCATACCGATAAATGAGGCTATCCTTAACGGGCGGGCGGAAAATCCGAAGAATGTATCAAATGCAAGTTTCAGGCGTTTAAAGAATGACCACCTTGATTTCCCGTGTTTGCGCTCCCTGCGGTGATAGTTCAAAAATCTTCTGCCAAATCCCAGCCATATTATCTGCACTGTTAAGTGAGAATTCTTCTCGTCCATATCAACCAGTATCTTAGCCTGCTGTTTATTTATCATACAAAGGTCAAAACCGGTTTTAGGATACTCCGGCAGCACAAGCGCCCGGAAAATTTTATAAAATCCCGCGGAAAATAGTTTTGAAAGGAATGGATCTGAACGGCTTTGCCTTACGCAAAGCACAAGATCGCGCCTGTTGCCAAGAACCCATTCATCGTACATTTGCGGGATAAGCTCCGGGGGATCCTGCAGATCAGCCGCAAGAAAAACCACTGCGTCGCCTGTGGCAAAATTCATTCCGGAAAGTATCGCAACATATGCACCGTGATTCTTTGAAAGCTTTACAAGCTTTGCCCGGGGGTCATTTGCGGAAATTTCCTTCATAACACGGTATGACTCATCCTTTGAGCCGTCATCGACAAAAATGATCTCGTAATCAAACCTTGCGGAATGCTCGCCAAGCACACGCTGAAGCGTGGCATGGGTTTCCTTCAGCACATCTGCGTTATAATAGACCGGTATTACTACGGAAATTTTATCCAAGCCCTGTGTTTACCCCAAAATTTATGTTTTTGCGTAATTTTGCAATTAATAATAAATATTTTTTTATTTATATTAAATCCTATAAAAATTGTTAAAAATCCGCTATTTATAACCGTAAACTGCTGATAAACTAGCCCGTTTGTTTAAATAACATATGAATAAATCCGGATACCCGGTGTGCCATCTGCTTTATGAGGAGTATCCCCGTGACCCCAGGGTGCGGAGATATGTTAACGCATTGAACAGCACGGGCAAAAAATGTATCGTGGTTTGCAGTAAAAAGAAGAATGAAAAATACTTTGAAGTACTCGGCGGAAATTTAATTTACAGAATTCCCGTTTCAAAAAAACGCGGCAGCTTTTTTTTAACCCTGCTGGAATATTTACTCTTCGCGTGGATATCCTCGTTCCTTCTTTTATATTTACAGCTTCGCTATAGATTTAAGATAGTCCACATACACACTCTCCCTGACTTCCTGATCTTTGCCGCGCTGTGGAATAAAATTTTCGGCGCTAAGCTTATTTTGGATCTCCATGAAATTTTCCCTGAACTATACATGGCGCGCACCGGCGCGGCCTATGATTCATTTAAAGTAAAGCTGCTTATTCTCGCGGAAAAATATTCCATTAAACTTGCTAATAAAGTCATCACCATTCACGATAACGCTAAGGATATATTTGTTAAGCGGAATAACTTAAATGATGAAAAAATAAGTGTCGTTATGAATTCCGTTGATCCCTCGGAATTCCCTGAACCCGCAAAACCGGATGAAAATGAATTCATTATAATATATAACGGTACCATTGTTAAGCTGCTTAATTTAACAATGGTGGTTGAAGCCCTGTTAAAGCTGAAACAACAAATGCCGCCGGAAGATTTCAAGAGGCTTGTATTCAGATTATACGGCGATGGACCCGCGCTGAACGATATTCTATCGCTGGCTGAAACCCTTGGCGTAGCGGATAAAGTGGAGTATATGGGATACCTCCAACCCGCGGAAATGCGGAAGGAAGTCCTGAAAACAGGCGTGCTGATACTTCCGCCGCTCAAGAATATTTACAGCGATCTGTTTTATACTATAAAACTTATTGAAACCATATATCTTAAAATTCCTGTAATTGCTACAAAACTTAACACATACCAAAGATATTACAGCGGGGACTCACTGTTTTACTTTGAATCCGGCAATACAAACGAGCTTGCCGAAAGAATAAAGGAAGTCTATTATAACAAGCCGCTTGTACAGCAAAAAACCGCAAGCGCCCGCGCAGATTACGATAAGCTCGGCTGGGAAATTATGCGGGAGAGGTATTTAAAGGTTGTGAATGAATTGTAATTCAACCTGATATGAAACACCGGTAGCAGAGACATTCCTCTCTGTGCTGCATTTACTGAATATTGTCCGGCTCTTGATTAATACACCCAAAGAAGAAGGAGTAAGCTGAAATGTACAAAATAACCGAAACAAATAATTTTGATAGCATCTATTGGCACGATAGTATGCTTCTTTCAATTGAGTTCGATGTTCTAAGGAGTAGTGTGTTATTGTACATAGATTTAAATATCAGCAATATTGAGAATAATATTTCTTATCAACCTTGTATTGCAATATTTGAGAATATTCCCGATTTCAAAATGAACTTGGAGTGGGAAGGAGCATGTGTTGGTCCTGAACTTGCCTTTATTGAGCGTCAACTTATTGAGAAGCCGAAGCATTTTAGTGCAAGTCTTGATTTCTATAAATACACAGTTCATTTCTTGGATCCTGCAATTGGAAAAATTGAATTGCCATTAGTCACGGATTTCAAACTAATTACATTATCTGACCCAATTATTTTTGAGGACGATGAGAGTTATATTTCGAAAAGAAATGAGATAATCAAAAATTATTTAATCAAATACGGAAAGTAAGTTTACTTTTTGTTGCGGGACTTCGCAAAACCTTTTAGAACAACCTGCAAAACGACTATTTTTTCCATATTAAAAAATTCACTTCGTGGAATTAGTGAAATTCGTGGTTAATGTGCTGCTGTTGATCATAAGAAAATTTATGGAAGTAAAATATAAATGAAAACTGCTGCTATTATTCTCGGTTCTATTATTATTTCTCACAACCTCTTTTCAAATGACTTGGTGGATATTAAAAATACAAGACATAGGACGAATATTTTTCACCTGTATAGAGGCCCCGCTGGGGCGTCTCAGTTAATACCCTTAGTTTATTGGCAGAGAAACCAAAAAAGTTAGGCCAATAACAGAATAAGGAGAACTTTTTTGTCGCCCTGAGCGTAGTCGAAGGGCAATACTATTTTCATTTCCAGTCTTCGGCTGCGCTCAGACTGACATTGTTTAATAAAAAAGACCGTCCGGCAAGTGCCGGACGGTCGGGGGAATGGAGAAGAACAACAACATGAAGAAAAAACTGAGGTACAACATAAACACAATGTGGTACTATATAGGTGGAAAAAACTTTACTCTTACAATTTATAACTCTCTATAACTTCTGTTTGCACTTATTTGTCATGTGCTATTTTATCAAAACCATTTTTTTACTTTCTGTTCTAACAACACCATCTTTGCCTTTTGCTTCAAGCCTGTAAATATATACTCCTGTTGCCAGCCCTGATGCGTTAAAACTTTCACTGTACGCGCCCGCGTTCAGGTCTTTATTTACCAGAACAGCTGTTTCTTTGCCGGTTATATCAAACACTCTCAGCGTAACCCGGCTGAATTCAGCTATGTTGTAATTTATTTTGGTCTGCGGGTTAAACGGATTCGGGTAGTTCTGCTCAAGCCTGAAATCCTTCGGAATATTATTATTATTCTGTATTCCCGTCAGATTTCTTACCGGCGTATACTTCACTATATTATTCGCAGCAACACCTGAAGCGGTATAAAAATCGCCGTTTATTATAAGATCGTTATTATATACTTCCAGCGCGCGGGGTCTTAAGTCAACTCCGTATTCAACGCTGCACCAGTTTGTACCGTTGAACTTTGCCAGTTTGTTGGCAATAACGTCATTCAATCTGCTGAAACTGCCTGCGGCATAGAGTTCGTTATTACATACTTTTAGCGCGCTCACAATTCCCCTGGAAACATTACACATCGCACCATCAGCTCCGCTGCCTGTTGCGCTCCAGTTCGTGCCGTCATACTTTGCGATATTGTAACAGAAAGTATCGCCCATTTTAATAAAAGATCCTCCGGCATACAGCTCATCGTTATAAACTTCCAGCGTATATATTGCCTTTTCGCCGCCAGTTACACCCGTACCTACTGCCATCCATTTATGACCTGTCCATTTTACAATTCCGCCTGCGGGAACGCCGCTTGCAATGGTAAATTTACCCGCTGCGTAAAGCTCTCCGCGGTATTCACATAAAGCATAGACCGGTCCGTTCATACCTGTATTCATCGCGCTCCACTGATTTCCATCCCATGAAGCAACATATGATATTATCGAATCGCCAATTGATGTAAACCATCCACCGGCAATAAGTTTGCCGTCAAATTCATACAGGGTGTTAGCAATATTATTGAATTGCTCGCCTGCATTGCGCCATACTGTTCCGTTCCACCTGGCGATATACTTGGCAGGTACGCCGCCGGCTGTATCAAAAAAACCAACTGCGTACAGCTCTCCGTTATAACCTCTTAAACCAAGCGCTTCATGGTTCAGGCCGCTGCCAAGGGGTGACCATGAATTGCCGTCCCAGGCTGCAATGAATTTTGCTTCATTGCCCCCCGCAAGATTAAAATATCCGGTATTTATCAGTTTGTTATTCCATACTGTCATTGCGGTTGAAAAATGTTCAGCATAGTACTCCATACCTGAATTGCTGAACCAGTATTGCGTACCATCTCCCAACGGAGCAAATCTTGAATTCGCGGGATGGTCAAACGCGCTCCAAACAGGATCGCATGTATCTTCTGCCGGCATATAGCCAAGCATCATGTGCGCTGTGCCGCATGTTGAACTGCCGGGATATGTCCTGTCTGAATAAAAATATGTCAGTGAGTCCCTCGCAACCTGACCGCCCCCTTCGTTAAATCCGTAGTTCACAAGACAGTTTGTGTTTGAGTTGATCCTTAAATACGAAATTGAACCCTTGAACCAGTATGAAGTTAAGTTAACTGATTGCGGTCCGTACTGTGCGAAAAATCCAACGTTACCTACTGAAAACGCGGAATTATCCGCCATACTTGAGTATGTAAATTCGGTGTATGTATTAGTTACCTGTTTATCAACCATGGTCATAAGTGTCTGCGTGGATTTGTTGTATCTTATTTCATAACTATGCCATGTGGTATCAGCGCCAAGATAATAAATTCGCTTCCACGTATTATTAATATAAATGCTTAAATATCCCGATTCGCTGCTGTGATACCCTATGATCCATCCGGCTGAACGGTGCTTGCCAAAAATATTCATCGGCCTGAATGGTTCATCTATCTTTATGCTGAATTGAATTGAAAAGCTGTCAGTGGAGTTATAAGGAAATTCAAGCTGATTGAGGTCACCTGAACGAAGAAAATCACCGCTGCCATCAAATGTTAAAAATCCATCAACGTATGGCGAGGGCGGCAGACTTGAATTCAGCGAAGGATCACAACCTGTCTGCGCAGCAGAGCCAATTGTGATTGACGCAATTAATAGTAAAGAAAAAATAAAGGTTTTCATGTTGTTTGTTTAATTATTGTTCTTACAAATATTACGGTATAATGTTTCATTTAATATAACCTATATCGTTAATTATTCCCCTTTTCAAAAATAGGGTATATGGTTAGCGAATACCATACCGTAATTCTGGTAGTTATGGCTACCGGGTACTTAACTAAATGTATTTACAATATATTAATAGTGACGTAAAGGGGTTATTTGTGCTGATTAAAATTAAGGTTTTGCGGCAGAAGCTACAAATTCAGATCTTCAGGTCAAGTTCTATAGGGCAGTGGTCGCTTCCCATTACCTTTGGGTGAATTTTAGCGTCTGTTACCAGTGAGCGCATTTCTTTGGTTATCATAAAGTAATCAATTCTCCAGCCAACATTGCGCTCACGCGCGCGGGTTATCTGATCCCAATAGGTGTACTGCTCGGGCTTTTGGTTGTACTCTCTGAATATATCAATATATCCCATATTAATAATAGTATCAATCCACGCGCGCTCTTCCGGCAGGAAGCCAGTGTTCTTTGAATTTTCTTTTGGGCGCGCAAGATCAATTTCTTTATGCGCGGTATTATAATCGCCGCATATAATTATATTCTTCTGCTTCTTGCGTTTTTTTTCTACATTAAAAAACAATTCGTTATAGAAGTCGAGTTTATATTTCACTCTCTCGGGTCCCCTGCCCCCGTTTGGAAAGTAAACATTATATATAGTGAAATCCTTAAAATCCACTTGCAACACACGGCCTTCATTATCGTAGTATGGATTGCCGAGTCCTTTCCTAAAATCAACCGGGGGAATCTTTGAATACGTGGCAACACCTGAATATCCCTTTTTTTCGGCAGAAAAGAATTCGCTCCAGCAGCCGCAGTATTTCTTTACTTCGTCATCAAGCTGCTCTGCCTGCGCCTTGGTTTCCTGCAGGCACAATATATCAGGTGAAGTTTTTTTGAACCACTTCGGGAAATCCTTTTTCCATATTGCTCTTATACCGTTAACGTTCCAGCAGAATATTTTTATCTCTTTTTTTGCCATTTGATCCATACCCGCGAAAGCGGGTATCCATTTAACTTATTTGTAATTATTTTTACAATTGAAGCGCTAAATTAATTGTTTGCTTTCAAATTTCATAGATTAAAATTCGGGTAATATTAGTTATGAAATATACTTATTACTTTGTCGAGAAATTTAAGTTCGTTATTTCACTTATTGTGCTATATCTACTTGTATGCAATCCAGTTTATAGCCAGTTCAGTGAGGAAAAAATTGAAACAGACTCCTCTAATATATCAATTATTCGCAATTCACTATACCGGGTCTATAATGAAGAATACAAATATAAAGACCTTATCTGGAGAAGCGTAAGATATATTATCGATACCACTAAGCTCCTGCATGAAGGGTGGGCTACAAAAGATTGGAGATATTTAGGAACCTGGAATGAATATCTTATAGACGGGACACCCGCATATACAGTAGACTACGATAAAGGCTCATGGTTTGTTAATGAGAGATTGTTTCCACACCATGATATCTTAGTGAAAATGAAACTAGTTGCAGACAGTTTGATTGTTGCTGTATATGGTCAAGATTTTTATAATAACCACATTCATTTTGCGTTCAAATGCAGTGCTTATGATGATGCAGGATATGTAGGAAACTGGCTGGAACCATTAGAGAGAAAGCCCAACGAATTTTCATTTAGATACGATATAAAGCTGGACTCAATTGAATATTACCAAAATATGGTCGGAATTTCTTTGGATGAGAAGGGAAATTACATAGTTGAAGATGATATTTATAGTAACTTCGGATTTGAGAAAGTTCAGTCTGCCAATAAGGTTTTTCATATTAATAAGAGATTGGCTCTCGAGAAATCTAAAGAAAATGGTCTGAATTTAACAGACTCTAGTGAAGTTTCTGGGTTTCTAAGATGGGAAAAAAACAGATCAAAGACCTTCTACAGTGGTTCTTTTAAGTATAATGTTACTGAGCTATACGAGATTATAAAGGATATTAAAGAAAACGAAAGATCCAGAATAACTTACAGGTTTTATGTATATTCATTTGATCCATGGACTGGTGATTTCCTGGAAAAGAAAAAGATGAAAAAAATTGCTGAATGGGAAAAATTTAGTGGATCTACTTCTGGTTTGCTTCCAGATGAATAAAAAAACTTAATGTGAGTCTCTAAAAAAGCTGATGAATTTTAAAAAGAACCTTTTGTTTAACAAACTATTGAAAGAGTATAGTTTACCCGTTGACTTTTCATTTTCAGTTCAAATCCCAAGAGAAATAAGAAAAATTCTCAAGTCCCGGATATTAGTATCTGATTTGGGAATTTCGCTTGAGGGGTTAGGTAAACTTTATGCTGTGCGAGAGAAGCATGAAACTAAAACTATTATAGAGGATTCGCAAAATCATTTTCATGTAGATTGGTACATTAAAAATCCTACCAACAAAAAAGCCTTTATGCTTGGTGTAAAAACTCTATATCTATTGGCAGAAAAGTTTGAAAAGAAAAAAATAAAGGGTGTTAGATTCTGGTATTCATTTCAAACTCCTGAGCTCGCAAAGTTATTAGATAAATCTTTAAAAATTAAAGACGATGAAACGCACTATATTAGTGACCGTTTAAGCTTTTACACAAGAAGAAAGGGTGAGGAAATAATAAGTATTAAAAATTTCAAAAAGTCCTTCTGGGCAATATTAATTATAGATATATAGACTTTTGATGATTTAATTCGTGAAATTTGTGAAATTTGTGAAATTAGTGGCTGATCTTCTGATTCTTTACCTCTTGCTAAATCCCCGTTTAATACCCTTAAACCCAACATCCAAAAAATTGTTAACCAAAGCAGATTGCTCTTCAGCAGTTTTCTTTTCCGTGATGGCTTCATATGTCAGCAGCAGACCCTGCCAGCCGGAATCATGTAAATGCGCGCCCTCGGGGAGCTCGAGTGTATTCATTTTCCTGAGTTCGGGATAAATTGTCATATATACATAAGGCAGCTCATACATTTCATCACCGTTGGAGACCCCAATCCCCATAAACTCATCAATTTCATCTATCTTCCGCCCGCTGAACCACTTAAACGCATTATCAAAATGATGCGGCCAGAGGCAAACCTGTGATTTAATGCCGTCATTAAAAGGAATGCCTTTTTGGAAAGCATTCAGTATCTCAGAAAAATTTACAAATTGCTGCAGGAATTCCTGCGCCGATTCAGGGTGGATTTCTATTTTACGTTCGCTGTCAAATTCACCTGCTGTTACATTTGGAGTAATATCAAAATCCGCCTTTAATACATCGAGCACTTCAGTGCAAAGTTCACTCAGAGTTTTACCTGTAACCGTAACTGATGCATAACGGTTCTTATTATCCGCTATTTCAACCGCAAGTATTTCGGCATTGAAGCCTATTTCCAGCTCATTTATCGCATTCATTGGGGGCGTGGAGAGTCCTTTGCTTACAATGCTCAACCATAAATTATCGTTCTTTGCAATTGGCTGTACCAGCGCTTCGCGCAGCCTGCCAACAAGCTTCGCAACGGAGTGTATCCTCCGCCTGGTCTTAACATACTGCTGCTCCTGTAATAACGGGAAGTTTTGCATTATTTCAAATTAAAAGAAATGGATGAATGAATTAATGTTTTTTCAGAAAACCGGATTCATTTTTTCTACGTTTCATGTTTCACGTTCCAGCGTTTTGACTGTACCGCGCTTCTGCTTTGCGGGATCACGTTTGACATTTGACATTTGACATTTCACGTATTTATCTCACCACCGGCATCTTCTCTGATTTCCAGTGTTCAATGCCCCCTTTAAGATTATACACCTGCTCAAAACCCATGCTTTTCATCTGCTTAACCGCGCCAACGCTTCTTGAACCTGATGCGCAATAGACCAAATATGGCTTCTTCTTATCAAGCTTTTCAAGATATGCCTTAAATCCGCTTGAAGTATAGCTCATATTCTGTGCTCCCGAAATTTTATCCCCGCCGAACTCAAACGCGCTGCGCACGTCAAGTATCACCGCATCCGGCTCTTTTGCAAGCTCACTGAATTTTTCAGGGGTAACATCTTCAGCGGTACTTTTAGGACCGCTTAAGAAGAACATATATACAAAAACCAAAACTGCTGCTGCCGCTATTGCTATTATTACTTTATTGTTCATACATTAATTAGTTTCTAATAAACTATCTTGAACATAATCCACAACTATCGAAATTATGGTTTGTACTTTCTTGTTGCAGTTTTTAAATAGAATTTTATCAAGAACCTTGACCCCCTTTTTCCTAATTATATCACTAATAAGCGCATGTATAAACGATTGCGTTGCTGAATTAATACCTGAAAAATCTAGAATAACCTCTTCGCCTTTGTTTAAATTTGGAATAATTTCCTTTATTCTAATCTCTCTTGCAAGATCCTTATTTTCTGCAAAATCTCCCGTTCGCCCCAATAAATAAATTGTAGTCATATAAACTTTGGTTTTTTATTTTTGATTCCCTTTGTCTTTTTAAGTCGTATCGTGTATGCTTTTCTAATAAACTCCAATAAAACGCTGAAATCTTGATTAATATCCATAGAAATATCAATTCCTACAGCGGTACCTTGCCATTTGGGTAATTTTTCTTTCTTTGTAGCTCGGTCTGTGAAAACTTCAACCCCTAAATCTAGTTGGGGTGTTACTTTAGGTTTTAATTGTTTATATAACGAGTCTCCGCTATACAACATAAAATAATCTTTGCTTACATAAGCAATGCTCTTGGTAAAAAATAAGCCCGCACCTGCATTATATTCGGTACCACCTACTTTATTTGTTGTGCCAGTAATACCCGGCTTCAAAGCTAAATTAATTGCCTCTAAATCTGATTTTACATTATGGTGTTTAGCCATTGCGCTGTATATGCCAATTCCTCTATCCGCAACACCTATAGAAATTCTATTCGTTTTTTTAAAATACTGTGCACATGCAACCGCACCTACTTTTGATCTGCTATGTTCTAATACATTCCTAACTAACTCACTTATAATATATTTAATTGGGTCCGCTTGCTCGGGAGTTGTGTGCAACAATGGTACTATCTCGTTAATGAAATCTTTTAATTGATTAGCATTCTTTATTCTCGTAAGTGGTATATATCTTCCTGTGGCTTCGTGTTCTGCAATTTGAAAACCTGGATCGACATTTAATATCTTAAATAACCCAATTGCACTTAAATAGTTTCTAGACTTAGCGGTAACTGGTTCAAAAAAAATCTTCTTTTGGTTATCAATAAATTCTAAACCAATTGCAGAAATCATACAGGTTACAACTGGATGTAATGACATCCATTTTGGATTTGATGTAATGTTTAGAGATTCATTGGTATCGTAAAAGATATTCCTTAAAAAACCTTCAATATTTCCAATAAAAGCACTATTTGGTATTTCAATATGCACAATAAAATATTTCTTTAATTTTCATTGTTTATTTCATCTTCATCACTCTCTCCAAAATCAATCTCCCACTCTGAATCTGAGTCCCAAGTTTGGGCATTAGAACTTAAAACACCACTTTCTGTTGCAATTTGTTCCTTTTGTTCTTCAAGGTGTTGCTTGACATCATTAATTGTTTCGTCCTCAATTTTGTCTACAATTTTATATTGCAAAGCATACTTCATAAAACTATCGGTTGTATAAATGTAAAACAATTTGTTTTTTTGGTTCTTGAATTCATTTATTAATTCTGGTCTGCCGCATATAGTTTCACCTAAAACCTCTAAAAACCAATCTTCTTTTAAATCTCCAGTTACGAATGTTAATGGTACCTCATCGGTTATAGATTTTTTAAGAATTTCTTTCCAGATAATTAAATCACCATACTTTTCGTTTATTAAGACCTTTTGTTTATCCTTAAATCCCGGTGGTATGTTTTGTGCAAACCTTTTTTCGCCTTCTCTATATATTTCTTCTAGTTCTTTTTCTTCAAGTTGCTCTCCAATTTTTCCTTTTAATAATTCTGCTAGTTTATTTTTAGTTGGATTTTCGTGCAATAACTCTTTGATTTTCTTCTTTTTTTCTTCAAATTCTGTGTTAATAGATAAACAAACTTCGTCAAGTTTCTTTTGTGTTTCGGGCGTCAAAAATGGGTGTTTACGTTTTTCTTCGAGTTGTTTTTTGAATCCAAATAATGACTTCATAGAATTATCATAATTGTTAACTTGCTCAGCAATCACGTTATGAAGATTCTGATGATATTCGAAAGCTACTTGGTATGGAATCCAAATTCGGTCTTTTAGTTTATTAAATATGTTAAATAATGATTCAATTGCGTTATCTGACAATCTATAAAAATCTAGAAGTACGTTAGCGTCAAATACAAATGTTCCCTTTGACCAAAGTTCAATAAATTCTGTTTCTGTGGGTATATAGTATCCTGAAAATTTTTCTTTCATAAGTCTATTTGTACCCTAAATGTTTTTTTAGCCATTGTGAACTAGCTCGAATATTTCGCCAAGCTGCTGCTCCTCCTGATTTAACCACGAATATTCGATCGTTAGGATAAATATAAGTTCCAAGGTGATCTCTTACGTGCTTCACTGATTGATCAGTGACTATAGCCCAAGTTGAACGGGTTAATCTAGCCCAAATTCGGTAGGTTTTAATGGCATTATAAAGTTGTACATAATTGCCAATTGATGCTAACTCAAATGTGATAATATAACACTTCATATTTTTTTCTTATTTAAGCTTTTTTCGCCATCAAATTCAGCGCGCTGCCAACTTTGAACCAGTCTATCTGCTGTTTATTCATCGTGTGATTAAGCAGAACGGTTTCCGTTGTTCCGTCTGAGTGTTTCAGTGTCATTGTAACCTGGCTGCCGGGTTCAATATCTTTTACATCCAGGTCTATCATATCGTCTTCTCTTATCTTATCATAATCCGCCGGGTCTGCGAACGTCAATGGCAGCATGCCCTGTTTCTTCAAGTTGGTCTCGTGTATCCTTGCGAATGATTTCACAATGATTGCCTTGCCGCCCAAATGGCGCGGCTCCATAGCCGCGTGCTCACGGGATGAACCTTCGCCGTAATTTTCTTCACCAACTACAACCCAGGGAATACCGTTGGCTTTATAATCTCTCGCCACATTCGGCACTTCATCATGGTTACCCGTAAGCAGATTCTTTACATGATTGGTTTTATCGTTAAACCAGTTTACCGCGCCTATGAACATATTATTTGAAATATTATCTAAATGACCTCTGAACCTAAGCCACGGGCCCGCCATTGAAATATGATCGGTGGTACACTTGCCCTTCGCTTTAAGCAGCAGGTGCATATTTTTATAATCCTTCTCAAAATTTGGGTGTACAAACGGGAAAAGTCTCTGTAAACGTTTGCTGTTCGGGTCAATTTCCACATTCACCGCTGAACCATCAGCAGCCGGCGCAACGTAACCGTTCACACCTTTTAAATATCCGTTCTTTGGGAGCTCATCGCCCGTGGGTTCTGCAAGTTTTACATCTTCGCCCTTACTGTTCTTTATTGTATCGGTTAACGGATTAAATGTAAGCTTACCCGCAAACGCAAGCGCTGTTACTATTTCCGGCGAAGCAACAAAAGCGTTTGTTGCGGGATTCCCGTCGTTTCGTTTGGAAAAATTCCGGTTATACGATGTAATGATCGAGTTCTTTTCTCCTTCTTTTACATCATGGCGCTTCCACTGCCCGATACACGGACCGCATGCGTTGGCAAGTACCAGGCCGCCGACTTTTTCAAATAACTCCAATTGACCGTCGCGTTCGATGGTCGCTCTTATCTGCTCGCTTCCCGGGGTTATGGTAAATTCTGATTTAACCTTAAGCCCCATTTCCAGCGCCTGCTTCGCAACTGATGCTGAACGTTCCATATCTTCATATGATGAATTTGTGCAGCTGCCGATTAGTGCGACTTTAAGCTCTTCGGGATATTCCTTTTCTTTAACCGCCTGCGCGAATATTGAGATCGGCCACGCGAGATCAGGCGTAAACGGTCCGTTTATGTGAGGCTCCAGTTCATCTAAATTAATTTCAATTACCTGGTCATAATATTTTTCGCTGCCTTCATCGGGCCTAAGGTAATCGGCAATTTCATTGGCAAGTTTACCTACCTCTTCACGCTCGGTGATTGCAAGGTAGTCATACATCTTTTTATCGTAGGCAAACAGCGATGTTGTCGCGCCGATTTCAGCTCCCATATTACAGATAGTACCTTTACCTGTGCATGAAATATTATCCGCGCCTTCACCGAAGTACTCAACAATTGCGCCTGTTCCGCCTTTTACTGTGAGTATGCCGGCGACCTTAAGTATAACATCTTTTGGTGAGGTCCACCCGCTTAATTTACCGGTTAACTTTACGCCAATTAGTTTGGGGAATTTTAACTCCCATGGCATACCCGCCATTACATCAACGGCGTCTGCGCCGCCTACGCCGATGGCGATCATGCCAAGTCCTCCGGCATTTGGCGTGTGTGAATCAGTTCCTATCATCATACCGCCGGGGAAAGCGTAATTTTCAAGCACAACCTGGTGAATTATTCCCGCGCCCGGCTTCCAGAAGCCGATTCCGTACTTGTTGGATACACTCGCCAGAAAATCATACACTTCCTTATTCTCATTTTCCGCGCTTAGCAGATCTTTTGCTGAACCAACTTCCGCCTGTATTAAATGGTCACAATGGACCGTTGAGGGCACTGCAACCTTTGGTATGCCGGCGGACATGAACTGCAGCAGCGCCATCTGCGCTGTTGCGTCCTGCATCGCTACTCTATCGGGCGCGAACTCAACGAAATCCTTGCCGCCTGTATATGGCGTAACTGTTTCATTCCATAAGTGCGCGTAAAGTATTTTTTCAGCGTAGGTCATTGGTCTGCCTAAAACTTTTTTTGCGGCATCAACCTTGCCTTTAAATTCTGTGTAAACTTTTTTGATCAGATCTAAATCAAACATTTTTCATCCTCATTCCCGCGAAAGCGTGAATCTATTGTAATAATATTTAAAAAATAATTGTTAACTTCACTAATTTGTAAAACTAATATTTTCCGGCTTCAGCAATTCCATTCCTTTGAACTTAAGCAATAACTGCGCATCCGTCACAACATCCTTCATACAGTAATTCTTGATCCTTTCAAGATCCTTATCTATCCAGTATGTGCTCCACACCTGGCTGCCATCTATATCATCTTTGGGTGATTCAATCCCGAAAACCGCAGCCAGCAGGTTCAGTGATGTAAAACTTTTATAATCGCCAAACTTCCACATATCCATGGTATCAATTAACTGCACCTCCCACGGCTTTTTGCCGGCATTATCAAGCAGGTAAGGTATAGGCAGCCTGTTAATTAAACATCTGCGCGCAATATACGGAAAGTCAAACTCCTTGCTGTTATGTCCGCATAATAAATGCTCATCAGTGCTGAAGCTTTTATTCAGTGTATCATTAAATTCTTCGAGCAGCTTTTTTTCATCATCACCGTAAAAAGCCTTAACTTTGAACTGCAGCCCCGAACCGTTCTCAAAAAAATATCCGGCGCATATACAGATTATCTTCCCGAACTCCGCGTAAATACCGGCGCGCTGGTAAAGCCCATCCGGTGTTAAACCTTCCTTGATATCGCGGGCCATTTTCTTCTTCCATAACTCTTTCCACTGCTCCGGAAGCTCTTCATACGCTGCGTACTGCGGCACAGTTTCAATATCAAGCACCAGTATGTTCTTCAGGTTTATTCTGTCAAGCATTTGTTTAGATTATTATCTGATAAACTTCCTTTATCAAAATTGTTAATATTCCTTGTTATTTCCGTTTGACCTTTGACGTTCCGGCGCTTTTTGCAGGTCCCGCGCTTCTGCTTGGCGGGATGACGCTTCACGTTCAAAAACAATTTTCTATATGATCCAGCTTCGCCTTGCCATCCTCTATCATTATTGCCGCAACATCAAAACGCTTCTCATAATCTTCGTAACCGGGCGTCATCATCAAAAAGCCTTCGGCTGATTTAACCATCTGCTGCTGTTTTTTTGGCGTAACCGATTCCTGCGGCTCACCAAAATTTCTATTCCGTCTCGTCTTTACCTCCACAAATACCAGCACCCTCTTCTTTTCATCCTTTACCACAAGATCCGTTTCTGCCCTGTTATACCTGTAGTTTTCCGCTACAATTTCAAATCCAAGTGATTCAAAATACTCCTTCGCAATTGCCTCGCCGGTTTTACCTAAGCTCTTAACCATAATTACCCATATTACAGATTTAATGTAAGCTGTTCAACCGCTTTTAATCTGAATGTACGCCTGTGTATATCCGTATAGCCAAATTCAAGGATCTCTTCTATATGCGCTGATGTACCGTATCCCTTGTGAGCAGAGAACGCGAAGTTGGGGTATGTCTCTTCATACTTACACATGATCCTATCCCGTGTAACCTTGGCAATTATTGAAGCCGCCGCGACCGAAAAACTTTTTTCATCGGCTTTAATTACATTTCGCACTTCTGCTGCGGGATTTAAATAAAAATTCCCGTCTGCAATAATTACAGCGGGAACTTCGCTCAAGCTGCTAACAGCTATGTTCATTGCCTCTTTGGTGGCATTCAGTATATTAAGTTCATCGATCTGCCGGTTATCAACTATTCCAACGCCCCAGCAAAATGCCTCTGAGATAATTTGTGTATAAAGTGAATCCCGCAGATTTTTAGTTACTTTTTTGCTGTCAAAAACACCTTCTATATAAACGTCATCACTGAAGATCACCGCCGCCGCCACTACCGGACCCGCTATTGGACCGCGACCTGCTTCATCAACGCCGCAAAGCAATCCTCTGCCTTCACGCCTTATAGCGCTATCATACTCAATAATATCTCGGGTTCTGGTGGATGGTGTTTTAGCCATGTTTTGATGAAAACCCGCGGAAGATGCTGCCGCGAAGTTCTTATTTTGTGGTTTTTTGCGTAAAACCTGAATTTATAATTTTTACTTTGAATTTAAAATTCAAAAAGTTATCTTACTGTGCTGTTATTTAAGCGTTTTAACTAAAACTAAACCTGATATTTAACGGAAATTTTGCTCAAGAAGATATTTAACGGTTTCCTCAACTTCATACTTCCAAATACCTGTTTGGCGTGCGATGAACCCTTAACGGGCGCTCAAAATTACCTGTGCGAAAAGTGTTTCGCCGCGCTTCAGCGCTATGATGAGATCCATCCGTGGCAAAAGGAGGAAATAGCAGCAGGGAATATTGATCATTCAATGAGCGTTTTTTGGTTTCGTGAAGGCACAGCGATTCAGCAGCTTTTTCATGCGCTCAAATATCAAAAAATGCAGAAAGCGGGCATATTACTGGGAGAGGAGATCGGTAAACTTGCAGCCGCCGAAAAAGAGATAAAGTTTGATCTCATTATCCCCGTGCCGCTGCACAAAGCAAGAAAGCGGGACAGAACTTATAATCAAAGTGAATCCATTGCCGAAGGCATAAATAACATTCTTGGAATTGAAGTGGTTACCGGCGCGGTAACACGCTCACGCTACACACCAACCCAAACACGGCTTAATAGATCGGAAAGAAAAGATAACGTTAAAGGAGCTTTTGCTGTGAATCCGGAATCTGCGCAGCAGCTCCGCGGGAAGAATATTATCCTCACTGATGATGTTATAACAACCGGCGCTACAATTCTTGAATGCGCTTCAGCGCTGAAGCAGGCAAAGTGCGGCAAATTATGGATATGTTCAGCAGCCTATGCGGAGCTTAGATCCGGCAATATCTGATGCGCCCCTCTAACGCTCCCTTTTGGGGTGGATTTATTTTATTGTTATATTTGTAAAACCTCTAAATTAAAAATACTAAAATGAAATATATACTTATTGTTCTTTTTGCTGCGTTTTTCATAACGGCCTGTTCGAAGAAAGATGAAACTAAAACTTCAGATGTTAAAAACACTGAGGATTTCAAACCAACCGAAGATGATCTGAAGTTTTCTGATAAATCGTTCCTTAAATCATACAATAACTGCTCACCCAATGATACCTGCACGTATTTTAAGGTTGATTATATCGAAGCAGCCTCAGGAAAAAATAAAGATAAGGTCAATAAATTCATCACCGGCATTATAAACAGCGGCGTTACTTTTGGTGATACTGTACTTACAACCATGCAGGCCGCGGCTGATTCTTTTATAACGCAATACACCGCTTTCAGAAAGGAAAATCCCGATTCACCCCAGTACTGGTACCTGGAACTGAATGTTTCCGCGAACCAGGATCACCCAAAGCTGATAAGCATCTCATCCGGAAGCTCCTCATATATGGGCGGCGCGCACCCCAACAGTTACCTGGCCTATTTTAATATAAACAGGGAAACCGGGGACACGCTTTCTTTAGGTAATATCTTTGCAGCCGGTTTCGAAAAGAAACTCAATGAACTCATTGATGCATCATTCCGCAAAGCTAATAACATACAGCAGGGAGAAAATCTTATGGATAAAGGCGGGTTGTTTGAAAATAAAATTACTTATAACTACAACTGGAAAGTAAATAAAGATGGCAGCCTGACATTCTATTATAACCCGTATGAAATAGCGCCCTACGCTGCGGGACCCATTGAGGTAACCCTGACAAAAGCGGAAATAACGCCCCTGCTTTCTGAAAACAGTCCCCTTAAATAAATTTAAGATAAATTTTTGTCATTAAAAAAGGAGGCCCGCAAAGCCTCCTTTAATTTTTAAGATTGAATTTAACCTAATCGAACTTTTCTTCATACCTGCTTTTTTTAAGGAAATTCGCAAAATCTTCAACCTCAATAATTTCTTTAACCGCCTTTTGCTTATCTTCTGCATTTTCATAATATGCTTCGCATATTTTATAGCCGATAAAATAACCCAGATCACTGGGCCTGCCTACAGAATATTCCCCGGAATACAGCCACCTTTGAAACCCGGTACTGTTCATTTCTTTTTTAAATTCTTTCCACAGACCTTTTTCATACTTATTGCCGTAAATGTAATGAGGGGCGGACATTTCTTTCCCTGTTATAAGATAAGTTATAAAATCACAGACGCCTTCTATGATCGAAGCTTCAAGCAAAGTCTCTGAGCCCGTTGCCTGCAGTGTGTGAATGGATTCATGCAGCACAATCTTTTCTATATTGCTGAATTCACCAATATTACCTTTAAGCCAGTTATTCAGTTCATCTTTTGGTGAATTTTCGTCAGCACACATCATTTCTGCGCCAATTAAAAGCATTCTCCCAGAAACAGTACCGCCTGTGTTGAAACATCCTATAGTAAAATAAATATCAGGATAATAAACATCGGGATATATTTCCTTAAGCTTAAGAAAATATCTCCTAAGCTTATCCTTAACTCCGGCCAGCTTTAATGTATTGCTCCTTATAGATTCAAGGTATCGTGGATAAGCCTTAAGAACTTTTTCCATTTCTTTCGGGTTTATAACCCGTCGTTTTGTGAAGGCATTCAGTCCCGCGCTTTTTTTGGCAAAATAAAGATTTGAAATGTCATCTATGCTTCCGCTATTCTTATAAGCATCATACATATCCCAGAAATTACTGATATCGGTTGTTACTATTTTCATATTGCCAATATTTTTTCGCTTATCAAGGTTACCCTGAAGCTTTTCGAGAAGCGCCCTCCAGCGTACATCGTCCCGCAATTTCTCAAGGTCGCTGTCCTTAGAGATCCATCTCACATTTTCATATCCTAAACCGGGAAGCTCTTCTAACTTTCCAAAAGCGGCATCCGTTTTACCAAGCAACGAATAAACACATGCGGCATTGTATATCACATCTGCGTTCAGCGGGTCAATTTGTAATGATTGTTCATACCTGTTTACGCTGCCCTCGTATTCTTTAAGGTAGTACAGTGAATCACCCTGCTTTGAATAAAATGCGGCATCCTGCGAAAATAATATTCTCTGTAAAAATACAGTAAAGGAAAAGCAAATTAGAAAAATTGATTTCATTTTAAACATGTTCATGTTATGTTATTTCAGAATCCTTAACTGTTCATATTTGATCTCAGTGCAATTAAGTATCCGTCAGGGTCTTTAATAAAGAACATTTCATTGTTGGTATTGACTGCGGAATCATAGAACGGTCCCGGCAGTACTTCAACTTTTTTTTCTTTCAAAATTGATTTAACTTTTTCCGGGGGAGTGTTAAGCGACATTCTGAATATAACTTCATTCTTATCAGGGGTAAACCCACCGGTTTCTTTCACCAGCCGTATTTTCTGGTTACCGAAACTCAGGGTTATTTCACCGCTGACATGGGACGTATTTTCTACTCTGAACACATCCCTGTAGAATAAGGCAGAACGGGCGATATCCTTTACCCTTAATATTAAATGATCTATCCCCGAAACTGAAATTCCGCCGGTGCCGTTATTCTGTTTCTTGTATTCTTCATAATTGTTTTCTAAGTACCCGCCAAGGTTACCAAAGATCCGGCTAATCTGCTTTGAGTGCATACGGCTCAGGTTCATCACTCTCGATACAGCCTTAAGCCACAGCCTGTTGCAGCTGATATCAATTTCCATGGTTAGCTTTGTGCCGCCAGGAATTTCTTCGAATCTCCACGCTGTTTTGCCTGTCCATGCGCCATCTACATAATCTACCGCCAGAAGCCTGTTTGTCTTAAAACCGCTCACCACCGATCTCCATTTTACAAATGGTCCGTTCTGAACATTAATACGCGTGCCGATAATTGCAGGATCAAGATACTCGAGCTCGCTTTTTACTTCGCTTGGCCACCATTTATCATAATTGGCAATATCTGTTACCGTGCGGTAAACAAAATCCACCGGGTAATTCAACTTCACGGAATCTTTCGCTTTAAGCTCACCCATAAAACAAAAATAATCAATTTAATTTTTTTAAATAAGGGTAAACATAAACTCCGTGTGTTTCGTGCCACGAATATGATTGAATGAATGTCAGCGCAACACTGCTATTTCTTTCCTTCGTTCGTTCCGTCAAATCAGATTTCGTGGCACGATTATCTTCTAAAAACTCTACATCGGCACATTAACTTCCTCGTAATAACAAACCGCGCCGTAACCTTTAATGTAATACTCCTTAACATAACTCATAATATCGCTTAAAGTTCCCCGGCGGCAGAGCATTTGCACTTTAGTAATATTTTTCTCGTCGGCATCTGTGGGCCTGGAGCCCTTCAGGTCATGCCTTACATAGTACACAATATCAAATTTTTTAATGTTTGGTATTAAATGGTCTGCAACTTCGGGTTTGGTAACAACATTCACCAAAAAATGCGGTGTGGATACTGTAAACATAATTTTATATTGTTAAATTTTTGTAGAATTCTTTTGCTGTATTTGTTCTCGTTTCTTCTGTTAAAACTGAAATAAACAATTCATTCTCAATATCCTCTGCCCATTTTGAGGGATTCATACTGATATAGTCCGAAATATTCTCAAGCGCTTTGTCGGTTCTTACAATATGATCATGGAAGTAGCGCTGCCATTTATAGTCTTTATATCCGTGTATTTTTCTTACTTCTCTGCTCACACCGGATTTATAAGACCCAACTACATCCTGAAGCCTTATGTTTTTAGCAGGTGTCTTGGCTTGCCTGCCGCCCGCCTCGAAAACTGTAGGCGTCACGACTTGCCTGACGCCCGCCTTGAAAACTGTAGGCGTCACGGCTTGCCTGACGCCACTTAAATCATATATATAAACAACCAAATGAACATGATTAGGCATCACAACATATTCACCAAGTTCAACATTTTCATAATGACCCGGAATGTTCACAATTTCATTTTGCGCAATTATGCCCGCTTCATTCAGTATCATTTCGTCGCCGGAAATTTCACCGAATAAACATTTCCTATCCTTAACACACATTGTTACAAAATATGCACCCGGTTGACTATAATCGTAGTCTTTTAGCCTTAATGTTTTGTATTTTCTAAATGGCATATACGATTAGAAGATTTACGGGCGGGCAAGCCACGCCCGCTACAAAAAAATTTATCTTTGTCCTGTAGGCGGCATGGCTTTGTTTACCCCCTTGGGGCCTGCCGCCATCATAATTTTCTAGTCAATCTATATTTATCTCAATTCCAAATTCAATGTACGTTCTATACAAACCGGGTGACTTGAACCGCCAACCACAAAAACACGTTTGCCCTGCTTAACCAATGTCACTATCAAACACGCAAGATACTCATTGCGCACAAAATTACTCTCCGCAGAAACATCACCCAGCCACAGGGGCAGCCCGTATTCATCAGATGTTTCGCGCCAATCTTTTATTGGCTTACCGTTCTTATCGTTACCGCGGAACTCCCTGTTCCAGATTGCGTCAATATCACCCACGGTTTTAATGGTATCCTGTAATTCCGGATGCAGCGTACGCTTTTCTATGAAAGCCTGCACATATTCATCCGGGTTATTCGGTTTGCCAAACCTTATATTACTGAAATATGGACGTAATATATAGAACATCGCCGCCTGCTCGGGCTTGAATTTTTTGAGCACGGCTGTAATTTCGCTATCAAGCGGCTGCTCCCATGTGAACGCCTCTACGCCGTCACGGCGCGAAAGCTTATACACATAACCCGCCTCACCGAATTTTTCCACAGGATCCATCAGCCCCGGCACCAAAAATCCCGGCCTGCCTTCAACGAGACATAACGTTGGATCGAAACTATCCCACCGCTTTTCAATATCCGCTATCTGCGGGTCGTTTTTATCGCGCGTATGCGCTGCACCGTAAAACAGTACCTTCCCCCATTTGGGATCCTTCTTTGATGCGTCAATTTCAATAATAAATGGCCGCGGGTGAGTCTGCGAAATGCTGTCATACTCAGCCATCGTCATCGGGGGCACAGAGAATTTGCACTCAATGTTTCCTTCATAAAACGCAGGCGAACGCCATGCGAAATAAAAAAGGAATATCACTGCCGCAAGAACAAGCAGGAATATTCCAAGTAAAACTTTTCTTATCATTTATGAATTTCTTTGGATGAAGTAACTTAATTCATACAAATATCGTTAAAATATTTCAAATATAATTATTTCTGCTAAAAGGATTTAATTTTCTTCGTAGGCGTCGCGGCTTGCCCGACGCCTTTTCGGGATCAGGCAAGCCTCCCCGCTACAAAAATATTTTTGGCATTTGAGTCCTGTCATTTTAAGAGAAGCGAAATCCCACTTGATGGACAATATGCAGCCTTTAACCTGTAACCTGTAACCTTCAACCTGTACCCGCCTCACTCCCAAAACGTTTCCGTAATTTTCCTGATGTACGGCAGCGCCGCCTGCTGTTTGATTATCTCCTTAAACCGCGCCTTGCGTGTTGATGATATCAAAAGCCATTCTTCATCCGTACAGCCTGAACGGCCCTTGGAGCCTTTCATCACCTCAGCCATTGGATCCATAGCTTTCACTTCAGCCAATATTGAGTCTATAGCGGGAATACAAAACTCATAGTGTGTCGCGCTCTTTTCGCCATCCGGGCGGACTCTGTAGCCATCATCATTGAATTCACTCAGGTCAATCCTTATCTTAGACTCATTCTCGTAACCCGCCCCGGCCGGCACTATGCCATCTGCATCAATCCTGTAACCCGTCATACTTTGGTGGTTTGGGTCGCTATCACCAATTATGATACCGAAAAATATCCTGCCGTAAATTACAACCTCACCGTTCAAATATTCTTCAATCACAATTGATTCCCCGTCTGATTTATCTTTGCTTACTACCGGAATAGCGGTGCTGTCTGAAAGTTTTATTTCATACTGCCAGAACATGTGACCCGCTCCCTTACCTTTTTCCCAGGGAGTGAACTTTTGCAGCCTGCCAATAATTACGGCGTCAGAGTTCTTCAATCTTTCAGCATCAGCCCATGAGCGGCATGTATCTTTGTATTCGTTATCAATGCTCCGCAGCTCAGCGGATTGAGTGTATATTGAGAATACTAAAATCAGAAATATAACCAAAGAAGTCATTGTAATCTCCTTTTTTATATGATACTTGGCGTAAGGGAGTTTTGTTTCTGAAGAAAAAATAATTGTGAAACTAATTAAATAAAATTGAATGCTCCAAAATACTCTATGGAATATTTAAGAAATACGCATTTCAAAACAACTCCCCTTATGAAAAACCGGCGAAAAGCGAAGCAGATTGGAAAGCGTTAAAAAAATCCGGCTGTTTGAGTACCGCCGCAAGCGGTACGAGTTCCGGATTTTTAGCTTTCTAAGCTGCGAAGCAGACGGTTTTTCATGGGTGTCCTTTTCTTGGTTCTTCTTTTGGACAAGCAAAAGAAGAACATCACAAAAATTTTTGAAATACCGGGATCCTAATGGTATCTTTTTATTTCTTCCTGATCGAAAACTGCTTACCATCCCACCTGTCGTACTTGCCGGTACTGCAGCCGCTATCGGTAAAAGTGAATGTTCCGGTATATGTCACGCCGTCATTTTCATATTCGGTATAAACAATGTTGCCGTTCGGATACTCATCGCTGTAAAACAGCAGCGTGTAGCCCGTGCCGTTATCCCAATAAACACGGAAAGCATTTGAGCTTTCGCTCCACTCAATGGTACAGTTCGTTTTGCCGACAGCATACCTGCCTTCAACATCATATGCTTTTTGTGAATATGTATTTGTTGAAACCAGAAACAATAAAACAATAATAAGCGATGTAGTTACGAGAGTTTTTATCATTATTTGTTTTAATATTAAATTAAAAATTAGGTTCACCATCATATTTTTTATATTTCATAATGGCGCTTGGAAAATCAATGTTATATGTTTCTGGTAGTATAAAATTTTGTTTGTCGTAATATACAACGTCTGTAAGTAGTATTGAACCAATCTTATGGGTATTATAATTTTTCGGATCTATATGTTCTGATAACATACTTACAAGTGATTCCATATTTGCAGAACCATTTTTCTCTCCATATTTTTCCCACGTGTTCGTAATAGAAAGTTCAGTATACTCTCTGTAAATCCCATAACCGCTAATCTTACGAATTGGTGATTTTAACATGAAAAACCATTTCGAGCCGGGGTCAATTTTGGGATTCCATAATGTTGGTGTCCAAAAATTAACTTCTTCGGTTAAGTCCTTATCGCTTAAAAAATCAAACCAGTTTTGATTTGTAATCGCTATTGTATACATAATGTTAAAGTTTATTATATTTTAAATTGGAATTTTTACTTTTTCTAATAGGATATTTTTTAGAGTTCAAACTTATTTTTTTATTAGTAGCTTGGATTATGTTTATATTAAAGTGCTCCGAAATATAAATTAAGAAAACAAATACGTCGGCAATCTCATTTTCAATTTGTTTTCTAAATTTATTACTTTTAATTTCCGTGTTAATTTGGTCTTCGGTTTTCCATAAAAATAATTCTTGAAGTTCTGAACATTCAATCCCAAGGCCTAATAGCAAATTATTCAAATTATGAAACTGTTTCCAGTTTCTTTTTTCTCTAAATTTAATAACTTCTTTAATAAGCATATCTAAATTCTTTAAACTCGATTTATTTGAATTCATTTTAAAGTTACTTTAATGAATTAATTATAGTATCAACATTTTTTAGTTCGTTGATTATATGTGTCACCGTTGTTAATTCTGTAACTAAGTCTATGGGACTTACTGTTTTGTGAGAGTTGTGTGCAACTTCACCTCTACTTGCACCAAATGATGTCATTACATTTAACCAAGTTTGATCTAATTGTGCTGGCTTAATGCCAATTGGCAATAGTATTGAAAGAATATTATCTTCTTTCACTCCATTATTTTTTTTCAAAAAGGTTATATAAGTAGTTAATGCTTTGTTCACCCTTTTGTGAATGTCGGGCTCCGATTTAATAGAACCTAAATTTGCATCAGAATAAGCCACTAATGCAACCAAAATATTGCTTTTTATTCCTTTTGTATCCCAATCTTTGTATGCCTTTATTGCTTTATCTTTAGCCCGCTCTTCAAAATAGGCCTCTAGTTCTGCGTGCACCAAAAGTCTATAGCCTCTCATAAAATCTTGCTCTTTTTTATTATAATACCCTTTGCCTCGTACGGAAGGTAAGAGATTTACTTTTAATTGGTCCAATCTTTTAATAAGTTTATTATATTTTTGAGATTGACTCATTACGGGATATTTTGAATATTTTCTAAGCTAATGCTTCTATCGTTTAATAAAGTTGGAATCTCGATTGATATATTCAAAACACTTACTAATTTTTTCCCCCAAGTAGATAATCTCTTAAAAGTATTTTCCATGCTTTTTGTTGACGTTTCAAAAGACCTAAGAAACGCAGCATCTGAAATACAAAGTTGGATAAATGCTTGTTTGATTTCTTCTTTATGTTCTTTTGCTATTATATAGACGTCCTCTTTTGAAAAATAATATACCATAATATCGTATATTGCTCTATTAAAATTATTCCTAAATTTTCCGTTTTGATATTTACTAAAGGCTGCTTCTGGTGTAAAAATATCTAAAGTTAATTTTATAGCACTATTCAATTTTACCGCATCCGCTTTTACTTGGTTTTCTTTATCGTTCCATTCAATATTTAATGTGTTGACTGTATCATCAAAGAAATTTTTTAATTTGCCATTATAATCGGTAATAAAGTATTTAAAGGCAAAAAATCTAATGACTAATTCAACATCTCTCATTCTATAGTCGGGTCTACTAATTCCCAACATTTCTTTTATTGATTCACTACTTATGGCAAATTCATCTGCGAAATCAATAAAGTCACCTGGATGTAAAGCCTGCCTTAATTCTTGTGGAGATAATTTTAAACTTCCTGTGTTTAGCCTTAAAAATACAGTATATAAAAATTGTTCGTTAGGCCAATTTTTTATAACCACTGTTCTTATTGATTGGTTATCTAGTGCATTTAGAAAATTATCTAGCTCTACTTCCTGTAAGTTTTCGTAACCTTTATCATTCAATTCAGAAAGGATTTCTAATCCCTTTAATTTCAATTTTTTAAATCCTTCTTCTTCGTTATCCATGTAGAATTGCATAATTGTAAGCAGTCTTTGCTTGCCATCAATAACTATATAATTCCCTTTTTTATCTTTTTTTTCTGCTAGAATTATTTGTGGAACCGGTAACCCTAATATTAATGATTCGATAAACCTACTTTTTGCAACTTCATTCCATGCATCTCTTCTTTGAAATCTTGGATTTAATTCAATATTTTTTCGTTTTAATTGACTCCATAATGTTTCCGTTGTCCAATCTGTTGCCCAAATAACAGCTTCTGTATACTGCCCAATTGGATATAAAATATCTTCTTCGGTTTCTTGACCTGTGTTTTCAATTTTTTTGTCAAATATTTCTTCCTGTGGCATTATCTTTTACTTTAAATTTATGAATTCGTAATATACTTAACTTCAACACCATCCTTCTTATCAAGCACTTCCCAGCCCAGAGCCTTCAGCTCATCGCGCAATGAATCAGCCTTCTTGAAATCCTTAGCTTTTTTTGCCGCAATGCGTTTTTCAACAAGCTCCATAATTTCAGCGGGAACGTTTGTATTACCGGCTTCTATATCTTTATCAAGATCTAACCCCAGCACGCGGTTAAAATCATTTACCAGATTCATCTTCTCGATACTTGAGAGCTTATCATTCCTTACAACGCCCCACAGCACGGCAAGCGCCTGCGGCATGTTAAGATCATCGTTCACAGCTTCAAGGAATTTCTCCCTCTCGCCCTCCGGCATTGATGCGTCGCGCGCGTCAAAATTCTTCTTTGCCTCATCGCGTATCTGCTGTACATTCTGCTTCAGCCTTGCCATCGCCGTTTTCGCCTGCTCAAGTATTTCCCAGCTGAAAAGCAGCCGCTTGCGGTAATGCGTACCAAGGCACAGGTAGCGGTAATCTAACGGCGAGTATCCCTTATCAACCAGCGTTTTCACGCGCAAAAATTCTCCCTTTGATTTGCTCATCTTGCCTGATTCTTCTTCTAAGAAAGCCCCGTGCAGCCAGTAATGTACAAACGGCTTGCCGTTGCACGCTTCCGATTGCGCGATCTCGTTGGTGTGGTGAATCGGCACGTGATCAATTCCGCCGCAGTGAATATCAAACGTATCACCTAAAAACTTTTTACTCATCGCAGAACACTCAATGTGCCACCCCGGGAAACCTTTTCCCCACGGGGAGTCCCACTCCATTTGCCTTTTCGTATCGCTATCCTTCGGTGAAAATTTCCAGAGCGCAAAGTCGGTTTTATTTTTCTTTTCGGTGCTGAACTGTATCCGCGAGCCTTCTTCCAATCCCTCGATATCAAGATTTGCAAGCTTGCCGTAATCCTTAAGTTTTGATGTATCAAAATAAACACCGTCACTTGTCACATAAGTGTAGCCTTTATCATCCAGGCACTTCACCATATCAATTTGCTCCTGGATGTAATCGGTAGCCTTGGTATATTTTGTGGGCGGCAGCAGATTCAGCGCCTTCGCGTCATCAAGGAAAAATCCTGTGTAATACTCCGCAATTTCCCATACGGTCTTGCCTGTCCGGGCGGAGCCCTTTTCCATTTTGTCTTCGCCTTCATCGCCATCCGAAACTAAATGACCCACATCGGTAATGTTCATAATATGCGTAACATCGTAGCCATTGTATAACAGCACGCGCTTCAGCAGGTCTTCGAACATGAACGTGCGGAAGTTGCCTATATGCTGATAGTCATAGACCGTGGGACCGCATGTATAAAGCCCAACCTTGCCCGGCTCAATCGGTTCAAATATCTGTTTTTGCCTGCCTAATGTATTAAATAAAGTAATGTCCATATATAACTAATCGTTCAGATCCGTGTTAAATTTTAAAATATTCTCCCCCTCCGAGAAACTGCTTCGGCAGTTTCGTTCCGAAGGAACTCCTTCGGAGAAGTCCCGCCTTAGCGGGATCCTTAATGATAGCTGGGGTGAGGTTCTAAGATAACTTTTATTATAGAATGGTTAAATAGAGAAATTTTTATAGAAGGTAAACTTCGTTGCAGTCTGATTCTTGCTGTTCAAGCCTCACGCCTCGGCGTGAGGCGCAGTTCCGCTGAAGCGGGATCACGTTTCACCTTTGACTTATCAAGCAAGAATTACTTTGCCATTACCAATAATTTAATTATCTTTGCACTTATAAATTACTAATAATATGAAAAATACTGTTTACTTAGTTCTTCTTTGCCTGATCGCCTCACCTGTTCTTTCCCAAAAACTCAAACCCGGCTTTGATGCCAACGAATACGCACGCGGACTTGAAATGACCGAACGCTACGCCGATACCACCAAGGTACCGCCGGCTGACCCATACCCATTTGGCTGGCAGCATGTTTACCGCAGCGAAACCGTGGGGCTTGATAACCTGTGGGATATGTGGCTCAGCGGTGATTCCGTTGCGTTTATAAATATCCGGGGAACCGTTCCCACCGAAAAATCGTGGATGCTTGATTTCTACGCGCCCATGGTTCCCGCGGAGGGCTCGCTTAAGTTCGGCAAAGAAACATTCAACTATAAACTTGCCGCAGATAAAAATGCCGCTGTGCATACGGGTTTCTTGCTGGGAATGAAATACCTTGCGCCATCTATAATAGAAAAGATAAATGAGTATTATTCAAAGGGCGTAAAGGATTTTATCATCTTCGGGCACAGTCAGGGCGCGGCAATCGCCTACCTGATGCGCTCATATTTTTATTACCTGCCGTACGGTACAATTCCAAATGATGTTACATTTAAAACATATTGCAGCGCGGCGCCAAAGCCGGGCAACCTGTACTACGCGTATGATTTTGAGTTCATAACCCGCAATGGCTGGTCTCACCGCGTGGTTAACCAGATGGATTGGGTACCGCAGATGCCACCTACAGCGCAGACGCGCTATGACTTCAAGCATAACGATCCGTTCACCCCCGTGGATTCAACCCTGGCCGCTAACCTTGGGTTTTTCCCGAGAGTGGTAATTGGACTCATAGAAAAACGCGTACTGGGTGATATGAACGACGCGCGGGATATATTGATCAGGTACACGGGTACAGAGCTGTACAAAATAATCAACAAATTCCTGCCGGAATTTAAGGAACCAAAATATGTATCCACCATGGATTACACCGTAACGGGTTCACCTGTTATACTTATGCCAACTGATTCTTATAAACAGAAATTCGTTTCACCGGGCGGCATTGCCGGCACCTTCGTTCATCACATGATGCCCGCCTACTATTACCTGCTTAAGGAAGAATATATGAAATAACCGCCAATCCTGGGCGCCGCACGGAATGTAATGACGTGTGAAGCGAAGGATCTGATAAAATTCAATTAGTGCAGATATTTAAGATCATCTTTTGTCATTCCTGCGAAGGCAGGAATCTTATTTAAATTTTAAGAATCTTCAAAATAAAAATCCCCGCTATTAACGGGGATTTTTATTGTTTACTCCTTTTTCATTGCCCATTGCTCACAAGAAAATTACAGCGTAATTTTCGAAGTCCCGCCTTGGCGGGATTACTCATTGCCCATTGCTCATTGTTACTTATGCTCTTCCTTCGGGTTGCATAATCCAACTATGGTATGGAAAGTATCATGCAGCGCATTGAGATCCTTGAATATATCTTCGTTGGTTGCGCCTGCTGTTATTTTATCCTGAAGTGCTTTTGAGTCGGTCTCAAGCTTTTTCGCTGCATCAAGAATATCCTGCTTATTATATTCCGCCGGTATTGGATTACTGTTCATCTTGCCGGCAGCTTCAACCATTTCGCCAATACGTGTTTTTATCGGCTCAAAGTTACCTTCTTCAGCCGGGTGGAAAGTTGTTGACATTACCTTGTGGTATGTTTCAAGCTCTGCCCATTTTTCCCCTGCCAGTACATTTGATGAAACCAATACGATGAATAAACCTAAAACCAGAACTGATATTTTTTTCATGTTACTGTAAATTGATTAATATTTATGAATTACGTTCTTTTGTTACCCGCAAAATAGCTTTTTAGCTGCAGTTTTGAAATGCAAAAAGTTCAAAATTCTGCTTTTATTAAGGAAATTAATCAGCTTCGGATCATCTATTTATCATGATATCACCTGACCCTCATCATACCAATTGTCACATGAATTCACTTAATTTTGTTGGATATACCTGAAAACCCCTCCTATATTTCCCCCCTGTCAATTCGAAAGACTGGCTTAGATACACGGGAGAAGAGAAAACAACGAAAGTGCTTTTCGAAGAGGGGATCAAAAAATTAAACACTTCGCCCCTCTCCTTTGGGGAGGGGCAGTCAGCGCCGTATGCGCTGACGGGGTGGGGTCATAGGACATGAAAAAAGAAAAAAATTTACTGCAAATACAAAATTTTATGAAGCTGCGTTCCTTTGCGCTATTCGGCGCATCGGCGAAAAAGAAGAAGTTCGGCAATATGATACTTGCCGCTATGAATAAAAAATATATGCGGATCTACCCTATGCACCGCAGCGCGAACTTTATTGATGGTCTCAGGGCGTTCAGCGCATTTGAGGAGCTTCCCGAAAAACCCGCCGGGGTGATACTTGTTATTCCGCCCGGCGAAACTGAGCATGTTATTGATGATATCATAGCGGCCGGTATTAAGAACGTATGGTTTCAGCAGGGCTCTGTGAGCGATAAAGCCGTGCGTTATTGTATGTTGAACGGGATCAATGTTATCAGCAATGAATGCGTACTGATGTTCCTCGATAACCCCGGCTTTCCACATAACCTGCACAAGTGGGTGTGGTCAATCGGCGCCGGAAAGTAATCCGCATTTGGCAGACGGAACGAACCGCAAAACGATCCCTTTTTTATCGTAACATGCGACTCCTATGGAGTCGAATATATTTTGTTACGCAATAATCTATAAACATTAGACTCCTGAAGGAGTCTTTTTTTGTAAACATTGACCGCAGAGCGGTCATACATATATAGCTAAGAACTTCAGGAAAAATATTGACCCCATCGGGGTCACACGTATGTTTTTCAAATTTAAACCGCAACTTGTCACCTGTAGCCTGCTGAGATCAGTTTGAAAAACTGATTGAAATCCCGCTTGCGGGATAACCTGCAACCCCAACCCCTCACCCCAAAAACCCGCTCGCCTTATCTATAATTTTTATAAATGCATTATTTGTTTCCATTGAATGCTTCTCGGCCAGCGAAAACGGATTAACATGCGAGTACGGGTACGGGAAGTCTTCGATATCAACTGTAATTTCTATATCGCGCATTTCGCCCTGCAGCGTGTTCATCACTTCAACCGGCGGCACAACTGAATCCTGCTTCAATGCAATGGCGCGTATGCGCCCGGCTGCGCCGCGCAGGCGTTCTTCGCGCAGTTCTTTGTAATGGTGATACAGCAGCATCGATTTAAAATATGCTTCCTCGGGATGCTCTTGGCTTAAGTAATGATCAAGCCTCGGAGTACTTTTGAAATTATTGTTCAAAAGCTCCAGGTAATAGCTGCTTATAGCCGATGCCGCTTTGGCGTCAAGAATATATTTGGAAATGGGATACATTCTGTCCAGTGTAGCTCCGCCGCAGAATGCGAAGAGCTTTGAGTTTTCCGTAAGTCCCCCTGCACCCGCCATAATTAATATCAGCCCAAAGTACGCGCCTATTGAGTAACCGAATATATCCGCAGCGGTACCCGCTGCAAAACCGGTTACGCTGCCCCTGTTCAGTTCATGCAGAAAAACCGATACATCAATATAGCTCTGCAGCCCTGACCAGAAGAACCGCTGTGGATTTGCTTCCAAGCGTGAGCTTATTGCCGCATTCACAAACGAAGTGTGGCTGTTAAGCGGGTCACTGTGCGCCCGCTCTTTGGCGGCTGCATTCATGTTTGCCGCAGCGGACCACTGCTTAGGCGCGCGGTCCATATGAAACGCCAGCGGGAATAATATCACCGGCTTGCCGGTATGTTTTAGCAGGCGGTATGCCCATGGCAGGTATTTATCCCATTTCTTTTCATTGAGTCCGTGGAAAAGCAAAATTGCTTTGCTGCTATCGCTTTGGCCCGGGTTGTTAATAACTATATAATCAAATTCATCGTTACATGTAATATCACTGTCGCTGGTGTGCAGGATCGATCTTTCTTCTGTTTCCGGCAGACCCTCATATATTATTTCGCCTGAAAAGCTGATATCATGCTTCCGGCAATAATAATTGTTCTTTCCGGGCAGCACCGCTGCCCCCATGGAGCGGAATCTGCTGCGTGTAATTTTTACCTCAAGTTCGGGTATATCAATTTCCCGCTTAGCCGAAGCAAAATTGTGTTTTAATAAATTATATAATTCAAGGTAGGGTAACGGTTTCATTTCAATATTTTTGATTCTTAAAAGTAATTATTAAATATAAAAAATCCCCCTCCTTAACTAAGAATGGGCTTAGCGGGATGTCTTTTGCCTTACACTGACATCAATTCCTTCGCACTCTTAATACTTGCATCGGTAACTTTTTCACCGCTGAGCAGTTTTGCAACTTCAATAACTTTCTCGTTTTTATCAAGCGGGCGGATCTTCGTAATTGTAGAATTTCCCTCCGTCTCTTTTTCCACCAGCAGATGTTCATCAGCCAGCGCGGCTATCTGCGCCAAATGCGTAATAGCAATAACCTGGCGGTATCCGGATAGTCCCTTCATCACTCTGCCTACTTTCTGAGCAATACGGCCGCTGATTCCTGTATCAATTTCATCAAATACCAGTATATCAACCTTATCGGCGCCGGCCAGCACCGATTTCACTGCAAGCATAATGCGCGATACTTCCCCTCCCGAAGCGGTTTTCCGCAGTGAAGAAAATTCATCACCTTTATTTATCTTTACCATGAACTCAATGTCATCATAGCCATTGCTGTTTAAGGCATTGCTCCCCTCTCCTTCGGCGCTTTTTGCCGTCCCGCTTTTTCCTGACTTTAGTTGCTTAGCGGGATCAACATTAGGGGCCGTGTGTGAGGTTACTTCCACCCTAAACTCCGCATTTTCAAACCCAACTTCCTTCAATATTTTAACTATTTCAGTTTCAAGCTGTTTTGATTTATCTCTGCGTGTTTTTGAAAGCTCCCCGGCTTTTTTGAACAGGTCTTTCACAAGTTCGTCAATTTCGGTCCTGAGTTTTTTTATAGTATCATCAAAATTATCCACCAGGCTCAGATCTTTTTCAAGAGTAACTTTTAGCTTAATGACTTCATCAATTGAGCCGCCGTATTTTTTCTTCAGGAACTGCAGCTTATATAATCGCTCGCGAATTTCTTCAACTCTGGCCGGATCAAAATTCAGGTTTTCAAGCAGTGATTCAATCAAACGGCTTGCTTCTCTTAGAGCGGTTGTTGATTCGCTTACATCACCCATAATTTTCTGGATATCTGTATTATACTCCCCTATTTTGCCAAGCTCTTTTTCTACTATTTTGATACGCTCAAGTACGCTGCCTGAATCATCATACAGGTTAGAATATGCAAGGGTTAATGATTCCCTTATTCCCTCAATATTTTCTCCGGTCTTAAGTTCATTTTCCAGTTCATCATCTTCACCTGCCTGAGGATCGGTTTCGTGAATTTCCTTCAATTGAAAATCAATAAAACTCCGTTTGGTATCAAGGTCACTTTTCTTTTTATTTATCTCGTCATATTCATTTCGTTTTATCAACAGCTGTTCATAACCCTGTTTATAACTATTCAGTTTATCTTCAAACTTTTTTCCTTCTTTTTTTATTAAGTATGAATCAACCAGCTCTATATGCACTTCTTTTTTTAACAATGACTGGTGCTCATTCTGTGAATGAATATCAATTATTATCTCACCCAGTTCTTTTAACTCATTGGTACCAACGGGGGTATCGTTAATAAAACACCGGCTGTAAGCCTTGGTATATAATTCACGCCGGATAATAAGAACTAAACCTTCATCTTTATTTATTTTAGAGGATTCTCCCCCCTCTCCTTTTAGGAGAGGGGACGGGGGTGAGGTTATCATCGATTCAATTTCATGCTCTTTCAGTATTTTGCTAATTATAGCCTTATTTTCCTTTGAAACGCTCACAATCCCTTCAATTATCATCTTATCTTTATTTTTGCTGATAATGGAATAATCAGCCCTGCCGCCCAATAATAAATTAAGCGCGTTTATAAGTATCGATTTTCCCGCGCCGGTTTCACCGGTAATTATGTTAAATCCCTTTGAAAGATCAATTTCAATGTTCTTTAACAGCAGGTAATTTTTTATTGTGAGTTTTTCGAGCATTAACCCTGAATAATTCGTAGAGAATAATTTAAATTTTATATTTTTATTGTCACCCTGAATTAATTTAAAATCCATTATGAAGTTAAAAGTGGATTCTTCGTCCGCTCAGCTCTCTCAGAATGACAACACACTATTTCACTATTTGTTTATTTCGCCTTTTTGGCTGTATTACTATACTTATTCTTTATTATATAATAAAAAAAGATGTAGTAGTAGTGCTGTTAATAAGTATAAATTTAACGGTTTATCTTTAAAAATAGAATGAAAATAGAATAATTGATGTATATTTTTGTTAACAGGTTTGTTAAATATATGTCAGATTGTTAACATCACCTTACACATATATTATAAAAAACAAAAGCTATCCGTGAAATGTGGATAGCTTGATATAAATTTATGATGTATCAACAATTTTATGTTAATAACATCTCTTTGATTTGTTCGAGTTTATCTTTAAACGAAGGATCTCTGTTAATAACTTCTTCAATGCATTTGCATGCGTGAATTACAGTTGCGTGGTTCCTTCCGCCAAAATGCGCGCCGATTGTCTGCAGCGATGATGAAGTTAATTCCTTGCTTAAATACATTGCTGTGTGGCGGGCGTGAACAATTTCCTGCTGCTTTGATTTAAGCCTTAACAACGATTCATCAATGTTAAAATATTTCGAGACCGATGCTATTATAACGCTGATATCAATATTCTGCTTACGGTTTTTTATACCGCCGAATTTCAGTACGCTGCGCTTTGCCATATCAATGTTGATAGGGCAGCGGGTCAGCTCAGCGTCAAACAAAAGACTCTTCAGACATCCTTCAAGTGAACGGATGTTATCTTTGATATTTAAAGCAATAAACTCAAGTACCTCGTAAGGTACATTGAATCCTTCTTTCTCGCACTTCTTATTTAAGATGGCAATTCTTGTTTCCAGGTCAGGCGCCTGTATATCCACCGTCAAACCCCACTGGAAGCGGGTTATCAGGCGTTCTTCAAGGCCTTCCAGCTGGTGCGGCGGTTTATCACAGGAAAGTACTATCTGCTTTTTGAGCTGGTATAATGAATTGAATATCTGGAAGAATGAATCCTGTGTGCTTTCTTTGCCTTCTAAGAACTGGATATCATCAACTATCAGCATATCAAGCGACTTGTAAAATCTTTCAAACTCATGCGCCTTGTTCATGCGGATGCTTTGAATGAAGTTGGTGGTAAAATCCGGACCCGAAAGATACATTATCTTCATCTGCGGGTTTGCGGCTTTTATCTGGTTGCCTATAGCCTGCATTAAATGAGTTTTGCCAAGTCCTACACCGCCATAAAGCATTAATGGGTTATATTGTGCGCCCGGTTTATTGGCAATTGATATTGCCGCAGCCGTTGCGAACTCATTGTTTTTACCCTTAACAAAATTCTCAAAGGTGTATTCAGGATTCAAAAAACATTTCTGTGTTAATGCCGGATCGCTTTCAGGCGTTACCTGTACCGCAGTTATACCCGGTCTGTAAAAATTGGGATCAAATGTATTCTGGTCGGTGCCGGCCCGCGTAACGTTCCCTGTTTCCTGGGTAAGCGGGGGATTCTCGAGCAGCTCAGGCTCCTGTGAAAATGTCGTCTTGGGGTCAATTACATACAATATCTTCGCTTCATCGCCCAGTATTGATCTTATCGCACGGATTACAATATCACCGAAGCGCGAAATTATCATTTCGTAATAATCCTGGCTGGGTACCGATATTGTTAACACGCTGCCTTCAAGCGAAATTGCTTTAATGGGCTTAAACCATGTGTTAAGCTTCAGGTCTGATACATTCAGTTTAACAATATCCATAAAGCGGGTCCACGTATTGAACGCCTCCTGACGCTTCAGATCGTCTGCCGCTGATGGTTCTGCCGGGAATGTTATATCATTAATATATTCTTTGGTGATGGATGGATCTAAATAGGTATCGTCACTTTTCTTTAATTCGTGTCCGCTCAATTTCTTTCTTTTAAAAAATTAGTTGTATAAAATGGTCAGTTGTAATTTTGCCCGGTTAATTTTCTGTTAAGTTTATATTTTAAACGAGTAAACAGTGTTAATTTAAAATTAAGATTAAAATAAACGCTTTAAATATATAAAAACTTCAATATTCCAAAAGTAATTAACAATGAAATTAAAATCTTAAAACAATAAAAATTATTAACTTAATCCTCTTTGTGAGGTGTTGTTAACATGAATTTGTTAATAACTTTGAATGTGTGATGTTTTTGGAGGAGAGTGTTTTAAACATTTTTTAACAGGCTATGAACAGTTATTCACAACTTATTAACATTAAAAATCTCAGTCTCGCTTCGCATTATAGCTAAAAAATCCACTTTTGTCAATGTTTTTAATAGAAATACCTCCGATTTCCCATAAATACACGTACAACGTTAATATCTGCTCACGGTTTATTAACAATTTCATGTATATCCCGTTAATTGTTTAAGCTACAAAAAATTAAGACCGCAGAGCGGTCAGCCTTTCGACCCCTCGTTCTCAAGCTTCCGCTTGGGAACGTATATTTCTTATCAGGCTTCAGCCTGATGCTAATCCAGAAGCATAGCTTCTCCGCAATTTCCGCCCCAAGAAGAAACTTGGGACGGAGAATTAATGAAGAGAGTTTATTCATTCTTGTTTCCTCGTCCTCGTTCCCAAGCTTCTGCTTGGGAACGTATATTTCTTATCAGGCTTCAGCCTGATGCTAAGCCAGAAGCATAGCTTCTCTGCAATTTCCGCCCCAAGTAGAAACTTGGGACGGAGAAAGAAATATATTGTTATCTGCTCTTCGCTGTTTCAACAATATCCTTTACCTCCAAAACATGCTTCGCCGGCCTATGGATAGTGCAATTGATCATCGCACGCGCGACATCCTGAAGCGTACATGCAAACTTTGGCATCAAGAATCTCATAATGGGATATGTGATCTGCCAGCCGAAATAAAATTTCAGTACGCGCTTCTGACCCTTGATGGGTTTCATAATTCCCGGGCGGAACATATACCCGCCGGAAGGTTTACCTTCCTGCGCAAATATTTCCAGCAGCTTATTTTCGGTATGACCCTTAACCCGTGCCCACATTGACTTTCCGACTTCCGTGCTATCAGTACCATAGCCCGAAACATAACAAAATGTTTGCGGCATAGCAGGATTAACTTTTTTATACTCTTCCGCAAAATTAATTGTCATATCATAGGTAAGCTTGGAATATTCAGCTTCTTTCTTTCCCACGGAAGAAACCCCTGCGCAAAAGAAGCAGGCATCATATCCCGCCAGCATAGTTGATTCAGCAGGGGAGAGCGCTGCAAGATCCTTTACAACCAGCTCTTCGAGCTTTTGGTGGGTTACACCGCAGGGTCTCCGGCTAACTACGAGCACTCTGCTTACCGCCTGATTATCAAGGCTCTCAAGCAGCACGCCTTCGCCAACCATTCCCGTCGCACCGGTTAAAATAATGTTGATCCTCATATCCAAAAATAATTTTATAAAACATTACAAACTAAGAAATAATTTTTAGCTCAACAAACCTAAGTTATTAATACGTCTATGTGACCGCAAAGCGGTCAAACATTTATATCCGGAATTATTTACAAACCAGGTTAACCCCATCGGGGTCACACATAATAATGAATTTTGACATTTGAGCTTTGACATTATGCTTTTGTTATTCATTTTTTCACTCATCATTAATCCCTATCTTTGCTATTCTTTGCTCCCCTCTCCTCCTAGGAGAAGGGCAGGGGGTGAGGTTAAATACTATGAGCTTTGATAACAGAATAATATTTGCGCCCGCTACCATGGTGGGGGAGTCAGGCATAACGGTCATTCGCTTAAGCGGAAAAGACACATTTTCGCTTATATCTAACTGTTTATCAAAGAGTTATGCTGAGTTTTTACCGGCTAACATTGACCACTACATCTCACATACTACACACCACGGGTTTCTATTCAGCGGGGCAGATTTTATTGATGAAGTGGTTGTTACATTTTTCAAAGCTCCCAATTCATACACGGGCGAAGATGTCGCCGAAATTTCTACGCATGGCGGAAGTTATATCTACCGCAAGGTCAGTGATCTGCTCGCGAAGCTTGGAGCATTTCACGCAGAGCCGGGTGAATTTTCAAAGCGCGCATACCTTAACGGAAAGATGGATCTTGCGCAGGCAGAAGCTGTTGCAGACCTCATAAAAGCGAAGACCGAACAGGCAAACAACCTGGCGCTGCAGCAATTGACCGGAAAATTTTCTAAGAAAATAAAAGAGCTGCGCGAAGATCTAATCAATTACTGCTCGCTGCTTGAGCTTGAACTCGATTTTTCTGAAGAGGGAATTGACCTGGTAGAAAAGGATGTTCTGCTTGAAAAGGTAAACAAGCTAATCGCTAAATTTGATTCGTTGACACAGAGCTATGAAAGTGGCAAAATAATCAAAAACGGCGTCAATTTGGCAATCATTGGGCGACCCAACGTAGGTAAATCCAGTATTTTCAATTATTTTCTTGATGAAAATCGCGCTATAGTGAGCGATATTCCCGGTACTACCAGAGACTATCTGGAAGAGCCGCTTGTTATGGGTGGGATTCAATTCAATCTGGTTGATACTGCCGGAATCCGTGAAACGAAGGATGTAATAGAAAAAGAGGGGGTAAGGCGCTCAAAGGTTAAAATTGAAGAAGCTGATATAATTCTTGAAGTGGATGATGTAATAAATTCAGATATTAAGGTTGATGCTTTCTCTGGAACCAATAATAGCAGTAAGACAATTAAGGTCATTAATAAAATTGATTTAATGCCAGGCAAATCAATTGCTGCATTAGCTGTTTCGGCAAAATCAGGCGAAAAAATGGACGCGCTTGAAAAGACAATTATTTCCAAGGCCAAAGAGCTCATTGGTAAAAACAATCAGAGTAACGTGATAATTACAAACGAAAGGCACAGGGATTGTTTGTTGAAATCTTGTGAATATCTTGTGAATGCCCGGGAACAGATAAAGCAGGGCGGCGGTAACGAGTTGATTTCATTTGAAATTAGAGCTGCCATGGATTCCATTTCCGAGATAATTGGCAAGACCGCAAATGTTGATATCTTAAATAACATATTCACAAAGTTCTGTATAGGCAAGTAGCAAATTAATATGAATTTCTTCAAAAATCTTTCGTTTTCGCCAATTGTTTCCCGTGAAACATTTGGGTCAAGCTTTCGAACTATGGTAGTTTTGTTGTTAATCGTAGTTTTTGGAGGATGTGGGGAAGATACCATTAAGGATGATATATCCGGCATAAACCAAATTTTGTCCACCAAATATGATATTTCCTCTGCCGAAGAACTTGCAAGGTTTTATCATGATTTTCTATATGATAGCGAACAAGGAAAGTTTACGTATGAGCTGAGTCCTCAAACTCACAGCAGAATTCTGGTGGTTATGATCAACCATAACCCGGTTCATCAAAACATGGCTGCAGAAAAATTTGAACTTTTAGTAAAGCAGAACGAAACTACCTGGAAGATCGTTGTCGCTAATCGCAACTGGAAGTGTAGGGATTCTGATGAGTGGGGGATTGAGCCCTGTAATTAATTCATATGTTTCACGTGAAACATTATTGCGCATGGCGCATGGGTCAGGCTGTTTCATAGCTCCCATCATTTTATAAGGATGGGTGGCTCAGGCGAAGCCTGAGTCAGCTTGTCCCGCCAGAGGCGGGAGGGTGGTCACAAGAAAGTAGAATCTAAGAAAATCATTTTAATTGTCACTAAACAACAAACATTTCGATATCATCGTAGTTGGAGCCGGGCACGCGGGCATTGAAGCGGCTTGGACTGCTTCCCGCATGGGCTGTACAGTGGGTATGGTAACTATGGATCTCGATGCTATTGGCAGAATGTCATGTAATCCCGCAATTGGCGGCACAGCCAAAGGGCACTTGGTAAAAGAAATTGATGCCCTTGGGGGCGTCATGGGCAGAATTGCCGATGATAGCGGGATTCAATTCCGGCTGCTTAATAAGTCCAAAGGACCCGCTATTTGGTCTCCCCGCTGCCAAAGCGATCGCGATCTGTATTCGAAAGTAGCTAAAGAATATATCTTAAGTTGCCCGAATATCTCATTGATCCAGGATACAGTCGATGAACTCGTGCGCGATCCAAACGGAAATATTTCCGGAATTAAAACCTCGCTCGGTTATGAAATTTCATGCAAAGCTGTTATTATCACAAGCGGCACTTTTCTGAATGCAATTATGCATATGGGTCACCAGCAGAACGAAGGCGGCAGATACGGCGAGCAATCCGCCAAAGGGCTTTCTAATTATCTGTTAAATCAAGGATTTAAAACCGCACGCCTAAAAACGGGCACACCTCCAAGATTACAATTGGATACTATAGATTTTTCGGTTACCTCAGAACAGCCCGGTGACGAAAACCCAACACCTTTTTCGGTTTTTTCTAACGGAAATTTCCCGGCTTTGCCGCAGATATCATGTTACTTAACCTACACCAACGAAGATACCCATAATATTCTGCGCACGGGATTCGACGATTCTCCAATGTTCACAGGCAGAATAACCGGCGCAGGTCCGAGATACTGTCCTTCGATTGAAGATAAAATTTTCCGCTTTGCCGATAAACTGCGGCACCAGATCTTTCTTGAGCCCGAAGGAATAAATTCCAACGTGGTTTACATGAATGGTTTCTCATCAAGCCTTCCCGAAGAAATTCAGTACGCGGCGCTCAAAACAATTCCCGGTTTGGAAAAAGTTAAAATGATGCGCGCCGGCTATGCGGTTGAATACGATTTCCTGCCCACATACCAAACCAATTTAACACTTGAAACCAAACTTGTACCCGGACTCTATGTAGCTGGACAGATCAACGGCACATCCGGCTACGAAGAAGCCGCGGCACAGGGACTCATAGCGGGAATAAACGCAGCTCTTAAAATAAAAGGGGAGGAGCCCTTTATTTTAAAACGCAGCGAAGCATATATCGGAGTATTGATAGACGACCTGATCAACAAAATTCCCGAAGAGCCCTACCGCATATTTACTTCATGCGCTGAGTACAGGCTTATATTACGACAGGATAACGCCGACCGCAGACTTATGAAATACGGCCATAAGTATGGATTGATACCGGATGATATTTATAACAATACCCTGGCAAAAGAAGCGCTGATAAATGAAGGTATAAACTACTTTAAATCAATTTTTGCCGGACCCAAAGATATGAACGGGTACTTGGAATCAGTAAACGCATCGCCGCTCAAGCAATCAGACCAGCTTGCGCAGATAGTTAAACGCAACGAAGTTAAGCTAAGTGATTTCCTTGCTATTCCGTATTTTGCAGAAAATGCCCTGATCCGGAAGATAAGACAGAGTGAAATGATAATGGACCAGATAGAAATTGAAATGCGCTATGAAGGGTATATTACCCGCCAGGCTGAGCAGGTTGAGGCATTCAATAAAATGGAATCAGTTGAAATACCCGAGAAGTTTGATTTCAATAAAATAAAATCACTTTCAACCGAAGGCAGGGAAAAATTGAATAAAGTCAGACCCCGCTCAATTGGCCAGGCATCACGCATTGCAGGCGTCTCTCCATCGGATGCATCGATACTTTCTATCTACATTAAAGGATAACAGAGTTCATTTTCTATGAATATCATTTTCAGGTCATCTCCCCCCTCTCCCTCCGGGAGAGGGGCAGGGGGTGAGGGAAAGAATTGCACATTGTACCGCCAGGGTGGAGGGAGGGTGGTCTGACTAATTTTTTTCCCATTCATTTCCGGCCTCTTTACGTTCGACTCCTATGGAGTCGTTTTGATTTTCATGTTCGATTTCCTATAAACGTTTGACTCCTACGGAGCCAACAGCGGGTTCAATTTTTAAATTTATCTGAAATGGAAAAACCCTCGTATAATTCAAAAATCTCCTTTTCCAACTCTCTCAGTTGCTACTATCTTTTTAAATACAGAAGAGAATCACAATGAAAAATGCTTGTGAGACGCGCAATGACCGCAGAGCGGTCACACATTTATAGCGCAGTTGTTAAAAAACAAAATGACCCCGTAGGGGTCACACGTTCGGTATCTACCCGTATCCTTCCATTTTTTTAATCACAACATTTTACCATTTTTGCGCATATGGCTAATGATAACTGGCAAACACTCGTAAAGGAAAAAGAGTATAACGATCTGCTCATCGAATGGAATTCCAAAATAAACCTTGTCTCACGGAAAAAACCAAACGTGCTTGATTTGATAGAGGACTCAAGATTATTTTTCCATGGCATTGATTTCAAACCCGGACTCAACATCCTCGATCTTGGTACCGGCGGTGGATTCCCGGGCATCGTAATAGCTATCCACCACCCCGAAGTTAACCTGGTGCTGGTTGATTCCATACAAAAGAAAATTAGCGTAGTTTCGGATATCATTAAGCGGATGGAGCTCACCAATGCCGCCGCAATATGCGGCAGGGCTGAAGCCCTTGTCTCGGGCGGTTTCATGAACGGCAAAATGAAAAATCACTATGATTACGTTGTTTCACGTTCCGTAGCAGTGCTGCAGGATCTCTGCGCATGGTCAAAGAGTCTCATAAAACCCGGCGGCAAACTCGTAACCTTAAAAGGCGGAGATATAACCGGGGAAATTCACAAAACACGTTCATTGCCCTATGTTAATAATATTCACCGGAAAGCCTTCGGCGAAAGGATTCTTGTAACGGTAGATTTTGTTTGAACGGGAGGTAAAGATCACTCTATGTCGGTCTGAGCGGAGTCGAAGACCGTATGAATGTTTATCCGGGCTCTGAATACCGTCTGGCAAAACTTAACGGTTATCATAAACGAAAAATTTTCATCCCGGGTATTTCGAAGGGTCACATGGATCAACTCACGGTCTGTACAGAACATTACTGGCGTTCCAGTACTCCTTTGTTGATATATAATTTTCCCTAATGATTTTATTTTTTGAATCATATACCCTGGTATACACTATTTCATCCTTTGCGTCATTCATCTGAATATTCCCGTCAGCCTCGTCCAGTACTTCAAACTTCGCGTGCAGCAGGTTCATTTTCTTTATTTCATATTCCACTGTTGCAAGGTCTCCAAACTCATCATCACCCTTTAATTCGCCGTTTTTATCATGTGTATTGTACTTTTTCAGCCACCCGTTTTTAAATTCGAAATATATGAAAGCTATGCCGCAGTGGTAAGTGCGCAGTTCATCTTTATCGTTTACGCGGAATTTTAATACACACCCCGCGGAATTTTTAATATTTATTTCGCCATCTCCGCCTTTTATTATGGCAGAGCCTGTTGTGTCAAATTCCTTAACTTTTAGCGCGTACTGCATCAAGGTGCTGTTATCACCAGATAAAGTCTCACTAAATGCGGCTGTCATAAAAAATGTAATAATTAATAAAAATATATAATTTGTATTATAACTCATTTTATAAATTACTTATATTAAACAATTATTTATCCGCATGATTCCATTACGGTAATTTTCTTTACTGAATTTTTAAGAAGCTCCTGATTCTTAATTCTCACCGGGTCATTTTTGAACCTTAAAAAATCCTCTTTTGTTTCAAACGATACTATGTGAACTTCATACGGCAGCTCGCCCTCTGTGGGATAAATAAAGTTATCCCTCCCGGGCCTTAATCTGAGCTCAAGCCCGCCGCGGTACTTTTCAAGCAGGGGCAGTACCAAAGATTCATACTTCAGAAAATCCTGCTCCCCGCCTTCATTCAGATAGATAAGTTGTGTAATTGTGAATTTTTCATAAGATGTTGGTTGTTCGTCAATAATCATCAGGCGCGATATTACATCATTACATTGTTATCGGCGGGTTTATCGCCAATATCTGTCTCTGTATCCTCAACCGGCAGCTCACCGCCTGTTTCATTTTCTGTTTCACCTGTTACATCTTCACTTCTAACTTCCTGCTGCTGAGTTATATCAGGATCCTTTTCAGTTTGATCCGGATTAACCTGTTCATTCTTTTCTGCGTCTATTACCTGCAGGGCCGGACTTTCCGTCACCTGTGCCGCTTTTTCAGCTTCACGTTTTTTATCGGCTTCCGCCAGCGCCAAAAATTCTCTCGGGAACATCACTGTCCCAAGGATACCCCTTAGCGCATTGCGGGATATTTCCTTCGCCATAAAATTCTCATCCGGAATGCCAAGAGTTGTGCGCAGCCTCATTCCGCCTGCAGGCTTAAAACCGAATGCGCTGTAATATGCCGGATCACCCACAACAATTACCGCGCCGAAACCAACTTCCTTCGCGCGCTCTAATCCCTCGTTTACCAGTGCCTTGCCGATTCCTTTTCTTTGATGCTCCGGGTGTACAGCTATGGGACCCAATATAAGACACTTGAACCTTCTGCCGCGATGTGTAATAAATCCCCTGGAAAACAAAACGTGACCAAGGATAATGTCTTCCTTTACCGCCACCAGCGAAAAGCCGAATTCATAGCTTTTGGTTTTCCTGATCGCGTTTACAAGATTCGCTTCTTCTTCCCTGCCGAACGCAAGACGGTTTATTTCTGATATTGTATCGTAGTCGGCAGCTTTCTCACCCCTCACGTACAGCTCTTTAACCCATTGGTCTCTCATTAAATCCTTTTATAATAGTAATTTGTGTATAATGTTAAATGATCAATATCGCAAAAATAACAATTATTACCCACAATAAAAAAGTAAACCGGAAAAATGATTTTACGGTTATAAGTTTCATTCAGCGCGGTGTTTGATCAATTGATCTCGCTGATAAATTTCTTTACAGCCTGAGTGTCAATATCAAACACCGATTCTTTAGTATGAGCTATCTTTCGTACGACAAGTCTTTCAATAAAATTCATTTTCTCAAGCAGGAACTCTCCTCCCATTATTCCTTTTGCCGAAGCATGCTTTTTTAGTTTTTCAGAAAATGCGTCCTCAAATTCCTTTTGCCGTTTTATCTCATCTGTTTCCATGCAGCAAATATAGAGGCCCAGCTTTTTTGCGCAGAGCGCATCGGTGTGCTTATCGCAGAAAGTTCTTATTTCGCGCTGAATTTTTCCAACGTGAATTGAACCGCCTATTATGATCCTTTCATAACTTACCAGGTGCGGCTGCCTGGTTTTTGCTAGATCAATTACTCTGATCTCGCTTCCGTCAGCTGAAAGAGCTTTGGCAAGCATGTATGCCACTTTTTCGGTTGTGCCGTGCTTAGTCTTAAAAATTATTGCCGTTTTCATTTTTTGAAATATGATTATCTAAAGGGGATGGTTTGGCGGATATGATGAGCGCATTCAATTAAGGATAATTTTACTTCTACAAAATTAGCGTACAATTTGTGGTTAAACAATGCAAAAACGGGTATTTTATAGCTTTTTCACCATCAATGCGTTTATAAACAGTTCTCCCTTATACATATCTTTGATATCTTCTTTATGTTCATATCCCATTTTTAGGAAAAACCCCTTTGCGGTTTTACTGACGTGTGAGTATATTTCCGGATTGTTCTGCTCTTTAGCTTTTTGTTCGATCGCTGCAAGCAGCTTAGAGGCAACCCCGCATCTTTGAAAGTCTTTGCTCACATACATAAAATCCAGGTAGCCGTCCTTTGCAAGCGATGAAAATCCGGCAATAAGTTTATTCCCCTCCTTTTTTAAGGAGGGGTCGGGCTTTAGCCCGGGTGTGTTATCAATTTCAGCCAGCACAAAATACTGCTCCTCAATTGCTTTTTCCCAACGGGGATAGTTCACGGGGCCATCTGCCCACACTTTAATTTGCTCGGGAGTGTAATCTTTTGCGTTAACGGCGTGCACAGTCCCGCGGTACATCTCTACAATTTTTGGAATATCATCAAACACGGCCGTACGCAAATTTATTTCAGGTGAATTCATTAGATCTTTCATTTATTCGCAGTTCTTTGTTATGGTCTTAAATATCTTTTTAAGCTTGCGAAGCCGTTTTTCTTTAATTCCCTCAACCGCTGCAATTGAGAACTTTGAGATCACCTCTGCAGCTCTGTAATATTCTTTTTCGCCGGGATGGCTCACCTTTAAAATGAGCTTCCTCCGGTTTTCGGGGTCCGTTTGCCTTGCCACCCATCCTTTGGAATTCAATATTCCTATTATCCGTGTAATTGAAGCGGTATCTTTAGAGGTTTTTGCTGCGATTTCCGCTTGTGTTATATGTGCGAAATTAACAATGATATCCAGAACTTGCCATTGATCGAGTGTGATCTGAATCCCGGTATGTTCGAGTTTTGCATTTGCCATTCTTCTGTACTGTTTCAGCGAATTTTCCAAAGCATTGAAAAACTCCATGTTATGGCTTATATCTGTTTTCATGGGTCAAATATAATATGATTTATCAACAATTGATATATCAATTATTATTGATTATTCCGGTTTGATCAGTTTGCGCATTATCTAATCTTTTTTCAGAAATTCGTCCGTAAAGTGTTCATTATGTTTTCCTTCTGCGAATTTAGCATCGTTAAAGGCTTTTGAGCTGTTTTTGGGAATTGAAAGAGATTTCCATTCATTACTGTACATTTTTCCTATATACACTATCTGCCCAATGTGGTATGAATAATGTGCAAGCTGCCTGTAAATGGCCTCTTGTATGGTATGCCCCTGGTTACGGATATAAATTGTTTTGTGCATATCTTCCGGCTTAAGATCATTTAATGCTGAAAACAAACAATCCCACCCTTGATTCCATTTTTTTATGAGTTCTTCTTTGCCGTTGATATCTGTTTCAAATTCTGAATCGCGGTTGCGCCATTTTTTTTCACCGTCTGTTGTCAGAAAATCTGTCCACCTGGAAAGCATATTGCCCCAAAGGTGTTTTACTATCACAGCAATACTGTTGCTGCTATCGTTATACTGCCTGAATAGTGCTTCATCTGGCAATTGCGCGAAGGTTTTTTCACCCAGCATTTTGTAATACTCAAATTGCTTTATGATTCCGTTTATAATATTGACTTCCATATCTTTATGATTGCTTTTCGCAAGATATGCAATCTCATAAAAATATAAACTGACTTTTTTGATTCACGAAAATAAGATTTGATAATATCAGAAAGATCACAACACCGGTTCCCGCCATAATCTTCAGCCCCAAAGGCCGCAGGACTGGCCTTGACAGTGGCGTAATATCAAAACGATGGGCAAAGCCCATTGGCAAAGAGGAAATGAGCAAAATGCCCTGAAAGGGCATAATACCACTAATTACCTTTTTAATTAATTACCTTACTCTAAATTTGAATTTATGATGACTGAATCAATCAAACTTAAATCAACACGGGCATCGAAGATATTAAATATACTATCCAACGAATACCCCGATGCAGGCTGTCACCTGGATTATAACAACCCGTTTGAACTGTTGATATCAACGCTGCTTGCTGCCCAATGCACCGATGAAAGAGTGAACACAGTAATGGTTCCGCTATTCAAAAAATATAAAACACCCAACGACTTTCTAAATCTCAAACCCGCGGAACTTGAGCACGAACTTCGCTCAATAAACTTCTACCGCAATAAAACCAAAAGTGTTTTGAATTGCTGCGCAGCATTGGTGAACGAACACAATAGCGAAGTCCCGAAAACCATGGGTGAGCTCACAAAGCTAGCGGGAGTAGGCAGGAAAACAGCGAATGTTGTGCTTGGAAATTGCTTCGGTGAGCCTGCAATTATGACAGATACACACCTGAACCGCGTATCACAAAGGCTTGGGTTGACTGATAACGATAAGCCCGAAAAGATAGAAATGGATCTGAAGGAAATTATTCCCGATAAGATGCAGGTGCAGTATTCACACGTAATCGGCCAGCACGGTAGATCAGTATGTAAAGCTAAAAAGCCTTTATGTAATGAATGTGTGGTGTGCGAACTATGTCCAAGCTGCAATAATTTCAATTAACAATCCCGCCAAGCCGGCCGTGCCAAATGCATGCGAAGACTCAAATGTTTGCCTGCCTTATTAAGCGAAGCGAAAGAAGGTAGATAGAATGATTTAATAGTTAAAGAGCTCCGTAGGAGCGATATGTAAAAATTCATAATGTCGCTATCATTTCAAATCCGAGAAGTTTCTTCCCATATTTAGAATATTCAACGGCAACAGGATCTCCCCTTTTTATTTTATCAATCATCCCGGTACCTGCCGGTATCCTGCCCATTCTGTATGGCAGCCCCGCTGCCGTAAAGTAAGAATATTGTTTACCTTTGTACTTTCCACTGCCCATACCCGTTACATAGGTATTAACCCGTATCTTAATTTTACTTTTAAGATCCTTATGCAGTCCATACAGCATAAAATACATAGCCCATAGGAAAACCAGCCCCATTACCGTAACGATTCCCGCCGCCGCGGCCGAATAACTCATCATATCCAGCATTGCCTTTTGACCGCTGTACTTCGGCGGCAAAAAGGGCAGCACCACCGAAAGAGCAAGTATTACTATACCCGTAATGCGCAGCTCAGATTTCGCTTTGCACATAGCGCTTTCAAGCTTCGCAAGGTCTTCAAATGTGCAGGTCTCTTCTGTTGTTGTTATTACATTCATAAATTAAAAAGCCCGCGGCTTTATTATGTATTCTTCAGCCGCAGGCATAAATTGAATAATTATCATCCTTACTTAGGCCGGAATTTCATCACCACCGCGCCCGTTGAATCATACAGAAACAATTTATCACCCGAAAGCTTATATTCCTTAACTGTTCCAAGTTTCCTGAAATATTCCTCTTCCACTTTCAGCAGGTCACAGGCCATTTCTGTGGAATATAATTCCCCGAAAGTCATCCTGTTGGAGTTTTTTAAATATGGACCGCCATACCTGTTGCACGGAGCCTTGCCGTTTATGTTCTTATTGACGCCGTCAAATACCAGGGTTACAAATTCGCCGTTCTCATTTTCAAATTTTGTACCGCTCAGCTCGTACAGCATCCATTCAATACCGGTTAACGGTCTGCTGTTACCCGTATCCCCCGAAGAAGCGCATCCGCTTAGGATTGCCGCGGAAATAATAACCGCCGGAAAAAAAAGTGATCTCATATCAATTATTTATTTTATAAATACCGCAAGGGTCTTACCCTTGCCCGTCAGGTTCAGTTTTCCACCTGAAATATTGTAACCATCCACAGCGCCAAGCATAGAAAAATAATCAGATTCATTTATATTATCATCGCACATCATTTTTGTTGAGCCAATTTCCGAAAACGAGAGTTTACCGGAATTTGTAACGTAACTGCCGAAATATTTATTGCATACAGCCGTTCCGCCAATGCCTTGTTTAACTCCGTCAAAACTCAGCGTGATGGGTTTTCCGCTGTTAAGTTTTACAGAGCTGCCGTTTAATGATTCCAGCTTCCACTCAACACCTTCGATTTTTCCCGAAGTTGTTGATTCCTTGGTTCCTGAGCATCCGCTGATAAATAAAACAAAAAATAAAGCAGTAAGCAGTGTGTATATATTTATTGTTTTCATGTTGGATATATTTAAATCCACCCGGTTAATAGAATTTTCGGGTGTGAAATTTCTCAAACTCTCAAATTTGTCGCGCTGAGCGGAGTCGAAGCGCTATATCCTATTCAGCAAAGAGGCAACCAACAGCCTTACCTCTTTTTATACTTTGTTATTACCTCTTTTAGTTTCTCTATCCTGTTATCCGCGCTGGGATGTGTGCTCATAAATTCCGGTTGATTTCCGCCGCCGGAGGCTTCTTTCAATATACGCATTACTTCTATCATTGCCTCCGGTTTGTAACCAGCCTGTATCATGTATTTCACTCCGTAATCATCGGATTCCAGCTCATCATCCCTGCCGTATTTCATATTCACCATATTGCCTACAAACCTCGAGATCATCCCGGGGTCACCCGATGCTATATCTGTAGCCTCTATCAAACCCTGCGTTAATTCCTGCTTGGCAATATGCTCCGCGCTGTGGCGGTTTATCACATGTCCGATTTCATGCCCCAGTACACCCGCAAGCTGATCCTCGTTTTTTAAACGCTTAAGCAGCGCGTAGGTTATGAATATCTGCCCGCCGGGCAGCGCGAATGCGTTCACAGTATTTTCATCAGCAAGCAAATGGAACTCAAACCTATAGGGCGAGCTTCCCGCTTCAGTTGATTGTACTAACTTATTGCCCACTCTATCCACATATGCCTGCAGTTTGCTATCGCGATACTCACCGCCAAACTCCGCAATCATCTCCGGCGCGCTCTGCAGCCCGAGCGCTATTTCTTCCTTTACCGTCAAGCTCACTTTCTGCTTCTCACCCGTAACGGGATTCTCATCCGTCTTCATGTAGTATGATACCACCGCTATTAATGCGATAACAACCCCGATAAATATTCTTGCTTTATAGTTCATATATCAATCCAAATCATGCAGGCGTCATGGCTTGCCTGAGGCCCAAACAGGCGGGCAAGCCCGCCTGCTACCTGATATTGTTTTATAATTGTTCACTTAGTTTTAGTTTCACCTCTTCCCATTCACTTACTATAATACTATAATATGCGGAGTGCCGGAATGTTCCGTCTTCTCTTATCATGTGATTGCGCAGCGTTCCTTCATACTTTGCCCCTATCTTTCCCATCGCTTTTTGAGAACGAAGATTGTTGCTGTCCGTTTTAAAAAATACCCTTATCAGCTTTAGCTCTTCAAAGCAGTATGTTAGCAGCAAAAGCTTACACTCAGCATTAAATCCTGTACCGTGCAGATCTTTTGCAAGCCACGTTCTGCCAATTTCAAGTGAGCGCGATGCAGGCTGTATATCCAGGAAACTTGTGCCGCCGCGCATTTTGCCCGTGGCTTTATCTATAATAGTGAATGTAAATCCTTTGCCCGATTCCGCCTCGGCTAGCGAGCCCTCAAGGAATTTCTTGAATTTCTCAAAACTTTCCATTTTACGGAAAGTATAATGTTCCCATAAATCCTCATTCCTCGCCGATTCCCAAAGCTCTTCAGCATGCGCCATACTTAAGGGAATCAACTTAACACTGCTTCCTTCCAAAACTTCAGGCATTTTCATATTCTGCGCAATTTTTTTTTGCAATTCGTAACTTCAACAACACAATAAGGATCATTACTTACACACCCACTCACCCTCTATACTACTTAACCAATACCTAAAACTTAAACGATTTTGTACATGGGTCACACTGAAAGCCCATTACTGTACCCACGCTGTGCCATTCACCATCTTTTTTTATGTGAACGTAAGCAAGATCAACACCCTGTTTCAGTTTCTTGCCATCCTTGTCCTTGCCTTCTATCCATACCTGGAAGTATGGCTGGTTTTCAATGGATTTATAGTAAATGCGGGTGACCTTAATTTTCATCTTCTCGTCATTATCACAGCAGGCGCACCAAAGGATTACATTTTTGATCTTTTTTTCTTTGAAATAATCCACTGTCTGTATAGCCTGATCCTCGGTTATCCACGCAAGCTGATCAGCATACACGAACTTAACAGATACAAATAACAAAAATATCAGCAGAATCCGTTTAATTTGCATTTTACTCTCCTTAGAATTGAAAATAATGTTAGACAAATATAACTCGAAATTTAAAAACAATGAATGTGATAAATAAGCGTAGGGGAATATGATATTAAATCTTGCCGCGCGGCAAAAAACAATTATAATTCGGTGACTTCAAACTCCGCCGCGGGGTCAGACCCGTAAATCTCCTCAAAAATGTAAACAATATCATCAGCTATCCTTTCCGCTTCAGCGCTTAAATATCGGCGGCTGTAATTACCGGCCTCTTCAAGATGAAAGCCCATTTTAATGAATGCTGACTCCAGCCCGATATCTACACCTGAATGATAGTGGTGGCTTACAGCTTCGCAGTAAATCTCTCCCGGCATTGATGATGCCGCCTGGACATAATGCTCACCAATGGCAAATATCGCCGCGCTGTTTTCTTTTATTAACCAGTTGAGCGTATTGATAATTATTTGTTTATCTGCAGCCATTTGTTACCCCCCTCTTTAATAACAACAATTATTAAACAAATTTCATTACAAGTTGCAGCACTTACAACAAAGGGGCGGTTCAGTTGCCGGGTGGTTACAGCATAAACATTGGATTGGTTAACCTTTCGTTCATATCCCGCTCGTAATACTGCTTTTTATCGGGTACATTTTCCATCAGGTATGTATAAAACTTTTTATAGTATTCTTTCATCGCGCTCTTATCAGTGCGGGCTTTAAGTTTTTCTTCAAATGCGTATTCTTCAGCAAGCGGAGTAATAACATACCACTCAAGCGCTCTCACCCTGTCATCCGGCTGGTAGGTGTTAACCGAGCCGCAGCTTTCACACTTAATGTTAACCGCCATAAATGAATACACGTTTATATGCAGATCAGCCGCGCACTGCGTGCAGCGGTGCATCTTTGTTTCATCAATGTGTGCGTTAACGTTCTCCAGTATCTTCTTTGCGGCGCGCGCGGCAAGCTTGTTCTCAAACTTCAGGTATTCAATTTCCATCCAGTTCTTAAGTACATGCGTTTTACCCCGCTCCTGTGAGATGAGTCCGGAGGAAGCGCCTGCTGAACGCATTTCATTTTCAAATTTCATAGCAGCTCCGTCAACTTTCTCTGAAAGCTGTGTCACTGTCTGGTTCTTTAACCCGTTTGAAATATTATGTATGATAATGTTATCAAACTGAAGGTTCGCTATCACATTATCAAGCGGAGCCTCTGTCTGCTGAAGCACTTCATAATAGCGCGCTTCAATTTTTTTCAGGAAACCGTTCCATCTTGTAACCAAATCCTGTACTGCCTGTGATGAGTCTGCCATTTCTTTAACCCTGCTTTTAGTAGCACAGACATTCCTGTCTGTGCTTAATTAATTCATTAGCCCACGGATTTATCCGTGAGTAAAATAAAGTGAAGATATACATAACTATTTTAACAGTTTACATAAATACCAATCAGGGCTTGCCGAAGGCACTCCTTCGGAGAAGGCCCGAATATAGGGGTATCCTACACCCCGCTCTTAAGAGCGGGGCTAATCAAAATTTTTTTAACCCACCCGTTAACCAAACTCTACGTTGCGAATGTGGGGTTTGGGAAACTTCACATTTTTGCTTTTTTACTTTTGCTTTTTCACTTTTTCTCACGCTCTTTCAAATAGCTCGCTGCCGCAGAACAAACAATTATCATACTGCATTTCCTCAAGGCGCGGGGCGCCGCAATTCTTGCATTTAATAGTGTTATGCTTAGCCTTCTGCAGACCCTGCGAGTATTTCTGCGTGCCCGTTGAAGCATTCGCGAAAATATCACCAAGACCCGTAAACGGTTTTATCTTCTGGTAATATTCCAGCACCTTCTGATCCATTGCGAAGCTTTTTGAATCATTGGGATACTTCGCCATTATTTTTTCCAACACACGGCGCAGCTCAATGGGGAAAGCCCCGCGCGCGATCTTCATTTCGGATTCAAGCAGCTCTTTTTTCAAGCCTTCGCTGAGCGGCTCAGCGCCGTATTGCTGCATTACTTCGTACCACTTCGCATCGCCGCCTTTGGCCGCATGCCATGCGCTCTGAAATGCAGCGTCAATTTCTTTGTTAAATTCTGTCATCTTTCAATCCTGAGTGCCTGACTGCCGAAGCGATAGCGCAGGCAGTAAGCGAAGGATCTCATTGACTTGAGCCATCACTTACCCTGTTATTTTAATATTGAATTTGCCTTCCAAACCGGTCCACCCGGGGCGGATTGGGAAGCAGAAAAATTTATGTAACAGCTCCCCTCCTTTCTTAAGGAGGGGAAAATCCGCCGAAGGCGGATTGGGGTGGTATCATCTAATGATATCCCTTAAAACTCCAGGTCTTTATGTGAATCAGGCTTCATGGCCTCATACTTTGCTGTATATTCAGTCATCAGTGTCTGCATTTTCATTGCCAGCGAAAAATCGCTCATCATCTGGCTGCTCCAGTGTGAGCTTACATTGCTGTAATCAGCAACGGTCATACCGAAATCCTTCAGCACGTCCTGCGCGTCTCTGCCCTGTTTGCCAAGTACATCCTGCGCAACCATTGCTTCAACGTATTTTTCAAAACTTATTGATTGCGCCGCGGCTGCGCCGCCTTTTCCAAGGTTACCGCTGGCAGACTGGTTAAATGCTGCCGCGTACTTGGTTGAAATTGTAAATGATGTATCGTTTTTCATTCTTGCTAACCACTCTTCGTTTACGCGGTCCCATTTTGGCATGTCTATTCCAAGCAGTCCGCAGATCTCTTCTTTGGTTGTGCCTGATACCATTTTTGCATTTGCTGTTGCCCAGTCTTCAAGTGTTACGCCTTCAAACGGCTCTAATATGCTTGACATAATGTTGCTCTCCTTTAGTTATTAATTGATAAATATATTATTTAATTAAATTCATTTTTCTTGTTTGTGTGAATTCTGCCGTTTGGAGTCTGTAGAAATAAACTCCCGATGCAAGTTGTGATGCGTCAAGGGCTACCTTATATTTACCCGCTGAATAGCTGCCGTTAACCGGAGTTAATACCTCTCTGCCCATTACATCCAGTATGGTTAGTTTTACATAACCGGATTTAGATAATGAAAAATTTATATTAGTTTCGGGGTTAAAGGGATTTGGGTAATTCTGTTCCAGCAAAAATTCTGCAGGCACTTCATTTGATATTTGCTGAATGCTAACAGTTGTATTGGTAGCAATTTTTCTTCCTGCAATTATCGCAAATGAACCGCTTCCTGTGATATCAGCAAATGAACCTGATGCGGGAATAGTCTGATTCACCCAGCTTGCTCCGCCATCGGTTGTCATTTTAAGCTCACTTGATGAATTTACAACATATCCTGTACTGGCATTTATAAAATACGCGTTCAGCGGAGTTGAACCAACATAACCCGCCAGAAGGCTCCACGAAAGACCGCCATCAGTGGATTTACACATACCGCCCTGCCCGCCAAGCGCAAGTCCGCCGGTATAACCGGTATTCGCATCCGGGAATTGAATAAACCTCACATCCATAATTGTCGCAGGAAGCCCGGGAAAGCTCCAGTTAATTCCCGCATTAGTCGATCTTGCAATGTAACCCGCGCTTCCGAATCCGCCCACCATTACAAGTGTAGGCGAAAACGCGAACACGCATGTATTGGTTGAACCGCTGAAATTCCTCGAGGTCCAGTTCATACCCGTATTAGATGTGTATTTAACAGTACCGTTGCCAACAGCCCAGCCTGTTATAGGATTTGCGAAAAACACTCCGCGCATTCCGATATTTGTTGTATCAAACATTATTGTCCACACGGCTCCGCCGTTGGAGGTGCGGTAAATTTTACCGGTTAATGAACCGTTTGAAGCTGTGCAGTATCCTGTATCATTACCCGAAAAATTTATATCGCTTACATTCACATTCCCTGAAATACCCAGATTTGAGCTGAACCACGTAACGCCGGAATTTGTGCTGCGCTGAATTGTTCCCGTATCACCGCCTGTAAAGCCAGTTAGCGAGTTATGGAAGAACACCGTGTTCTGCCTTTTATTTGCGGGATTAGTTTGCTCTAGCCACTGCGCATTAGCGCTAAGGCAGAAAATGAACATCAAAGCGGGAATAATTAATTTATTTTTCATATTATTAATTCAAAATAGTTATTAGTGATTAATAATAAAAGACTGCTAAGGGTGTTTTTTGAGGAAAAAATATAGAGAATGTTTTGAAGGAATTTAACATTTAATCATGTAATTTCGCTCATATTTAGCGCGTAAACGCAAAAAGGATAGGTTATAAGCCTATCCTTTATTTGGTGAATATTATATCAGCATTTACTTACTTAATCAAAACCATCTTTTTAACATCTTTGTAAAGACCGGCTTCTATTGAATAAAAATAAATACCACTGGCTAACTTAGTACCGTCAAAGCTGACCGAGTATCTGCCTGCGTTTTTGTATTCATTGTTAACTAATTCAGCTACAACCTGACCAACAGCATTATAAACTTTTAATGTTACAAAAGTATTCTGCGGCAGCTCGAATTTAATTTCAGTTGTAGGATTGAACGGATTTGGATAATTTTGAGCCAGAGCAAAGCTCATTGGATTTTCGTTAGTACTAAAATTCGGGCTATCCGGAATAATTGAATGACCTCTGATGGAAACAAAATCCGATGGAACTGATTCATCATCATATTTATCAACGGCAACTATTTTGTACCTGTAATAAGTATCGTTGCCTGATTGACCGCCTAAACCACAATAGATTATTGTGCCATTTAGAACATTATTATCTATAAAGTTTGCTGTATCATTGGGTGTGTAATCATCATAAGTATTCAGGTATGTATAGTTTGAAGGTGCAATCCCGGAATAATGAGAAACAGCCCGGTATATCTTATATCTTTTAAATTCATCTCTGGACCCGCTTCTTAACATATCAGGCTCTAAATTATTATCCCAAACTATTTTTGGGTAACCAATAGTACCGTTGCAATTAAAAATTTCGACCGGGCGGTAAAGCATTGGCTTTGATGGCGGCGTAGCTTCGAGGATATCTTCTTCTTCTGATGTATTTGCTGCTGCCTGATAAACCTTAACTGTAGCTGTGTTGCTTGATAATCCATCGTAAATGATGAAAATGCCCGTTTGATTTCCGCTTCTATCCTTGGTATTCGGACTTGAATACGGACTGAAAACCTGGTTATAGCCAATTGACCAGGCATCCCATCTATCACCCATAGTTTCACGGGAGCAATATTGTTCTTCCAGATTTGAAAAAACCCTGTCAACTCCTTTATCTCCCAATGAAGTGTGCCTTTCGCCTATTGTAAACCATTTGTTGTGGTAGCCGGTACCGGTTGAGTATGTATAGTCGGCAACACTGTGACCGTCCCTGCTTAACATTCTGGTTGAGCTTGACAATCCTGTTGAAGGATCATCATCATTTCTGCCTATACCTGTTTTGTAAAATACAGGCAATATCTGACCCGCATCCCAATCCGGCGTTGAAGTGCCGTTTAAACCCCAGTTCCATAAGCCGTCTGCGCATTCAAGATCGACCATTGATTGATAATCATTACCTCCTGTAACATGATATATGTATAACCCCTTACTATAATCAACATATTGTTTAAACGGCTCGCCCATCGCAGTATCACCTGCCATGTTACAATCCCAGGTATACGGTCCGTCACCCGCAATTCTTCTCCTGTTGGATACCAGAAAATACTCGCCGCTGTTTGTTGTGGGTACTTTTAAAACTTCGCCTGTTGTTTGCAGATCTTCAAGCGTAAAACTGTTTGTTGAACCTGTGTATGTTGTAACATCTGCCAAACCGACTGTTATCAGATCTTGAGGAGCAAATCCAAGTTCATAGCCAAAAGCAGTTTCAGTGCCATCTCCTCCGGCGATAGTGCTATATGGTCTGTGGTTGCCAAGTGTGTAATGGCAATATTCATGCCTGAAGTAACCGATTGCGGCGCCGATTGGCATTTTCCAGCCATTAATACCCATTACACCGGAACCTAAAGGATGCAAACCTCTTCGGTCTATCTGCTTATTGTTGTTCATGGTAGTGTAATCAACTCCCAAATAACCATAACCCCCGGATACCATGCCGCACATATTTTCTTTTCTAAATTGTATATAGATCATATCAATATAACCATCATCAATCATTTCAAATTCTTGTGTCGATGAATTATACCTCCATAAATCATATCTCGGCCAATTGACTTTATATGCGGGGTTACTACTTGTGTCCAATGTTCTCAGAACGTCAAGCATAGCATTTGCATAACAATTACCGGAAGTAGAATAGTCAGAATATGTTTTGTTAAGAATAATATGTTTTACGTCTCCTATCATATCAAATTTATCATTTGAGATCTTATTAAAGTAATCGCTTATATAATAACCTGAATACGCATTTAAACCTGTTGATTTTACCGGAGCAAAAAGATCATCAGCATACGTAGGCGGATTGCCATCCTGCCAGTATGTGTCATCACCTTCGGTATCACCTTTAAACTCTACATACACCAACAATACCCTGAAATATGCAGATGTATCATTCATTGGTAGAGTTGACATTGGTTTTGTCATCCCGGAACCAATCGCCGTTGAGCCCGGTACGCTGAATGTATCAGACATACCACATTTGAAGTTATATAGCCATTGAGAATTTAACTGAGAAGAAATTATTATGAAAAGAAGAAACAGTGTTGTGAAGAATGTTTTTATCCGTTTCATAGTTAAAATTTTTATATGTTATTAAATAGAAACATTAGTTAAATTTGAATAGTTAATAAAAATGGCAGGCAAAAGGATAGATTCCTTTTGTAAAAAAGTGAATTTTTATATAATTTCGCGCGAACGTAATATATATAGCCTTGCTGCCTGCCTTTTAATTTAAATCACCAAATGGTTTAAATTAAATAATTTTCGCTTCTTAACCCGTATTGAACATAGCCTGCCTCCTCTCTATTTATTTAATATCGCTTTTTTAGTTTCAATATAGTTATTTGCGGTAAGTCTGTAAAAATATATTCCACTAGGATAATTTGTAGCATTCCAATTTGAACGATAATAACCTGTTTTCAGATTCTGTTCGATAATTATTTCAGTTAATTGTCCTATTGAGTTAAATATTTCAAGTCTAACCTTGGCCTCACTCATTATCTGAAACTCAATAGTAGTTTCTGAATTAAATGGATTTGGGTAATTTTGTTTTAATGAAAACTCTCTTGGGACCTCATTAGAGTTATTAGTTATGCTAACAAATGCGCCACCGGAGTTTGTCGTTTTTAAAATCTGGAACACTGATGTTGAGTATCCAACACTATCATTTGCAAAAAATATATCAGTTACAAAGCCTCCCACTGCAGGATATGTTTGCTCATACCAGTTATATCCTCCGTTGGTTGTCTTAAATATTTTGCCATTTTCTGAACCCGTCCATCCGGTTTGAGAATTAATAAAATCCACGCATATTCCATTCACCAACGAAAGAGTGTCCCAGTTATCTCCGCCATCAGTTGTACCAAACATTATTGTGTTATATCCCGCAACCCATCCTGTGTTTTCATTAATAAAACAAAGTGAATTATACCAATAATCCGAAAAAGTTCCAAAAAACTGGAAAAACCAATTTATGCCTCCATTGGTTGTTTTCCGCAAGTATCCTACATCTCCGGCTAACCAGCCTGTGTTATCATTGACAAATTTTATGTTTCTTAACGGACCACTGTTTCCTGTAAAAGCTGAATCCCATTTAATACCACCGTTCGTTGTTATCATGGTAAGCCCCACAAAACCGCAAACCCACCCGGTTTGTGTATTAAGAAAGTCCACATCATTATAACTGTTTCCCTGCCCTACTGGCATTTCCCTCAATACTATCCAGTTACTCCCGCTGTTGGTAGTTTTTAAAATAGCTTCGGCCTGTCCTACAATATATCCTGTATTAGCGTCAAGCATATCAATTCCTGTTAAATTACGGGGTGAGCTAAGATTACTTTGCTGCTGAAACCAGTTTAACCCAGCATTGGTTGTTTTTAAAATGGTACTGCCAAGTCCAATTGCCCAACCAGTTTGTTCGTTAACAAAGTGTAAGTCATATAATATCTGGTTTGTTCCGCTCTGCTGTAATACCCACTGCGCACCTGCGCACTGGTGAAACAAAGAAATAGTGAGTAATATGTAAACTGCTTTCTTCATAAAATTATTATATTAAAATTATGCATTTATCAAACAAAAAAAGGACTGCCCCTTTATTCAGGGGAAGCCCTCTATTTGCGTGAGTATAAATATACTTATATTTTTCTGAACACGAAACATATTTTTTCTATTTATTTAGAATCATTTTTCTAGTTATCTTCCCTTTTGTGTAATACATTGTATAAAAGTATATCCCGGAACTTAAATTCAAACCATTAAACTCAAATTTATATTTTCCTGCTTTCAGTCTGTTTTCACTTATCCTGTGAACTTCTCTTCCCAAAATATCATGTACCAATATTTTAATATTGTCCTCTATTGGCAATTCAAATTCAATAGTTGTAACGGGGTTGAAAGGATTGGGGTAGTTTTGGAATAATCTGAATTCATTCGGAATATTATTGCTTATAGGCTCTATTGCCAAATATGTTCCGCCATTGGTAGTTCTAAGTATATATCCGCCTCCACCTACTACCCATCCGGTACTATCATTTGGAAACCAGAAGTCGTTTCTAAATCCATTTATCGGCACGTTTTGCTGGTACCAGTTAATTCCACCGTTGGTTGATTTAAAAATATGCCCAAAAGTACCGCCGCAATAACCGGTATTGTTGTTAGCGAAAAAGACTGAATATATTAGCTCATTATTCGGGTAAGGCACCCTTGCAATGCTGTCCCAGGAAATTCCAAAATTTGTTGTTCTGAAAACCATTCTGCCTAACCCTGATTCACCGCCTTCACCGATAGTCCATCCCGTGTTACCCACAAAACTAATTCTATACAAATTGGGAGCGCTTGTTAATAATGGCAGTGGTATTTGCGCCCAACTTACACCGCCATCGGTTGATCGGATTATCCATGCACCGTCACCACAAATTACACCTGTGTTTGCGTCCTTAAAATAAATATCCCTGTTAAAACTATTATTTGTGAATACTGAATCAAAAGTAATCCCGCCGTTTGTCGTTTTTAAAACATATCCCCCTCCGCTTCTCAACAGCCACCCTGTATTTACATTCAGGAAAAAACATTTAAAAAATGTTGAACCAACACCCGATGGACCATCTCTGATGACCTGCCAGTTGCTTCCGCCGTTGGTTGATTTAATAATGGTTTGAAACCAGCCGACGCTATAAATTGTATTGGCGTCAACGGCATCAATGCCCTCAAGCCTTTTAAAAAGTCCGGTATTTTGCTGTACCCAGTTAACTCCGCCGTTTGTGGTCTTTACAACAACCCCACCATCACCGCAAGCCCAGCCTGTATTTTCATTTATAAAATCAATATCAAGCAGACTGGTATTAACTCCGCTTACTTGCAATACCCACTGTGCACTTGTGCACTGGTGAAACAATGAAATGGCGAATAATATGTAAAATAGTTTCTTCATAAAACTTATATTTAATTAAACAATTAAATTTTTAAACAAAACAATTTTTGCCTAAAGCAGGCAAAATTATTTAGTATAATAATTTTATAACGTGTGCAGAAATTAAAACAGAAATTGTAACCGCAATCTGCAATAATTCTTCACGGCTATAATTCTGCTCTTAAAGCTTGAATTTTGTACATAGTGATTTAACAATGAAAGGGACTTCATTTTTCTACAAAAAGCTATTACAAAACTAAGGAAGCCCATTTGTGAATTAATTAGTTATCACAAATATAACCTACCCCCCCCCCTAAAAGCAATACTTTGTATAGCGAAAACGGGTATAAAAAAAGCTGCTTTCAAAAGTAGCTTTTTAAAACAAGTTTATTTTTCAATATTTTTCTTAAAACTTTATATCATCATGTGTGCCGTCTTCCTGTATGATCTTCTCATACTTCGCGCGGTATTCCACAATATGGTTCTGGAATTTCACACCAAGCCCCATAGGGCTCATAAAAATTTTCTTTGTATAGTAGCTGCCTAAGTTTGAATAATCCGCAACCGTGAGCCCGAAATCTTTCAGCACATCCTGCGCGTCTCTGCCCTGCTTGCCAAGGAATTCCATTGCAACCGTTACCTCAGCATACTTTTCAATGGGATAAGTTTGGTCGTTGAAATCCTTTTTCTGCGGCAGGTTACCCGCCGCGTTTTTGTTGAATACAGATGCGTACTTCATGGAGAGAGTAAATGTCTTGTCATTTTTCATTCTGGCAAGCCATTCTTCGTTAGTCCTATCCCACCTTGGTCGGTCAACACCAAGCTGCTTCACAATTTCATCCACTGATTTCCCCGAAGCTATCCCGGCATTCGCCTTCGCCCAATCTTCAAATTCAATTCCTTCGACCGGCGCAAGCACATCTTTGCCGCCGTTGATAACCTGGTGAAATCCTTTGAATATGCTGTTTAATATTCCCATGTGAATTTTGATAAAATTAATTATAACTGTATATAAATAAAAGCCCGGAATTGTGATTTTTATTGAATTGATAAAATTACTGAACGTTTTAGTTAGCGTTCCTTAAGTACTGCTTTTTGCTCCCCTCTCCCACGGAGTCCTTTGGACCTATTTTAGGAGGGGACAGCAGCAAATACCGCAAGGTATTTGATGCAGGGGTGGTAACTTTTTTGTTTTCAGGTTTTGTTTATACCACCCCATAGCCGGGCTTGCAGCCCGTCTCTTTCCCCTCCATAATCCCGCTAAAGCGGCCATGCCGCCGGCAGGTGCAGACTTCGAAATCACTCCGTGATTTCTCGAAAGGAGGAGAGCTAAGAAAGTAACTCACCCAATACTCACATACGATGAAGATCCGCTTGCGGGACCAGAACTCATATTCTTCGGCGGCTTATTCCTCCTGAACCCCGAGAATATCATCCATACCCCGATAGGGAACACCACAACCCCGCATATAAAAAGCGCTATCGTTCCTGTCCACTTTTCCCAAACGGAATTTATGAACGCTTCTTCGGGCTTTGATTCATTGTAAAACATCTCTACCTGTTCGCCTATATCATACGCAGGCGGGTCACTGGAATTCGCAGAAGTGTAAATATACTCTTTACCGCTTTTATCTTTATACTTTAATATTGGCTTATAAGTTGTGCCCACTTCTGCATTACCCTTTACTTCCCTAAGCTCTGTAACAATTCCTGTGGTTTTTGTAAATGTTGCGGCTTCATTTATCCTGGTTTTATATAAATATACCCCTGCGGCGAATAAAATTACCGCTGTTACCGTAAAAAACAAACCCATAACCACATAACCAACTCTTCTGCCCGCACTATAAACAGTGTTTACAGTATTAAAGGTTTTGTCGATTGCGTTATCGTATTTATCTAAGTTCATGTTATTTCTCCTGTCTGTCATGCCCACCCGCCTTGTTCCAGGGGCGCGGGCGGGCACCCAGACTTCTATTTCCAAAACATTAATTAATTGTTAGTTCTTATTGATTTTGTAATCTCTCCCGTTAAATTGCCCGGCGGATAGATAAAATCCGGTATTTTCACTCCTTAGTTTCATCTTTGTATTTCCATCTTACGTTTCACGTTTGACGTTTCACATTCGACATTTCATTATTTTACCAGTATCATCTTCTTCACTTCTGAAAACGAACCCGTCTCCATCCTGTAAAAATATACACCGCTGGCAAGATCGGCACCGCTGAAATCAATGTTGTATTTCCCCGCACCAAGATCTTCATTTATGAGCGTTCTTACTTCTCTTCCTGTAATATCAAACACTTTCAGCGTTACAAAGCCTTCTTTGGGAATGCTGAACCGGATATTTGTTACGGGGTTGAAGGGATTAGGATAGTTCTGGCTGAGCTCATACTGTACCGGAATTTCAGATGAAACACTCTGCACACCCACAAGCGGCGAGTTATTTATCTGCAGGCCCCAAACGTACATCCTTCCCGTATCGCTGATATTATCATCTCTTATCCTTAGTCTCCATACACCATTGGGGTTATCACCCGAAAAAGCAGTGTTCATGTTGTTAAGCGGCTTTATTCTGGTGGAAACATCTACGTATCTGTTATTAACAAGTGAGCTGTCTGCATTATCATCAAATATTGTAACTATATTATCATTATTTCCCGCTGCAAAGAAATCAGCGCACACCAGTACGGAATCTCCATTCGGCCCAATAAGGACCATGTCAATATCGGCATCATAAGTATGGTTAATTCCAACAAATAAATTAATATCTGAAATTACGGAGTTTCCCGAAATTACGATCGAGTCATCGGTCATATTTCCCGATGTTCCTGTTTCCGGAATTCTTCTTGTTGAAGTTTTAATGTTATATCCTGCGGTGAAATTGTTATTATCAGCTCTTACCAGCGGGGATACCGGAACGTTATTCTGGGTTGCCGGATTTGAAAACAGCGCATTACCCCTGAAGTAACCGCGAGTGCCGTGATTGCCGTTATCTCTTGCCAGACCGTCAAAATTCCAAACTATATCGGTTCCGGGAAGGTCGTTTGCGGCATCAACAGACCTGTACAAGTAATCATTTATCTGCGCCGGCGTCTTTGTAATTTTTGATATCCTGACCTCATCAATATATCCGTTAAAATATCCGCCTGAGTTTGATTTACCTATAAACAAGGAATCGTTGTTTGAAATCAGCGTTGTTCTTGTTGCGCTGTGTACCTGCGTACCGTTCACATAAGCCCTTACCAGGTTAGCCGCGTCAATTGTGATTGCCACATGAACCCAGCGCCTTACCGGCATAGCGTAACCGGTTGATGCGGATGTAGAATTTATTCTGTATCCCAGTATTCCGCCCGTTGTTACAAAAATTGAGTAACCGTCATTTGAAATACCCTTAGATAGTATATTCTGACCCTGTCCGCTGATAAAGTTCTCCATGTAAACCCATGCTTCAAATGTTGATTCACCATTGAGATCAAAACTTGAATGGTTTGGCACGGCAAAATAGCTGTTGGTCCCATCCAGATCCAGTGCCTCGTTCAGCGAAAGAATGTTGCTTGGCCTGTTGCTGTGATCTACGGCGGTAACGCCCCTGTTGTAAGAAGTATTGCCGTTGCCTGACCAGTCAGTAAAATTGAAAATGGTTCCGTTGCTGTTCTCATCCTGAAATGTCAATGCCAGAACAAGTCCGCTGTAATTACCGCCGGTTGCGCCCAGTGATGTGCGCATGCTGCGCTGTATTTCAGATTGCGTAAGTGTTCTGTTCCAGATCCGTACTTCATCCATATATCCCGGGAAGTTGAAACCGTTCTCACGTTTGCCTATCAGCAGTGAATCTGTATTTGAAAGCGGATTGGAATTTGATGAAGCGGTCCCGGCGTTCACACCATTTATATATATAGTGTAAGTTGAGCCCGCAGAATATGTTGCCGCAATATGTGTCCATGCATTTTCGGGAACATTTATATTGCTTGAAAGCCGTTGTGCGCCATTTGTTCCAATTGTTACCGAGCCTCCGGAATTTATATACAATGAATACCCGGTATTGGTGCCGTTTACTTTATGCATGAGATAACCCAGTCCGGAGGCTGTCTTGTAAACCCAGCACTCGAACGTAAAACTACCTGTGATGTTGAGTGAGGATGAATTTGGAGCCGCAGCGTATCTCGTTCCGCCGAAATTTCCTGCATGGTTCCAGAACATCTGCGAATACGTTACCGCAGGCTGAAAAATACCCGCGAGCATTATTATAGCAATAATAATAATAAACGAATAGCCTTTAAAGCTGCTGCCATCTCTTGGTGATTTGATTTTTGTTTCTCCCGTGTGGGAAGTGGTTTTTCTTTGAATGTTTTGCATTTTTTACTCCTTTTATTTTTTGAATCCCCCAAATTTTTATAAAATACTACCTTTATTTCTCTATTCCGTCCGCGGAGCCTCCCATTAGAGGACTCGTCGGAAAAGCTTCACATTTGACGTTTGCCATTTCACATTTGACATTTCACTATTTTACCAGCATCATTTTCTTTATATCTGTAAATCCATTAGTTTCCATCCTGTCCGAATGGACCGCTATGCGGTAAAAATACATACCGCTTGCAAGATGCGAAGCATCGAAATCAATATTATACACACCAGCGCTCATATTTTCATTCACCAATACAGCGATCTCTTTCCCCGTTATATCGAATATTTTCAGGGAAACAAAACCGAAATCCGCGATCCGCAATCCGATTTTTGTCACCGGATTGAACGGATTAGGGTAATTCTGCTCAAGTGAGAACTTATCCGGTACTTCTGAATTTATATTTTGTATTCCAACAGTCTGCGCGTATTTAACCGTCGCGAGATCTTTGCCGGTACCGCTGCCTTCGCTGTAGCCGGTAACATACACAACACCATTAGTTCCCGGCGCAATTGCGTTGGCATAATCATGCTCGTTACCGGGACCAAGATATGTCTGCAGCCATACTTGTGTTCCTGTTGGACTGTATCTTGCGGTTAAATAATTATACCCCGTACTTAGACCTGTTGATTGACCCGTTAAAAAAATATTTCCTGCGGCATCAAGGATAAGATCATTAGCTGCGTCATGAGAATTTCCCTGTCCATTGATAGTTCTTAACCATTGCTGAGTGCCGGCTGAATTATATTTGATAAGCGCAGCATCAGAATTGTTTGTGCTTACATATGTTAAGCCGCCTGCATATACATTCCCCGAAGCGTCAACACCTATGCAGCGCGCTATATCAGAATTGTTAGCGGCACCGTTAAATTTCTGCGCCCACTGAAGGGTGCCTGAGGAATTGTATTTTAATGTTACCATATCAGGCCCGCTGCTTCCGCTCATTCCTTTGACCTGGCCGGTAAGATAAATATTAGCCGAAGCGTCAATGGCCATATCGTTTACCATATCTCCTATACCAACCGTTCCTCCGGATGAATATGTTCTAACCCACTGAAATGCGCCCGAAGAGTTATATTTAAGCAGGTGTATCTGCCCGTTATCAAAAGATCCCTGGTGTCCGCCAATATAAACATTCCCCGAAGCGTCAACTTCCAAAAAATAACCGCCGTAAAAACTGTTGGCAACAGGATTATATGTTACCAGCCATTGTTGTGTACCAGCTGAATTGTATTTCACGGTCACAACTCTGCCATAAGGATGATACAACAGGTATCCTGTTACATACACATTTCCGGCTGCGTCAATTTTCATATCCATGGGCGAATCATTGCCGACATTTGTATGTCTTACCCACTGCTGTGTACCCGCCGAATTATATTTGATAGTAGCGAATACAAGGCCGGTGGAATCTGTCAGCCGCGCGCTTCCCGTAACATATACATTACCCGAGCCATCCACTGCAACTGATTTTGCCATGTCGTTTTCAAGTGCACCCCCATCGTATGTTCTGCTCCAAACGGAATTTCCTGCAGCATCATACTTAGCGGTATAGAAGTTGCTTTCACCGAATAAACCGTATACCCAACCGGTTACATAAACGTTTCCCGCCGCATCAGTTACTGCGTCAACCGCTCTGTCATCCTGGTTCCCGCTTCCGGAATATCTTTTTACCCACTCTTCAGAAACCTGCGCGCTTACATTCAATGCGTAAAAGGCGAGCATTATGGTTAGAATTAAAATTGTCTTCATATTGTTTTTACTCCTGAATTAATTATCTTCCTATTTAATTAAGACCATTTTTTTAACGTCACTATAATTCCCTGCTTCCATCCTGTAAAAATATGTTCCGCTTGCAAGATGCGAAGCATCGAAATCAACGTTATATGTTCCTGCATTCAACTCCTCATTTACCAATACAGCAATTTCTTTCCCCGTTATATCGAATATTTTCAGGGATACAAAACCGAAATCCGCGATCTGTAATCCGATTTTTGTAACAGGATTAAACGGATTAGGGTAATTCTGCCCGAGTGAAAATCTTTCCGGTACTTCCCCTGATATATTCTGAATACCAATAACCGGTGAATTGTTAATCTGTATTCCCCAAGCCGTTAAGTATCCTGTTTCAAGTCCCGATGCATCATTTATCCTAAGTCTCCATATACCCGCTGAACTATTCCCGCTGAATGCGTTATTAATACTTCCCTGTGTCCTAACGCGCGGAAGAAGGCTGTAATACCTGTTGTTTGTTAAAGTGCTGTCAGCCTGGTCATCAAAAATTGTTGTGAAGTTGTATCCCAGCGAAGGACTGATATACCCGTTTATAAACTGGTAGCTTTGCCCCGTTGGTGAAATAAGCGTAACTGTAAGCTGCTCTGCACCTGCATGATTAAAACTAAGGTATAGATTTACATCATTAATTGTTACGTTATCCGGAATAAATATCGAATCATCCAGCATCGCGCCCTGTGTACCTGTTTCAGGTATCCTGCGGTATGTGATCTCTTTGTAGAATCCTTCACGGAAATTTATGTTATCGGCCCTTATAAGCGGACTTGACGTACCGCTGAATGCCGCTACATTTGAAAAATAAGTATTGCCGTGCAATGTATATACCTGGAAATTTTTCTGTGCCCACCCAGAGCCGTCAAAATTAAACACAAAACAATCACCCGCGGGAGCGTTCGCGTCATCAATTGATTCATACATGCTTTTTCTGATATCATCTATTGTGCGTTCAAATTTAAACACACGCAATTCATCGATGTTGCCTTTTAACCCTCTGCCAATGTACACAGGCTCCGGATTTGCCGCCGGTGTACCGGCTGAGCCGTAAAAAGCATCCAGGTTACCGTTGATATAAAGCGATGAGGCGCCCGATGCGGAAACAACCCATGCTACATGATACCACCTGTTATATTCAATTATCGCTGAGCCGCTGTTGAAGACAGAATTGTTTATTGAAAAGCTCAATTTCTGTGAGCTGTTCACCATAAGCCTGTAACCGTTTCCGCCGGGTGCGTTTTTGTGGATTATATATTGATTAACAGCAGAGCCGCCCGTGATATTTACCCATGCTTCAATTGTCATTGCGCCTGTAAGGCTGTTAAGTGAGTTAGTCGCGATCTCTGCATATGAATCATTGTTCCCTTCAAACAGCAGAGATTCATTCCCGCTTAAGTAATCCGAAGGTCTGCCGCTTAGATCCACAGCGGTTACACCGCGGTTGTAAGTGGGATTCACCGATATCGGGTTCAGCGAAAGATCCTGTATCGTAAACGAAGTACCCGAGCTGTTTATTCGCTGGAACGGCACCGAAAACAACAGTGATACATATTTGCCGTTTGAAATTGAAAGAGATGTCCTGAAACTTTTTCTGACCATAACAGGCTCAACCGCTTTTGTCCATATGCGTACTTCATCCATCAAACCCGTGAAAGTATTCCCCCCGAATTTTCCTATGAACAGAGAATCAGTGTTTGTGTTCGGCGCGCTGTTAATTATGTTTATTGCCGAGGCATCTTCCAGCCCGTTTACAAAAAGTTTAAAACCGTTGTTTGTTACGTCGTATGATCCTGCAACGTGGCTCCATTTGCCTGCCGGAATAACCGCTGTACTTGTTATGCGGTTCAGCCCGTTGGTTCCCAGCGAAACTGTTCCGTTTGAGTTCAGGCGCAGGTAATACCCGTTCGAAGCGTTTCCTTTGAATACTATATATCTTATCCCTGAATTAACTGTCGGGTAAACCCACGCTTCTATAGTAAGACTGCCCACTATATTCAGTGATAGTGTATTAGGACCCGAAATGTATCCGCCGTTCTCAAACTTCGCCGCCTGGTTCCAGAACATCTGCGCATTCAGCGATCCGGCCAGAATTATCATGCCCAAGATGAATGTTGTAATTATTTTGTTTAACATTTCTATTTACCCCTTTTTAAAGACCTATATTGTTTAATTTTTTTAAAATTTCATTTTTTTCACGTTTCACATTTGACGTTTCACCTTCGACTACTTCACCAAAATCATTTTCTTAACGTCCGTGAAACTTACCCCGTTGTTGGTGTTGTCACCTACAACAAGTCTGTAAAAATATGTGCCGCTCGCCAGCTGCGATGCATCAAAATCAACATTATACGTTCCCGCGCCTAAATTCTCATTCACAAGCACTGCCGCTTCTTTTCCCGTTATATTGTATACTTTCAGCGAAACGAATCCGAAACGCGCTATCCGCAATCCGATATTTGTCACCGGATTAAACGGGTTCGGGAAGTTCTGTCCCAATGAAAAACCTTCCGGCACCTCAGTGTTGATCGGTGTAATACCGATAGGCTGCGAATATTTTACTGTCAAAAAATCAAAGCCCGAAAATCCTGATGAGTTACCCGTTACATATACATTGCCGTTGTTATCGGCTTTTACCATTACGGCATTATCATCAACAGATACAATATTTTCATATAAAATTGACCACAACACGTCTCCCGCAGGTGAATACTTCACCGTACCGTAATCAGTATCGGTTCCGCTGCTTATAGTACTGCCTGTTACGTAAATATTTCCTGTTTCATCTATATCAATAGATGAGGCCTTATCGTCAACCCCTACAAGCCCGCTGTTGAAAACCTTGGCCCATTGCTGGTCTCCGTTGGTATTATACTTGACCGTTACATAGTCAAATGTTGATGTACCTGAACCGGCGCAAAAACCTGTTACATATATGTTACCTGTATTATCGCTCACAATGCCAACAGCTTCATCCTGTGTTGTACCCGTTCTGTTATATTTTTTTACCCATTGCTGAATACCCGCGTTGTTATATTTTACCGTTGTGTAATCTTTTCCCGTTGCAGCCGTTGTTGCATAACCGGTAACAATTACGCTTCCCTGCTGGTCAACGGTTAATCCCTTTGCGTCATCAACACCGCTGCCGTTGTACCTGGCTGACCAGAGCAAAGTACCCGATGAATTGTATTTCACCGTGGCATAATCGTCATTTGAAGCTCCGCGGCTCACGCCTGTAGCATATATATTCCCGGAAGCGTCAATCACCATAGCCCTTAAAAAGTCGTTGCTGCCGTTGTTATAATTTCTAACCCATAATTGCGAGCCCGCGGAACTGTATTTAACAATAGTGTAATCTACAGAACTGCCCTGCGATGCCCAGCCGCCCGCATAAACATTGCCTGCCGCATCAATTACAACTGAAATACCGGCATCATCACTGTTGTTTGAACCGTTATATCTCTGTACCCAAAGCTGCGTACCCGCAGCATCATATTTTATTGTTGCAAAATCAGTTTCAGTACCCGTTCCAAAACTTCTGCCGGTAACATATACATTCCCCGAGTTATCAACAGCAATTGCCGTACCATAATCAGCATCGTTTGCGGGACCGTTGTAAACCGCCTGCCAAAGTACCGTACCTTCGGGAGAATATTTTACGGTAAGGTAGTTACTTCCGCCGGAGCCCGTAACGTAAACATTACCTGCAGCGTCATAGGTCATGGCGTGAACGTAATCGTTACTTGAACCCGAGGAGTTTAGCCTCTTTGCCCACTCCTGGCTAACCTGCGCGGGTACATCCCTGGGAGAGTTTATAAAAACGATAGTAAACAATATGAGAAAATATTTCATGATTTCCTGCCTTCCGTTTTGTATATACTTTTTTACTTTGCGCCTTTTAGACCCGCTTACTAAATAAAGCAAGCAGGTCTTTAATCAGCGTATCTCCGGTGGGATTTGGAGATGGAGAACAAATTTTAAATTGATTTTCCTGTGCTCTGGATTGAACACCTGGCCCCCACCGGAATTTTTTATTGGTACAAAGTTAGCCCTTTGTTGTACCCCGTTTCAAAGAATTTTTAGCTCATTTTTCATAAAAAAACCAAACAAAAATTACCTAAAAATCCTGAAATTTGATAAATTTTTGCGTATTTTGAAGCGATAATTTTCATAAAAAATTATGATAAAAAATAAAGCCGTTGATGTCATTTCAACTTTTAGTGAGAGTGAATTGAAAGAGTTTTACCTCTATCTTGATTCACCTTACTTTAATTCAAATAAATCTTTAATTAAGCTTTTTAACGAAATAAGAAAAGCTTTGCTCGCTGAAGGTGCCGCGAAACTGACGGAGGAATTGCTCTACGGCAAAATTTTTAAAGGCAAAAAGTTCAATTACGGAATTATGAAGAACCTTATGAGCGAACTTTTCAAACAGGCCGAAAAATTCCTGGTTATTAACATTAACAACAATACCCTCAAAGAAACCAATCAGCAGATACTGCTGCTTGGCGAGCTTGATAAAAGAAAACTTGATGACAATTTCAGGCACGCTTTTGCCAAAACAAAAGACCGGATATCCGAAGGAAAGATCAGCCCCGGATATTATCAGGAGCTGTGTACTCTCTATGAAGCCGCGAAAGACTACAACATAAACAGAAGTAATATTAATGAATATTCTTCGAGCGTACTTAATATTATAGAACACACCTTTCCGCACATTATCTCAATTCTTGCCGATGCTTACGCGATCCAGTTTACCGCTGAGCACTCAGCAAATTATAAACCGGAAACTGATCTGGTGAAGGAATTCATTTCCCGTTTAAACATTAAAGATTTTACCCGCTTCATAGAAAACTCCGCTCTTAAAAACAAAAAAGATATACTGATTAGGCTTAATTTCATAGAACTGCTCTCAGGCAGCAGCACCGATGAAGTTTATTATAAACTTTGCGATATTGTGTTTATGAATACGGCTATCTACTCTAACCAGATGCTTTACACCCTGATAAACAATTACCTGCTGCTCTATGCTGAAAAACGCGCCTCCGAAGGCAGCGCTGAATTTTTCGTTGAAAAATTCAGTTTGCTTAAAAAAATGTTTACACTTGTTAAGATGAATAGCGATGGCGTGGGATACATTTTCCTTTCGTCTTATCTTGATACCGTGCTTTCAGGCATTAGGCTCGGGGAAACTGAATATGTTTCACTCTTTGCCGAAAAATTCAAAAAAGATGTCGATCCCTCTGTAAGGGATGTTGCCTACAGACTTGCAAGGGCATATATTTTTGCCGCCGAAGAAAAATATGAATTGTGCCTTAAGGAACTTGCCCGTACCGGGCAGGCGGATTTTCATATAAAACTTCGCACCAAATTCCTCTACCTTAAATGCTGCTTTGAGCTGAATATGTTTGAACAGGGTTTTTCTATGTTAGACTCTTTTAAAAAGTTTGTGGCCGATACCAGGGAACTGCACCCCGATTTCAGGAAGAAACTCAATGACAGTATTAAAATATATTCTATACTTTTTAAAATATCTTCTTCACCTGAAAGATATACCGCGCAAAAATTGGATGAGCATGTCGCTTTTGTAAAAGCATCGGCAGCAAGTCCTAAGGATTGGTATCTCGGTAAACTTGATGAGCTAAAAAAGAAATATTACTAAATCAATTCGTAATCATTTGTATGCTGAAAAATAAATCAATTGATGTCATTAAAACATTTACCACGGCGGAATTAAAATCGTTTGAACTCTTTATCCGGTCGCCATACTATAATACCAACAAAGCGGTTATCGTACTGTTTGAGCTCATCAGAAAGTATATCATAAAATCTGTCGCAAAACCCCTTTCAGAAGAAGAGCTTTTTATACGAATATATCCTGCAAAAAAGTACAACTATGGCATAATGAAAAACCTGCTGAGCGAACTCTTCGGTTTGTGTGAAAAATTCCTCGCAGTACACCCAATTGAAGGCGATTTAACGGCAGAATTTGAAGAATCTATAAGAAGATTGAGAAATTACAACCGCCACTCACTTGATAAATTGTTCCACTCCGAGTATAAAAAACTTGAGGATAAAATGGAGTATTCCGTTTTAAGCACAGATTATTACAGGAATAAATTCCGGCTTACAGAGACTCTCTACAAACACTATACCACAAAGAGCAAATACACCGGGGCAAATGAGACCATTTACCCAATGAGTATTTACAGTACCTGCGATATTATTTCAACCTTAAAGCAGAATATTGCTGGCATGGAGTATCTTGAAAACCAGCTTAATAATGCCCCTGATCTAAATATTGCTGAAGCATTTTACCGGAATTTTAATTTTGAAAATTTTTTGAAAGAAATCAAAGGATTACAGCCCGAACATTTTAATTACATAAACCTGCAGGTTAGATTGATGAAGCTTTACAGAGATAGAACCGACTTTGATAATTACAACGAGCTTAAAGAGATCATTTTGAGCAATATTGATAATTATTCCAATTCAGAAAAGTGGTTCTTATCTTCAGCGCTATTTGGATTTGTCCTGAATAATTACATCAAAGCCAGCAGCGTAGAACTGCTGCATGAGCTTTCGCTTATCAGGAAAACACAGCTTGCGCATGTTAAATTCAACACAGATGGTCTCGCTCCGCTGCAATCAGGTGTATTCAGGAATATGATCGAGTTATTTATCATACTTGGGGAAGTTGAATTTGCTGAAGGAGTGATACGCGACCATCTGAATGATATTGAAGAAAGCAAAAGAAAGAGTTCCTACAGCTATTCCATGGCGCTTATCGAGGAATCAAAAGGCAACCACGAAAACGTGCTAAGCCTGTTACGCGATGCTGAATTTTCCGATTACCAGGCGAAGTTCTCGGTCAAAATGGTAGCGCTGTTTGCTTTTTATAATCTGGAATATATTGAAGAGGGGCTTTCTGCGATTGATTCCATGAAACATTTCATAAAGGATACCGATGAATTCATAGAACCGGTTAAACTAAATCTTTCTGAAAGGGTTCACACACTTGAAAAACTCTTTAAAATAAGAGCAAACCCGGAAAAATACACCATAGAGGATATTGTCATGCTTGAAAATACCGCGGCAACATTTTTGGTTACACGTAAAGAATGGTTTCTCGCCAAAACCGCGGAGCTTAAACAATGGTAGCGGGGTAGATACAGAAGCATGTAATTTCCACCTCATTCCCAAACTGCCACTGCGGACCAGTTTAGGAATGTGAAAATGGTTTCTCGCCAAAACCGCCGAACTTAAACAACTGGTAGCGGGGTAGATACAGAAGCATGTAATTTCCACCTCATTCCCAAACTCCAGTTTGGGAATGTGAAAAAAACATTTTCACCACTTCACCATGTCTCTACTTCACTTTTTATTCCACCAGCTTCTTATATCTCACCCTTTTCGGTTCAATATCACCCAATCGTTTTTTCTTTGCCTCTTCGTAATCAGTGTAACCGCCTTCAAAGTAATAGACCTCTGAATCACCTTCAAACGCCAGTATGTGTGTTGCGACTCTATCCAGAAACCACCTGTCATGCGATATGATCACCGCGCAACCGGCAAAATCTTCAAGCGCTTCTTCAAGTGCCCGGAGTGTATTAACATCGATATCATTTGTCGGCTCATCAAGCAGCAAAACATTTGCCTGTGATTTTAGCGTTAATGCCAAATGCAGCCTGTTACGTTCACCGCCGCTAAGCACCCCTACTTTTTTGCTCTGGTCCGTTCCGCTGAAATTGAAGCGCGATACATACGCGCGGCTGTTGAACTGCTTGCCGCCAAGCTCAATAAATTCCGCGCCTTCAGATATCGCTTCCCATACGGTCTTTTCAGGGTCAATTTCAGCATGCGCCTGGTCAACATAACCTACCTGCACGGTTTCGCCAATTTCAAAATCACCCGCATCAGGTGTTTCGGTACCGAGTATCATTCTGAACAATGTTGTTTTACCCGCACCGTTTGGACCGATTATACCAACTATTCCCGCAGGCGGCAGCTGAAAATTCAGATCATCAAACAATAACTTATCGCCGAAGGCTTTTTTAATTTTTACGGCATCAATTACTTTATTGCCAAGCCGTGGACCGTTTGGAATGAATATCTCAAGCTTCTCTTCCTTCTGCTTGGTATCTTCGTTCATCATAGTATCGTAATTCTGCAGCCTTGCCTTTGATTTTGCATGCCTTGCGCGCGGTGACATCCTTACCCACTCAAGCTCTCGCTCAAGTGTCTTGCGGCGTTTTGATTCCTGCTTCTCTTCCTGCTCTAAACGTTTTGTCTTCTGATCAAGCCAGCTTGAGTAGTTTCCTTCCCAGGGAATCCCCTCGCCTCTATCCAGCTCAAGTATCCACCCCGCAACGTTATCCAGAAAATATCTATCATGTGTGATAGCAATTACCGTTCCTTTATACTGCTTAAGATGCTGCTCCAGCCAGTCAATAGATTCAGCATCCAGATGGTTTGTCGGCTCATCAAGCAAAAGTATATCAGGTTCTTTTAATAATAACCGGCACAATGCGACCCGCCTTTTTTCGCCGCCGCTTAGATTTTTGATCAGCGCGTCACCCTCGGGAGTGCGGAGCGCATCCATCGCGCGCTCAAGCTTTGCGTCAAGCTCCCACCCGTTGTGGTGATCGATAAGCTCAGTCAACTCACCCTGTCTCTCGATAAGCTTCGTCATTTCGTCATCATCCATCGGCTCAGAGAACTTGTTATTCACTTCTTCGTACTCTTTTAATATATCTACAACTTCCTGCGCGCCTTCCTGGATGATCTCTTTCACGGTCTTGGTTTCATCAAGCCACGGCTCCTGCTCAAGCAAGCCTATAGAATACTCTTTGGTGAAATGCACTTCACCGTCAAAGTTCTCTTCTAAACCCGCAATTATTTTAAGCAAAGTCGATTTACCCGAACCGTTCAGACCAATTATGCCTATCTTCGCACCGTAGAAAAATGAAAGGTAAATGTTCTTTAATACCTGTTTCTGCGGCGGGTAAGTTTTGCTTACCCCCACCATTGAAAATATGATTTTATTATCTGCCATCAGCGATATTTGTATTTATGTTTGTAATTTTGTGGTAAGGTGCAAAGATAGCTATTTGAGGCGAAGCATTAAATCCAAAATGTAATCAATATGATAATTCCCTCTTGCCTGAGTGCCTTCGCAGCAGAGGGATGGCTCACCAAGGGTGAAACGGGGTGTGTTATATAAACATTCCCAAACCGGTCCGCCGTGGCGGTTTTGGAACGGGAAACATTACATATTACGAATTACATTTTATCTGAGTCCCGCCTAAGGAGTCCTATGTGCAAACTCCGGTTAGTGACTCAACATTAACCGGTATAAATTATTTAATCAGTATCATTTTCCGGGTTTCAATATGGCTTCCGGCTTCTATCCTGTAAAAATATAAACCGCTGCCTAATTTCCCCGCATCAAAATCTATACTATACTCACCCGGCCTCAAATTTTCATTAACAAGTACCGCAGCTTCTTTTCCTGAAACATCATACACGGTTAGCCGCGTAAAACTTTCAACGGGAATTTTGATCCTGATGTTTGTTATAGGGTTAAAGGGATTGGGATAATTCTGCCCCAAAGAAAATATTTCCGGTATTACATTTGAAACCGGGGTAATGCCGGCTGTGGACTGTGAGTATTTTATTGTGACATAATCATCATTGTTGGCCCCTGTTAGTCCTCTGCCCGTAACATAAACATTTCCTGTGTTATCTACAGCTATATCCCTACCCTGGTCATTATTATGCGCTGCCCCGTCCCATCTTGCTGTCCATTGCTGCACGCCGGCGGAATTATACTTTACCGTCAGTATATCCTCTCCGTTGGTCATGCTGCTGGATGATCCCGTAACATACGCATTACCTACGTCATCTAATACTAGTTTTGTCGCAACATCGGTCCCATTATGATATTGTGTTACCCATTGCTGAGCGCCGGCAGAATTGTATTTGATGGTAACATAATCATAGTATGTTGCAGCAAAAACACTGTAACCCGTTACGTATAAAAAGTCATTACCGTACAGGGCTATTGAGAGAATTTCTGTTGTCGTTTGCGGAACGCCGCTTGAGTATCTTCTTTGCCATTGCGGTACACCTGCTGTATTATACTTTATCACAAGATAAGTTCTCCCAAGTGACGCAGTATCGCTGTAGCCGCCTATATAAACGTTCCCTGAATTATCAACGGCAATGTCGTTTGCCCTGTGAGATCCCGTGGTGGCAAGATCAAACACCGCAGCCCATTGCTGCGTGCCTGATGCATTATATTTAATTGTTGCGATACCTGAATGCGGCCCGGGTGCCGCAAAGTAAACATAGCCGGAAATATAAACATTACCCGAACTATCCACGGCAGCACAGGTTGCGCCGTCTGGGAATGAACCGGCGCCGGAATAAGTTCTTGACCACAATGAATCACCCGATGAATTATACTTTATCACAAAGTAATCAGAAAAAGACGCATCACCTTTTCTGCCAACAACATATACGTTGCCGCCGCTATCAACCAATAACCGGCTGCAATAAGCATTCACGTAACTTCTTACCCAAAGCGAGTCTCCGGAGGTATTGTATTTTATTGTTACACATGTTGCGTTACCCGAAAAAGCATCCGTTCTGCCGGTCACATAAATGTTCCCTGCTGCATCTGTTGCTATATCATCCGCATAATCAAGCCAGTTGCCGGAACCGTTATACAGTCTGAACCATTGCTGTACACCCGCGGAATTATATTTAAGTGTGCCGTAATCTGTATTTGCGGAACTTGTGTTCAAAACAGATCCCGCAGTAAATATGTTTCCCAAATGATCCAAAGCTATGCCGTTTGAAATATCCTGGCTGCCCATATGGTTATAGAGTTTTACCCAGTCTTCCGTTACCTGCGCTTTTAAACCGGAGGTATTTAATACTGCTAAAAACAGAATTGCAGTGAGTAATTTAATGTTCAAATGTTTCATTTTTTTTGAATTTTTTTTATTACTTAAAGATAATCCCAAATTATTAAGTATAAAAAGAAAAATATAACGAAATTTCATCGGCTAATTATGGAGTTTACCTTGATTTTGATTAAATTTTCCGCTTTTTTACATGAATTTTCACCGGAATTTTATCCCCAAATTTATGATTAATAGCTCTGCGGCAGGATTGTTAAGGACATTCACAAAAACTGAAATTAAGAAGTTTGATAGGTTTGTTAATTCAGCATACTTTAACCGGAAATCCGCTATCTCAAGGTTGTGGACTGAAATAAAGCATTTTGCTCCGGAGTTTGATTCTCCCCGCCTGACGGGCGAAAATATTTATTCAAAAATTTACCCCGGCAAGAAATTCAATTACGGGACGATGAAAAATATCATCCACGAACTGATGGTACTTGCCAAAAAATTTATTGAGCTTGAACATTACAACTCAAAAAAGATCCGGGGTAATTTTAACCTTCTGGAAGTGATTCTTGAAAGACGCCTTCACGGTCTTTTTGAAAAGACCTTTAAGGAAACACGGCAGAGCATCGAAAAAAATACTTATGACCCCGACTATTATAAGAACAAATTTTATCTTAACTCCCTTAAACAAAATCACCTGATCCAGCAGGATAAGTATTACGATACCGCTGCCAGCTCAGAGCTTGGAAATCTTAACATTACCATGGGTTATTTTGTGGATGTATTTCACAATAATTACAATCAATTGCTGATACAGACTGAATTAAACGCAGGCATGGATAACGGTTTTATGAAAAAAGTTCTGGCCTTTTACAATTCGGTTCCGGTCAAATTTGATTTCAGGGTCAGGATCTTCTATCACGCGATTATGCTTATTTATGAAGGCAGCAGTGTACATTTTTATCAAATGAATAAGCTTGTTAAAGAAAACAGCAGCCGCTTGAGCCACGGGGAAAAATACAACTTTCTTGTTGCGCTATCAGGGTACTGCTACATCAAATTTGAAGAAGGCAGCAATGAATTTCTTAAAAACGAGTTTGAGATATACAAGTATATGATAGAGAACGGGATATATAATTTTGAAAACAAACAAAATATAGATGGCCCTTTCTACAGAAATGCAGCCCTTAGCGCTCTTAAAAATAACGAAATACAGTGGGCGCTGAACTTCATTAATGAATTCCGGTATAAATTGAATATAAAGGTCAGAGAGCATTACTATCTTCATGCGCTTATAGAATACAATATTGGTGTAAAGAACTTTGAGCAGGCATTGAAATATCTTTCAAAGATCAAACACTCTATGATCATTGATAAGATCCAGATTAAGAAATGGGAACTGATAGTAAATTATGAAATGTCCGGGTTTAATGAATTGGCGTACATCATTGATTCCGCAAAACATTTTATCTATAACGATAGTAAACTAAACCATTCAAAAAAAGAAAAACTTAATACGTTTGTGCAGTTAATTGGAAAAATGGCAGATCTGAAGCTAAATAAAGTAAAGGGAATTTTCCCGGATGAAAAGATATATTCTCTCAAAAAAGAAATAAACAGTCTTAATGATGGCAGCAAATTCTGGCTTATTGAAAAAATACTTGAAATGGAAAAAGAAAAGTAAAATTCCAATTCCCCTCGAAATGCCGCAGGAGTGGCTCAGACAGCGGGGAGGATATTCTTAATATTCATGAATCTGAATCTGGATCTGAAATTGAACAATACTTTTTAATTAAGGTAAAATTACAACGGGTTTTAAAATATAAAATTACTTCTTGCTTTCAACCCTTCCCGGCCTGAACATCACAACCAGTGTCACATAACCAAAGATCAGTACCACAGAGAACAAAAGCGTCATCAGCATTGTCCGCGGATGCTGCATGGGGTGAATAAAACGGTTCGCGATATCAACAAACAATTCCACTGGATTTGTTAACACATCCCAGCTGTTAAATCTCTCATACCTGCCCAGGTATATCCCGAAACTTCCAAGCACCAGCGAAAATATCGCGAATGCCCATCCTTTAATTGCCCCGAAGCGGCGCGCAAGCGCAGTCTGAATATCGTAGAGTGAAATAAACCCAAGTATCAAACCGTTCCACGCGAACGAAAGTATCATTCCAAGATCATACCAATAGGGTATTCCGGTTTTTTTATCGAGGTGAAAAAAATCCGTTACAATATACGGCGCATTAGGGAAAAGCAGCAGCCATGCGGAGAGAATTATTCCGGTCAGTACTAGCGAATTTATCTTCTTATAATACAGTAGAAATAATGTACTTATCACATATGGTAAAATGGCAAGGAACAAATTCCATATTAAAAATAAATAGGTATTAAAGCCTGAGTAATAAACCCTAAACGCTTCAATGGATACGCTCAAAAGGCATGACATGGCAAGAATAACAGTTATACTTAACCTGTTATTTTCCTTTAAGCTGCTGATAAATGATGACATAATTCGGATTTAATGGTCTTGTTTTGGTTTTCATATTTAACGTAAAGGCATTCGGTTTGGTTTCAATATGCGCCCCTATGTAAAGGTTGAGCATCGCTGGAGCTTTTGTGGTAATTTACCTTGTTTGATCTTCTATCCCATGTATATTTTTTATGTAAAAAAATTTCTTTGCGTTTCCGAAAAAATCTTTTAAAAAGATCCTGCTCTTTGGTAACCTTTTTTTGTATTACCCGTCTCTTCGGGCTCACGGGCTAGACTTAATTTTCATTTCTTCCCCGCACCGGCGCTTTCAAGCTCTTCAGCCTTTTTTAAAAGCCAGTTCTTCCTGAATAATGCCGGGTATTTTTTTATAACAATCTTCATTTTCGTCACAGGTTCGGTTTCACCGCTGCCGGTAATATTTTTTATAAGTATCTGTAAACCTTCTGCAAAACCAAGATAATGATTGCCGTTAGCCTTCGAAATTGTTTTATTATTTTTTAGATATTTTTTAAATGATTCTATCAAAGCCAAGGCTGCATCATATTCTTTTAGTTCAAACAATGAGATTAGTTTCAATTGGACTGCGCTGATATTATTAAGTGTTAATTCCTGTTTAGTAGAAAGGATTTCAAGCACCTTTCCGAATTCCTGTTTATTAAAATACAGCCTTGCCATAGCCATTTTGCGGTATCGCTCTCTTAACTCCATAGGCAGCCAGTCAGTAAATTCTGTTATAAAATTTTCTGCTTCCGTATATTTTTTATTACTTAAATATAAAGAAACAATTCCGTCATATGTTGTATGGTGAATTTCATTTTCTCTGAAGCTGAGTATTTTACGTTCTGTTTTAATTTTTATTATTTCAAAGCGGTCTTTCTCCCTGTTTCCTGAACCAAGCCTTTCGGATATATAGCATAAAGTGTAAAGATAATTGAGAAGATTGTATTTTTCTTCGTGACCAAACAGATCAAGGTTTCTAAACAGCAGGGTCTTAAAGCTGTTAAAAACACTGTATTTGGCAGGCTCTTTGTAACACAGATACAAATGATAATAAATGTTTGCTTTTATTCCGTTTATTCTGTTTTTTTTCTCAATATTTTCTATGATTTCATTAAAATTAAGTTCGCCCAGGATCTTAGCAGCAGGTGATGGTTTAATTATATAATTGCTTCCTATTTCAAAATTTTTTCTGTGCGCATAATCTTCAAAATAAAATGTCAGCATATATAACAATACACTGTCTGAAAATTCTTTATATGTGTTATGAAATTCTTTCATGCGTCCTGTACCAATGTATGCCTCTGCAGTTAAGCCAAGCACTTTCTGCTGAGGCTGGTAGTAGGTATCGCTAATTCCTTTACCATAAAGATCGTCTTTTAATTTTAATAATTCTGACAAACTTATTTTATGAAGACCTTTTTGCAGGTACATTTCATTAAGAAGAATATTTCTGGTAACCGGATTTAATTCCAGCTTAACTGATACTAAAAAATATTCCATCAATTTTTGTAATTCAGAATTCAGCTTATTCATAAGCGAATTTGCTCTGCCGTCAAACTTTGCCCCCTTATATAGCCTGCTGTAAATATATTCCTTGGTTAGCTTTTGTGAGTCAAACCCCGGGTAAAACTTTTTAAGCTCCCTGAAATATGGCTGAAGGTTTCGCCCCTTATTAAAGTATGGCGATACTATGAACTTTTCGAAATCTTTTAACTCTGCCGGATTTAGTGTTCTTAAGATTCGTATAAGCTTTAATTCATTCATATTTAGTCCTTTCCGGAATTACAAATTTAACCCCTGTTCCAATCTGCCCGGCTAAGCGGTTTGGGGTAAAAGTTTTTTTCCATTCATTTTGCTGTCATTATAATTTATATAAAAAAGCTAAAATTATAGAAAAATTCAAGTTTTTTCGGCTTACCCCACAAATTTCACTGTCATTTTCAAAGAAATTTCTCTTTGCTGTGCATACGCGGATGCAGTATTTTCGCACACATGCACAGCTTCGTGCACAAAAATTGAAAAATGGAATAACAATAATAAGCTTTTTTAATAGCGGCAATCAAAATACAGAACTAACCAACCGGGAAACGGAAAACAGCGATCAAAATATGGAAAACAGGATTCAGTTAAATTCAAACAGCGCCAAAAACTCACTCCGTATTGCGCGCGGTTACAGGCTTAAGGTTTCTACCCATAACATGATAAAAAGTCTTTCACAGCTCACGGGCATGGATTCCGATACCCTCATAACGGAGGCGTTCCTGCTGCTTAATAAAAAAATTCTTGAAGAAAACGAATCGATCTTTAAAAGCAATAAGGAAGCACAGCCATGAAAATAAAAATTCTTTTATTCAATTTATTTCTCTGCAGTACATTATTTGCCCAAAACATCACCAACACGCTTGGCTCATCCGGCACGTTTACAATTAAGGATGCCTCTAATACATACTTTTCACTTAACCAGTCAAACGGCAGATTAACCCTGATCTCTCCCCTTGCCGGAAACCAGAGAGGTTCGATTTTCAAAGGTGTTGACAGGTTTCTGCACACATACAACGGCAGCGGAACAACCGGAAACAACACTTTCGTTGGTATAAACTCCGGCAATTTTACAATGGGAGGCACAATTTACCAGGGCAGTTTTAACACAGGTGTAGGTAATTTGTCACTTTTTTCACTGACTACCGGCAGCAGTAATTCAGCATTTGGTACTTATTCTCTTTACGCTAACACCACAGGGTATGAGAATTCTGCTTTCGGAGAGTCTTCGCTTTCCACCAATACAACAGGTTTTAGAAATTCAGCGTTTGGATATTATTCGCTGCATTCGAATACAACGGGTAATGGAAATTCAGCGTTTGGGCTTTCTTCGCTTCGTTTCAACACTACAGGGCTTAATAATTCTGCTTTCGGATTTGAAGCACTTAACTATAACACAACGGGCATTTATAATTCCGCATTCGGGTTTATATCTCTCTACAGTAACACTACAGGATTTAACAATTCCGCTTTCGGATATTACTCGCTTGTTCGCAACACTGAAGGTTGGAATAATTCCGCTTTCGGTTCATATACACTTGAAAATAACACAACCGGGACACAAAATTCTGCTTTTGGATCAAACTCACTTGCAAATAACACAACCGGTTTCTCTAATACAGCATTCGGATTTCGCGCTGGTGACCTTATCACCACAGGCTCAAATAACATAGCAATTGGAATCCTTGCTCAGGTGCCTTCAGGTACAGCAAGCAACCAAATACGCCTCGGCAATACAAGTATCACTTATGCAGGCATTCAGGTTGCGTGGACCGTCACCAGCGACCGCAGGCTGAAGAATAATATTCTGAACTCAAACCTTGGATTAAGCTTCATAAATAAATTAAGGCCTGTATCATACACAAGAATAAACGATGAATCAGGTAAAACTGAATACGGCTTAATAGCACAGGAAGTTGAAGATGCATTAAAGCAGGAAAATACTGAAAACACAGGAATGCTTACAGTAACCGATGAAGGCGAGTACCAGCTCCGCTATAACGACCTGCTTGCGCCGATGATAAAAGCTATTCAGGAATTAAAACTGGCTTCAGATATTAAGGATACAGAGATAGTGAAGCTGAAATATGAAAACGATGAATTAAAGAAAAAGTTTGAATCACTAAAATCGGTTGAAGACAGGCTTACAGTACTGGAAAAGTATATGCTGGAACAAAACAAAATTAAAGAAGTAAATTCGGAAATTAATGCTGTAAATCAATAATTTTCAGCAAAAGCTATAGCTGCGGGGATTGTCTTAGCGAGCTTAGCGTGCTTTGCGGTAAAAAATTTCACTAAACTATGAAAACACTGAAAACAATAATCATAATTCTAAGCATCTCCGGCGCATTATTTGCCCAAAACATCACCAACACGCTTGGCTCATCCGGCACGTTTACAATTAAAGATGCCTCTAATACATACTTTTCGCTTAACCAGTCAAACGGCAGGTTAACCCTGATCTCTCCCCTTGCCGGAAACCAGAGAGGTTCGATTTTCAAAGGTGTTGATAGGTTCCTGCACACATACAACGGCAGCGGAACAAATGGCTGGAATACTTTTCTTGGTTTATATGCAGGCAATTTTACTATGAGCGGTTCAGGCAGCCAGGGCAGTTATAATACCGGTGTGGGTGTTCAGTCACTATCCTCACTTACAACGGGTTCAAAAAATTCTGCATTTGGTAACGAGTCACTTTTGTCAAATACAACAGGCAGCGAAAACTGCGCTTTCGGTACTTCTTCACTTTTATTTAACACTACCGGTTTTAACAATTCTGCGTTCGGATCAGAAGCACTATTATTTAATACTTCAGGCAGATGGAATTCAGCATTTGGAAATAAATCATTACATTCAAACCAAACAGGATATAGCAATTCTGCCTTCGGTGATGCAACATTATCTTCAAATACAACAGGATATGAAAACTCTGCTTTTGGAAATTTATCTCTTAATAATAACACTTCGGGAATTCAGAATTCAGCTTTTGGCGTAGGTTCGCTATTCAGTAATACGATTGGTTATTATAATTCTGCATTCGGAGTTTATTCTCTCGGTAGCAACACTACCGGTATTTATAATACAGCTTTAGGACATGGTTCCCTTACTAACAATACTACCGGTAACTATAATACAGCTATAGGATTATTCGCTGGTGTCCTCAACACCACTGGCTCTAACAACCTTGTGATCGGTTATAATGCAGAGGTCCCTTTTCCGACCTCAAGCAACCAGGTACGTATTGGAAATACATCAATTACTTACGCCGGCATTCAGGTTGCATGGACTGTTACTTCCGACAGAAACCTGAAATCAAATATTTTAAGCTCAAATCTTGGGTTGGGATTTATCACAAAGCTCCGCCCCGTTTCCTACACACGTAAAAATGATGAATCAGGCAAAACCGAATACGGCTTGATAGCACAGGAAGTGGAAGAAGTCTTACAGCAGGAAGGCGCTGAAAATACCGGTATGCTTACCATTACCGATGATAGCGAGTACCAGCTTCGCTATAATGACCTGCTTGCGCCAATGATAAAAGCTATTCAGGAATTAAACGAAAAGAATGAATTCCTTTCAGCAGAAAACACTGACCTGAAGGTCCGTTTGGATAAATATGAACAAATGCAGAATGTTCTCGCAGGCGAGATAGAAAAACTGAAATTAAAAGATAACAATATCAAAGAAGTAAATTCTGAAATTAATACTGTAAATCAATAATTATCAGCAAAAACTATAACTGCAGGGATTATCTTAGCGTGCTTTGCGGTCTTTGCGGTAAAAAATAAATTTAAAATTCTTCTCGTTTCTCTCCCTTCACTGCATTGGCGGATAGGAGAGGGGCAGAAGGGCAAACAAGCCTGCCGAAGCTTTAGCGAAGGCAGGGGGGTGAGGTAAAACAAACAGAACTATACTAATTAAATAAACTTCCCCGTATTTCTCCCCTCTCCTGTTAGGAGAGGGGCAGAAGGGCAAACCAGCCTGCCGAAGCTTTAGCGAAGGGAGGGGGGTGAGGTCAACATGAAAACAATAATTATCCTCGTATTAATCCTGATAGCGCTGCTTAGCGTTATGACTAAAGCGCAGGTGAACAGCGATATCACTTACGATCCGGGCACTTCTGTTGAAGTGCAGTCAGGCGCTGATGTTTGCGCTAATAATGTCTTTATCAATGGTACATACTCAGGAGGAGGCTCAATCTGTACCGGCGCACTGCCCGTAAGCCTATCATCATTCACTTTCAGCGCCGATAAACGGAATGTTACATTAATGTGGGTCACTGAGTGGGAGCTAAACAATAAAGGCTTCCGGGTTGAAAGAACTTTTGCCGCCGAAAACAGCTGGAAGGAAATTGCTTTTATCGAAGGCAAGGGTACTTCTAATGTTTCCAACGGTTATATGTACAAAGATGAAAAGCTGAAAACCGCTGATTATAAATACAGGATAAAACAAGAAGATTATAACGGCAATTATGAATATTTCGAGCTTGGAACGGTTGTAAAAATATCACCGCCATTAAGCTTTGATATGGGTCAGAACTATCCCAATCCGGGCAATCCAAATACAAAGATTAATTTTGAAATGCCGGTAAACGGCAAAGTAAGCATTGTTGTTTTTGATATGCTGGGTCGGGAAGTTGTTACCATGCTAAACGAAAACCGTGCGGCTGATTATTACACTGTTGAGTTCAACGGCTCTAATATTGCCAGCGGAGTATATTTCTACCGCATGTACGCAGAAGGAGAAGGGCAGAAATTTACCAAAACCATGAAAATGATTATTGTAAAGTAAGGGGAATAAAATGAAAAACTATCTGTTCTATGTATTGTTACTATATTTCCTGAATTTTTCCATATTGTTCTTTCTTATATTGTTCGTTAATTACATATATCAAAACACTTCTATATTTTAACTGATATACATAAGATAATTTCAAAACCTTATCCTCTCTTCACCAACCCATTCATCCCAAACGTAACTGTAATTATCATAGCGGATAAAATACTTCCCGCCTTTTTCTTCAAGCACTATACCCGGGTACCACACACCGTTTTGTTCTATTTGGGCAGTGCGTTCCTTACCCGTTTTTATCCTGTCATAAGCAACCCACTCATTCCAAAAATCTTCATAGCCTGCGTATTTAATATAATAAAAATCATTCTGCGCTTTTTTAACTTCCGCATCATACCACCGGCCTTCCCATGATACCTTGATCTTATCACCCACCGAATAATTCACAAAGTATATCGGCTGCAGTTCGTTTTTAGTGAAGGTCACCGTTGATTTATCGCTGTAATCGTAAAACTCACACTCAACCTGGTTATTATCACTTTTCAGAATCCTGACGGCAGCCATATCGCCGCCTTTAGGCGCCATATAATATGCGCCTGGTACCAAATCGCCGCTGCCCGAAGTTACACTGCCGCTTGTTTTAACAAGCGGCGCGGTTTCATTTACACCAAATAACTTAAATCCGCACATCTGTCTTTCACGGTACTTCATAGCATCGCCAAGCTCTGTGCCGGTTTCGTTGATTGAAATTATCCCGTCACCGTTTCTATCGGCAAGGGGCAGACCCGATAGACAATCAATCATCGATTGCGTGAAGGTCCAGTTGGCTGTTGATATATTACATGATGCCGCCGAAGTCAGCACGATTACGTTCTTACCCGCTGAACTTATTTTCTCCGCTTCATCAAGCAATGCTCCGCTGTAACAGCAATCAGCCAGCAGCCAAACCAGTTTCCCTTTGAACTTATCGCGCACAGCATCACCAAGCCAGCTTACATCGAAACCTGTGCTTTTGTATTTGCCTGTGGTGATATCATAGCTTGCAAAATATATTCTGCTGTCATTATCCTTCACGCCATGACCCGCATAATAAAATATAAAGGTCGAGCCCTCCGGCGCTTTATCTATGGCGGTAAGTACAGCGGATTTCATCGCATCCACAGTCGCTTCCCTATCTATCAGCAATGAAACATTCCCCGGCTGAACGCTTTGGGACTCCAACAGTGAATGCAGCTCCTTGTCCTTCCTGTTACGGCTGCTGAATGGCGAAAAGCCCGGATCTTTCCACTCCAGTACACCCGCAACAACTCCGTATGTGTTGGCTCCCGGTGTAATATCGGAGGTGATCTCAGCATTTATCGTCTTTTCTTTTTTTGAATCTCGCGAAGTAAGCTCACTTACCTTCGAGCAGTTAACAAAAAACGGAAGCAGAACAAGAAGTAATATGTATTTTTTCATGCGGTATAGAAAAGTTTTTTTGTAGTAATGACCCGCTGCGCCTTGCCGAAGCTATGGGCGGATCATCTCAAATTTTACAGATTATTTGATTCTATTCATTTTCTTAAAATCAACAATGTGGATTTTGCTGACTTAACTTAAATCAATAATCAGCTCCGTTAGGAGCGTTATGTTTATAGAAAACGAAATTAAACATTATTCGAGCTCCGTAGGAGCTAAATGTTTGTAGAAAACGAAATAAAAATTATTTTAGCTCCGTTAGGAGCGTTATGTTTGTAGAAAACGAAATTAAACATTATCCGAGCTCCGTAGGAGCGATATGTTTGTAGAAAACGAAATTAAACATTATTCGAGCTCCGTAGGAGCGCCATGTTTGTAGAAATTGAATTAAACATTATCCGAGCTCCGTAGGAGCGATATGTTGATAGAAATTAAATTTTTTTGTTTTTACGAAAATATATTCCTTCTTTTTTTAGAAACAACCAAAGCTATTTTCAATAACAACTAAGGTACTATTGAGTTGCCACGACCTTTAGGTCTTAGCCGCAATTCAAAAAAATATTAGGCAGGTAACAAAATCATGTTCATCCTTTAATCCTTGAATCATGGTTCTTCTTTTTAGCCAGCCTCCACCCAAAAAATCCAAGCACACCAAGCGCAATAACACCCATAACGATTGGAAGTAACACCGTTAGCACACTCATCACAAATGATGTAACATGCTCAAACGTAGCTATTAGCCAGTTAGCCCAGCCCGCTGTAAATGTGGTTGATTTTAAACGAGCCATACTCGCTCCGCTTTTTATCACAGCGGCAGAGCCGCCGCCGATTATTATTCCAAGTGTCCACTGCACCATAGGCGGCACATCCGTTATAAATGTTACAGAAAGCAGCGTACCCGCTATTGTTGCCAGCGGAACGGAAATTGTATCCAGCATATTATCAAGTACCGGTATATAGTACGCGCCAATTTCCACTATTGTAGCGGTTAAAAAAATGGCGAACGCGGGCCATGAGCCCATCCATTCAAATCCACCGCCGATATTCACAACGCCAGTTAATGAAGCTATGTTGCTTATCAATAGCGGTACAAATACGCGGAAGCCGCAGCTTGCTGCGAGTCCCAGCCCTAAACAGATTCCAATTGCTATATCCATTTCGTTAATCCTGAGCCCCGGCGAAGGATCTCATGCCCTTGCCTGAAGTTATATGTTTTGAATACTTATTTACAAATATATCTAAAAACATAATACTATTTGCTCAAATTTAACTGATTTACTCAAGAATTGTTCCGTCAAATTTTCAGCATTACTTCCCCTGGAATATCCCAATCACATTCCCGTCTTTATCCATTATATTTACAATACTTTTGCCCGATGCGTCTTTAACTGCTTTTACCTTCGCGATGGTTTCGCCATCATCATCAGTTAGTTCTATGATTTTTGTTCTGACCGTGCCAAAGCTTGAAGTAATATCGTTATTACATGCCGCAAAATAAAACACAAAAAGCAGCAATGTAATTATTGCTACTATTCCGAACGCTATCTTTTTTATATGTTTTTCCATTTTAAAAAGACTACCTTTCTTTTGTACAAATATATGAAAAACAATGTTCAATCATTACATAAAATAGATTTTCTCCATTTGAAACATTCGGGGTTAAACATATGTTTTATAGGGCAATAACAACAACTAAACCAAATGAAGAAAACATTGATAATTATACTGCTTGCCATAACCACGCATTTTTCAAATGCGCAGTTTGTAAACTATCCTTACCCGTCGGATTCTATTTCAGTAAATATAGAATTCCAATCGCTGACTTTTTCATACATGGATGTTAAGCCTTCGGCTCACAACGGAAAAACTGTCATCCTTTTCCACGGTAAAAATTTCAATGGGTATTACTGGAAAGATGTTATCGGATTTTTAACCGGGAGCGGCTATAGAGTTATCGCCCCTGATCAGATCGGTTGGGGTAAATCTTCACGCGCTAATATTCACTACAGCTTTCACCTGCTCGCTTATCTGAATAAAGGATTGCTTGATACCCTAGGTATAGAAAAAGTAATGGTAATCGGTCACTCTACCGGGGGAATGCTCGCTGCGCGGTTCGCGCTCATGTATCCTGAGCGTACCGAAAAGCTTGTGCTTGAAAACCCGGTCGGACTCGAAGACTACCGCGCATTTGTGCCATACCAGCCCGTAGAAGCGCAGTATATCAGGGAGCTTGCTGCAACTTATCAAAGTATAAAGGATTACCAAAAGACATATTATCCTGAATGGAAAGATGAATACGAACAATATGTACTTGCTCAGTCACAGGATCTTTCAAGAAGTGATTTCGAAAGCATCGCCTGGGCTAATGCGTTAACGTACCAAATGATATACGAGCAGCCTGTTTTATACGAGCTAAAAGATATTTCCGTTCCAACTCTGCTGGTTATAGGGCAATATGACCGCACCATCGTCGGGAAAAATCTGCTGAATGAAGAAGCAAAACAAATATACGGTAATTATCCCGCGCTCGGTAAAAAAGTGAATGAACTCATCAAAAACTCTAAACTTGTTGAGCTTGATAACGTGGGGCATATTCCGCATGTACAGGCGTTAACTGAATTCCAAAACGCAGTGCAGAACTTTTTAAGATAAAGCAAATCCTGCATGCTCTGTTATTTTGCTTTTTAGCCATGATTTACCCGCAACATTCTCCTTCTCAAAGTTCTCAGAAGTTATGGGAAATGGATTGCCGTCCATTTTTGATTGCGTAAGTTTTACTGTATAATGATTGAACTTAAGATTTCTTGTTTTCATTATGTCGTTCATTTGTTTACAGTTTACAATAAAATGCCTGTATGAATCTGCTGCACCCAGCAACTCTTCAAAATGACCGAGCTCAAAGTAGCACATTATTTCAAGCTGCTTAATATCATTCTTAAACCAAAAACTTCCTTTGGCCGGCTGATAAAGTTTTAAAAAATTTATTTTTGAGCATAGCTCAAGGCACTTTTCGAAATTTCCTTTCATGATGTTTAGAAACGCGTATGAGTAGTTTTTGAGCGATTCATGGTCAGTGTTTAAAACAAGAGCAGCATATTTTTCAATAACTCCGTTTAAGATATCTGTTTCTTTTCCGAAATTGCACATGACCACAATATTCCTGAACATTTCAATGTGAATGTTTACCGAGTTTTCCGGACCGAGCAGTGATTTTTCCAGCATTTCTAAATGTATTTTTAAGAGCTCGTTCTGGTACTCATTTGTCTTATCAGGATACAAGTATATTTTTCTGTTGCACAGTGCAATAAAAACAGCATAACAATTTCTTTTTGTCATATGATTCATTACATGCAAATTGTTTTCAACAAGTCTGCGGGTTTCATTATAGAGGCTTTCGTTGTTTAACTCCAGTGAACTCTTCATTAGATAAAAATAAACGGTTAAAATAACATCTTCTCTAAATTTAGGAAGATCTCCCTCGAAATAATTCAGCAGGTTTTTTGTGAACTCAAAGTCATGTTTTATATTAGTCCGCTGTTCTTCTGTTAACAGGCTAAGAGACCCGATAAAGTATTTAAGCAGAAAAAGCTTCAGGTCGCCATCCTGCATGGTAATTTTCGTCTCATCTATATATGTATTATCAATGTTTGCGGTAAGATGCTCGCGCGCGGTCGCGATTACCTCTTCATAGTAAAATTCATCTTTTATCATTTTTTCAATTAACTTATTTTGTCTCCGCAGGGTCTTCATATGCATATTCAGCAGGTTTTTTTCACGGGCGGCGGGAATAAGGAACCTGTTGTAATAAAGCTCATTGTTCGCGAATTTTTCAAAGGCAATAAAACTCCTGGCAAGGTTAGAAAGTCCATGCATCAGGTTTTTCATTATGCCGTAATTGTATTTCTTGGCCGGGAAGATCTTTTTCCAAAGTTCTTCGCGGGTTACTTTCTCATGCGGAAAAGCCGGGGCATGTTTTAACAGCGCAGAGCACAGCTTTGTGACGTTTGAATTCTTATTATGGTACGGCGAAGCGGTAAAATCTTTAAATCGGGACAGCTCTTCCTTCGAAAATGTTTTCAGGATCTCTGTTGCTGTGCTTTTTTCCATCTTAAAGTTCTGAAAAATATTATTGGATTCACGCTGACTTAAGCTCTTCTATCTTCTGAAGCAGCCATTGTTTGTTGCGCATTTTATTGGAATTTATAAAATCTTTAAGCTCATGTAAGAAGCCTGGGTCCTTATAGCGGCTGCCAACTTTGCACTTGTAATCCATAAGCCGGGAAATGGCAGTTACGTAAAGTTTGTAATTTGCTTTTTCTACCGCTGAAAAAAACTTGTCGTTTTTCAGCATATGGTTCGCGCTGTCAGCCAGCGCTTTAAGTTCATCATAATATCCCAGCTCATAATATGCATTGAATTCAAATACCTTTATGTTCAGTTTATCCCCGATGTCAACATTCCTGCATTTTGAAATATAATGCAGCGCGTCTTCAAACCTGCCGCGCCTTAGGTTCAGTGTTATATATGCATAATTAGTGTATTGTTCTCTTACTTCTTTAATGAGTTCATGTTTATGTTCCTCTATGAATTTTTCCGCCCACTCAAACTTCCCTGATCTGCACGCCGACATCACTGACTGTACGAACAGATACTGGTCGATCCACCCTGCAGTAAATACCTTATACAGCCCGTCTTCAATTAAGAGTTTTATATAAATAAATTCATCTTTAACAAAATCAGCGTGGCCTATTTGCGCGCTGTTTCTGCAAAAATTTATCATGTTGGTTGCAAGGTCACACTGAATTTCTTTTGAACATTTATCATGGTTCTCAAAAAAAACCGCTTTAAGTTTTTCATATGCTTTTTTATCCCCGGGATTCTTCATCGCGATATATGCGGAGTGCAGCATATCGGTAAAAGGATCTTTCTGCGGAAAGTCCTCGTATAGCCTCAGCGTTCTTGAGTGAGTCTCTTCATCCATCAACGCGGAGCTGTTGTGAGCATACTGAATATTATTGATATTATGATAAAGCTGGTTGGTGCAGTAAAATAACATGAGTGAATTGTTTATCCCGGAATGATAGTCTTTCTCTTTAGAATCAAACAGAAAATTATAATCCAGAAAGCCCATTTCTGAATTATATATCATGTAGTTGTAATAATGTGTGAAATGATCCAGCGGTCTCAATTTCAGGTTTTTCCTGGTTTCAGCCGCCTTCTTTATGAATTGTGATTTCAGGTTTTTTAATTTTAAAATGTTCAGCTGATTAAGATCACCATCCATCGGTTTTGTGGAATACATCTCCAGCTCTAGAAATTTTACAACAAGTTTGTTCAGCTCGTGGATCAGATTCTTCATTATACCGTAATTGTATATCTTGCCGGGGAATACACTTTTCCATAACTCCTCCTTTACGATCTTTTCGGAGGGAAAATCAGGTGCGGTCTTTCTTAATATCTTAAATAACTTAGTTACATTAGACTTCTTGTTATGATAGGGTGATAAAGCAAAATCACCAAATCGCGCAAGCTCATCTTTCGAAAATGTTCTCAGAATCTCTATGACCGTGCTTTTTTCCATATGCCTAAAGAGTGAAAGTCAATGATTCAAATATGCTGATTTTGCGCTAAAATCCATATAAATTAATCGTTTATTTAATTCTGTTGGAGTGAAATATGGTGAAAAATTTCTTTGTAATACAGGGCACGGGGAATGTATTTTTGGATCAATAATTAAACTATAAAAATTAAACCCCAAAAAATTATGAAACCAAAACACATCTTCTTTAGCGCATTTCTAATTTGCGTTTTCTGTGCCGGACTGGTTGCGCAGCAAAACAGCAGCGGCAACGATAAACAAACAGGTCTTAATTCGCTTTATAACACACCTAACCCGTTCAGCGAAACCACGACCATCAAATTTGTCCTTTCTCAGGATTGCTATGTAAAACTCTCCGCTGTTGAAACAAACGATGGCAGCGAAACAGAATTGGTGAACGGGCTCCTTTCTGCCGGAGAGCATGGGATCATTTTTAAGGCTCCCAAAGGGAACGGCAGGGAATATAAATGTATCCTGAACGCATATTCTGAAACCGGCAATACGCTCTTATACACCCGTGAAATTGATATGCTGCAGCAATGAAAGCTATGAAAGCTATGAAAGCTATGCAATAAATTTTATAACTCCTTTCGCCGCAGGTTGTTTAAAGGATAATATCCTCTCTCAAAATAACACTCTGCCGGATGTAAAGGAGTAATATTTTAAGCAAAAAAAAGGAGCCTGTTTCGGGCTCCTTTTTATTATCGCGATATTTTTTAAATGGTCTAATCGTTCTTCTTTTTTCTCTCCGTCAGAGAAACCTTATCGCCATCAACCTTGAAGCTGATCGATTCGCTCCACTTGCCGGCTGTGTTTTCCTTAATGTTAAGCTTTAGACCTTTTAACTGAACCTTTATCACATTATCCTCTGAAGATATTTTTACCTCATCAAACGTCTTTTCGACTGTGGATGCTAATGTAGGCTTGCAGTTCTCTATCTGACTGACAATCAACGCATCCTCGCGGAACCAGTTCTTTAAGAAAGCCTTGCTCTCTTCGCTGCACTGGTAACCCAGGTTCAATGCCGAAAGGATCTTGCATTTAACTTTCTGCATGCTGCCATCGGCAAAACACTCGTTGCCTATTGTTGAAGCCAGATACCCCAGCACCGCCTTCTCAGGCCCGCTGATACCTGCGAAATAATTATCGTCTATCTTTATCACATTAACATTAGCCTTAAGAGAGGGGTCGTAAATATCTTCGCGCCATATGATCTTTTGCAGCACTTCTGATCCGGATGTTATATCTGAATTGAAATATAGTGCGCCGTTATTATTGTTTGCAGCAACATCATTATGAAGTAAAAAACTTATTACTGTCAAAACCGCAAAGAATAAAACATAGCCCAGAAATTTTTTTCCATTTTTCATTTTTTAATGCTCCCTATGCTAAAGAATTAATACCTTAAATTAATTAACCAAAGATAGTATTATATATAGAGTTAATAAGTAACGGATTTCGTGATATTCGTGTCAATTAGGAATTTATGTCACTTCGTGAAAAAATACAACAATTCAAACATAAATCAATGTTTTATTAATTAATTACAGTTTGCGGTCTGGTTTTCAAAGAAGGTAATCTATACTATTATAGAACTAAACCTTTTCATATCACTTTGCATCATATTATTGTAATTTAGGAGAAAATATGCGGTCTAATTTAGCCGAGGCAGGCATGACTGCCGAGGGGGGAGCTCTGGAGCTGGTATCGACAAGTCCGGATAGGGAGTTTGAGCTGATTCGCCAGGCGGCGGCGGGAAACTCTCATGCATTCAGAGAGCTGTATAACAACAACGTTAAACGTGTGTATGCAGTTTGTCTTCGCGCATGCCAGGATAGAGATACTGCCGATGAGCTTACACAGGAAGTTTTCGTTAAAGCGTGGGAAAAACTTTCTTCGTTCCAGTTTGAAAGTAAGTTCTCTTCATGGCTTCACTCAATTGCGGTGAACCAGTTCTTAATGATGAAACGCTCTGAAAAAAGATTTGCTGAAAGAGTAAGTGAACTTACTGAAATTATAACCAGAGATAATCCCCAGGCTAAAGTTAAACAGGGGTATGATTCCCGCATAGATATTGAAGGTGCCCTTGAAAAACTGCCGCAGCAGGCAAGAATGACTTTTGTACTTCATGATATTGAAGGATATAAACATCACGAAATTTCAAAGATGATGGATATAGAAGTCGGTACTTCTAAAGCCCATTTACACAGGGCAAGAAGAATGCTGAGGGAGGAGCTGGCAAAATGAAAAAAGATATAACCATGAAATACAACAATTGCGAAGAGATCGAGCTCCTGGTAGATGATTACCTGGAAGGAATGATCTCCAACGAAAGCAGGCAGCAGATGGAACAGCATTTAAAAGACTGCCCGGCCTGCAGAAAATACCTGGAAGATACAGTTATCCTTATAGAAAAAACCAATCTTATTGCGCCCGAAGATGAAAATGGCGAAAAGCTGCTTTCCAAAGATAAACAGCTGGCTATGTGGAGCGCCATTGAAGCGAAGATCAATTCTAAGCTTCCCGAACATGACGATACGCATATTTACAATATGAGCGGACTCGAAGATGAATATATACCCGTAACAAACAATACCGCCGGAAATTTCCACGGTAAAGATATCAAAACCACGGGCTCTTTTTGGAGCAGTACGCGTTATTATTTCAGCGGCATAGCCGCAGTGCTCATCCTGGCATTCGTTATTTACGGTGTTAACCGATACATGAAAACCCGCGATAACGGAATTGAGCTTAACACCAACATTGTTGAAGTTACCGGGGGACCTAAGTGGATGGTTACATCACTTAAAGGCAGCCCCATGATTAACAACCTTGTGATGAAAGCTATTGATTCACTGGGCGTTGGCGGATTTATAACAACCGATGACTCATCCAAAGCTGAGCTTTATGTTGCCGGTCTTGGTACAGTGGTAATTGAACCCAATAGTATGGTTAAACTTACCAAAAGCAGCACCGATGAGAAACGAATTCAGCTTGATTACGGCGCAATTGACGCAAATATAAACGCACGGCCGCGAACATTTTTTGTTGATGCCGGCACGGTTACAGCCGTTGATCTTGGCTGTTCATATAAGTTCTCTGTCGATAAAGCAGGCGATGGCCTGCTGTATGTAAGGCAGGGCAAGGTTTCCCTGGAATCCGCCGGCAGGGAATCACTCGTACCCGAAGGAAAATTCTGCGTAACTAAACAGGATATCGGTCCTGGCACGCCATTCAGAGAAGATTCATCACCGCAGCTTAAAAAAGCGCTTATGGAATTCGATTTCGGCAATTGCGGCTCGCAGTGCATTAAAACCATTCTTAATAATTCAAAAAAAACCGATGCGGTTACCCTTGTTAATATGATGCCAAGGGTTGAAGAGCAGTATAGGTACGAAGTTTATAATAAGGTTGCAAACTATGTGGCTCCGCCCAGGGTTATACCAAAAGACAGCATTTCAAAGTTCAGACGCGTTGAAGATATTGATGAATGGGTTGATAAGATCATGGAAGAAGTGAATGTTCAGATACGCGAAAATATGGTAAAAGTTGAGGAGAGAATGAAACAGTTTGATAACGAAAAATGGCAGAAAGATTGGGAAAAGAACTGGAACCAAAGCCACAGAAAGAACTGGAATTATAATTTCGTAATTCCACCCGGCAATGATACCATGGAATTCCTCTATAAAACCGGTGTGAACGCGTGGACAGAAGAAGACCGGAGAGAACTTGAAGAAGATATGCGCGAATTACAGGAAGACCTGAAAATTGATAACGAAGAGTTCAAAAAGGAAATGGAAAAAGTTAAGGAAGAGCTCAAACGCGTTAACGAAAAGATCAAAATAGATATGGAAGAAGTAAAAAAAGAAGTTGAGCGCGAAAAACAGCAGTATAAGAACGAGATTGAAAAGGAAAAGAAGGAATCAGAAAAACACAGAAAGCCAAGCGATACCGGCGATGATGATAATGACTGAGACAAAAGTAAAAAATTAAAAAGTATTAAATCAGATTTTATAATTTATAACCCGCCTCGAAACGGCGGGTTTTTTATAACGGGTTAAATTTATAATATGAAAACAATTTTTTCGCTTGCCGTTTTATTGATCTTTACAAACTTAGCCTGCGGCCAAACCGAAAACAAACCCGCCAAAGAAACCACAATTACCGTGGGTGATGGCTGTGAAGGCTGCGAAGCGGTCTATGAATCACCCGTACCTTTTGAGGAATTAAGTCATATTGATACTCTGCCTGGTTTCGAAGCGGCTGAAACTAAACTGGAGATCAGCGGGGTGATCTATCAACCCGATGGTATTACACCCGCACCGGGAATTGTATTGTATATCTATCACACCGATCAAAATGGCTACTATTCAAAAAGGGGAAGTGAAACAGGCCGCCATGGTTACCTGCGCGGGTGGATTAAAACTAACGATAAAGGCGAGTATAAATTCTATACACTCAGACCAGCTCCCTATCCTAACGCGTCATTCCCCGCGCATATTCACCCCACAATTAAAGAACCCGGCAAAACCGAATACTGGATCGAGGATTTTGTATTTGATGACGATAAATTTGTGAATGATTCATACAGGAAAAATGCTGAGAACCGGGGAGGCGGGGGAATACTTACTCTTGAAAAGAACGAATATGGTATCTATACAGCCAGGCGCGATCTGGTACTCGGTAAGAATGTTCCGAATTATAAATAGTTTATTGCCATTTAAAAAAAAACAAAGACGGCTGAATTTTCAGCCGTCGTTTGTTATTCAATTAACCGCAGTTAAAAGCATGTAACCGCTATTAACATCGGAGAAATATCTAAACGAATTTTCGTTTACGTTTACCTGCAATTATTTCAACAATATCATCTTTTTTGTATCTGTGTAATTTCCTGCTTCCAGCTTATAGAAATAAACACCGCTTGGCGCATTCACGGCGTTCCACTCAATATCATAACTGCCCGCAGAGATCTTTCCGTTTACAAGTGATGCGACCCTTTCGCCAAGCACATTGTATATATTTAGGCTTACATTTTGCGCCTCCGGTATCGAAAATTTTATCATTGTAACCGGGTTGAACGGGTTCGGGTAGTTTTGCGCCAGCGAATATACCAGCGGGGTATTGTTGCCCGCTATTCCTGTTAATGATGTTATATCAAGTCTGTATATTGTACCATAATATCCGCTTACAAACGCTGTGTTTGAACCCACAAAGTCTATTCCCCACAGGTTTTCGGCGGAGCCGAACGATGTTGAAAGAATTCTCTCAGTCACCCACTGTGATTGTGTTTGTTGTTTCATTATATAACCGCCTTCGCCAACTGACCACCCCCTGCCCGTATCCACAACTTCTATATCTATCATATCAATTCCCGCTAAGCCCGCGGTATCATTCATTAATGACCAGTTTGCTCCGCCGTTTGTAGATTTAAAGATGCAGCCGTTTGTTGCAGCCATAAATCCTGTTGAAGCGTCCAGCCAGTCCATTTCCCAAACTGTGTTCAGGTTCGGACCGTCAATTCCGGTGCTGTCCCAGGTTGCTCCTCCGTCTGTAGTCTTTATGAATCTTGCGCGCTCACCTGTTGCGTAACCGGTTGATGTATTCACAAAATATACGTCTTCAAAGTTATTAAAGCTCGAGCCCCAGCTGTAAACAGATGTCCAGTTTTGACCCGCATCAGTTGTGCTGTATATATTTCCCATTTCTCCTGCCGCAAAACCTGTGTTTGCATTGTGGAACCACATTGTCTTTGTTGCTCCGCCGGAAATATTGGGAAGATTACGCTCTATAAATGTTGTGCCACCGTTTGTTGTTACATAAAACCTTCCCGAAGCTGCCGCAATATAAAATGTGTTTGCGTCAAACATCTGGACATCATACATTTCATATATTGATCCGCTCGGCAGGTTTACCCAGTTAAGCCCCGCATTGGTTGTTTTGAAGACCATGCCTGAAAATCCCACGGCAACACCGGTATTAGCGTTCAGAAAATCCACAGCGTACATTCTGTTTGCTGATTCAACATTGGTAAAGCTTGTTCCGCCGTTGGTTGAGCGGAATATGTTGCCCATATCTGAACCTACAATTATATCCGTAGCAGATTTCATATATACACCCCTTGAGATCTGCCCGGTGAAAAGATTCATAGCCGTGCTGTCAAAACTCGTTCCCGCATTGGTTGAACGGTAGTTTAGACCATCAGCGCCAACTGAAATGAAATTTGTTGTGCCGAATACACCGGCGCCGTAAATTGCCCTGCTGCCGTTATCAAACACCAGCGCAAAACTTGCGCCCATATCCGTTGAGCGGTAAACGCCGTTTGAAGAACTGAATGTCCACAGGTCATTGCCAACCTTGATAATATCATAACATGTTGGTGAACCTGTTATTGTGGTTGTAAGCCAGGTTGCGCCGTTATCCGTTGAGCGTATTATATTTCCCGAAGTGCCGCATATCCAAACAAATCCTCCCGGGGCGAATGCTATACCGTAACGGACATTTGTACCTGTTACCGCTACAGAGCTCCACGTTGCGCCGCCATCAACTGTTTTTAATACCGCCGCAGAAAGCGCCCCGCATGCGTACCCGGTATCAGCGGTTATCATTACTACTTCGTAAATATTGCTGGTGTTCGGTGTGGTTGATACTGTCCAGTTTGTGCCGGAATTGGTTGTACGCAGTATCATTCCGCCGTAACCGGATACAACTCCGGTGTTGGTATTGATAAAATCTACCTGCCAGGGTCTGTTGGTTAATACCGGCGGTGATATGTTAAGCCATGTATTCCCGCCATCGGTGGTTTTGGCTATAAAGCTGTTTGTAGCAAAAACTGAGTTTGTTCCATCGCCAACGGCAAAACCTGTTGTTGAGTTTACAAAATCAATTCCCCTTACATCGCCGCCAAACTTTCCGCTCTTAAGTATAGTCACCAATGATGTATCTGCCGAAAATATTGTGGCTGAAAATATTAGTAAGGCCGCGAAAATAACTGATAGATGTTTCATTATTTTTCTCCCCGCAATTAATATAGTTATTGAATTTACTTTCCCGAAAGAATGTAATGCTCCGCGCACAAAAGTGCGGCGTAACCTAAAATGCTAAACAAATTATACGGCAAAATGAAAAAATATATACTATATTACAAACTAAAGATTATATATTTTCTTGTATGTTTTATTGTTCAAATTCTATCGTCATAAATTTTGCTTTATAGTTCACATAATCAATTACTTACGTCACCACAAGCCCGAAAAAGGCGGGCTTCGGTAGCTTTTTTAAAGTACCTGTATGAGTTCGCGGCTTTGCCGCAAGAAATACGCGAAGGGTACATGCAAAAACTGCTCAAACGGAAAAATTCCGCAGCGCAGAAGAACGTTGCCCTTTTGAAAACAATTTATGAACACATCAGAACTGATAACATTATTTCATGGGATGAAGACAAAATATCCGCTGAACTCGGCATCACAAAAGATATGCTGTACTGCCACAAAACATGGCTGCTAAAAGGTATAAGGAAGTTCTATTTTAACCGCAGCGAAAATAAAACTTCGGCGAAATTCCGTATTGACTATAATAGAGATCAATGCGAACTTAATAGAGCCAAAAGTCTGATCGATACCGGAATGAGGCGCGAAGCAAAAAGCATACTGCTTAGTCTTGAAAGAAAACTTCTTGCCAAACAAAGGAATTCCGAAAAGGACAAGGTGATTTTATTCTACATTTCCCGGTACCTTTGCCAGTATTTCTACAGTATCAAATCAGAAAATAAGTTCAGAAAATATTCGAGGCTTGCGGTAAAACATTATATGTTCTTGCTCAGAAAAGCAAAGGCTGCCAATGTGCAGCCGGATCCCGACCTGAAGATAAATTACTGTTACTGCAGATCCTTTATGGCAACCTACCATGTTAAACATATTGAAGACTTGGCCGAAGGAAGGAAATATCTTGAAGAAGCCCTGGAGGAAACCGGAAAGAGAGAGGATAAAAGCATCCGAAGCGACCTGCTTATGAATATCGCAAATATATATACCTCAGAACCTGGAGGATTTTTAAACGCTGAAAAATTCGCGGCCGAAGGGATAAGTAATGCGGCGGAATACGGCAGCACTGCCGAAATATATGCTTTCAAGATTGTACAGCTGCATCTTAAATTTCTGCAGAAACAAATTGATGCCGAAGGATGTATTAAAAAATTGAATGAATATTTTATTCTGGCTGATAAGCCGGAGCTTAAACCCTCTTTCAGAAGAATAATTCTCACAAAAGCTGTTTTCCTCTCATCATCTTACCGCGATAGCAGTGTTGTGTACCATTATTTCCAAAAACTGAATTCAATGGAGATCCTGAATTTCGGATTTGATTCATCTTTCCGCAGCCTCTATTCAGCTAAACTAAAGCTTTACACCGATAACCTGTTCATTATGCAGCCTGAAGAATTTGCCGGCACCACCTGTCTGATAGCTAAAATACCCGACCCGCACAACCTGAAAAAATTACACGATACAATCGAAGAGCTTCTGCTTAACTTCAGGAAGATACCCGATTTCTATTTTATCAAAGAAATGTACCTCTACATGCTTATTGCCGCGTTGTGCAGCGGCAGAAATTTTGATACAGGTCAATTTGCGTACATCACACGAAAAATTGAGTGGCTTAATAAAAGCCGCGGCAAAGCGGTTGAAATTGCCAACAAAAAAACATTTGAACTTGTGAAGTTCTTTTCGGCAATGATGGAAAATGTTTCTTTTGTTTCAAAGCAGGAGTTTATCAGCAGGTATTACAAAGAATTTTCAGAAAAGATAAGTACGTTTCTCGAAAATCCCTCAGGCTCACATTACGGTTTATGCAGTTTTATCGCGGAGCAGACAGGGTACAAAGAATTTAAAGAAATCATAAGGAACCTCTACAGCAGACTTGTAACAAAATACCCTGCGTATTTCCGGACTGAAAACATTACTACCTGAAGTCACTTCAGTTTCTCTCTGCAATTCCATTTTCATTCATTGCGGCAGTAATACGCGCGCGAAAGTCATTTTCGGTCCACAGCTTCAGTTTTCCTGAAAGTTCAGCGTACTCGCCCAGCCTCTGCTCACGCAGTTTCTGCACACACATACGCAGCTGCCGTGTTGAAATGCGGAGATCGCTGTCTTTTATGGTATTGTTAAAATGCCTGATCTCTTTCATGTGAAGGTTAATATCCGGTATCATTACATCCGCATCATGAACTTCTCCCATCAGATCAAGCGATGATTTTATTTCATCAAGGCACAGTTTAAAATCTGCCCCAAAGCAATACTCGCCAAGCTCCATCGCGTAGCGAAGCGGCTTGCCCGCTTTGCGCATTTCATGTAATTGGGTTTTTCGCAAAGGGAAATTCATCACCACCGGCGCATATGAAAAAAAATCATCAAACATCTCGGGTATTATCCGTTTCAGATTTTCCTTCAGTGATAACTTTTTCTTTATTGAATATTTTCTTTTCAAACTGATCTAATCCCTATAATAATATTTGCACAATTTGCATCGTTTGCACTCCGTGCAAACAAAAATATTGATCCTAATGACCACCCGGCGGTCAGTCTATTATTCTAACGTTGAAAAATTTTTTCCCGTCGCAGACAAATTCTCCGTAATAAAACTATTAAAATGCTCTTTATATCCCGCCTTGTTCAACGTGTTAATGTGCTGGATCAGTAATTTTCTTTTCTGCTCGCGCTCAGCTTTTTTGCGGATAATAAGCAGATCAATAGCGCGGGTATCTCTATCAACTGTCTCGCTTTTCATCTTCTCAATTTTATCAATGAAAACATCGTGGTCTCTTACTTCGCCAAGCGAGCGGATAAGCAGGCGCAGCTCATTGTATTCGGTTTTGAATTTCTTCTTCGGGAAGATACCGCGGAACATTTTGAATACTGCCTGCACTCGCCGCGAAGCGACGCGCATATCATGCAATGCCTCAATATCGCTGCCATCAATTGTGCCCTGCTCGTGAGCTGTCATTTCATCAAACCTTGTGCGCAGAATTTTGAGCAGGCTCTCGTCTAATGGGTGATTTGAATCAAGCCCCGGTATTTTTTTTGCTTTAGCCAATTCAGTTTGATCAATATTCGCGTATCAGTGTTTCAGCGGGTATATTAAGCTCTTTGTTCAGTCTGCGGATCATTGGCAGGCTTAATTTACGTTTGCCTGAGAGCACTTCTGAAACACGGCTTTTGTAACCGACGATCTTTGCCAGTTCTTTCCGGCTCAGGTTCATATGTTCCATACGGAATTTGATCGCTTCGATGGGATCAGGCGGGGGAATAGGGTAATGTTCATCTTCGTATTTTTCAACAAGTGTAACAAGTACCTCAAATTCATCGCCCTGTGATGTATTTTTCTTACAGCCCCAAAGCTGCTGTATTCGTTCTAAGGCATTTTCGTGATCTCTTTTGGTCTTAATCGGCTTTATTTTCATTGTTTTGCTTTTATATATTTTTGACATCTATTTTGTCATATTCTTTATGAGTGCCTACAAACTTTATGTAAATAACCTGCCATTCAAAATCAATTTTTACCACAAGGCGGTAATTATTTCCTTTAATGTTGAAAACAACCCTGTCATTTCCAACAATACTTGCGCTTTTAGAGAAATATTTCACATCATTGAAGTTTTTCCAATTCTCCTTTTTTGCTTCCGTATACCATACAACAAGAGGCTGCCTGGCATCTTTATTTTTTATCCAGAAATCTCTTAGTGTCTTCTTTGCTATTATCCTCATAATTATAACATCTAAATATAATCAAAAAGTTACCAATATGGTAACTAAAAATTTATATTTAGTTGATTCTTATCACGTTAAAGAACTAAAGTTTCTTCAATACAATTTTTGCCAGTGGAGTAAGCTTTAATTTTTTTATTTCCTTTTCGGTGAAAATTTCAGCGCCAAATGAATCATTGCCGTCAGGCTCGCGTTTTAATTTACCTATATCTTTCGCTTCGGCTTTATATATCACGCCCGTATGATGAAACTCCTCTTTTTTTGATTCATGTGTATAAGCTTCAACGGTTATGAGCTTGTATGATTTAAGCTTAAGCCCGGTTTCTTCTATGATCTCGCGCTTCAGGGTTTGCTCGGGAGTCTCGCCAAAATCTGTTTTCCCGCCGGGCAGGTCCCACCTGCCTTTAAACGGACCCTTGCCCTTTTGAATAAGTATATATTTACCCTTATAGGTTAATACAGCGTAAACCCCGAACCGTGTTGATTGTATTTGTTTTTTCTTTGTCATTTTCCCATCCTGAACACACTGCCGAAGGCAGTTGTGAAGGATCTCATCATTTTATTTCATTTTTAAAAATTACCATGATATTAATTTGTATCAGCTCCCCTCCTTTCTTAAGGAGGGGAAAGAGGCGGACTGAAAGTCCGGCTCAGGGGCGGTATCAAACTATCATATTTATTTCGTTAGCCCACGGCTTCAGCCGTGGGAAAATGTTTACAACATATTTCAAACCGTTTTAACGGTTTTGAAATTTGAGTGCTGCTAAAATTATCGCTAGTCGAATGAGATACCTTCCTCCTGCTACGCGGTATTAAGGCAGGCCTCGCTCCGCTGTAGTAAGGCTGGCTTCGCCTCACTTCGTTCGTCAGAATATTTGCTTCACAACCCTATACGTCCCTGCATACGCATCAACTGTATGCGAAATCGGTTTTGAGTACCCGCCGCCTAAACCGAGTGATACCGGAACACCACGCCTTTTGCACTCACCCAGCACAAGCCTGTCGCGCTCCATTAAACCGGCGGGCGTGAGCGAGAGCCTGCCAAGCGAATCTGAGGCGAGCGGATCAACCCCTGCCTGGTACAATACTATATCAGGCTTCCACTCAAAAATAGCAGGTAAATTTTTCTTAAGTAAGGATAAATATTCTTCATCACCCGTGCCGTCAGCAAGCTCAACATCTATTGTAGAGGCAACCTTTGTAAACGGATAATTTTTCGCGCCATGCATACTGAAAATAAAAACATCGGGATTTGCGCCTAAGATCCCTGAGTTACCATTACCCTGGTGCACATCCAGATCAACAATCGCGGCGCGGTGTATCATGCCGCACTTTATAAGATGAAGTATCACAATGGCAAAATCATTGAATACGCAAAACCCTTCGCCGTACTCGCGGAAGGCGTGGTGTGTACCGCCGGCAAGATTACCGCCAATGCCGCACTCAATGGCGCTTTGCGCTGCGCCAAGGGCGCCGCCAACAGAAGCCAGTGAGCGGTAAAACAATTCTTTGCTCCACGGCAGACCTATGCGGCGGATGATTTTGGGATCAACCGAACCGTCTGCAAATGAATCGTAATATTCAGGCGAGTGCGCAAGCGTCACAGCTTCCCGCCCCGGAAGCACCGGCTCATATAGCTCACCCGGCTCCAGAATACCATCAGCAAGCAGTTTTTCCCGCAGCATCCGGTATTTCTCCATAGGAAACCTATGCCCTTCGGGCAGCGGAACAGTGTAATGATCTGAGTAGTATATTTTCATTTGTAAGGTGTAAAGTTATTGTATAATGATTTGAAGTTAAAGGGGTAAATGAAACAAAAGTCCCCCTTGAAAAGGGGGAGCATCGTTTCCAGATTATGAAAATCCGCAATTGAACCCGATCTATAACAAACGTAAATCACAGTTGGGGGATTTTCATTCCCTCATCGGCGCTAAGGAAGATAAGCACCTATAGTTGTTTATTCATATATCACGCCCTCTCCTTTGGGGAGGGCAGACAGCGCCAGCGGCGCTGGCGGGAGGGGTCAAAACCTATGCCCTTCGGGCAGCGGAACAGTATAATGATCTGAGTAGTATATTTTCATTTGTGGCACAAAGATATTTGAATATGATTTTAAGTTAAAGGGGAATGGCAAGTCAAAAGACTTACCGCAGAGACGCAGAGGCGCAAAGAGGATTGAGACTTTGCTCCCCTCCTGCCTGACTGCCGGTGCAGTTTTTTAGGAGGGGAAAGCAAAACGAAAACGCAGTTTGAGTCTTGCAGGGGTGGTAGAGCAGTACATTGATACCATCTTTCCACTCTACATATCTCTTCAAGGGTTGTGGTCCGCAAAACAATTACCCAATTTTTTCCCGGGGTAAGAAGCTTTTTTACTTTGAATAACAAATTGATAAAAACTATTTTGCAGGATTGTTAAAAATACCCGGGCTCAAAATTTGATATAATTAAGAGTACTGTATAAATTAAACATTATTAATAGAAATTCCCGCCTATGCCCCAAAGGGGTAAACGGGGAATGCAAACAATATGATAACATTCGGAAGATTTTCAGATAGCTTTAAGCCTAAGGCTAAAGTTGAAGCATGGAACACATCAGAGAGACTTTTTCTCGAAAAAAAATATATAGATAGCTACGAGGCTTTTTTTAACTATCTCCGTGATGATGACGTGAACAATGTCAACTTCAGGAAAGACGGTGATGATATTACATTTGAGCTGCTGCAGGGCTCAAAAAAAATTCACGGTACCATAGCAAACGGCAAGGTAATAGCTGAAGCAGATGTTGCGGAGTATGATAAGCTTTCCGTTGCTTTCATGCGCAGGCTTATGGAAATGAACTACTCGCTTTTCTACAGCCGCTATGCGCTTAAAGATAACCGCATCTGCATAAAGTTTGATAGCACCATCGCAGCGGCTCCGCCGCGCAAGCTGTACTACGGCTGGAAGGAGCTTGCAACACGCGCCGATAAGCAGGATGACCTGCTCATTGATGACTTCGCCATGCTGAAATCAACCGGTAACGCCCACGCAGAGCAGCTGCCCGAAACCGAAAAAGAAATTAAATATAACTTCTACAGAACCTGGCTCGAAAAAACCATTACACGGGTAAACGAGCTCAACGAAGACGCCTTCTCAGGCGGCATTTCATACCTCCTGCTTAACACCGCGTATAAAATAGATTACCTGATAGCCCCCGAAGGCACATTAATGAATGAGCTTGAAAAAATGAGCTGGGATTACTTCGCCAAGGATAATAAACCTTACGTTGAAAAGAACCGAAAAATGAAAGAAGCCCTACAGAAACTTCTTGATAAACCCAAAGAAGCTGTGCTCGAAGATCTTTACAGGGTTAAATCCACCTTCGGGATCGCGAACCCCGCGCCGCACCAGGCAGTGGTGGATCTTTTCACCAATAACCTGCAGAATGTAAAATGGTACGTTGATAACAATCACCTCGATATTGCAATTGTGCTGTATGAATACCTGGCAACCTATTGCCTGTTCAGCTACGGGCTGCCAAAACCTGATGCGAAGCTGTTCCATTTGATGCTCAGCATCACCAACCAGGATTACTTCACCGCTCTTGGCGTTGGCGAAGATCTCTTCGATGCTTCCTGCGCAAAATTCAACGAGCAGGTCATAAAAAGTAAAATTGACGCAATAATTACCGAAGGCAAAGAGCTTTATCCCGAGCTGAAGTTCAATACATCAAATCTTAAGTTTGATTCAATGGTCAGCTTCCTGAAAAGTTACGTTGCTGAAATTCAGCAGCTGAATTATAACCAATAGGCAAAAAGCAAAAAAATTAGGATTAACATCACAGAAAATTTAAGTAATAAAATGGATACCCAGCATATAATAGATAAGTTTCAGCATGTAATTATACAAATAGCGACGCCACAGGGAACAGGTACCGGTTTTTACGTTAAGAAAGAGAACCTGATAATTACCAATGACCATGTGGTTAAGGGCAACTCCGAAGCCGTTATCAGCGGAAGATCTCTGCCTAAACAGATCTCTCCCGTATTTTTTAATGACGCCAAGTATGATCTTGCATTCATCAAAGTACCCGAAGGCATTGAATTACCCGATGTCAATCTTGCCCCGGGGCTTGATGTCAAAGAAGGCGACCAGGTTATAGCCATAGGTCACCCCTACGGACTGAACTACACCGCCACCGAAGGCATAGTTTCAAAATCAAAGCGCCTGCAGCGCGGCATAAATTATATTCAGATAGATGCCGCTATCAATCCGGGTAATTCCGGTGGACCCCTGGTCAATTCCAATGGTGATGTTGTGGGCGTGAATACATTCATCATTGCAGGCGGCGATAATTTAGGTTTTGCGCTGCCGGTTGAATACCTCGAAGAAGACTTGAACGAATACCGCCAATATTTCGGTAAATATACTGTAAAATGCCCAAGCTGCGGATTTTATGTCACGGAAGAAAACCTTGATTCCGGCGAATACTGCCCCAACTGCGGCACTAAGCTGGAATTTCCGGCCCTGAAAAAAGATGGCGAATATAAACCAACAGGCGCCTCTGCTGTTATAGAAACTATCTTAGAGCAGCTTGGTAAAGATGTTAAACTTGCGCGTAAAGGACCCTACAGCTGGGAAGTTGAAGAAGGCACAGCTAAAATTTTTATCAACTATAACCAGGATGGCTTCATTGTTTGCGATAGCATGCTCTGCATGCTGCCGAAGGCGAATATTGGCGCTATGTATGAATTCCTGCTGCGCGAAAATTACAAACTCGAAGGAATGATGTTCAGCGTCAATAACCAGGATGTGATACTTTCCACATTCATTTATGACCAGTACTTAACTTATGAAACAGGACTGGAAACCCTGAAAACACTTTTTGCCAACGCTGATAAGTACGATAACATTCTGCTTGAGCTGTATGGCGCGCAGCCAAGAGTCACCGATGAAGCTTAGTCCCAAACACCAAATACCCAAGATCAAATAAACTGATGAGATTAACCATACCCGGCTGATTGCCGGGTTTTTGTTTCATGATTTTTGAAAGTATATGGATAAATACCCCGTATGCATTTTAAAACATAAATCCTTATTTTTGGGAATAAATAATTCAATTTGCGCATAATAATGAAAAAATATTTATCGTTTTTCCTGTTCTTCATTTTACTATCCCTCTCCCTGGTTTCATGCACCAAAAAACCCGGTGAAACTTCCGGCGAAAATGATAAAAAGTCTGCCGGTGATACACACCACAACCAAACCAAAAAAATTAATGATGTATCTTCCGATGAACGGGTTTTCTTCGGCAGGTATGACGGCAAAAAAATAATTATTGATGATTATTATAAATATTCATCCAACGAAAAACTGATGGATTCCACAGGCGCAGGATATGATCTGTACGGCGGCGACCTGAAAGCGATTATTGGCAAGTACGGGAAGTTTGATGAACAAACCCCGGAATACTTCTTTGATGATTTTAAACCTGAATTTGAAAAATACACATCTTTCAAAACGGGGGATAAAATTCATATTTCAGGCTCAGGGGGAGTCTTCCCGGCGCAGATCTCCGGTTACTATATCAACATGGATGATATGATTGGCGCCGGTACAATTTTCTACGCCGCCGTAAACCCGCCAAAAGAAATGAAACTTGAAGATAACGAGATAGTTGTCTGTACTTACAACAGCAATATGAGCACCCTCAACAGAAAAGGCGTTACCAATCAAAGTATAATAGATGAGTTCAAAGGCTACATTATGCCACGGCTGAAAGGCGTAAAGATAACGGAGTATGATGTAAAAAGCGGACCGGTTGACAGTCACATTGAAAAAATTTCTAACGAAGATTTTAAATTATTTGAAGGCAGCTTTACAGGTAAAGATAAAAACGAATTCCTGGTAAGTGTAAGGCTGCAAAATGATTTCACAAACTTTACCTCATTAGTGTATGTAATGGATGGCGAAGGCAAAGTGATCTCTGAATTCATGCCGCTTGCCGTAAATAATTTCACCTTCAGCCTGGCCGAAGGCATAATTGATATTAACGGGGATGGCGTGTTCGAGGTCATTACATACGATGGCTACTACGAAGGCGGAGGCTATAGCCTCAATAAATACAACGGCGGCCTGTGGAAAACACTGACAACAGGATTTGTGTTCGGAGTCTAGACATGCAATGTTTAATGTGAGAAGGAACTCACCCTTGTCGCCCTGAGCGGAGTCGAAGGGCAGAAAAACAAAAAAGCTGATGTATCCTCACCCTGAGCTAGTCGAAGGGTGAAGCATATATAAATCATCACAATTTTAAAAAATATAACACAGTAAACTCATTTAATGGCAAAAATTAACAGAAGACAATTTATGAAGCTGGCGGGTTCATCGCTGGCTATCGGAGCTATCGGCTCCGCTTTCCCTTCCATATATAAGTTCAAAGAAATTGCGGGCGGACTTAATAAGTTCGATCACGTTGTTGTGCTCATGATGGAAAACCGGTCATTTGATAACCTGCTCGGATATCTTTATACCCCCCAGGATCCGCCGCCCAATAACCAGCCGTTTGAAGGCGTGGCGTATCATAATCTCTCCAATCCGATTCCGCCATATGCTGATTCATCCTTCATGGGCAGCGTACCTGTACACAAAGATTCCATTATGAATAACCCTAACCCTGACCCGGGGGAAGAGTATCCGCATATGAATACATCCATGTTTGGCACTGTACTGCCTGATACCAACCGCTTTGTTGATGCCTGCGATATGGTAAGCCCGTGGAATGTACCCGATACAATTCCATCTGTCTATCCTATGAACGGTTTTTTAACTGACTACATCAACAACTTTAAAGCTACGCAGGGCAGAATGCCCACTTACAGTGAGTACAGAATTATCATGAGCTGCTTTCCTCCTGAAGTTGTACCGGTAATAAGCACACTGGCAAAAGGATTTGCCGTAGCCGATCACTGGCACTGCGCGGTTCCCTCGCAGACGTTCTGCAACCGCTCTTTTTTAAACAGCGCGCAATCTAACGGCAATGTCACTAACAGTTGTCCAAGCTATACAAAGTGGCAGCTCAATACCTCCGAAACAATTTTTCAAAGGCTGCAGTCAAGGGGCCACAACTGGAAACTCTACTTCGATCATCTTGATGTTTTTCCCATGAGCCTGCTAATTCATTTTAACGCGCTCAGACCGTTTGCGCATGATCATGTCTGCAGTATGGATGCTTTCTTTGATGACTGCGCTTCAGGCAGGCTGCCCGAATATACATTCATAGAACCGAGAATGATGTTCTTCCACAACGATGAGCATCCCCCCGCTCCGCTTGTAGGCAACAGCAACATTACAACATTCCCTTCATCAGTTACGCCGGGTGAAAAACTCATTCATAAGGTTTATAATGCGATCAAAAGTTCATCAAGCTCCATAGGCAACAATTGGCAGAACACGTTGTTTATTATTACGTTCGATGAAGCGGGCGGAACCTATGACCACGTTCAGCCGCCATCGGGAGTTCAGCCGCCGGGAAATACAACCAATAACGAAATGGATTTTGATTTCAAAAGACTCGGTGTACGTGTACCCGCAATTCTGGTTTCTGCTTACATAAATAGCGGTACAGTAATAAGTGATAATTTAACCCACACCTCAATTATCAAAACCATGTCAGAAAAATGGAACCTGGGACATTTAACACAGCGCGATCTTACCTCACCAAGCCTGCAGAAATACCTTGTCAGGCAGGATCCCCGAAACCCCAGTGATTGGCCCGTAACCAAACCGCGCCAGGAAAAGATACAGGGCGATAAGGATTTCTTCCTCGATAAACCCATGACAGGTTTCCAAAAGGATTTTGTCAGCGTTGCAAACGCGCTTGCGCACGGAAAAGATACGCTGCCTTCAGGATTAAATACTGTGGGCGAAGGAATTTCTTTCCTTAAAGAGGTTATTAAAATTCTCAAAGTTTCGTATTCCTGTTAACGTTAATTTTAACTTTCAATAAAGCTAAACACAGAAAATACAATCATAATGCGCAATTTAATAATAATATTTCTCTTCTTATTTACGTTTATTTCAGGTAGCCTCTATTCGCAAAGGATTAAATGGGAAGAAACTTTTAATGATACCGAAGTACTTTCCAGGGGATGGAAGCTGGTTAACAATGATAAAGGCGGCAGCGATATCGAGTTGTACTCGCAATTTGAATTATTCGGGCTGGGGAATCAGTCAGCGCAAGCGGGTACATACTTCTTCAAGCTGGGATATGAAAGCGTGAACCGCTTTAATGTGATCGATGACTGGATCATAACACCCAAACTTTTCGATATCCACGAAGGCGATTCCATTTCCTTTTGGTGCGGTGCTATTGACAGGCAGTTCAAGGATTCGCTTAAAGTATGGATCTCAATAACAAACGACAGCCTTTCAAGCTTTGCTATGATAGATTACTTCAAGGTTAACGGACCCGTAGGAAGCTGGCATAAAAAGTCTTATGATCTTTCAGCATACGCAGGAAAAAGTATTTACCTGGCCGTCAATTACTACATTAAAGATGCAGGCGCATTCGGAATGAATTCCGATGTGGTGTGGATCGATCACTTCGCGCTTACGGGCAAAGGATTCGGCTCTGTAGAGCCGGCTGTTTACAGCCTGTACCAAAACTTTCCGAATCCGTTCAACCCAACTACCGATATAAGCTTCAGTATTGCCGCCGATTCGCGCGTAACCATAAATATTTATAATACAGTTGGACAGTTGGTAAGGCAGATCGCAAACGCTGATTATAAAAAAGGAACATATACAATAAATTTTAATGCTTCTGATCTTGCAAGCGGTGTTTATTTTTATAAGATCAACGCCGGCGAGTTTACCGATGAAAAGAAAATGGTATTGATTAAATAATGCAATTATTTATGAAACCTTGTCTCTAAGGTTGGTGAAGTAGTGAATGTCAAATGTGAAACGTGAAACGTGAGACGTGAAACGTGAAACGTGAAACCTTCTCTCGTTTAACTCACTAAGGCAAGCATGAAACATAAAATTCGAGAAGCTGCTCATACTTGTCGCCCCAAGGGAAGTCGAAGGGCTCTGTATTATGAGCCCGAATCTTCAGAACAGAAAACTGACTGACAAGAGAAAGTTAAAAAAATATCATCAATTAAATACATAACAATATGAAAACCACGATCAGGATTCTTACTTTGATGTTTGTTGTTACACTCATTACGCAGATCTCATATTCGCAAAAAATTGACGGCTGGTTTAAAGCCGGAAGTAAACCGGAATCCTACGACTGGGGGAAAGCCGATGAAAAATATAGTGACGGCGCGGTTTATTTTCTGAAGTCAAACGTAACTCCAATAGATGGTTTTGGAACCATAATGACATATATAATGCCCGAACAATATTCAGGCAAAAGAGTAAAACTCACCGGCTACGTAAAGAACGAAAGTATAACAGGCTGGGCGGGAATGTGGATGAGAGTTGACGGAACCGATCCCAACAGCTCCCTGGCTTTTGATAATATGGTTAACCGCGCTATTGCAGGTACCAATGACTGGACTAAATACGAAATTGTTCTTGATGTTGCCCCTGAAGCTGTTGGAATTGCATACGGATTCCTTGTCAGCGGCACGGGGAATTCCTGGATCTCAGGTTTCAATCTGGAAGAAGTTGGCAAAGATGTTCCAACCACAGATATGACAAAATAATCGCCTGATTAATTGTTAGAACGAAGGGCTGCAGCCCCTTGTTCTGTATAACATTCCCTCTTTAAGGGGGGACTAAGGGGGCTTGATACGCGTATGTTTTCAAATCTTTTCTTAAAATTTCTATCTGCTAAAATATTACTGCAAAAAACCCTAAGCTCCTGTTTTTGGGTTCAGAATAAATTACCAAAAAATAAATCCTTACGAATTTAAATACCTAACTCATTGTTTTTCGGCTCCCGGCCTTAGAACCAAATTAAAATTAAAACCATTTTTATAGGTGAAAGGAGAAGTTAGCTATGTTAAACAAACTTGTAGTATCACTCATGTTCGTTTTATTTATTTCGGCTGCTAATGCGCAGAGTACAAATGATGCTGCTTCTTTGAACCGCAATATTAACAGCGGCGATGTACGATCTACAGCTGTAATAGGGTATCCCCCGTACAGCGATGTGTGGATTATGCATACCGCTGACCAAAGAAGTATGACTGCGGTGGAATCACGTTACATTTACAATGGTTCGTTTTATTACGCAGCGCTGCCATCTGAATCATACGATCCGTACGCTAAATACGTTGATGCGCATGCCAGATGGTTTGATCCCACCGCAGATGCGGCTGTAGCTGAAGGACCTAAGCAGCCTGACTTTGTTGTTTACAAAAATTACGTCAGACCCTCAGACAGGAAAGACTACTTTGTAAACCATCTTGAGCCGGCGCCGGTAGTTACAGTAAAAACCAATACAGTAGTTGCTCCGCATGGTGTGAATTATTATAAACCGGTTGTTGGTAACAAAAATGTGCCAATACGTGACTTCAGAACCGATATTTGGCAGTATAAGGATTACACAGAAAAAAATACTGCGGCAGGTTATGATGTTTACAACATGAGCACATTATTTACAGAAGCAGATTAACACAGTATCATCATCATTAAAAACAGCATAGCAGCAAACCGAAATAAAACCAAAACCCCGGAGCTTGAAAAAGCGCCGGGGTTTTTTAATGTTATTAGTTCAGAACAAGGGGTTGCAACCCCTTGTTTGCGTGATTAATAATTGTTTTCTTCCAGATCAGAATCTTTTGTTTGTAAGTATCTGTACATACCTTATACCACAGAAGTACTACTACTATTCATAATTACTGGAACAGTGTTACTTGTGAAGAAACAGATGAATGAAGTATCATAAATTCCATAAAAACATTTTCAAACAACTAAGTGGAGAAAGCTGGGTAAAAATTCGGACCATTCGTAGGGCTCCAAAAACACTTCGGAGTTAAAATTTCAAATTAAATTTCAATTTTCACAAAAACCCATTTAAACTATTGATTTATTACTATATTCTAATTAAGTTTGTTTCGCTAGGGGGCTTAACAGTTGAAAAATCTGTTAGGCCTCTTTTTCTTAAAAATAAAAATAAACTGCTGAGTAACCAAAAAAAACATACAGCACCAGGTCAATTGGCTGGTTATTTATTTCAACCTGATAGAGCTCTGTTACTTTTAGCCACGAGTCCGCGCACATCAAGTGTCTCCGTCGAACTTGTTGACGACGTAGCAATTACAAATAAAGACGGAAACATAGTATATAGAGAGCAAGATAAAAGTAGTGTCAAAGTAGGAAATACATTCAAAGACAGAAGTAAAGACCTCTGGAATACCCTATATATATGGATAAAAGATGTAGAGGATAATTTATTAGATCCCGATACTACGCAATTAATATGCGCAACAAACAATATACTTGAAAATAATTCATTAATAAAAAAGATAGCTTCTGCACACAGCGAACAAGAAGTAAAATCAATTATCTTGTTATTGAAAACTGCAATAGCTAATCCACCCGAAACCTACAAAGACCAAATTGAATATGTTTTAAGCAAAGAAGAGATTTTAGAAAAGATTATACCTGCAATTTATTTATCAGAAGGTAGTAATTTAGAAAATCTTAACAACGAAATTGCCGAAGCATTGAGGCTACCGGAAAAACATCAAACAGAAATAATTCAATCGTTAAAGGGATGGGTAAATGAAAATATTGTAAAAGCCCTTCAAGCAAATAAGCCTGCTATTATAAGAGTCGTCGATTTTATAACCATTCTAAATAAGAAAAAAATTAAATTTTTAGATGTTGGAATTAATTTTCTAGCAAAACAATATGTACAAAACAATTTAGTTGGAAACGAAATAGAGCAAAGCAAGGAAAGATTATTTGTTAAACAGTTAGAGGTTATGAATCATCCCGAATTAGAAGGCATTATTGTAGATGCCATAGATGATTTTCTTTGTTCAGAAATCGAGAGAAACCGGCTAATAAAAGAAGGCGAAATCACTGGCGATGATTTACAAGAAATGGATGAAAATAATAGATTAAGATGGAAAGAGGTATTCAGAAGACATATAGTAAGAGTTACCAAGAGGTCTAGCAAAAAAGATTTAAAAAAAATATCTTTTGAGATCTTTGATAATACTACTTCAGGCTACATATCTAGGTTAGTAGGATTTGAAACAACCCAGTATATAAGCAAAGGTAGTTTTCATAAGTTAGCTGATGAACCAAATCCTCAAATAGGATGGCATCCTGAATGGGAGAAACTATTCAAATAATGGAAAAAGTAATCGAGCAAGACATTATTCAAAATATTGGCATCGGAGCTTTGGCTCTCCATAAATATGTTCAGAGCTACTATTCCGCAAAACAAAAGCTTAGAGGTACAAATTTAAATATTGTTATGCCAGTATTGCCTATAGTTTTTCATCAAAAGACTTTAGATTCAATATATAAAAGGGGATTTGATGGTGGAATGTACAATGCTTTGAGTCAATTTAGAGACCTACCTGCTGGTTTACAAGAACGTATGCAGAATATGAGCAAGCAAACTTTTGAATCCTTAAATCTTGGCTTTGCAAGTAGGCTGATTACATATGACAAATGTTTAAATGAAATTTTGCCGTTAGTGGACAAAGTTAAGATAGAACATTATAACTCTGATATAAAAAACATAATTAAAGCAGCTGATAGATTAGGCTATTGGTTTGCCTCAATGTCTTTCGAACAAATTTGTATAATGCTTAAAATCAATTTCTGATGAAACTAAAAATTAAAAATATTATTATTTGGCCAAAGGATAACACTAAAGAAAAAAGGGTAATTAGATTCGAAACAGATAAGGTTAATATTATTACTGGTGAGAGTCACAAGGGTAAATCTGCACTCGTGCATATTATTGATTATTGTTTAGGTAGTGATAAATGTACTATACCTGTTGGGATTATAAGAGACAAAACATTATGGTTCGCTGTACATTTCTTATCAGACAAAACAGAGCTTCTCTTTGCGCGAAAAGAACCCGGTGAGCAAATTTCTACTGATGAAATGTATTTTGATGAGGCAGTTAAGATCGATATAAATATACAGCCCCGTCAAAACACGAATAGAAAAAATGTAATTAACCGTTTAAATCAACTTTCAGGTTTCTCTACTGAACGATTCGATGTGGAAATTTTATCGAATCAATTTAAATCAGCAGCAAGTTTTCGAGATACGAGTGCTTTTCAATTTCAGCCACAACATATTGTTGCAAATCCAAACACACTTTTCTACAAAGCTGACACTTTTGAACATCAACAAAAACTCAGGACTGTTTTTCCTCTTTTTCTTGGCTCAACTACTAATGAAGTTTTGTCATTAGAAAGAGAAATTAAAGAATTGGAAAACAACTTAAAAACAATAAGACTGAAGTTTAACACAAAGAAACAAGCTGTTGAAGCTTGGTTCGTTGATCTGCAAACCTTATATGTTAGGGCATCAGATCTTGGCTTACTCAAAGATCATTCTGTTAATTCTGCAGAAATGAGTGTGGAAAAATATGTTTCTATCCTGTATGTTATAGTTGAAAATTTTAAAAAAAATCCTATCCCTCTTTACAATGAAGGATCTACGGAAGAATCAGTACGAATGTTAAGTACATTATTAACTTCTGAACAGGAGTTAATAAGTGAAATTAATGTATTAAAAGTTAGATTAACGCGACTAAGAAAATTAAATAACTCAAGCCAAGGTTATAAAGAAACTCTAACAGACCAACAAAGTAGGTTAGAACCAATTGGCTGGTTTAAAGATAAATTAAATGGGGACACTTGCCCTTTTTGTGAATCAAAAAACACTAAAGCTATAGAGCGAATTAAAGAATTAGAAGTTGTCTCTCAAAGACTGGAAACTTTATCAAAAAATATCACTACTAACGATATTAATCTCGATAAGGAAATATCTGAACTAGTAAAAAGAATACAAGATAAAGAAAGTCAATTGAATTCAACAAGAACTGTTATTAGAGATACTTACGATAAGTCTAGCGATGAAAATAGACAACGACAATCTATTGAAGAAATTTATAGATATATCGGACGTCTAGAGCAATCACTTAAAAACGTTGAAAGCACCAATATTGATAGCGATTTGGAAAAAGAAATAAGGAGACTAGAGGATGACCTTAAGAATAAACAAACCGAATTGCGAGAAAAAAAACTAAAAAATCAGCTTGACAATATACTGCAACGAATTTCCGTTCTAATTTCCAATTACGTGTCGAAATTAGATATAGATAGACCAGATGATTTAGTTAAACTAGATATTCAAAATTTAACTGTGAAAATAGTTTCTCCAGAATCGAAAAGAGAAGATTTTCTATGGGAAGTAGGAAGCGGGGCCAATTGGATGGGTTATCATTTATCAACATTATTTGCATTACATGAACATTTTTTAAGTCTTAAAAATAACCATGTACCATCATTTCTTCTAATAGATCAACCCAGTCAAGTATACTTTCCTGAAAAATTTCCTAATATTGAACAAGACATTACAACATATCAACAATTTGAAGAAACCTCTGAAGATTTGAAGCAAACCAGAAAAATTTTTATAGCAGCATCAGACTGTTTAAGAAGAATGCAATATAATATTCAAATAATCATCATTGAACATGCACCAAAAATCACTTGGGAAGGAATTTCAGATATACATTTAGTGGGTGAATGGAAGGGGGAAAATGCTCTTATACCAATAACTTGGCTGTGAGAGGAATATTTAAGTAAAGTTTAACTCACATTTTCAATTAACGCTTCGCCCTCCAGATCATATTCCTTCGCTTTGATAATTTTTACTGTGGCAAAATCGCCGTTGCGGAGATATATCTTCCCCGGGTCTACGTGGGGTTTTATTGCTGCTATGTAAACTTCATTATCAACTTCAGGTGAGTCATACTCAGTTCGCCCAATAAAATAATCACCTTCTTTGCGGTCAATAAGTACTTTTAATGTTTTACCTATTAGCGATTTATTATGCGCAAGCGATATTTTTTTCTGTGCCTTCATTATCTCATTTGCGCGGCGCTGCTTTTCTTTTGCAGGTACATTATCTTCCAGCTTATAAGCGTGTGTATTCTCTTCGTGTGAATAAGTAAAAATACCAAGCCGCTCAAACTTTGTATTTATGACCCACTCTTTCATCTCTTCAAAATCTTCCAAAGTTTCGCCGGGATAGCCTGCTATCAGAGTTGTGCGTATTGCGATGCCCGGAATTTTTTCGCGGATAGCATTCACAAGATCAATTGTCCGCTGCTTTGTTGTACCGCGCCGCATTGATCTCAGCATGTTATCAGTAATATGCTGCAGCGGCATATCAAGATATTTGCATATTTTGGGCTCACGCGCGATAACATCTATGGCATCCATTGGGAAACCCTGGGGAAATGCGTAGTGCAGCCGTATCCATTCAATGCCCTCAACATTACAAAGTTTTTCCAGCAGTTCAGCCAGATTACGTTTTTTGTACAGATCGAGTCCATAGTAAGTAAGATCCTGTGCTATTAATATTAATTCCTTAACGCCCTGTCTGGCAAGATCCTTAGCCTGCTGCACAAGCTGATCTATCGGAATTGAAACATGCTTACCGCGCATTAAGGGAATAGCGCAGAATGAACATGGCCGGTCGCAGCCTTCAGATACCTTAAAATACGCATAGTGTAGCGGAGTTGTAAGCAGGCGTTCGCCGATGAGCTCCTGCTTATAATCAGCATTAAGTGTTTTCAGCAATCGCGGCAGATCACGTGTGCCGAAATATTCATCAATGTTAGGGATTTCCTTTACAAGATCGGGTTTGTAACGTTCCGAGAGACACCCGGTGACATAAACTTTTTCAACGAATCCCTTTTCCTTCGCATCCGCCCACTCTATAATGGTATTAATTGATTCCTGCTTGGCGTTATCTATGAATCCGCATGTATTAATAATTACAATTGGTGCATCTGAATTATCGTCTTCGTGCGAGACGGTAAAATCGTTGGCGCGCAGCTGACCCATAAGCACTTCGGAATCGTAAATGTTCTTCGAACATCCGAGTGTTATTACGTTTACTTTATTTTTGCGGAATGATCGTGTCTTCAACCTTGATTTACCTGATTATCTTGATTTATCTTCGTGCTATCTTTAATAATTTTATTGTTGTGAACTCTTTTGAATTGCAAACTTTTTGCGCCAAAATTTATTAATAATCCAATTTCCATATTGTATGCTTCCGGGTAATTCATTGCCTGATTAAGATTAACATCATCGAGATTACTTTTAGCTTCTATCTCAACCATAATTTTTTCTTCAACAAAAAAAATCAGATCTTCTGGTGCCTACTTGATGTCCCCGATAGTATATTTTCATTTCCTTTTCCATTTCGAATTTCAATCCCGCCAAATTCATTTCAATCGCTAAAGCTCTCTGATATATTATCTCCTGAAACCCGTTACCCAACATAGAATGTACCCTCGTAGCACAACCAATTATTTTACCTGTTAGTTCTTCGTATTTCAATAGTGTTCTATTATAGAATTAGAAAAATATCCTAAAGTTATATGGTTATTCAATAAATAGATCAAGATAATCAGGAAAATCAAGGTAATCATGGTTAAAATAGTCATTTATATAGAGTCTTTCGAGGAATTAAAAAATGCTTACATACGTTAGTCATATTATAAATACCTGTTTATTTCACACAATTATTAACAATTTTACAAAAATCAATTAAATTATGTCAATTACTATTTACCCGTTTGAGTCGCAGGCTCCCGGCGGATTCAATGATGGCGAGATCCTCGAAAACCGCCCTGTGGTGTTATCACATAACCCGGCACATCTGCTGCCGTATTCCAATTTATTCTACTGGGCGCATGCGTGGAGCGAAAATGGCTCAACTATAGGCGAGCATCCGCATAAAGGATTTGAGATCATCACATTCATACTTAAAGGTACCATTGAGCACTACGATTCACACAACATGAAGTGGATCCCCATCGGCACCGGCGGCGCGCAGATAATCCGTGCGGGCAGCGGAATAAGTCACGCGGAAAAACTCAACGCCGGCTCACATGTATTCCAGGTATGGTTTGATCCCAACATACGCAGAACAATGCAGACACCTGCAACATATAACGATTACGAGCAGAAAGATTTTCCGGTAACAGCAAACAATGGATTTGAAATAAGGCAGTATATCGGCGAAGGCTCACCACTAAAAATGGAATCTCCCGGCATAACCGCTGTTGAAATAAATTTTAAAGAAGGCAGCCATAAATTGGGACTGAATCCGGAAAAAATTAGTTCACTCTATCTGATCGATGGAAATATTTCAACCGCAGCGGGTGAAATGAAAGCGAATGATTTTGCTGTGATCAAAGATGAGAAAGAATTAACCTTTGAAACCGCGGTACCCGGCAGATTGTTTCTAATAGAGAACCCCGTAACCGTGGATTACCAAACCTACGCGGAAATGAGCTAATTAAAACTAATATGAAATCTAAAACAATACTAACAATGTCTATCCTGTATGCCGTACTCAGTTTTTTCGGATGCAAACAGGTGAGATCCAAACCTGAAAATATTAATATGTCAGATAAATCCACGTTTTACCAGTTTCTCGAAGCGAATCCTAATGCGAAAGTCAAATCAATTGACGGTACGGAATTTGATTACCAGCAGCTAAAAGGCAAAAAAGTGCTGATTGTGAACACCGCATCGGAGTGCGGTTACACTCCGCAATACGAGGAACTTGAAAAGCTTTACCAGGCGTATAAAGATAAACTTATTATCATTGGTTTCCCTGCAAATAACTTTGGCGGACAGGAGCCCGGCACCAATGAAGAGATAAAAGAATTCTGCAAATCGAAATACAGCGTGACTTTTCCGATGTTCGAAAAGATATCGGTAGCGGGTGATGATATGGCTCCAATATATAAGTGGCTGACAAGCAAAGATCTGAACGGGTGGAATGACCAGCAGCCGAAATGGAATTTCAATAAATACCTGCTTGATGAAGAAGGTAACCTTGTAAAGTATTACTCAAGCGCCGTTAAACCTATGAGCGATGAAATAGTATCAATGCTGAAATAAGCTGTGTATTGCACGCAAAAGCGCAATAATTTTTAAGAAGCATCCCCAAACTGGAGTTTGGGAATGAGGGTAGAAAATTCAAATTCCACATCTCCTTCCCAAACTCCAGTTTGGGAAGGAATAAAATAGATCACTGCTTTTTGAGTAGCTCCGCTCTTTAGAGCGGAGATAGATTGTAAATAGAATATTGACTTTAGCCACAGTTGAAACAAAAATGAACAATTGCGACTAAAGTCGACACAATTTTCTATTGGTCCACGACCTGAAGGTCGTGGCAACACAAGAGTATCATATTGTTTTTTGTCACCCATTCCAAAACCAATCCTCCCACAGGTAGAAAATTTAAAACACATCTCCTTCCCAAACTCCGGTTTGGGAAGGAAGAAAAGCCAGCCTTTGTCCCCCCTTCGTTTTTGAAGGGGGGAGTATATTTACAGGTTTGAAAAAAATGATAATTATTCTTAGAACTCAATGATTGAATTTATTACAGTTGGGGGTTTGTCTTTGAGTTTGCATCTCCTTCCCAAACTCCGGTTTGGGAAGGAAGAAAGCCAGCCTTTGTCCCCCTTTCGTTTTTGAAGGGGGGAGTATATTTGCAGGCTTGAAAAAAATGATAATTATTCTTAGAACTCAATGATTGAATTTATTACAGTTGGGGGTTTGTCTTTGATTTTAAATACCATTCCCAACCCGGAGTTTGGGAATGAGGGTAGAAATGTAATTATTTATAGATTCAAAAACTAAAAACCGCTATATTGCCCTTTCACAATCCGTAAATGTAAAATGACATCTGACACAAAGAAAAATATCATAAAATATTTTTTAACTGATATTAATGTATTCATCAGCGTTTACCTTTCGTTCTTTTCGCTCTCGTGGATAACATTCAAACTCACCGGCTCCCCTGCTGCTCTGGGTACGATCGGCTTCGCGCAGAATCTGCCCTTCCTGCTGTTCAGTATTTACGGCGGCGTGCTTGCTGATAGGTATGATAGAAGAAGCAATGTAATAAAATGCAACATCGGGCTTACACTTGTTACGATTGTATCAATTATACTTGTGGTTACTGATTTGCTTTCTTTCCCCTTAATTCTGCTTATGGGATTTTCACTTGGCAGCGTATTTGCGCTCAACTATCCAAGCATGATTGGATTGGTTAAAGATATCGTTACCGATAAGCAGGAGTTCCCCAGGGTTATGGGCGCGGCTGCGTCAAACGCTAAGATCGGACAGGTTGCGGCATCTTCTACTTTCAGTGTACTCTTTGCGGCTTTCGCCGCGGTTGGCACTTTCGCAACTGCGCTATTGGCAAATCTGATTGCGCTTGTCTCTATTATTCTACTTAAAAAACCAAAACAGCCGCAAAATCCCGAAAGTGATTCCGTGAAAGTACAGTTCGTAACGGGAATAAAATATGTTTTCCATTACCGCCCGCTGCTTGCAGTCGTGCTGATATCAACAATGATAAGTATTGTATTCGGTTTTGTCACCTTCCAGCTTCCGATAATCGACGCGGATTTCCTCAAGGGCGGCTCGAAGGCTCTTGGAATATTGTATCTGGCAGGAGCTATCGGTGGGCTCGCCTCCGGCATCTACATGAGCAGAAGGAAATCGACAAAGAACATTTTGCGGTTCCTCATAATCTGCGCATTCATTTCAGGAATAAGTCTAACCGGAATTGCTCTATCAAGAAATATTGTTACAACATTTATCTTTGCAATGGGCGTTGATTTCGCTTTCATAGCAGCAATGGGCATTAATAACACTGTGCTGCAAATGCTGACCGAAGAACCAAAGCGCGGCAGAGTCTTGGGTGTGAATACATCTTTCAACTGGGGAGTAATGGCGCTGGTAATAATGGCGTTAGGTTACGTTGCGAAATATCTTGGTATGGAAGTTACAATAATCATAGTAGGTGCTATTACAATTATAAGCGGATTTGTATTTGCCTTCACCATGAAAAAACAAATGCCTGTGCTTAAACAGATGTATATTGACCGCGGCGTTGAAGCCGGTCATGAGCCGTTTTAAGTGTTTAAAATGAAAGGGTTCAGGCAGAGCCGATGCCAAAGGCAAGCAAGCGCAAAGAGGGAAAAAAAGTTTACTCTCTTTATGAGTAGCTCCGCTCTTTAGAGCGGAGATAAATTGAATATGAAAAAGTGGCTTTAGCCACAGTTTATTGCAGTTATAATTAAACCACTATATTATCAATTCCGGCTAAAGCCGGCGATATCATCTATAGTAATCCACGACCTAAAGGTCGTGGCAACTCAAAAAGACTATAAAGTTATTTTTTTATACCGGGCCGTAAGGGAGATAAATGAACAAGGGGTTCAAACCCCACATCTCCTTCCCAAACTCCTGTTTGGGAAGGAAACTTAAACAACCTATTTTACCATAAATCCAACCGGGCCCTTCGGGTCGATCATTTTATTCAGTCCCTGCCAGGGAATGTTTACTGTCTGGAATCCCCAAACATAAGGTCCTACCCTGTAAAGATTAAAAATAATATTTAATGATTGCTCATTAACACTGAACGTATAGAAATTGTCTTCTTTAGGGCCTGCGCCTTCTAGAATATTTGCTTCGTTATTTTCCAGTCCGTCTTTCTTTGAGCGTGCGTTCAGCTCATTAATACAGTAATCGGAAATGTACTCAAGCCATCCTGTACCCGGTGTAAAAAGATCACTTATATCAAGCAATCCTTTGCCTGTATAGCTGTAATTGAAAGAAGTCTGGAAAGTCATTGGGTGAGCAGCGCAGCGGGGATTTGAAAATGTTTCAAACACAAAACACAGGTAACCGTTATCTTTATAAACAGTGGTATAGTTAATTTCAAGCGTGCTTTCGTTCTGCGGGCAGTTCATTGTATCTTCCAAAGCCTGCTGTTTGAATGGTACAAACTGACCGTTTACTATTTTCATTATAGTTCCGTTGATATCATCAGCAATTCCTCTCACCCCCATTAATGCCTCAGGTCCGAAATCAATAACCGGAAAGTTTGCCGTCATATTATATTTATCCTTATCGGCTTCTGTCATGGAGCCGGGTTTTATATTGAGTGACTGCGAAACCGATGTATATACTGCCAGAACCAAAAATAAAACTACCGTAATTGTCTTCATATGATATATTTGATTGTTATTTTATGCAATTTAATTTAATATGTTGTTGGTCACAATACCACGGACGGGTGCAATCTTATTAATGTTGATCAACCGAGAGACCCGTCAGGTAATACTCACAACGGGGCTGGACTAAAATATATTCATCGGATGATCTTAAGATTGTCCTCTGCCCAAAGGTCATCGAATGAATTGTGAAATCACTTTTAGATTATTTTTTGGTAACCTCACGCTTTTAATTTAGGATCGGTCAATTTTCAAAAATCCCCTTGACTTTATATTTAGGTATGCCTAAATTTGTAATAACGTAAACCTAATTATTTAATTACGCATGACTACACGCTCAAAAGAGGACTATTTGAAGAATATTTACCATATTTCTGAAGAAGGCGGCAAAGTTAATACAGGTAATCTCGCAGCAGCGCTTTCTATCTCTCCGGCATCGGTTAGTGAAATGGTTAATAAACTTTCCAAAGAGGGCTTGATAGATAACAAGCCGTATCACGGCTTTGAGCTCACCACCGGCGGCAGAAAAATTTCACTTAACCTCATCCGCAAACATCGTCTCCTCGAAGTTTTCCTGCAGGAACACCTGCACTATGAATGGGACGAGGTCCACGAAGAAGCCGAAGTGCTTGAGCACGTTTGCAGCGATATGTTCATTAATAAACTCGAAGAATACCTGGGTTACCCTAAGTTCGATCCCCACGGCGACCCCATTCCCGATAAAGAGCTAAACATAGCCCCAACTCACTTCAAACTGCTGCTCAATACTGAACCGGGCAGGGAGTACACCATCGCAAAGGTTAAGGATTCATCCATCGAAATTCTGCAGTACTTAACCAAAATTGGAATTAAGCTGAATTCAAAAATCATACTCAGCGAAAAAATTGAGTTCGACGGATCTGTGGTAATAATAGCCGAAGGCAAAAAAAATCTGCTAAGCAAAATTATGGCAGAGCAGATCTTTGTGGCAGGATGAGAACGTGATCCCGCTAAGCAGAAACGCGGGACTGCGAAAATGTCTTAGACATTTTCTTGAACGCAAAAGTTAATTCCCCTCCCGGGAGCTTGTCCCGCCAAAGGCGGGGAGGGTAGATGCCGGGGCGGACGGGGTGTGTAACCAACTAAACGCTTGTTACTGGGTGAGCTGCGCCAAATTATATAGGGAGGGCGAAGTGCAAGACAACATTACAATGAATCCTCACCCTGAGCTTGTCGAAGGGTGATAAAAATTTAAAACATGAAAACAACATTCAAAGCATTTACTATCATTGCCGCAACATTAATTCTGTTCGGCTGCGCCAAGAATAATAACAAAACCTCCACCGGAAAAATAACCGCAGTATCATCCATTACTATAATAAATGACATTGTAAAAAATATCGGCGGAGATAAAGTTGACGCAACAAGTATTTGCGGGGTTGGACTCGATCCGCACACATATAAACCCAAGCCCAACGATCCCCGCCTCGTTTCAGAAAGTGACCTGGTTTTCATCAACGGTTTCGCGCTTGAGCACTGGATAGAAGAAATGGTGCATAACGCCGGCGGCAATAAAACCGTTGTTACGGTTTCAAACGGCTTAACGCCTATGACCGATGAAAAGGGCTTTGGCGACCCTGACCCTCATGCATGGTTCAACGTGCAATATGTTAAAACATACGCATCAAACATAGCAAAGGCGTTCATAGAAAAAGATAAAGCCAATGAAGAGTATTACAAAACTAATCTTGAAAGCTATACCAAAAAACTTGATTCACTGGATAGCTGGATAAAAACCGAAATTCAAAAAATACCCGCTGAAAAGCGTGTGCTTATAACTTCACACGACGCATTCCGCTATTTCGGCAAAGCATACGGCCTTGAAGTCCGGGGCCTGCAGGGAATATCCACCGAAGCCAAAGCGCAGACCGAAGATGTAAAGAAGCTTATAGATCTTATTAAGGAAAGAAAGCTCAGTTCTGTTTTTATTGAAACAAGCGTAAATCCAAAACTGCTTGAAGAAATTTCCCGTGAAACCGGAGCCACAGTTGGCGGTACACTGTTTTCCGATAGCGTTGGCGATGAAGGCACCTTTGAAGGAACATACATAGGCGCCGTAACACACAATGTTAATACAATCGTGAAAGCGTTAAAATAACAAACGAAATGTACGTAATTACTGTAAAGAATCTAACCATTTCATACAATAAAAAACCGGCAATAAAAGGTGTCAATCTTAATATTGAGCCCGGCAGCGTGATCGGCATTATCGGCCCAAACGGCGCGGGTAAATCCACCCTGCTCAAAGGCATGCTCGGTCTGCTGCCCTTTGATACAGGCGATATAAAGATCTTCGGTGAAAATATTGACCGCTCACGAAAGCGTATTTCATACATCCCGCAGCGGGAACAGTTTGACTGGGATTTCCCTATCAACGTTGAAGATGTAGTAATGATGGGGCGCTATGCCCACCTGCCAATTGTGGGATTCCCAAAAGCCGGCGATAAAGAAATAGTAAGGCAGGTACTCGAAAAAGTCGAAATGGATAAATACGCTAAACGGCAGATAAGGCAGCTCTCTGGCGGGCAGCAGCAAAGAGTGTTCCTCGCACGCGCTCTCGCGCAGGAAAGTGATATCTATTTCCTTGATGAACCCTTCGTTGGAGTTGATGCAAAGACAGAACGCGCCATCTTCAAGCTAATGAAAGAATTAAAGGGGATCGGCAAAACACTGCTAGTTGTGCACCACGATCTAAGCATGGTAAAAAATTATTTTGATAAGCTCATTATGATAAATCAAACTCTTATTGCCTACGGCGATTCAGAAAAGGTTTTTACTCCGGAGCTTGTAAATAAAACATACGGCGGAAGATTAACGATGCTGCAGAAAACTGAAGAGTTGGTCAGTGGCTGAGTAGTTGAGTGGTTGAGTAGTTGAGTGGTTGAGTAGTTGAGCGGTTGATAACCTGAATGGTTAACCAGCTGATTATTTAAATGTTTTAAGACCAATCCCGGCTAAAGCCGGTTACATCGTTCATATTGATCCTCGACCAAAAGGTCATGGCAACACAAAAAAATAGAAGTTTAAAAGTTCATTTTTTAAACTGGTCAGCTTATATGGATTGAGAATAGGGATAACATAGTCACATAGCCGCAGAAGCGCAGAGGCGCATATCTTTTGGAGTCACATAGCACAGAGTCGCAATAATAATAGTTCATTGCTTTTTGAATAGCTCCGCTCTTTAGAGCGGAGTTCTATTGGAATAGAAAAAACGCGGCTTTAGCCGCAATTGAACATTGTAAATCCTGATACCACCATTTGAGCGGAAAAAACATCAGGAAGAAAAAAATATAAACTATCAATTGTAAACTATATTGGATATTTTCTCTAAATACTTACTCGAGCCGGTTCAATACGAATTCATCCAGCGCGCGCTTATCGCATCCATAACCATAGGTATCAGCTGCGGGCTGATAGGCACATATATTATGCTGCGCAGAATGTCGCTCATTGGCGATGCGCTTGCGCATGCCGTTCTGCCCGGTGTTGTCGTTAGCTTCATGGTTGCCGGCAAAAGTGAAGTGGCGCTGTTTATCGGCGCTGTTGTCTCGGGAATTTTAACAGTACTGCTTATTGGTTTTGTTAACAGGAATTCCAAAATCAAAGAAGATACATCCATCGGAATAATCTTTACCGGCGCTTTCGCGCTCGGTATTTTGCTGGTCTCACAGCTTAAACAGGTGCATATCGATCTTTCCTCATACCTCTTCGGTGATGTGCTTGGCGTTTCAACAGGTGATATAACGCTTTCACTTGTTATAATGGTTGTGATAATTCTTTGCATACTGCTTTTTTACAAGCAGCTTCTGCTTACTTCATTCGATCCCACAATGGCTTTAACCATCGGTATTTCAACAACCCTGGTGCATTACATGCTGATGACGCTGCTTTCTATGTCTATTGTAGCGGGTTTGCAGTCAGTGGGCGTAATTCTTATTATCGCAATGCTCATCACACCACCGGCTACAGCCTATTTGCTTTCCAGCAACCTGAAAAAAATTCTGCTGCTCTCCGCAATGTTCGGAATGATCTCTGCTGTTACGGGACTCTATCTTTCATACCATTTTAATTTTGCCTCCGGCGCTTCAATTGTTCTTGTTGCCGTAGCGCTGTTTTTGCTGGCTTTTTTATTTTCACCCAAAGAAGGCGTTGTTACAAAACTCTTCCGCAGAAGGTCTGCTTCAAAAATGGTACTTATAGAAGATGTCATCAAGCTTTCTTACCGCTTCAAAGATGAAACCGGTAAAACTGAACTTGCCGATAAGATCGCAAATGAACTTGGAATATCCAACGGCAGAGTTGAAAGCGCGATAAGCACGCTCATAAGTAAAGGGCTTATGAGCAAAACCAACGGCTCATATTTTCTCACCGATCAGGGCGTTAAGGAAGCGCTGCGTATGGTACGCACTCACAGGCTGTGGGAAACATACATTACCAGCAAAAATGTGGTTGATCTTGAGCACATTCACCCAGAAGCTGAAAAAGTTGAACATGTGCTCACCGAAGATATGGTTGATGAACTTGATGAAGAGCTTGGTTACCCCGAAAAGGATCCCCATGGCTCCGAAATTCCGCGTAAATAAATTCCATGTAAAGCGGTAAAATTCAAAAAATTAGTATTATATTTGCTGATTGGATTATAAAAAACTACAGGAGGAAGCAGAATAATGGCAGAAGAAACAAAACCACCCGCGGAAAGTAACACACCCGAAAAAGCAACCAAGCTTGAAGTGATAATAACAGTCCTGCTGGGGCTAACTACAATTCTGGGAGCGTTCGCGGCATATTGCTCAGCGCTTTGGGGCGGCGAAATGCAGTCAAGCTATACACAGTCAGTAACAATTACAAACCACGGCAACACTATCTACCTCGAAGCGTTAAGTGATCTCAATTCCTTTGAAGTTAACGACATGAAAGATGATATCATTTATTCTGAATGGAAAGAAAACACCGAAAAAGGAGACGTGGAAGACGCGGCATATTTCTTTACCAAATTAAGCCCCGGGCTGCAGAAGGATCTCGCAGATGACCCGAAAGATGTAAGCGAATATGATAAAGAACAGGCGGCTTATCTTGATAGCATTATGGCAAGGCTTGATGAATCAGCTCAACATAACGATTCAGCAAAAGTTTTGCTGACCAAAGGCAATTCTGCCAATAAGTATGGCGATGATTTCACTTTATGCACTGTGTTGTTTACGGTAGTACTGTTTTTCCTTGGTTTAGCCTCTCTGAAAACACACTCCGTTATGCAGAAGACCTATGTTATACTTGGTGTCGTTATTCTTGTGCTTTCGCTGGTGAGAATGGTTACAATACCATTTCCGTTCTTTCAGTAGAGATGTGATGTGTTAACAGGAAATTAAATTAATTGATCATTCCCGGTTAGTTTGCCCTGCAGTTTACTGCGGGGTGTAATTTAAGAATAGAATGGGGTTTTCTCCAAAGGAGTGCCTTTGGCAAGCCTCGATAAAAAAAACGATTAAACATGAAAAAAATATTTGTCATAGTTTTATTTTGCGTAATTTCTGTTACCCAATATTCATTTTCACAGGTTGATGATATTTCCACCGATAGACCCGATCAGTCTGAATCACCCTATTTAATGGATAAGGGTTTCTTCCAGATCGAAGCCGGCGTGGTTTCTGAGCACGACGAGCCTGTTAAGGATGTTAAGACAAGCTCTCTTTCCGCGCCTTCAGTTCTGTTAAGATATGGAATTGCAAAAAATGTTGAGCTTCGCGCCGGCATTGAAGTTAATAACAGTAAAACTACCATCAGCGGTACTTCTACCAGCGAAAGCGGCATGGGTCCTATAATGGCGGGCACAAAAATAAAGCTATTTACAGAAAAAGGATCAATGCCCGAAACTGCGCTGCTTTTGAGTGTTTCAATTCCGTTTAAGGAAAACAGTGCGTTCCAGTCTGATTACATTGGCACAGAGTTCCGCTTCGCAATGACAAACAGCCTCGGTAAACGATTTTCGCTTTCATATAATATTGGAGGCGAATTCGGTTCAGGTGAACCCGGTGCAACCGGACTCTATACAATCGCACTCGGCGCAAGCCTGGTTAAAAAACTTTCGGGATTTGTTGAGCTATATGGCTTTATGCCGCAGAAAACCTCCCCCGATCACCGGTTTGACGCGGGCTTAACCTACCTCATTTTAAAAAATGTGCAGGTTGATCTTGCCTTCGGCTTCGGCATTTCGGAACGCTCACCCGATTATTTCATTGGCGGCGGCGTATCTGTAAGGCTGCCGAAGTAGTTTGTTTGTGACTAAGCAAGTAAGTATGTGAGTTGGATTTGTATAAGCTCCCCTCCTGCCTTACTGCCAGTGCAGTTTTTTAGGAGGGGAAGGCCTGCTTTAGCAGGACGAGGTGGTAAAAACTCATAATAACATATTTCTAATATCTGCATTTCGAAACAATCATATGCTTTTCTCATACAATCGAATGATTATCATCATTTTATAATTCCTAAAATTTCCGCATTTTGAGATATAACTTTAACAAAATCTCATCATGAAAACAACTATCCTTTTTCTTCTGGTTTTTATTTTCACGATCAATATATTTTCACAGGCTGATTCAGTGTTCTCTGTTGATCACTCCAAAGTGACTTTATCAACTGATATTATCTCGCAGTGGAAAGTGCAGTTGGAAGTTGGCGGAAGCATCTGGTACACCGAAAACACTTTTACTCAGCTTAGCGGAACGCCCGAACAATACACGGCAACTTATTATAGCATGCGAATCAACAATCCGGCTTTGGCATTCAGAATCGGAGTACTAAAGAATGTGGAGCTCAGGCTGGGTTTCGTTTTTATACAGGAGTTTTACGGTACTTTATCAAGTGACTCATGGTTTTTTGATGGACGCAGAAATGGTATATATTCCGGCGGACCCATCGAAGCGGGAATAAAAGTGAAGCTGCTCGAAGAAAACAAGTTAATTCCCTCAACAGCAATTAAAGCAGATGTATTTATTCCTGCAGGGAATTATTATTTCCACATGGATTATGTTTCACCCGTTTTCAGGCTTATGCTGCAGAAGAACATTGCAAAAGATTTCAGTATAGGTGTTAATGCCGGTTACGGGTGGAATGTGTACGATAATTTTACCTATAAATACGGCAGCTATTCGGCCTCACTGAACGCGAATGTAAGCAAAAAACTCGGCGCGTTCGCCGAAACCTTCAGTTGCTTTCAGCATGAGCGAAAACCGGATCACAGGATTGCCGCAGGATTAACTTACCGTTTTTCACGCAGCGTAATGACCGTTGTTCAGGGCGGATTCGGAATATCCGAGCGCGCACCCGATATGTTCGCAAGCGGAGGAATCGGATTCATGTTCCCGTAGGTGTGCACGTGAATGGATGAACGGATGAGTGGATGAGTGGATGAGTGGGTGAGTAGGATTCTTAACAGCTCCCCTCCTTTTCTAAGGAGGGGAGGAAATCTATTTCCGCAGGAAATTGATTGAGGGGTGGTCACTTTGAATTTAAAATACCACTAAGGAAAGCAACAACCCCGGAGTCGGCTTACGCCTTTCATTTCCGCTCCTAAGATTAAATAGTGAGCAAATACTGGTAATACACCTAATACACCCTAAAACTATTAACAATATTTATGTTAGTATTATACGCCGTTATCATATAATTATAATTATTCACAACATCATCATAAAGCCTGTTGAACTCCCGCTCATCCTTTGCAGAAGGCGCCTTATCATAAAACTTCGTTCCCGCCTCTATAAACATATTTGTCATCTTAACAAAATAATCTTCATAGCTGTACTTCATATACTTCGTCTTATCCGAAAACGAAGCGTTCAGCACCGAGCTTTTTTCATCTTTAAAGGATGCTTCAAATTCTCTGAACTTATCTTTTGATCTTGAAATATCCCCGTTATACTCAAGTCCGCTGAAAGCATCGTAAAACTCCTCAGCCATATCAAGCGTGTTCTCATATGAGTTCATTAATATAGCCACAGATTTCTCATCGGGATTGCTTATTGATTCAATATCGCGGTTCTTACGCTGCGGTTTATACTTTTTAACTGATGCTGAAAATTTATCAAACGCGGCTTTATACTTTCCGTAAACCGCCTTCATTTCTTCATCATAGCCTTCGGCTTTTGAAAGATCATTTTTATATTCATTCTTTGTGTAATACTCCGCAACTTTCCTGGAAGTATTAAAGTAATCTTCCATGCTCTTTAACACATCCTTGAAATTTCCCTCTATCTCGTTTTTCATATCCGCTGAAGCGTTTAGCTTTGAAAGCGCGCCGCCATCATATAACGATCTCTGATACTCCTTATATACCCGCTCAAGGTTATCCGCTGAAAGTTTGAATGATATGGCCATAATAAATGAGCTTTTGCTGATTGAAGCCGCCGCAGGAACGTCGCTCATATAATCCTTATATACCTTTTCGCCTGCATCCTGGACCTTATTGGATACTTCAATGTACTTGTTGTAAAATTCCAGGTCGGCAGTAGATGTTACTTCTTTTGTTTCCTCTTTTTTTGTTTCTTCCTTGCTGCTTTCTTTATCTTTTGAGCTTATCTTTTCTTTAAGCTTATCTACCATAGAGCAGCTCATTACAAGCAAAGCGGCTATAACAAGTCCGGAAATTAATTTAAGTTTATACATAATATGTTTTGCCTCCGAATTTTATTTAGTTTTTTCTGTTATACAAAAATAACCCATAGCGTTCTAATTACAAAAGAAACAAATCGCGGATTGTTTTAGCGAACACCGTACATTTAAACGGTTTCACTTCTGTTTATATTTGTTTGTTCCTGAAAAATAACATATTTTAGGAAATAATTTCTCAAAAATTTCATTTATAAGTCTAAGCGAATATGCAAAAAAATGATATTTCGCATATATTTTCTTTGCTTTCCGGCGATGAACTTGTCGCTTTCGGCAATTTTCTGAAGTCACCGTATTTCAATGTTCCCGACCGCCTTATCAGGCTTTTTAACAACATTACCCGAAGCAAAGATGATATTATTGCCGGAAAGATCTCCAGGCAGCAGCTGGCCTCCGGAATACTGAAAAGCGATTCAGATAGCAGCGCGCTGCGTAAGCTCTTCAGTGATTTCAACCGCGCACTCGAAAGATTTTTGGTTTCTCAATACTGCTGCGCAGAAGAAAGTGAAAACGAACTTTCGCTTGCACGCGTGTACAGAGAAAAAGGTTTTACCGCTAAATCACAGCTTACACTGCAGTACCTGCTTAAACAGCTCAAAAAACTCCCTTCATCAGAGTCCAAATTCAAAATTATGGCAGCCGCATACGAAGAGCTTAATCTGCTGGAAGATAGCTCTCAATTTCATAAATACTCACCTTCCCTTGAAGCCGAAAGTGAGTATCTGGATGCCTATTTTATAGGCAGAAAACTGTATCTTTACCAGCTTATGCATTCCAAGGAAAAGCTCAACAGTACAAAGAAATACAACAAAGGAATGTACGCTGAAATAATGGAGCACATAAGCGAAAACACGGCGAATATAAAAAAGAATTATCCCGATATTTACCTGAAGTACCTGATGCTTAACATGCTGGGCTCTGCAGCCGAAGAGCAGGTTATTGAATACCGTGAGTACCTGGAATCCGCGGAAAATACATTGTCTCACGCGCAGTTGATCGATTTTTACAGCGATCTGTATAATTACTTGACTATCAGAATATCAGAAGGGGATCACTTTTTCCGTAAACCGCTGCTGGGCCTGTATAAAATTCTGGACTCCAAGGGCTTGCTTTACGATTCCGGCAAAGATAAAATTCATCTCTATACTTTTAAGCAGGCTGCTGATACGGCGCTCCATCTGAATGATATTAAATGGGCGGAATACTTCGTGAAGAAATATGCTGATTCCGTAAATGATCCAATCAGGAAAAACATCGTGAATCTTCTGTTTGCCAAAATAAATTGCTTTAAAGGTGAACCCAAAGCCGCAAGGATAAACCTTGCCAAAGTGGATTACCGTGATTTTATTCATTACCTCGATTCTAAATTGTTCCTTTTCTGCATGGAGTATGACGCTTCAAATTTTGATGAAGCGGAACTGCTGATAGCTTCAACACTGAAATACCTGAAACATAATAAAGAACTGCCCGAACTGAACAGGAATAACTCAAAAATGTTTCTGCGATTCGCCTCAAGGCTGCTGAAACTCAAAACCGGCATTGGCGCAGAGTTTGAGCTTCAAAAACTGAAAGATGAGTTTAACGCGGAAACCGGATCAATGTACGCAAGGAATTGGTTAAAAGATAAATTAAACGAATTCAGAATCGTTGATTGACATGTATGAATTTCTTTTGCCGCGAAACTAAATTTAAAGCGGGGCAGCATCTGCCCCGCTTTTTGATTTTTAGCCTGCTTTTGGATAGCACCCATGAACCGCCTGCAGGCGTTTTCTGCTAGTGGCCGTATCCCGGGTTGCGGATACCGCCATCTGTTGTATCGCCCGGTTCGCCGTCGTTGGAATCAGGCATCATCCGGCTTATTCTTTCGGACGGCTCAACCGGACCCGAAAGCGCTGCCGCTGAAAACAAACCTGCAACTGCGGCAAACAGCAATCCAAACAGTAAGCCTTTGGCTGATAAATATTTCATAGTAATTTCTCCTATTGAAATTGGTTTTATGGAAATTTACGCCGGGGCTTCTGCCCCGCCTGCGCGGTGGTTTACACGGCCTTTTCAAAACGCCGCTTGTTCTCACCGTTTCAGATTTCCTCAAACTGCCGGCAGGAGAAAATTGAATACGTCACAAAGTTAACCGGGCGATTGCGCCAAACCAATAAGAAAAATTATATTTTGCAAATCAAGAAAACGCTTATACATTGTATTATGGGGCAAAAATCGAAGTTTATTGCGTATATTTGCAAAATGGAATTTGTATAAAAATTAACTTTTTTTTGTATGCTAAGATCAAGATTATTTGAGGTGTTTTGTTCTTTAAGTCACAAAGATTTTAAACGCTTTGATGATTTAGTTTACTCACCCTACTTTAATAAAAGTGAAAGGATAAAAAAGCTTTGGTTGTTTCTTAAAAATAACGGAGATTCAGACGATATCTTTTCTAAAGATAAATTAGCTGAAGTTGTGTTTGGAAATGAAAAACATAGTGAGGCAAATCTAAGAATGGTCATTGCCGGATTTGTAAAACTGGTTGAGGAGTTTCAATTGCAAAAGGAATATGAATATAACAGGATGGAAAAGAACATTCGGCTTCTGGAAATTTTTCTTAAAAATCAAAACCGAAAGAGTTTTATGATGCTGCTTAAACAAACAGAAAATGAACTCGATAAAGCAAAGAAGAAAGATCGGATTTTTTATTACCGGAAGTATTACATCGAAAATCTAAAAATTTCCGCCAACACGGGCGGCGATAAAAAAGCCGCCCGGGAATATTGGAAGAAGGTGAAAGTTCTTGGTTAACCACTATCTATTTTTCTTCTTGATTTTATTTGAAGATTTCGGCTTCACTTTACTTCCATCTCTCATTTCAACGCCAATAAGAGTATTGTCTGGATCTAAAATATGCATTCCTCTTGGGGTATGATAATTGTCAAGCCTGTATATGATCACTTCGTTATCTGGAAAACAATGCCCTAAATCGGCTTCAACTTTTTTTAAAACGTAATAATCTTCAGTTATGATTTCAATTACTGTATCTTCACCCAGCTCCAAAATACTTCCACATCCCTTATATAGCGTGCTGGTATACAGTGGGTCAGTTCTGCGTGATGTCATAATAACAAAACTCACTTCAACTTTTGAATTGTTCTTTAAAAATAATGTTGTCATAATATATTAGTTTAGTTTCTGAAATTTCTCATTTTTTTGTTTAAACATTTTATATTCTCTAGATCCTCTTTGTTGTTTGTTCTGTCAGCAATTTTTTTGGCTTCATTATTATACTCTATTGCTTTGTGAATATTCTTTAAGTTAAAATGTAATTCAGCTAAATTATTCAGTGCAATTGTTAAATGTCTTTTTAGGCCTTTTTTTTTAGCGGTTTTAATCACTTTTGTGTAATTGAATATTGCTTGCTTAAATTTTTCAGTTCGAACATATACAGTTGATATATTTAACAAGCCTCTCATATAACCTTCTGTATTGTTAATATTTTTATCAATTTTCATTTGGGCTTCAAAACTTGAAATGGCCTTTCTATATTGCTTGGTATATCTATAGCATAAACCAAGATTCCCTAATGAAAGAGATAACCCTCTTTTTGAACCATATACATCGTTTTGCCTTATACTTTTCTTATAATAACTTATTGCCTTATTGAATTTTTTGGTTAAAAGTGAAATATTTCCAAGTGAACTTAATGTAAAAATTAATCCTGTTTCATTTTTTTCACTTACATAAATGGAGTGCAGCAACTTAAAACATTTATGAGCTTTAATGTATTCTTTTTGCAGCATATATATATTTGCAATATTACCAAGAGCTATTGGATAGTTTGCCAGATCTTTATTCTTTTTACTTAGTTGAATTGCCAGTTTAAACTGGCTTAACGCACTATCATAATCCCCTTCATTGAAATATATCTTTCCAATATTCAGATAGCAATTCGCGAGATATGTCTTGTTGTTTAATTGTTCGGCAATTACTAATGCTTTTTTGAAGAACGTTAGTGCTATATCACCCTTTGCCTGATGATTATAGCTAATTCCAATATTTTCAAATGCTCTGTAATACAATTCATCATTATTTGCAGTTATCGCTTCCTTAAGCTCACATTTAAAATATCTTTGTGCTATATAATATTTTTTTCTTGCCCGGAAATTGATACCCATTCCGCGGTAAACCATTGAGTTTATTTCCGGATCGTTGGTTTTGGCTGCATATCTTCTGGCTTTCCTGTATTCAGCCAGAGATTTGACTAAATTCCCGTTCTTAAAATAAAGGTCACCCGATTTTATCAGTACCTTCGCCTTTGTATTTTCACACTTATGACTTTTTGCAAGCACGTATGCCGACTTGTAGCTTTCTTCAGCACTTTCTGTTTTCCCCGTGTGCGAATAAATATCTCCCAGTTTGAAATATATCCGCGTAGCTAGTGCATTGTTATCAGTATATGATAATATTTTCTTGTAGATTTTTTCAGCCCTGGAAATTTCATAGTTTTTCCACGCTTCATCCGCGCATTGTTCCAAACAATGCGCTGCTTTGCGAAAGTTACCGCCTCTTATAAAGTTAAGACCAGTTCTTTCAAGATCATCTTTGTGTATTATTTGAAATGATTTAACTGCTGAAAGGGCATTTTCAGTTATAGGTTTAAAATTATCGAAACGTAACCTGAGATCAGTATACATTTTTTGCGTTTACAATATCAGAAATAATATTCCCTAAGGCAGTAGTCCGCAGGAACTACCCGTAATTTCCTCTACCTTGTTTAACGCGTGATAATTAAGTAATTTAGCGAAATATTATTTATAAAATCAAGTATATTTTAAGTATCTAAATGCATAAAAAAGAAGTGTTTATTGTTGATGCGGCGCGTACGCCGATTGGTAAATATGGCGGAAATTTAAAAGATATAAGACCCGATGACCTCGCTGCCGGTGTTATCAAAGAAGTTGTTAAACGTACTCTCGAAGATAAAGGTATCTCAAAAGATATAATAGAAGACGCCGTCCTCGGCTGCGCAAACCAGGCAGGCGAAGATAACCGCAATGTTGCAAGAATGAGTGTGCTGCTGGCCGGACTCCCAATTAGCGTCGGCGGTGTTACAGTCAACCGACTCTGCGGCTCAGGTATGCAGGCTGTAATAGATGCGGCAAGAGCAATCGCTCTCGGTGAAGGGGATGTGATGATTGCAGGCGGAACGGAATCCATGACACGAGCCCCTTTTGTGATGCCTAAAGCAGCAGAAGCTTTCACAAGAACAAATGCTGTTTACGATACTACTATTGGCTGGCGTTTTACAAATCCTAAACTCGCTAAAATGTATTACCCGTATTCAATGGGTGAAACCGCGGAAAATGTCGCTAAGCGGTATAACCTCTCCCGTGAAAGACAGGATGAGTTCGCCATGCACTCGCAGCAGAAAGCCAAAGATGCGATATTTGGTGGTAAGTTCAGGAACGAAATTACCCCCGTGGAAATTATTACAAAAAAGGAAACGCACGTGTTTGATGTTGATGAGTTCCCCAGGTTTGATACTACCATGGATAAACTCGCTAAGCTCAAGCCGGCATTCGCCAAAGAAGGCGGAACAGTAACCGCAGGTAATTCAAGCGGCGTAAATGATGGCGCTTGCGCCCTGCTGCTTGCCTCAGCTGAAAAAGCTGATGAGCTTGGCCTTACAAAACGCGCCCGGATAATTTCAAGCGCAGTTGCCGGTGTAGAACCTGACTGCATGGGGCTCGGTCCTATCCCGGCAGCCCGTAAAGCGCTGGAACGCGCCGGACTGAAACTTGAACAGATCGATCTTATTGAGCTCAACGAAGCTTTTGCGGCGCAGTCACTTGCATGCATTGATGAATTAGGTCTTGATGTGAATAAAGTCAATGTTAATGGCGGCGCAATCGCGCTCGGACATCCGCTGGGTATGAGCGGGGCAAGAATAATAACCACACTGCTGCATGAAATGGAAAAAAGGAATCTTAGGTACGGCCTGGCCACTATGTGTATTGGAGTGGGACAGGGAATTGCGACGATCATTGAACGGGGTTAATATTTTTTGCGGATTTCGGATTGTTGATTGCGGAAGCAAAGTTCACAATAAAAATTATTCAGTAAAGATCCGAAATCTATAAATCCGCAATCCGAAATCAAAAAACATGAATTTTCCGAATACGTTAAGCCTCATTAGAATACTGCTCGCGCCGGTATTTCTTTACCTGTTCGTTTCAGATTCTGCGGCGCTTGTCTCGGCATCGTTCTTTGTTTATACAGTTGCTGCGCTTACCGATTGGTATGATGGCTGGTACGCCCGCCGTTACGGCTTTAAAACAAGATGGGGTCAGTTTATCGATCCGCTTGCCGATAAGATACTTACCTCAGCGGCATTCATCGGGTTTTTTCTTATAAAACAAAAGAACCCGGATTTTTTCGGTTCATCAGAACCTGTACCGTTTATTTTCCTGATAGCTGTGATTATTTTAAGGGATATTGTGTTAACGGCTGCAAGAAGCATTCAGGAACTCAGAGGCAAGGATTTCAGAACATCAATGATATCTAAAACCAAAACGTTCATTCAAATGATATTCATTTTTCTGATCCTGGCTATGATATCAATTTCGGCGATAGCCTCAGGCAGCACGGTAAGCCTCAGTATAAATGCATATTTGCATTCACAGATTAATTATTATATATTGCTTCTGATTACCTTACTTACCGCCGCGAGTGGTATTGCGTATATTTTTGAATCAGGCGAAAACATAGAAAAACAAACATTTAATTAACAATTATAATTTCATACAAAGCTTCAAAATAGCATAAATGGCATTCAGATTAATAAAAGAACAAAATCCGGTTAATGAAGAAGTTAAGGTTCCCTTCATTATCACTTTGCTTGGCAGCGGATTCTTCATCGGGTTCATTCCCGTAGCTTCCGGCACTTTTGGGTCACTCATCGGGTTCGGACTGTATCTTGCCCCCAAGATGTCTGAGTTTTATTACCTCAGTCTTGTTCTTCTGCTTATATTTATTGTCGGTATCTTTTGCGCTGAAAAAATGAAAGGCCGCTATGGTGAAGATGCGCCGCAAATTGTCATTGATGAGGTAGCGGGTCAGCTCTTTACCTATTTAATTGGTTCAATTGTATTCGAGCTCTTTTTTCCATTCAAGTCATTTGATCCGGCTACCGCCTTTGATACCAAGCTGGTTTTCGGAATCATCGGATTTTTCGCTTTCCGCTTTTTCGATATCGTAAAGCTTGAACCCGCTAAGTACTTCGATAACAAAGATTCAGGTTTCGGAATTATGATGGATGATCTGGCGGCAGGGCTCTACGCGGGTATCTTTTCAGCGGTGCTTACCCACCTTGCATGGTACCAGTTTTTAAGAGTGTACCTGGGTTAATGTGAAATTTTATTTAAGAGTAAGCCATTAGCTGTGTGAAATTATTCTTACCGTAATTACTTCATGAAGTCTATAATAATATCAATTGGTGACGAGGTCTTGATCGGGCAGGTTGTGAATACCAACGCTGCATGGCTTGGCAAAGAATTACTTGATCTCGGCATTCCGGCGCTCCGTACTGTAACCATACCCGATGATGAAAATGAGATCCTTAAAGAATTCAAACGCTCCATAAAGGATGCTGATGTTATTGTGGTTACCGGCGGACTCGGACCCACGCATGATGATATAACCGTTAGAACAGTCGCCAAATTCTTCAAAAGTAAATTCGTGCTTAACCAAAAAGTCCTGAAGCATGTCAGAAGTATATTTGCCCGCAGAAATATTCCAATGCCTGCGGCTAATATAGGACAAGCTCTGGTACCTGATGTTGCAAGGGTATTGGAAAATAAGACCGGCACCGCACCGGGTCTGCTCATCGATAAAGAAGGAAAAGTGTTTTGCGTTATGCCGGGCGTTCCCTATGAAATGAAATATATCAGCCAAACCGGGCTCTTTCCGTACCTGGAAAAGAAGTATAAGAAGAAGATCACCCGGGTGATTTCACAGAAAACTCTTCACACAATTGGCATTGGAGAATCGGTGCTGGCTGAAAAAATAGGCGATATAAGTAAGATCGTACGTAAAGGCAGAGGATTTGAAGTAAAGCTCGCTTTTCTTCCTTCGAACTACGAAGTAAGGCTTAGAATAACGGCAACTGCTAAAACCAGACAAACTGCCAAAAAGCTTATCGCTGAAGCAGAAAAACTGCTTCGGAAAAAAGCAGGTAACTATATCTACTCCTCTGACGAAAGCCCGATTGAAAAAACGGTTGGTATAATGCTTAAAAAAAGAGATCTCACAATTGCAGTTGCAGAATCATGTACCGGCGGACTCATTGCCTCAAAGCTTACTGATATTGGAGGCAGTGCCGATTACGTCATGGATGCAATTGTTGCCTACTCCAACGAAGCCAAACGAAGGCTGCTTGGGGTGAAAGCTAAAACACTCAAAGCCTACGGCGCGGTTAGCAAAAAAGTTGCCGAAGAAATGGCTTCAGGCATACGCAGACGCTCCAAAACTGATATTGGGATTTCAGTAACGGGCATTGCCGGACCAACAGGCGCAAGACCCGGTAAACCTATTGGTTACGTTTGGATTGGATACAGTGACAGCAATGTAACATTTGCGCAGGATTTTATATTCACAAAAGACCGTTTAAGAAATAAGGATATTATGGCAAAAATGGCGCTCGAAATTGTTAGACAGCAATTGAAAATTAACAATTAGTTATTAACAATTAGCAATTTGCATCTTCAATTTTGAATTATTATTGGTACTTTCTATTAAAGCCTTTTGATCGTTGAAAAAGATTAAATTAGTCCTTAAATTAATTTTCATAGATCTTAGTTTTGTGAAGTAGAATTTGAATCTGAATGATGAATTGATATATTGAAACGGAATGTTTAAACCGTGGTTATAAGTATAAATTAAAGTCTGCGGCTTTAGCCGCAATTATAAAACATGATAGAAATAAAAGATCTCAAAAAAAGCTTCGGCAATAAAGAAGTTCTTCGCGGTGTGAACCTGAACATCGAAGAAGGTAAAACCAATGTGATAATCGGCGCGAGCGGATGCGGTAAATCTGTGCTGCTGAAACACATAGTCGGGCTTCTTAAGCCCGATGAAGGCCATATCTACATAGATGGCGAAGATATTACCGCAATGAACGAAAAACAGATCTACGCTATCAGAAAAAAATTCGGATTCCTTTTTCAAAGCGCTGCGCTGTTTGACTCCATGACTGTCGGCGAAAATGTTGGGATAGCACTGCGCGAAAATACTTTGACCCCTGCCCCCGAAATCAATAACATAGTTTCTCAAAAGCTGCGCATGGTTGATCTGCCCGGCACAGAAATTCTTATGCCTTCAGAGCTTTCAGGCGGTATGCGAAAACGCGTTGGACTTGCAAGGGCGCTAGCAACAGACCCGCAGTATATTTTATACGATGAACCTACCACGGGACTTGACCCCATTACCAGCGAAACCATTGATGAATTGATGGATTCTGTCGCAAGGAGCAAGGACCCGAAAGTAACATCGATCATTGTAACCCACGATATATTTACCGTGTACGAAATCGGCGACCGTGTCGCCATGATGTTCGAAGGCAAAGTGCACTTCAACGGAACACCTGATGAGCTCCGTGCTACTTCCGATCCAATTGTCCGCCAGTTCCTCGAACGAACCGACGAGAAGAAAGCGAAACATTGAGCCAGCCGTTAACAATAAACAGAAAAAGTCTAAATATTCGTTGAACAGGTCATTTTGTTGGGCAAGTTATTATGTGTAAAACAATAACTTAAATATACTTTTCGTTTTCAATTTAACCTTACGAAAAATATCATTATTTTTGTTGATAATTGTATCTGAATAATTTCATTCTATATATAGAAAGGATTAATTTTTAGTATGTCAGAGGCTCAGAATGCTTCAAAAACTTCATCCAAAACCGATCAGCCATCCAAACCGGCTTCAAAGGGCGCGATCTATTTCCAGGCGGTTAGAGCGTTTTCATTTCCCGCATCGCTTATTCCCTGCCTGCTTGGCGCAATGCTTGCATTGCTTCAGGGCGGCAGCGTTTCATGGTACTTGATGCCGTTCATTGCAATTTCATTGCTTTTCCTGCATGCCGGCTCAAATGTTATCAGCGATGTTGATGACTATAAGCACGGTGTTGACGCAAAAGATACTCTCGGCGGTTCAAGGGTTCTGCCTGAAGGCCTTCTTAGTTCAAAAGAAATGTTCCGCTTTGGTATGATACTGTTCGGTCTTGCCGTACTCTTCGGTCTGCCGATAATTTTCGATCGCGGCATGATGGTGCTTTGGCTTGGAATAATCGGTATAGTCGGCGGCTTCTTTTATACCGGCAGACCCATTGGCTATAAATATATCGCGCTTGGCGATATATTCATTTTCCTGCTTTACGGTCCCGCAATTGTTACCGGTACACTCTACGCGCTGACGGGAGTATTTTCACTCTCAGCCGCGCTCATTTCAATTCCCCTGGGTTTGCTTGTTACAGGTATACTTCAGGCTAACAATCTCCGCGATATTATTAACGATCGCAAGGCCAACATCAAAACGCTTGCAACCGTTTTTGGCGAAGGCTTCGCCAAAGGGGAATATGTATTTTTGATTGTCGGTGCTTATCTTACCGTAATTTTACTTGTTGTCTTCAATGTTCTCTCTGTGTGGTCACTTCTTGTTTTCTTATCGCTTCCTGTTGCGTTAAAGAATATGAACATGATCAAAGGTGTTAAGATCGAAGATACAGGCAAAATAGCGATGCTTGACGCTATGACAGCCCAGCTTACGCTGATGTTCGGCGTGCTGCTTTCAATAAGTATAATCATAACAAAACTTGTCGGGTAGGATCCTATCCTGAGCGAACAAAGTGAGAGAAGGATCTCATTCGGGCTAAAACACTTCCAGGGACTACAAAGATGCGCAAATTTTTGTAGTCCTTTTTAATAATCCAAAAGATCTACAATGAAAAAACTAAACATTCTGCTTGTTTTACTTTTTGTGTTTGCCGCGACCGCAGGCGTAAATTCACAGGTTACGAATAAACGCATCAAATTCAAAAAAGGTGAAAACTGCGCAACGATCGAAGGCGCGGTGATCAGAGGTGAGAGTGATTCATACCTTATCGGCGCGAACCGTGATCAATATATGGTTGTGACAATTATGTCACTGGAAAATAACGCGGTTTTCTGGATAGTTGACCGCGAAACAGGTTATTACCTGGCCGGTGCAGGTGAATACGATGACGCCGTAAGGTGGGAAGGATACCTGCCTTCAAGCGGCGACTATAAAATAATTGTTGGCGGTACACGGGGTAACTCTGAATATACTCTAAAAGTATTTATAGATTAACGGTAATTGTACAGGCGCGTTATTATTTAATAACGCGCCTGCTTTTTGGGATAACACATCGATTTTAGGGGAATGTGCTGTTTAAAGATCGATAACCCGGCCCTGCAATATTTATTTCACCAGTATCATTTTCTTCGTTCCTGAAAATCTCTGCCCGTTGCCTTCAGCAACTATTCTGTAAACATATACTCCGCTGGCCAGGTTGCTGCCGTCAAACTCTGCGGAATAATACCCGGCCTCTTTCATTTCATTAATAATTATAGAAACCTCCTCTCCCAGCATATTATATAGCTTTATGCTTACCAATCCGCTAACAGGAAGTTCAAATTCAATTTTGGATTTTGGGTTTGAAGGATTGGGATAGTTTTGACCAACTGAAAAAACCCGGGGATTGTCAATCAAAACACTGCCGGCAAGATCGAAATACTCATAGTTACCGTTATAATCAATTTGTTTTATCCTGTATTGGTAAGTGCCTGATTGCAGTTTTAGATCCGCGTATGTGTATATTGAGTGCCAGGTTGTATTTCCGTTACCCTGAATAAATGCGATCTTTTCCCATTCAGAACTTCCGCCTTCCGGTTGATTCAAATGAGTTCTTCTTTCAATATCAAATCCGGCATTATTGATTTCATTATCTGTTACCCAGATAAGTTTTACATCATTTCGGTTTACAATGTGTTCGAACGAAATGAGAGTAACAGGCAGAGCACCGCTGCATATCGTTCCCGAGCCTGAAAAAGTGCCGTTAATTATTATATCATTGGCGCATTCATCAGCGCCGGATTGAACCTCTATGCTGGTGCCTGCGTCATAAGTGATAGAACTTGTTGCCTGAGAGTGAACCGATGCTGTTATAAATGTTACTGTCATGATCATAAGCCAAATGGATGGAAACATTTTTTTACTCATTATTTTTTACCATTTGATTTAACTGCATTTTTTCAATTTGGCTTTTTAATAAGCTTTGAAATTGTTCGAGCTTTGTAAAACGATCTTTGAATTCGCTGTCTTTAGAAATTAATTCAGCGTTAACATATTCTGATTGAGTCTGTTCATCCCTTAGTTCCTGTATTGCGTTAACAATTACAGGCAGCAAATTATCGGGTGTGGCTTCCCATTTTTCAGGGTTATCTTTCATCACCAGGTTGAGCCATTCAGCACCCGCATTGCGCTGTGCATCATCAAGCTCCTGTGCAATAAACCCTGCTGTTGGAATTTCTAACATCTTGTTACCGTCTGCGGAGCCATCTGGGTACCACTCGCGTTTATCCCAGTTATAAAGTCTTGGTTTAATTGTCATAATAAAATCTATGCCAAGAGAAAGATCTTTAATGTTCTTCTTATCTCTCCCGTCTGAAAGCGATACAATGGATGTTTGTGTGCTTCGTAAAACAGTAACTGAACTGTTACCAAGAGTAACCTGGTTCGATACAGTACCCGATGATGGCTGGGAATTGTAGCCTATGCATACCAGGTTATTACCTGTTGTAATTATTGAACCTGCATTTACACCAACGGCTGTGTTATACGAGCCTGTTGAGTTGTTTTCAAGTGCGCCGCTGCCAAAGGCAGAATTATAATTTCCTGTCGAATTAGAGAAAAGGGAATTGTACCCGAAAGCGGAATTGTAACTTCCAAAATTCAATCCACCCATTGAGTTATAACCGAACGCGCAGTTTCCTGTATCTGTAATGTTATTCCTGAGAGAGTTCGTTCCGAAAGCGGAATTAAAGCTGCCGGTGGTATTCTGAGTCATCGATGCTACCCCGAACGCGGAATTTTCTATTCCCGTTGTGTTGCGCATCAGAGCCTGCAAACCGAATGCCGCATTTGAATGCCCTGAAGTGAGATCTGTAAGTGTGTTGTTGCCAAATGCGGTATTTAACGGGCCATTCAAGCTAAAATTGCCTGAATTTTCACCAACAAACATATTATCTGAGCCAAATGTATGTAAAAATCTGTTTTCACCCTTATAAAGAACGCCTGTTGTAGAACTTGACGTTTTTTCCAGACGCAGCATTTTGGTAAAATTTACTTCTCCTGTTGACTGGCTTAAAGTAAAATAGCTGGTGGAACCGTTTTTAAGGCTGAATACTCCGTTGGTACCAACTGTATTTATTATACTTTGCGAATGTATATCTTTGTTTATGGTCAAAGCAGCTAAAATAATAAATGTTATTATTAATGTCTTCATTTTTATTCTTTTCCTGAGGTATTATTTTTCCGGCTATTTTTGAGACTCTTGATATCCTTTTGAATTTCTACTGCAAGCTTTTTCTGAGTTTGTTCCATTTCTGTAAGCTGCTGCTCGATATAACTGTTTGCGGCAATTAATTCGCTATGTTCATTCTTCAATCTTTCGTTCTCAATTTTAACTTCCTGTAAAGCCTTAATTATAACAGGTAACAGGTTGCCCGGTGTGGCTTCCCATTTTTCAGGATTATCCTTCATTACCAGATTGAGCCAATCTGCCCCTGCGTTAATTTGCGCTTCATCAAGCTCCTGTGCTATGAAACCGGCTGTGGGAACATCTTTCATCTTTGTGCCATCGGCTATACCTGTTTCGTACCATTCACGTTTATCCCAGTTATAAATGCGGGGTTTGAGCTTCATAATAAGATCGAGCCCAATGTTTAAGTCTCTGATATTTTTTTTATCTCTTGCATCCGATAAAGATGTTATGGAAGTTACGTTACATCTTAACATTTGGATTGTATTGTTACCCAAAGTGAACTGATTTGATACAGTACCTGTTGAGGGCATAGATGCATATCCTATACATGTTACATTGCTGCCTGTAGTGAGATCAAGTCCTGATATGTGCCCGAATGATGTATTAAAGCTCCCCTTTGAATTGTTTAAAGAATACTTGCCAAATGCGGTATTATCCGTGCCTGTCACATTGCTGCCAAGCGAACGGTAGCCGAAGGCGGAATTATTGTTGCCCAGTGTATTTAACGCCAGTGCGCTATCACCAAAAGCTGAATTTCGCGCGCCATCACCGTTAGTGACAAGTGAGAGATGCCCAAAAGCGGAATTATGATTTCCTGTAGAGTTGAAAAAAAGTGATGCGTAACCGAATGCAGAATTATTTGATCCGGCGGAATTGAATGCCATAGCAAGATAACCTAAAACTGAGTTAGATGATCCGCCGCTAACCGCAAAAAGCGTGCTGTGCCCGAATGTTGTGTTGAAAAGAGTGCTGTTGAAACTTCCTGAATTCACTCCGAAGTATAAACATCCAAAACCATAGTTGTGTATGAACCTATCGGTACCGAGGTAAATTATCCCGGTAGTTGAGTTAGTTGTGTTTTCAAGGCGAAGTGTTCTGTGTATTCTTATCTGGCCGGTTGATTGAGTTAAGGTAAAAAAATCTGTCGTTGCGTTTTTAATTATATAGGTTCCGCCTGTACCAACTATATTGGTAATATTCTGAGCGCCCGCCGGATACGCTGCGCAGATGACCATAATTATTATGATTGCTGTAATTTTCATTTATTTTCCTCAGTTGATGATATTATTTCATTTACTTGTGTTTTGCGTATCTGTTCTATTTCTATTTCGAGTAAATCCTGCATTTCATTGGTTTTAATCAGCACTTGTTTGTATTCATTGTTTTTTACCTTAAGATCTGCATTCGTTTTTTTTATCTCTTCATTTTCCAGGTGCAGTTCCTGTATTGCTTTTATTATTACAGGAAGCAGGTTTCCTGCGACCGCTTCAAGTTTTTCAGGGTTATCTTTTAATACAAGGTTTAACCACTCAGCGTTGGCATCAGTTTGCGCACCATCAAGCTCTTGTGCAATAAACCCGGCAGTAGGGGCTTCATGCATTTTTGTGCCGTCGGAAATACCCTTTTCATACCATTCACGTTTATCCCAGTTATATTGGCGGGGTCTTAACTTCATGATAAAATTCAAACCAAGTGAAAGATCATGTATATTCTTCTTATCCCGTGCATCCGAAATCGAGGTGATAGTTGTTACCGCGCAGCGGAGGGTAGTTATCTGACTATTGCCGATCGTAAATTGATTAACTGCACTGCCCGATGATGGCTGAGAGTTATACCCAATGTTAACATTTCCGCTGCCACCAGTATTAAGATACCCTGCAATATATCCAATGCCTGTGTTAAAATTCATTGTTGAGTATTGCAGCGATTCTGAGCCAAATGCTGAATTCCAGCTGCCTGTTGCGTTGGTTGAAAGCGCAAGATACCCAAAAGAGGAGTTATCGGCTCCGGTTGTGTTGTTAAAAAGCGACAACTCTCCAAATGCCGAATTGAAACTTGCTGTATTTCTTAAAAGTGATAAATTACCGTAAGCAGAATTGGAATTTCCGCTTTTAAGTGCGCTAAGCGATCCATACCCAAACCCTGAATTTTGACTGCCTGTTGTGATATTACCAAGTGAACCGAATCCATAAGCAGAGTTTTTTTCCCCTGTTGTCACATTAAACAGCGTCCCAAAGCCAATGGCGGTATTGAATCTGCCGGACATAGTAAAATTCCCCGAGGATTCACCGAGGAATGTATTACTTGAGCCATAATTGTGCATAAAATAGTTGTTTGCTATATATAAAACCCCGGTAGTTGAGTTAGTGGTATGCTCAAGCCTTAGTGTTTTTAAGATATTAACCTGACCCGCCGGCGATAAAGTAAACAAATTTGAGGCTGAACTTTTTATTGTAAAAGTTCCGGAGGAGCCGAGAGTGTTTGTGATATTCTGCGAAAAAATGCCTGCGGTAAGAAATACGGGCATGATAAGCAATAGCTTTAAAAAGATAATTAATTTTTTCATGCTGCTTTAATTATAGAATTTGAGATTTTATTTGCTCTATCGCCGCTTAACTGCAAAGCATTGAAGTATGCCAGGCATGCCGCCATTATCGCTTCATCCTGGTCACCGTTTATTGTGCGCTGTATCCTGTGAACCAGTTTGTGGGTTTCGGGCTTCAGCCGGTAACCCTTTGATATTTTATTGATTTTCTTTCGGAATGTCTTCATTATTATTTTTTAGTGTTTGTGCATTTTATGTGCACCTTTTATGCACTTGTTAGGCACACACAAACATACAAAATGCAGTAAGGTAAAATGAAAGAAAAAAAATCTTAAATGTAACAGTAGAAATACCCTGAAATTGCATCAAAAGCATTAATGATGGATAAAAATCATATAATTGTATGATTTTTATCCTATATTTGTAACAGTAAATTCAGGGAAGCATAAATGCACGATACCAGACTGATCAAGATACTGCGAACTTTAGATGCTGACGAATTCAAAAATTTCGGAAAATTTTTGAATTCACCGTATTTCAGCACGGGCAGAGATCTCACTTCTTTATACAAAGAATTAAAAAAGTTTTTCCCCGCCTTTTCAGGTAATGGCTTAGAGAAAAAAAAAATATTTTCACGTTTGGGTAAAGGCAAATATAACGAACAGCTTATGCGCATTATGATAAGTGATATGTACAGGATGGCTATTGAGTATCTCAGGATTTTGACTGTGAACGAAAGCCCCGTGAAAAGTAAAATTCATCTTTCAGATGAAGCCATAAAGCGCGGTTTGTTCTTTCTTGCGGAGCAGAGTATTAACGATGCTGAAGAACTTGTCACAAAAGGCGGGATTGATGCTGATTACTTTTATAACCGGTTTGAGATCGAAAACCAAAAGACAGATCATAATTTCTTTTCAGGTGAAACTGTTTTTAAAGGGAATATGGAAATGAAAGCCTCTGAATGCTCACTGTTCCATTTTCTTATGCTTACTGCCAATAACCTGCATAATTTTTATTCAACAAAATCAAATGTAAACACCGAATACTCTGATTATATTATTATGCACATGCTTAACAACTCTGCTCTCGATAAACTTGAACCGCTCTTAACAGGCTCAAAAGATAAAGATATCGCAAGGATCTATTTATATTACATACTCTCCCACATTGATAGTAACGACGAACAGTATTTCTATAAGCTTAAAGCGCTGCTCTTCAAAAATCTGCATAACATGGTGTTTTCAGAAAGAAGCTTTTTGCTTTCTCTATATGATTCCCTTTGTACAAAAAAAATATTTGATATAAACTTCGATAAATATACTGCCGAAAGACTGGAAGTAAAAAAGAAAATGCTTGCAGAAGGTATGTTCCGTGGGGTGAATACAAACTTTATTAGTCCAGTAAGATTTTACAGCTTTATTATTACCGGAATTTCCGCCGGCGATGTTAAATGGGTCGAAATGATGCTCGGTAAACACCTTACCGATATTGCCCCCGAGCACAGGGTAAGCCTGTTTAACTATTTTAAAGCTGAAATATGTTATCTGAAAAAAGATTATGAAACGGCACTGCAGCATACTTCAAAGGTTGATCTCACCGCTTTTTTTATAAAACCTACTCTCTTTGCCTTGCAGCTTAAGATCTACTTTGAACTTAACTATGTTGATGAAGCGCTAAGCATAATTGACACCTTCCGTCATTATATTGCAAAAAACAAACAATCCACCGGGATCGTTAAAAAAGCGCGCGCTGATTTTCTGTCTATTTACAATAAACTGATAATGTATAAGAACGGCAGGCGCGCGAATACGATTGATAAATTGAATTCTATGATAACCCGGTCAGATGCTCTGCATAAAAAATGGCTTCTGCAAAAATTAAATGAACTTAACGCGGTGTGATCGGAAATTTTGGCATTATTTTACCAAAACCATTTTCTTCGTTTCAATAAAGCTCTCTGCTTCAAGCGTATAAAAATATATACCGCTTGCTAAATGCGCTGCATCGAAATCATAATTGTAAGTACCCGCCGAGAGTCTTCCGTTAAACAGCGCAGCTGTTTGTTTCCCTGCCGCATCATAAACTGTGAGTTTTACCTCGCTTGTTTTCGGCACACTGAAAGTAATATTTGTTACAGGGTTGAACGGGTTGGGGTAGTTTTGTGAAAGCATGTAACCTGCAGGCAATTCATTTCCTGTCTGCATTATACCGATTGTCCCTCCGGAATTAGTTGATTTTAGAATCGAACCCGCATCGCCCGATACCCATCCGTAATTTCCGAAGAAGCTCATGGCTGTATAATTTCTGTTTGCCACCCCCGTTACAGCAATCCAGTTTGCCCCGTTGTTGGTAGTCTTTAGTAATGTTCCGTTAAATCCCGCCGCATATCCCAATACACCGTTTAAGAATTGGATGGATCTGAGCGTATTGCTGCTGCCTGAGCTTTGTGTTATCCAGTTAGCTCCCCCGTTAACAGAAAAAAGAACAGTACCGTTATCACCTGCCGTATAAATTACCGAAGCACTTACCGGCTCTATTGAATATAATGTACCTGTAGTGCCGCTGGTTAGCTCGCTCCAGTTAACGCCTCCATTGGTGGTTTTTATGATTTTACCCAAACCGCCGCAGGCAAATCCGGTGTTTTGGTCAATAAATTTTACTGCGTTAACACTTGACGTTATATTAGAATTTAGTATCTGCCAGTTAGCTCCCGCATTAGTTGTCTTTATAATTGTACCCAGTGTACCTGTAGCAAAACCTGTATTACTATTTACAAAATCCATACTTAACAATATTTGTCCTGTTCCGCTTGTTAAAGCAAACCAGTTCGTTCCGCCATTTGTGGTTTTATAAATGGATCCGTTATATCCGGCAATATAACCGGTATTTATATCATTGAAATGTGCCGAATAGTAGATGTTATTTACTCCTGTTTTCTGAACATTCCAGTTCGTTCCGCCGTTTGTTGTTCTTAAAATTGTATCATTGCTGCCAAGCGCCCAGCCGGTGTTTTCGTTAATAAAAGTAATTGAGGAAATCGGTCCTGCATGTCCGCTGTTCTGTAAAGACCAGTCGCTAACCGGCGGGGCTGCGGAATAGTTAAGTATCTTACCTTGAGCGCCCACGGCAAATCCGGTTGAGCCTGCCGGAAAATGCACACTCAAAAGAACATTAGTAATACCGCTTACTTGTACTTCCCAGCTTGCTCCGCCGTTTGTTGTTCTTGTTATGTTGCCGTTTGAGCCCACGGCGCAGCCTGTATTTATATCGGCAAAATGAATTGCGTGAAGTGGGTTAGAAATTCCTGAAATACCGCTATTCTGCTCTTCCCATGAGTTTGCGCCGTTTGTCGTTTTATAAATTTTTCCGAATTGCCCTGAAGCCCATCCGGTGTTAGGATTTACAAAACAAACGCCATTGAGATTGTAAAGTGTGTTAACCACGGGCATAACATTCCAGTCGGCGCCCGCATTTGTAGTTTTGCGGACTGTGCCTGAATCACCCACTGCATAGCCCGTGTTAAGGTCAGCAAAATACACTGAGCGCAGAACACGGAAGGTCAATGATGGTATTTGCGCCCAGTTAAAACCGCCGTTTGTTGTTCTGTAAATGCTTGCGCTGTTACCAACAGCAATACCGGTATTGGCATCAACAAATTTCATTGAATTTATTGAATTGCTGTTGTTTACTTCTCCTAAAATGCTCCAGTTAGTTCCGGCATTGGTGGTTTTAACCAGTTTATAAAGATAAGTTACCCCCCAGCCGGTATTATCATTTATAAAATGAATAGATACGAACTGGTCAACTCCGAAAACAGAAGTTAAAGACCAGTTCAAACCTCCATTGGTGGTTTTAAGTATTGTACCTCCGCCTCCGGCGCACCAACCGGTATTATTGTTGATAAAAAATACCGAATTGAGGTTGTTAACTGTTCCTGAATTTTGAGTACTCCATTGCGAAATCAAACACTGTGCGAATAAAACTGTAAAAAGCAAAAATGCAGGAAATATTTTTTTCATTTTTTCACTCCTTTTATAAAAATACCCCGCATACTTCTAATACTTGCCTTAAGTATCCTAATGGCGTTAAGATGCTTATATGCTTGTGAAGTAATACGGGGTGAAAGATCCTTCCACCTTATAACGCCATTAGTAAAGCAAACTTAGCTTAAAATTGTGGTACAGTTCAAACACACTTTTTTGGAGTTTTAGAATAATTCAGATTGCAAAATTCACTGTTTTTAATTAAAAAACTCCTATTTTTGTGGAAATTACAAAGTATGCATAGCACCAGGTTAATTAAATTACTAAAGAGTTTTCCACATGCTGATATCAGGCGGTTTCTGGATTTTGTCCGCTCGCCGTTTTACAACAAAAACAAAAAAGTTATTAGGCTCGCTGAATTTGTGCTGAAATATCACCCTGAGTTCAATCCGCCGGTTTTTGATGAGGAAGCTGTGTTTAAAAAACTTTTCCCCGGTGAAAAATATGAGTATCAGAAGATCAAAAACCTTTTATCAGACCTGCTGAACCTTGCATACAATTACCTTAGAACAAAACCTGTTTACTTCACGGAATTTACTTCCGAACTGAACCTGATTGTCAATCTTCGTTCTTTAAGAGTGCTCGATCTTCACGAAAAAATTCTTTTGGCAACAGAAAAAAAGCTAGAATTATTAAAAACCAGGGATGGAATTTATTTATACAATAAATTCTTATTGGCAGATCAAAGGCAGATACTTAACACGATCAAAAAGCCCAATGCCAATGAAGGATTCAATGAAACATTCAATGCGCAGTTTGAACTTTCCCTGCTTAACTTGCTGAAACAATATACCATAATGAAACACGTTAGCATTGAAAATGATAAGAAATTTTCATTGAAGATGTATGAAGAAGTGCTGGGTTATATAAAAAAGCACAGTGACTTCGAAAATATTACATTGAAGGAGTACAGGCTTATTGCCCTGCTTCTTGAAGAAAAAACTGAAGAGCATTACAGGGAATTGAAAAGAATTTACATAGAAGATTACGACACACTTGATGAAGAAGATTCATACATGGCACTGTTTTATCTTAACAGCTTCTGCGCCGAAAGGTATAACAATCTGGCTGATGAAAAATACATATATGAGCTTCGCGACCTGTTCAAGCATGCTTTCAATAAAGATGCAGTCTCGCTTGGTACGTTTCATTACCCTGATTTTATTCATTACGCGAAAATATTTATCCGCGCCGGGGATATTGATACTGCTCAAGAATTCATTAAGAAATATTTTAACAAAATTGATGAACAGCATAAGGATAGTACAATGAATCACTTAAACGCGTTGATTAATTTTCAGCAGGGTAATTGCGAAAAAGCGCTTTATTACATATCAAAAGTCAACTTTCCTTCTTTTTTCATGAAGTTGCAGGTGAAATTGATCCACCTGCAGCTTCTGATTGATACTCAAAATTATGAAGAAGCGCGCGCTGCTATACACTCATTCAGTCAATTTCTTTCAAGGGAATCAACCTTAAATAAACTGTACAAAAGCGCTATCAAGAATTTCCTGAAATTGTGTAAAGTACTTATCGGGGTAAGCGAAATATCTTCTGCCAAAGAGCGGCGAAAAGCCGCGGCAGAGTTCAGGATTTCATCTGAAAAACTGAACTCTAACCTCTTCGGCATAAAACACTGGCTTTTTGAAAAAACTTCGAAGCTTTAATTATTTTACCAAAACCATTTTCTTCGTTTCAATAAAGCTCTCTGCTTCAAGCGTATAAAAATATATACCGCTTGCTAAATGCGCTGCATCGAAATCATAATTGTAAGTACCCGCCGAGAGTCTTCCGTTAAACAGCGCAGCTGTTTGTTTCCCTGCCGCATCATAAACTGTGAGTTTTACCTCGCTTGTTTTCGGCACGCTGAAAGTAATATTTGTCACAGGGTTGAACGGGTTGGGGTAGTTTTGCGATAACTTAAATCCTTCAGGTACGTTAGTACTTATCTGCTGAATGCCTATGCCGCCGTTTACGGTTTTTAATATCCTTCCGTTATTGCCAACAATATATCCAATACTGCCATCAACCATGGTTATTCCCCTCAGAAAGCTTGTTGTATCACCTGAAGGTTGTGTTTCCCAGGTTGAGCCGCTGTTGGTTGTTCTTCTTATAACGCCATCGGGTCCGGCTCCATAAACTGTTGATGAGTTTACCATTGAAAGACCGTTTAACCCTGATGTATTTCCGGGTGATGTTACCTCTGTCCAGTTGGTTCCGCCGTTTGTAGTTCTGAACACCGCCTCGGTAAGCCCAAGCGTTGTAAAATACCCGTTGTTGTTATCGGTAAACACAATGCTGCTTACAAAATTATTCGTGCCTGTTGTTTGTTGAACCCAGTTAGCCCCGCTGTTGGTAGTTTTGAATACAGAGCCGCTTACGCCGGCGGCAATAACAGTTGCTGCGTCAAAAACTTTTATTGTAACAAGATCAGAAGAAGTTATATCAAACTTTGTCCAGCTAACGCCGCCGTTGGTTGTGCGCGATACATCACCCTCCGCTCCGCAAACGTAACCTGTGTTGTTATCTGTAAAATCCAGGTCGTTCGTGCTTGTCATGTTAGGAACAGTAAGCAAAACCCAGTTCACGCCGCCGTTGGTTGTTTTGAGGAAAGTATTTGATCCGCCTATTATGAATCCGTTTAGCGCGGAAGGGAACTTTACATCAAATAGAGTCTGAGTTGTGCCGGATGTTTGCGGACTCCACGTTGTGCCGCCGTTTGATGTGAAAAGTATCTTCCCATTTGCGCCTACAACCCACCCTGTATTCATATTAATAAAGTATGAGGAAAATAGATTCTCTGTGGTACCGGATGTCTGTTGCTGCCAGTCAGTTTTTACTGATGCTGTGAAAAAAATGGTAAAATGTAAAATAAACAATAATTTTAGTTTCATGGCTGCTCTCCTTAAAAGTTTTCTGCAAATTACGCAAATCTGAATGAAGTATCAATTGTGGGAATATATTAAAACATAACAGTGCTAAGGCTGATAAGGTTCTATTTTACAGCTACCTGCGTCTTCCCCTGTTTCTTCAGGATCAGATCTATCAGTTCCCGCACGCAGCCTTTACCGGCATGGATTTTGGTGATATAATGAACCGCCGCCCTCACATCTTCTACCGCCTCCGGCGGCGCGGATGAAAAACCAACTCTTTCAAGCAGCGGTATATCAAATGAATCATCACCAATGTAACAGAAGTTTTCAAATCCTATGTTATACTTTGCGGCAATTTCCTCCGCTGCGCTGCACTTATCCTTGCAGTCTTCATAAAGCTCCTCAATTTTCAGCCTGCGGGCGCGGTGTTTGTTGGCCTCGGCGGAGCGGCCCGAAATTATCGCGAACTTCAATCCGTGATGATGTCCGCGCTCAATGCCATAGCCATCATGCGCATGGAAATTCTTTATCACGTTGCCGTCAGGCATATAGAGCAAAGAGCCATCAGTTAACACGCCGTCACAATCCATAAGCACAAACTGAATTTTCGAAAAATCTACACTGTTGATATCTTTCATTCAATATTTATTATTTGTTTTGTAAATTGCAGATAATTAATGATTATATAAATGAAAAAGGAAACGGAAATCACCGGCTGGGATTTTTCACCGCTTGCGCGTAATGGCAGAATGAAGGAAACACCCCTGCCGTGGGATTATGCCGCTATTGTAAAAGAATATATCCCCCGCGCAGGATCAATGCTTGATATGGGTACCGGTGGTGGAGAGTTTCTGCAAACACTGATTCCCCTGCCGATACACACTTACGCAACAGAAAACTACAGGCCCAATATAAAAATTGCCGAAGAAAACCTTAAACCGCTTGGTGTTCAGGTTGTAAGCGGATTTAAAGATGAACAACTGCCATTTGATGATAATTTTTTCGATCTTGTGATAAACCGCCACGAGTTTTACTCGCCGCGCGAAACGCGCAGGATACTTAAACCCGGCGGATATTTTATCACCCAGCAGGTTAAGGGCAACTGCGATAATGAGATCCTTGAGTTACTCAACTTTAATACCAAAACAGAATTTTCAGATTGGTCGCTAAGAGCCGCGGTTAATGAGTTAGAAAAGAATAATTTCACTATCATTCTGCAGAACGAAAACACGGGTTATACTGCATTTTCAGATATTGAAGCCCTCGTTTCATACATCAAAGTTATAAACTGGCTGGTGCCTGAGTTTACCCGCGAAAAATATAAAGAAAACTTACTAATTGCTGAAGATACTATCCGCAGCGAAGGCAGTTTCAAGAGTACTTATGACAGATTTTTTGTAGTTGCCAAGAAAGCCAATTAACTATATTTTATTTGTAGCTTCTCGTTTATTTTCTGTTAACCCATTACACTTCCGTGTAACATGAGGAGATGTTACAAAGCTCCCCTCCTTTTCTAAGGAGGGGAAGAAATCCGGCGCACGCCGGATTGAGGGGTGGTTTCAAGCTTCTTCATAATATTCAATATATTCCCTCCTCACACCTGTGCATACGCCAGCCGTACGGCCTCCGCGCCGTACTTCTTTTCCAGGCGCTTAACAGTAAAATGGCCCTCGGCCATTTTCTGGAAATGATCCATGAAGATCAAGTTTATCCCGGCGCCGCTTACGGCGCCGACTATGGGCACAGCCTTAGCCGCAACCTCTTCGGTGATTACTACGGAGTAGCGCGCGACAATTTTATTTACCAGCTTCACAATTGCCGGGGCTGATTCTTTGGCGAAGCCTTTTTGCCCCAGGTATTTTGCCGCGCTTGTTATTTCCTTAGCCATAACAGCGCGCATTACCCAGTATGAATTATCGCTGGCATCATCTTTTTTAGAGTTACCCCCGAGCGCGAATACCTCTATGCAGCTAAGCTTGGTTTCTATGGTGTTGATATCATGACCTTCGCTTTTGGCGATCTCCGCAATCGATTTCAGGATCAGCATCGTAGATACAGGCAGCTCAATGGGAATTGCGGCCAGGCCAAAGGCTCCGCCAATTCCGCCGGATATTGTTGTGAGCAGTTTATTTATTTTTTTGCTTGTGCGGATCTTCTGCTTATCAAGTATAGTCACCATGCTGTACTCAAGCGCTTTTAAAAGCGCTTCCCTGGATGCCTTAGAGATAACAGTATGCGCCTTCTCCGGCAGAAGCTTCATGGCTTTTTCTATGGGCACGCCAATGTAGTTGGTAATTTTTATGGCAAGGTTCGGATTTTCAAGCAGCTTCTTCGCGCGTTTAAGCTCGGCAAGCTCCCGGGATTGTATTTGTTCCATATAAATTAATTCCGCTATACTTATTGATTTACCGCTATAATTTAATAACATATAAACTCCTTAAATTAGTTCATAAGAAAAATATAATAAAGCCTTAATTAAATATGCAGCAACAAACAGCTCACCTCCTGCTTTGCCACTCTGCGAAGTGGGTAAGGCGACCCCTCCCATCACGCCCGCAGGCGTGATTGCCCTCCCTTAGAAACAAGGCCTGCGGCCCAAAGGAGAGGGCGAGATACAAAAGCAAAATCTCATTGTCATCGCTGTGCCTCACTTTTTGTCGCCCAGAGCGGAGTCGAAGGGCTTGAATTCGAATTGTCCACTCTGCGAAGTTGGTAAGCTTTTTTGTATAGCCACGCCCCTTAGGGCGTGGATTTGAGTTTAAAAAAAATATGGGCTTTAGCCCTGAACAGTTTCCTTACTTTGAAACATTTTATCCCCTCACCCCCCTGCCCCTCTCCCAAAGGGAGAGGGGGGAGAATATCCATAATTTCAGGGTTTGATTTCCCTCTCCTTTCATCTTCATCGCAGAGTCTCTCGCTTATTGAGGACTCTGCGCATCTGCCAACGCTCGACACCTCCACGTGGACTTCCTCAGGGCTTTTGGCAGCAGGCGATTTCTGGCTTATTTTCGGGATATTCTCACGATGATTCTCATTGTGAAAACGATATTTTTTTTTCGGGGGTGGAAGCATTGTGAGAGTGTGATTGCGCCGTATTTTCGCAATATTTATCCCGGCGAAGCATTCTCATGGTGAATAATTGATGATGAGAATGCACTCTCACAGTGATTATTCACTGTGAGAATTACGCAAAACAGAGCGCAATCAGCAGCGGGATCCTCATTGTGATTCTCAATGTGAATAATTGATGATGAGAATAATAATTTTATAAGGTCATGGGTGAAAACCTTAAAAACAAGGCAGGCACCAACAACGGCGAATGAGAATACTGATTTCATGCTGCCAAAGGCAGCGGCGCCCGGGGCGGCTATTGCGGAAATTATTATAAATACCGTAAATACAAACATAACGGGAATAAAGGTAAAATTGCAGGTTAATATGCTTTCTGCATACTAAAGGCAATATAATATATGCTAACTGCATTGTCAAGGGGAAATTACCGTGAGAGAAATTTTGTTTTAACTTTGATATTTATTCCCTATTTTAGTAAAATGAAACTTCCTAACCATGAAAATGCGGTAATTTCAATTGAAAAACTAAGGGATTACTGCTTAAATTTTGAACATCCCAGAGGGAAACACAAAGCCCTCGTGTTCAAATCCGCCTTAGATTTCGAAAAGAAAGATTCTGAGTTGCTAAAGTCGATAATTTTTAAAGCTGTAAAAACCAATGATGCAGTTGAAACATTTACTGATATTTATGGAATTAGATATACTGTTGATATACCATACAGTATGAAAGATAAACAGGCTATTATTAGAACGCTTTGGATTATGAAAACAAACGAAAACTTTCCCAGGCTTACAACCTGTTATATAAAGGAGTAAATAATGAACAGTAAATTTAAAATACTCGATGTTGTTGCACTATTAAAGGATATGCCCGAGAAAAATCTGATCATGGGACAGGTAGGAACCATTGTTGAAACACTTGGCGAAAATGTTCACGAAGTTGAATTTACAGGAAAACACGGTGATACAATTGCGTTGGCCGCAGTCGATTCCGAAAATCTATTGCTATTGCATTACGAATTTGAAACTGCTTAATTAATAATAACATAGGAACCATTTTTAACCCCGACCAACTTAAATGTTGATCGGGTTTTTTTATGTCCTCTGCACGGGACCCCGCGCTATTAACACTTACCCCCCTTTCAAGATAACACGAAGTGTTATCGTTCCGAAGGAACTCCTTTGGAGCAGCCTGCACCTGCCCTTGCCCGCCTATGGCGCGGGGGCGGCATGGCCGCTGAAAGCGGGATATATGCTGTAGGACTGCGGCTGCATGTCTCAGATCCGGCTCTGACAGGTGGGCATTTATGACCTGCTAAAGCGAAGCGAAAGAAGTAGCTGACGGGGGTCTCTGCACACCAACCCCGCACCCGTACCGAGCTTTATTCTTGTAGACTATAGACAGTGGTATAAGATTGCGTAATGAGATAAATTTGATAAGAAGAAACAACTTGATACAAATTCAAAACTTAATTTACAAACAATAGTACAAAGCGATTTTTTGGTTTTGCAAATTTACCATGAATAGAATTAATATGAAAAAGATGAAAAGGAAAAAACCACTGTTGACGCAGTGGTTTTAAAGATTCTATTATAGACTCATTTGATGGCGGTAGCTCAACAGGATAGAGCATAGGTGCGTTCTTATTCTAGTGTACTTAAGGTTGCAGGTTCGAGTCCTGCCCGTCATACTAATAATTTTTTAAAAATAATCCATATTAAGATAATTAACAAGTTTAAATCACAGATCATTGTAGAAGTTTGCTTATCAATTAAATTTAAGAAAAACTCAATATAATAACTTTACTAGTTATGCCTAAATCAACATACCTTATAACTAGTTATGCCCCAAATTGTAGACTATAGTCGGTGGTATTATAATCAACAATAAAATAACTTTGAATACATGAAAAACACTTATTCTGAAAAAGACAGAAAATTTCTAAAGAAACTTGGTGAAAACATCAGGAAATGCAGAATGCAAAAAGATATTTCTCAGGAAGAGCTTGCTTATCAAGCAGATCTTGACCGCACATATATTAGCGGGATTGAAAGAGGAGAAAGAAACATTTCGGTAATTACGCTGAAAAAAATTACAGATGTTTTAAAGATTGAAATACACAAAATTTTAAATGGACAAAATAATTAGCAGTCAAGAGATAATATTTGAACTTGAGAAGAAAATCGGTGATCCATCAATAGATTTAATTTTAAAAGACAATATTAAAAACGGAAAAAATTATAAATTTAAATTTATAGATTTATTCGCGGGTATTGGCGGATTTAGAATAGCATTTGAAAAGCACGGCGGGAAAAGCGTGTTTACTTCGGAATGGGATAAAAACTCGCAATATACTTTTTATGCAAATTTTAAAGAAATCCCCAAAGGAGATATTAATGCAATTGATCCCAATTCAATTCCACAACATAATATTTTGTTAGCTGGTTTTCCCTGTCAAGCATTTAGCATTGCTGGTCATAGAAAGGGATTTGAAGATATACGTGGTACTCTTTTCTTTAATATTGCAAAGATTTTAGAAAGTAAAAGCCCACCTGCCTTCTTGCTCGAGAATGTTAAAGGTTTAGAAAACCACAATAATGGTGAGACGCTAAATCGAATGAGAGAAATATTAGAATTGAAACTAAACTATAAAGTGAAAATTGAAGTGTTAAATTCAATGACACATGCCAATATACCGCAAAACAGAGAAAGAATTTTTTTTGTTGGTATACATAATGAATATTATAAGGGTGAATTTTGCTTTCCGAAAGAAATTGAATTAAAAAAGACGATACATGATTGTTTGTTGGCTGAAAAACAAGATGATAAATATTATTATAAAAGTAACCATCCGTATTACACTGAGCTAGAAAAGAACGTCACAAAGAGAGACACGATTTATCAATGGAGAAGAAAATATGTACGAGAAAACAAAAGTAATGTTTGTCCAACCCTAACAGCAAATATGGGTACTGGTGGCCATAATGTACCTATAATTAGAGATAAATTTGGAATTAGAAAATTAACACCGCGTGAATGTGCCAATTTTCAAGGTTATTCCCCTAAGTACATTTTACCAAAAATTGCAGATAGCAAGCTGTATTATCAAATAGGCAATTCTGTTACAGTACCATTAATTGAAAGAATTGCAAAAAGAATGATAAAATATCTTGAGTACTAATGTTCGACATTAATAAAATTAAGAGCGAAAAAAAATATCTTGAATTACTTTCTGGGGTAGCTTCACTTTCAAAGCTATTCAGCGATACAGCCACACCCTATGTTAATTATAGGATTGCAGAAAACATCTTTTGCAGTGTTTTTAAAGCTGAGAATTTGTCAAGGAGTGACACGGCTTATGATGCTAAAATTAATAATTTAGGAGTAGGAATAAAGACATTCATAAATCACTCTAACTCTAAATTAGAGAAAGTTGCAGAATTCAATGCACTCAGCTCGGAAATTAGAAAACTCAAAGGTGATGATTTAATAAGAAGATTGGCGGAATACAGAAACGAAAGGATTTCATTTGCAAATAGAACATACGAAATTAATAATGGTATATATCATTGTGTAACAAGAACAATAAAAAAAATTACAATATTCAATACATCTTATGATTTCATAAATATTAATAAATTGCGGCTATTAAAAGAAAGCAAAGCTGGGGTTTCATTCAGGGATAATCTTAATGAATATTCCTTTAATTATTCTAAAAGTACATTATTTAAGAAGTTTGTATTACCTTCAGAGGCAATAGATTTGAATATCAAGATACTTGATGATCCCTTCAAGATTATTTTAGATTTGTTAAGTTTGAAAAATTTAAGTGCGAATCGAGAATTAGGTGAAGCCGGCAAAAACTATGTGATTTTGCCTCTTTATTCATTGGGGTTGAGCAAACCCGAAAACAAAGTAGTTGGAGAAAAGAGTGGCCTGAATCAGTGGAACGCAGGCGGCAGAAAACGCAATATAGGCGAAGTATATATCCCAGTACCAGCAGTCATACATAAATATTTCCCCGATTTTTTTCCAAAACGTGACGTTCAATTCACGTTGATTACACCAACTAAGGAACATCTGAATGCTAGTATCTGCCAGGATAATTCAAAAGCACTTATGACGGATCCAAACAAAGCACTGGCGGATTGGATATTACGTAAACTACTGAAGCTTAAAGAAGGAGAATTATTGACATATGACAAACTTAAAGAAATAGGCACTGATTGTGTAATAATCAGGAAGAAAAGCCAGTACACATACGAAATCGACTTTGGGCCACTTGATGGTTTTGATGATTTTGTTTTAAATTCTGCATACAGTGGATAATCTGACAAAATCCAATCGACGGAAAAACATGCAAAATATACGCTCCAAAAACACAAAAATGGAGCTTAAAATTAGATCACTCCTACATAAAAAAGGTTTAAGGTTTCGAATACACACAAAATTAATTGGTAAGCCAGATATAGTTTTTGCAAGCAAAAAAGCTGTAGTTTTTCTTGATTCATGTTTTTTCCATAAATGCCCATATCATTATATTCAACCGAAATCTAATTTAAAATACTGGAAACCTAAAATTGCAAGAAATACAGCAAGAGCTAAAGAGGTTAAGAAAGCATTACGTAAACAGGGCTGGAAAGTAATAAGATTCTGGGAACATGAAGTTAAAAAAGATGCGGCGAAAGTTGTAGAAAAAATAATTACCTTTGTAAATGAGTAAAAATCTTTGGACAAAGGAAGAATTAATCATTGCCTTTAACCTTTACTGTAAAATACCATTCAGTAAGACAGTAAAGGAAAATCCAAAAATCAAAGAACTGGCTTTAATCATAGGTAGAACCCCAAGTGCGGTTGCTATGAAACTTGGAAATTTTGGAAGACTTGATCCAGAACTTCAAAAAAGAAATATACGTGGTTTAACATCCGGAAGTAAAGCGGATATAGAAGTGTGGAACGAATTTCATGAGAACTGGGAAAAATTAGCTTATGAAAGTGAAAAGTTATTAGCCGAAAAGCGCGGTATCACATTAGAGCAAGAAATAGAATTAACTGAAGACGATATTCCCTTAGGATTAGATAAAGAGAAATTAATAAAAACCAGAGTAAACCAATATTTCTTCCGCAAATCAGTGTTATCAACATATGAAAATAAATGCTGTATTACTCAAATAGAGATCTCATCACTTTTGAATGCAAGCCACATCATACCTTGGTCAAAGGATCATAAAAACAGACTAAATCCTCAAAATGGTTTGTGTTTAAATGTGATTCATGATAGAGCATTTGATAAGGGTTTGATTACTATTACTCCAGAATTTAAAATTAAAGTTTCATCAAAGCTAAAAGAAAATAATGAAAATGAAACTATAGAAAGATTTTTTTTGAACTATGATGACAAACGAATAATATTACCAAGCAAGTTTGTACCTAAGGAAGAATTTCTTCAGTATCATAACAATAATACATTTATAGTGTGATTATGAATTATGTTTACAATAAACTATCATTTAATGATATAGTTGCTTTAAAACCTAGCTTTGAAGCTAATTTCAAGCTAATCAAGGTAAACAAAAAGTGCAATCTTCATTGTGTGTTTGATGCTTCTATGACAAGCTATTCAAAAGAAGATCTTATTATGATTGATTCAAAAATACCCGAAATACTTGCAAATATTGCAATTGGTGAATATAACGTTAAAAATGCAAAGGAAAATGATTCTCTTGTTGAATATAAAATAAAAGATTTTTTAATGTATATATTTTTTAGATCTGCACCAGAAAAAATAGTTTTCAGTAATTATGGTGATAAAGGTTTTATAGCGTTAAAAAACAGTAAAGAAATACTTCATTTTCCGAATTTCAATTTATCGGAATTTCGCTCTGCTCTACTTAAGTATGCCAGTTTTCATTCAACCCTTTACAAAAATCAAAAAGAAAAGTCGAAAAGTCTCAAACTCAAAGTTACCTTTAATAATAATCCAGTTTTATAACCCCGCTGCTTCTTTGTGTGTACATCTGCCATAATGCAAATATAACGGATTTGGTTTCTTGCCTAAAGTCATTCGATTGCAAAAAAAAGGGGGTCTGCTTATACCCAAAATTAAGTATATTGCATCCCCCTTCCTTCTACAAATTTATAATACAACCGTTTAAGGTTTTCGGTGCATTATAAATTGCTGCAAACTCTCTTTATTGTAACACCGGTATTTTTCAGTGTTTAGTTACTTTACCTTTCCTGCCATCCACCCGGCACATTATTTCAACAACAGCATCAAGTAATTTCTCCGATGGAATGCGGTCAATAGTTTTTTTCATCATTATAAGCAGCAGACCCCTTAACTCAATATCGCTGTACTTTGCCGCATTCCTTAGAGGGTCACCGGTATCTTTTGCCCGACTGCCAATGGCATATATATACTCCCGTACTTCCAGTTGCTGCTGCCTGTTCAGCTCAATTTTCCTGCCGCAAATGTTTGTAATTAACGTATCGCAGTTTTTAAGATCATTTTCAAGGTGATCCTTGGGTTTACTTTGTGTATTCCCGGTTGGTTCGCTTTTTGTTTTTTGCATAGTGGGTTCAATTTTTGTTATTTTTTTGTGCGTTAATTTTTTTTGTGCATTTATTTCTTTGTGGATTTATTTCTTTGTGTATTTATTTCTTTGTCCATTTATTTTGTTCTTTTAAAACTTCTTCTCTTATTCTAAGCAGAGTCCCTTTTCGTTTATTCAGCAGCTCTTTTGTTTCCTGCATGCTCCGCAGCGCGTACGCGCTTGGTATCTCGCCGGTTCTGTTCATATGCGATGACTTTCTTCTTAAGCCTTCATCCATTTCACTGTGAAAGATTATTTCCGCTATTATCGGGTCAGTAGATCGTTTTTTGCCATCCATCGGGTTATCGCGCATCAGGTATATTTTTATCATCTCCAGGGTATCCTTGCAGATTTTTATTGTGCACCCGTTAACATCCACTTCTTTGTAAGTATCACCCGCCATAAACTCCAGCCCAAGCAGTCTTTCAAAGAACATATCACTATACATGGGGAAGTATGACTTTCCGGGGTCGTACTCCGCTTCATCCAGTTCCTCAGCCATCCGGCGGACTCTATCGAACCTATCCCAATTATAAGGTATTCCAAGCTCCCGGGCCATTATTTTTATTATTTCTTTGTTCTGCTTTCCGGCAAGGTGCAGCTCGCGCACCATAAGCGCCTCAAGTGTGGTGATATCTATTGAGGGCGGATTGTAATTTGGTATCTTGTACATTCCCGGAGTATCTTTATTCATTTCACGGTAAACCGTGGCTTTGCTTATTTTATGCTTCTGCATTATTTCTGATTTCAGCAAATTGAATTCCTGTTTATCTTTTTTCGCATGCATTGTTTTCAGCAAAGCGATATCATTGTGCAGCTCTTTGTTAAATTCTTTCATTTTTTTAATTCCTAAAAGTGAGCCCACAATGGACCTGATTTTTTGAGCCATAAGTTTTTCAATTACTATTTATAAAAGTTTGTTATAGAGTCGTTGTTTTTCGTTTCACCCTGAAAAATGCCTTCAGGCATTTTTGCGGTCCCGCCCTGCCGGAGTGCTTTGAAACAAATATACATATGCTATAAGCATATAAGTGTATCATGCGATGATACTTTTTTAGACCTCCCCCATCTATCCCTTAGAGACAAGGCCTTCGGCCCGAAGGGAAGGGTATGGTTCATTAAATAGATCAGTAATCATAAAGTTCATCATTTGTTAACCACCGCTCTCCTTTGGCGAGGGGCAGTCCCCTTTCAGCGGCCATGCCCGTGGCAGGTGCAGACTTCGATAACACATCGTGATTTTCCAGTAAAGAAAGTCGGAAAAAAGACACTTCTGTTTTGGGCTTTTAACTCCGTAGGAGTGAAATGTTTGTAGAATTTGAAATGCGTCTAATGACAGAGCTCCGAAGGCCTATGGACTGGCTCTGACAGTAGTGAAATGTGCTTTTGTACTTTTTGTCTTGATACAAAAAGTACCAAAAAAATCAAGGCTGATGAAAATTACCTAAAATTATTTTCGCTTTACGGGAAAAGAACTCATCCGGCTTGTTTCGCACCTTAGGTGCGATTTGCCGGATTCAAACAGCTTTTCCCGTGTAGTATCTGCTCAAATAATTTTCCCAATTGCAACAGCAATCGGGCGGTAATTTTCATAGGCCGTTTGAGAAGCTTGTAATAGCCCAATACCTCGTTTTAAATTGTAATCAATCCTAGTATTCGCAATCCATTTTCGTTACTCCCCTTCGGGCCGAAGATCTTATTTCTCAAAGAGGAATCGCGGCTTCGCGAGCTCACAGAGTCCCCAGCTAAGCGCCATATTCCTAATATAATTAGCGATTCCAGCAAGAAACAAGCAAATTTCTTTAGAATTTTGCGAAGTCCCGCCTTGGCGGGAACCGCAAATTTGAGACTTAAACCGCATTTTTGAGGTGAAATTGAGGGGTTTTGATTTGTCAAGAGGAAATATTGGAAAAAAATAAAAAAAATTAAACTTTTTTTCAAAAAAAAGTGGAAAGCTATCTGCATTATTTGCTTAACAGATAGCTAACATAAGTGTAATAGTAATAAAATATTTACCCCCTCTCACTTGTTTTGTTCCTTGACTTTGTAAAGAAATACAGGTACTTTTGTAACCCTGATTAATTATACCTGATTCAAACAATCACACTGTATAATTACGTTCTTTCAACAATTTTAACACGCAAACATAATAAGTTTGTGTGCGTAATTTCTTCTTGAGTTTCATCAACAACCATCAGCATTAATGCTGAGACGGTTATAAAAAAATCAAACTCCAAAGTATTAAAAATAAAAATTACTACGGAGAGTTTGATCCTGGCTCAGGACGAACGTTGGCGGCGTGCCTAATACATGCAAGTCAACTGAAGCACGGTAGCAATACTGTGTGGAGGTGGCGCACGGGTGAGTAACACGTAGGTAATCTGCCTTCAGGTCTGACATAACTCCGGGAAACCGGAGCTAATAGCAGATGATGCAGCGGCTTGACATCAAGACAGTTGTTAAAGCTTCGGCGCCTGAAGATGAGCCTGCGTCTGATTAGCTAGTTGGCGGAGTAATAGCCCACCAAGGCTACGATCAGTAACTGGTCTGAGAGGATGATCAGTCACACTGGAACTGAGACACGGTCCAGACTCCTACGGGAGGCAGCAGTAAGGAATATTGCTCAATGGGGGAAACCCTGAAGCAGCAACGCCGCGTGAGGGATGAAGGGCTTTTGCTCGTAAACCTCTGTAGTGAGGGAAAAAATTTCCACTCTGTGGAATATGATGGTACCTCAAAAGTAAGCCCCGGCTAACTACGTGCCAGCAGCCGCGGTAATACGTAGGGGGCAAACGTTGTCCGGATTTACTGGGTGTAAAGGGTGCTCAGGCGGTTTTGTAAGTCAGAAGTGAAATCCTAGGGCTTAACTCTGGAACTGCTTTTGATACTGCAAGGCTTGAATGTGGAAGAGGAGGATGGAATTTCTGGTGTAGCAGTGAAATGCGTAGATATCAGAAAGAACACCAGTGGCGAAGGCGGTCCTCTGGTCCACTATTGACGCTAAAGCACGAAAGCGTGGGGAGCAAACAGGATTAGATACCCTGGTAGTCCACGCCTTAAACGATGAATACTAGACGTTGGGGTTAAACTCAGTGTCGCAGCTAACGCATTAAGTATTCCACCTGGGGAGTACGATCGCAAGGTTGAAACTCAAAGGAATTGACGGGGGCCCGCACAAGCAGTGGAGCATGTGGTTCAATTCGATGCAACGCGAAGAACCTTACCTAGGCTTGACATGATAGCTAAAGCCGGTGAAAGCCGGTGTCCCGCAAGGGGAGCTATTACAGATGCTGCATGGCTGTCGTCAGCTCGTG
>DDTQ01000011.1:393044-393218 GCA_002344125.1 Ignavibacteria bacterium UBA2360 | reverse complement strand
GGGCACTCTAGGAAGACTGCCTACGCAAGTAGTGAGGAAGGTGGGGATGACGTCAAGTCCGCATGGCTCTTACGCCTAGGGCCACACACGTGCTACAATGGCCACTACAAAGGGCTGCAATACCGCGAGGTGGAGCCAATCCCTAAAAAATGGTCTCAGTTCGGATTGGAGTCT
>DDTQ01000011.1:334086-393021 GCA_002344125.1 Ignavibacteria bacterium UBA2360 | reverse complement strand
CCGCCCGTCAAGCCATGGAAGTTGGGGGTACCCGAAGTCGCCTTTAATAAGCGCCGAAGGTAAAACCAGTGACTGGGGCTAAGTCGTAACAAGGTAGCCGTACCGGAAGGTGCGGCTGGATCACCTCCTTTCTAAAGAGATTCGATTTGATAAAACCAAGTTGATTTACGCACACATTTAATTTTATATAGGTCTTTCTATGAACAAGGGCAAATGCCCTTGTTCTAAAAGACTGAATATTTTTTATGAATATTCAACCATGCAAGCAGGGCCTATAGCTCAGATGGTTAGAGCGCACGCCTGATAAGCGTGAGGTCAATGGTTCAACTCCATTTAGGCCCACGTTTTATTAAAGCGTTACCCAATAACGTGCATACATATCCTGATTATACCAGGAAAGTACGTGGCGCCGTAGGCGCCAAGGTCAATGGTTCAACTCCATTTAGGCCCACGTTTATATTAAACAATTTAATTATTGGGGCCATAGCTCAACTGGGAGAGCACCTGCCTTGCAAGCAGGAGGTTATCGGTTCGATCCCGATTGGCTCCACTAACTTAAATGTTAGTCGGTTGAATAATTTTAAGATGGATAGCTCAAAACCGGAGAGCATCCCGACATGAAATGTCGGGAAGGTTATCGGTCCCCGAGGCTTCCCGATTGGCTCCACTAACTTAAATTTAGATCGAAAAAAGATTTTGCGTTTTAAATGGAGTAAGAGGATTTAAAATTTCTTTACTTCGCGATAATCCGAAATACGGTGAGTATTAGGATAGATTGTTGTTCTTTTAACAAGGTAAGTTTTTCCGTAGATAAACAAGTTTATCGATGCGACTCTGAATAATCATTTATTCAGAAATTCTATCTGTATCGATAAAGATTTTTGGTAAAAGTTACTAAGGGCACACGGTGGATGCCTTGGCACTGGTAGGCGATGAAGGACGTGGTTACCTGCGATAAGCCTCGGATAGATGGAAGCAATCTTAGACCCGGGGATTTCCGAATGGGGCAACCCAATGCGAGTAATGTCGTATTACTATGCACTGAATAAATAGGTGCATCAGAGCAAACTCAGGGAACTGAAACATCTAAGTACCTGATGGAAAATAAAACAATAGTGATTTCCGGAGTAGCGGCGAGCGAAATGGAAACAGTCTAAACTTTGTGGTGTGTTAAAGACTCGAATCGTTGCATCACAGGTGTTGTGGGACTTTCAGATCAATTTCGAGTAGATCAAAGAGTACACTGATTCGTTAGCTGAATCGTTTTGGAAAATACAGCCACAGAGAGTGATAGCCTCGTAAGCGAAAACGATAGGCTCTTGAAAGTATCCCAAGTACCACGGACTAAGTGAAATTCTGTGGGAATCCGCGAGAACCATCTCGTAAGACTAAATACTAACCAGTGACCGATAGTGAACAAGTACCGTGAGGGAAAGGTGAAAAGTACTCCTGACAGGAGGGTGAAATAGTACCTGAAACCGTGTGCTTACAAACGGTAGGAGCCACCTTGGAAGAGCTTGCTCTTCAAAGGGGTGACTGCGTGCCTTTTGCTTAATGAACCAACGAGTTGCTCGTATCATGCCAGGGTAAATTCTTAAGGAATGCACCCGCAGCGAAAGCAAGTCCTAAATGGGCGATTAGTATGATGCGGCAGACGCGAAACTGTGTGATCTAGTCATGGCCAGGATGAAGCAAGGGTAACACCTTGTGGAGGTCCGAACCGGTGCGGGTTGAAAACTGCTCGGATGAGCTGTGACTAGGAGCGAAAGACCAATCAAACTCAGAGATAGCTCGTTCTCTCCGAAATAGCTTTAGGGCTAGCCTCGGATAATAGTATGACGGAGGTAGAGCACTGATTGGGGTAGGGCTGTCACAACGGTACCAAACCCAGATAAACTCCGAATTCCGTACATATGTTTTCCGGGAGTCAGGCAGTGGGGGATAAGCTTCATTGCCAAGAGGGGAACAACCCAGACCACCAGCTAAGGTCCCCAAGTCTATGTTAACAGACTAAGGATGTTAAGTTGCTGAGACAACTAGGATGTTGGCTTAGAAGCAGCCATTCATTTAAAGAGTGCGTAATAGCTCACTAGTCAAGCGACTTAGCGCCGATAATACTCGGGACTCAAACATAGCACCGAAGCTGTGGACTCAGTAATGAGTGGTAGGAGAGCATTCTGTATGCAGCGAAGGTTCACGGACAACGTGGGCTGGAGCGTACAGAAACGAAGATGTTGGTATAAGTAACGATAAACAAAGTGAAAAACTTTGTCGCCGAAAATCTAAGGTTTCCTGAGCAACGTTAATCGTCTCAGGGTTAGTCGGGTCCTAAGCTGAGGCCAAACGGCGTAGGTGATGGATAACAGGTTAATATTCCTGTACCGCCGAAATTTAAACCGGAGGGACGCAGAAGTGAAAGGAGAGCCACCTGATGGATGGTGGTCTAAGGGCGTAGGAGCAATCTGAAACCCGAACGGGATGGCGCAAGCCTACAAACTCTCCCTAATCAGGCTGCCAAGAAAAGCTCCGGCGTATACTAAGGCGCCCGTACCGTAAACCGACACAGGTAGATGAGATGAGTATTCTAAGGCGCTCGAGTGAGCCGTGGTTAAGGAACTCGGCAAATTAACCCCGTAACTTCGGGATAAGGGGTGCCCAATTATTTGGGCCGCAGAGAAATGGGCCAAGCGACTGTTTAACAAAAACACATGTCTATGCTAACCCGTGAAGGGGATGTATATGGACTGACACCTGCCCGGTGCTGGAAGGTTAAGGAGAGAGGTCATGGCGTAAGCCGGCAGCTTTGAACCGAAGCCCCAGTAAACGGCGGCCGTAACTATAACGGTCCTAAGGTAGCGAAATTCCTTGTCGGGTAAGTTCCGACCTGCACGAATGGTGTAACGATTTGGTCACTGTCTCAACCACGGGCTCGGTGAACTTGTGGTACCGGTGAAGACGCCGGTTACCCGCATATGGACGGAAAGACCCCGTGCACCTTTACTGCACCCTAGCACTGGATTCGGGTAATCTATGTGTAGAATAGGTGGGAGACTATGAAGCGGCGGCGCTAGCCGTCGTGGAGTCGCAATGTGAAATACCACCCTTGGCTTATTTGAATTCTAACCTACATCCGTGATCCGGGTGGGGGACACTGTTAGGCGGGTAGTTTGACTGGGGCGGTCGCCTCCTAAATTGTAACGGAGGCTCTCAAAGGTAACCTCAACCTGGTTGGTAATCAGGTGTTGAGCGCAAACGCATAAGGTTGCTTAACTGCGAGACAGACAAGTCGAGCAGATGCGAAAGCAGGAGTTAGTGATCTGCCGGTTCCGAGTGGAAGGGCCGGCACTTAAAGGATAAAAGGTACGCCGGGGATAACAGGCTGATCTCCTCCAAGAGTTCATATCGACGAGGAGGTTTGGCACCTCGATGTCGGCTCATCGCATCCTGGGGCTGGAGAAGGTCCCAAGGGTTTGGCTGTTCGCCAATTAAAGCGGTACGTGAGCTGGGTTCAGAACGTCGTGAGACAGTTCGGTCCCTATCCTATGCGGGCGAAAGAAACTTGAGAAGGCTCGTTCTTAGTACGAGAGGACCGGAACGAACGAACCTCTAGTGTACCAGTTGTTTTGCCAAAAGCACCGCTGGGTAGCTATGTTCGGTTGAGATAAGCGCTGAAAGCATCTAAGCGCGAAACTCGCTTCAAGATTAGGTTTCTCTTCCCTTCGGGGAATAAGGCTCGTCGAAGATTACGACGTTGATAGGCTTCAGGTGTAAGCATAGTAATGTGTTCAGCCGAGAAGTACTAATAAGCCGAAGACTTTACCTTTAATTTTTATCGATCAGATAGAATTTAGCATTGGTAAATTCGCTTAAAGTAATTGCTGGCGCCAGCCAGCGTTGGTTAAACCAACTAAAAAATTGCAGCGGGGTTTATTTACAGGAAAAACTTACCTTTTGATTTTTACACTATTGCTACGCGCCGATCAAACGGAGCGCAATAGATGTATATGATTTTCTGGTGATTATAGAGCGGGGGTCACACCTCTTCCCATCTCGAACAGAGAAGTTAAGCTCCGCCTCGCCGATGGTACTACTACCGCAGGGTTGTGGGAGAGTAGGTCGTCGCCAGATTTTATTTTAAACTCCAATTGGATTTATCCGGTTGGAGTTTTTTTATTACGATGAAATATACATATTTCAAATGTTCCGTAATGACAAATAACTTAAAAATGGAGGGGCTTCAAATTGTGAAAGGTTTTGCAATTTTTGAAATTCCTAAGAAGTACAAAATAGATATTAGTAATGTTTGTAAAGATTGCATTTATCAATATGCGCACAGTTTGACGGATAAATGTAAGGAGAGTTTTGAAAAAAAATAATTTTATTAACCCGGTTAACAGAAATGTTGACCGGTTTTTTTATTTATAAAAATGACATACTCTCCCGCGCAGCTTCGCTGCTAAAGCGAAGATTAAGCAGGGTTATGTGAGAGAGTACTCAGCCTATCCCGATTGAGCGTGGCGAAGTCGGGATCGCCAGTGTTAGGGGGAGATTTTGGCTGATCATTCTAAACCTATTGGAACTGCATTTAATGTAACTTAAGGGCTTCGAGATACTTCTTTATGTATTCATCCTTTTTTTTCAGGCGGTACTGCATTATGAAACGAGGATGCTCGAGGGGTATGATCTCATTGAATAACTTTTCGTTTTCGTTGATCTTCATGAAGAACTTGTAATTTGTACCCATACCCATGCAGTAACATACCTCACTACTGAAGCCGAAGGCTATTTGCCGGCGTATACTTTTTACAATGAACGGATACATTGCCTTATACAAGGCGGGGGAATCGTAGTAATTGTAATTTTTTTCGCGTGTGCCGGTTGTACCGGAGCTCGTAAATCCCAGGGGACAAATGGAATTGATGTAAAACTTATTGTAGAACTTGCGCACGCCGCCACAGGCCATTATCATATCATAAATGAATACAGAGGATAGCTCATGGGAGGAGAATTGTGTGATATTTATGCCGCAGAATTCCTTAAGGCGCTTGGTATCGCTGAAGGGTATTCCGGTAACACCGGCGCCGTGGCGCCCGGGATTGATGCCAAGTATCATGCGGCGGGGTTTGGTATCGTTGTAATATTTACCATAGAATTCTTCAGAGATCTTTAGAATTGCCGGATTATTTTTAAAGGGATTCAGCAGGTTTATGCCTTTGGGCAGCACACCGGTGAATGAAAGTGATTTATTGAATGCTACAACAGATTCCGCGATAGTTTTCATCAGGAAAAGTATTATTAACAAAGGTGTAAAGATAGTTTTAGTTTGATCAAAAGTAAAGGCACTCACTATTGAAAGCATTGAAAAAATTCAGGGCTTCAAAGCTTTATATAAATCGAAACTTCGTTTCGATTACTCGAATCAGCGATTCGAGCTACAGTTGTTTAACGCAAAGTCGCAAAGGTTATTACTGTTGGAGAACTGCAGAGGCAGTCAGGAATCTCCAACGACGGCGGTTAAACCAACAACATCGATTGCGCCCCTGCGGGGCTTGATGAGCCTTTAACTCCGTTAAGCCAGCGGACTGGCTCAGGCAGTGGTGGTATGTTTTCCGCCGTCGTTGGACTTTTGATCAACGACAAAATAAGATTTAGGTACTTTGAAACTAAAACAGACGTTGGTGAACTTTCTCTGCTAAAGCAGATTAAGTCAAGAACACTAACGCCGGCGTATGATTACCGGTGAGTGCAGTGGAAGGTCATGTGTATCTACTGTTACTTTCTTTTCAACGATGAAAAGAAAGTAACCAAAGAAAAATCGCCCGCTTTCGAAAAATTGGCTAAAATTATTCTCGCTTCGCTGCAGGAAAAGAAACTTCCTCCGCTAAAGCGGTTTAAGTCCTTCGGCTCACTCGCCTGGTGTGCACCACAAGTGCGATTTGTGTGACTAAAACAGCTTTTCCTGCTACGCTTGCTCGAACAATTTCTTCACGCCAATTTTTCTGAGGCGGGGCAAAAATCACAAACCCGCTTATAGGTCTATTCTTTTTAGACAGGAGCAGGTGGACACAAGTTTGTCAAGCTTTTAAACCCGTTAGGCCATGGATTGGCCCAGGCAGTGGTGACATGTTGAGTTGTTGCTTGTTACGCTTCCGTTAAAACTTCAAGATAAGATAGAACGTATACTAAATTAAACCTTTTCGGGAAACGGGTGTCTTATATAATGAAAAGAGCAATTAACCGCATCATTAAAATTAAAGGTAAAACCATGAAAAGCTTAGCAATAAAACTCGTTGTACTGCTCTTTGCCGCGGCATCCATATCCACCACACTTGTAACAGCAGCAGAAATGAATTTTACTGGCAACCGCGACCCGCAAACAAATAGCGGAGCAGGCGACAGAAAACGCGACAGGCTGCAGAAAAAAGACCCGAACTGCGTGCCGAAAAAAGACGGCACAGGCAAGAAGAATAAAAAAGGCAGCAAGAATAAAAAGAGCCAGAAGAAAATGAATAAAAAAGGCAACGGAAATAAGGGTAAAGGCAGATAAGAGTTTTTTGCAGAATAAGAGAAATAAGATCTTTACCCCCAAATGGAAAGATAATCATTAAGAAGCCGGCGCTAAAGAGCCGGCTTTTATATTTTATGTAAGCTGAAACCCGGTTTCGGCTCGACTCGAATCAGCGATTCGAGCTACAGTTGTTTAACGCAAAGTCGCAAAGGTTATTACCGTTGGAGAACTGCAGCTGCAGTCATGAATCTACGACGACGGCGGTTAAAACAACAACATCGATTGCGCCCCTGCGGGGCTTGTTTTAAAATTGCATTCGTTTTTCGATGGGCTGTGCCCATCGCTAAGCTCTTTCGCCCCTTCGGGGCTTGATGAGCCTTTAACTCTGTTTAGCCAGCGGACTGACTCCGGCAGTGGTGGTATGTTTTCCATCGGCGTTTGTCTTTTGAGCAACGACAAAATAAGATTTAGGTACTTTGAAACTAAAACAGACGTTGGTGAACTCCCTCTTCTAAAGCAGATTAAATCAGGAACACTAACGCCGGCGTTTAAATCGAAACTTCGTTTCGATTACTCGAATCAGCGATTCGAGCTACAGTTATAAAGCGCAAAGTCACTAAGATTATTATTTTGCTGGAGAACTGCAGCAGTAGTCAGGAATCCAGGAAGGCTTTGTATCCTACACAACATTAAATCTTGTAATAATTTTAATTTAACGTTATGTTTAAGCTATGTAAAGCAGCATATTGTAAAATTAAATATCCCAAATAAAAATGAATACAAAGTTAAGAGTGATACTGCCTGTATCAGTGTTGTTTGCAATAGTAATTTCTACCGGGTCAATTTATGCGCAGAGCCTTAAGAATGATTCACTTTATTTTTGTGAAGAATACAAGGATAGCAAAGAGATAGGCAACAGCACTGAGTTCTATTTGCCCGAAAAGGGCGGCACTATAACCGTAATGCTCAGAACCGCAAAAGCTATTGGCGTTGTATCGGTCTCGCTGCTGGTGGAAAAAGATGTTGCTGGTATGCGGGAGAAGATCTCAGCGGAGCCGTTTGATATTGAAGCGCACTGGGATTATATATTCTTCGCAGATGTGTTTTTTCCGGAGCCTGGTAAGTATAAGGTAAGCGCAGTGAAAAAGAATGGCGATGTGATAGCATCAGGGTATGTACGGATGCTGAAGGGGTGGTAGTCGTAAAAAACAACCCCCATCAGGAATTGATGGCGGGAAGGCACAAGTTATTCTCATACACACCCCCCGGCTACGCCGTACCCCTCTCAAGAGGGGAATATTTTGAGCGACAACTATCTACGCTGACCAAGTCAATGGGAGGGTGACACGATGGCAGGTTAAAACAATTGGGGGATTTTTTCCGAACAGAATGTATCTTTATAGATTGGCAGATGATTTTTGTTTGAGTATCTTTGTAAATCAGTAATTTAAAAAAATAACAAAAGCTATGAAAAGGGTCAAAAAAACAGCAATATTGGCAGTATTTTGCATGATATTAGTAATGCAGCTCAGCTCGCAGACAATAAATCAGAAATTAATAACGGGAATCCCAAGTGAATACGGGCAGGTTGACGCTTACTCGATTAAATATAACGCGGTAACCGGCGGCTGGGTATATTCAGCATACGATACAACAACAACAAAGACCACAATAATTACCGCAAAGGGAACATCGAAGCCATTCAATTACGCAATGACGTATAACGCGTTGTTTGACGGTGAAGGAAATTCATATATAGTAGGCAGCGAAAACATCACTGATACAGTTTACAGGTATTCTGTGTTAAAGAACAACGAAGTAATAGCTGAATACGATTTTGTACTTGATGGCTGGACTATAAGAGATAATATTCTGTATTACGCAGGCAGCGAAGGCGGCAAAACATTCATGGTGATGTATGATACCCGGACGGGGCAGCTTACCAAAGGCAAAGCATATGATGAGATACGCCTGGCTTATACCCCGGATGGTTATTCCGAAGGTGAGCCGATTGGCTATGTTGGATTCACAAAATCCGGCAGCGTGTATTATATCGCCAGGGAGAACGAAACATCATTTTTGGTAATTGGTGATACTGAGCAGAAGCATTACAGCGATATAACGTGGTATGATCTTAAATTCAATCAAAACGATGTACCGTGTTACATTGCGAGATCACAGGGCAAGTTCTACGAAGAGAGAGGCAATACATTTGTGGTGCTTGGTGATAGAGAATATAAATCGTTTGACTGGGTTTACGGCCCATTAAGTTTTGATAACAGCGGAAATCCTATATATGTGGGTCAGGATTCAGCAGGTGAGTATATTTATCACTCAACATTAATGCATGGTGAAACAGTTGTAGATAAAACTACAGGCAGTATCTATAATTACGGTTATAATGATGCAGGAAAATTTTATTACATTACATCTGAAGAATCAAGAACAGGGAGCGGTGATTATGTTTATTCCGCAACACTTGTAACAGGCGGTAAAAAAAGTAAAAAGTATTCATCAATTAATTACCCGGTGTTCAATAAAAAGGGAGATGTACTTTTTTCTGCTTCAGATAAGAGCAATAAATATTTTGTAGTTTTAAATGGTGAAGTAATATCCGATAAGTATGATTACATCAGCGAAGCTAAATTTATGCCGGATGGAACAATAGGTTATGTTGGCGTTAAGTACGGGAATTATGAAAAGAATATTCCGGATAAGAGTTATGTTGTAATTGACGGTGAAGTATCGGGTCCGTATAATACAATAAACACCGCTGACTGGAAGACTAACCAAATAATACTGACCAGCGGCAGCAATTACGCGTATCTTGCAGGAGAACTGACGGATAAACAGAATTACACATACAAATACAATGTTTATACAAACAAAGGCGAAAGCAAAACATTTGATAATATTAGCGACCTGAAGTATGTGAATAACAAATTAGTTTATTTTGCGGGTAATGTTGTGAAGAAGGATATGTATATTTATGATTATTCTTTATACGTCAACAATAAAAAGCTTGGTGATACTTATTCAGCCTACACGGATGTTGCAGTTAAGGATGACGGAACAATGTCATTTGTAGCATCAAAGGGTAATGAGATGTATTACGTAGAAGCGAGGCCGTAGCAGATAAACCGCAGGGAACAGGGATTTTCAATCAAAGACGGGTGAGAGCCCGTCTTTTTTAATGAATAACAGTAATTGTGACGGGCGATAAAAATCATATTTTTTTATGACCCTACTCATTTTGCATGATATTGTGAATCAGTAATTTGTAAAGGTATTTTCCTGAAATTGAGGTAAAACTTTTATGAATTGATATGGATCAGCCCGTTAAAAGACAAAATTCAGACCCTTTCAGAAATTCTCTCCGGATCAGTTTGATATATTTTATTGTAAGCTCATTGTGGATAATAATTTCAGATCTGCTAAATGTAGCATACCACAATGATAGTTACGGTGAATTTGTAATAGAGGCAGGGAAAGGTTTGCTGTTTGTGCTAATATCCTCGGTAATAATATTTTTACTATTAAGGCGTCACTTCGCAGCAGAAGAGAAAAGCAAACAGGAGATTTTTGAGCGGGAATCTGAATACCGGTCGTTAACCGAGCGGCTTAAAGTGGGAATAATAAGGGGGACTCCTGAGGGTAAATATCTTTTCATGAACAATTCCGCAAGAGAGATCATGAAAGATTATTTCAGAATTAATCCTGATGAAGAAATTGCGGGACTGACACCTGAGCAAGTTTACCTTGACCGCGAACTTGTAGAGCGGGTGTACAAAACTATAGGGCATATAATAAAAACCGGAGAAAGCCTGACAAGCAAAGCTGTGTACGGCAGCAGGAATGTTTCAGTGTATTCATACCCGGAAATTAATGAAAAGGGTGAAGTAACTTCGCTGCTCTCAATTCTAACAGATGAAACAGAGGCGGTTAAAAACATGCGGCAGCTGGAAGAATCAGAAAAGTTCAACAGCCGGCTTCTGGAATCAAGCTATGTGATAGTATATATTTTTGATCTTGAAAGCAGGAGTAATATTTATATTAACAAGGCCATAGAAAGGTTACTTGGCTATTCAAAAGATGAAATTAAGGAATTCGGGGAGAATCTTCTAAAAGAGCTTATGCATCCTGATGATGTGGGCAGGTTTGCGAACTATTTGCAGGAACAAGTGTACAAACTTGCCGACGGAGAAGAAAGTGGGTATGAATACAGAATGCGCCACAAAAAAGGATATTATTGCTGGTTCCGCGGCCATGACTGCATTTACAAGCGGAATAACTCCGGCAAGCCGGTGCAAATACTTGGCAGCGCAATAAATATTTCAGATCTGAAAAATACTCAGGAAGAAGTAAGAAAGAACTCAGACTACCTTAACAGCATAATAGAAGTTTCGCCAACTGCTGTATATAACCTTGACCCGGAGGGCAGGGTAATAAACATCTGGAATAAATCAGCAGAAAATATGTTTGGCTGGAAAGCCGAGGAAGTATTCGGTAAAAGGCTGCCTATAATTTCAAAGGAGAAAGATGAAGAATTTGACCGTTACATCGGTTTATTAAACCGGGGAGAAAGTATAAACGGCGTTGAGTTTTTGCGGAGGAGGAAAGACGGGAGTCCGGTAAATATAAGGGTTCATGCCAGGCCAATGCCCGGAAAAAGCGGCAAAGTGGAATCGATCCTAGCTTACGGCGAAGATATAACAATAGAGAAGAACTTTGCAGAGGCCAAGCAAAGGAATGAAGAATATCTTAAGACCCTTTATGATGCGAGCCTTGCTGCCAACAGGGTCATAGAAACATCTGAGCTATACCGGGTGTGTTTTGGTTTCATAAAGAATATAATTGATGTTACGGGAATTATGGTTTCGCTGGTTACCGAGGACGGTAAGTTCATAAAATATGACGCATTGTGGCTGAATGGCGAAAATATTGATCCTTCAAACATTCCGTTGATGAAGCTGGACCCGGTTGGCAGCGGGCCGCTTACGCGAACTATCTTAACGGGCGAAGCGCAGGTGGTGAATGATCTGGAGGAACAGACTAAAAATTCAGTTTACAAATTCTTTGTTGATGAGGATGGAAACCTGAGCGAGCCCGGCGGGGAAGTGAAGAATGTATCTCATGCGGCCATAATGATACCCTTAAAGCATGCCGAAAAAGTAATAGGTGTGCTGCAAGTACAGAATTTTCAGACGGGTATCTTTAATAACAGCGATATTTTAAAGCTTGAACCTTTCGCATTTATTTTTGCCTCGGCAATTCAGAGAGCGAAGCTGTATAAAAAACTTCAGAGTGAGCTCACAGAAAAAGACGCGGCATTTGAACAGTTGAGGAAATTTTCAAAAGGAATTGAACAAAGCCCAAACAGTATAGTTATTACAAATGCAGAATATGAAATAGAATATGTGAATCCATATTTTACAGAGCTCACAGGCTATTCTTTTGAGGAAGTATTAGGTAAGAACCCATCGGTGTTAAAATCAGGTCAAACAGAAATGAATGTTTACCGGAACCTGAGAGAATCGTTAAGCCGCGGAGAGACATGGCACGGTGAATTTCTGAACCTGAAAAAAAACGGGGAGCTATACTGGGAAGCGGCATCTATCGGTCCGATAACAGATAACGAAGGAAAAGTTACCCATTACATAGCAATAAAACAGGATATCACCGAGAAGAAGAAAAAAGATAAAGAGCTTAAAGATTCGCTGGAAGAAAAAGAAATAATGCTTAAGGAAATTCACCACCGTGTTAAGAATAACCTTCAGGTAATATCGAGCCTGCTGAATATGCAGGTTGAGCAGTATGAACATCCTGAGGCAATAGAAGCAATAAATTCCAGCCGGAACCGTGTTAAGGCCATGGCATTGGTACATGAAAATCTTTATCAAAGCGAAAGCATCGGTAAGACCTCATTGAGGGAATATTTAATTATGCTTGCAAAGAATATCTATTCATCTTACGGAGTATCTTTTGAGCGGGTGAAGTTTTATTGTGAAACCAACGGAATTGAATTCGGGCTGGATACAATAATACCGCTTGGATTGATACTCAACGAGGGGATCTCTAATTCATTGAAACATGCTTTCCCCGGGGATGCCAAAGGTGAAATTAATGTTGTACTGGAAAACAGCAGCGAAAATGATATTGATCTGCATAATAAAACAGAGGGAATCGGTTCTTACAACCTAATAATCAAGGATAACGGCAAAGGTCTTCCGGTAGATTTTGATCCGGAACGAACCAACTCACTGGGCATGACTCTTCTGAACAGTCTCGCGGCGCAGCTTGATGGCGAAGCCGTTATAAACAATAAGGTGGGGACAGAAATAATTATTAATTTTAAAGAATTGAAGTATAAGAACAGGGTATGAATTAGTTTTTAAAATGCCATATATGCCAAACCCCCGTAATTAAATTTACGGGGGTTTTATTTCTGCCGGCGTTGGTCTTTTGACCAACGACAAAAAAAGATTTAGGTACTTCTAAACTAAAACAGACGTTGGTAAACCTCCTCTGTTAAAGCAGATTAAGTAAGGAAACACCAACCTCGGCGTTTAAATTAAAAGTAAAAAGTAATCACTGATTTAAACAAGGGAGTATGATGAGTTTTTTGCCGTAAGGAGTTGTTGTGTATTCCTGTAGGGAATTAATCATTATTTTCTTTGTTTCCATTTGAGAGATATGATTATGTACTTTTTGTCTTGATACAAAAAGTACCAAAAAAATCAAGGCTGATGAAAATTTCCTAAAATTCTCTTCGCTTTACAGGAAAATAACTCGTCCGGCTGGTGCCGGCCTCAGACAAATTTTCCTGTGCTATATTTGCGAAGAAAATTTTTAAACGGAAATTTTCATAGGCCGTTTTTAAAATCCAAAGAATTATAATTTGACAGTACTTTGTTTTATGTAACCCGAACCACGCCATGAGGTGGTATGTTTTCCGCCGTTGTTGGTCTTTTGACCAACGACTAAATTAGATTTAAGCACATATCCAACTGAAATCATGTTATTCAAATCCTTACGTTGGTGAACTTCCTCTGCTAAAGCAGATTAAGTAAGGAAACACCAACCTCGGCGTTTAAAGGGGTTGCCTTCTTTAACTTCCCAAGTATCAAGTTTTTTCATTTTTGCATTTCGGTGGGTGGTTTATTACCAGTCTACTTTACTCTTTCATCCCCAATACGGCGAACATACGGCCCGAGCCGGATTTATCCCTGCGGTATGAATGCAGATGCGGGGTATCAAAAGTGCAGCCCGGGAATTGTTCGATACTTTTTGCCGGCACGCCAGCGGAAAGCAGGCTTGAGTAAACCATAGAGCCCGTATCAACAATGAATTTGCCATCGCTGTTTGGTTTTGGTGAAACATATTCAGCGGGGAACATATCAGCGACATCCGTATCAACTTCAAAATTGGGTTTGCTGATGGCGGGTCCCATAAAAACCAAAAGATCCGCGGGATTTGAAGCAAACTCATTTTGCATTATTGAAATTGTTTTAGCCGCAATATTTTTCTGTGTACCTCGCCAGCCGGAGTGAATGTTCGCGATCACACCATTTGCTTTATCATAAAGCATAACAGGCATACAGTCAGCTATTGATATTACCAAGTTCAGGCCCTTTTGCGATGTAATGAGCGCATCGGTGGCGGGATACAGGCCGGGCTTTGTTACGATCGATACACCATCAGCGTGCACCTGGTTAGCGTGAACAAGCGAAGCTTCTGCTATACCCAGCGACCCAAAAAACCGCGCGCGGTTTTTGGAAATTGTTTCGGGGTTATCGTTTATGGTTTTGCTCAGATTGTTGTAAAACGGCGGCTCATCCGCAAAGCGTGTTGATATGCCGTGAATGAGCTCCGGTCGTGATGATAGAATTTTGGATGTGATTATCATATTTTTAGTAAAAATGAATAATTAAAATAGTAACAGCTCCCCTCCTTTCAAGAAATCACGCCTCACCTTAATTCGCGGCAGCGAAGGAAGGGAGTGATTTCGAAGTCCCGCTTTAGCGGGAGTTAAGGAGGGGAAAAGATAAACTTCCGAAAGGAAGTTTATCGCGGGGTGGTATCAAAAAAAATACGAATTGCCAATACATTCGTTAGGGACTAAAGTCCCGTATATTGGTTTCATTTTTGCCCCCGCCCTAAAGGGCGGGGTTAATACTATATGCCAAGTTTCTTTTCAAGAGATTATATAATTCAGACCCCTACTTCGCCCGCCCAAGGCGGGCTCTTCTCCCACGTGCCGTTGGCAGTCTTTCAGCCTAACAGGGGGAGATTAAGAGGGGGTTGTCAGTGTATCGCTCCGAAGGAGTTTTGCAAACAGACTCAAGTTTTTCGAGTGGGGACTCACTTAGAAGGAAACGAAATAAATTTTTATCAAAAAGTGACCACCCCTGCAAAACTCAACTTACGTTTCGTTTTGCTTTCCCCTCCTTAAGAAAGGAGGGGCGCTGTAATAAGCTGGTTTTCATTCCAGCAGATTCATTAATTCAGAAATGTAATAATTGAACTTCCATGGTTCATACAACGTATGTTTTTCCCCTGTTTCCCAAACTTCAGTTTGGGAAACGATATAACAGCATATTGCATTTTATACGTTACTTTCTTTTGAGCGATCAAAAGAAAGTAACCAAAGAAAAATCGCCCGCTGCTGAAAATTGCCTGAAATTATTTTCGCCTTACGGGAAAAGAACTCGTCCGGCAGCTGCCGGACTCAAACAGCTTTTCCCGTGTTGTGTCTGCTCAAATAATTTCCGAGACGGCAATTTTCATAGGCGGGATTTTAAATGAGTATTGAAAGAACATAAGCATACCCTCCTTAAATACTGCTAAAGCGACCATGCCTTAGGCAGATGGAGACCTTGAAATCACTTCGTGATTTCCGTAACTGCACTGGCAGTCAGGCAGGAGGGGCGCTGTAATAAGCTGGTTTTCATTCCAGCAGATTCATTAATTCAGAAATGTAATAATTGAACTTCCATGGTTCATACAACATATGTTTTTCCCCTGTTTCCCAAACTTCAGTTTGGGAAACGATATAATTTGTATTTATGCAGCTTAAGACCCCCTAGTCCCAACGGGACACTCCCCCTTGGCAAGGGGGAGACGTTAAGAATGCTTCAAATTCATTCCAGCAGATTCATTAATTCAGAAATATAATAGTTGAACTTCCATGGTTCATACAACGTGTGTTTTGCGCGGAGCGTTTCATCAATTGAGCGGAGGTATTTATTATCTGTCATATTTTTATTTTCAATATCCCAGACTATAAGGGTATCAATCATCAAATCGTTTTTATTTTGGGGATAAATGTAGTATCGTTTATCTTTAATAACCATGTATCCGGCTCCGTTTTGCGGAATTACAGCATCTGCCCATTTGCTTAAGCTTACCGGTTTGGATTGTGTTGAGGGATCAATTACAATAGTATCTGTGGTGGTAATGATAACGGGCGCAACATGATATGCCCAGTTTGTACACTTACCGGGTGAATGAAGGAGAATTGCGGGTTTATATCTGTAATATTCTTTGGTTGAAATTCTCATGCAATCAGCTATGAGCCATGCTTTGGCGGGGGTGACACCGGGGAAATATTTTTCTATTATACGTGTAATTATGTGCGCGCGTGATTTGCAGATGTTGCAGTCATCAAGATCGATAAGGTGTTTGTTTGATAGAATGAAGTTGAAAATGGAATCAGCTTGTGATGTTGAGAGGCTGCTTTGAGGTATGGTATCGCTGTAGGTGGAGTATTCCATACGCGGATTTTGGGCGTAGAGGTTTGATGAGACCAGTAAAATTGATAAGATTGATATGAGAATTTTAGTTTTCAGAAGAAATGATCTTGTTATGAAATTTTGCGCCCTTTCAGGGCTTATTTTTTTTGCTGATCTTCGATGGTCTTTGCCTATCGCTGATGTATTACGCCGCTTCGCGGCTTCTGCTTTTGTTTCCCAAACTCTAGTTTGTCCCAAGGGGACTCCATTGGATGGAAACGAAATCTAATTGGGGACTAAAGTCCCGTTTTAGATTTCTTTTGTCCCCGCCCTAAAGGGCGGGACGTCGCTTCGTTCCGGGAGGGGAACTTTTCATGATTCAATACTTGCCGATAAGTACGGCTGATACATTCCACGCGCTGAAGCTTGTGCCTTCGGGTTTTCCTAAAGGAATGTAAACGGAAATTGTATGCCTGCCGGGCATTAAGCTTAAGGGAATATCAACAGGCACGCTTGTTGAGCCCGGGCACCAGCCCGAGCGGCTAAAATCGCTGGATGACATACCGTTTGGGAAATTCCCCGAAGCGGGATTGTACTTTCTGTACATTCCGCAGTCATCGCGCCATGGGATAAAGCTGTAAACAAGCTTACCATCTGCAAAAATGTAATTCATTTTTTTGTTGAACTCATCACCGCCCCCCCAGCCGCCGTGACCGGTTGAGATGTATCTTAGAGTAAGCTCTTTAATGCCTTCGGGAATATTAACATCAACAGTAAGCGTATCGGTTTCAAATATTGTTGAGTATTCCTGCGAGCTTGCTTCCATGATATTTGTTGTAAACATTAACGGCTGAATGAACGCTTTTGGCACGGACTGTACTTCCTGCGGAATATCATCAGGGTAGTATTTCAGTCTAAGGCTTACTTCGTGTCCGCCTTTATCATAGCAGCCAATGAACACACCGAACCATACTTCACCCTCGATGGCAGGCAGCAGGTTTGTAATATCCTGTTTGTATGTGAGGGAATCTTCCCAGGTAACGCCGTAAACCTGCACCTGGCTGTTGTAGTGGCCAATTCCAAACGGTGTGATAAACCGCATTAGTTCAATTGGAGGAGTGTATTTATCTGTCAGAGTGAATCCGCGGTAATCTTTATTATTCTTCGCCTCATATAAAGGCAGAGCCTTTATACCGTTTATGAACGCGTCAATAAATGTGAGGGAAGTATCCTTTGTAATATCGGGAATAATGAACAATGACCCTGTCCTGTCATATGCGTCCCCTGCTGAGCGCTCTGTGAGCTCCGCAATAACGGAGTGTGCGCCCATATTTTCAGGCAGCTTAACTTTCCGCAGTATTACAGTACCTTCAGAAAAGCGGTAAGTGATATCAGGCGAGTTTGTAAGCAGATTTACAGGCTTATCGCCGTAATTTATTTTTTCGTTTTGAAAAATATTTACAGTAGTGTAGTTTTGCGCTGTGACAAGGTACCTGTAGTAAGGCAGCTCAATAATATTACCCAGTGAGTATGGCAGAGTTATCATTTTTGTACTGAGCTCTATATTTTCAGCGCGGATCTCAAAATTCCCGTTGCGTATAATTTTAAGTACAAGTCCAAGCGCTGGGCCAATACTAATTGACGGGGTTCCTTTAAAATCAGTTTGAGTTGTGTACCATATATCAATGTGATTTGAGCGTATAACAACGCTTGCCTTTTTGCAAAGGTAACCGAGGATGGTCATTGTATCGTTATGCAGTTCAGGTACGTTATAAGTGCTAAATGATTCTTCATCGGTTATGACTTCACCGTTTTTCAGTGTAGTAGTTTGGTATGTTTTTGAAGAAGTGTAATCTAAATAGAAAGTTTCGCCGGCTGCATTGGTGTAAACTGAAAGATCTGCGGACGCTTCAAGTATTAAAGGCGGGGTTCCCGCCGGCGCGCCGTTTGAGTAAAAATTGTATGTTATTGTGGCTGATTGCTGTGAGTACAGGATGGGTGATAAAAGCATCAGGAGAATTAGTATCTTTTTCATCTGCAAAAATACGAATAAAAATCAATGAAACTCTATCTATAAATTATGTTTTGACCCCCACTTCGCCCGCCCAAGGCGGGCTCTTCTCCCCCTGTCAGGGGGAGATTAAGAGGGGGTGCTAAATATCTCACGCTAAAGTAATTTTTGTTATTTCCGGGGGGCAGTTGATGCGGATAGGGAGACCCACTGAGCCAATGCCGCGGCTAACGTACATGTTTGATCTGCCAATTTTATAAATGCCTTCAATGTACTTGCTGACTGTTGCGGCAAATGACATATTGAAGTTCCCGAATTTTACCGGTACAACCTGTCCGCCGTGGGTATGGCCGCTTAAAACAAGATCAATATCTTTTTGCGCCAGCGAGTCGAAACCATAGGGCTTATGGCATAGAAGTATTTTAGGGGCAGAATTGAATTCAGTATCAGTTTGTTTCAGTTTTGTTTCAAGACCCGAGTAGTAATTCAGTACTGTACTCATATCAGAACCGGAGCCCCGGGTATCATCAACGCCCATCATAAAAAGCTTTTTACCATTTATGTTAATTGAACGGTGGTCGTTTCTTAGCAGCTGAACAGGTGATTCGTTTACAATTGCTTTTGAAACGTAGTCAACATCCTGGAAGAAATCGTGGTTGCCAAGTGAACCATATACGCCGTGCTTTGCTTTAAGATCTCGGAAGGCGTTTGTAAGCATGTGAACATCTTTAGCCTCAAAGTTCACAAAATCACCGGGAATGCAGACAATATCGCTTTCAAGTGAATTGATAACATCGGCGTACTCGCGCATTTCTTTTTCATCCATATACTGCCCGGCGTGAATATCGCTTAACAGTGTGATGGTGGTTCCGCGCAATTCCTGCGGAAGGTTTTCTATGGTAATAGTTTTATGATCTATAACGTAGGAATCATGTCTTAACATACCGTAGGTTGCACCTGCGAACGCGTAGGTTGAAATACCCATGGTAGCATACCGCACAAATTTTCTCCGGGAAAGATCAACTGTTTTTACCGCCTTTTTTTCTTTGATAGAATTGATCTTTTGGCGCAGCGGTTTGAATATTTTAGCTATCCATATAGGGATCTGGAAAGGGAGCTTAATGACTTTGCCTATGAGCAGCCAGAGAGAAATGAAAAACGTTGCAGCCATCCAAACATAGAAGGGATACATACCCAGAACTTTAAACCATTCCGGTGGTGCGAAGTTTCTTCCCCAGATGAAGGAAACAACTATGAATGAAAGATTAAAAATCACAAACGGCGCAAGCGCCCACCAGCGGTGAGAGGGCTTGTAGTATTTGGTGGTTTTCCAGTACCTTATAAACGTAAAATAAACAAGCGCTTGCAGCGAAAGAAATAAAGTGGTGAAAATTGTTCTGAAACCCATAGTTTGCTTTAGATATCTAAAAGTATGTTTATATTAACTTGTAACTGCATCTATTATATAAAACGTTTCAAAGGTTTTTTTATTGATATGTAAAATTTTGTGATCATAACCGGCTGTTTTTAACCTGGTAAACATATCATCAAGATCCATATCGGAGGAAAGGAGCAGGCAAAGCCTGCCATTAGGAGCGAGGAAATTTTTCGCATCTACCAGGAAGCGGTCGATTACTTCGAGATTGGGTCCCCCTTTAAACGCCCTTTCAAAGTTATTAGTAGGGTTGCCTTTATAGTAGGGCGGATTGAAGAAGATTATATCAAACTTTGCCCGGTTAATATTCTGTAATGATTCAAACAGGTCTGATTCAATTGCGGTAACCTCTGCCGAAAAATTATTCTGAAGAGCGTTTTCTGTGATACAGCGAACGGCTACGGGGTTGATATCACACGCAGTGCAGCTTGCGCCTTTTGATGAGGCTATGATGCTGACTACGCCTGAGCCGGAGCCCATATCGAGGATTTTTTTGCCTGAAAGGTCGAGGGATTTTATGTACGATATAAATACTTTGCTTGAAATGAAATCCGCCGGATTGAAAACAGTGGGTCTGACAGTAAATGTGAAACCCGCCAATTTTTGGCGAATGACCTTTCCCATTTTAGGTTTTACAATAAAATGGTACTTGTAAAGATAGTTAATTTTTCTTAAGATCCTTTTGATAACGATTGTAAATAATTGATTTACAATGTAATTAAAGAAGTTGATAGTTTAAATGGAAAAGGTGGGGTTTAACTTTAAGTTTAGTTTTTTATTCATCGGATGACTTCAAGTCATCCGATGAATAATCTTCTAAAATTTATCCATTAATGCTGCGCGGGGAGAAGTAATAATGATCACCTCACCCCCAGCCCCTCTCCTAAAAGGAGAGGGGAGAGAAGAATAGGAAGTGAATGAAGATCGAAAAGAAAGTTATTTTAAAATTTATCCATCAATGCTGCGCGTGGAGAAGTAATAATGATCACCTCACCCCAGCCCCTCTCCTTAAAGGAGAGGGGAGAGAAGAATAGGAAGTGAATGAAGATCGAAAAGAAAGTTATTTTAAAATTTATCCATCAAAGCTGCGCGTGGAGATACAAACAATGTGCATACGCATTTTTTGCATCGGTCGGGTTCCATTACCTTTACCTGTTTGCGGGTGTTTATAATGGATTCCGAATTTATAAGCAAATTAAATTTGTTTTTGCGGATATTGCCGTACTCAGGCAGAAAGAAACAGGGGTGGATATCACCCGTTGATGTAATAACTGTGGATACCATCGGGGCGTTGCAGAAATTCCGCGGAAAAGTATCGCTGCCGTTTAGGGCGGCGTAGTAATACGCAATGTGGTGGAGTTTCTCCGGTGATTCCGCAATCAGACCGTTTTCGAATTCATTTTTATATTTGATTGATGCGCGGTAAATGATATCTTTCAGCTCCAGCACTTCATCTTTGTTGAGCGCCATTGAGCTTTCAGAAGCAACTGCGCCGCGGGCGGGATTGTTATCCCTGCCGTACGCTTCGCTGGATACATCTGCCGCGAGAAATGAAATGCGGCCGGCACGGGTTTGTTTGGCAAGCTCGATAAAGCTGTGAAGCTGCCGGAAGTTCTGTTTTTGCAGAACTGTGCGGATAGATATTTGCGGCGCGGCGCCTATGGCGCGGGCTTTTGCGATCCCTTCGAGGATAAGATCAAAGGAGTTTACTCCCCGCAGGCGGTTATGTGTCGGGGCATCTGCGCCATCAAGTGAAACGATAATTTCATGGAATACTCCTTTGAATTCATCGGCGCGTTTGGCAAGCAGCAATCCATTGGTAAGTAATGTTTGTTTGACTTTCAGCACGGTAAAGAGATTGCAGATATCCCTGAAATCGCGCCTTAGGAGCGGCTCGCCGCCGGAATATACAATATGTTTTAGGCCGAAGGCGGAAAGCTGTTGCGCAAGCTGTTTAATTTCATCAAAGGTAAGCTCGCCCGGCATTGGCTGTCTGTATGAACAAGAGAGGCATTTTAAGTTGCAGCCTTCGGTGACGTATAGTATCACTACGGGCATGCAGTGCGCTTTTGTTGATACGGTATTGAAGAAAGCTTTGTAGTTCACAGGTGCAATATGATAAAATGAAATTCAAATGTCAAAAATTTTATTTCCTAACCTTCTGGTTTTGATTAACCCCGCTCTTTAGAGCGGGGGAGCAAAGTTCACCCCAAAATGGGACTTTAGTCCCTAATATTTTATAACGCAAATTTCCTATTTTGGATAATGTTGTTACTTTCTTTTCAGCGATGAAAAGAAAGTAACCAAAGAAAAATCGCCCGCTTCTGAAAAATTGCCTAAAATTATTTTCGCTTCGCTGCAAGAAAAAAACTCCCCGCCTTTGGCGGGTCAGACAGTTTTTCTTGCTACGCTTGCTCGAATAATTTCTTAACGTCAATTTTTCAAAGGCGGGTATTAATACCGCATTTAACTCAAAATGCTCTTCGACATTGACATGTTACTGCAATTTGTTTGGTATGAGTAGCCCCGCTCTTTAGAGCGGGGGTAGCAATGCTTACTCCAACATGGGACTTTAGTCCCCGATTTATAAACCCTTGATGCGGTTTAGGAACTTTCCGGGAGTTTTCCACCATGGATTAATCCGTGGGCTAAAAATATCATTATTAGCGCGCCGTACAGCCTTGGGTAAGCTAAAATATACAACGGGAAGGATGAATCCTGAAGCAGCCTGAAAGGCAGCGGCAGCATTAGCAGTAATAACGCAAGCGCGAAAACATAAATTTGCGGCGATCTGAAATTAACATCATTGAATAAAATGCTGCCTGATAAAATTATCAATGGCAGGTAAAAAAGTGAATGGTAATCTTCTGCCGCGGGTGAGAAGATGACATTCAATGCAAAGCTCATAACAAAAAATATTAAATAGTTATCTCTGTTGAACTTTTTTGATAATAGAAATAAAATAACCAATCCCGAAAGTTGTGTAAAGTAATAAACGTAAATTTTTGGGATAGATAATATTGCTTTAGTATTGACTGTTGAATTATAGCTGAATAAATGTCCAAGTAAACTGCCCATTGTTTGATACGCAACATTGGAAGAATGTTCACCATAAGCCACCACGGAATAAAACTTAGCGTAATACATCTGCCATGCTGATAAACCAAATAAAGGGAGTGTTAAGAGAAATATTGCTGCGGTTAATCCAACAGTAAGAAAAAATGCTTTGGGTTTTTTCATAAAGAGTAATGCAGCAAGCGGGTAAAAGCCATAACCTTTAAGGATAATTATCAGTGCAATCGGAATGGTTATGAGCGAAACATTATCTTTCTTAAATCCGTAAACTGAAACAGATGCAAGAAGTAACAGCATTGCATATGCCTGGCCGAAAGCGATATTATAATAGAACGGGTAGAAGAGCAGTGTAATCAGGATGAGGATGAGTCCCGGTGTGCTGAATAGTGGAATATTAAACGATCTGAATAACAGCAGAATTGAAGTGAACAGGAAAATTATTCCGAGGATATTCCATATTATTTTGGCTGTATTTGGTTCAAATCTGCAAAGAGGCAGCATTATGAATGAGCCTGTTGGCAGATTGGATAGATCTTTTACATTGCCGAAACCATAGCTTTGCATTTTAGCGAAGTAGTAAGTTGTATCATAAGCCTGTGACATATCGCTTCCGTCTGTTAGCATTCTTGCCGAAGTGTAATACGATGCGAAGCCGTGCGTAAGCACGGGTGATTTGAGCCATGTGTAATAAACAAGCAGCATAAATGCCGCAACTACAGCTGCAGTCAGTATTGGTTTAATAAATTTCAAGAAGATATATACATGGATTTAAATATTAAGATGGATGAGTGTTTACCGCTATTGAGAAATAACATTTTACTCCTATTCAGTTAGCGCAAATCCTTCAATTTCGGGCTGGCGGTATTTCAGCAGCTTTTGGGTCAGCATGATCTCATACGGCGCGGTGTAAAAATCCGTTTTATAACGCCAGCTTCCCATTAATTGCAATAATGAACGCTTCCAACCCCGGATTTTAAGATCACTGTTTGTGGGATAATACGCGTTAAGTGTCTTTTCAAAATTCCGTATCATTTTAAAATGATGCGGCTTCAGCCATGGGGTGAGCGGATTTTTCCGCAGGTCAAAATTCTGCCATTTAGGCGAAACCCACTCTTCGAGTGATTTAGGATAATCAAACCCTTTCAGCTTTGCGGCAAGTGACATTTCGGAGTCCTCGAAATTCACGGGTGAATATGTGTATATAACAATTTCCGCCGCAGGATTAATAGCCTTAATTTTTTTTATGAACTTCAGGTCTTCTTCAATATCACGCGTAACATTATCCGTGGGGTTACCAAGCACGAAGGAAAGCTCAGGCACTATGCCGTACTTCTTTGATTTTTCGGCAAGGTCAATTAAAGTCTGCGCATTTTGGGTACCGCCTTTGTGCATAAGTTTCAGAAGTTCATCGTTACTGGTTTCAGCGCCGTAGAATATCATTTTACAACCGGCATCAGCCATCATTTGCCATGTGTCATCAGAAAATTTCATAACGGTATCGGGTCTTGCTTCGCCCCACCACCCAATGCCCAAGCCGTTTACGGCTTTTGCGAAATCATACACGCGTTTTTCTGCCACAAAAAAATTGTTATCGTGGAATTCCACCGCGCCGATATTGTATTTTTCCTTGAGGAAAATTATATCAGATGCGGTCAGCTCGGCACTTCTACCCAGCCATTTGCCTTTGTAGATTCCGGCGACGGCACAGAATCCGCACAGGAACGGACAGCCAACACTTGAGTGGTAGCCGATTGTTCTTGGACCCAGGTAAGTTTTGCCGATGCTCAGGTATTTATCAACATCTACTTTGTGGTATGGAAGGCGGGGAATAAGATCAGGATCGATAGGTTCAGCCTTAACATTATGCGAGATCGATCCGTTGTGCTTATATGATAATCCCGCAATTTGGTTGAGCGCTTTAGCTCCGGGTTTAGCTTCGAGCGAAACCAGCAGTTCTAAAAATGAATATTCAGCGTGACCTTTTAGAACGTAATCGATATAGGGTGATTGAAGTACAGTATTTGGATGCATTGAAGGGAAGTATCCGCCCCAGATTATTTTTACGTCAGGGAATCGGGTTTTAATTTCCTTAGAAATTGAATACGCTCCGCGAAGCTGCAAAGCTGGCATTACGGTGATGCCGATGTATTTAACGCCGTTTTGTATGAGTTTAGCAAGCCCGTTTACGGCATTTACGCCAAGATTTTCATCTATAATAGTATAATCATACCTTCCTTCGAGGAAAGCCCCGAGTGTAAGCAGTGAATTGGGGACACGGAAGCCCCAATTTGCCGATTTTGGATTTACGAGCGCTATCATAGAACTGCAAATTTAACTGTTTAATAGCAATAAAAAACCCCGAAAGAATTCGGGGTTTTTTAAAGAATATATTAAGGATTTTACTACTTTAGAAATAACATTTTTTTTGAATCAATAAAACTACCAGCTTCGATTTTGTAGATGTACAGACCGGTTGCCACAGAAGATCCAAAATTATTAGTACCATCCCAAATCACCGATTTGTACCCTGCATCCTGATTTTCATTTATCAATGATTTTACAATTCTGCCTAAAATATCATAAACTGTAATTTTTACATTCACATTTTCCTTTAATCCATATTGAATCATTGTTGAAGGATTAAACGGATTCGGATAGTTTTGGGTTAGAGTATATTCTGCAGGTATTTGATTTGTTTTGTTTATTGAACTGATCATTGTTCTTTCATTCGTAGAAACAAAACCAATATCTTCTTTTTCATCATCACTTGCTGTTATTTTCGCAATAAATGAAGAACCTGACTTTGCATGAAATCCATCTTTTAATAAAATGTAATTTCCAACTTCCATGTTTACTGTACCACCTGAATTAATGATATAATACTGAGATGGATTGCACGGTGCTGTGATTGTATTGGAAATTTGATAATTTAAAGTTAACCCGTTTGTAACAGTAGTATTGCCAATGCATAAGTCGGAAGGAGCTGTCCAGTCTACTGCAAGATATCCACCAGACATACCATAGCTATTATTTGCATTAGATTCATCGGAATTTTTAAAGGCACAAGCCATCCATCTTGCTGATAACCTGCTTATCAGATCGTTCTTGAAGCCCGGGTTTTGAGAATTATTAGATGTGAAAGTTTGGTTTCCGGAAATTCCATTCATACTAACGTATATTGATCCATTCCCGCAATCCTGCCAAAGATCATATCCCTGCTGATCTGTTGGAGTAGGACCCCAGTAAGAATCAATAGTGTATAAATAAAATGTAGTTGTGCTATTATAAAGAGATCTGTACCAGGTAATTCTTGTTTCGGAAACATTCGCATACACCGGTAGATCTGTCATATCCCAATAAACATATGATCTTTGAGTATAAAATTCATTATTAAAATTATGATAACCAAACAACATCAATGTTTCGTTATTTTCAACAGTATGGTAACTGCTGTAAGCCCTGACTGTATTTCTTGTCGGGTTTAAGGTTGTAGTGTTATCAAGATCGTATTCTTGATAGTGGCCATTAGTGAAGAAATGAATATCGTACGGAAATATTAATGTTGTATATGATTTATCCTGATTAATAAATGTTTTTGAATTTAAGCCCCTTAGTGTTATTTCCTCAACAGCCCCTGGTCTTAGACTGTTTAGATAATCCTGCGAGTTAATAGTTGCTGTAGTTATAATTAAAAACAGCAGAATTATGATTTTCCTGTATTTATTTATTAAGAATTCCATAAGATTTTTTAATTTAATTTATTAAATAGTTATTTATTTATGGAATATTTTAGCTTCTCTATTTCTTTTTGCTGTTCAATTACATACAAAGTTAATTCTTCAATTTTCTGCAGTAGTTTAGAGCTGATATTACCCAACTCTACACCATTATTCGTAACTTCCTGTTCACTTGGAATTTCAGGTAAATGTCCGTTTTCTTTTATATATGATTCCAGCTCTGATAGTGACAATAATTTGTACTCTGGTTTAAAAACGAAATCTGCCCAGCCGGTTTGAACGCGGATTTCTTCAGCACGAATTTTCCCTTTTACAGAAAGTAAATATGTTGCATCGGTTGTTAACGTTCCTATCCCGACATTACCATTTTGTGTAATTTGCATAGCCGGTATTTCACCACCAACAGGTGCGAAAAGTCCATTTGTATAAAATTGAATAGGAGCTGATTTTGTGACTATTCTGATATTAAATCCATTTCGAGTTGAGTAGAGACCAAGATCTTCAGTTCCATTTACCAATATTGGATTGGCTGGGTCATAATTTTGTATAACACCCTTTCTAATATTAAGTCTACCACCAATATCTAAAGCTTGTATAGGGACTAAAGGACCTATACCTACATTCCCCCAAGCGTCATTACTAACCTGACTATTAATTACTAAATTTCTGGCTGTGGGTGGATTAGTACTCCAATCCAGAGTATTAATGAAACCATATTCTAAATTTATGAATGGACTTTTATAATAGCCCATAGTCATACGCAAATTTGCATCACTTGTTTCGTGCAGATGAAAACCACCCGTTACGGTAAATTTACCAGTAGGTGTAGTTGTACCAATACCTACATTACCGTTATTGTAATAAATATCATTACCGTTGTAATTCCATTGAGAATAAATATTCAACGAAATACAAATGACAAATAGAAGAATGAAATTAAAGCGTTTCATAATTACCTCCTAGGGTATATTAGTTTATCAGCAGCAGAATGCTACCAAAAACTTATAAAGCGAAATTTCAGTTTTTAATTTTGCAGGGCAATTGCAGTAATGAATTTAAGAATTTCAATGGTCCTGTTTATACAAATATAATATTTAGATTTTGAATGTCAAGAAAAGTAACGAAAAATACTTGCTTCACCTTAGAAAAATTCTAATATAAAGTGAATAGGTTAAAACACCTATAAGCTCATTGTATAAAGGTGCTTTTGGGGTTTTTAAAAGTAAAGGATTTCTTCATGGACGTTGACTACTTTTTCCAAATAGTATCAGATAAGAAGATACCAAATCAGTGTATTTCTGATGTTTTTTGAATTTTATTTTATATTTTATTTCAACAATTAAAGTTAATATATTTTTGAAGGGGCTTGCAGTTTTCATATTAGTACTATTATGAGTTATAATAAAATCTTTGGTAAGATTTATTTGATTCATTAACTCTAAACCTTCTGATTCAGCTATTTTGATTAATTTTTCCAAATCAATATTAGAAGGCGAAGCATGTGCCAAACCAAAATCTTTATATGCCTGTGCGACTATTTTATTTACAGTATTATCAGGAACACCCTGTTTCCATAAGGCATCATTTATTATTAAAAGGCCATTGGGCTTTAATAACCGTTTTACTTCACTGAATATGAACTCCATACCGGCTTTATCCTGAAAGCCAAGTACTGATTCCGCATAGATCTTGTTAAATGAGTTATTTTCAAAAGGGTATTTTTCACCGGGCTTAATACTTATTATTTCTGCTCTATCGGTTAGTTTTAAAGACTTTAGTTTTTTTTCTGCAGCTATAATCATTTCATCAAGTATTTCAACCGCAGTGACCTTAATTCCGAACCTGTTTATGATTTCAATCAAAGTTCCGCCTGTACCGCAGCCAATTTCAAGTATATTATCCGAAGGCTGAATATTCAGTTTTGAGATGAGTAATTCAGTAGCTTCAAAGCCTTTAGGATGAATGAAGGTACTGCCGATTCTTGCTAAATGTTTAAGATATTTCAGATCCATATTTTTTTTGCCTTATAAATAAGATAAATAATGTGATCATAACAATATATTCAAAAGTGAATGCGGAAATTGCAGCTCCCCAATATCCATAAAATTTTACAAGAATCAAACAGGATATTAGATTAAATATCCATAATATAATGTAGAAGTACGCAATGAACTTTTCAAATTTTAGTGAAAAGAGATATGATTGTAATATCGAATGTGTTAATACAGGGATCACTACAAATCCCAACAATTTTAATACAGGCACGGCTTCCCGTATTCTGAATGTAAGGTCAATTAATATTTCTGCAAAAAAATATATAGCGAGTGAAATCACTAAACCGGCAATGAAAGCATACAAAGTAAATTTTCGGGCGAGTGCATACTTTTCACCGGCGGGAGTTTCAGGGTTGGTCATAGCCGGGTAGAATGTGTTGTAAAGCGCGCCGGAAAACAGACCAACACCATTGGCAAATCGCGAAGCGGCAGAAAAAATTCCGAGCGAGAATGCATTTGTCATATATCCCAGAATTATTACAATTATTCGGGGAATAGACAGCGCAAGAAAACTGCTTCCGAAAAAGGGAAGTGATTCTGTTATCACCGGCTCAATGTAGCTATAGCTGTAAGGAATAGAATCTGAAAATATAATTCCGGAGGAGTTCCATAAAATTTTGTTTATAATATAAAACATTATCATTGTGAGAGTTTCCATGATAATTATCATAATAAAAATATTCAGCAAACTGCCTGTGTTTACCAAAATAAAATAAGCAAAGATCATCTGCAAAAGGCTGTTTAGACTTTTTAATATTGAGGGCGTAGCCTGTTTTTGCAGCGCGCGTATAGATGAATCAAATGTTGCCTGTATGGTTTTGGGGATAATTACTGCGATTCCGATAATAAGTGTAAGGTTGAGATTTAAACCGGGGAAGATATAAAAAATTATTGAGGTTAATAAAACACAGCCAATTGAAATGAAAATTTTGAAAGTATTCACATTCCTTACCAATGAATAAATAAATGTACGCTCCGCATTGATCTTTCTTACCAGAAGCTGTGATAAACCAAGTTCTGAAACTACAGCAAGTATTGTGCTGACTGCGAAGATGTAAGTAAATTCACCCAAAGCATCTACACCAAGCATTCGTGTTATTATTACAGCAAGCACGAACATGCCGCCATAGTTGATGATATTTGATATCATTACTATGAAGGTATCTTTGAATATTTTATTTGTGAGTTGTTTCAAAGTTTATTGGTAACAGACCCTCTCGTCACGCCAACGGCGTGACACTCCCCCTTTGTAAGGGGGAGATGAGTTAACGATGTAATTATATTCTTAATGAATTGATAAATTCTATAGTCTTCAAAATTATCTCTTCTACATCAAAACCGGTCATGCATTTGGGTTCGCTTTATTACACCTCACCCCCAGCCCCTCTCCTAAAAGGAGAGGGGAGAGAAGTGTTATAATTTTTTTATGAATTCACTAATTTTAATTACTATCTCATTTATATCGAAGCCGGTCACGCATTTGGGTTCGTTGTATATGCAGTTTACGGTTTTGCTGTTGCTTACGCTCATGCAGGGTGAGCATTCAAGCGCGCGGTAGAATACAAGCTGTTTGGGGCTTAAGGGTCCGTAACGTACCGGTGATTCGGGTCCGAAAAACGCTATTACAGGCTTATTTAAAATTGAGGCAATGTGCAGCGGACCGCTATCGTTCGTAATGAGGCACTCCGACCCCGCTATTAACGAAAATAACTCATTTACATTTAATTTTCCTGCAAGATCAAGAACGTGTTCTTTGCTTTTCAATTTTTGATAAATTGCCGATACATAATTTATTTCTTCGTGTGAACCTGTGAGCACTAATTTGTATTTTCCGGCAGCATTGAGCTCATCTATCAACTTAACAAAATACGCCGCGGGAAGTCTGCGTTCGTATGCCATTTTGCTGGCATTGGGATTGATGACTATGTAGGGTGAAGTAACATTCTCATGTTTTTTAAAGGAGTTATTGATTTGATAACCTAACAGGAATTCCGTAACGAGAGAATTATGTAATGACCCCCTCTCAGTCTCCCACATGCCTTTCGGCAGTCCTTCGGCCTCAGAGGGGGAGATGTATAAACCTTTAACCAGATTCAGGAAATTATCTCGTGTATGAATGTGGTTGTTGAATTCGACCGTATGCGTAAACAATCTCGAGCGTTTGTTTTTTCTGTTATCAAATCCGGTGCTGAATTTTGGTTTTACCAGCCTATTTATCAATGCGGAGTAGTATGTGAAGAACTCAAAATCATAAACAATATCAAAATTTATTTGACGCAGTTTTTTTATCAGCTTTAAAGTATCAATATTGAATCTGAACGGATTAGAGAGTTTGATAGTAATAATACTATCCACTATTCCCAATACCTCGAGTACTTCACGGTTTGTTTCAAATGTGAGGTAATGCAGCTTCGCCTGCGGGAATTTTTGACGCACCGCCTCTACAGCAGGCGCAGTGAGGATAATGCTGCCCATTCCCCAGAATTTTATGAAAAGTATATTGCCCGCTGTTGCCGGAAATCCGGCCTGCTGTGATCTGCTTTTGCCGAGCAGTACGCATAGTATCCTGCCGATATATTCATCGGCGTATTTCATTAGCGGGATGTTCAAAAAGCTAAACCCCCGTCAGGACTATCTGAATACGAAGATTCTTGCCAGATCATACAAAAACAGTTATGATAGCCTTTCATCCCCCCTTCACACGAAGGGGGGGCTAAGGGGGGTTTATTGAAATTGTAGTCTTTCATTTTATTTTCAGTCTATACAAAGCGGTGAAGCTTACGCCGCGGCTGCGGTCAGAGCAGAAGATCACGGAGCTGTCTCCATCAGCAAATACAGGGTAGTAACACATTTGTTTACCCGATGTTAACGGGTAATGTTTACCTGTGGAGGGGTCTTTAATGTAAATTATGCCCTGCGCAGAATAGGTGCGAATGGTTTTATCTTTATTAAATGATCCCTCATTGAGCTTGATTGCTGAGGCATCTCTTTGTATGCCCGTTGTTATATCGATAATTTTTTGTTTCGGTATTCTATTTTCAATGGTTTCAAATGCTATATGCTGTGAATCAGTAAGAGTAGGGTAAAATACATTTTCCTTATCATACCTAAACCCGAAGTTTGAACGCAGTACGAATTTATCATTAATGCATTCTGTCCAAATAAGTCTGTTGTCAAAAGCCGAAGGCATTGAAACCAGGTAATTATTGCCTGTAGGGATAAATTCGGCTTTATCTATATTATTAATTGGTTTATTCAGACTGTATGATAGGATCGTTAAGACAACTATTGGTATGCCGCTCAAAGCGAAGAGGCGAAAAGTACGTTTACTAAATAGTTTAACTCCGTTAAGTCTAAGCAGTATTTCTATGTTAACTGCGAAAAATATCAATAACCCGATAAGTTTTACATATGCGAAAATGTTTAAGGGTGAATCCTTAAATGAGTTGGTTATAAATATCTGAATATGAGAGTTCATCAAAAACATGAGCAGTACAAGTGAGGAGCCCGCGAAATATTTCTTTTTATCATAGAAATACTTAAAAAGAATTGCAGCGGTTAGAATCAAAACAACAAACTGGTATGATGCATTCACCGGCAAAAGAAGGAGGCAGGTTATACAGAACAGGGATAGCTCAAGTTTTAAATTTTCACCGGAACGCTTTAAAACCGATATTGCCAGAGCTAAAATGAGAAAAATATATGAGTATTTTAATATATAGAAAGCGAGTGTGCTTTCAACAAGCGGTTCGGGATTCAGCATAGGCTCATAGCTGAACCAGCGGTGAACGAGCGAGAGCCATGATTGGTACTCAGCCGCATAAACCGTACCGACCCATGCATCACCAAGCCTTGGCATAATTGTTGTAAAATAGAACCAGTTCAGATCAAATCCGGTAAGTAAGACAACCGGGATATATATCGCCACAGAAAAAACTAACGAGTAAACAAGAAGCTTATATTTTTTCTTAAAGATGAAAAGGAAAATAAAAAAAATGGTATAGAATTTAAGTACAATGCTGAGCGCAATAAATAGCGCGGATAAAATATCTTTATCGCGCTGCATAAAGTACATTCCCATTAACAGGAAAAATAATACAAGCAGGTAAACCTGCCCGAACATAAAGTTATTTGCTAAGGCGAATCCGGATAGAAAAAATATTAAGCCGCATTTGAAATAATCAAGCTGCGTAATTTTGGAAAGGATAAAGATACAGCACACCAGAAGCAGCAGATTGAAGATATTCCACCAAAGCTTCGCTTCAAGCGGAGTAAGTTTTGCTACCGGAAGCATAATAAGCGCGGTGAGCGGCGGGTAGGGAGTGTATGATACGATCTGGTTATCGATTCCATACAGCAAAAGCTGGCGGTTGAATTCAACATTATCGTAAGCGGCTCGCATATCTTTGCCATCCAGATACATGTTTGAGGAAACATAGTAGTTGGGGAAATCTGTGTTGATTTTTTGAGTAGAGGGGATAAATACGGAGTATATGAATATACCGGTGAGGAGGATGAATAACGAAATTGATATTATATTGTTCTTAATTTGATCCACCTATTCGTTCTTAATCATTATTTTTACGTTACTTTCTTTTGAGCGATCAAAAGAAAGTAACCAAAGAAAAATCGCCCGCTGCTGAAAATTGCCTGAAATTATTTTCGCTTTACGGGAAAATAAACTTCCTACGCTAAAGCGTTTTAAGTCCTTCGGCTCGTCACGCTTTGGTGCGCACCGAAGGTGCGATTTACGTGACTCAAACAGATTTTCCCGCGTTGAGACTGCTCAAATAATTTTCCTGCCTGCTTACGCAGTCAGCCGGCAATTTTCAAAGGCGGGATAAAATCAGAAGAAAATTTCTTATTTCTTCTTCATTACGATAATAAAATGATCGCCCATTAGGTTGAGTATCGGCAAACCCATGAATATTTTATCAAGCTTCATCCATAATTTTACCAGGGGTTTAAGCCTGTTGTAAATGCCAAGCAAATACGGCGGGGGAGTCTTAAGCCCCAGCGAAAACAATTTTACTTTCGTAAAATTGCGACTGAAAGCCGCGGTGAATTCACCGGGCGTAAAATAATATGTTAAAACCTTCTCGCCGTTCAGCTCCGCCATAATACCCTGCTTTTTAAACCTTCTGAATGCCTCGCCAAATTTAAGCGTTATTATATAGTAGAATATTTCCCACGGGCAAATTTTATTCATAACGACTGCAATAAATAATCCGTTTGGTTTAAGTTTTGCGGCTAGATCATTTGATAATTTAGAAAAATCGTTAATGCAATTCAGCCCCCCGAAGTTTGAAACAACTGCATCAAAATTGTTTTCCGCAATTGTTGATATCTCATCAAATGATAAAGTTTTTGCTTCTATTTTTGCCTTCTCGCTTTTGCCTTTTGCCTTAAGTATATCAATCATTTCCTCACTGATATCTGTCGCATTAACCTTGTATCCCTGTTCAGCTAAGAACACCGCATCCACTCCCGTGCCGGCGTTAAGCTCGAGTATGCTGCTTCCCTTCGGTATATACTTCAGGTACACTCCGTGTACGAGTGAGCGCATCCATTGTAATATGGGATTTTGGTTATCACGCGCATCATAACCCGCCGCTATGGCGTTAAACGCGGATTTGGTATTTTGTGTGGTTGTATTAATTAGCTATAAATTTTTTAATCTATTCTGAATCTGTAAATACCGCGATTTTTGTTTCAGGCAGGTGTCAGGCTTGCCTGACACTCTTTCGTTTTATTTGTTCTTTTTGTCTTGACACAAAAAGAACCAAAAAAGTCAAGGCTGATGGAAAACTGCTAAAACTTTTCGCACGCAATAGATGCAAAAAATAACTCCCCGCCTTCGGCGGGTCAAACAGATTTTTTGCATTAATTAATGCGTGCTCAAGTTTTTTAACGCAGTTTTCCATAGGCCGTTCAGAAGCGTGCTATTTTACCAAACTCATCATAATTCTTGATACTTTTGCTTTAAGATAGGTTTTGCCGTATGATGCGAAACCCGCGCCGGAGGTTTTCATTTTGAAATAATTCACTTCGTTAACCATGTAACGATTTGCGTGTTTGTAGAAATTTTTTGAATAGCGGCCTTTGAAATCCAGGTCGCGGTCAGTGCGCAGGTGCCACTGTTTATCGGTTACAAGTCTAGATTCCACTTCAGTGTAAAACGGTGTTCCTTTTATTGGATACGCTACCGTTGTTAAAAATATATCGGGGTTGGAATCCTTTAAATGCTCGGTAGTTTCAATGATATCCTGCTTTCTTTCGCCGGGGTAGCCAAGCATTATGAATGTTCCCGCTTCTATGCCGTGCCTGCGGGTGAGCTTTATCTTCTCGCGTGTATCGGCGGCGCTTACGCGCCTATCCATAAGGTTGAGTACATGCTGCGAGCCTGACTCAGCCCCGATCCAAAGCCTAAAGCATCCAAGTTGTTTGAGGATTTTAATTACTTCTTCATTAAGCCTATCACTGCGTGATATGCACTCGAATTTTATTTGTAAATTGCGTTCATTAAACACCTGCAATAGTTTTGTGAGCCATTTATGCGAGACCGTAAATACATCATCAACGAACCAAAGCATATCAGGATTGTAGTTTTGTATAATGTACTCTATTTCATCAGCGGTTTTTTTGGGGGAGCGTCTGCGATAGCTTACGCCGTAAACGGTGTGCGAGCACCATTTGCATGTGTAGGGACAGCCGCGCATTGTGTTGATGCTAACCGAGCTGTACCCGTGAGCGTTCTTCCATGCATCAAGGTATAACGAGAGATCCACTGCCTTGCGGTCGGGAAACGGAAGTACATCGATATCTTTGAGCTTCTCGCGGGGCGGATTTTTTTTGACTGTGCCGTCATGTTTATAATATATTCCGTTTACTTTGCTAAGTTCTGCTTGGGAGTTTGATAGTTCCCTGCACAGCTCAAGCACAGTTTCTTCGCCTTCGCCTTCAACTATAATATCAGCGCCGTAGTTCAGGAATTCTGAAGCATGGAACGGCGGCTCGGGTCCGCCTAAGATTATTTTACTGCTTTTCAATTCATCGCTTTGACGAATAAACTTTACGAGCGGTAGCACGTTGAGTTTGGTCATTAAGTTGCAATAGATGGCGATCACATCAGGTTTTTCGGCTATCAATGCCTTCTTCTGTTCATCAAATGATCTGAAAGTTGAGTCATATACTGTTGTTTCAAATCCGTTTTGTTTAAGGAAAGCTGATATATATAGTATACCCAATGGTACATAGGGTTTCATGATCCGCATTTCATTGGGATCTGAGTTCAAATAATAGCCATGTGTGAGGAAGATCTTCAAAAAAATGATTTTTAATACTTAATATACTTAATGGAAATGTTATCTTGAAATGCAATAAGATAATTACAATAAATGACTGTTTAAGCTAGTGTTTGTAAGAATTTTTCACGTTAACTTTGAATAAACACTTCATTAATAATTAAATATATATATGAGATATTTATTGATGTTACTTCTTGTTTCATTTGTTTCAATATTAAGTTCATGCGGTGATGATGATACTATAACAAATAATCCGGGTGTACCGGCAGGTACGGTAATGTACTCGGCGGATTCAATAAGCGTATGGCTCAGCACAACAGGTTTCGCAAGGGATTCCGTTTCATATTCAACTTCAGAAACAGGCAGCGTTAAAGTAGAATTCACAATTCAGTCAAATGTAGATACGCCAAGCGCCTATGGCAAATTCGGGTTTTATACAAATGCGACGCCGGTAGTACCATATATTCCGAATATATATGCCCCGATCGATGAGCCGTTTTCAACTAATTTGAGCTTTGCATCAGGAAGTACATATTTTGCATTTATGGTACAACTTAACAATTATACGGCCACTTTCCCGAGATATGTCAGATTGAAGAGTGTAAAGGTGACTAAGCAGTAATTGTTTATTCCAAAAGTACGTTCCCAAACTGGAGTTTGGGAACGAGGGTGGTTGCATAACAAAAATATCCGGTTTAAAGCCGGATATTTTTATAAATACTGATATGTTAAACGTATCTATTTTCCTCTTTCGGGATTCTGGTGGTACAGCAGCAGCGCAAAGTGGCCCGTTGTGCTGCCGGTTTTGAATTTATCGACTGTTACGGTGAATTCATACTGCTCAAAATCCTGGGGATCAATTCTTATAACAGGTCTGCTATCTGAATATTCATCAACAAATTCCCATTCATTGGTGCCTGCATTTTTTTTGTAAACCGTAACTTTGATATTTTCGATTCGCCTATCGCCAAGGACCATTACGTCATAATCAAAAGCCGGATCGAGGTAACGCCAGAGAGTTTTTTTACCTGTGTTGACAAGCAGGTCAAATGTCATGTTAACAATTTCCTGGTTGCGCTGGTCTTCAAGCTCAATAACCTTTGCGGATACCGTTTCCATTATATCCTGCATTGTTGTGGCTGACTGGCTGAATGAGCGTGAATTAAAAAGAAAAAGTGAACTAAGAATTATTGCAGTTGTAATTAAATATTTCATGGTAAAATCCTTTTTATTTGTGTTAAATTAGCTGTTTTATATTATATGTTCAATGTAGTGAAAATGTTTCAGGTGACCCCACCCTGCCCTCCCCGAAGGGGAGGGTTAACTATTTCACCAGTTTTTTTTCGAAATCCTTCACGAAGAAGCGTTTGCCTTTTTGTATTATAGTGTGACCTTCTTCTTCAAGAGCTTTTTGCTGTTGTTTGATTCCGCCCGGGTACTTTGGGTTTAGCTCTCCGCCATTTTTTAATGTGCGCCAGTAGGGAGTAATACGCTTTTTGCCGAGGTCACGTGATTCTTCAGCGGCGTATGATGATATCCACGCGAAGATTCCCGTAGTTATGGGGCAGCCTGAATCAGCTTTATGCCGCCGGGCAATTTTTTCACGCATAAGATTTATTGTGTTAAGCCTGCCCTTTGGTATTTTTGCCATCAGCTCATTTACTTCCGGCGGCGAGGGTATCGCTAGCGTGTTGGCTTTGAATTTCGCGATCTGTTTTGGGTTGAGCTTAACAACTTTGGGCAGGTCACCCACTTTGTTCAGCTTTTCATTCCATGTTTTATGCGCCATAGTTAATAATGCAGCTTTAGTGTGAACTTTATTAGTATTTTATTACTTTTGCGAAAGCATTATTTTAAATGAAATTCCTGATTTCAAATTTAATTATTATTTAAAGATATAAATGTATAAATCATTATTCATATTTTTTATCTGCTTGTTTTTACAGAACGCAACCGCACAGGGTAAACTTGAGATATCACACTTAACGGGTGACTTTTATATTTATACCACATACGTTGATTATGAGGGTACACCCTATCCCGCAAACAGCATGTATGCTGTAACGCCTGAAGGCGTTGTTATGATAGATACGCCGTGGGATACTCTGCAGGTTAAGCCGCTGCTTGATTCAATAAAATCCAGGCATGGCAAGGATGTAATTATGTGCATAGCAACGCACTTTCACGATGACAGAACAGGCGGTTTTGATATTTTGAAGAGGCTTGGCGTACGGACATACTCCACCCTGCATACGTATGAGCTGTGTAAAGAAACAAACAGGCCGCTTGCAGAATATATTATGGCGGCTGATACCGTGTTTAATATTGGTGGAATGGAGTTTGAAACATTTTTCCCCGGCGCGGGTCACGCGCCTGATAATATTGTTGTGTGGTTCCCTGGAGAACAGATATTATACGGCGGCTGTTTTATTAAAAGTACTGATGCCGGCGGGTTGGGGAATCTCTCCCACGCAGATACAAAAAGCTGGGAAATTGCCGTTGAGAAAGTGATGGCGAAATATCCGGATGCAAAGTATATCATCCCCGGGCATGAAGGCTGGCAGGACCTTGGCAGCCTGAAATATACATATGAGCTGCTTAAGGAAGCCAACGGCATGAAGAAGGAAAAGAATTATAAAGAGAAACAGTTTGAGGAAAAGTGAGTTTTAACCTCACCCCCCTGCCCTTCTTAAGAGGAGAGGGAAGCAGTCAGTTTAGAATTGTATTTTTGACAACAAAGTATTGTTATATGCCGGTAATTGAACCTAGTAACATAAAATTTTTCAAAACCACAGAAGCATTGAGAAAGTGGATGGAGAAGAATCATAATAAAAAAGATGAGTTGTGGATGGGGTATTATAAAAAGGTATCCAACAAAGGGGGTCTCACCTACAAACCCGCGCTTGATGTAATGCTTTGCTTCGGGTGGATAGACGGTATTTCAAAAAGTATAGATGAAGAAAAATACTGCCAGCGATACACTCCACGCCGCAAAGGCAGCATATGGAGCGCGGTGAATATTAAAAAAATTGCGGAACTGACCAAAGCTGGTTTGATGCATGAAGCGGGGCTTGCGGCTTTCAATAACCGTGATGGTGCACGGGCAGGGCTGTATTCCCACGAACAGGCTGAGATAAAATTCACGCCCGCGCTGCTGAAAATGCTGAAAGGAAATAAAAAGGCATGGGATAATTTCAGCAAGATGCCGCCGGGATACAGAAAGACATCTGCGTGGTGGGTGATATCAGCTAAGCAGGAAGAAACGCGCCGGAGGCGCATGAATACGCTCATTGCGGATTCCGAAGCAGGCAGGAGGATAGCGCTGTTAACTCCCGCAAAGAAAAAAGTATAGATTAACAGAGAAGTTAGGAAACACGGAAAATAATTTTTTACCGCAAAACTTTCAAAAGACGAAAGTCAGGGCCGCAAAGGCGCAAAGAAGTTGAAGTATTTCGCCCCTTCAGGGCTTGCGTTTATATTTGTATGTTTTCGATGGGCTATGCCCATCGCTGATTTATTCCGCCCTTTCAGGGCTTAGATAGAGATTAATGACACCCGAAGAATTTTACATACAGTATCTTAAATCACTTGGCAAAGATAATGAATTTTATCCCGGGAAGTTTATTGTTGATAAGTTCGGTGATTCACCCGAAATGGCGGATGAGCTGCTTGAGCCCGTGCTCAGCGGTTTAAAAACCGCGACATGCTCCGCGTTGTGGGAGTGGGAGCATGAAGGCGGGGATATTCCAAAACCCGGGCTGATTTCAGTTATAGTAGATGGCAAAGACGAGCCCCGTTGTATAATTGAAACTGTTGAGATTACATTGCGGAATTACAATGAAGTGGACGCAGATTTTGCGCGTGATGAGGGTGAAGGGGATCTATCATTGGAGTACTGGCGTGAGGCGCATAAAGGATTTTTCACACGGACACTGCCGGCTATTGGCAGGGAATTCCGTGATGATATGCCGCTAGTGTGCGAGAGGTTTAAGGTTGTGTGGAAGTGAGATGTATATATATCACGCAGAGACGCAGAGAATTATACTGCAACTGTCAAAGGCCAGTTCATCGGCTGACTGGGTTTAAGCTGAAGTGTTTGATGATAATTCACAAAATTATTTTTTAAATAAGCCCCGGAGGGGTGTAAGATACCAGCGATGGGCGAAGCCCATCGAAGTAATAAAAAATTATTAAAGCCCTGAAAGGGCGGAATCAATAAAGCTATGGGGCAATCACTAACTAAAAATTACATTCACATTATATTCGGAACAAAAAATAATTTTCCTTTCATAAAATTTCCGGTAGAAAGTGAATTGCATTCATACATTGGCGGAATATGCAGGGAACTTGAATGTACTCCGATAAAAGTTGGCGGTTACACTGATCATGTACATATTGTATGTTTATTATCCAAAAAAATTGCTTTGATGAAATTGATCGAAGAAGTAAAATCACATTCATCAAAATGGATGAAGACTAAAGGTGAATTTTTAAAAAAATTCTATTGGCAGGATGGTTATGGGGCATTTTCAGTGAACCCTTCGGAAATTGATAAGGTAGTTGCATATATAGAAAATCAGCATGAGCATCATAGAAAGAGATCATTTAAAGAAGAGTATTTGGCGTTTTTGAAGAAATATAAGGTGGATTATGATGAGAGATATATTTGGGAATGAAGTTTGTTTATTTATTTTTATTATTACGCCCTTTCAGGGCTTGATTATTATAGTCATTTCATATCGATGGGCTTCGCCCATCGCTGATTTATTGCGCCGCTTCGCGGCTATTTATGTGATATTTTTGTGTGGGGCTTTGCCCATTGCTGACGTGTCGTGCCGCTTCGCGGCTTTGATGTACAGTAGCAAAGTCACCACCCCTGAAACGGCTTTGCCGTTTCTTTCCCCTCCTAAAACAGGTCCATAGGACTCCGTGGGAGAGGGGAGCTGATATATATATATATATATATATATGTGGTGTTTGTTTTTGTAAAATAAAATTTATTCATGAATGAAATAAAAATCATCAATAAATCACTTGAGCTTGCGGATTCATTCCGCGATGCGCTGGATTCTGTTTCAAGGGAAAGAACATGGCTGGCTTTCACGGAGGCTCCGCCGTATGAAAATGTGCGCGAATTTGTCTCTGAACTGATTCGTGATAACGATATCCAGGTCTATGCCGTGCAGGGTGATACCGTTGTTGGCTGGTGTGATATCGTGCGCAGAAAGCGCGGTGTGTTTGCTCATACGGGCGGACTGGGAATGGGCATCTTAAAGCCGCACCGCGGCAAAGGACTTGGCAGCCGCATGATGGAAGAGTGCATTAAACAGGCACGGGCTAACGGACTTGAGAAAATTTGCCTTGAGGTCTACAGTCACAATACCGCCGGAATAGCATTATATAAAAAGTTCGGGTTTGTACAGGAAGGTGTGAAATTAAAAGAAGTTAAAATTGACGGGAAGTATTTTGATAATGTTGTAATGGGGTTACTGCTGTAAATACACTTTTTGTAAATGAGTTAAAATAAATAATTATTAAGATATTTAGAACAATTACATGACAAATATTCAGCATATAAATAAATTACTTAAAGATCACTACAACGGTGTGCCGTGGATTGATATTACTATAGCAGGCACCCTGAAAACCTTAACCGCAAAAAAGGCGGCAATGAAGGTTGACGGGTTAAATTCAGTATGGCAGATAGTAAACCATATGATATCCTGGCGTAATGCGCTTATTGCAAGGGTTAAAGATAAACCCGTGCCGCATCCGGATAATAATTTTATTAGCGAGGTAAAGGACACCACTGCAAAAGCGTGGAAAGATACTCTTAAGAAGTTTGAGAAATCACAGAAGGATATACTGGCTTTCCTTGGCAAGCAGAAAGATATACATCTTGAGAAAATTTCCCCGGCAAGCGGGTATTCATATTACGAGCTGGTGATGGCAATTATAATTCATGATTCATATCACCTTGGACAGATTGTGCTTATAAAGAAAATGATTGATGAGGGGTAGGAAAATTATTGATCAATTACGCCCCTTCAGGGCTTGAGTTTTAAGTGTATATGTTTTCGATGGGCTTTGCCCATCGCTAGGTTATTTCGCCGCTTCGCGGCTTTTTGATGTGATGTTTCAATGGGCTTTGCCCATCGCTAGGTTCTGTCGCCACTGTCAGAGCCAGTCCATTGGCCATCGGGGATTGTGTTGTATAAAGCATGTCAATTTTTTAAAGAAACTACTAAACGAATTCTCAAATTGGAGTTAAAATTATATTCTTCTACCCACAACATACCCACAACTATATTGCATTTTTCATTGGACCATTCATAATTTCTTTTACAGACCACTCTATTTTCTTTTTCTTCCTTCTTTATTTCACCAGAAGTATTAGGAAGTCCCATGATTGCGTTGACTTGACTGTAAATTGAATCAAATTTATTGTTATACATTTCTAATCTTACTTTTTCAGAATATTTACCTTCTATATAATCTTCCCGTTTTATTTCGTTTCTATAATCCCAAGTGTGTAATATAACTTGGATAATGGAATCATTGTTACCAAAAAAATAGTTCACTTCACAATCAGAAATAAAAGAGGATTCCTTTCTTGTGTAAACTACCGGTTGCGCTAAATCATACTCTTTATCCGGTACATAATAGTCTTTACTAAGATATATTAAAGGAGGATCACTTTCTTTTGTAGAATTAATTGCATTTTCAAGTATTATTACGCTATCTATTGGCAGCCTTTCTTTGATCAACAAGAATTGTTGTGAAAAAACTACTGACGGTATTATTAAAAATATTGCAATTATAATCTTCATATTAACTAAATTATTTTAAAGTTTTAAGTTTCCTCGAGCTTGCCACCCACCCGGCGGCATACACGGGCAGTTTCCAGAGTGAGGTGAATCGTTTTAGGGGTTCGTGGAGTAATTGGCGGGTGCGGTATTCCTTATGCACGCGTTTGTGCAAAACGCGGTAGAATTCAGTTGAGTAAGTGCCGTCAAACATCATTTCGAAATCATCGGAAAGCTCCCAGTTATGTTTTTTCTTCATTTGTGATGATACTCGCTCATAAAATTTTGTTCCGGGCAATGGGTATGAAACCGAAATACCGATATCATCCGGCATGAGGTCATTAACCATTTTGATTGTCTGATTGATCTCCGTCATTGTTTCACCGGTGTAGCCGAACTGCAGGAAGAAACATGTTTTGATACTGTGTTTTTTGAGGAGGCGGGTTGCTTCGTAGATTTCCTCAATGGTTGTGCCCTTATCCATGGCGTCGAGAATTTTCTGCGAGCCTGACTCAGCGCCTATCCAAATTGACTCACACCCCGCACTTGCCAGATGAGAAATGTTATCTTCTTTCAGCAAAAGATCAGCCCGCGAAAGACATTTGAATGGCAGCTTAATGTTATCTTTATCTACGGCTTCATCAAAATCTTTGACCCAGCCGGGCTTAAGCCCGAAGATATCATCGCAGAACCATATGTGATCAGCGGAATATTTTTCTTTCAGCAGCTTAACCTGACCGGCAATGTATTGGGGTGAGTGTGAGTTATACACCTGCCCGTACACGGGCTTTGCGCACCAATTGCAATGGAAGGGGCATCCGCGCGTTGTTACCAGGTTCATTGAAAAATATCCATGATGTTTCAGCCACAGCTCGCGGTACTTTGCAAGATCAACAAGCTCCCATGCAGGGTATGGAAGGGAGTCGAGTTCTTTCAAAACTTTTCTTGGAGCGGTACGTGTTATTTTTCCGTTTTCGATGTAGGCGAGTCCGTTGATGTTGTTGGGGTGGCTCTGTTCATGGGATGACCCAGAGGGTACCCGCTTCGTCACTGCGCTGCTCGCAGACAAATGATCAAGTAATTCACCAAGAGTTTGTTCACCCTCGCCGCAGATAGCGTAATCGACCTTATGGTGAAAATATTTCTCCAGGTGGTCAACGCTATCGGAGCCTGATACAATTACGGTGCATCCGAATTCCTTTGCTATTTCGCTCATACGGAAAGCCGCTTCACGCATCCTGGTCAAGCACATTTTGGTGAGGTAATTGAACGTATCGTCATAAATCACCATGTATTTGGGTTTGTGCAGTTCAAGGGATGCCTTCAGGTCTTCTTCGGAATCAGCGAGCATTGTATCAAACAAGGCTACGGAGTATCCATTCTGCATAACGTATGCGGCAGCATACAGCGTGCCTAAAGGCGCATAAAGATTCATGTTGCGGTATTCCTTCAGGTCATGTTTTAAAAAATACGTATTTGCAAAGAGGATATCGGACATTATTTTGTTTTTCGTAGAGTCCGCTCTCCGAGCGGACAAAAGCTAAATTGTGACTTCCCGGAGGTCAATTGTTACCGTATTTTTATTTTACTATAGGGGTAATCCTGCCAATGAGTTACCATTTTTTTTCTAACAGGATTGTTTAAAATATATTCTGCAATGTTTTTCAAAGATTCATCACTCCGCACAATATGATCATAATAATTTACATGCCAAATATCTGAAATCCCGAATTTTGATTTAGCCTGACCGCTGATATATCTTTTGAATGAGCTTACCCATGTCGATAGGTCATGTTTGTAGTTTTCATTTAGTGAAAATAGCAGGTGGATATGATCAGGCATAATACAGTAGCAGATTACTGAAATTTCATTTCTTGATATTCTGAATTCTATTGAATCTTCTGTAAGCCGGGCAATATCCTGATTAAGAAAATGCTCAATCCTGTTCTTGGTACAGATAGTTAAAAAGTAAGCATATCCTGATTTATACTCAAAGTCATTTAGCCTGATATTTTTTCTTTTGAAATCTGCCATTCTAATCAAATGACCGCCCAGAGGTCGGTCGTTACTGCACCTCAAGGTTGAACTCCCGCAGCTTTTGTGTGTACATCCCGAGTATCTTTTTCTGCATGTTGCCGGGATGTGTTTTGGAGACATTCTCGGTTGATTTAAACATATGATTGCGTTCGCTATCAGGAAGCTGGGGATATTTTTTCCTCCAGTGTTTACGCGTCATGCACATAAGCTTCTTATCAATGGCCGCTGCGAATCTGCCGGGGAAGAGAAGCTCTGTAAAACGCTGTAATTTACTTCTGCGGTTGTTTACTTTACATCCGCCGGTGTGAAGCATCGGGTCACACAACACATAATTAGGAAAGTAATCTCTGATCCATTCATTCTGCCTGATGAATTCATTCAGCAATTCAGTATTGTAAGTTGCTTTGATCGTCGCAATTTCTGTAGCGGTAAAAATGTTTCGTTCGCTTATTACCAGATTATCTTCAGTGACGTAATAGTTTATACAAAAGAATTTATAGCTGTTGAGAAAGAATATTTTTTTGAAGAGCATTAATAATGTACGCGAAATCCACAGCCGGTTTTTGGCGGTTACAAGCATGAAGTCAAGATCGCTTGCGGCATCGCTGGAATTTTTAGAAAGGCTGCCGGTTACGAGTACGGCTCTGACAAACGGGAATCGTTTTATTATGTGGGTTATCACCGAAGCCTGTTTCCACATCTTGAGGGAGTAATTTTCTTTCCTTACCCGTTTGGAAATGTTTTCTTCTGAGGGTTTTATATAGTAGTAACCGTCTTTTTCAGCATAGGGGGCTGAACCGTTAAGGGCTGTTTCCTTCAGGAAATTCCCGACATCCTGTTTGGATATGGAATTGCGCGGAAGAAATGAAAAGATCTCATCGGTTTTAAGCGGATGAGAAAAAATATCGTAATACAGCAGTGTTTTGGTAATATTTTTCTGAAGTTCTTCCATAGCGATAGCTGAAATTTCCACATAAATTATGAATTATGCAATATTTAACTAAATCCTATCATTAGCTGTAATATACTACTGTAAAACCCTAAATTTTTAAACAAAAGTTAATTTGCTTAACTTTGTAAGTGCATCAGATAAAAAACTTAAAAGAAAAGTAACCGCAATAAATGTTAAGTGATAATTTAAAGAAGGTATATATATTTTCGGGGCTTGATGAAAATGAGCTTGAAACACTTTCTAAGATAGTTAAACAAAAAACTTTCAATAAAGGTGATATCATTTTTTTTGATACGGAGCCATACCTTGGTTTTTATATCACAGTTACCGGACTTGTGAAGATATATAAAATTTCCAAAGACGGTAAGGAACATATCCTGCATCTTATATCCCCGTTCAATACATTTGCCGAGGTACCATTGTTTGAGAACTTTAATGAGATATTTGAAGATAGCTTCCGCTACCCTGCCAACGCAATGGCGCTTGAAGATGAAACGCGGGTGATACTTATTCCCGGAAGGCAGTTCAGGGAACTGCTGGAAAAAGATACCAAGATATGTATCAAGATGGTATCGGGATTCGCAAAGCGGCTGAGACATATGAATCACCACATAGAAGAGCTGACGCTGAAGGATGTAACACGCCGCGTAGCGGGGTATATACTTAAAGAGCAGGTTAATGCAAAGGAAAGCGATTCAATTTCGCTAAATATCAGCAAGAATGATCTTGCGGCGTATTTGGGTACGATACCCGAGACACTTTCGCGCACTTTAAAAAAGCTGCAGGATGAAGAGATGATAACGGTTGATGGTAAGGTTATCAGGATATGTGATATGGATAAGTTGAAGGATTTTGTGGTGTGAGAGAATTATATAATTGTTTTAAAATACAATAATTCCCTAATTAAAATTATCATTTAATAATCCTTTGAATTCTCTGTTACTTTCTTTTGAGCGATTCCCGCATCAAGCGCGGGACAGGCGCCAGAAAGTAACCAAAGAAAAATCGCCCGCTGAAGAAAAATTATACTATCAATTCTTAAGATTCCTGCTTTCGCAGAAATGACAAACCAAATTTTGGATATCCTCCTAAAGTCCTCTTTTGTTGTGCTTAATCCCTGCCCTGAAGGGCGGGCTAATCAAATTATTCTCTTATAATCACTGTAACTTAAACGATTAATAATACATTACTTAAGCATTAATTCACCGTTTTGACTTAAGTCAAAGGGATGCTCACATCTGTTAGGTAAATTTGTATCAGAAAAGAAAACCAGTATAATTTAAAGGAGTAAAGAAATGCTGATACAAAAAGAGAGAAAAGTAGGTGAAGTGGTAGCGGAAAATTTTCATGCGGCAAAAGTATTTGAAAATCATGGTTTGGATTTCTGCTGCGGCGGGAAAAGAACCATAGAGGATGCCTGCAAAACCAAAGGCGTTGATATCAACAACCTTTTAGCGGAGCTGGAAAAACTTAATGCCGGAAATCCACCCTCCACCCATTTTGACAAATGGGAAGCTGATTTTTTGACGGACTACATAATCAACAATCACCACGCTTATGTTAACAATGCAGTATCAACCATAGAGCATCACCTGCAGAAAGTTGTGAGCGCGCACGGCGCAAGGCACCCCGAAGTTTGCAGCATAGAATCAATTTTCACAGAACTGAAAAATGAACTTCTTGAGCATATGGCAAAGGAAGAACGCATGCTGTTTCCATACATCAAAAAATTAAGCTTCGCTATAAAAAATTCCATCGAAATGCCCGCTGCGCCTTTCGGCCCGGTTGATAACCCTATTAAAGTAATGGAATCAGAGCATGATAACGCGGGACTGCTGCTAAAAAAGATAAACGCGCTATCAGACAGTTACATTCCTCCTGCGGATGCATGCGCGACATTCAGGGTGCTGTACGGCGAGCTTAAGGAATTTGAAGAAGACCTGCACATGCATATTCATTTAGAAAACAATGTGCTTTTCCCGAAAGCAAAAGCGATGGAAGAGAAACTGAACAAAATTTATACAACATTATAAAAATAAATTACATCAAGGAAGGTTCAAGAAAAATGAAAGAATTAAATTTAAGAATAAAAAGAATATCAGTTGTGATGTTAACCCTTACAATAGCGGTATTTGCTTTGGCCGGATGCGGTAAATCAGAGGAGTTCGGTGTGGGTCCGGTAAAAGAAGAAATTAAGCTTGCCCCGGTTGACGCGGCTCTTTATACAAAAGGCGAGCAGATATTCACAACAAAATGCGTAGCCTGCCATAAATTCGGTTCAAGGCTTGTGGGTCCGCCGCTTAAAGATGTAACCAAACGCAGAAGACCTGAATGGATAATGAACCAGATACTGAATCCCTTAGAGATGACACAGAAAGATAAAGTATCAAAGGAACTATTTGCCCAGTACCTTGTGCAGATGACATTCCAGGATGTGACACAGGATGACGCAAGGGCATTGCTTGAATACATGCGTGCAGTTGATGAAGGAAAAGTTACACCAAAAGAATAACAAAAATTAAAAAATAAAAAGGCAAAAGGCAAAAAAGGCAAAGGGCAAAAAAGTAAAAGCTTCGGAATAGTAAAAAGCAAAGAAATCAGAAGTCAGAATATAAATTAATATGTTTCAGATAAATAAAACAGATTTTCAATTAAAGGAGAAAACCAATATGAAATTCAATGTAAAGAATTTCTCAAAACAGGTAGTGTCTCAAATAGCATCATCATCCATATTACCGCCAATCACAGCCGGACTTATACTTGCAATCACATTTTCCGTGATACTTCTTGCGGGCTGCGGAAAAAAAGACGGTTCAACAACTCTTAACATGAGTGAAGATGCAGCAAATAAAGTATACGTTCCGCCGGGAGAGTATGATGAATATTATTCATTTATCTCGGGCGGTTTCAGCGGGCAGATGGCCGTTTACGGCTTGCCTTCAGGCAGGCTTTTCAGGGTTATTCCCGTGTTTTCAGTCGACCCCGAAAAAGGCTGGGGATACACTGAAGAAACCAAGCCAATGCTTATGACCTCGCATGGTTTCATTCCGTGGGATGACTCACATCACTCAGAACTTAGCATGACAGACGGTGTGCCGAACGGCAAATGGATCTTCATAAACGGCAACAATACACCAAGGCTTGCAAGAATTGACCTGAAGACATTCCGCACGGTTGAAATACTTGAAATACCTAACAGCGCTGGAAACCATTCATCTCCGTTCACCACAGAAAATTCTGAATACGTTGTATGCGGAACGCGATTCAGTATTCCAATGAAAGAGCTTGATGTGCCCATAGATTCATACAGGGAAAAATTCAACGGAACAGTAAGTTTTGTTAAAGTTAACCCTGAAAGCGGCAGCATGAATGTTGAATTCCAGATAATGACCCCGCCGTTTGATTACGATTTAAGTCATGCCGGCAAGGGTCCCTCACATGACTGGTTCTTTTTTTCGTGCTACAACACAGAAGAAGCGTACACGTTGCTGGAAGTTAACGCCAGCCAGAAAGATAAAGATTTCATTATGGCGGTTAACTGGAAAAAAGCTGAGCAGTATTTGAAAGAAGGCAAAGCGAAAGATGTGGCAGCGGAGTATTACCATAATGTTTATGACGATAGCAAACACTCGGCAACGAGCGAAGTGTTAAAGACGGTAAAAATGCTTGACCCGAAAGATTGCCCTGATATGATATATTATATTCCGTGTCCAAAATCACCCCACGGGGCAGATGTTGACCCGAGCGGTGAGTATATTGTAGGCGGCGGAAAGTTAGCTACAGTAATACCCGTATTTTCATTTTCTAAAATGATAAAGGCGATTGAAGAAAAGCAGTTTGATGGCGACGTTGCGGGAATTCCCGTGATAAAATACGAAGCTGCGCTTCATGGTGAAGTACAGAAACCGGGTCTTGGACCGTTGCACACAGAATTTGACGATAAAGGATTCGCATATACATCAATGTTTGTAAGCAGCGAGGTTGTTAAATGGAATGTTAAGACGCTTGAAGTAGTTGACAGGGCCGCTTCGTTCTATTCAGTGGGACACATTATGATCCCCGGCGGCGATACAAAGAAACCGTATGGCAAATATCTGGTTGTAATGAATAAGATCACGAAGGATAGATTCCTGCCAACAGGACCAGAGCTTACACAATCAGCTCAGCTGTATGATATATCAGGCGAGAAGATGAAGCTGCTTTTAGACTTCCCGACAATAGGCGAGCCTCATTACGCGCAGGCGTGTCCGGCGGATCTGATAATGAAGAATTCACTCAAGATATTTAAGCTTGAGGATAACAAACACCCCGACATGATAAAATCAGTTAACGACGCAAGAGTTGAAAGACGCGGAAATGAAGTTCATGTTTATGTTGGAATGGTAAGATCGCACTTTACTCCCGATAACATAGAGGGTATAAAAGTGGGTGATAAAGTATTTTTCCATGTGACAAATATGGAGCAGGATTGGGATATACCGCACGGTTTCGCGGTTAAAGGCAACAACACAGCGGAGATGCTGATAATGCCGGGTGAGACCCAGACAATCACATGGGAACCGAAGGTTGCGACTGTATATCCGTTTTACTGCACTGATTTCTGCAGCGCGCTGCACCAGGAAATGCAGGGATATATAAGGGTTCAGCCTGCAAATTCAAGCGGAGAAATTAAATTCTCGCTGGGAGTAAAGAAATAAATAGATGACCTCAACTCCCCGGTGAGCGGTTATCCGGCAGCAGCCGAATAGCTGAAAACTCCGGAGGGGATGGGGAAGCGAAACAAGTTTTAAATTCAAAGCAAATTATGTTCTAAAAAATCCAGATCCCCGCTTCCGCGGGGATGCTGGACCGAAAAATGAAAAAGATAACCAAAATATTAATAATAGTTTCATCTCTTGCAATGATAACAGCCTTTTTGACTCCAATCTGGATGATAGATCTTGAAGCGCCGCAGTATCCCGAAGGCTTGGGAATGCAGATATGGATAAATAAAATTACAGGCGACCTTAACACGATAAACGGATTGAATCATTACATTGGTATGAAAACGATCGAACCTGATTCAATTAAAGAGCTTTCAATCATGCCTTATATTCTGGGAGCATTAATGGTGTTTGGTGTTTTAACGGGAATTGCGGGAAAGAAAAAAATACTGGGGATATTTGTAATAATATTTATTATAACCGGTATTGCGGGCGGCGTGGATTTCTATATGTGGGAATATGATTACGGTCACGACCTTGACCCGACTGCGGCAATTGTTGTGCCGGGGATGAGCTACCAGCCGCCGCTAATTGGCAGCAAACAGCTGCTGAATTTTGTGGCGCACTCATATCCTGATACAGGCGGATGGATTGTAATTGGCGCGGGAATACTTGCGGTATTACTATATGTATATGAAATTAAATTCAACAAACAGTCCGCAGTAAAGGAAAGCGTGAAATGAAAAAAGTAAGAAACAGAATGATTTTGTTATTGCTGGCAGCTGCTATGGGATTAACGAATTCTGCATGCAGTACTGATCCTGAAGAAATAAATTTTGGTGTTGACCAGTGTTCGTTATGCAGGATGAATATTTCAGAGCACCGCTTTGGCGCTGAAATAGTTACAAAAAAAGGAAAGATATTTAAGTATGATGCCGCTGAATGTATGTTAAACGCGCTGAGCCTTGGTAATGTAAATTATAATGACGCAGCGGGATTCTATGTGATAGATGCTTCAAATCCAAAACAATTAACAGAGGGTGTGACAGCATCGTATTTAATAAGCGAGAAGCTGCCGAGTCCCATGGGCGCGAATCTATCGGCATACAGCAAAAGAAGTGACGCTGAGGTGAAACAGAAGGAACATGGCGGTGAGCTTAAGTCATGGGAAGATTTGCTGGTTAAGTTTAAGGTGAGGTAAGATACAAGTTACAGGTTTCAGGTTGCAGGTATAAAAGAAATACAAGTTTCACAGAAAAAGAAAATTGAATAAGATAAAATACATACTGATAATCCTTGCAATAACCGCACTGAATAGTTTTGGCAAAGAGATAATTGTAAATCCGGGTGAGAGCATTAAAAGCGCCGTACAGCTTTCTGTTAAGGGCGATAGGGTTATTGTGAAGGAAGGTTTGTATAAGGAAGCTGAGATATTAATTGATAAGCCGATAGAGCTTATCGGGGAAGGTTATCCCACGATAGACGGATTTTCGAAGGGTGAAATTATCATTATCCGCAGTGACAGCGTTACTGTGAAAGGATTCTATGTAAATAATTCAGGTTTCAGCGGAATGCGTGATTATGCCGCTATAAGAATAGAGGACTCAAAACACTGCAATATACTATCCAACAAACTTATCAATAATTACTTTGGAATATATCTTGCGGGGTGTGATTCATGCAACGTGATGTACAACGAAGCGGCAAGTAACGCTGTTACCGAAAGTTCTTCCGGTAACGGCATTCATTTATGGAAATGCAGTTACATTCTGGTTAAGAATAATACCCTTACGGGTCACCGGGACGGCATATATTTTGAATTCGCCACATTCAGCCGCGCTGAAAATAATTCAAGCTTTAATAATGTAAGGTACGGGCTGCATTTTATGTTCTCGCATAACGATGAATACGTGAACAATGTTTTTGCTAACAACGGCGCGGGCGTAGCAGTTATGTACACCAAAAACGTTAAGATGTATAATAACCGGTTTGAGTTCAATAACGGCGCAAATTCATACGGATTGTTATTAAAGGAAATTACCGACAGCTACATTGAAAACAATAATTTTACCGGCAACACGGTCGGTATTTATTCCGAAGGCGGAACGCGGCTGCTTATAGCGGGCAATGAGTTTAATTCCAACGGCTACGCGCTTAAGATGCTGGGCAACTGCACTGATGATACGGTGCGAGGTAATAATTTCAGTTCAAATACATTTGATGTGACAACTAACAGCTCACGCAACAGTAATTTATTTATGGGCAACTACTGGGATAAATACAAAGGATACGATCTGGATAAGAACGGTACGGGCGATGTGCCTTACAGGCCGGTGAGTTTATTCAGCAAGATAGTTGAAGAAACGCCCGAGGCGGTTTTTCTGCTGAGGAGCTTTGTGGCCGACCTTCTTGATATGGCCGAAAGGGTTGTGCCCGTGTTTACGCCGGAGTCGCTGATTGATGAGACGCCTAAAATGAATAGAGTGATCAATTAGCAATGAACAATTAACAATGAGTAATGAAATGATAAAGATAGAGAATTTAAAGAAGAAGTTTGATAAGAATGAAGCATTAAAAGGTGTATCGCTTACACTTGGCGAGGGCACTGTTGCTGCTGTGATGGGACCGAACGGAAGCGGCAAAACTACAATGCTTAAATGCATATTGGGACTTGTTAAGGCTGATTCAGGCAGCATTTATGTAAACGACTGCCATGTTAACGGTGAATGCGAATACCGTAAACACATTGGTTACATGCCGCAGTATTCATGCTTCCCCGAAAATCTGAAAGTTAAAGAAGTTATGGCGATGATAAAGGATATCCGCGGGAATAACTGTACATATGATGAAGAGCTATTAGAGAAGCTCAAAATAGCAGAGATGAATGACAAACAAATAGGGCAGCTATCGGGGGGGATGAAACAGCGCGTAAGCAGCGCGGCTGCCTTTTTGTTTGGCGGTGATATTATCATTCTTGATGAACCTACCGCGGGGCTTGACCCGGTATCGAGTGAAATTGTGAAGAATAAAATTCTTGCAGAAAAAGCAAAAGGCAAGCTGATAATTATCACTTCGCACATAGTGAGTGAAGTTGAAGCAATGGCAGACAGAATTATTTATATGCTTGAAGGTAAAATTTATTTTGATAGTACCAAGGATGAACTATACAGCACAACCGGTAAAGGCAATCTAAACCAGGCAATAGCATCATTGATAGAGACAGCAGAAAGTGAAGGAAAAAATTAATCATGACAACTCTTAAGATATTAAAGTATGTATTGTATGATGTGCTGAGAAGCAAAATGATAATAATATACACACTGCTTTTATTCGCAATATCATTCGGGATAATTTACACAGGCAAAGATGTATCAAAGGCTGTGATAAGTTTACTGAACATTGTACTGCTTGTCGTTCCGCTGGTGAGCATAATTTTTGGTACTATTCATTTTTACAATTCAAAAGAATTCATGGAAATGCTGCTTGCAATGCCCGTAAAAAGGAAAAATATTTTCTGGGCGGAGTACGCGGGGCTCTCAGCAGCGCTTGCCGCGGGATTTGTATTGGGAACGGGCCTGCCGCTTTTGCTCTACGGCGGAGCCAAGGGTTCATTTTACCTGCTGCTCAGCGGAGTATTTCTTACTTTCATTTTCACGGCTTTAGCTTTCCTGGCATCGGTGATAAACAAAGATAAAGCCAAAGGTATCGGCATATCATTGGTTGTATGGTTCTATATGTCAGTGATATTTGACGCATTGGTACTGGTGCTTTATTTTGTGTTCAGTTCATACCCGCTTGAAAAGGCTACGATAATAGTATCAGCGTTAAACCCGGTCGATCTTGCGAGAATACTCATATTATTAAAGCTTGATGTAAGCGCGCTGATGGGTTATACGGGCGCTACGCTTCAGCAGTTCTTTGGTTCAGCTTTTGGGATCTTGTTTTCGATGGGCTTTCTGTTTCTTTGGGTTTTGATGCCGACTCTGCTTGCATTGAGTGTATTTAACAGGAAGAATTTTTGAGGGTTATACTAGTAGCCCTAACCACGAATTGCACGAATTGCACGAATTGCCATAAAAAGGGCAATAAATACTTCTCGCAAAGCCGCAAAGTCGTAAAGACGACTTTATTAGCACTGAATTCGGTTTTACAGAAATAGTAAAATTATTCTCGATTTATTAAATGGCAGGGTAATTAATTGTTTCGTATTTTTGTATAAATAATCCTACGGGGAATAATTATATGAGATCCGCGAAATTCACTCTGGCTGTAATTTTATTGTTCTTCACCTCCATTTCTTACACTCAATCCGCAATTGATACATCATGGAACGGCGCCATAGATATTATGGGCACAAAGATAGGTATAGGCGTTAAGTTCACAACAACAGGCAAAACCGTCAATGCTGTAATGGATATTCCGGAACAGGGCGCGATGGGCTTAGAGCTAGAAAAGGTATCGTTCAGTAATCCTAAAGTACATTTTGAGCTGGCTGCATCAAACGGAACGGCTGTGTTTGAGGGGCTGTATTACGGTGATTCCATTGGCGGAACGTTCGTTCAATCAGGCATTAACGGCAGGTTCAGCCTGGTAAGAGGCGAGCTTGTTTCAGGTTCAACAGAAATTGATACGGTTGAAAAAACTTTCAATACAGAAGATGTGACATTTTTTAATGATGGAAATACATTTGCGGGTACAATTACTTATCCAAAGGGTGAAGGCAAGTACCCCGCAGTCGTTTTGATAACCGGCAGCGGCGCGCAAAACAGGGATGAAGAAATTTACGGGTTTAAGATATTTAAGATAATAGCGGAGCATCTTGCTAATAATGATATTGCGGTATTAAGGTATGATGATAGAGGTGTTGGAGGTTCGAAGGGAAAGAGCGTCAATGAATCAACCACCATGGATTTTGCAGGTGATGTAGTAAGCGCAGTAGAACTGCTGAAAACGAAGGAGTATGTGAATCCGATGGCAATAGGGCTTCTTGGTCACAGTGAAGGCGGTATAGTGGCGCCGATAGTTGCCGGTAAAACGAATATTGCTTATATGATCCTTATGGCAGGTACAGGAGTAAAAGGAATTGATATCATTAAGGAACAGTCTAAGCTTATCATGAAATCAGAAAATGCAACAGATGACGAAATTTCGGGGTACATTGTAATGCTGAACCTGATATACGAAACACTTGTAAAAGACGGTAATATTAAAGAGCTTGAAGAACAGCTTGAAAAAAATGTGAGCGATAGTTACGATAAGATGTCACAGGAAGAAAAAGCAGCAATAAAGAACAAGGATGAATATATTAAACAGACAGCCAAAGACGCTATAAAGCAGTTCAGCAGTAAATGGATGAATTATTTTTTGAGTTACGATCCTTCGTACGCTCTTGAAAAAACTACAGTTCCCGTGTTAATGTTATTTGGGGGCAAGGACCTGCAGGTGCCGGTTGGGCAGAACCAAAAGCCGATGGAAGATGCGCTCAAGAAAGCCGGTAACAGCAATTATACAACCCGGATTTATCCTGATGCGAATCATTTGTTCCAGGAAGCTGGTACGGGGAGCCCGAATGAATACCCGCAGCTGCCAAAGCAGTTTGTTCCGGGATTTTTGGATGATATTACTGAGTGGATAAAGCTGCAAAATCAGTGAATGTAAGTGAAAAGTGAAAAGTGCATCCCGCCAAAGCGGGACCGGCAAAAAACGCCGGAAAGGCAAAAAAGTTTATTGCGGATAAATCTAAGGATTTGTTTAATCCTAATTCTAAGTACTTATTCAATTTGTTCTCAGCAAATTGATAGTACTTTACACAAAGCTTACAAGTATAATTCCAGCATAATACTTGAAGAATTTTTTATGAACTGGGAACATGACAGCAAACTAACAGATGCGGAAAAGCTACAAATTAATGAACGGATAAGTTCAGATGATACACTAAGAGAAATATATGAATTGGCAAAGAAGTTTTATTTACCTGTTTACCCTGAATCAAAATATTTTTTAATAGAAGATACTTTGAAATATCAGGTGTGTTACGCTGAGACTAATGATTCATGCACCCCCACATTTAATTATTCCAGGTCTTCAAAATATTTTTACCCTTTAAAGTTTGATACAGATGACCCGAGGATATTATACTTGAATTCAAAATACAACCAAATTCTGGCAGATTATTTTAAAAACAGCGAAAATGATATACATAAGCGTGGAGAAATTTATGCAGCTAAACGAAAAATATTTGAAGAAAAAATAAAATTTTACAGCATAAATTTAATGGGTATTAAACCTGACAACTTTCATAAAACTCATATTCTGGTTCCTGAAATATGGGATATTGTAATAAACAAGGACTTGAACAAGGCCTTTTTAACCTATACCACTTACTATTATAGGTCATTTGAGGAATCCTTATGGGAGAAAAGGAATGGAATTTGGGAATTTATTAAAATTGTTGGTAAGGGCGGCTATTGAATTTGCAGATAACACAAATAATCATAGAAATAACACAAAGATTTGAGTATTTTTGAATAATGAAAGAAAAGATCAGAAATATTATAGAAAATAATTTGAATGGGTATACTCTTGAGAAGATAATATTGTTTGGCTCAAGGGCACGGGGTGACTTTGATATTAATAGTGACTATGATCTATATTTGGTTTTAAAAGAGAAGCTTAGCAGAGACCAAAAAATAGAACTGATGAACTTACTTTCAGGTAAACTGGCAGAGGCAGAAATATGCTCAGATATTGTAATTGGAAATGAAGAAAACCTGCAGCAAAATTCAGAAAATAGTGATAGTATTTTAAAGTTTGTTGCTGAAGAAGGTCAGTTAATATGACTGATGATTATATCACAAAATCCTTATTCATTAATTTATTTCATTTATAAATGATAAAGCCCCGCTTAGCGGCAATTGATATTAAGTTCACCTCACCCCCCAGCCCCTCTCCTCCTCCCAAGGAGTCCCTTTGGGAAAAGGAGAGGGGAGCAGCCAAACAAAGATCATTCATAAATCAGAATAGAATATTTTTAAATGATAAAGCCCCGATTAGCGGCAATTGATATAGGAACAAATTCATTTCATCTTGTGATAGTTGAAGTGGATACCAATACGGGCAAGTTTAGTATACTTGGGCGGGAAAAGGAGAGTGTGCGGCTTGGTTCAGGTTCAGCGGATATGAAGCACCTTGGCAAGGATGCTATGGACCGGGGAATTGCCGCGCTGAAAAAATTCGCTTCGCTGGCTGATTCAGCCGGCGCGCAGGTGCGCGCCATTGCCACAAGCGCCGTAAGAGAAGCGATGAACCAGCATGAGTTCATAATCCGCGCAAGGATCGAAGCCGGCATCCGTGTTGAGGTCGCTTCCGGTATTGAAGAGGCGCGGTATATTTATCTTGGTATTCTGCAATCGGTGCCCGTATTTGATAAGACAATTTTAATGATAGATATAGGCGGCGGCAGTACGGAGTTCTTGATCGGCAGGGGCAGGGATATTTACTATGACAGCAGTATAAAACTCGGGGCGATAAGACTGACTGAAAGATTTTTCGGGGGGAAGAAAGATACTGATTCAAAATCAGTGAAAGCATGCAGGGAGTATATTAAAGGATTTATGACAACCGTAACCCGGGAAAGCAAACAGCATAAGTATGATATAGCCGTGGGTTCATCGGGTACAATAATGAACCTTGCCAACATTATTAATATTAAACGGGGCGGCGCGGTTGATGCGAGGCTTAACAATTTTGTTTTTACAAGAGATGAGCTTTATGGCGCGGTTGATGATATCATTGAAGCAGGTACGGTAAAACAGAAGCTAAAGATTCCCGGGCTTGACCCTGCCAGGGCGGATATTATTACAGCGGGGGCTATTTTGCTTGAGCAGATATTCAAAGAGCTGAAAATTAAGGAAATGATGATATCTGAATACGCCCTGCGTGAGGGCATTGTGCTTGATACCATTGAAAAGGAATTTTTACTTAAAGATAAGAACCATTTAAGCAATATCAGGTATAACAGTGTTATGCATCTCGCGGAAAATTTCAGGATAGAGAAGGAACACTCCGCTCATGTAACAAAGCTTGCACTTAGGATATTTGACTTAACAAAAAAGCTGCATAAGCTGGGTCCGGCGGAACGTGAATATCTTGAGGCGGCAACCATACTGCATGAAGTTGGCGGATTTGTATCGCACTCGCAGCATCACAGGCATTCATATTACATCATTCGTAACGCGGAAATGCTTGGGTTCACCGAAAATGAGAAGGAAATTGTGGCGAATATAGCGAGGTACCACAGGAAATCTCACCCCAAGATGAAACACCCGGATTACGCCAAGCTAACAGCAGATGATCAGCTTGTGATAAGAAAACTTGCGGCAATACTGCGTATTGCGGACGGGTTGGATAGAAGCCATACTTCTTCAATCAGCAATATAGATATTTCAATTGAAGGAAGTAAAGTTACATTTACAATTACCGGTAATGCCGAGCATATTGAGCTTGAAATATGGGGAGCAAACAGCAAGAAGAAATTGTTTGAGGAGGTTTTTGGAGTTGATGTTGAAGTAAAATCCCCG
>DDTQ01000011.1:333822-333946 GCA_002344125.1 Ignavibacteria bacterium UBA2360 | reverse complement strand
AAAAAACCAGAAGAAATTGTTTGAGGAAGTTATTGGGATTGATGTTGAAGTAAAATCCCCGACTTAAACTTACGGTTGCCGTGATTTAACGTTAAATTGTGGTTCAGATAATACTTGAAAATCA
>DDTQ01000011.1:0-333695 GCA_002344125.1 Ignavibacteria bacterium UBA2360 | reverse complement strand
GTTTGAAGAAGTTTTTGGGGTTGAGGTAGAGTTCAAGACGGCATAATTCCGAATATTGAAACTCAATATTATAAACTTAAAATCTTAAATACTGCTATACACTTTATAAGTTACATAAATAAATAAACAAAACCTTATATTTGAAAATTCTAAAAGAAAATTTGGTAAACTATGCCGGGAAATATTTTGGTTTTTCTGTTAATGTTTTTTGCTTCATCAAAGATCTTTTCATTTGGCGGCGGGCATGACTCACTGCTTTTTGATGATTCGGGTACAAAACTTTCAGTGCCATACAGCAATGAGTGCAAAATTAAAGTAGTGCAGGTATCGGGGCTGGTAATAGGTTCTGTAAAGATCATGGAATTGCTGCAGGCATGCGGCGATGAGGTTGATACCGTTTACAGGACTTTAAACGGCGAACAGCTTAAAGTTGGCTTTGATATAGTAGAAAATGAGGAAGTGAGAACAGGAGAAGATGGATTTGTGAAACTGGAGCTTGCAGACGGTTCGGTAATGGTAGTGGGACCAAACAGCTCTCTTATGTTCACAGAAAATTTATGTAAAGAAACTAAAACGCTTGTGAAGCTTATCAACGGCAGTATCTGGACAAAAGTGAAAAAACTTCTTGGCGGCGGTAAGTTTGAAGTTTCAACTGAGCGAAACGGCGGGGGAGTGCGAGGTACTGAGTTTTCTTTTGAAGTGTTCCCTGATAAAGAAGTTATAAAAGTATATGAAGGTAAATTTGAAGTATATCCCTTAAAAAAACATACGGAGCTTGAAGAATCAGGAAAAGAAATGGAGCAGCTGCAAAAAGAATATGAATCGGGTAAATTGACAATGGAAGAATTTGCCGCGAAGGTTACAGAATTCAGCACTAGAATGTCTAAACTTTCAGATGAGGTAACAAAATCAATTATGGTTGAGGCGGGTTATATGGTTACAGTAGATTCAAAGATCAGCGCACCAGAAGAGATCCCTGCGGGTGAAACAAAATGGTTTGAAGACCCGAGAATTAAGTGACGGATTCCGATTATCGTAATTTAACAAGGGGCTGTAGGCCCCTTGTTTTGTTCAGTACTCAATTTTTTCGAGGAAGAGTCCTGAGGGAGGAGCGGTGAATTCAGCGACGTTTTTAACCTCACCCCCCGTCCCCCTCTCCTGTGTGGAGAGGGGGAGCAAAGTGTGAAATATTAATATAAATATTTTTAATTTAAATTAGTAAACAATTTTTTCGAGGAAGAGCCCTGAGGGAGGAGCGGTGAATTCAGCGATACTACCGCGACCCTTGATGCCGGTTCCGCTTGCAGCGGGACTTCGAAAACCGCCAGCGGTTTTCTTGTGCGATAGGGAGGAAAGTAACTCAGATATCTCTTCGTTTTTCATTTTGCCCCTGCCGACTTCAACAAGGGTTCCAACGATACGCCTTACCATCTTCCATAAAAAATGCGAAGCTTTTATGCGGATGTAAATTTTGTTTGCGTCTTCGGTAATTTCAAGTGACTCAACCAGGCATTTAGTTGATTTATCATCAGGTGACTTATCCGAAAACGCTTTGAAATCATGCATGCCAACAAAAAGACGGGAAGCATCTTTCATTTTTTTTACATCAAGCTTATCCTTAACCCACCATACAAAGCGTTTTTCAAACGCCGTGCGGCGTTTGGATATTACATAGAGGTATTGCCGTGATTTTGCGCTATGGCGCGCGTGGTAATCCGGTCTGGCTTTTTCAATTTCGAGGATGTTTATATCGCCGGGCAGTTCATCGTTAATTTTCATTTTGAGTATCTCGGGCCCCAGCATAGTTTCGCAATCCAAATGCGCCACCTGTTCAATGGCGTGAACGCCGGCATCGGTGCGGCCGGAGCCTTGCAGATCGATGAACTTATTGATACCCTTGTTCTTTCTGAAAACGGTATCGATGGCTTTCATTAAAGTGCCCTGCACGGTTTTAACCGCTGATTCTTTAGGCTGTTTTTGCCAGCCGGAGTAGTTGGCGCCGGCGTATTCGAGGTATATTTTGAATTTCATATTACAAAGATACTTAATCTGATACATAAAGAAAAAGCACAGACTTTAATGTCTGTGCTTTCATGTAAAATTAAGATATGAAATCTAAAAGAACCTTACTCGCCCCATTTGCGCAAGCTTGGCGCAATACGCTGGCCTTTTGTGTTGCCGGGCGCAGCGGTTTTTTTGTTGGGATTCGGTTTGCGGGGAGTATCATCGTTATCACATGAACCGCCCGCCAGTGAGTTTGAAGCACAGTTCCACCAGTCTTTTACATAATCAAGATGTTTATCTATCCAGTCGCGTTTATCTTTAATTTCGGTCGGATCTTTTACAGCATCCAGCCCGTCTTTCATGTGTTTATCAGCATTGAAATCATCCATGCTGCCTGTCTCACTGCCTTTTCCGGGATTGTTGGAATCCTTGCGGTACTTGGCGATTTTTTTGAAGAAATCATTGGCGGTTACCAGTCTTGCTTTGTATAATGCGGAAGTAGGATCCTGCGGGTAAGATTTGAATTCAGCGGCATTTTTAATTTCTTTACCGTCTCCGCGTATCATCCAGCCGAAATTCTCGATCAATTCTTCTTCACCGGGATTTGAGCCGATAAACTTTACAGATTTGAATCTATATATAGGATAGAATTTTCCGTCATCACCTTTGATAACATCGCTTCCGGGTTCATCAATATAACTCACTTCTATTTTATCGCCGTTCTTTTCAAATAATGTAATTCTTCCTTTGGCATCACGGGTAATGTTAACAGATTGCGGGCGATAGAATTCAAGAATTGATTTTTGATAACCTTCGGGCATCATACGCATATAAAAGCCATCGCCAATGTAAGCCCAGTTGCCCGGATCAATTTGTTTTTTCAGCATGCTTGAAGGCGCTTCACCGGTTAAAACCGCCATGCTTTCAATTTCTTCGAAGCTGCTGGATGGATCGGTAATTTTGCCGCGGAGATCTTTGTAGAATTTGGCAGTTGAGCGTACTTCATCAGGCAGAAGGTCAAGGGGGATATCGCTTATCCCGATGCTCATTTCCGCAATTTCGGTGGGAGTGAGAAGCGGTTTTACGCGAAGCTGCAGCTCCGGCTGCAAATCGGTAAACTTAGCACCGTAAATAATTGACCAGAGCAGAAGCTGTATATCCCTTTGCGCGATCTCCGGATGTTCGGCGGAGCGGTTGAGTATGTTTGTTACAAGATTATCGAGTTTTCCTTTTATCGGGGCAATCAAATGTCCCGAGCCTTTTGTGGGGCCGTGCGTGCCTGCTTTCAGACAGTAACTCTGCACAGTCATGCGGTAGTATCCTGGTCCGAGCGGCGCGTTATAGTCGGCCGGCTCTATTGGATCGTAATATTTATCGATATCATTTATCCAGAAAGATACGGGGAGGGCGTCATCGATCGAGGTTGTGATATTTTTTTCTTCGAGTATATCGGGTACGACAGTTTTTTTAATTATATCTTCAAACTGAGCGTTTGCAATTAATGGTGTAAATAAAACCATTAAGAAAAATAGTTTTTTCAGCATGATGTTTCCAGTTTTTATTTAATTAATATACAAAAATACTCAGAAAATATTAATAATCTATTAACAAAAGGGGTGACTTGAATGTGAAGGAAATTAAGAGTGCGGAATAAACTCATACATTCCCAAACAGGAGCTTGTCCATTCCGAAGCAATCCCTTTAGGGAAGGACTCCCACTGAGGGAACTAGAGTGAAAAAGCACAGACAGGAATGTCTGTGCTACCGTTTTTTAATAAATTATTTCTTTTTAGATATCAGCGCATCTATGCTGTATTTTCCGGCGCCGATAAATAACAGTGCCATGAATACCGCGAACATTTCCATTGGATAGATCACACGATTCCAGGGATCAAGCTTTGAGGTATGCTGCAGAAAAGCAACAAGCATGGTGAAGGCCATAAATGCCGATGCGGGTCTTGTGAACAAGCCAAACAATATCAAGATGCCGCCGCCAAATTCTGCAGCCGCAGCCATGAATCCCCAGAAAACCGGTGCGAAAGTTATCCCCAGATTTGCCATGGAGCCACCAAGTTTTCCCCAAAGTTCGGGTCCGCCGAAGATTTTACCCCATCCGTGAACGAAAATAAACGCAAATCCGATGCCAATTCGCAAAAAAAGGATACCTGCATCGCTGTACTTACTGAGAAAGTTCTTAATCATGTTATTTTTACAGTTAGTTAGTGGTTAGTTATGTGTTGTAACACGAATATGGGTGAATTAAGTTTCAGGGCTTAACAAAAATAACAAGGGGCTGCAGCCCCTTGTTCGAAAAAATGGTTCACTTCACTAATTCGTGTTTAAGGGAATCGTTGACCATATAAAGCCTGAGAATTTTTGTGCTGTCTGAATTTATCTTTATGGTGTTATATTTTTTATCAACAGTAACTGACGCGTTATGAAAGCCGGGTGAAAGTGTTACTATCTTAACAACAGTGCCCGTGCTGCTTAGTTCGTTTGCCAATATACCTTTTGGAAAAACAATATTACGGTTTATCTGCATATGAACTTCTTTCCCTAAAAGAGAACTATCAAAATGTATCTCGTAATTTTTTTCTTGCTTTTCCATTTCACCTTTGGCTATCTTTTCGATAGCGTTTACGCATGCGTTCCATTCTTTATGCCACGAGTCTTTTATGAAGGTCATGCCTGAATTATTCACCGCAGTTTGCTTGCCTGCGCTCCAGCTTAGCGAGATATTTTTGCCGCCGCGATCGTAAACTTTTTGTTCGTAAGAATCAATTTCATCGAAATTATTTTCTTTGAATACCATGTACAGCTTATCAAGCTCAGCGTTTGTGAGATTGAAGTTTACCCGTGAAATTGCTCCGCCATCGTTTATATTGTAGTAACATGAATCTTTGCTTATGAATATACTCTCGCTGTAGTACAACATTCCTCCATCAACCGAGTAGTTTAAACGCAGGTCATCCGGGCGGTTATCCGGCAGGGGTGAGTTATCACCGATGCTTTTTGCGCATATAAATCCGCTGAATATGAACGATATATTGAATATTGCGACAGTTAAATACTTCATTTTCAATTTCATAATATTTTTGTGTTAGTTATGTTACTGAAATTGCCGGAGTTTTGTTCCGGTGGTACAAAATTAAGGAAAAAATCTTAAAAGACCCCCTCGTCACGCCGCTGGCGTGACACTCCCCCTTGGTAAGGGGGAGATAATTTACATAAACAATTCCACTTAAAATGAAAGCTGAAGATTACATAAAGTCACTTGGACTTGAAAAACATCCTGAAGGCGGGTGGTTTAAGGAAGTGTACAGGTCTGATGAAGAAACAGCTGCCGAGCATTTGCCCGAAAGATTTTCGGGAAGCAGGCATCACTCGACCTCGATATACTTTCTGCTTACCTCCGATACATTTTCCGCATTTCACCGCATCAAAAGCGATGAGCTGTGGCATTTTTACGAAGGCTCAGCGGTAACGATATATATGATAGACAGTGAAGGGAATTACAGCGAAATTACTCTTGGGAGAAATATTGAAAGCGGTGAAGTACTGCAGTGCGTTATCCCGCACGGTGTTTGGTTCGGCGCTAAGGTTAATGCCGCGGATTCATTCTGCCTTGCTGGCTGCACAGTCGCGCCGGGATTCCATTTTGATGATTTTGAACTGGGTGAAAGGGAAGAGTTGTTAAAGCTATTCTCTCAGCATAAAGAAATCATAGAGATATTGACAAGGTAGTAGTTCAGACTCTGAATTTCCAAATATTCGGATTTCTGCTGTTATGTAATACAGAGATAACTTTTAAAGAACTATCTGTTTCGTCAACATAAAAATAAATACAATACGGAAATTTGCTGATCAAATGTTTTCTTACATCCAAATAGATTTGGGGATATAAATAAGGATTTCTTTTTATTTTCCGGAATGAAGAACTTACGCTTCTGATAAAAAAATTACCAAGATTTTTCTTTTGAAGTTCATACCATATATACGCGTCATCAATATCAGTTTCAGCATCATCGGATACTAATACTTTCAGTCTAAGGTTTTTCAATATATTTATCTTTCATAGAATCCCAGTTTTTAAATCTTGTTCTACCGCTCTTGATCTTCTTTAATCTCTTTTTTATGATTTCAATGTGCTCAGTGTAAGTATTCCCCTGAACACTATCTTCTGCAATATTATCCCATAAAGTGTGGACTATCTTTATTTTTTTGTTTCTGGGTAAACCAAGCAGTTTTTTTAATTCTGTATTTGTCATATTTAGTTTCTTTAGGTAAAATATATCAAATAAAACAATAATTCAATTAAATTAGTAGAGCCTTATTAACGGAATAATTTGAGGATGAATCCCAAATTATTGAAAACCAATTTAATATTTCAATCGTTATATTTGTATAAATAAACATATATTAAAATGATAGAAACCTGGATATTAGTTGTAACATTGTTTCTGCCCAGAATAGCGCTGGCAATTGCATACTTCAGCAACCAGATACCGGCAAACAATATTCCGTTCATTGGTGATATATTATTGTACGCATTTCTGCCGAGACTGCTGATGATAATTTATATTTATGATAACATGGGCTGGGAAAATCCCTGGTTCTGGATACATATTGTTGTAGCAATTCTGGTTTATACAAAAGGCTCTCATGAAACCTATAAGAGGAAGTTCAGGAGAAGGTAGAATTGAAAGTTCAAATGTCAAAGCTCAAATGACAATAAATTGTTTTCACTTATTGAGACAGGTCAACGGCCTGTCTCTTTTTTGTTATTAGACTTATGAAATCCGGTTATGCCACAAACAATAAAGGCGAGATGCATTTTGTTACATTTAATTACAAGTTTAACCGTAATTTAATTTAGATTTGCTGGAACTTTAGGCGGGGGTAGTATAGTTAAACTGTAAAATAGCTGATTACAAATTACCTCCGTAAACACTATTTAATATGTCATGATCATTCAGTTGTGGCATTATAATACAGAAAAAGGGCATTTATGCCCTTTTTTTATTTTCTGCTGGCAAGGGACTTCTCTTGAAAATTATAGTTTAAACCATTAGTTTTACAGTGTATAAGCTGCATAATTTTCAATTTATTGAATAACAATGAATAATCTTAAATTCCATACCGTCAAGCTATTGAGGCTTTCTGCATACTTAATCCTGATATTACCTTTATTTGTATATTCACAAAGCACTGATGATTCCTGGGAATCGCTGGACCTGACAAAAGAAGCTGTTAAGCTTTACAGGGATAACCGGTTAAGCGAAGCAATGAAGAAACTTAAAGAGGCCATAAAGCTTGATAAAGAAAATTTTGCCGCTGAGTATTGGGTGGCGAAGATACATTACAAAAAGGGTGAGTATCAGAAGAGCCTTGACATAATGGAAAAGATAATGAAAGGAAGCCACAAAGAAGATGTAATGTATCAGCTGCTGGGTAATTCATACTACCAAATGGGTCAAAAAGAAAAGGCAATGGAAATTTACAAACAGGGATTGAGTGATTTTCCGTATTCCGGAGCTATTCATAACGAACTTGGTAAGGCTGATAGTGATAACGGCAATACAGCGGGAGCTTTCAGGAATTATGAATACGGAATAAGGTTTGATCCTGAATACTCAGATAACTATTACAGCGCTTCGCGGCTGCTTCTGAACGAAGGAAATCACTGGGGCATAATATACGGCGAGATATATCTGAATATGGAGCCCTATACAGAAGAATGGAAAGAAATGAGCAGACTGATGTATGATACGTATAAAAAGGAATTCACAGGAACAGAAAGTACCACAGACCCGGTGAGTTTACTTGTAAGCGATACAGGTAAAACTACCTTTGACGCGGCATATTTGGCCGCGCTGGAGCCTGCATTAAAGAACCGGACTTCGGAAGCTTTCAGTTTGTACATTCTGAATGATATCAGGAAGAAATTCATTGAGAACTGGCAGGAAAGCGGCAGTGACAGCAAGTTTCCGAACGCTCTTTTTACATTCCAGAAGCGGATGCTTGACGAGGGCTACTTTGAGCTTTACAATTATTATATGTTTTCAGAAGGAGCAGATGATGAATACTCCGATTACTATAATAAACATACAACCAATATTAAATCATTTAAAAAATGGTGGCGCAAGAACTATCTTACAATGACCAATAAGAACTCTATTTACAGAACACTATACAGGTAAGAAAGAAGAAACACATAAGAGTAAATTTCGACCTTAAGGCTATGTAAAACGATCCGTTCGAAGAAAACGCGTTTGACGCGTTTGATATAACCATGTGGCTTGAGGGGAAGATAAAGGGGTAAATATTTTAGTGCAAAAATTTATCACCAGCGTGGCGGAAAGTCATAAATCCTTATGCCTCATATCTTAATAAATACCTGTTTAGGGCTGAAAATTGCCAAAAAAGTATAGATTAAATAACACGGCTAAAAAATTTATATGGCAATTTTAATTATAATTTCATAATTTTGCCATCTGTATTATAAAGAACTGAATGAAAAAATTTCTACTTGACTACGGCATCAAGGTACGGTTGCCGATAATTTTATTTGTAGCTGCCGCTTCATTTGCCTTAACCTACTATATAACTTACGCAGAGCGCACGGGTATAGGGTACCAGCCCGAGCAGCCGATAGCATATTCGCACAAGCTGCATGCCGGCGATATGGGCATTGATTGCCAATATTGCCATGTAGGTGTCGAAAAATCAAGGGTCGCCAGCGTTCCTTCGGTGAATGTCTGCATGGGATGCCATGCCGTCGCAAGGAAAGACCAGCCTGAGATCCAGAAATTAACACAATATTACAACGAAAATAAGCCGCTTCCGTGGAAAAGAATCCACAGAGTGCCTGATTTTGCGTACTTTAACCACAGTGTTCACGTAAACAAGGGTATTGTATGCCAGGATTGCCATGGCGAAGTGCAGAATATGGATACTTTGAAGGCTAATAAATTCAAATCAACCGGCCAGGTAAATTCATTTACAATGGCGGCTTGTCTTGATTGCCACAGAACAGCGCATGATAAATTCCCGAACCTGCCGGATCTGAAAAAAGGACCGGATAATTGTTCGGCTTGTCACAGATAGTAGCGAAGCGGAAATAAAAAGTTTTTTGAGGGAGATTGCTTCGTCGTTTCACTCCTCGCAAAGAAAAAAGAACAGACTTATATTATAGTATAGAAAATATACAAAATGAATTCAAATAATTCCGGAAACAACAATAATACAAAAATTAAACGCAGGAATTTCTTCGTTTACCTTGGCGCAGGGGCAGTAGCAGCGGCTGCAATTACAAAGCTGCCATTCAAGTTGTTTGGCCGCAAACTTAAAGCTGAAGCAAGCATTAAGGTGAAACCTAATCCCTATGCGGTAAAAAGGGATATGGGCATTAAAGGACCAAAAGGCGAGGTGAGAGGATAGTATGAAAGAAATGGACGAACTTAAAAAACCTGTTGATAGCAGCGCAGAAGAAAACCAGCCAAAGGAAAGCGGTTACTGGCGCAGCTTTAAGGAATTATATAACGACCCTGCATTTGACAAAACATTAAAAAATGAATTTTCGGCGGATGCCTTACAGAAGCCCGATGTATCAAATATGTCAGCGGTAACAAGGAGAAGGTTCCTTGCGCTTATGGGCGCATCGGCCGCTTTCGCGGCTGCAGGCTGCGGCAATTACCAGGATAAAGGAACAATTGTTCCCTATAACCAGAAGCCTGAAGAAGTAACACTTGGTTTGCCCAACTACTACGCTTCGACATGCACAGGCTGCACAAGCGCCTGCGGTATATTGGTTAAAACCCGTGAAGGCAGACCCATTAAAGTTGACGGCAACCCCGATCATCCTGTAAATAAAGGCAAGATATGCACCAAGGGCCAGGCAAGCGTTATGAATCTTTATAACCCTGAGCGCCTTAGGGAGCCAATGATGAATAAAGCGCAGACCAACTGGAATGACGCCAATAAAGCCATTACAGCAGCGTTAAATTCCGCAGCCGGTTCAGGAAAAGAAATTGCGATAGTAACGCATACGATACTTTCGCCAACTCTTAAAAAACTGCTTGATGAATTCAAATTAACATTCCCCACAACAAAAGTATATTCATACGAAGTATTCAACGATTCCGCGCGCCAGAATGCGTGGCAGAAATCTTACGGCAAGCGCAGCATGCCTGTGCTTCAGCTTGATAAGGCGAAAGTAATCCTTGCGCTGGAATCAGACTTCCTTGGAAACGATCACAATATGATCGAATACACAAGGATGTTCACTCAGAACCGCGATGTAATGAGTAACAATGAATTCAACAGGCTGTACGCTGTTGAAGGCGCGGTTACCAATACGGGTATGAACGCGGACTACAGGCTCCGTTTAAGAACTGATGCCATTGAAGAACTTGTGATGTGTTTGCTGAATGAACTTGTTGGCAAGAAGAAACTTTCCGGTTACGCAATGGATTCACGCGTGACAAGCGTTTTCGCAGCGAATGATATTAAACAGTTTGCCGCAAAATATAAACTTGATGAAAAAGTTATAGGTCACATTGTAAACGATCTTGCAAAATACCAGGGCGAAGCAATTGTACTTGGCGGCGATAAGCTGCCGGAATCAACTCACATTGCAATTAACCTGCTTAACGAAGCGCTTGGCAACAATAAGCTGTATTCGGGTGAATCAGAAAATACCGAACTTGCACCGCTTTCAACATCCGCTGAAATGGATAGCCTTGTTCAGGCTATGGCAGGCGGCAGGGTTGCGGCAGTGATCCACTTTGATACGAACCCCGTTTACAATCTTTCACCGGAATACAAATACGAAGAGGCTGTAAAAAAGGTACCAATGAGTATTACGCTCACTGAACAGGTGACGGAAACTTCGGAGGTTTCTAATTATGTGCTGCCTGTTCACAATCCGCTGGAATCATGGAACGATTTTAAAACCCGCACCGGGTTTTACAGCATGCAGCAGCCCATAATAGCTCCTTTATATAACACCAGACAGAAGGAAGCAATACTTTTGAGCTGGAAAGAACCGAAAGAATTCAACGAAACATTATACAGAGATTACCTGCTTTCAAACTGGGAAAAAGTAATTTACCCGGCAATGGGTGCGGCATCGCCGTTTAAGAATTTCTGGAATTCAGTGCTGCACGATGGTGTGGTATTTATGAATGAAAGACCCGAAGCCGCAGGCGGCGCGTTTGCGGTAGATGCGTTTGTATCATCGCCAAAGATGAAAGCATCAAATGATTTTGCTGTTCTGCTTCAGGCAAACAATAATGTTGGTGACGGACGCTTCGCATCCAACGGCTGGCTGCAGGAGTTACCGAACCCGATAACAAAAATAGTGTGGGATAATTACGCGGCAATATCAGTTCAATCAGCAAGTGAGCTTGGCGTGGATACCAACGGCACAATAGATATAACTATTGGCTCAAGGAAGCAGACATTCCCCGTATTCATTCAGCCCGGTATGGCTGATAAAACCATAGAAATTTCACTGGGCTACGGCAGAACTGCCGCAGGCACTGTAGGTACAGGAATTGGTGTAAATGCCAATATGCTTATTGCCAAGAACGCTCCGCTTGGCGAGAGGTTTTATAATAACGCGCAGGTTGCTTCAGCCGGCGGGAATTACGAACTGATATCAACACAGGAGCATTACGCAATTGACAGCGATCCGCTGCTTAAGGATATTCAGTTCAGAAGAGGAATTATCAGACAGGGTACAGTGGAGGAATACAAAAAGAACCCACAGTTCCTGAAAGCGTTTGAAACCAAGTTAAGCATGCAGCCAATAAACGATCCGCCTGTATATGACAGGCCCGGATTTACCGGCTATAAGTGGGGAATGGCAATTGACCTGAATAAATGTACAGGCTGCGGCGCATGCGTTACAGCATGTAACGTTGAAAATAATATTCCCATAGTAGGCAAAGACCAGGTTAAGGCTAACAGAGAAATGATGTGGATGCGTATAGACAGGTATTATTACGGAACGCCGGATGCGCCGAATGCGAACTTCCAGCCGATGCTGTGCCAGCACTGCGATTACGCGCCATGTGAGAATGTTTGTCCGGTTGCCGCTACAACCCACAGTGAAGACGGCTTGAACGGAATGGCTTATAACAGATGCGTTGGTACAAGATATTGCAGTAATAACTGTCCGTATAAAGTAAGAAGGTTTAACTATTTTGATTACAGAGACAGGGTTGGCGATGGCATACAGTACGCTGAGCCAATGGACCTGATGGCAAATCCTGAAGTAACGGTCCGCTCAAGAGGTGTGATGGAGAAATGCACATTCTGCGTGCAGAGAATTATGAAGGAGAGACAGGACGCAATACAGGAAGCGCGCGGAGTTGAAGGATCAAACGTAAAAACCGCATGCCAGGAAGCATGTCCGGCATACGCAATTGAATTTGGCAATGTTAATGATAAAGAATCAACGGTAACTAAATACCGTAAACATGATTTAGGTTACAGCGTGCTTGAAGAAATAAAGGTTCTGCCTAACGTAACATACGTGGCTAAACTGAGAAATATATATGAACCCCTCACAACAGGTGAGAGGAAAGAACATCACCCCGATGAGAAGAAGCATGAAGGTGATGATAAGAAGAAGACTGAAGAGCATAAGTAAGTAATGAGGTATCCCGCTAAGCAGAAGCGCGGGACTGCAAAAGGCGCAGAAAGTAAAAAGGCAAAAAAGTGAAAATAGTTTTGCAAAGTCCTCTGCGGGAGACTCTGCAAAGTACAGCTTAGATTGCTTCGTCGCTAACGCTCCTCGCAAAGGAGAAGTAAACAGAAAATTCGATTTTTTAATTATAGAAATAATATATAATAATGAGTCTTGACGCAACATACACACGAGAGCTTCCTTTGGTTGAAGGGAAAACTTCGTTCAAGGAAATTGATGATGTAATTGCAAAGCCAACAGAGACTAAGCCCAATATAAAATGGTTCATTGCCATTGGAATCAGTTCAACGGCATTTTTGGTAGGTGCTGTTTGTTTGGGATTGACGTTTTGGTATGGAGTTGGGTTATGGGGTAACAACCAGCCGGTAGGCTGGGCTTTTGATATTATCAACTTTGTGTTCTGGATCGGTATTGGTCACGCCGGTACGCTTATATCAGCTATACTTTTCCTTTTCCGCCAGAAGTGGAGAACGGGTATTGCGCGTTTTGCCGAAGGTATGACGATCTTCGCGGTTATGACGGCGGGTATTTTCCCCGCTATTCACACAGGCCGCCCATGGTTAGATGGATACTTGTTTCCGTACCCCAATCAGAATGGTTTATGGGTTAACTTCACATCACCATTGCTTTGGGATGTGTTCGCGGTATCGACATACTTCACCGTATCTTTTGTTTTCTGGTTCATTGGTTTAATACCTGACTTTGCAACTTTACGTGACAGGACAACAAGCGGAATCAAGAAGGCCATATACACGATGCTTAGTCTGGGGTGGAGAGGTTCAAACCGCCACTGGCAGCATTATGAAAGAGTTTATTTAATACTTGCGGGACTTTCAACACCGCTGGTGCTTTCAGTGCATACAATTGTGAGCTTTGACTTTGCCGTATCGGTAATACCGGGATGGCATACTACAATTTTCCCGCCCTACTTTGTAGCGGGCGCTATTTTCTCCGGGTTCGGTATGGTATCTACCGTACTTATAATAGTACGTAAGGTATTTGATATGGAACATATCATTACCGTTAATACGCTTGAGAAGATGAACAAGATACTGCTTGCAACTGGTACAATGGTTGGTTACGCTTACGCGATGGAATTTTTCATTGCATGGTACAGCGGAAACCCGATAGAGCAGTTCACATTCATTAACAGGGCATTCGGGCCATATGCATGGGCATACTGGATAATGTTCAGCTGCAACGTATTTTTCCCGCAGCTTTTCTGGTTCAAAAAAATTCGCAGGAGCATACCGTTAACATTTGTACTGGTACTTTTTGTAAACGTTGGTATGTGGTTTGAAAGATATGTAATTATTGTGACATCATTAACCCGCGACTATTTGCCATCAAGCTGGGGTATGTACTTCCCGACCATGTATGATTTCGGTATTCTGCTTGGCAGCTTTGGTATGTTCTTCACGCTGGTACTGCTGTTTGCCAAGACAATGCCTGTAGTGGCAATGAGCGAAATTAAAGCGGTAACAGAAGGCGCACAGCCGAAACATCTTCATAAAAAAGAAGAGAAGATAGACTATCGCACAGAGTTTTAATTTTGGATTTGAACAAGGGGTTGTAACCCCTTGCAGTTAGAAAAAAAGAAGTTACCAATTAAATAAGTATGATCGGTAAAATATTAAAGAAGTTTGACGATAGATTTTTAGCATCGGAACCGCGCACGGGGAAACTGTTCGCAGTTGCGGCTTTGTATGATACACCGGACCAGATAATCCACGCCGCAGAAAAAGTATCGGGCGCGGGTTACAAAAAGTTCGATGTACTCACTCCATATCCGGTTCACGGAATGGACGGCGCTATGAACCTGAAAGCCACCGGTATTGGCTGGGTTGGATTAATTGCGGGCATGAGCGGAACATTTCTCGCATTCTTAATGATATGGTGGATGGTAGGCATAAACTACCCGAATATCTTCGGCGGCAAGCCGTATTTTAACCTGCCGGCATCAATACCAATTATGTTTGAGCTTACAGTTCTGCTTTCGGCATTAACGCTGGTTGGTTCTTTGATAGCTTTGTTTATGAAGCTGCCGGCGAATGCTAATCCATTAATGGATACGGAATTCATAAAAAGGGTCACAAGCGATAAATTTGGAATATATATAGAAGCAGATGATCCCAAATTCAAACTTGAAGAAGTACGAGCATTGTTTGAATCGATGGGTTCAACATCGGTAAGCAATATCCATGAAGCTGAGTATGACCTGGGTGATACAAAGAACCCGTTGATGAATACCAAATTCGTTGGGTTGCTGGTTGGCACAAGTTTAGCTACTGTAGCAATTACATATTTTGTACTGAACGTACTTTTATTCTTACCGCCGTTTAATTGGATGCATCACCAGCCGAAGGTACTGCCTCAGACAGAGAGCAAGTTCTTTAAAGACGGATACTCAATGCGCAAACCTGTTGAAGGTACAGTTGCGCGCGGGTTTATGCCTTATGAATTCAAGGGAATGCCGGATAGTATGGTTGTTGCTACACCTAACCCGCTGCCGGTAACACAGAAAGTACTTGACAGGGGAAAGAAAAGATATGATACATACTGCTCGCCATGCCACGGAAATTACGGCAAGGGTGACAGCAGGTTAAGGGGACAGTTCCCCGTGCCGCCAACGCTGCACTCAGTAAAAGTCACAAACTGGAAAGACGCAAATATTTATCACGTGATAACCAACGGCCAGAACACAATGCCTTCATATGCAAGTTCGATCTCAAGGGATGACCGCTGGGCGATAATACACTACCTGCGTGTTCTGCAAAGATCAGCAAATGCGCCTGATAGTGATTTTGAGGGAAAGTAGATAATAAGTATGAATACTCAAAAAAGCGAAATTGAGTATTATGAAAAATGGTTAAGCATTGCCAGAGAAATTGTTCTTAGAAATATAGATAAAGATAAGTATGCCGCGTTTTTGTACGGCTCAATGGTAAGCGACCCGCTGAAGGCATACGATATGGATATCGGAATTTACGGCAGCGATAAGGTTCCTTTTGAGGTTGTGGAGAACATAAAAGAAGAACTTGATGAATCAATAGTACCGTTCAGATACGATATAGTAGATTTTAAAAATGCGGATGAGAGATTCAGAAAATTCGCGCTAAAGGATATAAGAATTTGGAACAAGCCGGATTACATAAAGCTAAAGTAGCAAGGTTCAAAAAGCGTTATCCGGTTTCATTTTAGAAAAAGATTCTATCATTTAAATGGATTATATTAAAAAACAATTACCGGATTCACTCACCAAAACAGGCGGAATACTGCTTGCGGTGGGAGTTATGATATTAGGCGCGGCATTTGTATTTACGCCGCAGCGCGCATTTTTTGATTACCTGTGGATATATTTATTCCTGGTATCGATAGGCGTTGGTTCACTTGCGCTTGTAGCGCTGGAGTATCTTGTGGGCGCAACATGGAGCACTCCCTTCAGAAGAATTACTGAGATCATGGCTTCTATGACACCGGTACTGGTTCTGCTTGCTATTCCATTATTGTTTGGATTGCATGACCTCTTCCACTGGACCCATGCTGAGGCGGTTGAAGGTGACGCGATTCTGCAGTCAAAAGCTCCATACCTGAATGTACCGTTCTTTATAGCAAGAACAGCATTTTGTTTATTGCTTTGGGTGATATTTTACTTTTTACTAACCAGGAATTCTGAAAAGCAGGATCTTGACGGCGACCCTAAATACACAAAAAGAAATGTAACGCTTTCGACCATATTTGCCGCACTGTTTGTAATTACAATTACAATTACGGCAATTGACTGGGCAATGAGCTTAGAGCCGCATTGGTTCAGCACAATATTCGGTGTTTATTATTTTGCAGGTACCGTAATAGCAGCTCTTGCTGCATCTACATTTGCCAGCATAAAGCTTAAAGAAGGCGGATACCTGGATTCACATTTAGGCGATGATAGTTTTTATTCACTCGGCACATTAATGTTCGGCTTTAATGTGTTCTGGGCATATATAGCGTTTTCTCAGTTCATATTGATATGGTACGCGGATCTTCCGGAGGAAACCTTCTGGATGATACACCGCTGGGAAGGCAACTGGAAGTTTGTATCATTGGCGTTACTGTTCTTCCACTTCGTGCTTCCATTTTTGATACTTGTTGGCAGAAATGCGAAGACAAATCTTGGGCTGTTAAAATGGATGGCGCCATGGATGCTGGTTGCTCACGCGCTTGACCTGTACTGGCTTATTTTCCCCACACTATTCAAAGGGAATGCGTCATTTGGCTGGCAGGAATTAAGCTTCCCGCTGATAGTAATAGGTTTAACAATGATAGTATTCAAGATGAGCGCCAATAAGAAGAACCTGATGGCTGTAAAAGATCCGAAGATGGAAATGGGCCTGGATTTTCATTTGTAAGCAGGTTAGTTGATGAGTAGGTGAGTGGGTGAGTGGGTGAGTAGGTTAGTGGTTACGGATCTTTGATTGAGTTTTGATTCTAAAGAAAGATTAAGTTTATTATATATAATAATGAAAGATTATTTTAAATTTTACGGTGCTGTTTATTTGTTCTTCATAATTGCGATAGTAGTTATGGGAACGATGTATATAAGCGATCTGCCGAATGTAACGAAGGAAAAGATCGGCGGATTCCCTGTGGTTGCAAAAGATACGACAACAGATTCCACGGGACAGGTTGCAGACCTGCCGATGGTAAAAGGCACACTTTCACCGCCGACAGAGATAATGAAGTATGCTTCGGCAACTCCGGAAATGATCGAAAAGGGTAAATCACTTTACACGATGAACTGCGCAAGCTGCCATGGAGATCAGGGCAAAGGCGATGGCGTTGCAGGGGCGAGCCTGAATCCGAAACCGAGAAATTTTCATGATTTAAACGGCTGGACAAACGGTCCCTCTCTCACAATGATGTACAAGACTTTACAGGAAGGTATAACCAGCAGGGGAATGGCATCATACGCAAACCTGCCGCCGGAAGACAGGCTTAATATGATAATGTATATAAGAACATTTCTGCCTGACTATCCGCCAATTACGCAGGTGCAGCTTGATTCACTTGACCAGACTTACAGTCTGACCAAAGGCGTAAAAATGCCTAACCAGATCCCCGTTAAGTTGGCAATGGAAAAGATGATGCAGCAAAATGTATCACTTGACCAGAAAGTAGCCACAATGGTAAAACAGAACGGTGAAAATAAAACCGATTCAGGAGCGGTGATCCTGAAAGGAGTAACTTCAAACCTGACAAAAGCATTGACTGTACTTGCGCTGGATTCAAGCTGGATACAGAATGAAATGGCACTGATAAAGATATTTGATAATAACCCGGTTCAGAATGGTTTCAGAGCGCGTGCATCATATACGCTCACAAAAGCGCAGCTTACGCAATTACATGCGTATTTGAGGAAATTGTTCGGGGTTGTTTAGTTTAAAATGGAATTTATGAACCTGTCAAGTAATGCAGGTAGTTCTAAATATTCAGATTCAAACATAAGTTGTTAAGATTGCTTCGTCACTACGTTCCTCGCAAACGGAGTCTAAAGGTTTGAAAAAGGAATAAAGGTATATAAATTGTTAAAGATGACAAAAATAGGAGCCCTTCTATTTTTTATGCTGATGCTCGGCATCTGCAGGGAAACCAGCATAGCTGATACTACTCAGCAGCAGGTTGGCGTTGATGAAAAGCTTGGCGAAACGATACCGCTTGATCTTTCATTCCTGGATGAAACAGGCAAGCCTGTAACACTAAGAAGCCTTGTAAATAAACCCACGCTGTTAACGCTGGTATATTACAGGTGCCCCGGGATATGCAGTCCTTTAATGAACGGTGTATCTGAAGTGGTGGATAAAGTGGATATGCAGCCGGGAAAAGATTTTAACATAGTGACAATAAGTTTTAATCCCAGGGAAGATTACTTAATGGCAGCGGGTAAGAAAGAAAATTACCTGAACAACATGAAGAAGAAGCTACCCGCAGACAGCTGGAAGTTCCTGACGGGTGACAGCGCTTCAATTGCGAAGATCACTGACGCCGTGGGCTTCAGGTACCAGCAGCAGGGCGAAGATTATATTCACGGGGCGGTTGTTACGGTTCTTTCACAGGACGGCAAGATAGCACGCTATCTTTACGGAACGGAATTTTTACCGATGGATATTAAGCTTGCGGTAATAGAAGCTTCTGAGGGCAAATCAACACCCGGAATTAACAAGCTTCTAAAGATCTGTTACAGCTATGACCCGCAGGGCAGAAAGTACGTCCTGAACGTGACAAGAATTGCCGGCGGCGGAATGCTGATATTAATTGCAGGATTTGTACTGATATTAACACTGAAAAGAAAAAAAAATAAACACAATATACCCGTAAATACAAACGGGAAAGGAAGTATAAACAATGGCTAATGGAACATTAGCAAATGAAGTAAGTTATTTAGAATACCAGGGCAAGCATAAAGGTATAATGGGCTGGCTGCTTAGTGTAGATCATAAGCGGATAGGCTTAATGTATCTGATGGCTATCATGATATTCTTTTTTGTTGCAATGACACTTGGTGTGTTGATGAGGCTTGAGATGCTATCGCCCGGCGAAACCATCATGAAGCCGCAGACATATAATTCAGTTTTTACTTTGCACGGTGTTATTATGGTATTCCTGTTCATAATTCCGGCAATACCTGCTGTGTTTGGTAATTTTATGCTGCCGATACAAATAGGCGCGAAGGATGTTGCTTTCCCCAGGCTGAACCTGTTTTCATGGTACCTGTATATGATAGGCGCGGTGCTGGCAATAGTTTCACTGTTTACGGGCGGCGGAGCCGCTGATACGGGATGGACGTTTTATGTACCGTACAGTATCCGAAGCGCACAGAACGTTTCTATGACAACACTTGCGGCATTTGTGCTTGGATTTTCATCTATATTAACAGGTCTGAATTTTGTTGTTACAATTCACCGCTTAAGAGCGCCTGGAATGACATGGTTCCGTATGCCGCTGTTTGTTTGGGGTCTGTATGCAACCAGCTGGATCCAGGTTCTGGCTACACCGGTAATTGGTATTACGCTTGCGCTTATTATGCTTGAAAGATTTATGGGAATAGGAGTGTTTGATCCCGCATTGGGCGGTGACCCGATACTTTACCAGCATTTGTTCTGGATATATTCTCATCCTGCCGTATATATAATGATCCTTCCTGCGATGGGTGTTGTATCAGAAATACTGCCCACATTCGCAAGGAAAGATATTTTCGGTTATAAACAGATCGCAATATCATCGCTTGGTATCGCATTGATAGGTTACCTTGTATGGGGTCACCATATGTTCGTTAGCGGAATGAGCGATACATCAAGAATAGTATTTTCGCTGTTAACATTCCTTGTGGCTATACCAACCGGCGTAAAGATCTTTAACTGGGTAGCAACATTGTATAAGGGTTCTATAAAATTCAGCGCACCGCTTTATTATGTACTGGGATTTATTTTTATCTTTTCGATTGGCGGTTTAACCGGACTTGTACTTGGAGCGCTTGCCACAGATATTCATGTAACGGATACTTACTTCGTTGTAGCGCATTTCCATTATGTGATGTTTGGCGGTATGGGTATCATGTTCTTCGCGACCATGCATTACTGGTTCCCAAAGGTATTTGGTAAAATGTACAATGAAAAGATAGCGGTGGTTGCATGTACTGTAATTATAATTGGTTTCAATGTTCTGTACTTCCCGATGTTCATAATGGGTTATATGGGAATGCCGAGAAGGTATTATGATTACCTTCCGCAGTTTGAAGGATGGCACATCCTTTCAACGGTAGGCTCATGGATACTGGTGAGCGGAATAGTTTTTATGTTCGGTAATTTATGGTACGCATTGTTAAAAGGGCCCAAGGCAGCTACAAATCCTTGGGGCGGAACGACACTTGAATGGAAGGTACCTTCACCGCCGCCGCTTGAAAATTTTGATGAGATCCCTGTTGTAACAGGAGGTCCGTATGTGCACAATAAATCAACATATATTATGCATCCAAGCAAAGAAGGGATAAAGGCAAACGGAGCCAACAAAACAGTAAACCAGGAGGCAGCTTTATGACAGAGCACAGCGAAGCAGTGCACCATGAGGCATCACATGGCGGAGCGCACGTTCACCGTGATGATGAAGGTTCAAAAATGGCGATGTGGCTTTTCCTGTTCACTGAATTGCTTTTGTTCGGCGGTTTGTTCCTTTTGTACGGGGCGTACAGGTTTGAATATGCCGATGGTTTTAAAGTAGCCGCCGCAAACATGAATTCATTTATCGGCGCGGTTAATACAATAATATTATTAACCAGTTCGCTTTCTGTAGCGCTTTCAATTGCCGCTATACAGCGTAACCAGAAGAAGCTGGCAATGGCAATGCTTTGGTTTACGGTGATATGCGGTATAGCGTTTTTGATCAATAAATATTTCGAGTGGAGCCATGAAATTCATCTTGGTATTTACCCGGGCGGACCGGCGCTTGAAAATATGTCTAACGGCGAAATTATTTATTTTGGCCTGTATTATGTGATGACAGGACTGCACGGACTGCATGTTATAGTTGGATTGATATTTATTGGATTTATAATGAATTTCATTTCAAGGGATATAATAACCAGCACAAATTTTCAGAAGCTGGAAAACGCAGGATTATACTGGCATTTGGTAGATGTGATATGGATATTTTTATTCCCGCTGTTTTATTTGCTGCATTGATCAAAAATAGTGGAGTGTTGAAATAGCGAGATAGTGTTTGTTGAGTTATGAGATTATATTACACAGATAAATTTAGTCGCATCTAATTGCTTGATGCGCACAAAAACGAAAGAGTTTAATAATAAAGATCATTAAATAATGAGTGAAAAGACGCAAACAGGAGAGTTAACGGCATCACAGGCGCATTCAGCCCACGATGAAGAGCATGCACAGGGGCACGGGCACCAGGTAAGCTACGGCACTTATTTTATGGTGTGGCTTGGCCTTGTGGCGTTAACGGCAATTACAGTCACAATAGCGGGCATCCACCTTGGAAGTTTAACGCTTATAACGGCAATGTTAATTGCCTCGGTTAAAACCGCGCTTGTGGGCTACCATTTTATGCACATAAAGTATGATAACGCAATAATCAAGATCTTCATACTTGTATGTCTTGTAATATTTTTAACTTTCTGGATCTTGACATTCAGTGATCTATCATTCAGGTAATAAAAAATGAATCCAATAGTAGAACTAGTAGATAATTCGTTTATATTTATTGTAGCAATATCGGTGCTGCTTTTAGTAGGCGTTACCGTTGCCATGATATATTTTGTTTTCAGGTACAGCGAAAAGAACAATCCAAAGCCTGACCAGTCAATTACAGGCAGCACAACGCTTGAAATATTGTGGACAGTAATTCCGCTTATACTTGTGCTGGCAATGTTCTTTTACGGCTACGAGGGTTTTAAGGAAATGCGTAACATTCCGCCAAACGCGATGGTTGTTAAGGTAACAGGCAAAATGTGGTTCTGGCATTTTGAATATGACAATAAAAAAACAAGCGATACGCTTCTTTTATTGCCGCAGGGCAAGGATGTAAGGTTTGAACTGGAATCAGCTGACGTAAACCACAGCTTTTATGTTCCGGCTTACAGGGTGAAGGAAGACTGCATTCCGGGCAGAACGAACCACATGTGGTTCCATACAACAAACGAAGGATTATTTGATATTGAATGCGCTGAATATTGCGGATTGAACCATTCATATATGCTGGGTACTGTGAAGATCGTACCGGAAAAGGAATTTTTGGAGTGGTATAACAAAGTTGATTCAGTACAGGCGCCTGATTCACTGAAGACAGATTCGCTGAAGACAGTAAAAACGGATTCCGTTAAAACTACGCAGTTGAAAACGGATACGACAAAATCAGCCGGGAACAAAAAGGATTCAATTAAATTGAATTCTAAGGATAGCCTGAAGAGAAAAGAAAAGTAAGACAAGGCAGAAGTAAAAAAGCAGAAGGCAAAAAATAAACGAGTAACTAAATCCATTTGAAGAGAAGCAGCGCAAATACCGGTATTGCAATAAGAACAGGCGAAACTAATTTCGCGGGTACTTTAACGGAGTTATTGAAGGTGTTCAGCGAGCTGACAAAATTCAAAATTACGGCGCTTGTTTCATTTACAACGGGGCTTGGATTCATTCTTGCAGCCAACAGTCTAAGTTTTACAATGTTTTGGGCAATTGCCGGAATATTCCTTCTGGCTGCGGCATCATCATCGCTGAATCACTGGCAGGAAAAAGACACCGATGCGCTTATGGAGAGAACGAAGTTCCGTCCTATTCCATCGGGAAAGATAGAACCTGCGGCGGCTGTATATGTTTCTCTCGGGTTATTGATAAGCGGTTCAGTTTTACTCCTTTTCACAACAAATTTTACCACTTTTATGGTGGGTTTATTTACTTTTTTCTGGTATAACGGTGTTTACACTCCATTAAAGCGCAAAACAGCTTTTGCGATAATTCCCGGTGCATTGGTTGGCGCATTGCCGCCGGTTGCCGGCTGGACAGCCGCCGGAGGTGAATTGTTTGACGGCAGAATAATTATGATAGCAGCTTACTTTTTCATTTGGCAGATCCCTCATTTCTGGCTGCTGCTAATGCTTTACGGCAACGACTATGAAAAGGGCGGGTTCCCCACCCTGAACAAAGTGTTCTCGCCGGAGCAGTTAAAGAGGATCACTTTTATGTGGCTTATAGGCAATGTAATGACAGCTATGATGATACCTTTGTTTTTGTATATAAACTATGTGGCTAGTTTTATCGCACTTTGTGTTATTTCTGCGTGGATGATAGCTGTTTCTATTAAATTTCTGCGCCGTGAAACTGAAAGAAAAAGTATAAGGAACACTTTTATAGCCATCAATTTTTACACTTTGCTTTTAATAACTATCTTATCAATTGATAAATTAATTAAAGTATTCTAATGAATTTTTTTGACGAACTTGTAATTCCGGCATCTGCAAATCACATTATGCTGATAAAGTATATGCTGACTATTTCTCTGTTATTGTTCATACCTTATATCAGCATGCTTTTGGGGGCAACATTTATTTCCACTCACTTCCGTAAAAAAGGCAAGACTGAAAAGAACAGTATGTATCTCAGGTTCGCAAAGGACGTTATAGAAAAGCTTACTATAACCAAAAGCGCAGAACTGGCTCTTGGTACTATCCCTGCGATTTCAGTATTTTTCGCTTATGCGCAGCTGTTATATAGCGCTAAAACAATATCAGTCGGGATGCTGGCGCTCTCAGTGGTAATGTTCATAATTGCTTTCGTATTCATTTATAAATACAGAAATACCTTTAAACTTGAAGGTATAATGAACGCTTTTAAAAGTATTTCACCTAAAGATGCTTTAAGCGGTGAAAATGAAAGTGTACAGGAAATTAAGGAATTTGAAGAGAATAACATAAGTACAAACTCTATTTCAGGTACAACCGGCAAATGGATGCTGCTGAGTGCCGCATATATTTTTGCGGGTACTATGGCATTGGCTTCAAGTCCGGATAAATGGGCTAATGTAGGCAACATACTGCAGGTTATATTTTCATGGCAAACGCTTTTCAGTTTTGGAGCGTTAATTTCTCTGGCAGGTATAATCACCGGGGGAGCCATAATGTTCTACTTCTTCAGCTGGGATGGCGGTCTTAAAGATATGACCGAAGAATACGCAGCACTGGCGAGGAATGTAGCAGGTAAAGTTGCACTTGGTTCAGGGATCATGTTCCCGCTAATGCTTATCATAAGTTATGCGTACCTGCCAATGGAATCGCAGTCTCCAACAGTATTTTTCTACATGGTTACAGTACTGATACTGTTCCTGATCGCGGGTAATTTCATTTACGCTATGTTCAAGAATTCTGATTATAATTCAGCTACCACAGTATTCATACTGGTGTTCGTGCTGGTACTTTTTAATGTAATAAAGGATCAGGCGGCATTTGGAAACGCAGTACATAACAATACACTGAAAATAAATAAGATTGCAGATGATGAAGTGAAACAGGTCAGAAGCAAAACCATGGAATCAACCGGTATCAATGTAGAAGATATATTCAAACAGAAATGCTCTGCATGCCATAAGTTCGATCAGAAGCTTGTTGGTCCCGCGTATGACCAGGTTGTGCCTAAATATAACGGTGACGCGCAGAAACTGGCTGAGTTTATCTTCAATCCGCAGAAAGTGGATCCTAACTTTCCGCCAATGCCTAACCAGGGTTTAAAGAAAAAAGAAGCCAATGCAATGGCGCAATGGCTGATCAATCAGGTTGGTAAGAAGTAAACAGCAGATTAATAATTACACGAAAGCCGCTCTTTTTGAGCGGCTTTTTTTGTTTCTACCCATTACCGGCTGTACTGCCTGCGGCGTAGAAAGCAGGAATGTATTAATGCTCGTTTAACAGCGTATCCAGCTTATCTTCGATAGGTTTAACTTCATTCAGGTATTTCTTCTTTTCACGTTTGTATGAAAACACGGTTATAGAGGCTATGAACAGGTAGAACAATGTATAAGTAATTACTTTGTAAATGAGTTCCATTGGCGCAGTTACCTGAATATAGACAAAAGTAATTCCAATTGTCAGGAGAGCGGTATAGACCGGGATCCCAATGGTTCTTAGGCGGTTCCTTAAGCGCAGCTTTTCCCTGGCAGTTTTAAGGAACTCCAGGCTTGATTCGGTTAATCCTTTTACATCAAATTTGATTACAGTTGCCCAGGATACATATATTATGGCTGCGATGGCGAGGTAGATCATCCAGAACCCGGCCCATGTTAACATTGTTTTATCGGTCATGCTTTCAACTGCTACCTTATCAATAAAGAATATTGTAAAGAGCATGACAATGCTCATTATGATATAATTCCTTTTGACCTTTTTTTCATTCTTCTTTAAACCATCAAGCAATGAAGTATAATATTGAGTTGATTTGATCTCAATATCCCTGGTCTTTTGTTCTTTCCAGAGGTTTTTAATTTCTTCTATTTCCAATTTTTATGACCCCATTAGCTTAGCAAGCTCTTTTTTTATTCTGTTGATCTTTACTCCAACATTGTTTGTTGTCATACCCGTAACTTCGGCAATTTCTTTGTATGAAAGATCATCAAGTACCATTGAAATTATAAGTCTGTCAACTTCCTGCAGTTTATTAATGCACTCAAACAATCTTTCAATATCAGACCCTATCTTTATCTTCTCTTCACGTGAGTCGGTTTCGGGTATATTCAGAGTTTCTACATCAACTTCCGCGTGCAATGATCGCTTTTTTGCTGATCTTTTTATATGCATGAGTGAAGTGTTAACGGCTATGCGGTAGATCCACGTGCTGATAAGCGAGCGCCCTTCAAATTTATCCAGGCTTTTCCAGATGTTGATCATGATCTCCTGGTAGAGGTCATCTCTTTCATCCGGATCGCGTTCATAAGCACAGCAAATCCTGTAGATCCTATCCTTATTTTCGGCAATTACCTGTTTAAAAAGCAGCTCGTTATTCATCAAATACCGTATTTTTTGGCATCTTTTTGGTATTATTGTTGAGGATTACTGTAATAATTAGTAGATAACGGGTATAATTTATTACAGCAAAAGGAGTAAAATCGGCGGCTCTGTATCAGACCGGATCTTTCATTCTAATTGAGGCAATAATTATGAGCAGCCATCCCACAAGAAAACTTACGCCGCCCACAGGAGTTACCATAGCCAATGGCTTGAAGCCTGACATTGTGTAAGCATAGAGTGAAAATGAGAAGAGGACTATCCCAATGGATAGAAATACAGCGGCTTTATAAAATTTGGGGTTGGAATAAAATCCGATGGCCGTAATAATGACCGCATGAAGGAGGTGGTATAAAACGCCTGTGCGGAAGATATCCATCATTTCAGGGGAAAGAACATCTTTAAGCTGGTGAGCTCCAAATGCTCCGATCGCGACAGCGAGGAAGCCGAAGGCGGCTCCGGTGGTAATCCAGTAATTTTTCATAGAAGGAATATTTAACGATTTCTGTTACTCACGGGTTTAAATGCCGTGATGTATACAATAATCATTATTATTCCGAAAAATATAAATGCAAAATAAAGTGCTCCAAGAGAAATGAATACATAGGAATATATCTCAATGATCTCAAACTGGCGCTCAAACAGCACAAACTCGATCCTTTCGCCAATTGTCCTTGAGCGTTTTTCTTTTTTTGTAAATATTTTTTCGCCAACTGATTTGTTGTAGGCTATATTGTTATCATCAAGTATAGACTTTAACTCGTTTACGTGAATTGCGTAGTTGAGAGAATCACCGTAGAAGAATGTATTTATTCCAACAACCTCACCGCGGCTGTTAAGCAGCGGCCCGCCGCTGTTACCCGGCCGTATCATGGCGGTATGCTGAATAACATACGCTTCGTGGGTGTAATTTTCGTCGCCATCGTAAAACCATGAATCATCATCGATCTTTTTTATCCTTCCCTTGGTAATATGAAAGTAGTCAACGTTCATATCTTCATCGGTAGGGTTACCGAGCGAGTAAACATCATCGTAATATCTTATACCGCTTTCATCCGCCAGGGGCAGAGCATCATCGCATTCACTGGAGATCTCGACAATAGACAGGTCATTGAGCTTAATTTCCTTCACTATCCTTTTTACTTTGAAGACCCTGTCATCCTTCATTTCTATTTTAGCTGAGCGCAGATCAAGATCTTCGGTGACGTGGTGATTTGTAATGAATATTTTTGAATTTACAAAAAAGCCGCTGGCTACGGCTCCCGTTCGGTCAGTTATCAATCCCACAGAAGCCACAGTATTTCTGTAAACTTCGGTTTTATCCTGGGCAAATGTTACGCCCGAGAGCAGTAAAACGACCAGTGCAAGCCTGAAGTGTATTAAAGCTGCCCTGTAAAATGAAATGCCTGTATTCATATTTTTTCCCGGCTATAATATATAAATTTAAAAAGGGTCACAACAATGCAATTACACCGGTATGACCCTTAAATATATATATTCTTACCGTTTAGTGAGTTAAACTTGAGGAGGTAAGAAATTGTTCCTTAAAAAAACATCAAAAAAATGATCTATTTTACAATTACCATTCTTTTTGTTTCAGAATAATCCGGAGTAGTCAATTTATAGAAGTAAACTCCAGACGGGAGTTCAGAAGATTGAAAGCTAACAGAATATGGCCCTGCGCTCAGGGTTGTATTGTACAGATTTTTCACTTCTCTGCCAAGAACATCGTATATACTTAAGTTGACAAAAGTATTTTCGGGCAGATCAAAATCGATTTTTGTGCTCGGGTTGAACGGGTTAGGATAATTCTGTTTTAACCTGTATGCAGAGGGAATCTTTACAGAAGTAAGATCAACGTACAGGGGTTTACCATCCCAGGGGAATTTAAAAGCCCTATAGGAGTATATTCCATCCGGCAAAGAAAGTTCCAGTACAATTTCACCCGAAGGTGTAACTTCAGTTAGTGTTGGGTTTGCAGATCCCCAGGAAATCAAAGTATTTCCGTTTTCAAGCCTTTGCGCAAATCCCATTGCAAAGCCAAAAATATCAGGTGTGTTGCGGTACTGCCATGCCAGGGTGGCAGTCATGTTAACTTCATCGAGAGTGTATTCAACTGCCCGGGAATGAGGCGGTGTATGGAAATTCCCGTTATCGAAAAGAATAATGTTACCATTAGGCAGCCTGCGAATACCGTGCTGGTAATTGAATTTACCGGGATCGTTAGTAAAAGTAAAATTATTAGCGGGTCCGCCCAGTCTCCACATAATGGCTCCGGTTTCTCTGTTTATCTTAGTAATTTCATCAAGATGGCGGGAGGAGATCAAGATATTGCCGTCATAGTCCAGTTCAATTGCGTTACCGTGAATGTAATCAAGGTATGTATCGGTCAAGTTCTGATGCTGGGCATCTGTTATGGGAATTGCATCCCAGCTTCGCCATTGAAATACGACATTCTTTTGTGCATCAATTTCCTGGATGATAAGTCCAATAACCAGGCAGTTGGGGTCGCCTCCTTCAACAATTTGAGACATATCAACCGTTTGGGAATCGTAACTCATCAGCAGTGCGTGTTCATTACTCAAAATTCTCAGTTCATGACCGTCAGTAATGTAACCGTTTCCGCAATAAAAACTATCAATCAGCTCGTATTCACGGTTCAGCTCATAATATTTGCTTACAGCAGTGTTAAAATATACCAGGTTGCCATTTGGTTCTTTTTTGAAATCCAATGCATTACCGGGGAGTTTTAAGCCTGCATATACTTCACCGGAGTTATCAGCAATAATTAGATGAGGTGTGTTAGGAATTGCAGTGAAAGGAAAATTTGAAATAAAGATCTTTCCTTCCGATGGCGCATTGTTTACAGTGACGGTTAAGCCCGGCATTTCGCTGCGGGGGTTATAGTTAATATTGCCCCCATTGAACAGCTGGTAGGAATAGAAATCATTAAAACTATTCCTTGTGTTTCTTACTAACTTTTCACTTTCGGTTGAAAATGAATACTCAATTTTTTCGGAGGAGTTTACTTTTGAAATAATGCCGTAATTGAAAACAATATTGACAGTTTCGTTGTAACTGAAGGGGGTACCGGGTACAAAAACTAATTTCTTTCCATTTTCTATCAACTCTGTTTTTCCGCTATGAATTCCGCTAACGCTTCCGGTAACAGTAATTAAATTGTTTATGGATGTACCATCCAAAGAGATTTTATTATTGAAACCAAATGTAATTCTGTTATGAATATTAACCATTTTTGCATCTTTGACAGGATCTGTATAAATTACATCTGCATTTAATGGAGAAAAACGTAAAAGTACTATTGAAAATACAAAAAGACTGAAGAGCTTTTTCATGGTTATATCATTAATTTATAAATACTTAGGTGAAAATATTAATTTCTTAACAGAAATGAAACGTAAGATGGTGTGATGAAATTACTCTAAATCCCTATAAAATATAATAATTACGGTTAGTTAAAAACTTTAATTCAAATACAAAAAAAGCCTGCCCGGGTTATGACCAGGCAGGCTGAGAATGAAATTCGGGGTGTTACCCTATTGTATCAAACCCTGTATAGTTTTGCAGTACCTTTGGTATAATAATTTTACCCTCGGGGGTTTGGTTTGATTCTATAAGCGAAACATACAGTCTTGATGTAGCGAGCCCAGAGCCGTTAAGTATGTGTACATACTCAGTCTTCTTATCGCGTTTAAAACGGATCATAGCGCGGCGTGACTGAAAATCAGTGCAGTTGCTTACGCTTGAAGCTTCGAGCCATTTGTTTTCGGCGGGAGACCATACTTCGATATCGTACTGCTTGCTTGCGGCAAAACCCATATCACCCGTGCATACATTCACTACGCGGTAGTGTATGTTCAATGCTTCGAGTATGCCGCAGGCGTGGGAGAGCATTTCTTCCATCTGCGCATAGGATTCTTCAGGCAGGCAGAAGTTGATGAGCTCAACTTTATTGAACTGGTGAACTCTCAGGAATCCCTTGGTATCTTTGCCATAGCTGCCGGCTTCCCTGCGGAAGCAAGCGGTGTAACCGCAGTATTTTACCGGCAAACTTCCAGTATTCATAAGTTCATCCCTGTGAATATTTACAATCGGTACTTCAGCAGTTGGGATCGCGAACAGGTCATCGGGATCAGTGCGGTACATATCTTCCTCAAACTTTGGAACCTTTTCGGCAGCTTCCATTGATTCACGGTTTACCAGAAAAGGAACGCCGACTTCAGTATAACCGTTGCCTTTGTGCGTGTCAAGCATGAAGTTTATCAGCGCGCGCTCAAGAATAGCGCCTTTACCCTTGTAAAAAGGGAAGCCGCTGCCTGAAATTTTTGTGCCAACACTAAAATCAAGGATATCGAGCTTTTTGCCAAGCTCAACATGATCGAGATATTTGAAATCACCTGAAGCTTTTTCGCCCCAAATTTTGAACTGAACGTTCTCGTCGCTGGTTTTGCCAAGTGGAACAGAATCTTCAGCAAGATTTGGAATATCCATCAGTAAGTAACCGATATTTTTTTCAGCCTCAGCGAGTTTATCATCAATAGCCTTAATATCATCTGATACTTTTTTCATATCAGCAATTTTATCATCGGCATTTGATCCTTCTTTTTTCATTCTCGCGATTTCCTGGGAAACAGTATTGCGAAGGCCTTTAAGTTTTTCAACTTCGCCAATATACTCTCTGCGCTGTACATCCAGTGCGAGAATTTTATCCACACTTTCTGTGGTCATGTTTCTGGCTTCAAGTTTTTGCTTTATGAGTTCGGGATTTTCTCTTATTAATTTTAGATCTAACATAATTTATATTCAGTTAAAATTAGTTTCCTAATATGTGTCGGGAGTTAACTCCCGACGCCACTTCGTTTGTGGCGTCAGGACTTACGACCTGACGCGGTTAAAATTATTACCTTACGCAGCCAAATTAAGCACAGACAAGAATGTCTGTGCCACTACTTTTTTATAATCCAAGCTGAACTTTCAGAAGGTTCAGGCCTTCTGTTACGTTCAGCGGATTCAGGTCAAGATCTGTCTTTGCTTTAAGCAGAATGAAACTTGAATTCATTGGTCTGGCGGCAGCCTGGTTGAGATCGGTAGTTTTAATGGGTTTTATGAGGTTTTCATTAAACCCGAAAATTTCAGCAAGTTTTACCGCAAATTCATATCTGCTTAGATACTCACTGCCGCAGACATTATAGATGCCTGATTTATTGAGGTCAACCATTTTTACCAGCGCCCAGCCAAGATCATCTACAATAGTGGGCATACCGAACTGGTCATCTACAATTGTGACGGAATTCTTTTCAGAAAGCATGTTTATGAGCCATACGGCAAAATTAGGTCTCAGGTTTTTGCCTGTACCGTAGATTATCATGGTGCGAACAATAGCGAAATCGATTCCGCTGGTTACCAGCGCGTTTTCAGCGGCAAGCTTACTTTTGCCGTAATAGCTCAGCGGATTAGGCTTTGAGCTTTCGCTGTAGTTTCCCGCTTTACCGTCAAAGATATAATCAGTGGAAATGTGGACTATCTTTGATGAATTTATCCTTGAGGCAATTATGAAATGTTTCACTGCGTCAACATTAACCCGCCAGCTTTGCTCCCGCTCGGTTTCACAGCCATCAACATTGGTAAATGCAGCGGTATTTATTACAATATCCGGCAGGTATTTTTTAACAGCTTCTTTGACTTCTTCTTTCTTTGTAATATCCATCGGGAAGTAATCAAAGCCGCGTGATTCAAAAGCATTATCATGCAGATCTGTTAAAATGAGCTCATGTTGAGATTCATGCCTGAAGAGCTCAGCGGTTTTTTGTCCCAGGAGTCCGTTTGCTCCGGTAACTAATATTTTTTTTGGTTTGTTCAATGTTTTACCTCACCCCCAACCCCTCTCCTACTCCAAAGGAGTCCCTTTGGGAAAAGGAGAGGGGGGAGGTATACTCATTAATTCATTAGATTTGGCAGATCTTCAACTCCGCGCAGCGAAGAGTTTTTACTTGCCATTTTGTTTGCAAAATTCAATGCTCCGGGTACATCCTCGAGTTTTCGTTCAGCATTATTGTAAAAAAAACTTGATGCAAAAACATCGCCGCAGCCTGTGGAATCAATAAAATCGGGACTATCTATCCGTGGAACATCAAGTTTGTCAAGTTCGCCGGATGTATTACTGTTATTTTTCCGCATTGTAAAAAGGCTAACACCTGACCTGCCGCGGGTTACTGCGAGCGCATTTACATTTCCACCGGAAAGAATTTTTTTTGCTGTATCGTATTCAGTAACATTATCACCTGTGAGAATATTTAACTCAGATTCGTTCATTTGCAGCGTATCAGTCTGTGAAACCCAGCTCTTCCACTCTTTTACAGGCATTTGTTTGCGTGTTCCGTCAGGGAAGGTTTGCATTACAAGGTTATGAAGATCCATGTGAATATACCCGTTGAATTGTTTGCGAATTTCCTGCAAAGAGTTTAGAGTTACATCAACCCCTGAAACAAGATTTACAAGTATCCCGTCCAGTTCAGGCAGCAGATAGCTTATCTGTTCGTATTCTACAGGCAAAGTAGGTTCAGTAGAATTCTCTTCTCTATCGTATGTTTTCTTTGTTGAAACGTTGAGTACCGAGTCTTTATCCTTGTAAAACAGATTTACAACACGGGTTTTATGTGAAGTTTTTTTAATATGTGAAAGATCAATATTCCCGATAGTTTTTAAGAATCCGGTAACGTTTTCGTACTCATCTTCACCAAGATTCATAACGGGGCAGATAGTTGCAGCATTTTTTGATATTACAGCAAGTGAGACCAGTGAATAGAGAATTCCCCCGAATTGTTTTTGGGTAGTCTCATCTCCCCGGTGAATATAATCCATGCAGGGCTCACCAATAACAGCAAGTTTCACTTAAGAAAATATCTCCTTTACAGCCTGTTCCAGTGCCGGCGAGAAATCTATTTCAGCCGCGCCGCAGTTTTCTATGATCTGTTCAGGTTTTGAGGCGCTTGTTATTGCGCTTGTAATATTATCTTTGCGCAGACACCATGCCAGCGCAAGCTGCGCAGGTGTGGCGTTAATGCTGCGGGCAAGTTCAGCGAATTTATCGACCTGTGTAAGAAGTTCAGAATTACTTACACTATCTTTTATGAAATGATTTACTTTGTCATTTGCGGCGCGGGAATCTTTGGGAATGTTACCGCCGGAATATTTACCGCTCAACAGACCCTGCGCAAGAGGCGACCACACAACTTCACCCATGCCGTATTTTTCGCAGGCTGCCATAACGCCGTTTGTTTCTATTTGCGGGCGAATAATACTGTACTGCGGCTGATTGCTTACGGGTCTGTGCAGATTATACTTTTCACATACCGCTGCCGCTTCATCTATGTTTTCGGCTGACCATTCACTTACTCCCCAATACAGCAGCTTTCCCTGCAGGATAAGATCATTGAAAGAGCGGCAAATTTCCTCCATTGGGGTGTTCGGGTCGTGCCTGTGGCACTGATACAGATCGATGTAATCAGTCTTAAGCCTTTTAAGTGACTTATGAACTGATTCAAAAACATGTTTACGCGAGAGTCCCTGGTCGTTTGGATTTTGCGACATTGGCCAGAAGCATTTAGAAGCAATAACAACATCTTCGCGGGTAATTTTGAGTTCATCAAAAAATATGCGGCCCAGTGAAAGTTCCGCTTCGCCTTTATTATAGATATCGGCAGTATCAAAGAAGATAATTCCGTTATCAAGTGCTGTTTTTATGCAATTTAGCGCGGTTTTATCGTTAATTGACATGCCGTAGGTAAGCCAGCTTCCAATCCCAATGGCTGAAAGCCTGATGCCGTATTTTCCAAGCTGCCTGTATTTCATGGTATATTATTATATATTCTGCAAATATACAAATTAGCAAATGGTTATTATAGTCATTTTTTGATTAAGCCGGTGATGTAAGTTCAAAGAAATAAATTAGGACCTGCAGGAAAGGTATATTAAATTGCTATATGTTTGATTTTTGGTTAGTTTTGTTGTTGAAAACCGAAACATTTTACCTGTAATTTATAATGAATCTTCTGCTGTACGTATTGTTTGAAATTCTTAAGGTGATGATACCCTTATTTCCTCTTAGGTTCATTCAGTTTGCCGCGGGGCTGAAAGGAAAAGCTTTCTATTATATACTGCCGATCCGAAAACAAACCGCATTAAGCAATTTGAAGCTGGCATTCCCGGATAAAAGCGATAAAGAGTTAAATGAAATAGTAAAAGGATGTTATGTAAACGTGCTTACTGTAATAGCGGAATTTTTTTATCTCAGGAAATTTTCGATAAAAGGTTTACACAAACTTTTAAAGATCAAGAATATTGAACTTATAACCGAGAAACTGAATTCCGGCAAGGGGCTAATTCTTATAAGCGCTCATTTCGGGAACTGGGAATTAACCGCATACGGAGTGAGTAAAATGCTGAGCATTCCGTTTAACGTGATAGTTAAAGAACAAACCAACAAAAGAGTGAATGAAGGAATAAACAGCATCAGAACATCGGGCGGCAACAGGATGATAGATATGAAAAATTCACTGCGTGAAATATTGAAAGTACTGAAAAGCAACGGAATTGTTGCAATGCTGGGCGATCAATCCGCCCCAAAAGAAAATGTTAAGGTGAACTTTTTTATTGAAGGAGTGCCAACCTATGAAGGCACAGCACGTATCGCTATTAAGACAGGGGCGGAAGTATTGTTCGGGGTATCTACAAGGAATCCAGACGGAACGTATTCGTTAAGGCTGCATGAAATTGATACTTCAAAGTACAAAGAATCAACGGAAGATAACGTTAAGGCATTGACTCAGGCGCATGCTGACCTGCTGGTTGAATATATTAAGCGCAGACCCGATCACTGGCTATGGTTCCACAGGAGGTTTAAGAATGTGTAATCGATACAATTTTTGAAAAATAAAAAAATACTGATAATACAAACGGCTTTCCTTGGTGATGTGATACTTGCGTTGCCGATGGTGCAGTCAATAAAAGCGCATTTGCCAGATGCGCTGGTTGATTTTTTGTGTATTCCTTCAACAGAGAGTGTGCTGCAGAATCACCCCGCCATAAACAATGTTATACCATACGATAAAAAGGGCGGCGATAAGCTGGATAAATTTATAGAAGTGCTGAATGAAATACGGGAAGTGGAATATGATATTGTAATTTCGCCGCACAGGTTTTTGCGCAGCGCGCTGCTTACATATTACAGCGAAAGCAAAGTGAGGATCGGATTTGAAGAAAATTCACTGGCGTTTTTGCTTACCAACAAAGTTAAGTACATTAAAGATAAGCACGAAATCTACCGTAACCTGGAGCTGGTAAAACAAATTCCCGGACTTGAGTATGATGAGAAAAAAGTTTCACTCAGGCCTGAATTGTATCCTTCGATTCAACAGAAAGAGAATGTCAGACACCTGCTGACACATAGATCAAACCTCATAAGTTTTGCGCCGTGCTCAAAGTGGTTCACAAAACAGCTTCCGTTGGAAAAAGCTGCAGAAATTGCAAAAATACTGTTGTTTAAGGGCTATAATGTTGCTTTAGTGGGCGGCGAAGCCGATAAAGCATACTGCAGTGAACTTGAGGCAAAGCTTAATGATGAATCAATTATGAATCTTTGCGGAAAGCTGAGCCCGCCGGAGTCATACGAAGTGATGACACAATCAAAAGCGCTTATAACTGTTGATTCCGCCGCGCAGCATTTAGGTTCCGCCAGCGGGATTCCAATAGTATTGATCTACGGTTCAACAGATATATCCTTCGGTTTCTACCCGCTTACATCAAAATATCAAATTGCTGAAATTGATTCACTTGAGTGCAGACCCTGTACAGACCACGGGCGGGATAACTGTCCATTGGGGCATTTTAAATGCATGGTTGACCAGAGCGCTGAGAAGATTGTTGGTATGATGGAAAGTATAATTTAAGTGGTGTCAGGTAAATATCTAAAGACTTTCAGCCTGACATCACACCTAAAGGTCGTGGCAATAATAATAGCCCCGCTCTCTTGACTGCTAAGGCAGTTTAGAGTGGGGGAAACAGTAAAACAGGAGAAATATTCATTGTTTTACCTCTTGAATTTATTCTAAAATGTAATTACATTGTAATTATGAAAGCACAATTAATAAAAATTGGAAATTCCAGGGGTATCAGGCTCCCGAAATCGGTAATTGAAGAGTGTGATCTTGGAGATACCGTTGAGATCAAAGTTAAAGATAAAAAAATCATGATCACAAGTCCCCAAAAACCAAGAGATGGATGGGAAGATAGCTTTAAAAAATTAACCAATAATGGCAAAGAACAGGATGATCTGTTAATGGGTGATTTTGAAAATGAATTTGATAAAGAGGATTGGAAATGGTAGTTTCCAGATTTGAAGTTTATTTTGTTAACCTTGACCCGACAAAGGGAAGTGAAATTAACAAAGGAAGACCGTGCGTTGTAGTTTCGCCCAACGAAATGAATAGATATCTAAGAACTGTTATCGTTGCTCCTATGACATCGACACTAAAAGGCTATGCAAGCAGAGTAGAATGCAAATTTAAAGGAAAAAAGGGCGAAATAGCATTAGATCAGGTCAGGACTGTTGATAGGGGAAGACTGATCAGTAAATTGGGATCTATCAACGAAGATACAGCAAATGAAGTAATTAATCGTTTACTGGAAATTTTTTCCTGGTAGAAATCCTGGAAGATTGAATTTATATTATTTTGTTAAGTGGTGTCATGTATTTACCTGACACGTCAGCGTTGCTGACGTAAATTTAAACAGAATACATGGGATTAAGAGGAAGAAAAACATATGATAATCTTGATAACACTTACTTTATAACTACCACTGTTTTAGGTTTTCGTAAAGTGTTTGCAGTTCACAATTTATATTATGATATATTAATTGATTCATTAAACTTTACAAGAAAGAAGTATTCTTCATATATTATAGCCTACGTATTAATGCCAAATCATGTTCATTTAATTTTGAAGATGAATGAGAGCAATAGTGTTTCTGATTATATGAGAGATTTTAAAAGGCACACTTCAACAGAAGTTATCAAATTACTAAAAAGAGACAAGAAAGTTAAATTACTGAATGAATTGTACGATTTAGGGGGTACAGGAAATTACAGATTATGGAAAGATAGATTTGATGATTTGATATTAACCAGTGAAAAGACATTAAAAATTAAGATGGATTACATTCACAACAATCCAGTTAAGGCTGGTCTGGTAGAAAATATAACAGACTGGAATTATTCAAGTGCCAGGAATTATTATCTAGATGATGACTCGGTATTAAGAGTAGACAGGATCATATGAATGCTTCGCATTCGCGTCATGTGAATATCTAAAGACTTTCAGCCTGACGCTGTGGAAAATTGTTTTGCAAGCTTTGCTTGCACGTCAGGTAAATACCTGACGTCACATCTAAGTCAGTGCACTCCAAAGAAAAGCCTATTTCAATTCCGGTTTCAGGAATTTTGCGGTGACGGATTGTTTCATGTAGTTCTTAACAATATCCTCGGGGGTTCCTTCTGCAATTATCTTACCGCCGGCCTCGCCGCCTTCGGGGCCGAGATCAATTACCCAGTCAGCAGTTTTAATCACATCCAGGTTATGCTCAATTACAATTACTGAATTACCCTTATCAACAAGCTGGTTCAATACCTTGAGCAGCATACTAATATCCTCAAAATGCAGTCCTGTAGTAGGTTCATCAAGTATGTAAATTGTTTTTCCTGTCTGAATCTTAGAAAGCTCAGTTGAAAGCTTTACACGCTGCGCTTCACCGCCTGAAAGCGTAACTGCCGATTGTCCAAGCCTGATATAACCCAAACCAACGTCATACAATGTTTGCAGTTTGCGCTTGAGTGAAGGAATCGCTTCAAAGAAGCCAACGGCTTCTTCAACTGTCATTTCAAGCACATCAGAAATATTTTTTCCCTTGTAACGCACTTCAAGAGTTTCGCGGTTGTAGCGTTTGCCGCGGCAAACATCACAGGTTACATAAACATCAGGCAGGAAGTTCATTTCAATTTTTTTCTGTCCGCCGCCTTCACAGGCTTCACATCTGCCGCCCTTCACGTTGAAGCTGAACCTGCCCACCTTGTAGCCGCGTATCTTGGCTTCGGGGAGCGTAGCAAACAGATCACGTATGAATGTAAACAAACCCGTATATGTTGCGGGGTTGCTTCGCGGCGTTCTGCCGATTGGCGACTGGTCAACTTCAATCACCTTGTTGACATTTTTAAGACCCTCAATTTTTTCATAAGGTAAAGGCGGCTCGGGTGTTTTGAAAAATTTTCTTGAAAGCACACGGTAAAGTGTTTCGTTTATGAGCGATGATTTTCCGGAACCGCTGACACCCGTAATACAGATGAATTTGCCAAGGGGAACAGTAAGGTTGACTTTTTTGAGATTGTTACCCGATGCGCCTTTTAATACCAGTGATTGCCCGTTTCCTATTCTGCGTTTTTTGGGGACCTCAATACTTTTTTTACCGGAAATATAAAGCGATGTAAGCGAATTGCCGTTCAGTGATCCCGGTTTTCCGAATGCTACGATCCTTCCCCCGTGCTCACCTGCGCCCGGACCCAGATCCACTACAAAATCAGCTTCTTCCATCATTTGTTTATCATGCTCAACCACAATAACGGTGTTACCAATATCGCGCAGGTTCTTCAAAGATTTGATCAAAAGCTCGTTATCACGCTGATGCAGCCCAATGCTGGGTTCATCCAGTATATACAGTACCCCGCGAAGCTGTGAGCCGATCTGCGTAGCGAGCTTTATTCTCTGCGCTTCGCCGCCGGAAAGTGTTCGGGCGTTCCTATCGAGGGAGAGATAATCCAGGCCAACGTTCAGCATGAACTCCAGGCGCATTTTTATTTCCTTGAGTATCTGTTTTGCGATGATCTGCTGGCGTTCGTTTAGTATGAGTGTATCAAAGTAATCGCGCGCCTTCCTGATAGAAAGAAGTGAAACTTCGTAGATATTCTTTTTTCCTTCGGTGGAATCAACCAACACAGCAAGGCTTGATGCTTTAAGTTTGCCGCCTTTGCAGGTATCGCATGTATTGGAAGTCATAAAGCTTTCCGCCCAGTTGGAGATATATTCAGAGGTCTGGTTGCGGTAATAATCCAGAATAATTTTTTTCACACCCTGGAATTTATGTGAGTATTCGCGCTGTATTCCGCGGGAATCAACATACTTGTAATTACGCTTCTGGCTGTCGCCATTCATAATAATTTCAAGCTCATCTTTGCTGAGTTTACTCAGCGGAGTATCAAAATCGTAACCCCATGACTCGATCAGTTGCTTCAGTACGGTGAATGTCCAGTTAGTCCTTGGTTTACCAAGCGGCGCGATAGCGCCTTCTGCAATTGAGAGATCATAATCTGTGATAATAAGTCTTTCATCAAGCTCTTTACGCGCGCCAAGGCCAAGGCAATCAGGGCACCAGCCGTAGGGTGAGTTGAACGAAAACGAATTCGGAGCGGGTTCATCAAAACCAATGCCGCAGGTCGGGCAGGCGAGTTTTTCGCTGAAGAGTTTATCTTTTGAGCCATCGCTGTCGGACTCCGTAATAATAACAATGCCGCCGCCAAAACGCAGGGCAGTTTCCACTGAATCGGTGAGCCTGAGCGAAGTGGCTTTTGTGACCATTATTCTATCAACCACAATTTCAATATCGTGAATTTTGTAGCGGTCAAGCTTCATTTTTGGGGTGATATCTTTTATGACTTTATCAACCCTTACTTTAGTGAAGCCGTCTTTTTCTATCTGCTCAAATAATTCGCGGTAGTGACCTTTGCGGCCTTTTACAACGGGAGCAAGGATGTTAATTCTTTTTGTATCAAGATTTTCCCTGATGTGGTCAATTATCTGCTGAACGCTTTGCCTTTGTACAGGCTGGCCGCAATTTGTGCAGTGCTGCGTGCCGCATTTTGAATAAAGCAGCCTGAGAAAATCATAAATTTCGGTGACAGTGCCAACGGTTGAACGGGGATTATGTGAAATTGTTTTCTGCTCGATTGAAATTGATGGCGAGAGCCCTTCGATCTTATCTACATCAGGGCGTTCAATACCGCCAATGAACTGGCGCGCGTAAGCGGAGAGTGTTTCAACAAACCTGCGCTGGCCTTCGGCGTAAATGGTATCAAAGGCGAGGGATGATTTACCTGAACCAGAGATCCCTGTAATAACCACAAATTTATCGCGGGGAATATCGATATCAATATTCTTTAAGTTATGTACCCGCGCGCCCTGAATTGAAATTTTATCTAAGAATGACAAGTTTATTTTATCTTTTGTGTATAATTGACATCCCGAAAATTCACGAACAAGGGGTTGCAACCCCTTGTTCTTAATATCATGTATTTTTCAGAAATCGAATTTGACTAAGAGGGTAAGTTAACTGAAAATGTTTGAAGAAAAAATGAATGAATTTAGTTGGCAGGGTAAACCACTATTTATAATGGTTTATGGGTTTAATGCTTGGAATCGCCTGATACACTCAGGGCATATCCAAAAGCTGCTTTTGAATGGTTTCAACAGCGCGGAGCGAAAGCGCCGCGATTGTTAATGTTGGATTAGACGCCGCAACGGTTGGGAAGGTATTGCTGCCGAGTATGAACAGATTTTTATGATCGTGGGAACGTAAATCCTTGCTAACCACAGAAGTTTTCGGGTCATCGCCCATGCGGGTTGTGCCGACAATATGTCCCGCTCCCCAGGGCGCTGAATGATGCTGTTGGGTACAGCCGAGAGAATCCAGCATGAGTTTTTGTGTATCAATAGCGGTTTTAATTCCTGCTTTACAGTAATCATCAAGTTTGTAATACAGTTTCGGCCGCGGCATTCCATTGGAATCAAGCTGATCGTATGCCGGCACGATACGGTTTTCGGGGTCAGGCAATTGCTCAACCAAAAACGCGAAGCGAATTTCATGGGCTACGTTATTTTTTATCATTTCGCGGAGCTTTGTGCCGTACAATTGGTTTGGCTTAGCAGGTGTATCGGATCTTTCATTCAACGGTGAATTTTTTTTCTGTGTTCTTCCGCCGGTGGATTTTATCAGCGTTTCGGCTAATACATCGGGGTAACCAACAGGCCAGCTCCAGCCATCGTTGCCTATTTCTATTCTGAACGCTCCGCGTTTGCTGCGGAATGAGCCATCTTTTACCACTTCAACGCCGCTTGTGGAAAGCGGTGACTGGTACGGATAGACAGGTTCTTTTGTGAGTCCGTATGCAAGCACACAGTTATGATCCATTAAATTCCTTCCCACCTGGTCGCTTGAATTGGCCAGCCCGTTGGGATACTTTTCACTTTTTGACATCAGCAAAAGCTTGGGTGTTTCAATTGCGTGCGCGGCGATTACGAAAATTTTTCCGGTGGCGGTTTTTTCGCCCTGCGGCGTTTTAAATTTTATTGCCGTGATGCTGCCATCATCATCCGTTTGAATGAAATTCGCGGTGGCATTGGTTAGAACCTGCACGCCAAGCTCTTCAGCTTTTTGGATGGTCATTGAGGCATCATATTTTGCGCCCACTGGACACATTGGTATGCAGTTATTGCTGCCGCAGCAGGCGGGTCTGCCGTCACGATCAACTGAGAGCCTGCCCTGCGGTGTACTTGCCACACTCAGTTTAATTTCAGGGGCATCGGGCAGTGAAATGCCGGCGAATGCTTTTTCAACAATTTTATCCAGATACGTCATCGGGATTGCGGGTGTTGGATATGGTTTACTGCGTTCAACTCCAAGCGGAGCTTTGCTATCGCCTGCCACGGGCAGTTCCTGCTCGGCTTTGTAGTACCAGTCTTCAAGATCGCTGTAGCCTATGGGCCAATCAATACCAACGCCGTAAGCGCTTTTCATCCTGAAATCATTTGGCACAAAGCGAAGCGCAGTGCCGAGCCAGTGCCATGTTGTGCCGCCCACAGCTTTAATATAGTTACTTTGGAATTTATCGGGTCCCATTTGAATATAATAATCATCGGGGTTCATCATTGGCGGATACGGCGCAAGTTTGGAAATGGGGGAGTAGGGTGTATCATTATTCCGCCCGGGATCGTTCATATAGTTATCAATTGCCTTATAACGGTCGATGCGGTCGCCGGCTTCAATTATCAAAACCTTCGCGCGCGAGCGCGCCAGGCCCAGCGCAAGAAGCGAGCCTGCAATACCTGAACCAACAATTACTACATCTGCGTTATAATCTGCCATATAAAAAAGAGTAATAGATTTTACTGAAATTTTGTTTTGTGAAATTTAAGCAATATTCGGCTTATCAGCCCAGAAACCGAATGTGCCGCGGCATTGCGCGTTGGGGATAAGGTAACCTGTCGATTTCCATGCAAGCTGGTTCTGGTAAGAAGCTGATTTCATTCCCGATGCAGCTTTGTAAGTGCCGGTGTACCAGTATTGGATCAGTGTATCAGCAAGGATCTTTTCTTCGGGGTTAGTAAACAGGGTGCCTTCGATAAATGGCGGAGTCGGTTTTTCGCCGTCACCAAGACCGATGGTTTTATATATATCGCCCAATCCGGCCTTTGAAGGCGGGAAGTCGTTAAGCGAGTTCATGTATGTTTCCGCGAGCTTCACATCAAGTTCTTTTTCTTTGAACCCGGTAAGTAATGCCGAGAGTTTTAAGAACTGATCAGGGTTAAGCTCTGATGTTTTTGTGCAGGCCTGCATAACCGGCGCAAGCGTTAAGGCCGCTGCTCCAAGAGAGCAAATTGTGATGAACTTTCTTCTGGTGAGCTCCATATACTGTTAAATAATTTATCGTAAATTATGAATATATCACCAAAAAAACAAATTGATAAATAGTGAAGTATTCTCTGTTTACAGGGCGTTTAATTTCAGTGTAATTTACTTGTTTAACATTTATTTTACGTATATTTTTGAAATATGGAATTTATTTTAGACTGGCACCCGGTAATTGCAATTACAGTACTTTCTTTATTTACTGTGTTAGTTTCATATGCGGGATTGAAGATAGTACGCAAATTCTACACCGAAGATGTGCTGAGGCAAAATCATGAAGTTGGCGGATTTATTTTTAACGCCTTCGGGTTGATATACGCGGTACTTGTAGCCTTTGTAGTGTTTGCAACATGGACGGAATATGACAATTCAAAAAAGAATGTTGACCAGGAAACTATTGAGCTTGCGGATATTTTTCATAATTCAAAAGCGCTTCCTGAGCCATACAGGTCTCAGGTTATACCGCTGCTTAGAACCTATACGGAAGATGTAATTAACAGTGAATGGAAACAGCTTGAAGAAGGTGAACCAAGCCTGAAGGCGAGAGAGAGTTTTCATCTTTTGTGGACATTTTTCACATCGTTAGACCGCTCCCTGATCAAAAATGAAATTGCATACCAGGAGACCCTGAAGCATCTGAACGATGCCGGTGAGAAGCGGAGAATGCGGATATTTGACAGCAGCAATAATATTCCGGGAATAATCTGGGTGGTATTGCTGTTCGGTTCCGTGGTAACGGTGTTATATACATATTTTTTCTACGCCAAGAATATTACGCACCAGTTTGTAATGACATCTGCGCTTACTGTATTGAATACACTTATTCTGTATATGATATTACTGCTTGATAATCCTTTCAGCGGATATATGAAAATAGACCACAAGCCATTTGACTACGTTCTGCAGCTTCTCAGTGCGGGAATGTGAAACGCTCAAAGGGAGTGAGTTAAACCTGCCAGGGAGCTTTTAAACCGAGCCCAGAGAGTTTATCTTCAAACTCTGCGCGCTCGCGGTTCTTTTTAGGTTTACCGGCATCATCCAGCCAGTTAAACGATTTACCCAAAGCGGCAGCTTTTTCACTATCACCCTGCGTCATTGCGGTTAACACTTCCATTTCGAGTCTTGTGAAACTGTTTGAGTTCACCCTGTAATCCATGAATGCTTCCCACACTGCGGGGCACCATTTTGCAACGATTTCATGACCCATAATTTCAGCATAGCGGCGTATTTCATACTGCGCATGCGCGTCCATCCTTAAATAGAGGAAGTGAAGCAGGTTATGCAGATCAACTTTCCAGTAAGCTTCGGTGTAAGTGGAAAGCGGCAGATCTTTTCTTGCCTGTTCACGGGCTATGCCCATTTTTAATCTTTCGTCATAAATTTCGCGGGCAAGAGACTGCAGGTAACGCTCTTTTTCTGTGAGCGTTTTGCCTTCGGCATCTGCTGCGAAGCCGGCTGAACCCTGGCGGTTACCGGATGCCTGTATGCGCCATTCAGCCTCGCTTGTGGTTTGGGCGGAATCAATTGCTACGCTGTAGCGGGTGGAATATTCGTTGACATTCGCCATACGGTGGCGTATCCATTGCCTCCAGCAATCCATTGGCACGCGTACGTGGAATTTTATTTCGCACATTTCAAATGGTGTGGTGTGATGGTGGCGCATAAGATAGCGGATAAGTCCGCGGTCTTCGTGAACTTTTTTTGTACCTTTGCCGTAAGATACACGCGCAGCCTGCACTATGGATTCATCAGAACCCATGTAATCTATCACGCGGATGAAGCCGTCATCAAGCACTTTGAAGGGCTGCCCTAGAATATTATCAAGCGCAGCTACTCTAGGGCGCTCGAGTGATTCCATTACGGGATTAGCCTCAGGGGCTTCGGTGTATTCTTTGTTATTATCCTGGTTTGTTTTTGCCATTATGTTATTTTTAAACAAAACATTAAGCTCTAACTATTTTTTGCCGGCTCTAATGTGATGTAGAATTTATTGGTTTAATGTAAAATAACTAAATAATTGGAATGATTAAAGGATTTAAGTTAATTAAATGGAAAATACTATAAATTTAATAAGTACACCATATTAAATAATTAATAATAAATTAAAATGTAAGACAATTCAACTTGACTTACATTTTAGAAATTCTTAATTTTGGTAAACTAATAAAAGGGCAGAAATGGAATCATCTAAAATAACAACAAAAGGCCAGCTTGTAATACCTTCAAGGTTAAGGAAGAAATATAAAATCAAGGATGGAACCAGAGTAAATTTTATTGAAGAATCTGACGGTATCAAGCTTCTACCTGTAACGGCAGAATTCATAAGGGCAAATGTTGGATTTATGGGCACTAAGGGTAAAATGTTAAAGATGCTTATGGAAGAAAAAAAGACAGAGCGTGAACTATAAACATAAATTAACAGAATGAAAAAATATGTATTAGACAGCTTTGCTTTAATTGCTTATGCAGAAAACGAAAAAGGGGCCGATATAGTTACGGAAATTCTTGCAGATGCATCTGAGGGCAGAGCGGAAATATATATTTCCGTAATTAATTTCGGGGAAATGTATTACATTGCATTTCGCGAAGGCGGAAAGCAAAGAGCAGAAAAATACAAAGAGATGATCTTAAAGTTTCCTATCAAAATTATTATTGCTGAATTGGATGAAGTTTTAATTGCTGCCCAATATAAAGCGCATTTTAAAATGAGTTATGCAGATGCTTTTGCTGCAGGACTTGCAGAGATGAAAAAGGCTTTGCTTGTTACAGGCGATAAAGAGTTTAAGCAGATAGAAGAAAAAATTAAAATTGTTTGGCTGCAATAGACAATTCCGGAACAATTAACGGATAAAAAATAAAAAGGGGCGGAAGTTCCGCCCCTAAAACATGTAAAATATGCTGATATTTATTTAACCAATCTGTCAAAGCCAGATTTCTAAAGTAGCTTCACTACTTTATCAGCATCAGCTTTTTGGTATCTGTAAATTCACCTGCAGTTAAGCGGTAGAAATAAACACCGGTTGAAAGCCTTGATGCATCAAAATCAACTTTATAAGAACCGGCATTCATATCCTTATTAACTAATGCAGCAACTTCACGACCCATAACATCATATACTTTCAATGAAACAAAGCCGCTTTTTGGAAGCGAAAAGTTAATATTGGTTACAGGATTGAAAGGATTCGGATAGTTCTGGCTTAAATTGAATTTTTCAGGGATCTCATTTCCGTTTGATGAAATACCTGTGACGGCTGAGAGTCTATCCATATAAAGCCTTTTATTCGCGCCATCCTGCCCGATCCAGAATGCGGCAGCATCTCCACCTGAATCATAGTATTCAACAAGGAATGGAATATAACCGTTAGCTGACCATCCCGGAGCATGTTCGCTGAACTGCGTTGAAGCTGCGAATGTACCGGGTGTGTTGATTGCGGCACTGGTATAATACATTCTATCTGTAGCGTTTGTGGGTGCGCCAGCCTGCAATGTATCAGAATAGTAAATCAGATCAACTCCGCCTGAACCGAATGTATAATGCTGCGCGTCAAACCAATATTCATCACGCGATGGGAGCGAACCTATCACAACCGGCGCGCCGTAAGTTACACCCGCATCAGTGCTGGCGATGCAATTCAGGTTTATACTTCCCGTTGTACCGGTTGTATAAAATATCCATGCGCCTGTTCTGTATTTTACACCTGCAAACTGATCTTTTGGAACACCGGCAGGTATTGGGGTGGTAAACGAGCCAACAGCGGCAGCTGTTCCGGGTGCAGTTTCCCTGTACCTAACGCTGCGGATACCAAGCAGCAATGTATCTGTAATAGCTGTAGCATCAAGATAATTCAGCAGAACAGTATCACTGCCGGGCGGACAATAAACTCTGGGATGAGCACCTGTACTTGTTACATTACCTCTGGTAAGCCAGCTAATTCCGGCATTTGTAGAGCCGTACCTGAAAATATTGTTGGAACCCAACGAATCAGCCCAAAGAAACATACTGTTTGAGGGTGTTACGTGAACATCAAAATCTCTGTAACCAAGGCCAAAAACCCTTAACTGACCGCTTAATACACTAACGATAAAAAGTCCCCATTGGTCAGTCTGAAGTACACAATAAAGAGAGTCATTTGCCATAAGCAGCATTTTGGTTTTTAATACTCTGATACTTGCCGGTCCAACAGAATAAACTATAGACCAGTTGGCACCGTTATTAGAAGATCTTAAGATATTCATTGTATTTGCCGCAAGAACATTTGTATCGCTTACTGCAACGTAAATACTTGAGTTTGAACTTCTGTAAACGCCGGAATTCCTTCCGCGGGATTCAGTACTTGTGACCACCAAGTCTGAGCCCCACTCTGCTACATTTCCCACGTAAGGAATTTCAGGGTTGTGAAGAACGCCGGTTAAGTTAGACTGCGAATAAACAGTACTAATAAGCGGCAGCAATAATAACAACAAAACAAAAAGCTTTGATCTCATTATAACCTCCTAAAATATTTGTTTGACAATATTGTAAAATAAATGTTTTTTATGAATATTCAACCATAATTATTCATAATTATGAAATTGCCGCAGCGAAAAACCTTTAGAAAAGGTAATATTTAAAAATCCGGTCCTATTCCAATATTATTTACCCAGCCATTTATCCCTGAAGGCAAGCTGCTGGTTTGTGAAATTGTTGGATTGAGTGAATTCATGTTTATACCTTACCCTTGAGCCTGTTACATCGGCCTCAAGCTTCACAAGCGTTTCTCGGGTACCTTCAAACCTTGATACGACAATTTCGTAACTATCACCATTGGAAAAACTGTTTTCGGGTGAGCCGAAAACATCATGCAGATTAAGAGGTGTGATAAGCATGCGGTTTACGGCAACTATTTCATCGCCGGGCTTTATGCCCAGTTTAAGTGTGAACTTGCTGGGTGAGTTCAGCCTGGCAAAATAAAAGCGGTATGTTGCCTGATTCATGATAAATTCCACGTCGCCAAAATCGATCTGGTTGTATTTTTCTTTAGTGTATTCAAGTCCAAGCAGCTTCGCCGTTTTGCCAATCGGCAGCGGTTCAATTCCTCCAACGCATTTACGAAGGTAATCACCGATAGCCGGTGAAGTTATTGCTTCAATTTCACCAAAGAGCTCTTCATCTTCAAAGGGTCTGTCTTTTCCGTATTTTGCGATCAAAGCGTTCAGAATATCCATAATACCCTTTTCGCCGGAGGTTGATTCTCTAATCAGAACATCAAGGCAGAAGCCAATAAGCGCGCCTTTTTCGTAAACATTGAGGTATTGATCTTTATAAACCGTGAACGCACCGCGGCTGATATCTGTAAAAGAAAGTTTGTTATCATACCGCTCAGCGTTGTTCATTTTATCCTGCATATTTTTGCAGAACTCATCCATAGAAATTAGCCCTGACCTTAACTGAACAAGGTGCGCGGCGTATTCGGTAACACCTTCATACAGCCAGAGATGTTTGGACATTTTAGGGTAGTTGAAGTTGAACTCAGCTATTTCGCGGCTGTGGAGGTTCAACGGAGTTATGATATGAAAAAATTCATGCGCGCTTACATGTTTGATCGCGGTCATAAATTCTTTCATCCCGCCGGGTTTGGCATCGGGCATAAAATATACAGATGAGTTATTGTGCTCAAGCGCGCCGGCTGCGCCGGAAATTCCCGGTTTATCAAAAAGATACATTATGAAAGTATATTTTTCTACGGGGAAAGTACCGATATACTTTTTATGCGCTTCGAGGACCTTTTTAACTTCTTCTGAGATCTGCGCGGACTTTACATTTTTACCCGCAGAATAAACAGAGAACATTATCTGGGCATTGCCCATATATATGGATGTTGTATCCGGCCGGCAGTACATCAGGGGGTTATCAACAAGGCTGAAGAAATTCGGCGTGGTGAAGCGGTCAACAGATTCGGTGCGTTCAAGAACATCCATTGAAGTTGCTCCGTAGAATTCTCCGGGTTTTGTTACAGTAAGATTGAATTCAGCATTGGTATATCCTTCAATATATCCGAACATAGCCTGGTTATTGAACAGGAAATTTTTGCCATCTTCAAAATTTGTGCCGGCAGGTTCAAAAACGGGCGCGCCTTTCTCAGTGTCATCAAATGTATCGTCAACTTTGTAAGTGATCTTATACAGACTTCCCGCGCCGGAGATTTCCCAAATGTTTGTATCGGCTCTTACAACCGTTAACGGATTATCGTTTTCATCAAATGCTTTGAGTCCCGTTACAAACCTGCCGTAATTGTAAAGCCTGTAACTGCCTGCAGTATAGGCAGGCATCATAAAATTGAGTTTGGTTGCTATAAGTTTGGGTGTTATAAGCTCAATGGTAAGCCTGTCATTTTCTGCCTTGGTGATATCCACAAAATACTGGTAGGCGTTGTTTTGTACCACCTGGGCGAGTGATGAAGAAAAACTGAAAATTGATAAAAAAAGGAGAATGGTTAAGATCTTTTTCATAGAATTTCCGGGTTTTAAGTTAAGCTAATATATTAAAAAATGTTGTTTTATATAATATATTTATAAAGCAGTTAAATTGCAGAGTGAAGAATTATTCCATATAATTTTGGTGATAAAATTTTTAAGTTTAGATAATTCAATAATAAAAGGAGTGCAAAATGAAAACTAAAATTTTTATTATTTTATTTTTAGTATTTTTCGCAATATCCGCTGATGCAAAACCAAGAATAAGTTTTGAGCAGCTGATCACCAATGCGGAGCAGAACAATCAACTGCAATTGACGGCCGGCAAGCTGGCAACTAAACTTGGTCAGCCTGTAAGTATCAGAACGACTACCGGTTTTTTGATAGACGCAAAAGCCATCGAAGATGGCAAGGTGGTTTACTCTGTTATTAAGAATGCTGCAAATATTTATGAAGGCAGTTACGCGGCATTTATTGAAGAAATAACTCCATTGTACAATAATACTAATTCAAAAATATACTACGGCAACGGAATGATTGTTGATAACACCGGCGGTCAGCTTGACCCTGTTGTATCAAGAAGCGTTACCGCTGACAGGTTTCTTTTGATCCCCGAATGGACAGATGACAAGGTATATATGTTTGATGCTCAAACGGGTGATCTTCTGGATGCGAATTTTATACCCACAACCGCACCGCAGCTGCAAAGTCCCAGGGATGTACAGCAGCATTTTTCAGGAAGGTTCATCCTGGTTGCAGACCAGCTAAGCGATGTTGTGCAGAAGTTTGATACAAACGGTACATACATCGGGTTTTACGCTCCTTCATCGGGAGTAAACAACGCGATACTTGATAATATAAGGGGAATTTGTTACAGGCCAAACGGCAACATGCTTGTGACGGTTGGTTCAGGCACAAGCCAGAACACAATTCAGCAGTTTGATACAGGCGGCGTAAGTATCGGCGGTTTCATTACAAGCGGTTTAAATTCACCGTTCGATATTCTGATACGCACAACCGATATACTGGTATCCAATTCATCGGGTACGAATAAGATAACAAGGTATGACCTGAGCGGAACATTTTTGAATAATTACTATACTACTGCTAATATCAACTTTCCGCAGCAGCTTTCATTACTGCCGGGCGGGAGGATAGGCGTTTGCGCGTTCAGCACGCCTAATTCCGGATTCACGATACTTGATTCCGCGGGAAATTATATCAGGACAATGACAGCCGTTACAGGCTTAAGAGGCAGTTACCTGCTTGGTAACGGTAACTATCTTGTCACAAATGCCGCGGGCGTACATGAAATTGATTCCGTCAATGGTTCGCTGATAAGAACGGTCACATCTGCTTCCAATTTCCAGTATATAAGTCCGTATAATCCGGGTGCGCTTTTATCAAACGGAAACAATGGAAGTTCATTGCCGGAAAATTATTCACTTGAGCAGAATTATCCAAATCCGTTCAATCCCTCAACCGGAATAAAATTCAGCATACCAAAAAGCAATAACGTTACATTGAAGGTGTATGATCTTACCGGACGTGTAGTTGCTTCATTGGTAAATGAATATAAACCGGCCGGAAGTTACGAAGTGACTTTTGACGCTTCAGCGCTTTCCAGTGGTGTTTACTATTATAGTATAAGCAGCGGTGAGTTCACCGAAACGAGAAAAATGGTTTTGGTGAAGTAACTGAAACGTAATAAAAGTAAATAATAAGGACTCCCCGCCAAAAAGGGAGTCCTTTTTTACAGCAGGGGGGAATCCCTTTTCTGTGGTTACGCTTTATTGGAGAACAACAGTTTTATTTTACGAGTATTAGTTTTTTTACTTCAGTATATGAACCGGCTGTAAAACGGTAGAAATAAGTACCGCTTGAAAGGCTGCTTCCGTCGAATTCAACCGTATGTATCCCTGCTTCAATTTCACCATCGGCCAAGACAGCAGCTAGTCTGCCGAGCATATCATAGATACTGATGTTTACCTTAACCTTTTCCGGCAGCTGAAAATCTATGTTACATTTTGGATTTGATGGATTCGGGTAACTTTGCCCGAGCGCGAAAACCTTTGGTTTAGATATCAATACAGGTAATGCCAGCTCATAATATTCAAAGCTGCCGCTGTAATCTATCTGTTTAAGCCTGTAGAAGTACTTTCCCGGCAGGAGTTTAGTATCTGTGTATTGGTATTCAACAGGTGTGTTAACTGTGCCGTTACCCGGCAGGAAGGCTATCTTAAGCCAATCACTCTCATCAATTCTTCGCTGCAGCTCAAACCCGGAGTTATTAATTTCTGTTTCGGTTTTCCAGCGCAAAGTTACATTATTTTTTTCTGAGAGCGCGTTGAAGAGTGAAAGTGTTACCGGCAGTGCCCCTGTGCATATGGATCCACCGCCGGAGTAAGATCCGTTAATTGTAATTATATCTGCGCATACATCAGCTCCGGTCTGAATTTCAATTACAGATCCGCTTTGGTATGTGATGCTGCTTTGCTGTGAGAAGATATATGTGCAGCAAAGCAGCGCGAAAAAAAGAATGAACAATAAAATCGCGCTCTTCATTTGCCGGCATTCCCGGTTTCTTTTACTTCACCCGGCAGGGTAAGTTCATTTTCAATTTTGGCAAGTCTTACTTCAAGATCCTGCATGCTTTCTATCTGCCGTGCGAGTTTGGTGTTTTCTTTCTGCAGGATGTCATTTTGTTCCTTTAATTCCTGCATAGCCTTAACAATAACGGGCAGCAAATTGCCGTAAGTTGCCTCCCATTTATCGGGGTTATCTTTCAGAACAAGATTAAGCCACTCCGCGCTGAATTCATTTTGCGCGGAATCCAGTTCCTGCGCAATGAACCCGGCAGTTGGCGCGCTTTCCATTTTGGTTCCATCGGGGGAATTGTTATCATACCACTCGCGCCTATCCCAGTTGAACTGGCGCGGCTTGAGCCGCATAATGAAGTTAATACCGAGCGAAAGCGAATTGATATTTTTCTTATCACGGGCATCGGAAAGTGAAGTGATAGTCTGCACATTGCAGCGAAGCGAAGTGACAGAATTATTGCCCAGTGTTACCTGGTTTTGCGTAGTACCTGAAGAGGGTTCTGCATTGTTACCAATAAGCGTAAGATTTGTGCCCGTTGTAACTATGGTTCCCGCGTCGTATCCAATTGCGGTATTATAAGCCCCCAAGGATTGTGAAAGTGAAGAATAGCCAACTGCGGTATTTCTGAAGCCGGTTTCGTTGCTATTCATTGAATTCCTCCCAATAGCAACATTATCTGAACCGGAGGTATTTTTTTCGAGCGCGTTTGTACCAAACGCGGAATTACTTCCGCCGGTGATGTTGTTAAGCATTGCGTAATAACCCACGGCAGCGTTACCTACACCGCTTATGTTAAAATATAATGTTTGCCCGCCGATACCAAGATTGAAACTGCCTGTAGTGTTATTGCTCATTACAAAATGCCCCAGGGCCGTATTGTAGTTTCCGCTTGTATTCGCGTTAAGACAGTTGTAGCCCAACGCGGTATTCCAGCTTCCGGTAGTAAGAGCAGAAAGTGTATTTGTGCCTACGCCGGTATTCAAAGAGCCATTTGTGAAAGAACCGCCTCCAAGAGTGAAATTTCCAGAATTGATACCAATAAATGTATTATTGCCCATATTGGAAGCGTTCTTGTAGTTGTGTATGAACTGTGATGCCCCTTTGTATATTACGCCGGTGTTAAGATCGGTGGTTTCCTGCAGCCGGATGCTTTTTGAAATATCTATGTAACCGTTGCTTTGTGTTAACGAAAAATAAGTAGCGGCTGCATCTTTAATTGTGAATTGTCCCGTCGCGCCAAGCGTATTGTTTATATGCTGCGCCGAAAGTATTGCGGGGAATATCAGCGGCAGCAGAACTGCGGTTCTTAAATTCATTTTGGGTCTCCTTTAAAACATTTACAAAGATTTAAAAACAAAAAACACTACCATAAGAATGATGAACAAAGCTACAGCTCCGAAAATGAGAAAAAATACGGCTGAAAATAAAAGCCTTCCCTTGAAGCGGGTCATAATGTTTTCAAAAAAACTGCCGCCGGTAGTGTTGAGCGGATCCTGTATGCCGTCGCTGACGGCTTCTTTTACAGACCTGGTCAAATCGTCTAACATGGTGCGTTCTCCTTTCCTTTGATCAATTGTTTCTGCAAATTACCCTGTGACTTCAAGTCAAGGGATGAATGAATTTTATTTTATTAATAACATTTTTTTCACATCTGAAAATGCTGTTTCAGAGGAGCCACCGGTACCGAAAGTAAGCTTGCAGAGATACAGGCCGGCTGCAAGATCCATTGCATCAAAGCTGTATTCATGCATACCGGCACTGAGCTTTGTGTTCACGATCTCAGAAACAAGCCTGCCGGTTATATCAAATATTTCGAGTAATATAATCCCGCTTTCGGGAAGCGCAAAGCTGATCTTTGTTGCCGGGTTAAATGGGTTTGGGTAATTCTGAAACAGTGCAAATCCGGCGGGTATATTGCCGCTTTCATGCGTCAAAAATGTGAACCCTCCGTTGGTTCTCTTTAAGATAGTACCGAATTCCCCAACAGCAAAGCCGGTACTATCCCCGGGAAGAACGTGAATATCATTAATGTACCAGGAAGTTTGAGAGTTTTGCTGGACCCAGTTTATTCCCGAATTGGTTGTTTTAAAAATTGAACCTGAATTTCCGGCAACGTAGCCGCTTAAACTGTTGTTAAGATGCAAAGCCTGAAAAGTGATGTTGTTCCCTGGGTTAACGTTAACCCAGTCAATTCCTCCGTTCGAAGTGCGCTTTAGCGCGCCCATATTACCGCAAATGACCCCCGTATTCTCATCAATGAATGAAATATCATAACACATGGGTTTGGTAAAATAAACGGGCGTAAAAGCAGAATCCCAGTTAGTACATTTAAAAACTATTGAGCTATCGGAAACCGGGCGGAATGTAAGTAAGAAGATGATACTTTGGTTTAAGATTGAAAGCGCAGCCCCGGAATAGTTGATGTGACTGAAAATTGTGCGAGAAGTATAATTTAACCCGCCGTCAGTCGTCCGGTATATTTTGGGCGGTGAGCTAATGCTGACCATGTAACCGGTGTTTTCATTTATAAAACTAATGTCAACAAAGCCATCAATTTCTGTTAAAGTGATCCAGCTTACACCGCCGTTTGTAGTTTTAAATAAAGCATTATTGCCGCCAAGAAAACCTGTGTTTTCATCCAGGAACTGTATTTTGTTTATTCCCTGGGTTGATGGATTTGGAACCAATGCCCAGTTCAATCCGGCATTTGTTGTTTTTAGCAATGTGCCTGTATTTCCGCGGCTGATAAAAGCAACATCACTGTTAACTGTATAGACCGCAAAATTGGTAGTATCACTTTCCGGGGGCGTTATGTTAACCCATTGAGCTGTTGTGATGTTCAGTAAGCCCAGGATAAAAAAAAGTACAAATGTGGCAGCTGTTTTCATGTTTGTGCGTTTATGATGATGGTTTTGATTAATTCTTTCAGTCTTTCAGATCTTCTTACCGGTGGTTTCTGAATTCAGTTTTTCATTTCTATTGGATTTGAGAATAATTATTTTTCATACAAAGATAGAACCGGCGGGAGTTATAGTTCAAAGAAACTTATTTTGGATTTTTTCACTTCAAAGGATATAGAAATGTATCGTAAACGCGGAAAAAGTACATTTTTCAGTAATTTCAAAAGAAGACATTTTTAGATTGTTAGCTGTAGCCGCTGCAGGAATATTAAGCAGGTTTGTTTCAGAAAATGGAGAATTGGTCCGTGAGTATCCAAGAAAAATGCTGAAAATGCCGGTTATTTGAATAAAAACTCAGGTATTAATTATTATGAAAGTTTGTAAATAATGCAGAAAACATATCTTGTTGAAATACTTTCAAGGCTCTCTTCAAAACAAATGAGAGAGCTTGGTGATTTTATAAAATCACCCTTTTTCAATAAGAACGAGAGCACAGAAAAACTGTTTGAATATCTGCGCAATCTCCATCCTGAATTCAGGCCGGAAAAGATAAAGAAGGAATTGGTTTTCAGCAAGCTGTTCTTTCCGGCAGAATACAACGACAGCTTCATGCGGATGATCATATTTAAGCTGACTGAACTTACGGAGGATTTTCTTGCGTACAGCGAAATGTCAAAAACACTTGCAGCCAAAGAATTATATGTGGCTCAAAGTCTGCTTGATCTTGGGCTGGATAAAAGCGCAAAAAAGACAATAACCCATACAGAAAAGAAACTGAACCAGATAAAGTTACACGATTCAAGATACTTTGAAAGAAAATTTGAACTTGAAAAACTTAAAGATATCATCTATTCCCGCAGTTATATCGCAACTACTGTTAAAGATAAACCTGATAAATCACTGCTTGCGGAATCAGACAACCTGACATATTTTTATTTAATAATGGTGCTTCAAAGATACCGTTACCTGTTGAATAAATCGTTTACTGTAGATACAGAGTTTGAACTGGACTTTCTGCCATACATTATGAGCTTTCTTGAAAAGGAAGGTAAGCCATACCTGCAGAATAAAGTTCTTTCTTTGGCTTACAGGCAGGTGAAACTTCTTCTTGATACTTCGAACGAAGTGCTTATGTATGAACTGAAAAAAGAGCTCTGCAACGACGCAACGCCAATTGAAAAATTTGACAGGAGAGACGGTCTTACTATCCTAGCCAATATATGCATAGAAAAGGTGTACAGCGGTAAGAAAGAATTCTACAAAATGATGTTTGAAATGAACCGGTATATTGTAGAAAGAAATCTTTATAACAGGGTTCAGGGCGGCTTTTTTGATAAGGATGTATTTACCAATATAGTTATAATAGCATTAGGGCAGAATGAGATAAAATGGGTTGAAGAGTTCATTGAAACAAACTACACAAAATTGCCGCCGGATATCAGGGAAAACGAGAGAAACTACTGCTATTGCAAGATTTGTGAAAAGAAGGGTGATTACAAAGCAGCGAAAGAATATATTTCTAAGGTTGCATATACCGATGTTCATATGAAGGTAAATGCCAGGATCACAAGAACCACCATTGAGTATGAATTAGGAAATATAGAAGAAGTACTGAATGAACTGGAAAACTTCAGAAAATATACTCAGAATGATAAGCTCCTAAGTAAAAGTAACCGCAAAATTTGCGGCAATTTTATAAAATTTGTGAATAAATTGTGTAAGGCCCGGTACAGTTTTAAAGTAAACCTCCAGGCATTAAAAGAAGAGATCACAGCGTGTGAAATGGTGAATCACAGAAGATGGCTGCTGGAAAAAACAGATGAACTCATTCAAAGAAAAAGCATTTGAGGTTATTTGAATTGCCAGTAATTGTTTGTCGTATCTGAATCGGGTATGTAAGGGCTTCCGAGCTCAATTAACAGGGGTTTCTTATCGGTTTCAATTTCAATCCAAATAGATTCTTCCTCTTCGTTTTTCCACGCTGAAACTGTGCGGTAGGCGCGCTTTGTGCTGCCATCTTTGAATTTTACGGTCAGCGCTACCGGAACGGGCAGCTCTCCCTCGCGGGCAACTCCTATCCTTAAAAGGTCATCTTTCACGTATGCCGTATCAATTGCAAGATCAGGATATCCCTGTTTGAAGAACCAGGGTTCAAAGAACCAGCCCAAATCGTCATCGGTTACATCTTCAAATGTGAAGAAGAAATCGTATGGTGTAGGGTGCTTGCCGTTCCACCGCTTAATATATTCCTGCAGCGCTTTTTTAAACTCCGCATCACCCATAAAGTCCCGCATCATATTGTATGCGTTAGCCGGGCGGAAGTAGGCATGGTTGCCGTACATTTCACCGCGTATCATATGGCTTGGGTACATCATCGGAATTTCATCAAACTGCCCGGAGTAATCCAGATAACGTTTCACATTCCTTGCGCGGAAATCTATTGTTTTATCGATTTCATACTGTATATATTCTGAAAGCATTTGTGCCCAGCCTTCATCCATCCATGCGTATTTGCGTTCGTTGATGCCCATATAGAACGGAAAATATGAATGTACTACTTCGTGAACTGTGGTATGTACCGTCCATATTCGCTGATCGGATGCCCCCATATTTACCATCATGGGCGATTCCATGCCGCCCTTGCCGTTGAATACTGTTACCTTCGGAAAAGGGAAAGGTATCCCGGGGAGATCTTTGGAAAGCAACTCAACTGTTTTGGCGGCTATATCACAAACTTCATAAAACGTAACTGAAGATGGTTTGTAAACTGAATTTACAAAGACTTTTTTATTTCCGCCCTCAGCAGATCTTCCATCCCATAACATATCTTTTCCGACGCCAAATGTGAAATCACTTACGCTTTTTGCAATGAAGCGCCATGTGTTTGTTTGGCTGCTGCTGCTGAATACACCGCCGGGAATATCATTAGCTGTGATAATGTTTACGGTAGTTGGAGAAATCTGCGCTTCGGCGTATTTAGATAGTATTTGAGGCGCGAGCACGCTTTCAGGATTCTGAAGTTCACCGGTTGCCCATATACCAAAATCTGATGGCACGGTAATTTTTACATCGAAATTATTGAAATCATTGTAGAATTCCGCGTTGCCTGTGTATTCAGTCATATCCCATTCATCAATATCATCGTAAACAGCTATCTGCGGATACCAATATGCTATGAACATTATTGTTGAATCATATTGCCCCATTCTGATGCCGTTATCTTTAGGAATCTTGAATTCCCATGAAATATTTATAACACTTTGCTTGCCCGGCGCGATGACGATATTTTTTATTATCAGATTTGTCCCTGTATATTCCAGCGATGTATCAGTTGGCATGTTGTAGCTTTTTTTGCCAACTGTGAGCGCGTTGATGGTAATACCTTCAGAATCGCTGACTGACTTAAAGGGAAAATCACGCATAGCGTCAAATTTATTAATGTTTTGATACAGCCTGATAACGATCCTATCAAGTGAATCCGGGCTGGCATTATAATATGTTATAGCGGCGGAGCCTTTCAGAATTCCTGTAGAAGGGTCGATTGAAGCTGTAATTTTGTAATCAGCGTGATTTTGCCAATATTCCGTGCCCGGGTTGCCGTCAAGCGAGCGGGTGCCATTTTCATAGGCGGCAAGGTATTCCAGCGGGATATATAAGGACTGCGAATACACTCCTGCCTGAAGCAAAAATAGGAGGAACATTATGGATTTCTTGTTGATCATTACTATAAGATATTTAATAACAAAATCATAAAAAAGGTTCTTTTTCGGGAAATTTTTTTTTGGCGGGTTCAGAAACATTACCGTGAATAAAATCCGAAGCCTACACCAAGCGATATTTCAAACACGCCCGGCAGGCCATCTTTCATGAATACTTTGCGGAATTTTAAGTTGGGGTGTATAGAGAGCCCATCCATAAATCCCGTGGAAGCCCATAAACCAATTGCTGCCTGCACAAAAATGCCCTTTCGGGTAAGATCTGTATAGTAGCCGCCACCGGGTGATATCATAAACAGGGAAGGCTGCGAAAAATTTCCGTTTAATGGAATATCCTGGTTATATGATAAATGAAAAGCGCTGGTGCGCTCACCCCGGAAGATGTATGTATAATCAAGTTCAACTCTCCCGAAAGGATACTTTCCGGCTGAAAGCTCCTTTGATAATCCGAAGTATGCCTTCTTATCTTCAAGTACCAGCGTAGGGCTAATTACCAGTACAGAACCCCAAAAAAATGAGTTTGTGAAGTCAGTTCCTTTGGTATGCCTGTATCGGGTTTCATTAACTTTCTGAAAAGCCTCAATGTTTTGGGATTTTGAAGAATGAGTTAGCGTGAAAAGAGAAATTATGATAATTAATATTACTTTCATTGTAACAAATATAACGATTTCGGAGTACTTAAAATCTGCAACTAAATGGTTATAATTTTTTTTGTATTATTAAATGTAATCGCTATTTTTGAGTATAAAATTGCAGGACTATGTTAAAAATACTAATGGCATCTTCACACTTGGCGGCAAACCCTTCAGGTTTGTTGGCGCAAATGTTTACGAACTGGCCAATCTGGAAAGCGGTATAACAAAGAGCATAATTGAAGATTCCGCAGAAGCCGGTTTTACCGCGCTTAGGTTCTGGCTGTTTGAAAACAAACCCATACAGGCACAGATCGATAAACTCAATGAAATTTGCGGGGCTGTGAATTCGTTTGGCATCAAGCTTATAATATCGCTGGCCGATAAATGGGGCTATTTGCAGAATTACAAAATTGATGAAGCATGGTACAATGGCGGCTACAGGAATGAATATTTGAGATATGTTAAAGCTGTTACCGGTGAGTTTAAAGAGCGCCCTGAGATAATGATATGGGAGCTCATCAATGAACCTGAGACAGATCATTTCAATGTTTTTTATGATTTCGCCAAAGTGGTATCAGGGGAAATAAAAAGCGTGAACGGAAATCACTTGCTGTCAATCGGAACGGTCGGCGGAGTTGGTGATAAGTTTGGCTCGTATTTTTCTGTGTTCAATAAAAAGAATTTCAGGAAGTTGTATTCACTTGATACTCTGGATGCTGTTTCACTGCATGATTATAGTTATGATTCAGGTATATTTGAAAGGCTGGATATTTTATACAGATTTAAAGGTGAGCTTAAAAAAGCGGAGCGTTACTCTAAACTTGGTAACTCAATTGAAAAACCGTTCGCGGGAATAGATGGTTATTTTCTTAAAAAAGGGAAATTATTCAGATTCCCGTTAACCCTTAGGTGGATTTGGAACATCTATAATAGTAGGGATGTAAGCTTCGCTGAGAGAATAGGCAAGCCGGTTTACATAGGTGAAACCGGATTTAAGAATATTCCCGGCAGGGATAGAGTTAAAATTATGGATCTTGATATAACCGAGAAGTTCAATGCGGGAGTTGGCGGTATTATGCTGTGGTCTTTTGAAGCACAGGGGTGGAACAAAGACGGCCACGATTATGGTTTTGGTTTGGGCGAAGGATTTGAGGAAGCAGTGAGAAAATGGAATATGTTTTAACCTCACCACCGGCCCCTCTCCTAAAAGGAGAGAAGGGAGTTGAAGAAGATAAATTAAAAAAATTGATAAATATTGTATTATGAAAATACTTGAAACTGAAAGATTAACGCTGCGAAACCAGCAGCCTGAAGATGCTGATGTTATTGCCAAAATGTTCGGCGATGCCGAAGTAATGCGTTTTATTGCCGATGGCAAAACGCTGCCGCGTTCTGCGGCCGAGCAATCCATTTCCAATTGGAATGACTACGAAAGGACCCACGGCTTTACAAGCTGGGCGGTTGTTCGCAGGGAAGATGGCGCGCTCATCGGTAAATGCGGATTCAATTACCTCCCTGATAAAAGCGATATTGAGCTATCTTACATGCTTGATGAACCTTACTGGGGCAATGGATACGCCACAGAAATTGCAAAGGCTACCCTGGAATACGGGCTGAATAAACTTGGACTGAAGCGTGTTGTTGCAATTGTCTATCCGCAAAACTCTCCTAGCATACGCGTTATCGAAAAATCAGGGATGAAGTATGAGAAAGAGTATGAATATATGGGAATAAAGATGCTGATGTACGCGATCAGCGTATAGAGTGTATAAAGTGTGTTGAGTGTGTTGAGTGTACGGAGAGTATTGAGTGTATTGAGTGTATAAAGTTTATTGAGTGAAACCCTGCAAATGCATTTTCCGTCATAACCCATATAGCAAGTATTGGCACTCTTTGTTTGCCAGAATTATAAATAAAATAGAAACCGGAAAAATGCCCAGATTTTTTAAAACATCACTCTGTTTATTCGCAGCGTTGCTGCTGTTTGTTCTTTCACACCAGGTACATTCACAGGAAAAAGTTCAGAAAATTGATGAATTGATCTTAAAATACAATGCCCTTGGTCAGTTTAACGGCGCTGTACTTGTTGCTGAAGACGGGAAAATAATACTAAGCAAGGGTTACGGTATGCAGGATTTTGAGAACAGCATACCCAATAACAGCGAAACGAAGTTTCGGCTGGCATCTGTAACCAAGCAGTTCACCGCTATGCTTATAATGCAGCTTGCTGAAAAAGGGAAAATTAAACTTGAAGGCAAATTAACCGATTACCTTCCTTATTACAGAAAAGATACCGGCGATAAGATCACCATTAGCCAGATCTTAAGCCATACCTCGGGTCTGGCAAACTATACAGAAAACCGAAAATTCATGCAGGAAGAATCCGGCGCAAAAGTGACACCCAAAGATTTCGTACTCAAATACTGCAGCGAAGATCTGATCTTTGAGCCCGGCACAAAGTGGGAATATTCCAATTCGGGTTATTTTATACTGGGTTTAGTGATAGAAGAAGTTACAGGCAGATCCTGGGAAGAGAATCTGCAGGAAAACATATTGATCCCTGTTGGTATGAATAGTTCGGGAAATGAGCACAGTGATAAATTGTATGAAAATATGGCAAAAGGTTACACAAGGCTGCTTGGGGATTTCCAACCGGCAAAATTTCTTGAAATGACTGTACCGTATTCAGCAGGCTCAATGTATTCAACGGCAGAAGATATGTTCAAGTGGGATCAGGCATTGTATTCAGATAAATTACTGAGCAATGAATATAAAGAAAAGATGTTCACTCCCGTTTTAAATAATTACGGTTACGGCTGGCAGATAATAGAGCAGCCGATAGGCGATAAGAAGCTGAAAGTTGTAACACACAGCGGCGGTATATTCGGTTTCAACTCTCTTGAAACCAGGCTTGTTGACGATAATAAGTTCATTATGGTGCTGAATAACTTCGAAGGGGGCAATCTGAATCATTTAACCCTCGGGATCGTAAACATACTTTATGGAATAGAGCCTGCAAATCCAAAGAAGAGTTCCGCCGAGGAACTTTCAAGGGCAATTACCGAAAGTGGAATTAATGCTGCCATTATAGAATTCGCGAAGATAAGAGATAACAAAGATGAATTTGTAACCCGGGAGCGTGAAATGAATATGCTTGGTTATAACCTGCTTGCGGCAGGGAAAATAACCGAAGCCGTTGAAGTGTTTAAGCTGAATGTTGAACTATACCCGGAATCTTCGAATGTATATGATAGCTACGGCGAAGCTCTTGCCGAGGCAGGCGATATTGAAAACGCTATACTGAATTATAAAAGATCAATTGAACTTAATCCCGATAACGAAGGCGGTAAACAAATGCTTGAAAAACTGCAAAACAAAAAGTAATTTTTTGTTTGAACTATATAGACGTCAGTGGATAATATGCGGAGTAATCAATACGCTCCGCATTTTTTAATCAAGAGAATAAAAAATGTATTTTTGTTGCTAAGATTTTGTCTGAAATTAGTTTAATAAATAATGAATATGGAGATCAAAAAGATATCGAGCGGCGCAAAGTGGGAAGATATTGTAGGGTATTCCCGGGCCATACGAGCGGGTAACCGCGTAATGGTTACAGGCACCACATCAGTTGATGAAAACGGTGAAATTACAGGCGTTGGGGACGCTTACGCCCAGACAAAATTCATATTTCAGAAGATCAAAAAGTACCTTGAAGAAGCGGGAAGCTCAATGGAGCAGGTTGTATGGAACAGGATGTTTGTTACAGATATAAGTATGTGGGAAGATATAGCCAGGGCTCACGCTGAATTTTTTAAGGATATAAAACCCTGCGCAACTATGGTTGAAGTAAAGGGTTTTATTCACCCCGATATGTTAATTGAAATAGAAACTGAAGCGATAGCGGAGCCAAAATAGTATCATTGTAAAGCAGTGTCACTCCTGGTAAAACAACCCCCAGTCATCCGGTATATCGTTTTCTTTATCAAATGATCTTACCCATTCCACAAACAGGATCCTGAAATTTTCAATTTCATCGCGAAGCAGTTTCAGGTATTCAGGCTTGGAAAGCTTTTCAGCTTTGCAGAAGGATGTTTGCGTTAACAGGTCCCTCGCGTGAATTTTTATGAGCACAGCGTTTTCCATTCTTAAGGTGTACATATCACCCGCTTCAGCACCGGCAATTTTAGGCGCCAGAATGTACGCGTTCATCAGCATCTGGTCTTTCATCATCAGGGAATCTTCTTCTTCCTTTATTGTTTCAGCAAGCGATGTGGTGAGCTTCCTGATGTTCACCGCGCTTTTATACAGCGGCATTTGGCGAAGCCGCTCATGTTCTTTCCTGATCTCCTCTTCGGCTTCCTCGAGATCCTCTTCATCTATTTCATTGAAATAATCTTCCGGGTTAAAATCTCCCTCTCTCTCAAAATCTCCGTCATTATTTTCCTCTTCATTTTCATTATCAAACGGATCTATTGGGTCTTTAGACATTTTGTTAAATTGGTTTAAATTGATCTGTAAGTTAAGAAATAAACAACTGTTAAATATATCCAAATAAGTGCAAATAAAATGTGCATAATTGTTTCAAAGATCTTACCTTTCCACAGTTCCTTTGAATATACAAAGAACTGGAACAGCAGCCGAATGAACCAGAAGATAGCAAGTCCCAGGGAAATTACTTTTCCAAAAGGATTTGTGAGCAGCTCGCCGGCATACACAAAGCTCAAGATTCCCATCATAAATACTGTCAGGGCAATAAAAAATGTGTGTACCATCATCATTTGCTTGTTGATAAGGCTTAGCCCCGCAAGATCAGCCTTCCAGTTGAAACGCCTCGGGAAGGCAATATGGACTATCCCAAGAACAATAAGTATGATACCCGCTAACTTCAGATATATTTCCATTAACTTACTATTTAGATAAATTATATATATTCAAAAAAGGTGTGAGCTTTTTGGTTTCAATCAAATTCAGCCCCGAGGCTTTAAAATTCTCAATCCAAGTTTTTGGTGAAAAAAAATGGCGGAAGCCGATATTGAAGGCGATAAAGTTAGCAGGATCTCTTTGATGCTCCACAACAATTATTCTGCCGTTTGCGGAAAGTGATCCCTTTAACTTTCTGAAAAAATTTATACGTTCATCATTGTTACGTATTTCGTGGATGGCAAGCAGGAGGAAAATTATATCGTAACTATCCCGCTGCAAAAGGGGATCATCAGTATCAATCTGTATTGTGCCCGGGTAGGGCGGATACGCTTTCCTTGCGCGCTCGATTGATACTTCGGTGTGTTTTCCGGGATCGTAGAAATCAAACACATCAAGCGCTGCCCCCGGATATTTATTTTTCAGCAGAAGGCTTGTTTCGTCGAATCCTGCGTTAATGTTCGCTATGTGTTTTGGAGCGGGTATATCAAATCCATCCAGCCAGTTCAAAGTATAAAGATTTGACCTGTCATAAATGTGCCAGGAAACCAAAAGAGAAACCACAATACTCAGCGCGGCCAAGGCCGCGGCAGCAATATGCAGAACTGAGACAACACCCGAAAAATACCAGCCAATATACGCAATGAACAAAATTACAGGAATTGCCGCAGCGTAAAAATGCCAGTTGAACCTGACTATATTTAAAACACCCTGAAACGGTTTCCTTGGGCTATTCATCCGTTCCATATTTCTTTGCGTCCTTTTTTCCAGTGGTAGGGAATGTTCTCTATCATAAATGCATTTGCAAGTTTTAAGCCATTGATGTTCTTTGAATCGATAAAATTTATTTTTTCGCTTATTACTTCAACCGGTTCAGGTTTCCAGTTGCTGCGCACACCTTCTATTATAAGAACTTCCTTCTTAGCTTTGTTGTAGGTGAAAGTAAACGGCAGGGGACCCGCGAACTTTCCAGCATCGGTCCAGCTTTCAAACGGCGAGCCTTCAGGCAGGTTAACACTCCGGCTGCCGCTTTGAACCTGAACATCAAGTCCCGAGGCATCTGAGTGAACAGTAACAATATTGTTTTGACGGGTGAATTCAATATCGGTAGTGGTGTAATTGTAATGAGTGAATATGTTTCCCCAGAATTCCATTTTTTTCCTGTTTGTTTGTGAGCCTATTATGTATAGCCCGCGCAGGTTTTTACCTGCTGCTGTTTTGAATCTGACAAATACTCTGTAACCTATCAGAATAAAATCATTGCCTATAACTTCAGGTAATCCTTTAGGGCGCAGCCCGCGGGTTTTGACCATTGCCGCCGCAAGAAATGCCCATTTATCTTTGTATGTATCAAGTGTCAGGCATTCCGGAATTAATGAAACAAGTTCTTCTTTAGGCGCGGCGTAAGTGAGCACCAGTGAATTTTCGAAGAATGTTTCTACGGGGAACGGATGATCTTTCAGTGAAAACATCAAGCGGCTTTCGGTTTAATTATAAATTCATTTAAATAAACAACACTTACAAAAATAACAGCAATTACAATATTAAGCCTGCCAAACAAAAGCAGCTCAGGCGCCAGAATAAATTCCAGAATATTCATTGTTAATACTATTACGATCTGTGTAACCGCCGCAAAGCGTGAATACTTCCTGCTTATAACCCAAATAAACAAACAAATTTCAAGTACGCCGATAACCTTTACAGCCAAAAAGGAAACTTCGCTGCCAAGAATTTTTGCTGCTATTTCCTGGTGGCGGGGGACGAATCCCAGAACTTTTGCATACAGACCGTTTGCCAGCCATACAAGTGAGATAAGGATTGTGAGGACAGTATGAATGACAGATCTTGTCATTTATAATTCTTCAAAACGCCTTCAGCAAGTTCTATCACGCGAGTTTTCAATTCAGGCGGCGAAATTACCTTCACGCCTTCGCCGCGTGTGACTATCCACCCGGCAATTTCATCAAGTGAATTCACAGTTGCGGTATATTCAATGGAGCCGTCAGGCATGGTTGTGAATGTTTCTGAATCGAGTAATTGCTTCGGCTTAAGCCTATCTGCCCAATAAGAAGAAAACGAAAGTTTTATGGAATATGTATCTTCACCCAGCCAGCTGCGGAATGAATATTTGAAAACATCATCAATTTTTTCTTTTGAAACCGGTTTAAATGTACGCGGTGATGCTTTGGCATGAAGGATCTTGTTCATAAGGAATTGTTTTATCCTGCCCTCGTTCAATGTGAGCAGCCGCCAGTAATTATCAGTCTGAAATATCAGCAGCGGCGCAATTTCAAGATTGCGTTCGTACACATCGGCATCTTTTTCGTAATCAATTACCGCCATTGTGTTTGTATCAATGCACATCTGCAGAACGACCATGTTCGCAAGCGCTTCTTCTTTAAGCCTGGTGACAAGCAGGGCAGTTGATTTTTCCACGAAGCTGCCTGATGAAGTGAGTGCAGAATATTGTTTTATCAGCTCGCGTATCTTATCTGCCGAAGGCTTTTTATCAACTGTAACGCCTCTGCCCTTTGCGGAGTGTATCAAAATTCCTGAAGTGCGAAGATCGCCAAGATCGCGCTTAATGGTAAGCTCTTCAACGCCAAAGAGCTCGGCAAAATCGCTGAGGGTTTTGCCTTCGTAATTTTTTGCGAGGCAAAGACCCAGGATCTCGATCTGCCGTTTGAATTTTATTTTAAAGTCTAACATAAGCCGTAAAATAAGAGCAAATTTATGGTAATTCACGGGTTAATTTTTTGCATTAAAAAATCCCCCTTGGAAAGGGGGAGGATAATTTAGAGTTATCAGAATCACGGGAATTGATCAATAAATTAAATCTACCGTAAATTATAGATGGGGATTTAATACTTATTGTTTACGAGTTATGAGACCACCCCTCAATCTATTTCCTGGCGGAAATAGTTTTCTTCCCTTTCTTAAAATCCCGCTTTCAGCGGGACTGCGAATCTGCCTACACAGATTCTTGAAAGGAGGGGTGCTGTTTGTTTGAAAATCGCACAAAAACGCAAGAAATGAGGGGAACATTAGCTTCCACAAAAAAGTATCATCAAATGATACACATAGCGCATTATTGCGGGATATATTTGTATCGTAATTGAGAAAGGAAATAAAAACATGGTATCACTTAAAAATTTTGTAGAGGACTTAAGGGAAGAAAGACGCGAAGATAAAGACCGCGGCTTAATGGCGGTAACGCTTGGACTTACTATCTTCTTCCTGGTATTAAGTATCTGGACATCAACACTGTAAAGCTGAAGAATAAAATTTAAGAATAAAATTTAAAGTATATAACAATGAACAACGTAATTAAAATAAACCAGCCTGATGTTTTAGCGGCAAATATCTGCAAAGATGTGATTAAAGAGCTTATCATGCGTTCAGATAAGTACAATGTATCGGCGGCAAAATTCAATACGCTTGTTAAAGCTTATTATACCCTCGAAAGCTACCCGGTCAAAAAAATTACCGGCTACATTGATATATCGGCAAATACACATTTGCCCGGCGGCTCGCTTGATTACAGCTCATTTACAATTGGCGAAGATTATTTTGAAGTTTATACCGGGTTTGTAAGCTATGAAGGGGGCGAGTGTGATGACAGCTCCTGGGAGAAGATATATTCATCAAAGGATGAAACACACCGCGCAAACCTTGTGAAGGCAATGCAGTGCTGGGCGGAAAGTTTCCTGCTGCACCTTGATGAAAATCCGGCAAGATCACTGCTGATTATTGACCGCTCACAGCTTGAAGGCGATGAAGCCGTTCACGCGGAAGTTAAACCGCAGCCAAGGGTTGTGACTCCGGAATACGCATACTTAAACAACAAGAACTACGAAGAGGTACCTTTTTAAAAGTAATTAAAAAAATTGTTTTACCATCCTTACAACATTTAATCAGGAAGGACAGTCCCCCGCAGACTGTCCTTTTTATTGACCCCACCCTGCCAGCACTGTTGGTGCTGGCTTTCCCTCCCCGAAGAGGAAGGAACAAAAACTGCAAACTCAGAGTAAACATAATAACATCAAAAAAGGATGATATTATGGCACACGAAAATCTTTTTAAAATCCACATTCCCGACCCGTGTTTTGAAGACTGGGATAAAATGACACCAAATGAACAGGGCTCATTCTGCAAAGTATGCGCAAAAACTGTGGTGGATTTTTCGAAAAAATCTGAGGATGAAATTCAGCAGTATATTGCAGCCAATCTTGATAAAAAGATATGCGGCAGGTTCAATATAAACCAGCTTGAACCGGAAACCGATGAAGTGCCGAGACTTAAAATAAATATTGAAGAACCGAAATTCATTTTCCCTTCATACCTGGTTCCGGTAATCACACCTTTCCGCGCTTCGGCGCTTGCGCTGATGCTGTGCGCATCTGCGATGCTTAGCTCATGCGGAAATTCAGAAGGCTATTCCGGCGGCGATGATAAACCGCTCACAGGCGCCGTGGTGCTGATGGAAGATTCCACAAGATCGGGTAAGGATTCCGTTGAGAATAAATTTAATAAAGTGCAGGGCGGTATTAATATAAGGGGCAGGGATGAACAAAAATCAAACAACCTGCAGGATAGCAGTGAAACCTGTGACCCGATGGAAGTAACAGCGGTTGGCAGAATTAGTGTTTCTGTTACGGATACACTGAAAACAGATTCAACCGAAATACAGGTAAAAGGCGAGATAGAACCCAGAAGAAAAATGGGGATAATAAAGAAATTGCCGAATGATAATAAGTAAATTTTAGCGGTTAATCAAAAGGCGGGATTTTATCCCGCCTTTTTGTGATTTAGTGTAATTAACACACCCCGTCACTCCTTCGGAGCGCCACCCCTCTCAAGAGGGGAATTATTCACATTCCCAAACTCCAGTTTGGGAATGTTATCCGGAAAATATTATTTCACCTTTAAGGGTACTTTTGACTGCAATTCGTTTAATTGATTCTGATACCACACATCAATTCCTTTATCACCGGAGTTTTCGATCTTGTATTTAAACAGCTCAATCAGATTATATGTAACAGCTTCGCTGTGGTAAACCGGTGAGGCTGACATATAATTCAGCATAATTTTAAGGTCATTGCTATTCAATCCATATAATGAATTTATGAATGCAACCATAGATCTTTCATCCATAAAGTATTCAGGTATGAAATCAGAAGTAATTACTGTATTTAACAAATCAGGGAATTTCCTCAGGTTATCTGCCGCAACAAATCGCGCGCCGTAAAACGGATTACCCAGCATATCAAGCAGCGTTCTCACTCTTGATGGGGTTATATAATTGCCCAAAGCAAAGGCAATATCTTTGTTATACAGTTTTTTATCTGAGTGTTCCGCGGCAAGCTCGCTTAATCTTGTGGTTACTTTATTTATAAACTCAACATCGGTTGTATCATATTTTATTTTACCCAATGCGTTGATTGCCGATGAGCGCAGGCGGTAATTTTCATCGTACGTTAATTGGAGTAAGTAATCCTTCGCCAGGGGATCTTTGGTTTCGCCGAAGATATAACACATCATACTTAGCTCTGCCTGGGTGAATACACCCGCGCCGGTTGTGTAAAGCCTGAACTTATCAAGCAGAACCTGTGCGATTGACCACTGAATTTTCTGCGAAAGTACACGGAATACCTGTACATCGCGGTGATCGGTTGTACCAAATTTGGACACGATGTAATTCGCGGTGTTCGTGCTGTCTTCGATCAGCTTTTGGAAACCATACTCCTGCCACAATGAAAAGCGCGGCTCGATGGTTTTTGCCATCATGAAGTATTCTTCGGTGGAATATGAGCCCAGCAAGGGGTCACGACCCTTTGCTCTTGATGTATCTGTAATTTTGTTAGTGTCTAACTGTACTTTAAAATTATCGCCGCTTACCTGTTCAGGCAGGTCGGTGTAATCATAATCTGTAAACACTCCCCAGCTTGAAGAATTTATAAATGTACTGTCAAACCCGGGATTGGAATAATAATCACTGCCGGAAGCATCAAGGAATACTCCAATGCTGCCGTACTCCCTGCGTGGATTGCCATAGCCGCGCGTGTTAGCAGGATACTTATTCAGGTAACCATCCGTGCCGCTTTCATCTATCAGAATGCCGATACCATCGGCGTTGCCTGCGCCCTGGGAGAGCGAGTAAGCGGAGTAATTATCGTTACCCTTAACATCCCACAGCATGCCGAAGCCAAAATCATGACCGCAGCCCTGCGAGACACCATTTGACTGGTAGAAATCCCACCCGTCATAATCCTTAAGCAAACCAACAGCTAAATGTATTCCCGCGCCTTGTGAATACTGGTAGCCGTTGTATTTATCGTGGCCGCCTTTATCCACAATTGCGCCAAGTGAATACCAGTAAGCGCCGCCCTGCCCGAAAATATCGGTGTTATAAATATCGTTGCCTTCGCCTTCAATTATTAAGCCGATACCGCCTGCATAGAACGGGCGCAAACCGAGACCATAACCCTGACACATTGAAACGTAATGGTCATTGTATCTGCCGATATCGAGAGAACGTGAATCAACCAGGTATGAATCATTTCCCTTGTTATCGATAACACAGCCTACACCCTGTGTCATACCAAATCCCTGTGAATATGAATTGGCGATATAGAAATCATTGCCTTCTCTATCAACAAGTAAGCCAACTCCAAAACATCCGGCACCTATAGAAAATGAAATACCTTTATAAGTATCGTTTCCTTTTTCATCGTAGAGTAAACCAAGTCCGCCGATTGCTGCGCCAAGGTTGCCGGTGCCTTTTGATTCATAATAATCATCGCCTGCTTTATCGAAGATAAAGGATGATGAGAATAAGGCTCCGGCTAAAGCGAAGTCGCTTGATGTGGTGTAGTAATCATTGCCGGCGAGATCTATGATACAGGCAAAGCTATATTCATTATTTATATTATTTTTATTTATAGTATACCTATCATTCCCGCCAAAGTCTATTATTACATCAAAATTAACACTATAATATGATTGAGTGTAATCATTATCATTATCACCAGTAGAAATTAAGATTCTCCTGTCCTTATCTGTAATTATTAGTGGCTTTTGTGAATAACTAGAAGAAATCTCAGGATGTTCTAATAAATAAATATACAGATTGTAAAAGAAATCAAAATTCTGCCAACTATCCGCCATCTGTTTTTTAAGATTCATGTTTAACAATAGATCCATCACGTGTTTCGATTTACTAATTGAGCTATCACGTTCAGTATTATACTTTAATATATCTATGTTTGTAGAAGGATCACTATCTGAATCTTCGAAAATCAACAATAAGTTATCGTCCAAAAACCTTCGTTGATTAAATTTATAAATTTGATTGAAGCTGTTCTTTTGATCTCTTTTTGTAAGTAATTGTTTATATATTACTTCAAACAAGGAATCTTTATCAAACTCATACTTTGTTATAAAAACATCTTCGGTTAAATTTATAAGTTTATAGCTATTAATGATGATATTCTGAATATTCAAGTTTCCCCATTCACCTACACTATCCAGCCAAGTTTCACTTCTTAGCGGATTTGTCATCATATCCTTTACAAGCGGCAGGGTAAGCTTAACATCATTGGTTGGATTTTTTTCTGCGGTGGAGAAGAACTCAACGGGAATGGTAATATCTTCGCGCGTCAGCCCGCGGTTGCGGAGAGTCCCGTCGAGCAGTGCGTTTATATCGCGCTGCTGTGAGAATGAAAATGTTGCAATTGTAAAACAGCAAATGAAAAGAATTAGATTGAATATTTTCCGTTCCCAAACCAGAGTTTGGGAACGAGGGTTAATGTTGTTTATTAACTTTTTCATTAAATAAATATAAATGATAAGGGTGATTAAAAGAATGAAGAATTGACCACCTCACCCCCTGACCCCCTCTCCTAAGAGGAGAGGGGGGAAAAAAATTCGGAAATCTTGTTCTCCCTCTCCTTTTCCCAAAGGGACTCCTTTGGAGCAGGAGAGGGAGCCGGAGGGTGAGGTTTAGATATTCAAACCACCCCTCAATCTATTTCCTTCGGAAATAGATTTCTCTCCCCTCCTTAAAAAAGGAGGGAGCTGAATAACTTGTGCATTTTGTCATTTGGGCTTTGTCATTTGACATTTTGTTTTGAGTACTCCTACTTATGAAACAAATTTTAACTTAAACGAGTATATAACTTAACATTACCAAGAAGAGGTTTTAGACCATGAAACTCACAAAAACGTTAATTTTAGCTTTTATTCTGCCATTTGTTGTGGCATTGAATGCATGCCAGCAGGAAAGCGATAAAACTTCCCTAAACCAGGATATTCAAAATTACAAAACAGATGCGCCCACAAGTACAGATGACCTGGAATCCGCCCCGAAAAGTAATGACCTTTCAAGTGTTGAAAAAAAAGTATCCGATGGCACATTAAAGCAGGTAAATTACCAGCAGCCTACGGAAAATACCAATCCTACCGATAAGCGGATGATAATCCGTACCGGTACTATGAGCATTGAAAACGACAACTTTGATGAAACCGAGCTTAAGGCTAAGGAGATCGCGAAGAATCTAGGGGGATTTATTACCAACTCCACAGCGCAGGTAAACCAAAGCGGAAAGAAACAGGGGACACTCACAATACGTGTACAGGCTGATAAGTACGATGCACTATTAGCCGAGCTTGCAAAGACCGGTAAAGTAATGAGCCAGAATATCACCGGGCGTGATGTAACCGAAGAGTATGTTGACGCGGAAGCGAGGCTGAAAACTCAGCGTGAGCTTGAAACAAGACTGCTGCAATTGCTTGCGGAAAAAACTGCGAACTTAACAGCAGTGGTTGAAGTTGAACAGAAACTTGCAAACGTTAGGGAAAATATCGAAAAGACCGAAGGCAGAATGCGTATGCTTAAAGATCAGGCGTCGTTTTCAACAATAACATTAAGCATATATGAGCCCGCGATCTTAAATACATCATCAGGCGGATTCTTTTATGAGCTTGAGCGCGGTTTTGAACAGGGTCTCACAGGATTTACAAAAGTATTAGCCGGAATTATAACATTCGTTATTGCGATGGCGCCGATACTGGCTATACTTGGATTTATTGTGTATATAGTTATCAGAATAATAAGGAAAAGAAAAGTTGTGAAAGCATAAGTAATTGTTTGCAGAGTCCTTCAATCCCGCTAAAGCAGAAACGCGGGACTGCAAAAAACGCAGAAAGCGAAGAGACTCTGCAAAATACGGAGCCTATGAACAAGAGGCTGCAACCCCTTGTTCATAGGAAAACACAAGATATTGTTTCAAGCAGCATCCCCAAAAAACAATATAGAACGCTAAGGGATCTTTATGAGGGATCCCTGTTCTATTTAAATTAGCATTGACTCAGTCAATGCACTCCAAGAAAAGCAAAGAATTCAATATTTTATTAACATAAACAGATAGGCGTAATCTTTTTTTTGGATTGCATCAACTGTGTTGATGCATACTTTGGGGAATCTCTTTCAATTTCTTATGATGGCAGATCTTTCACAACAATTGTTTTTGCCCAGTTATCGCCCATGCGGCGGCGGTCTTTGTTTGAGCTTATCAGTATGAGTTCAACAAGTATTAACGGAGCGAAGTGGATAATTATTTCGCGCTTGAATGAGCGCCAGCCGCCGATCGGTTTACCAGTCGAGATATCAACCACTTTCTGCTTCAGCAGCCTTCGGGCTATGCTTTTGCCGCCAAACATATCACGCGCATATGAATAAACAGCGCCAATCAGAATAAACCCTATCATTAATACCAAAAGTATATAATATATAGCCCCGGTCCTTCCGGTTTGCTCCATAACAGCGGTAAATACCGCTGCGGGAACTGCTATGAACATTATGACAAGGAATCTATCAATTATAAATGCCAGGCATCTTGAAAGGACTGAAGGAAGCTCGCCATACACTGATGTATCGACGTTTGATTTGAATTTGGTTGTAAACGGACCCATATCAGTCATCTGGCTTTTGAATGAGGGAACATTCGAAAACGGTCTTAGGACCAGTGCAACCGCAAGGCATGGCATAAGCAATAATAAAAGCGTTAGTAAAGCCGCGAGTACTACGGGGTATGTTCCTGTTTCATCGGTAAGCAGTTCTGCGAAGAATTCAAACGGACCCGAAAAAGTTAATATGAAATAAAGTGCGCCCAGTGAGCACATAACAAGCATGGAAATGCCGATAGTACGAAAAAGCCATAATGGTATGATCTTGGGAACATTCATGAGATTCAGTCAGAGATATTTGTAATTATTATTTGTACTGAATGTTTAAAGGAAATGTTTCACACTTTGAGTCAAAAATTAGCAGATGGTTGAGGTGTGAAAATATTCATACCACCCCTCAATCTATTTCCTTCGGAAACAGATTTCTTCCCCTCCTTAAGAAAGGAGGGGAGCTAATTGTATTATCCCTGTTCTTTTTAACTAATTCTGAGGAGTGAAACTTAAATTCATACCACCCCTCAATCTATTTCCTTCGGAAATAGATTTCTTCCCCTCCTTAAGAAAGGAGGGGAGCTAATGGTTTTATCCCTATTCTATTTTACAAAATTCTGAGGAGTGAAACTTAGATTCAGACCACCCCTCAATCTATTTCCTTCGGAAACAGATTTCTTCCCCTCCTTAAGAAAGGAGGGGAGCTAATTGTATTATCCCTATTCTATTTTACTAAATTCTGAGGAGTGAAACTTAAATTCATACCACCCCTCAATCTATTTCCTTCGGAAATAGATTTCTTCCCCCTCCATATCTCCCGCTTTCAGCGGCCGTGCCGGAGGCAGGTGCAGACTGCGAATCTGCCAAGGCAGATTCTTGAAAGGAGTGGAGCTTTGATTAATCACACAATTCAATGCGTATTATTAGTGGTTAGTCTTTGAAAAGTTTTTTGTGTTTTCAAGGGTATCCTTACTTATTATACTTCTTCAGATATTTTATGCTCTCAAGTAATTGCTGTGCTTCCTTGTAGCGTTTATCTCCCTTTTTTATCTGTTTAAGGTGCCATGCGGCCTTATCATATTTTTTTTCCGCGATATATTTAGCGCCTATTATATAGTTATCTTCGCCGGAAAGCTCACCATCGGGCAGTTCTTCTTCGGGCTGCTCTTCGTTTACAGTTGATTCTTTTTCTTTCACCGGAGGTTTTTCGGTGACTTCATACCCGCCTGTTATCTCTTCAACTTTTTTTGAGATAGGGTCAGATGAGCTGCTGAAAAAAAGGAAAGCTGCCGCGCCGGCTATTCCAACAACCAGCAGAAGAAAGACGGCAAGGAAAACCATTTTTCCGCCGCCGGAAGATTTCCCGCTTTGTGCGGTGCCTGAGGATCTGAATGGATTATCATAAAACGGTTTTATGAATTCCCTGTAATAATCAGGGTCTGCAGTTTGGTAATGCCTGGCAAGTTCATCAAAATACTGGCGGCTGTTCTGCCAGTACATTTCAAGTTCCTGTTTTGAAGGTCCGCCTGTCATAGACTCAATGTAATTTTTTGTAATTTGTATATAATTTATACATTTTTCTCATAATAAAAATGTCCAAATTTATTGATTAACGCTGTTAAAACAGATTTTTTAAAAAAATAGCTAAAATAATTAGTATATACCTAATTTTTTCCTATTGACTTATAAAATGTATTTATTATATTTGTAACAGATTTACAAAGGTTCTTTATAATAGATCAAAATTATTGCAGCAGGAGTTAGCTAGGTAAGGGTGGCTAACGTTTTTAGTACGAACGCTCCCAGTGTTCCGAAAAAACCTGCTGCGTTTTTTTTTGCCCAAAAATGACTTTTAGTTTAATTTTAGGCAAAAAAACACATAAAAAAACCGGGTATTACCCGGTTTTTTTGTTTAAGCTAATTGTTATTTCTTCTAAGTATATAGTGAAACTACTTTCTGCCTGTTGGTTTTCTTCCGGTGGTACCCAGCTTCTTTTCTATCAGAGCTGTGGCATCACCAACTATCACGATGCCGTTGGCATCACCTTCTTCATAGGTTAAATTAAAACTATCTTCAAGATTAGTGATGTACGCTACGCTATCATCGTAGGTTACAATTCCGATGCTGGCAAGTATAGTGGAATCTGAAATCTCGTTAGGTTTGTTATGGGTGTATTCTGCTGTAAAATCTATGACTTCTTCATCTACAGAGTTTTTCATACTTAAATCCTTTCTTTAGTATAATTAAAAAGGCGAAACGATTTCCGTAAATATACTAAATATTTACGAAAAAAATCAGTTTCGCCCTGTTAGATAGGGGGGCCGATAAAATTTACCAAGATCTATTTTGATCTATACAACTTTTCAAAATCAATAATATCTTCAAGCAGGCCGTTGGAATCACATATGCGAAGTTCAGCTTTTTGATTGCTCAACAGGCTTTCAGCAAAGTAAAGCAGCATCAGTTTATACTTTGCCCGCTTAACAATATTGTTTGAACCTTCTTTCCTGAGGATCCAGTCATTTACTCCGAATCCGGGTTCCAGAAAATACCGCTCTTTGAGAGAATACTCGCCGTTCATTCTTAGTGACATTAGGATTTGATCTTTTTACTGCCTGCAATGACGATAATATTTCTTACAAAAAATTTCATATTTCACCTCTTATTGGTTAGTACTAATATATAAATCGTGTTTTTGTTATGTAAAAGAAAAATTTTAGGCATTGTCGAGTGGTGAATTACAAAATATGGTTGTTTTTGAGCAAAAATTGATTATTTTTAATAAAAAATGTCGAACACATATGGAAATTAACGATACAAAATTAGTATTATTATTAAGGACTTTTAATAAGACAGAATTTGAAAAGTTTGAAAAATTTGTAAAATCACCCTTTTTCAATTCAAGCGAACAGTTAGTTTCATTTTTTGAAATATTAAAAAAAGATCATCCAGATTACAAAGTACTAACAAAAGAAAAAATATTTGGCCATTTTTATCCAAAAGAAGAATATAAAGATAAAAAGATCAGGGATCTTTTCAGCAGGATGCTTGAAATAGCTCAGAGTTTTCTTGCCCAGCTAGAACTTGAAAAGAATGAAAACACGAAAAGCTTTTATGTTTTAAGACAGTTGCTTGAAAGAAGACTGGAAAGACATTTCAAAAGCAGGTATAAAGAAACAGAAAAGAATCTTTCAGCATATACAATAATAGATGAAGAATATTTCATTTCTGAATATACAAAGCTAAAGCTAAACCTTGAACAGCTAAATACTTTTAAGAATGTAAGTTTAGAAACCAGTTATGGTGAGCTGATTTATGATGAGTACGATCATTTCCTGAATTTTGTAATATATAAAGTTTTGAACTATACATTGGTCTTTTCCATTAGAAAGTACTCTCTTAACAGTGAGGTTAACCTCGAGTTTTCAGGTAAGGTAATAGAATTTCTTGATAAATATCCAAGGGAAAATTATCCTGTTATTTCTATCATAAGAAATGTACTAAGGCTTCAAAGCAAGGAAAATGAACCTGTTTCTGATGAAGATGTGCAGACTTATAATATGCTTGTTGGTCAGCTCACAGATAATTTTGACAATCTTAATAAAGAAAACAAGCGTTTTATATATATTTATCTTGTTAATTATACCCGGCTGAAATCGCTTGCCTATAATCCATATTTTAAGGAAGAATATTACAGGCTTTTAAAATTTTCCATTGAAAATGATCTGTATCCAAAAGAGAACAACTACTTCAATGAGTCTTCATATGTAATAGTAGCAACCGAAGCTCTCATAAGAAAAGATTTTGAATGGGCAGAGTATTTCATCGAAAAATACAAATTAGAATTAAAGGATGAAGTAAGGGAAAACGCATATACACTGTGCATGGCAAATCTATATTACAGAAAGGGCAACTATGAAAAAGCCCTGAAGTTTCTTGTCAAAGTTTCGATTGAAGATATTTATTACCAGCTGAAGGTGAAAAATCTGCAGGTAAAAATTCATTATGAAATAGGTGACTATGAAATGTGCAAGAGTGTTATTGATTCATTCAGGCATTTCCTCAGCAGCGTAAAACAATTTCCGGAATTCGTGAGGATACGTTTTGTCAATTACATAAATCTGACAAGCCGTATGGTCAATGTCTGGCTAGGCGGCGATCCAAGAAATATGATCGAGATAAACCGTGAAATTAAGGAAATAGCCCAGGAAAAAGTTGAAAGCAAATCATGGCTTATAGCTCAGGCCGCAAAAATAAAGTACTGATATTCACTGATTACTGCACGTATCCCTTTATTATAATCTTGACTTTTTTGTATAGATAGGTTATTTTGTGTTAATAAAAATAGATTTTTAATCAAATTTACCCAAATTACATGAGTACAGATCTCAGCAATGTAGAAGAACTTGCCATATCGGAATACAAATATGGTTTTGAAACCGATATTGAAATGGACGTTGTTCCCAAAGGTTTAAGTGAAGAAACAATTAGAATAATTTCTGCCAAGAAAAATGAACCTGAATGGATGCTGGAGTGGAGACTCAAAGCATTTCGTCACTGGCTTACCATTAAGCATGAAGACCAGCCGCACTGGGCTAATATTTCTTACCCCGCAGTGGACTTCCAGGACATCATTTATTATGCAGCGCCGAAGAAAAAAATTGAGCTGAAATCTCTTGATGAGGTTGACCCTGAATTACTAAAGACTTTTGAAAAACTCGGCATTTCATTGCAGGAGCAAAAACGTTTAACAGGCGTAGCGGTTGATGCGGTGTTTGATAGTGTCTCGGTTACAACAACGTTCAAAGAAGAGCTTTCAAAACTTGGGATCATATTCTGCTCTATGAGCGAAGCCATACAGGAACACCCTGAGCTGGTAAAGAAGTACATTGGCTCGGTTGTGCCCTACACAGATAATTTTTACGCGGCATTGAATTCCGCAGTATTTACCGACGGTTCATTCTGCTATATACCAAAAGGCGTGAGATGCCCTATGGAGCTATCCACATACTTCCGCATAAACACAAGCGGTACGGGTCAGTTTGAAAGAACCCTGCTCATTGCCGATGAAGGCGGATATGTCAGCTACTTGGAAGGCTGCACAGCGCCTATGCGAGATGAGAATCAGCTGCACGCTGCCGTTGTGGAGCTTATCGCGATGGATGACGCAACCATAAAATACTCAACAGTGCAGAACTGGTACCCGGGCGATAAAGAAGGCTCAGGCGGAATTTATAATTTTGTCACCAAACGCGGCGCATGCAGAGGGAATAATTCCAAAATTACATGGACCCAGGTTGAAACAGGTTCAGCCATTACATGGAAATATCCAAGCTGCATTCTGCAGGGTGATAATTCAATTGGTGAGTTTTATTCTGTAGCCGTTACCAATAATCATCAGCAGGCAGATACCGGTACTAAAATGATCCATTTGGGTAAGAACACAAAAAGTACAATTGTTTCAAAAGGTATATCAGCGGGTAAGAGCAATAACTCCTACCGCGGGTTGGTGAAAGTCAGTAAAAAAGCAGATAATGCAAGGAATTTCACTCAGTGTGATTCATTGTTGATCGGTGACAGATGCGGAGCGCATACATTTCCTTATATAGAAGTAAGCAATGAATCAGCAAAAGTTGAACATGAAGCGACAACATCAAAAATAGGCGAAGACCAGCTGTTCTATTTAAGGCAGCGCGGGATCGCGCAGGAAGATGCGATCAACTTAATAGTTAACGGGTACTGCAAGGATGTTTTCAGAGAGCTGCCAATGGAGTTTGCTGTTGAAGCACAGAAGCTGCTAAGTATTTCACTTGAAGGAAGCGTGGGATAATGCCCGAAGGCGGATTCAACAAATGGGAGCATATGATCCTGAAGGGAGAATTCCCTGAAAGGAAAAGAATTCTGGAGGGATTGACCGTTGAGCAGGCCACAAAACAGCCGGCTCCCGGAATGCACACCATTTATAATGAGCTTTGGCACGCTGCGGGCTGGGCGGAAATAGTTATTAACCGGGACTCAGAGCTTGAAAAGAATTGGCAGGTCTTTCCGCCTAAGCAGGCTGAAACGCAGCAAGAGTGGGATAAACTTGTAGCTCACTTTTTGAGCTTGCTGGACAAGATGATGGAGTTCACATCAAAACCTGAAAACATTCACGTTGAAGAAGAGCCGGATGTAACCGTAGAAGATTACGTGGATTGTTTAATAATGCATAACACATACCACCTCGGTAAAATAGTGGCAATGCGTCAAATGATTGGCGCCTGGACACCAAAAGAACAGAATAAAAAATAATAATAATATAATCATAAAGGAATTTAAATTAATGTTAACTGTAAAAGACCTTTTTGTAAGGGTAGAAGATAAAGAGATTTTAAAAGGAATTAACCTTGAGGTTAATGCAGGTGAAGTACACGCTATTATGGGACCCAACGGTTCGGGTAAAAGCACGCTTGCAAATGTAATAGCGGGAAAAGATGGTTACGAAGTAACCGGCGGTTCAGTTACAATGGATGGTATGGATCTGCTTGACATGTCACCCGAAGAGCGCGCAAGAGAAGGCGTTTTCCTTGCATTCCAGTACCCGGTTGAAATACCGGGAGTGAGCAATGCAACATTCCTGAAAACCGCGCTGAATGAAATAAGAAAACATAAAGGACTCGAAGAGCTTGACGCTATGAATTTCCTGAAATTTATGCGCGAAAAAATGAAGGTTGTGGGAATTGATGAAAAACTTATAAACAGACCTGTTAACCAGGGTTTTTCAGGCGGCGAAAAAAAGAGGAACGAAATATTCCAGCTTCAGATGCTGCAGCCAAAACTTGCGGTACTTGATGAAACGGATTCAGGGCTTGATATTGACGCATTGAAAATTGTATCAAACGGCGTTAATCTTTTCCGCGGTAAAGATAATGCCGTTGTAGTAGTGACACATTACCAGAGGCTGCTGGATTATATTGTACCTGATTTTGTACATGTGCTGGTTGACGGCCGAATTGTAAAATCCGGCGGTAAAGAGCTTGCCCTTGAGCTTGAAGAAAAAGGGTATGACTGGGTGATCAATCCGGAAGCTGAAACAGCGGCAGTTTAATTAATTGAATCTTAAAGCGGAAAATGGAAAATACAAGAAATAAAGAGTATTATATATCTGAATTCAAAAAGACCGAAGCAAGCATGAATGGCGAAGCCTCCTCATCGTTTCACCAGGTAAGGAAAAACGCAATTTCAAGGTTTGAAGAACTTGGCTTCCCCACCATCAAAAATGAAGACTGGAAGTATACAAACGTTAAACAGCTTTTTGATTTCGATTTTACCGGTGGAAACGCAGCAGGTGTTACGAAAAAAGATGTTGACGCGCTTCACATAAAAGGACTGAACGAGAACATAATTGTTCTGGTAAACGGGGTATATTCAGAAAAGCTTTCATTTGTAAAGAAACAGAACGGCGGTATAATAATTGAAAACCTCAACAGTGTTCTGAAAAATAACCCTGAGCTTGTTTTGGATCATATTGGCAGGTACGCAACCATCGATAATGGTTTTACAGCGCTTAATACTGCCTTTGCAAAAGAGGGAACGGTAATAATAATTCCCGATAATGCGGAAGTAAAGGGTCACATTCACATTTTAAACATTACAGGCGAAGCCGGCAAACATATTTTAACACAGCCCCGGAACCTGATAATTACCGGTAAGAACACAAAAGTAAACATTATCGAAAGTTACCACAGCACAGGCAGCGAAGCGAATCTTGTTAACGCAGTTAATGAAGTAGTTGTGGGCGAAAATTCATTCGTTGAAATTTACAGGCTGCAGCAGGAGAACCAGGATTCTTTTCATATAAACCGTACCCAGGCAGTGCAGGCAAGAAATTCCGTGTTTACGCATTTCAGCGTTACGCTTGGCGGCGGACTTGTCAGGAATGATACAAACATTCTGCTGAATGATGAGAACTGTACTGGAAATCTTTACGGTCTGTACCTGACGGAAGGCAGCCAGCATGTTGATAACCATACTTTGATCGATCACGCGAAGCCTCATTGCCAGAGCAACGAAATGTACAAAGGCGTATTAAATGAGAGCTCACGCGGTGTGTTCAACGGCAAAGTTTTCGTAAGGGAAGATGCCCAGAAAACCAACGCTTACCAGTCTAACAAAGCGATCTTGCTTACAAGTGATGCCTCAATTGATACAAAACCGCAGCTTGAGATCTATGCAGATGATGTGAAGTGTTCCCACGGTGCTGCCATAGGGCAATTGGATGATGAAGCGGTATTTTACCTTCGCTCGCGCGGTATTAGCGCTGATATGGCCAAGACTGTTTTGATAAGGGCGTTTGCCAATGATATATTTGAGACTATTGAGAATGAAACGTTCCACGAGCATTTAAATCAGCTGGTTTTTGAGAAGCTTGGATAATGACATTTATTGATGAGATTGCTCCTTCCACACCACAGGCGGGCACTTCTCAGGGCTCACCACAAAGTGTGTTAGTAATAGAATTAATTTATAAATGCAGGATATACTGACAAAAAAAATATTTGATGTTGATGAAGTACGGAAAGATTTCCCTATTTTAAGCAGGGAAGTTGACGGGAAACCTCTGGTCTATTTTGATAATGCCGCAACATCACAAAAACCCCAAAGTGTTATAAACGCGATAAGTGATTATTACTCAAACTATAACGCGAATATTCACAGGGGAGTGTATTCCATAAGCATTAAAGCTTCAGAGGCGTATGAGAACGCAAAGATAAAGGTTAAGGAATTCATTAACGCATCAAGTGAACGAGAAATTATCTTTACCCGCGGCACCACTGAAGCAATTAACTTAATTACATATTCATACGGACTCGAAAACGTTAATGAAGGCGATGAGATCATAATTTCTGAAATGGAGCATCATGCCAATATTGTTCCCTGGCAGGTATTGTGTGAAAAAAAGAAAGCTGCATTGAAGGTTATTCCGGTTAATGATAGCGGTGAGCTGTTAATTGATGAGTATAAAAAGCTGCTTTCTGATAAGACGAAAATTGTGGCAATAGGGCATATTTCAAATTCACTTGGTACAATAAACCCGGTTAAAGAGATTATCCGCTTAGCGAAAGAAAAAAGTAAAGATATAGCGGTTGTTGTAGATGGCGCTCAGGCGATACACCACACAAAGGTTGATGTAAAAGATATAGGCGCAGATTTTTACGTGTTCTCTTCGCATAAAATGTACGGACCCATGGGGATCGGCGTTTTATACGGCAGGTCGGAGTTGCTTGAAGCAATGCCTCCTTACCAAACCGGCGGCGATATGATAAGTACTGTAAGTTTTAAGGGTACCACATATAATGATATCCCAATGAAGTTTGAGGCGGGTACGCCGAATGTTGAAGGAGCAGTAGGACTCACTGCAGCAATAGATTACATTAACTGCATCGGGTTTGAAGCAATTCACAAACAGGAAACAGAACTGCTTGAATATGCAACCGCGCAGCTTAACGAGATAAATGGATTAAGAATAATCGGAACCGCAAAAAAAAAGACAGGTGTAATTTCGTTTGTTGTTGAAGGTTTGAATGCTCTGGATATCGGTATAATGCTGGATACAAACGGAGTAGCTGTCAGAACGGGTCAGCATTGCACAGAGCCGCTGATGGATAGGTTTGGGGTACCGGGAACGGTTAGAGCCTCATTTGCATTTTATAATACAAAAGAAGAAATTGATATTTTTGTTGATGCATTAAAAAAGGCTATTGAGATATTAAAATGATATGAGCATTCCTGAACCGGAGTTGGGAATGAGAGAAATGATCTATATATGGATAAGAAGATAGAGGAAATAGAAGAAGAAATTGTGGATGAGTTCAGTTTCTTTGAAAGCTGGCAGGATAAATATGAATATATCATCGAGCTTGGCAAAAAACTGAAGGGCTATCCGGAGGATAAGCAAACCGGTGAGTATAAAGTAAAGGGGTGCCAATCAAGTGTTTGGCTTGTGACTGATGAAGCAGACGGCAGAATAACATTCAAGGCAGATAGCGATTCAACAATTGTAAAAGGTTTAATTGCGTTACTTATCAGGGTTCTGAATAACAGAACGCCGGATGAAATATTGAACGCGAAGCTTGATTTTATCGGCAAGACGGGCTTGCAGCAGCATCTTGCCCAAACACGGGCTAACGGACTTGCGGCAATGATAAAACAAATGAAAATGTACGCGCTGGCTTACAAAGCAAAGCAGCAAATATAACTTGTAAACAGTTAAAATAAAAAATGTCTGATAACACAGAAGAAAAAATAACGGCTCAGGAATTGACCGAAGTGAACGATCAGCAAGAGAAGGGCGGAGACCCGGCTGCGGGAAAAACTGACAGGGCCGAGCTTAACAATGCTGTTGTTGAAGCATTGAAAAGTGTGTACGATCCCGAGATACCGGTTAATATTTATGAGCTGGGTCTCATATACTCTATTAATATTGATGAGAACGGTAAAGTAGATATAGAAATGACCTTAACATCTCCTGCCTGTCCGGTGGCGGGTACGCTGCCCCCTGAGGTAGAAGGCAAGATCAGATCGATTCCCGGCGTAAAGGATTGTACCGTAAAGGTTGTTTGGGAGCCGACTTGGGGAATGCATATGATGAGCGAAGAAGCGAAGCTTCAGTTGAACCTGTTTTGAAAATAAAAAGTAATTAAATAAATTTTAAATAATAAATAATAATAATAATATGTTCCAGATAAACACAAGAGGACCAATATACGATCCGGCAGCAGTTCAGCCGATGAGAGATGAGTTAACCGCAGCCGGGTTCACAGAGTTATTAACACCCGCTGATGTAGATACATTTTTAGGGCAGAAAGAAGGCACAACGCTTGTAATGATAAATTCAGTTTGCGGCTGCGCCGCAGGCAGCGCAAGACCGGGAGTAACACTGGCATTGCAAAACAAACTTATCCCGAACAGGATAGTGACTGTTTTTGCCGGACAGGACAGGGATGCAGTTGATCATTTAAGAAATGCGTATCTGCCGGGTATTCCGCCATCATCACCATACATGGCTTTGTTTAAAAATGGTGAAGTAGTTTATTTGATGCAGAGAATGAACATTGAAGGCAAAACTGCTGATATGGTGGCTGAAGAACTCACAGCTGCATTCAATGAACATTGTACGTTTGAGGGTCCTTCAGTACCCAAAGAACAGTACGATGCAATACTGCATGCTAAGGCATGCGGTTCAAAGATACCAAAATACAGCGGTAATTAACATTGAAATTATTCAAGTAGTTGATTAAACCTGTAAGAGTTACAGCGATTAAGAAATACGTTATAAGGGCTGAATTCGAAGACGGCGTCACAGGCGAAGCTGATCTTTCAGATTCTGCAGGCAAGGGTGTTTTCGGTTTTTGGGAGAAAGATGACAATTTTTTTGATGTCTTTATCAACAAAGAAACATTTGGTATCGCCTGGAATGAAGATCTGGAGATAGATCCTGAAACAGTGTATACCCAGATAAAAACATCTATAGAGGAACATGCATAATACCCACCATAAGCTGTTTTTATGTGATGCTTGTAATTATGTATTTCAGAGAAGGATTTAATAATGATCCGCATATTCATGTAAGATATAATGAATACGATGCCAAATTCAGAATTGAAGATTTCGAAGTTATGAGTGGAAAGCTGCCTTCACATGCTGATTCATTGATTAAAGAATGGGGCAGAGCGCATCAAGACGAGTTGAGAGACAACTGGAGTAGAATTTTAAGAAGTGAACCATTGAAGAAAATTGAGCCTTTAGTACAATGAAATTCAGTACACAGGAAGAATACGGATTGCGCTGTTTGCTTAGAGTAGCCGGCGAAAAAGGCGAAAAAGGATTAACTATCCCTGAAATAAGCAAAGCCGAAGGTATCACCACTCATAACACGGCTAAGATATTGCGTGCTTTGAGATTAGGGGGATTCCTTGCAAGCTCGCGCGGGCAGATTGGCGGCTATACACTCAGCCGTCCGGCAGATGAAATTCTTGTGAAAGATGTACTTGATTTCCTGGGCGGTAAGTTGTTTGATGCTGAGTTCTGCAATGATCACAGCGGTTCAGAAAATATCTGTACACATTCAGTTGATTGCTCTATACGCTCGCTGTGGCAAATGCTGCAAAATGCTGTTGATGGTGTTTTGAAGAATATGACAATAAAGGACCTTTTGGCAAAAGAGGATTCTGCAGTTACGCAATTTGCAAGTATCGGAATACCTGAATCTATCAAAATATAGATAAGTTAAGCTTTAAAACAAACCCGGATAAACGTTCAGTTTACCCGGGTTTTTTTATTTTGAAAATTATTCTATCAGCAGTTCAGAATTTAAAACTCAACACCGCCTGAGAGAATGACCTCGAACCTTGTATTTTCACCTTCATAAAATATCTTCTGGTCTTTATCCGCTGAAAGGTACCTGCCTTCAAGTCTGAAGTATGAATTTGTCACAGGGTTGAATTCTATTCCTCCGGTTACACCAAAAGCTTTCAATCCGCTATAGGTACTATCGCTCATAAGATAGACCGGACTTAACACAGCGTCTTTATCCTGGAATATTTCTCCCCTGAGCATTAATGAAACATTTTTAGAAGCGCGGAATTTCATTGATGCGAAAGCTGAAAACATAGAGCCGGATGCTTCCGGGTCATCTATCTTGGATTTTTCCTGCATACAGAAATCACCGCATAATATTACATCAACCTTTTTTGAAGGGAAGAGTTTTACAACAAGGTTGTTGTATATCCTTGTTTTTCCTGCGGTACCTGTTGGCATTTCGTTACCTGTTATGTTGTTGAAAGTAATATCTGCTTTATCATTCGGCTTATAGCCTATTTGCAGGCCAAACGATTTATTTTTATTGTTATCTGCAAGTACATTGTAACCGTTCAATAACATCAGCGAAGAATAGAACTTTTTACCTGTATATGAATACTTTATTCCGCTCTGGTAAATCGGTTCGTAGTAAGTTAACAATGAAACTGATGTGAAGAAATTATTTTTTGGGATAATTCCTTCACCGCCAATGTGAGTCAGGAAATACCCCGCATCGATCCATGAATTTTTATATGGCGATACGCCTATATTAGCTTCCTGTATGAACTGCATGTATTCATTGGGTGCCTGCGGCCAGTTTAACTTTGGAATATCTCCATATTGCAGGGCAATATTTCCCCGGACAATTTTAGAGTTATACCTGAGCGCTATCATAGCCAGGTTTATCCTGAATTCATCCCTGTAGGGCGCGAGCACTGAAAACTGACGCAGTGAATTTCCTTTATCGTTATCATAGGCAATATACGCATCAACATAACCGCTTAAAGTAAGTTCTTCAGGTAAACCCGCGAAAAGTCCCTTTTTTTCTGTTTCCTGTGCCGAGGCGCTTATTAAACCAACCAGTAAAATGACAAGAACAATAATGTAGCTAACCTTATATTTCATTTTCATTAGTTTTTAGTTGTAGAATATGTACAAAAATAAGTGCTATAAGTTATATCATAAAATGATATATCTCATATAATTACATGACGCCTCTCATATTGTATAGCAGAACTAAGAGTTAATTTTGAGATATGCTTTTTTTGTTTTTGAATAAAACTTAATAATCTAAGGAGGTAAGATCCATAATGTTTGATACAGGCAATACAGGATTTATGCTTTTGGCTACCAGCCTTGTTATGCTTATGACGCCGGGTCTGGCGTTTTTTTACGGCGGTCTTGTTGGCAGAAAAAATGTTTTAGCTATCATGATGCAAAGTTTTGTTTCAATGGGTATAACCACTGTTTTATGGTTTGTTGTGGGATACTCAATGTGTTTCAGCGGAGATATGGCTACAGGAACTGATATCGGAGGAATAATAGGGAATCTTGATATGGCGTTTTTAGCCGGTGTAAGTCCAATGACTCCCTCACCCATAAATCCCTCTATACCTTTATATGTTTTTATCGCTTACCAAATGATGTTCGCAATAATAACTCCTGCGCTTATAACGGGAGCTTTTGCTAACCGCGTCAAATTCGGCGCTTATTTAATATTTCTGGTATTATGGCTGCTTTTGGTTTACTTCCCTTTTGTTCATATGATATGGGGCGGCGGAATCCTGGCTTCATGGGGTGTAAAAGATTTTGCCGGCGGTATAGTGGTTCACAATATTGCAGGTTTTGCGGCGCTTGCATCTGTGCTGTATATTGGCAGAAGAAAAGTTGTTGATTCCGGAATGCACAGCATTCCGTTAATTGCATTAGGAACCGGTTTATTATGGTTTGGATGGTACGGCTTCAATGCGGGAAGTGAATTCGCAGTAGATAGCATTACGGCTGCCGCGTTCCTGAATACAGATGTTGCCGCATCATTTGCCGCTGTAACCTGGCTTTTAATTTCATGGTGGCTGGAAAAGAAACCGAAATTTGTCGGTCTTTTGACAGGTGCTGTTGCAGGACTTGCTACAATAACACCCGCAGCAGGATATGTATCACTTAAGGCTTCGGTGTTTATCGGCATTGCCGCGGGTATAGTTTGTTACTTTGCAGTTGCACTAAAGAACCGCCTGAAATGGGATGACGCACTTGATGTTTGGGGCGTTCACGGTGTTGGTGGTTTAATAGGAATAGTAATGCTTGGTATTTTCGGTACGGTTACCATTAATGCAGCAGGCTCAAACGGTTTGCTTCACGGCGGCACAGAATTCTTTAAGGTTCAGCTATTGGCAATTTTAATAAGCAGTATTTACGCCTTCGGGTTTACATACGGAATGCTTTGGTTGATTAACCTGTTTACACCGGTAAGGACAACTGAAAAAGAGGAGGTTGAGGGACTTGATTCCATGCTGCATGGCGAAGATGCTTATGCTATGGACGGGAAGTAAATATATTATTATAATAAATTCTAAGGGGGCTTTTTAAGCCCCTTTCTTATACTTAAAACTCTTCTTCTTCAAAATCCTCATCAATTTCATCAATATCACCAATGGGGTCATCTTCCAGCGCTTTTTCAAGCTCGGCTATATCCACCTCTTCCTTGTAAGCCTCATCCTCGTGATTTTCGGGTTTATCAAGTAATTCAGGACTGCAAACAGGACACTCGCTGCAATCCACGTAATCAGGAATGTTTCCTTCGAAATATTTTGCTGCTGCTCCTTCAAATTCATGTACTTCGCCGCATGCACATTCGGTTTTTATTTTCGCCATTTATAAAAATACTAATTTCCATTAAAAAAATAAATGAACTGAACTTTACTAATTGTTAATTTTTGTAAAATGTTAACAGTTGTTCCAATAAAAAAGGGGTTAAACCCCTTTTTCAATTCTCATATATATAAACAACTTACTTCCAGTTCCTTATTTTTACATCACCGTAAGGATAGTCAACCTTAAAATCAAGGTAGCCCTGGTTTAAACTTACGTTCTCCATGGTTAGCCTGAAGTATTCATTCTGCTTGGGTCTGCGGATCTCGACTTTTCGCGCGTAAGTGCTTGTGCCGGAATATGAAAAATTTGAAAACTCAAATGATATCAGGGTTTGACCGGTTTTGCTTATATACATGTATTTATATACAAAGTAATTATCCTTATCTACCCAGTATTTGCGGGTAATGGTGCCGCGCTTCAATGATAGCACATATTGGCCGCCTTCTTCTGTCATTGCAAGCTCATCTTTTTTGCCCTTAGATATTTTTACCGTACCCGAAAATGAGTTCAGCATGTCATCAAACGTGCAGCGTATTTTGGTGAGGGTCCCGATATTCAGAATTGAAGTAGAACCCATTGTAACAACATCGTTTAAGTCATCAAAGAATGTGAAGCGGTCACGGTTAAAGTGCGCAACGGCGGCGTCAATTCCAAGGGGACCCTCTATCTTGAACCAGAGATCGTCTTTTTTCTTAACGTGAATTTCAATATCACCCGTTTCGTCTATCTTGGGAGTTTTGATCTTGATTTCACCCGTTGAAATTACATTATCAATTTCCTTTGACCTGGAATTCACTTCCTTAATGATCCTTGAAATTTCAAGTTTTACGGGATCAGTTTCCGTTACTTGCGTTGTATCTTCTGTAATTGTTGTATTTTCCTCAGTTGAAAGAGTAGTATCCTGTTCTTCCTGAGTAAAAACCGTAGAAGCAGAAAAGATGAAACAAAAAATAAAAGCGGTTATAATTTTATACATAAATTTAGAAAGTTACTATTATTTTTCTATATAACTAATGATAATTAATTGTTAAATTAGTTAATAATTTGATGGAATTCATCACTTTAATCGAGTAGATTTCATCAATAATCGTGCAAAAATAAACATTGAAATCATAATTATCACTGAAAGGCAATAGTTTTCATGAAAACCACGAGGTTAAGGATAGAAAAGGACTCACTTGGAGAAATAGAAATTCCCTATGAAGCGTATTACGGAGTGCAGACACAAAGAGCAGTACATAACTTTCCTGTAAGCGGCTGGAAGGCGCACCCGGTTATGGTTGATGCTTACGTTTACATAAAAAAAGCGGCGGCAATGACAAATGCCGAGCTTGGCTTGCTGAATAAAAAAATTGCCGGCGCAATTGTTAAAGCGGCAGATGAAGTTTTGAAGGGTAAATACCGCGAGCATTTTGTAGTTGATGTTTACCAGGCAGGCGCGGGTACATCGCATAACATGAATACAAACGAGGTTCTTGCAAACCGCGGAGTGGAAATTTTAGGCGGCAGGCGCGGAGATTATAAGATTATCAATCCCAACGACCATGTGAATATGGCGCAATCAACCAACGATACTTTCCCCACCGCTATGAGACTTGCATCATTAATAATGGCGCAAAGGCTCATGCCGGTTATTAAGCACTTCCAAAAAACGCTTGAAAGAAAGGCTAAACAGTTTGCTAAGGTAATAAAATCAGGGAGAACACACCTGCAGGATGCTGCGCCAATTACGCTTGGTCAGGAGTTTGAAGGGTACGCTGAAATTGTTGCCCGTCATTATGACCTGATACTGGCTTCACAAAAACATCTCGCAGAGCTTGGCATTGGCGGTACGGCAGTTGGTACGGGTCTCAACACTCACGCAAAATACCGTAACCTGATGGCTAAGAATTTATCTAAGGTATCGGGATTAAAATTAAGACCAACAAAGAATTATTTTGAATCCATGCAAAGCATGATGCCATTCATGGAGCTTTCAAGCGCGATAAATAATTTCGCAATAGATATGACAAAGATAACCAATGATCTGCGTCTGCTTGCATCGGGTCCTACAACAGGGTTCGCTGAAATCATCATGCCGGCAGTACAGCCGGGATCTTCAATTATGCCGGGTAAGGTAAATCCTTCTATGGCTGAAATGATGAACCAGGTGTTATACCAGGTAATGGGTAATAATCATACGGTTATGATGTGTTCACAGGCGGGTCAATTGGAATTAAATGTGATGATGCCCGTTATGATATTCAATATTGTATGGATGATAGAGATCCTCAAAAATGCCCTGAAGGCATTTGATGATAAGTGCGTAGCCGGCTTGATAGCCGATGAAAAGAAATGCCGTGACTATGCGGAAAAATCAATTAGTATTGTTACTGCGCTTAATCCTATTATAGGTTATGCAAGGGCGGCAGAAATTGCAAAGGAATCAGTGAAAACGCACCGTTCTATTATGGATGTGATAAGAAGTAAGAACATTATGCCCGAAAAAGAACTTAATAAGGTATTAGATCTTATGAAGCTGACAAAACCGGGATTGTAGGATCAGCGCAGAGTCCTGCAAAATACGCAGAGACTCTGCATAGACAATAAAACGAGATTCATATTTTCAGTAAACTGCAATTATTAAGCAAACGATGATAGAGATTCCCGCCTGAGCGGGAATGATTTATAATGAACCCAACACGCGCTGAAATAGATTTTGCGAAGCTTGCATTTAACGTTGAACAGATACGCCGCCATATACACGGTGAATATCCCAAACGGAAGATAAAGATATGCGGTGTTGTGAAGGCGAACGCGTACGGCCACGGTATTGAGGAAGTCAGCCGGAAGCTTGTTGAGCTGGGTATAGATTTTCTGGGTGTTGCAAATTATGATGAAGCTATTCGTCTGAGGAAGTTTATACCTAATACCCCGATACTTGTTTTCGGTACGCTCATACACTCCAAACTTGAGCCCGCCAAGTATGTTTCTATACTTCACAGGCACAATTTAACGGCGACGGTCGCATCTTATGATACGGCGAAATTCCTTAACGAATACAGCAGGAAATTCAAAAGTAAATTTAAGGTTCATATAAAAATAGATACGGGTATGCGCCGTATCGGGCTGGATTATAAAGGCGCGTTTAAAACTATTCAGCAGATAGCCGCCTTAAAGAATATTGAGCTTGAAGGAATATTTACGCATTTTGCGGCATCTGAAGAGAAGAATAAAACATTTTCAAAATTACAGCTTAGAAGATTCAATAAACTGCTTGTTGAGCTTAAAAAAGCGGGAATTGAATTCCCGATAGTTCATTCCGCAAACAGCGGCGCGGTACTTGACCTGAAGGAATCATATTTTAATATGGTAAGGCCCGGTTTGCTGCTTTACGGTTACTATCCCGGCAGCGGCATTCGCAATAAAATTAAACTGAAACCGATAATGAACCTGAAATCTAAAGTAACGTTCATTAAAAAGATAGAAGCCCGCGAAAGCGTATCGTATGGCAGAAAGTATTTCGCCAGGCAGAATGAATTTATCGGGTCGATTCCAATTGGTTACGGTGACGGATATCAAAGACTGCTTACCAATAAAGCAAAGGTTTTGATAAACAAAAAGCTTTATAAGCAGATCGGCGCAGTTACTATGGATTGGATCATGGTAGAACTGGGCAGGAAATATAATATTAAGATCGGTGACGATGTTCTTTTGATGGGTGAGGAAAATGGTGATAATATTGGCGCCGATAAACTGGCCAGATTATGCGGAAAAATACCCTATGAAATGATCTGCGCTGTTGCTGATAGAGTTGAACGAGTTTATTTAAATGGATAAATATGACATTTAAAAAAGATTACATAAATTACCTTTTATATACGGTGGTGAACTCACCCGGAAGTGAGTTCAAAGAAAACTACAGGCTAAGCAAACTGGTTGACAGCATCATAGCTATTGATGATGTTATGAAGGTTACCTTTATTGTGGGTAAAACCGCCGGACTTGATTTGCTCTTCAAATACCTTTTGTATATTTCCGATAAAATAGATAAGTCACAGGTGACTATCTTTAACCTGAAAGATAATTTTGATTACGATAGAATAAACATAGCGAAGATATGCGCCAAGATAGATCTTTATAAAAGCGAAAATGTACAGGAAGCGATAAAAGAAATTACAGAAGAAGATAAAGCCAAGACCGAAGATCCTCTCATTGAAAAAACCGAAGATAAAAAGGATACTATTAAGATAGATATCACAGATGAAGGTAATGTTCCAAACCTGATAGAAATGGACGGGGAGGCAGTTACAGCAGCGGAAGAAGATGAAAGTGAATCAGGTTTAACGCTTATTGAAAACACTGAATCTTACACAGGCGAAGCGGAAGTGTTTGAGCTTGAGAGCCTGAGTGAATCAGTAGAGAACTCTGATAAATTATCTGAATTAAACAACTCTGCGGCAGAAGAAGAGATCTCCGGAACTGAAAACACTGATGTTATTAACGCTGATGAGGAAGCCGGGGTTATTTCTACGGAGGAAATAAAGGAAACCGAAGAAATTATTGCGGAAATTGAAGCAGAGAATGAAATTAATGATGACACAACAGCCGCTGAAGACGAATTACCTGAGATCGAAATTGAAGTGCATAAACCCAAAGGTACTTCACCTGAAGATGAGCATGTAAAAGAAGAAGCCATAACCAACGAAGCGTATTATACGTTTGAATCAAGATTTTTTGAAGAAGTAAAGATCCTGGAAAAGCTTATCGCGACAGTATCGCGTGATTGTAATTCTGATGATAACGGTAAGCTCAGCGAAAAATGCCTGATGTCACTCACTGAGATACTTGGTATAACCAGTGAACTTTCAAACCTTTCGCGCCAGCTTTCATTTGATTTGATAGCGGATATCTTCCTTACAATGAATATTTATTTCACAAGATCAATAAGCCAGGCGGAACTGCTGACTGATGAAAGGATCAGGCTGCTGGATTCATCGCTGGCGCTGGTTAACAGTCTGATAAAGGGTGAAGACTACCTGAATTACGATACCATTGTTGAAAAAATGGAAAAGCTGAAATCTGAAATTTCGGGAGAGCAGAGCAAAGACTACCCCAAGAGAGAGCCTGATGAAACTGTACAGGAAGAAACTGAACTTAGCGTGGCCGCAACAACCGAAACTGAAATTGCCAATGAGCAAAAAGTCGAGCTTCCGGTGGCTGCTGAAGAAGAGTTTAAGCCGGTTATTGAAAAGCCCGCTCTTAAAAAATCGCAGATGGAATCAGCTGTTTTTAAACTGAAATATCTTGTAAAAGAGTTTGAGAAGAGCTTCACGGGAATAGGTAATTTAAAAGGCGAGTACAGCAAGTTTGAGGCTCTTGAAAAGATAAGCGAACTAAACAACGCCCTGAGGCTGATAGCGAAGATATCGGCAGCGATCAAAAATAACGATCTCCTGAAACTTGCAGAGGTTACATATGTGTTCTTAAAATATGTTAAAGATTACAGAATGGATATGCAGGAGCCTGAAGTACAGCAGATAATTAAATACATAATCTTCACTTTTAAAATGCTGCTTACGGATAGAAAACCCGAAGACTTCAATGTTTTGGTTCAGCATTTGAATAACCCGGTAAAGATATTTGCCGATTCTTAGAAAGTAAGTTACAGAAATGAAATCATACGCAATAGTTATGGCAGGGGGTGTGGGAGCCAGGTTCTGGCCGTATGGCACATCAAAACTTCCCAAGCAGTTCCTCCCGATTGCAAACTCAAGCGATACAATGCTTCAGCTGACAATAAAAAGGCTGAAGGATATTGTTCCAATAGAGCAGGTGTTTATTATTACCAACAAGCAGTATATCGATCTGGTAAAAAAGCAGCTGCCCAGAATTCCCAAGGAAAATATTATAGGTGAACCAATTGGCAGAAATACCGCGCCCTGTATAGGGCTTGCCTCAACTATATTAAAGCAATACGATGAAAAAGCCAAAATGTTCGTTGTTCCCGCAGATCATCTTATTGAAAATGTTGATGAATTCACTAAAGTTGTGAATACAGGCCTGAAATTTGTTGAAGAAAACGATTCAATTGTCACACTTGGTATAGTGCCAACTCACCCCGAGACGGGCTATGGGTATATTCAATTTATCGAAGACGCTTTTTTTAAAGCCGAAAAGAGCGATGTGAATATCTACAGGGTTAAAACATTCGCCGAAAAACCCTCGCTTGATGTTGCGAAAGTTTTTCTGGAAAGCGGAGATTTTTTATGGAATTCCGGAATGTTCATTTTCAGGGCCGATACTATGCTTAAACAGATGAGTGAACTTCTGCCTGATTTGCATCACCAGCTTCTTAAAATAGAAAAATCCATTCATACCCAAAAATACGAGAGTGTTCTTGAACAGGTCTTCGCGGAAATTAAAGGTATTTCCATCGATTATGGTATCATGGAAAAAGCCAAGAATGTTTATGTGATCAAAGCCGATCTTAAATGGAGCGATCTTGGCAGTTGGGATGAAGTTTCAAGACTAAGAAACAAGGATAAGAACAATAATTCAGTTATTGGAGATAGTTTTATAAAAGATTCCCGCAATAATCTCATAATGTCTCCCAAGGGATTTGTGGGTGTTATCGGGGTTGATGACCTGATAATAATTGATACTAAAGACGGACTGCTTATCTGTAAAAAAGACAGGTCGCAGGAAGTTAAGGAGATAGTTGACTACTTAAAAAGAAAGGGATTAAGCGATTATATATGATAAACAAAATATCGCATCTTGGCATTGCAGTAAGAGACCTTAAATCAGCATCCGAAACATACAGGAAACTCCTTCAGTCAGAGCCTTCGGAAATGGAATTTGTTGCTGAGCAGAAAGTTAATGTTGTAAAGTTTACAATTGGCGAATCTACCATTGAATTACTGGAAGGTACATCAGCTGATTCACCAATTTCAAAATTCATAGAAAAACGCGGCGAAGGAATTCACCACATTGCTTATGAATCAGACGATGTGAAAACAGATCTTAAAAGACTGGATAGTGAGGGCTTTGAACTAATAAATAAAGAGCCGCGTGTAGGATCTGATAATATGCTGATAGCGTTTGTTAATCCAAAATCTATTGGCGGCGTTTTAACAGAAGTCTGCCAGCACTAAATTAACCAATATTGCAGGAGATCAAAAAAATACTTTTTCTGGCTGAAGGCCAGATGGGAGATTCTATTGTTTTAACTCCTGCTCTAAGGGCCGCGAAACGCTCATTGCCCGGTGCAAAAGTAACTATACTCCTTTTTCACCGGAGAAAGTATATTAATGTAAATGAACCTGTTACCCCTTACATAGAAAAAAGCAAATTTGAAGGAACTGCGGAGGTTTTCAGGGGTAACCCTGATGTTGATGAATTGCTTGAGCTTGACCGCAAATCAATGCGAAGCCTTAAAGGAATTGCGAGGCTCAAGGCTGAATGGAAGTGTGTTAAATACCTGAGAGCTCAAAAATTTGACGCGGCTATTTCTACGTTCCCTCAAAACAGGTTTATATTGTGGTCATTTTTCGCCGGTATCAAGCGGCGGATAGGTGAGCAAGACCAGCCATTTAATTATTTGTTGACGGATAAACCTGCGATTAAGAGAAGTGACTCCGGAGTTTTGAATTATTTCTGCGGCTTATTGAAGCCGCTGGGGATAACATCACAGGATAGCAAAACCCGCTATCAGATACCCCAGGGAAACCTGCAGACTGCTGCAAAATTAATTTCGGATCTTAAGTTTGATAAAGAGAAAAAATTACTGATCATCCACCCCGGCGCAAGCGATAAGGATAGGCAGATTCCGCCGGAAAAATTAGCCGGCGTACTTTTGCAGATGGAAAAAAACAGGAGTTGTAATTTACTTTTAACTTACAGTGAGTATGATGAAGAATATGTAAATGCTTTTAGAAAAATTTATACGGGTTATATCAATTATATACAAACCGTTACTATCGGCCAGCTTGCCGCGATCTTTAAGCAAGGGGATGCAGCGCTTGTACATAATTCGGGTCCCAGGCACCTTGCGGCTGCAGTAGGTGTTAAAACAGTTGGGCTGCTGGAAAAATATGACGATATAATGTGGAAGATATATGAAAATGAAGATTTTCACGCAATAGTTCAATCTGCTGTTGATTGCAGTGCGTGCAGCGCCGGCAAATGCCGGGGGGTTATTCCTCAGGGCGCCGTTTATGGAGCCAAATGTATGCATGATATAAGCGCAGAAGCAATTTATTCCTCAATAGAAAGAATCATTAATAATCCGTAATTTTGTTAACATTAACCGGAATTATGAAATACTTAACAATAATTGTAATTTTATGTTTTCATCTTATGGCACAGGAAAAAACTGAAATGCAGAAACTTTTGTGGATAGCCGACAGCTGGGTTTCGGCTTCAGGAGAGACTACAAGTTATGAGGAATGGAAAGTTATAAGCGATGACCTTTTTGAAGGCGGCTCAAAAACAGTGAAAGATGGCAGAACGATCTTCAGTGAAAAATTGAAAATTGAAAATACCGCTGAAGGCATTTATTACGTTGCCGATGTATCCCACAACCCGGAACCGGTTAAATTCAAACTCACTGCTGTTAGTGATACAAGCGCGGTGTTTGAAAATCCATTGCATGACTTTCCGCAAAAAATAACCTATCTTTTAGAAGAGGGTAATTTACATGCAATAATAGAAGGGCCCGGAAAAGACGGTAAAACCAAAAAAGTTGATTTCTATATGCAGAAAATGAGATAACCTGATGTTTGATAAACAAACCATAGAACTTATTACCAAACAGGTAATTGAATACCTGCCGAAGCTTGCGCTTGCGTTAGTTACGCTTGTAATAGGATTGTATCTTATTAAGCTGCTTATCAAGTTCATGAACCGGGTAATGGAATCAAGAAAAGTGGATGAATCACTTCGTCCATTTTTCAAAACCCTGGTTTCCATAGTACTGAAGATCCTGCTGGTTATCAGCGTAATGGGCATGATTGGCATAGAAATGACATCCTTTATAGCGCTTCTTGGCGCGGTTGGTATTTCGATCGGGATGGCCATGTCAGGTTCATTGCAGCATTTTGCAGGCGGAGTTCTGCTGCTTATCTACAAGCCGTTCAGCAAAGGAAATTTTATCGAAGCACAGGGGCATAAAGGTACCGTAATGGAGCTGCGGATATTCAATACGGTCATAAACACACTTGATAATAAAGTCGTTTTCATTCCAAACGGACCCCTTTCAACGGGTACAATTGTAAATTACTCGCTTGCTCCCACAAGAAGAATAGACACGGTTTTTTCAATTTCATACGCTGATGATATAAATTTCGCGAAAGAAATTATATTGAATGTCATTAATTCCAACGATAAGATCCTAAAGGATCCTGCCCCCGTCATAGGTGTTAAAGAGCTTGGAGCAAGCTCAGTAAACATTGAATCAAGAGTATGGGTAAGCAACGCTGATATTGTTGACCTGACATTTTTCATGAATGAAGCAGTTAAGTATGAATTCGATAAGAAAGGGATCTCAATACCATTCCCGCAGATGGATGTAAACCTGAAAAAGCCAAATGAACACCCGCCCAGGTAATTTAACTTATATACCTTTTTATTTTTTTACACTGCTGTTAGTAACAGTACCACTTGCAATCACCATGTACTTTGAAAACCCTGTTGATCTTGTTAAGATGGGCGCCTTTGTAATATTAGGTTCGCTGTTTGTAATATTCAGCCTGGTTATATCACTTGAAGAGAATCTGAAAAGCGGAAATAAATTTACACTATATACGAACCGCCTTATTGATATCCCCGTATTATTTTTTGCCGCAGCCGCAATCCTTTCAACGATTTTTTCTATTTCTCCCCGGACTAGTTTTTTCGGTCAGTATCAAAGGCAGATTGGCTTAAATACTTTTTTGTATTTAGTGGTTATATATTTTCTGCTATCCGGAATACTTCAGGATAAAAGACGCTTTGTAACATTGTTCTTAACGGCAGAATTAACGGCAATAGCTGTATCGGTGTATTCAATATTACAGATATCAGGTCTTGATCCCTTTGGGATGCAGTCCCCGGCTCTGGATAGGCCCGTTTCAACATTGGGTAATGCAGTATTCCTTGGGGGCTTTTTAGTTTTAATTTTCCCATTTTCGGCACTTAATACTTCATGTAAAAATAACAAATTTATAAGGATAATTTTTCCGGCGGTTATACTGGCGGGAATTGTTTTATCAGGTACAAGATCCGCTTATATTGCTGTTGCCGCGGAAATTGTGGTTATGGCTGTATTTATATTTTTTGATAAAAACAGGCCAGGGAACCTTAAGGAGTATTTGAAAAGTAATAAAACTTTCAAAAATGTACTGTATATAGCCGGAGCGGCTTTGATGATCTTGGTGCTTTACATGCTGATCTTTCCGCAAAGTTTTTTGACAGGCAGGGTGATAAGCATACTCAGTTTTTCTGATAATCCCAGGCTCTTGTTGTGGCAGGAATCATTCAATATATTCTATAAGTACCCCGTATTCGGCACCGGGATTGCGCTCTTTTCATCGGCTTTTGAGGAGTTTTACTCCGGCAGGCTCAGAATTCTTGAACGCACAGGTTATTTTGATCACCCTCACAATAATTTTTTATACATGCTTTATTCTATGGGTGTAATTGGTTTGTTGGCCTATTTAAGTATTTTTATCCAGGCTATCAGATGCTGTCTTAAGAATATCTTCAGTGATAATGCAGCAGAGGAAAAAATTACATTTACTGCTTTTCTTGTTTTTATTACCGGATATTTTGTATATGGATTGACGAATTTTGATGACATTTCTATACTGCTTTACTTTTTTGTTTTTCTGGCGGCTTTAAAAGCCGCCGATAAAAGCAGAACCAAAGAGATCAGTCTCAGTTCTAAGCTGATCGCGGCTGCAGCGATACCGGTGATCCTGGTGTGTACATACAACATCTACAGCCGGATAAATGACATGAAAGCAGACAAGTTCTTTAAAACAGGTAATACTTTAATTAAAGAAGGTAAGTTTGCCGAAGCGGTGTATAATATGAATACTGCAATTGCTTTGAATGATTACTACACCGATTATAAGTACTCACTTGCTTATACAGTTTACAGGCAGGTATTTTCAAGTGAATCTATGCCAAAGGAAACCAAAATGAACCTGTTGAACCAGGCAGCAAAACAAGTGGAAGGTATAATTAACAATCACTATTTTAACAATGAGTGCTACGGACTTTTATCTCTTATTTATTATGAAATGGAAAGAGAACAGGAAGCCAGGTCCCTTGAATTAAAAGTACTGGAAAAGGATCCTGTAAATATAACTTACAGGATAAACCTGGCAAGGTATTACATGAAAAAAGGCGACCTTGTAAAGGCTGATGAATTAATGAACACAGTAATGGAGCTAAGACCAAAATCTCTGGATGCGTACTTAACGGCTGCTTACCTGAATTATAAGAAAGGAAATTTGGAATCCGCCCGGATGTATTGCGAACAAATATTAGCCGCAGAACCCGGTAACCAGTTTGCGCTTAAACTGCTGAATGATATAAATTCAGAAAAAAAACATTAGCCTGAAAAAAAGCTCTTATTCCGGAACTTATTTTACCAGGATCATTTTTTTTGTATCTGTAAAATTATCAGTTATAATCCTGTAGAAATATATCCCGCTTGAAAGATCTAACGCAGTAAATGAAGTTTCATACTTACCCGCGCCCAATTCACTATCAACCAGAACATTTATTTCTTTACCGGCAGCGTTATAAATAACAATTTTTACGTTTGTTCTTTCGGTTATATCGAAACGAATACTTGTTGTTGGATTAAACGGGTTCGGAAAATTGTTATGTAATTTGAAATCCGCGGGTACTTCGGTGGAATACTGCGGAACTCCCGAGAGAAGGGAGGATTTCACCAAAACCTCATCTATATAGAGATTGTTTCCGTTACCGCCCGCCGCCTGGAAGCATATTCTGTTTGTATTCAATGGCAGGTATATACTTTTGTTCTGCCATTGATTGCAGGTAGGTGTAAAATATGTAGATGTTGCCGGCGCTGTCATTAACGAAGTGCTGTTAAATGAACTGAATAATTGCCAGGTTGAACCTGAATTTGTTGATATAAATATCTCAAGAGATTCAGTTACCCCCGGTTTCTGACAGTAAGCCTCGGAAAATATCAATGAATCTCTGCCGGTTGATGTTGGAATGAATATAGGGGAAATAAGTCTTGCCACCTGTCCGCTGGGTGCGACATTAAATGGAATGAAAGCTGAACGGTAAGTATTGCAATAAGCGCCGCTGGAAGCTTGTGCCCAATTATATGTTCCTGCAATAATTTGTGACGACCAGCCATGCGGCGGAAATGCCGGCGTATTAAATCCTTCGCTTAAGATCTCCAGGGGATAATCTTTATCAGAAAAATTTTCGTCTTCCAAAAAAATTTGTGAAGAAATATTACATGTGATAAGAAGCAGGGTAAATATTATTATTTTAGACTTTTTCATAGGTATAAAGTCCTTTCCGTTTGCTAAACAAAAATAGGTAACAAAGAGAGAATTTGCAAGCAAATAATAAACGGAAAGCTCATAAGCCGGATCCTGTACCCGCCCCTGAAAGGGGCTTGGACAGCCATTTATCTGATGCAGCCTACCCTGTATCACACCGCAATAAATGCGGATTCAGGCGGGCAGCCCAAGAGTGATACTTTACGCGGCCTTGCACTCCTGCAGGGTTTATCTTGCAGCATTCATTACTGAATGCACGGTGGTCTCTTACACCGCCTTTTCACCTTTTCCATTTCGGGGGCAAGCCCCCAAAAAGGTAGTATATTTTCTGTGATACTGATCCGTTACAGCGGGTTTGCCCCGCTGTACCCGCGCTTTCACACGGTACATTGCCCTTGAGTGTCCGGACTTTCCTCTCCCAACTGTTACATTGGAAGCGGCTGCCTGAGCTTTCCTTTTATATTAAGTATCTGAAAGCCAAAATAATGATTTTAAGTTCCATTTGTGAGGGAAAACAATTGAGCCGGTCTAAATTACCTGTTACAGACTGTTTTTATTATCTATGCCCATATTCGCCAGTTTATCAGCTTCTTTGTTCAGCTTTCTTTCTATATGATTTATCTTATAGGGTATCTTTAGATCGTTCATTAAAACATTAAATTTCTTAAATAATGTTTTCAGACCCTCATCCTTGACTTTGTATTCCAGCCTGAGCTGTTTAACCATCAACTCACTATCAGCGAAGAATTCAATTAGATCAATCTGTACGGATTCTTTTAACTCTTTAAGTAAATCCAGACTCTTTATTAACGCGAGGTATTCCGCCTGGTTGTTGGTAGCTTTGCCAATGTACTCATTCCAGGTTTTAATGATGTTTTCATTCTCATCGTAAATCACGATCCCAATACCGGCTTCGCCGGGATTGCCGCGCGCGGCACCATCGGTGTAAACTTTAACTCTTGCCAATAATTAAGCGGTAATTATTTCTTCTGCAATTAATATCCTGCCGCACGATTCACATGAGTAGAATTTATCCGCTGTGCGTATCTCAATCGCTTTCTGCGGGGGAATTGAGCTGTAACAGCCCAGGCATGAACCTTTCCTTACAACAGCAACGGCTTCGCCGTATTTTACGCTGCTTATCCTTTCATAATAAGCCAGATCTTCGGGATCAATACTCTTAATAATTTCTTCCCGCTGCGCGTTCAGATCCGTTTCTTCTTCACCGGTTTGCTTTGTCAGCTCTTCAAGCTCTTTAAGATTTTGGTCAAGTTCAACATTTACTTCTTCCAGCTGACCCGCTATCAATACCAGTTCGTTCTCAATGGCGGCCTTTCTCGCGGAATTATCTTCCTTTGCGGCCTTTTCGTTATCTTTTATCTTATTGGTAGCGTCCTCAATTTCTTTTGCAAGCGCGTCATACTCTTTGTTGGATTTTACTGCGCCGCTGCGAAGCATTTCATCATTTTTTTCTATCTTTTCCAGCAAATGGTCGTTTTCTGTCTGCACATTGCTCTCTGCGGAAACAATAGCGTCAAGTTCAGCGCGAAGCGCGTTAGCGCGCTCATCATGCTGGTTTTTTTCGGAGCTCAGGTCCTCTATCTTTGCCGGGATATCTCCGCGAAGACTGATAAGTTCGTGCAGTTCCCTATCAATGCGGTTAAGTTTGTAAAGCTGCAGAATTCTTTCTTTCATACTCATATTACTTCGAAATTAATTATATTATTATTTTTTCTTATTACAAGTGTTTTGGTTCTTAAGGGTTTTATCTCATATTCAGTTTTGCCGGTCAGATCTATTAATGCGCGGTGAACTGAAGTTTTCAAAAATTTTGCCGGCAACGGTTCAGCAGTTATTTTAGGACCCGCCTTTTTCAGAAAATCCTTTACGCTTAAGGGCCTTTTAAAATGAATGAGCGCTGTATTCTTATTCACTTTTGTATCTCTAACAATAACAGGATATATCTCGCAAACCGGTTCTTCGTAGGGGTGAATTGCGTAAACCGTGTTAATTACCTTTTCAAGATCGTTTTGTTCGCATATCATTTCAAGTCTTACTTCTTCAACCATTTCAAATCTGCCTTTTTTTCCGGCAAAGGGTTTTGATGATGATGAGCCCCTGAATGTTCCTGTGCCTTCGGTTCTGAATGAACACATAGAATATTTCCCTATATTTCCCGCGCCGGCAGCGGACATTTTAAAAGTCAGTTCATCTGCATTTTTTAAAGGTGTAAAAACAGCTATTTTATATTTTCTCGCGAATACAGGTGAAACATATTCCACACTTTTTATATTTGAAGCCGGGAAATATTTCTTTGCTGTAATAGCAGCATCATTCATGAATATCGGTCTTTAGGTTATACAAAAAAAAATGTCCCGCTTTTATATAGTCGGGACATCAGATACTGTGTTCAAATAAAATGGTTTTAAGCCTGAATAATATAAGAAATTTTGTTGAATTACTTATCATATTAATACTAAAATAGTTTTACTTACCTTTAAATTCAATGCAAAAGAATATAAGCGAATTTTCAGGAACACAAAAGCCGGCTGGTCTTCCGGTCCCGGGCAGGTTTAAAAACATAGAACAAAAAGCGTCAAAAATAGGTTGTTATAATTAAATAGAGGTGATAAGATGACTTTGATAGAAGAAATGCTTCAAAATACCAAAACAATTGCCGTAATTGGGGCTAAAAAGGATGAATGGGAATACGCTTATAAAGTGCCCCATTATATGACACAGCACGATTATATGGTCTTTCCTGTGAACCCGAAGTTAGAAGGCATTGAACTTTTTGGGCAGCCGGTTATTGATAAGGTGAACCGTTTAATTGATCCAATTGATATGGTGCTAATTTTCCGCAGACCGGAGTTTCTGAATGACCATGCTCTTGAGATTCTGCAGATGGCTCCCAAGCCGAAATATGTCTGGTTCCAGTTGGGCATTTATAATGATACAGCAGCGAAGCTGCTTGAGGAGAACGGATTTAAGGTTGTTCAGAACAGGTGCATTATGGTTGAGCATGCTAATTTGCAATAGCGAATTTTCTGAGTGAACTATCATTCACCGGCCGGAGATTTGCTCTTAGGCCGCGAAACTACATCACTGATGTTTAATGTAGTTTCTTTGAATGTGAAGTAGTATTCGTTAGTTTTAAAATCCACATATTTTTGCAGAATGTAGTTCTTAACCGCTCCGCCTTTTTCAAGTGATACAAGCCATGTGCTTGGCGTCACTTCAACCACAGAAGCCCCATTGAAATTAGCTCCTTGTTTAAACACTTCTGTTTCAAGAAAAGAGGCAAGGTCCTCATCTTCGCTATCCCCAAGGAAATCTACAAGTATAGCCGCTGAGAATTTTTCTTCCGGCGAGAGGTTCAGTTCTACCTGCTCGTCACCTTCATCCTGTGTGACCTTCTGCTGATTTTGTTTTTGTGTTTCAGGTGTTTCATCCTTAGAGCATGAAACAAGGAAGGCGAAAGTAAAAAGTAAAATTAGATATTTCATTTTCAAGTTATCCGTAAACCGTTAAAACGGTTTGATCAATTTTTTTGTAATTAAAAACCCACGACTGAAGTCGTGGGCTGTGTAGTATAATTTGTGTTAAGTATTTTGAACCGCACTACTTTATTAGTTCAAGCTCTTTGCCGATATCGTTAAAGAGTTCTAAAATTCTGTCTAAATGTTCTTTTTCATGTGAAGCCATATACGAAGTACGCAGCATCGAGAGATGCGGCGGCACTCCCGGCGGAACAAATGCGTTTGTGAATACGCCTGCATCAAAGAGCTTGCGCCAGAATACCAGGGTTTTATCAAATACGCCAAGTATAACAGGCACAATTCCCGTTACGCCTTCAATTATAGTGTACCCTTGAGCTTTTAAGCCTGCGCGCATATAATCAGCGTTGGCGATAAGTCTATCTATCCTTTCGGGTTCTGCTTCCAGAATTTCGAGGGCGGCCATGGCTGCTGCTACGCTTGCGGGAGTTGGTGACGCGCTGAAGATCAGCGCAGGCGCGTGATGTTTAATGTAATTCAATGCTCTTTCACTGCCGGCCACAAAGCCGCCAAGCGAAGCGAATGTTTTAGAGAATGTGCCCATTGTCATATCAATCTTATCCATCATACCATAATGCGAACCGGTTCCTCTTCCGCCAACGCCTATAACGCCAACTGAATGCGCGTCATCTATCAATATTCTCGCGCCGAATTTTTCGGCAAGTTCGATCATTCTGGGTAAATGTACAATTTCTCCTGTGGTTGAAAATACGCCGTCTGATACGATCAAAATTCCGCGGTCTTTAGGGATCTTATTTAAGACAACTTCAAGGTCGTCCATATCGTTATGTTTGTAGCGTTTAAATTCCGCAAAAGCGCCCTTTGCCATCAGGTCAGCGGCAACAATGCACGCATGGTTATCTTTATCAGATACCACATATTCGCCCTTTTGTACCAGGGTTGGAATAATCCCCTGCGCGGTCTGGTATCCCGTAGAAAAAAGTAAAACATCTTCGGTCCCGAAAAATTTCGCCATACGCTTTTCAAGCTCAATATGCAGGTCAAGCGTGCCGGTTAAATAGCGTGAACCGCTGCAGCCTGTTCCGTATTTTTCGATAGCCTTTATGGCTGCCTCTTTTACCTTCGGGTGCGCGGTTAAACCGAGGTAATTGTTAGAGCCTGCCATGATCATCTTTTTACCTTCTATCTGAACAACCGGTCCTTCATTTTCCTCAATTGGCCTGAAATAGGGATAAAGCCCTGATTTTTTAACCTCATCTGCTCTGGTGAAATCAAAACACTTCTGAAATAGATCTGCCACTTGAAAAAGCTCCTTTGGCATATGTTATGCCCTATAAATTGAAATAACGTAATAAATTGAAATTACGTAATTAATTGAATATGTTTGAGTACTAATTTACTTTATTTATGAAATTATAACAAGGAAAAACACTTTTTGGGAAAATGGCGAGTGTTTATTATAAAAGGAACCTGCCGCATTACCAGCCCGGAAATGCAGATTTTTTTATAACTTTCAGGTTGGCAAATTCATTGCCAAGAAGCGTAATAGATAACCTGAAAAAAGAATATTGCGTTTTCATTAATGAAACTGAAAAAATCAAGGATTTATCAAAAAGTAAAAGAGTAATACAGAGAAAATCAAAACAATATTTCGGAAAATTTGACAAACTGCTTGATGGTTCGCAAACCGGTCCAATGTGGCTAAAAGAGGATGCGGTTGCGAAGGTAGTTTATGAGAGTATACTTCACAGAGATAATATAAAGTATGACCTGCATTGTTTTACGATAATGCCAAACCATGTTCACATGGTTTTTAGAATTGGATATGAAAATGTAAGTCGAATCGCCGATTCGACTGCTCGAAACAGCGTTTCGAGCTACAGAGTTACAAAGATATTGCAGGACTTGAAGAAAATACTCCGCAAGAGAATCAAATAAGATTTTAATGAGAAGTGGACAATTCTGGCAGAATGAAAGTTATGATCATATTATCCGAAATTCAGCTGAATACAGGAATGTAATAAATTATGTGATCAACAACCCGGTAAAGGCGGGACTTATTGATGATGCTTCAAATTGGAAATGGACTTATATTGCAGATTCTGTGAAGGAAGTATTAAGTTTGTAAAAATGTAAGTCGAATCTTCGATTCGACTGCTCGAAACAGCGTTTCGAGCTACAGGGTTTAAGTAAGAGAGTTAATTAAAAATGAAGTTAAAAAATACATTAAATGACTAAAGTTTTTGTAACAGGCGGTACAGGATTCATAGGCTCACATTTGATAGATGAATTGCTTAAGAAGAACTACGAAGTAAAAGCGCTCATCAGAAAAAACAGCAGCACAAAGTGGCTTAAGGATAAGCCTGTTGAATACATAGAAGGTGATCTTTTTACAGATGATGTTCTTAAAAAAGCGGTAAGTGATGTTGACTTCATTTATCACGTTGGGGGAGTAACCTTCGCAAAAAGGAAAGAAGAATTTTACAGGGGAAATGTTGATGCGACCAAAAGTCTGCTGGAGGCCACTTTAAAATATAACCCCGGAATAAAAAAATTTGTACATGTAAGTTCACAGGCTGCTGTGGGTCCCTCATTTGACGGCTATCCGATCGATGAAACCCGCGATTACTTTCCGCTTACAACCTATGGCAGATCAAAGGTTGAAGCTGAAAAAGTTGTGATGAGCTTTTTTGATAAATTTAATTGCACCATTGTCAGGCCGCCGGCCGTTTACGGTCCCAGGGACTACGCGATATATGAATATTTTAAATCGATGAGCCGCGGTCTGCAGCCAATGATAGGCTTTGATAACAAGCTTGTCAGCCTGATTCACGGGGTTGATCTGGTTCGCGGATTCATTTTAGCGGGTGAAAAGGAAATATCGTCATCAAGCATATACTTTATCTCTTCCGAACAATTTTACAACTGGCGGGATGTTGGCGAAATAACCAAAAAACTTCTGGGAAGGAAAACCGTACGGCTTACAATTCCTCATTTTGCGGTTAAGACCACTGCGTTCTTTTCGCAGGTGTTTGGATTCTTTTCTCCAAAACCTGTTGTGCTGAACATCGAAAAATCCAGGGAGCTAACCCAGCGGTACTGGATATGCTCAATTGAAAAAGCCAAGCGCGAGCTTGGCTTTGCGGAATCATTCACACTCGAAGCCGGATTTAAAGATACAATTGAATGGTACAGAAAAGAAGGCTGGATAAAGTAGAAGGTTCTGAAAAATGTGCTTATTATTGTTGTTGGTGAAAACACCAACAACGGGCTGAAGCGGTGGTACTACCTTTGATTATTATGGACCAGTAAAAAAAGTTCTTCTTTCTGTCATTTGGGTTGAATTGTATCTTGTGTCATAAAAATAAATGGTACTCAAAAATTCACCTGTGTTTTGATACCCGGGATATTTGCATACTGTCCAGTAATAACGCGTGCTAGGTTGTCTTTCAAATCCCCGGCAGGTAATATCTGCAAGCCTCAGTTCTTTTCTGCCGGTGATAAATCTTAGTATCCTGAATTCTGAATAACTGATTATTTGAATAAATTCATATAGGTAAATACCTCCGGGCTCATTATCATTTATCTTAAATTCACTCAACCCATACAGCAATGAATCACCATCAGCGGGCGCAACAAGTGTAATGGGTTCGTTATGAATTATCTCTCCGCTTTCTACCGGATCAAATATCTTTGTTTTAAAAGCTCTTTCATAGAACGAGCCCCCGTTATACTGTCCGGTATATTTCATTTTATGTTCTATTGGTAAAAGGGGAATATTCATTGTGAATTCATCGGGCAAACTGTTATACATTTCAATATCGTTATTCTTTTCATACCCCGGAAAAGTAACAGCAATCTTGTTGCCGCTTGAATTTCTTCCTGCAGGCGGTATATTTCTGTAAGTAACCTGAGTTTCCGGAATATCATATTGCAGTTCTTCTTCTGTAAACACTATAGTATTATTGTCATTTATTGTGTCTTTAGCTTTTATTCCGAAACGTTGGTAATTCATATTTGCAGGCCCTCCCGTGATATCAACTTCAAATATCATCAACGAACCAATAACATTGTGGGAATATTCCTCTTCCCGCATTTTGATGACATGATAAAGAATTGAGTCTCCTTCATGCAATTGATGGTACTCTCTTTCCGGAATATAGAATTTATCGGTAAGTAATTTTGTGTAAATTCTGGTTTGGTTCTTTCTTATTTCAGGAATTCTTATTCTCAATGCAAAGGTCTCATAATGTAATAAAGCTGCTTGTGTTGGATCAAAGAATACCGGTTTAATAGCCGAACCTTCAACATCCTGAAATTTAAATGTTACGCTGGTCCTGAACGAAGTTATTACAATATCAAAAGGAGATGTAAATGTATTAATAGTAAAATCAGATCCGTAAGGAAGCATTGATATTGGCTGGTTTCCCGGACTAATCAAATGGGCATCAGCTAAAGTTCTTATTTTTGTGCCATTCGGGTCATACAAACTGCCGCTTACCATATTGCCCTCGGGATTAACAGGATCATCAATACAGGAAGTTAAGCTTAACGCAATGAATGGTAGTAAAAATTTATACAGGGATTTAATAAATAATTTCATATTATTGTATGTAAATTATATAAATATCTCTTTAAAATCACGGCATAATGCTGAAGAAAATTTCCATTTTAGCCACATTTCTTGTATCATTAACTCACATCTCACTTTCTCAATATGAGATAAATGGAATTATTATCGATAGCATGACCGGTAAGCCCCTGCAAAATGTAAGAACAGTGGTAAGTAAAATGGATTCTGCGGATTTTGACGAAACTCTAACGGATAATCTCGGGACTTTTACATTCAACTTCCGTACGCCCGGCAACTACACTTTTGTTTTTACCGCAAATAACTACGGGAAAAAAATGAAAACTCTTATAATTACCGAAAGCATAATGCAGTACGAAATGAATACTATCTTAGTAAGAACTGATCCGCATACAGATACCATTAAGGTTCATTCAAGCTACTATAAGAGCGCTCCTGATATCAGTACAAGTTATTCTAACACTAAGTATGAAGAAATAAGAAAAAATCCCGGTACTTTTGAAGACGTTGTAAAATATTATACAACTACCCCGGGTGTCATTTCAGGCAACGACGCTAATAATCACCTGCTTGTAAGGGGGGGCTCTAGTTTTGAAAATTTAATATTGATTGATGGCTTCGAAATACCCAACCCAAATCATTACGGTCCGCCTGGTTCATCAAATGGCGCGCTGAGTTTTATTAACGCCAAACTTATTGGCGATGTGGATTTTTATTCAGGCGGATTCCCCGCCAGGTATGGTGACAGGGTTTCAAGTGTAATGGATATCAATTTCAGGGAAGGAAATCGTAAACACTCACAGGATATAAATATCTCTGTAACAGGGTTTGGCGGATTTTTTGAGGGTCCAATAACCCGCAAAGGTTCATATATGTTTGCTGCAAGGAAAAGCTATTTTGAACTCATTAAGGAACAGCTTGCAACTGACCTACTGCCGGAATATTGGGACTTTAACGGTAAATTGAATTTCGATATATCAAAATCAGAAAAATTAAGTTTTACAGGTTTATATGTAATAGATCATGCTAAAGCATGGCGAAGCGGTACAAACAACACTGATGATACAATTAGTATGACGCTTTCAAACTCATCGTTAAAATATTCCAAGGATTTGAGCTCGCTCAAAGTATCATCTGTAGCCGGGTATTCTATCAGTTCTTACGATGCAAGATACATTCTTTATGACCTGGAAATTAAAGACCGATATTTTTCGGCAGCGCAGAACATAAATTATGAATTGAATAATCATCTTACATTTGATCTTACGGCGGGTTTGAAGTATTACTTCTCAGATTATAAGATCCATCATTCTGCAACTTATAATGAAACAGGTTACTACGTACCTGAATTGTTTGCGGAAACAGAGGTGAAAACTATAAAACTTTACAGCGGGTTTAATGTTACTTCAAACTTACTTGAAGGCAGGCTTGTGCTTAATACAGGTCTTAGATTAGATTACTTTGGTTATATGTATCACCCTTATTCTATTTCACCAAGGGCCGGAGCGGTATTCAGGATTTGGGATAAAACAAACATAAAGGCCAATGCCGGAATATACTTTCAGGCGCCCGAACTTTCATGGCTGGCAACGTATGTTAATAACCGCAATCTTGATTATATAAAGTGCGCTGAATTTGTACTCGGCATAGAACATTTTATTGGCAGAAATATTCAGCTTTCAGCAGAAGGATATGTTAAGCAGTACAGCAGCTATCCTGTAAGTTTGTTTGATCCAAATTACATATTTATAAATAATGGAGTAGATCTTTATCCGAATTTTCTGGATGAAGCTGTTTCAGCGGGTAAGGGATTTTTTACAGGAGTGGATCTTTCTATTCAGTTTGAGAACAGAGGTAATGGCCCATTTCTCAAGGCAGGATATTCCTTTACACATTCAAAGTTCCTTGCCCTTGCCGGGGGTTTTCAGCCGGTAGAGTTTGATCCCGTAAATCACCTTAACATTACAAGTGGATTTAAATTCGGCAATGGCTTCAGTTTGAGCGGAAACTTTAAATATACGGGCGGCAGGCCTTACACTCCCTATAATATGGAAAAATCACATCAATATAACCGCGGTGTATTTGTTGATAACTACTACAATAAAGCCAGAATGCCGGAATATGTCAGACTTGATCTTAGAATTGAGCAGCAGCTAAAGCCGTGGGATACCGAACTGGTAATGTATATTGAAGTGCTCAATGTTTTTAACAGAAAAAACCTTTACAGCTATGGCTGGGATTACGGTACAAATCAATTGAAAGAATATGTGCAGCTTTATAGGGTCCCGATATTTGGACTTAGCTGGAAATTTTGATTGAATAGTAAAACCGATAAAGATATTGTTGTAGTTATCTTTTGTTTTGAAAAAAAAATCAGCATTGATTCATCTAACAATCGTTAGGTATAGCAAAACGTACTCAGCTAAAAACAGATTAAACAGTAATTTAAATTATCAGATTAATTATGGAATTTACCTCGCTATACTACCTTTTCAATTGACTAAAAAGCAATTTTTAGCTATTTTTGTGGTTTGTAACAATTCCGCTAAACAATTTAATAAAAAGGTTATATAATGGCTACAGTGAATTTATCCGCTCAGAAAAGAGATGATCTGGGTAACTCAACTACTAAGACTGCAAGAAAAAAGGGTTTTATTCCCGGTGTTTTTTATTTTAAGGATGCACCTTCAATTGCGATCAGTGTAAAAGATACAGCTTTAAATCCTTTCGTATATACTTCGGAAGTAAGAATAATTAACTTGCAGATAGAAGGCTCAGATAAAGCCCAGAACTGTATATTAAAAGATATTCAATTTGACCCGGTCAGCGATAAGCCGATCCATTTTGACCTTCTCGGTATTTCAGAAAATGAGACCATTAAGGTTGAAGTTCCGATTAAGCTTGTAGGCGCTCCCATTGGCGTGAGAGATGGCGGAGTTATTCAGCATGTACTGCATTCACTCGAAGTTGAATGTTTGCCGGCGAACATTCCAGCGCATATTGATGTTGAAATTGCTTCAATGGCAATAGGCGACGCGATTCATATCGGCGATCTTAAAATTGAAAACGTTGAAATTCACGGAAACCCGACTTCAACAATAGTAGCGGTTGTACCGCCGGCTGTTGAAAAAGTTGAAGGTGCCGCTGCTGAGGGCGAAGCTGCAACTGCTGAACCTGAAGTTATCGCCAAAGGCAAGAAAGACGAAGAAGAAGGCGAAAAGAAGTAATTCTTCAATGTACAATGAGCAATTAGCAATGAACAATTGTTGTATTTCCGGAAACGCTTTTCATTCTTGTTAATTGAAAATTGATAATTGGAAATTGAAATTTGTATTTAATAGTTGGATTAGGAAACCCGGGAGCCAGGTATCATAACACAAGGCACAATGCCGGGTTTTTTGTTATAGATAAGTTAGCAGAGTTCTTTAAAATAGAAAGTTTTGAGTTTGAAGACAATTACCTTTACGCAGTTATTGATCATATTGATTCACAGGGTAGAACAGACCAGGTTGTTCTGATGAAACCGCTGACATTCATGAACCTGAGCGGCAAGGCTGTAAAAGAATTCTACGATAGGTATGAAATTTCGATGGAGAACATCCTTATAGTTTACGATGATGTAAATATAGATCTGGGTGTATTGAGGCTTCGCCCAAACGGTTCTGATGGCGGGCAAAACGGAATAAAATCCGTGATGTATGAAATGGGTACAGGTGAAATTTCGCGGCTGAGAGTAGGTATCAAAGCCGGCAATGAATTCGAAAAATTACGCGCGGCAGAAGGATTTTCTCTGGCGGATTTTGTTCTTTCGGATTTTGAAGAAAACGAATATGAAACTCTGGCGATATCTATTGAAACGGCAAAAAAAGCCGTATTGAATTTTATAGAGCATGGAATAAAAGATACAATGAACCGTTTCAACGGGAATGTATCTGAGAAACCAACCGAAGACACTCAACAAAAAGGCAGCACAGATAGTGAAAATGAGAATAATACAAACTAAATAACTATATGAAGAAAAACATAATACTAAGTACTCTGTTATTTCTGCTAAGCTCGGTGACCGCTTTCGCAAGCGAAGCTGATCTTAAGATACCCGAATTAAGCGCAAGCCAGAATAACCTGCTGCTTATCGGGATAGCAGTCTGCGCTATCGGACTTTTGTTCGGTATAATTCAGTTCCTTAAGGTAAAAAAATTAAGGGCGCACCAATCAATGCTTGATGTGGCGCAGATAATTTACGAAACCTGCAAAACTTATTTAAGCCAGCAGGGTAAATTCATCGCGATACTCTTTGTTATTATTGGCGTATGTATCGGATTTTATTTTGGCGTATTAAATCATACCGGAATTTTGGGTGTAAGCTTGATCCTAATGTGGACAATTATCGGTATACTTGGTTCATATGGTGTTGCCAAATTCGGTATCAGAATGAACACTCTCGCAAACAGCCGTATGGCGTTTGCTTCCCTTGAAAAAAAGCCTATAAAACTTTTAAATATTCCACTTGATGCAGGTATGAGTATTGGTGTAATGCTTATCTGCGTTGAGCTTATTATGATGTTAATCATTTTGCTGTTCGTTCCCCGTGAATACGCAGGCGCAAGCTTCATAGGCTTCGCAATTGGTGAATCACTCGGCGCTTCAGCATTAAGAATAGCGGGCGGTATCTTTACCAAGATCGCTGATATTGGTTCTGACTTAATGAAAATTGTATTCAAAATTAAAGAAGATGATCCCCGTAACCCGGGCGTTATTGCGGATTGTACCGGTGATAATGCAGGTGATTCCGTTGGTCCGACCGCTGATGGTTTTGAAACTTACGGCGTAACCGGCGTTGCGCTTATCAGCTTTATAGTTCTCGCTATCCCTGATGTAATGTTCCAGACTGAATTGCTGACATGGATCTTTGTAATGAGAATTCTCATGATCATTACTTCAATTGGTTCATTTTATATTAACGGTATCTGGGCTAAAGCCAAATACGGCAAAGATGAAGATATAGATTTTGAAAAACCTTTAACATCACTTGTTTGGATAACATCAATATTTTCCATCATAGTTACATTTGTTATCAGTAAAGTAATGATAGGACACCTGCCGGATAATTTATGGATGACGCTTTCTATAATTATCAGCTGCGGTACGCTTGGAGCCGCGCTTATACCGGAGTTCACGAAAATTTTCACCTCACCAAAGAGTAAACATGTAAACGAAGTGGTAACAGCTTCCCGGGAGGGCGGTTCATCGCTTACAATACTTTCAGGACTTGTAGCAGGTAACTTTTCAGCGTTCTGGACAGGAATGGTATTCTTCATCCTGATGTTAATAGCTTATTTCGCATCGCTTTCAATCCCCGGGGCAATGATACCGGCTTACGCTTCGATCTTCGCATTTGGTCTGGTAGCTTTCGGTATGCTTGGTATGGGTCCGGTTACAATAGCGGTTGATAGTTACGGACCGGTAACAGATAACGCGCAGTCAATTTATGAGTTATCACTTATTGAATCAAAACCCGGTATTTCTGAGGAGATACAGAGAGATTTCGGGTTCAAACCTGATTTTGAAAAAGCAAAACATTACCTCGAAGCCAATGACGGCGCGGGTAATACATTTAAGGCAACGGCCAAACCGGTACTTATAGGTACAGCGGTTGTAGGCGCAACAACAATGATATTTTCACTTATCCTTGTGATAAAAAATACTCTCGGCATTCAGCCGGAGGCAGTATTAAGCCTGCTCAACCCGTATTCAATTTTAGGGTTCATTTGCGGCGGCGCTGTAATTTACTGGTTCACAGGAGCCTCAACACAGGCTGTTACAACAGGCGCATACAGAGCGGTTGAGTACATTAAGAAGAATATCAATCTTGATGAAAGCGCCAGCATGAGCGCTTCCACTGAAAAATCAAAGGAAGTTGTTAAGATATGTACACAGTACGCGCAGACAGGTATGTTCAACATATTTATCGCGATCTTTTCATTCGCTCTGGCCTTCGCGTTCTTTTCTGCGCCCGGCAAAACAAATGAGCCTGTTTCATTCTTTATCAGCTTCCTCATTTCAATAGCGGTATTCGGTCTCTTCCAGGCGATGTTTATGGCTAATGCCGGCGGTGCATGGGATAACGCGAAGAAAGTGGTTGAAGTTGACCTGAAAGAAAAGAACACACCGTTGCATGACGCGACGGTTGTTGGCGATACAGTTGGTGATCCGTTCAAGGATACATCATCAGTTGCACTTAATCCTATTATTAAATTCACTACGCTCTTCGGTCTGCTTGCGATGGAGATGGCTATCACAGAATCCTTCCGCGCGACAGCGCCGTATGTTGGATTGTTCTTCTTCCTTGTTGCGATCTATTTTGTATGGCGTTCATTCTACAAAATGAGAATTACCGCAAAGGCGTAATATGTGAAACCTTCCTTCCTGCCTGAATTGCCGTTACGGCAGGCAGGCGCTGAAGCTCAGTAAGGCAGGTGTGAAACGTTAGATTTATAATGTTGATCAATTAAGAAGCAGAATTTCAGATAAAACAAAAGGCATCCGGAAAACCGGGTGCCTTTTTTGTTAAATAACACGTACTTATGAAAATACTTATTGACAAAATCCAATCTCTGATATATATTTGTAAAGTACTTTAAAAATTAAAGTAGATATTTGTCAATAAATAACCAATTCTTAGATAATGGATACAAAACAGGCAGAACTAGAACTTTCGGAGATTAAACGCATTATGGAAGATAGCCGCCGTATTATGGTTGATGATGGGACCGGCTTTATTCTATGGGGCTTTTTGGTAGCGTTGGGATTAATATCTTCGTATCTATCTGTACTGGGCTATATTGAATGGAACATCACGAGTATAGCCTGGTTCGCATTAATTGGCCTTGGGTGGTTGATAACCATATTTCAGCTTCGCAGGGAAAAGAAAGTTCGTAAGTCTGTTTCATTTGCAGAAAAGGTCGCAGGGGCTATTTGGGGATCCGCGGGAATTACTATGACGATAATTGGTTTTGTGGGATCTTATACCGGACTTGTAAAAGGAATGGGAATTTCTCCGCTGATGGCATGTGTACTTGCCGCAGCGTTTTTTGTAAGCGGTGTTATTTATAACGATAAAACTTTCCGCTACCTTAGTTTTGGCTGGTGGGCGGGAGCGCTTGTAATGTTTTTCTGGCACTCACCTCATACGCTTCTGCTGTTTGCAATAATGATAATCCTGATGCAGGTATTGCCCGGCTATATGATGTACAATAAATGGAAGAAGGAGATCAATGCAGCCTAACTTAAACAAACAGCAGGCAGAGCTTGAACTTTCCCTGATAAGAAAGGTCATGGAAGACAGCAGGAAAGCCGTTTATGAAACGGGTAAGCAGGGTACATTCTGGACTTTGGTAATGGCTCCCGCAATACTATTAAACTATTTTATGATAATTTTCAATACAGGCATTGAATATACCGGATTGTTGTGGCTGGCGGCGGTTTTGACAGGCACGGCAGGATCTGTTGTGATCGCCAGGAAAGAAAAGAAGACTATCCGTGTAAAAACTTTTTCAGGAAAAATTCTGACATCAATCGGGATCGCCGCAGGCGGAACAAATGTAATTTTTGCAGCTGCCTCGGGATTTTTTGGCGTATTCAAACCTGTGTATATTGTACCTATTGATTCAGTTGTGTTAGGTATGGCTTTCTATCTGGTTGGAGTAATTCAGCAGTTAAAGAGCCTTAAGCTGTTTGCGTTTGTGTGGTGGGCAGGGGCGGTATTCTTTTTCTTTTTTCCCAGTATGCATTGCCTGCTGTTTCTTGCAATAATGCTGGTTTTTATGGTTTTTCTGCCAAAGATAGAAAGGATCAAAAGTGCATAACGAAAATATCACAGATCCATCAGGAATAAGTAAAATTTCACAAACTGAAAATGAACTCTTAATAATTAAAAAAATTGTTCAGGATAGCCGTAATGCAGTTGCCGATAAAGGATGGCATTACATATATTGGGGAGTTATAGTTACAATTGCACTGTTGATAAATTACTGGATGGTGATAAGTAACATATCAATGAATTACCAGGGTATGTTGTGGTTCATATCAATGATATCAGCGTCACTCATTGAAATGATAATTGTAAAAAGAACAGAAAAAGATATAAAAGAGAAAACATTTTCGGGCAGATTACTGAGTACATTATGGGGTACATCAGGTGTGTGTATGTTTATGTTCGGCTTTATCGGGACTCTTTCGGGAGCTTATAATCCAATATATATCTTTCCGGTACTTAGTGCTGTTTTGGGGGCTGTATATTATATCAGCGGAACAATTCAGCAGATAAGCTGGCTAAAATATATTACTTTTGGATGGTGGACCGGTTCTTTATTAATGTTTATTTTTCCGGGGGTAAATTCAATAATTATTTTTGCAGCAATGATCGTATTCTTTCAGATAATACCGGGATTAATACTGCACAGGAAGTGGAAAGCATCTATTTTAAATTACTAATGACAGACTTCAATTATCACGAAATAGATGATGTGATTCACTCCCGCATTCGAACTGCTATCATGGCTGTGCTTATCAGCGTTGATGAAGCTGAGTTTACATTTATCCGTGAAAAGATAAATGCTACTGACGGCAATCTTAGCGTACATTTGAAAAAACTGGAAGATAACAGCTACATATCGGTAAAAAAGGAATTTGTTGACCGTAAGCCAATAACAAGATATAAGATAACTGAGATTGGCAGAAAAGCATTTGAAGATTATATAAAAAAACTGGAGAGTATAATAAAACGGTGAGTCAATTAACAATGAATAATGAACAATTAACAATAAATAATTTCAGAAGAAATAACCATAACTTATAATTCAGCTAATAAAATCATGGATAATCAAAATAATATCACTACCGGCACCGGTCAAAGAGACGAACGGCTTTGGAAATTGGCTAAAAAAAGAGCAGAGTTTAAAAAACACCTATTGACTTACTTTATAGTTAATATATTTTTGTGGGGGATATGGCTGTTTAATTCAATCAGGCACAATGACTTTGACTTCCCATGGCCGGCATTTGTAACTTTAGGCTGGGGAATAGGCGTTGCTATAAGTTACATAGCGGCGTATTCAGGTAACCCGGAATCACTGAGAGAAAAAGAATACAATAAACTGATAAATAAAAACTAAATACAATATCTTAAACGGAGCAGCAATGAAATATTTACTTACTCTATTTTTTTTAATGACCGTATCAGCTTTCGCGCAGGATGCAATGATATCAGGTAAAATAACAGGTGAAAAGAACACGCCGCTTTTCGGCGCGAATGTGGTAATAGAAGGTACTATTGAGGGCGCCACAACTGATTCAACCGGTTACTATGAATTTGAAACCTCCAAAACAGGCGTTCAGAATCTTTTATTTACTTACCTTGATTACAACGAAAAGCGGCAGACCGTGAACATCGAAGCAGGTAAGCCAATGGAACTGAACGTACAGCTCAAAAAAGCTGTAGTGGAAACCGAAGAAATAATTGTAACCGCAAGTTCATATACTTCAGGTCAGAATTCACAGGTAACAATCACACCCCTGGAAATTGTCAGAATACCCGGCAGCGACGGCGATCTTTTCCGCGCTATAACAACCTTTCCGGGTTCTAACCAGGTGGATGAAGGCAGCCGCATAACAGTGCGCGGCGGAGACGCGAACGAAGTGCTTACTATATTAGACCAGGCTTCTTTATATAATCCGTTTATTTTTGATGATGATTTTAATACATCTTCATACACTACAATTAATCCATGGGGATTGCGCGGCATAAACTTTTCAAGCGGCGGATTTTCGGCTAAGTTCGGAAATGTACTCTCGGCTGTACTTGATCTTAAAACCTATGAAATGCCGCAGGGTACAGGAGGCTTCCTGTGGCTTGGTCTTGCCAATGTTGGTATGAGCGGTGTTTACCTTAACCAAAAAAAGAATTTTGGCGCTACAATTGATGCGGGGCAAACAATACTGGAACCATATTTTAAACTTAACGGATATTTGACAGATAGATATGACCCCATCCCATTGGCTAGGGGAATAGGCGGATCGTTGGCATGGAAACCTTCTAAAAGCAGCAACCTGAAAGCTGTGTTTGATTACAGCAAAGATAAGATCGGTATCAGGAATTCAAGTCCTTCATACGATGGATTCTTCAATTCGGGCTCAGAAACTGTATTCGGTAACCTGAAGTACTCAGCCGGACTCGGCGCGAAGACATACTATAGTATGGGTCTTTCGTACAGCAATCACAAAGATAATGTTTTGTATGGTGTGCTGAATACTGACTCATGGCAGCGTTATGCCAAGTACAGGCTTGATGTTACTCATCAGCTTTCAAAAAGAGTTGATATCAACACCGGCGGCGAGTATGAATACAATGAAGACAGGTTCGATGGCAGGGTTCCGCAGTACAGTTATGCAATTGGCAATAATGCCCCTTACTTTGATGTGAATTCTCTAAACCACACAGGCAGAATTGGCGGATACGTTGAAGCCCAGATAAAGCCGGCTAAAAGATTTTTTATTATACCGGGTGTTAGAGTTGATAACCATACACTTTCCAAAAAAACTGTTGTTGATCCAAGGCTTTCAATGGGATGGAAATTCGCGAAAGATATGGTGCTTCGCGGAGCGGTTGGTTTGTATCACCAGTTCCCAAGGTTAGAATACTATGCGCAGTCAGATAATAATAACCTGAAGCCTGAACAGGCAACTCATTATATCTTAGGTTATGAACTGAACAAAATGGAAGGAATATTCCTTTTCAGGGTTGAAGGGTATTACAAGGAGTACAAAGATCTTGTCCTTCGCGATAAGAACAGCTTTCTGTATAATTCAAACGGCAAAGGTTACGCAAAAGGGATTGATGTATTCCTGAAATCAGGTATTACCAATAAATATTCTACATGGATATCGTACGCCTACACTGATTCCAAACGCAGCCAGTATGAAGCGCAGAATGAATCACCGGCAAACTATGATATTACGCATAACTTAACATTTGTGGCAAGTTACAATATCAGTGATGTTATTACAACGGGGCTATCATATAGAGTCTCAACCGGCAAACCGTTTACGCCTGTTACAGGCGGGGTATATGACCCGAACCTGAATCTTTACCAGCCGGTTTACGCTGAAACAAACAGCGGTAGGTTCCCAACATACCAGAGAATGGATGTTAACTTTCAGTACATATTTTCACTCTTCGGCAGGTTCGCAATAGCGGTATTCCAGATAAATAATCTGCTGAATCAGAAGAATCTGTATGACTATACATATAATTTCGATTACACTAAACGCGAGGAGATAGTAACAACAAATAAAAGGCAGTTTTATATGGGGCTGGGATTGCAATTCTAGTTAAGGCAAAAGATAAAAACAAACCGCAAAGGCGCAGAGTCGCAAAGGTAAATTCTGTAGTATTTGTTCTTATTTGGAGTGCACTGACTGTGTCAGTGCTTCTGGAGAAATAATCAAAAAGAAAGCATCAACACAGTTGATGCAGTCCAAATTATACGGCTTTAGCCGATAATTAAGCTGGGGCTTAAGCCAGGATATTTCGAAATTATTGAATCCACGACCTGAAGGTCGTGGCAATTAAAACATTCTGTAGCAAAACTAACAAATCAAATAAATAAATCTAAATAAACTAAAATGTTAAATGTCACTTGTTTCACGCGTGCCTTACTTAACGAAGTGAAGGAAGGTCTGACGTTTCACAGAAAGGGATTACAATGAAACTAATACTTGCAGCACTTTTGATTATCTTTGTTACTTCACTAAATATCACCCAGCTAAAAGCTGATGATTACACCGACGCAATGCTTAAAGCCATGAAAAAAATGGGTGATGCGGCCGACAAGAACGATAAAGCAGCCATGCTTAAGGTGCGCGGTGATTTTGAGCGAATACTGCAGCTTAAAAAAAATGAGTGGATGGTAAATTACTACCTCGGATTCCTGGATTACATGCTTTCACGCACAGCCGCCGAAGAAAAGAACAACGATGATGTGAAGAAGTACACTGAATCCGCAATAAGCCTGTTTGATAAATGCACGGATGTAAATGACCAGTTCGCTGACGCGTACATTATGAAAATGGCGGCACAGGGTAACCGCTGGCAGTATGAGCCCAACAAGATGAATGATATCATTGCCAAAACACAGGAAGCCAAAGATATCGCAATGAAGCTTGAGCCTGAAAATCCGAGGTATTACCTGGTTGATGGCTATATGACATTCTACACCCCCGAAAGTTTTGGCGGCGGGGTTGATAAAGCGCAGCCGATGTTTGAAAAAGCATGGGAATACTCCAAGACCTACAAACCGAAAGATGAAACTTACCCCAACTGGGGCAGCGATCAGGCTGCGGGAATGGTCGCAATGTGCTATATTCAGAACGGCAAGCTTGATGAGGCAAAGAAATGGATAGATATGGCGCTTGAAGTTAAGCCGGAATCAGGTTTTATCAAAGGGTTTGTGATGACGGAATATGAGAAGGCTAAGAAGTAGGTATTGATCCCGCCTGAGAAGCACCACAGGTGCTTCTCGCGGGACTGCTCCGAAGGAGTCCCTTCGGGACGAAAACCCTTCGGGTTTTCTTGAAAGACAAAAATTAAAATGGTGTTGGTGAGAACTGACACCATTTTTTGTATTATTGAAACGTGATGCAAATCATTTTTCTAACAAAATCAATTATATATATTTGAATAAGGCAAATGTTCCCTAAATAAATTTTTAAAATAATGTCAAAAATGAGTCAAAATGCCTCTAGATTCTAAAATACGGTACAATTATACAAAATATGTCAAACAAATTTTGTTGCTAACATTTGTTTTTTTTGCAGCTGCTGATTTAAGAGCCCAAATTAATGAAGAGTGGGTTTACAGGTATAATGGTTCTGTTAATTCAGATGACTACTTCTATGATGTAAAAACAGATAAATTAGACAATGTTATACTTACAGGTTATTCGCAAGAGGGTACTATCAATAAAGCGGATATATTAGTTGTTAAATTGACCCCAAGTGGACAATTAATTTGGCTGAAAAAGTTTAATGGTACGTCTAATCAAAATGATTATGGAAAAAATATAGAAGTCGATTCTGAAAATAATATTTATGTTTTGGGAACCACAATAAATTCTGGTACATTAACTGATGTAACTGCAATAAAACTTACATCTGCCGGTGATTTGATATGGCTAAGAAATTATAACGCAGGAAACGATCGAAATGATTATTCAAAAGATATGATTATAGATTCTATCGGAAATCTTTATATTACTGGTTATTCCGATAGTGCGCAGGAAAGTAGTAATTGTATCACAATCAAATACGATTCAACAGGTACATTATTGTGGTCGAATATTTATCGAACTAATTATGTTTCTCATGACAGAGGAAATAAAATAGTTTTTGATAAAAATGGGAATATTATTGTTACCGGCACAGGATTTACTCAAAATTCAGGCTTTGATTATTTAACGATCAAATATGATGTTACAGGAAATACAATTTGGGCAAAAACCTTCAACGATGAACCAGATATTTCAATTGATAATGGTGAATCTATAATTACTGATATTAATAACAATGTGTTTGTAACCGGTTCATGCTCAAACTCAATAACATTTAGAAGTAATATTGTCACTGTAAAATATAATTCAGCCGGTCAAATAATATGGGCGAAAAAATTCAATGGCTTAGGTAATGATGATGATTATCCGGTAGATATTCTCGTAGATAATTCAAATAATGTAATAGTTGGTGGACGTACAACAGGTTTTAATTCATCATTTGATTATTTGGTTTTAAAATACTCTAATAGTGGTGACTCAATATGGAACAGAAAATATTCAGGTCCTGGTAACTATGATGATATTTTAAGTGCGGTATCTATTGATAATTTAAATAATATTTATGTAACGGGTGATTTATTTTCTTCAAATAGTAATATATTTACTGTTAAGTACAATGATGCTGGTGATATCGTTTGGACAAAGTCATTTAACGGTACTGGAAATGGGAATGATATACCAAATAACTTATTTATTGATAATGCTAATAATTTATATATATCGGGTATAAGTTTGGGTACAAATACTAATTTGGATGCGATTGGTATTAAGTATTCGCAACCAATTGGAATTAATCCAATTTCAATTGATATTCCAAAATCATTTAAATTGCATCAGAATTATCCAAATCCGTTTAATCCTATTACAAAGATAAGTTTTGAAATTCCTGTAATTGGTACAAATGTATACACTAGCCTAACCATTTATGATATTACAGGTAGGATAGTTTCAGTTTTGGTGAATGAACAATTACAGCCGGGCAAATATGAAATAGAATGGAATGCAGAAAATTTTACGAGCGGTGTTTATTTTTATACTCTAAGTACGGGTAATTATAAGGAAACAAAGAAGATGCTGCTAATAAAATAATTATTTATCATGATTAGAAATATTTCAATCTTTACAATTTTACTATTGATATTTTTGAGCAGTTCAAATGCTCAATTAATATATAAAAAAGAATTCCGTTTAAAGGATTCAAAACCAGGTTTAATTGAGCTTTCTCAAAGCAAAGTCCTTTATTCGCAAAACTCATTGGCAAAAAATAAAAGTTTACTGCTTGCAGGCGGGTTGTCTTTTATCGTACCCGGCGCTGCGTTGGGTCAGTTTTACAAGGAAGAATTTATTAATGGGGGAATAAGGCTCGGAATATCTGTTCTTTGTATAATATGTTTTCTTGTATCTCCGGGTATTGATCTTGGCGGAGGTGGTGATGGTACAGAAAAAATATTATCAGCAGGTATATACGCAGTAAACTGGTTAGCTTCTGTTGTAGATGCGTTAATGCCTTCAAATGATTATTCAAAATACAGAAAGTACAAGATAAATTTGTAACAAATAGTAAAACAAATATGAAGACTTTGTATTTTAAGTATACAATATCAATATTACTGCTGTTTTCCGTAGGTACCTTAAATTCTCAATTATTAAACAAAAAAGAATTTCGCTTAAAGGATTCAAAACCGGGCTTAATGAAGCTAAATAACAACTATGACCTTACATCAAAAACCTCAGTTGCGGAAAATAAAAGCCTTCTATTTGCAGGTGCATTATCTTTTATTGTTCCCGGCATGGCATTGGGTCAGTTTTACAAAGAAGAATTTATAAATGGCGGAATAAGATTAGGTATTTCCGGAATATGTGTTTTGTGGTTTTTACTTTCTCCGACATTTAGTATAACGGGTGATGGTCCATCTAGTAATCAAAAATTTTACGCTGCATTATTGTTTACAGTTAACTGGGTAGCTTCCGTTGTGGATGCGTTTATACCTTCAAAGCAACCTGATAAGAAAACCAGGAAACGGTACCATTCATTTTAACTTATAATAAAAACTTTTCGCCCTACGTATATTTTTTGTATCTTTGTAATATGAAAGATACACTTCTCACCAAAAAACAAAAAGCAGTAATTGAAAAAGCGTTAGGTAAGCAGAATTACAAAAAAATTATTGCTGAGCTTGATAAGGTTTCCACCAAGCACTCCGGTACAGCCAAGATGAAAGATAAGCGTTATGTTATCGCAGAAATTGTACGGAATATAACGGAAGCGAACCATAAAAATCCCGAACGTGAATTTTATAAAGCAGGATTAAGTGTACTTAAATTGAAATCCGATAACGCAAAGGAAGTCGGCATTCATATTCTATGGCGCGGATTTAAATACAATAAAGCCGCTGTTACAAAATGGCTTTATAAAATTACAAATGACAGCAATTGGGAAGTACGTGAATATGCAGCGGGAGCATTATCGGGTACTCTTACAGCAAATCCTGAATTTTATTCCACACTAAAAAAATGGGTTAAGGATGGCTCCGAAAACATCAGGCGCGGTGTTGTGCTTGCAGCAGCTTCGCTGCGTGATAAGAACGATCCTGTAAAGCTCAAAAAAGCTTTCGATCTGTTTGAACCTTTGATGTATGACAGCTCAAGATATGTAAAAGTAAACCTGGGACCTTTTATACTTGGTTCATATTACGGCAACAATATGCCGGAAGTTGTTTTGGCATTTCTGTACAGAATGATCAAGGTAAAAGATCCGCATGTACGGTGGAATGTTGCGATGGCTTTTAACAACAGCTTTGGTTATAACTTTCCCAATGAAGCAGTAAAATTCCTGCGGATGCTTTCTAACGATAAAGATCCCGTAGTAGAAAGAGCGGTTAAATCTACGCTCAATCATTTAAGAAAAAGAAATAAGAACCTGGCCCTTTAACTTACAGCCGGTAGTTTACTCTATATTATATAATTAGAGAGATTGAATACACAAAACCCTTATTTATGACAAAAATCATAAAATATTGCGTTAAAATGACATTTTGGGTTAAATTCACGATTTTTTATTAAGCGGAAAATTACTAACTTTGTAACAGTAATTGAATTTTTTTATTTTAGATAAGAGTTTATGAAAATTTCTGATATACTAAGCACTGATGTAATAGCAGTGAATCTTGATACGGCGGATAAGGAAGATGCGATAAAAAAAGTTATTGATCTTGCTGCAAAATCCGGAAAGATCCTTGACGTTGAAAAAGTATCCAAAACGATCTTCGAAAGAGAAAAACTTGTTTCCACGGGTGTAGGGAAGGGCTTTGCTATACCCCACGGCAAGACAGACGCGATACAGGATGTGGTTGCCGCTTTCGCAATTACAAAAGAACCCATCGATTTTGATTCAATTGATGGTGAACCGGTCAGATACATTTTCCTTCTTATCGGTAAGGAAAATCTTTTGAATACTCATATCAAGCTGCTTAGCCGTATATCAAGGCTTATGAATAAGGACGAATTCAGAGAGAAGCTACTTGATGCGGCCAATGCTGAAGAAGTACTTACAATTTTCAAAGAAGAAGAAAAGAATTACTTTGATATATAAAATTATCAGCTGATTTTTTATTGTTGGATATCTCAAATCCGGGGAATATTATCCTTCAATAAAATAATAAATGCTTCATCCAAATTAGGTTTTCCGCCACTTTCATCTGAAAAACAAATTTTGTTATAATCAAAAACAAACAAAAGATAACATGCCTAAAAAACTAGTTTATTATTTTGGCGGTAAAAAGGCTGATGGCGATGCTGCGATGAAGCCCTTGCTTGGCGGCAAGGGAGCAAATCTGGCTGAGATGGTCAATCTGAAGCTGCCTGTTCCGCCCGGTTTTACTATCACCACAGAAGTTTGCACCCATTACTACAAGAACAACAGAAAATATCCCAAAGAATTAAAAGCACAGGTCAGGGCCGCACTTTCCAGGATGGAAAAGGAAATTGGCAAGAAGTTTGGCGATAAAAAGGACCCGCTGCTTGTTTCAGTCCGTTCGGGCGCGCGCGCCTCTATGCCCGGAATGATGGATACAATATTGAACCTGGGTTTGAACGATGAAACTGTTCATGGATTAATTGAAATGACAGGCAACGAACGCTTCGCGTATGATTCATACCGCCGATTTGTACAGATGTACGGCGATGTTGTTATGGAGCTTAGACCGCACGATAAGGATGAACGCGACCCGTTTGAACTGATAATTGAAACCAAGAAAAAATCACGCGGCGTAAAACTTGATACTGATCTTACAGCCGAAGATCTGAAAGAACTGGTTTACCAGTTCAAAATGGAAATTAAAAACAAACTCGGCAGGGAATTCCCCGAAGACCCGATGGAGCAGATCAACGGCGCTGTTGACGCAGTATTCAATTCATGGATGAATGAAAGGGCTATTGTGTACAGGAAGCTCAATGGAATTCCTGAATCATGGGGTACTGCAGTAAATGTGCAATCAATGGTATTCGGCAACATGGGAGAATCTTCCGGCACCGGTGTTGCTTTTACACGCGATCCCGCATCCGGGGAAAATGTTTTTTACGGTGAGTATTTAATGAATGCCCAGGGTGAAGATGTTGTTGCAGGCACAAGAACACCGCTTGCAATTTCGACACTTAACGAACAGAATCCCGTAATTTACGGTCAGCTTGAAAAAGTGCGCAAATCTCTGGAGAAGCATTACAAAGATATGATGGATATCGAGTTTACTATCCAGGATGGTAAACTATACATACTTCAATGCAGAGTAGGTAAACGCACCGGAAGCGCTGCGGTAAAAATTGCGGTTGATATGGTACGCGAGCGGCTTATCACAGATAAAGAAGCTGTTATGAGGATAGAGCCTGATCAGCTGAACCAGCTGCTTAGACCCATATTTGATAATTCAGAAAAAGAGGCTGCGGTTAAACAGGGCAGACTTATAGCTAAAGGTTTAAACGCGGGTCCCGGCGCAGCTACTGGCAGAATTTACTTTAATGCCTCGGATGCAGAAGAAGCCGCTCACAGAAGAGAAAAGGTTATTCTGGTAAGGATTGAAACTTCGCCTGAAGATATAAAAGGTATGAATGCCGCGGAGGGTATCTTAACCGCACGGGGAGGAATGACATCTCACGCTGCTTTGGTTGCAAGGCAGATGGGTAAGGTATGCGTGGCTGGCTGCGGCTCGCTTGATATTGACTATAATATAAGAGAGCTGAAAGTTGAAGATGAAGAAAGAACGATTGCTTTAAAAGAAGGCGACTGGATCTCTATTGATGGTACAACAGGAGAAGTGTTTGAAGGCAAGATTCACACCAAGGAATCAGAAATTCTGCAGGTGCTGCTGGAAAATTCATTGAAACCCGAATACTCTGAAACATACCAGATCTATGATAAGGTTATGCACTGGGCAGATAAGTACAGGACACTCAAAATTCGAACCAACGCCGATCAGCCTGACCAGTGCCGCAACGCCCTGGCATTCGGCGCTCAGGGTATTGGTTTATGCCGAACCGAGCACATGTTCTTTGGCGGTGACAGGATCGACGCTGTTAGAGAAATGATCTTAAGCGACACGCTGGAAGAAAGAGAAAAGGCGCTTGCGAAACTTTTCCCGTTCCAGAAGGATGATTTCTACGGAATATTTAAGGAAATGGGTGACAGGCCCGTTACTATAAGGACACTTGACCCGCCGCTTCATGAATTTTTACCGCACGATGAATACGAACAGAAAGAACTTGCCATGAAAGTAGGTAAAACCTACGATGATATTAAGGCTAAAGTTGAGCTGCTGCATGAGTTCAACCCGATGATGGGACACCGCGGCTGCAGGCTTGGAATTGTTTACCCGGAAATTACAGCTATGCAGGCGCGCGCAATATTTACCGCTGCCGCTGAGGTAAAAAAAGAAGGCATTAACGTTAAGCCAGAAGTTATGATCCCTCTGGTGGGTTATGCCAGAGAGCTTGATAACCAGACGCGTGTAGTTAGGAAAATTGCCAATGAAGTTATGGAGCAATTTGGCGTGAAGTTTGAATATCATGTTGGCACTATGATCGAAGTACCGCGCGCCGCGCTGACTGCTGATGAAGTAGCGCAGGTTGCGGAATTCTTTTCGTTCGGAACCAATGATCTTACACAGTTAACTATGGGTTTATCGCGCGATGATTCAGGTACGTTCCTGCCATTCTATGTGGAAAAGGAATTGATACCGGGTGATCCGTTCATATCCATTGATAGCGCAGTTGCTGAGCTGGTGAAAATTGCAGTAGAAAAAGGCAGAAGCGTTAAGCCAAGGCTTAAGGTGGGAATTTGCGGTGAGCATGGCGGCGACCCGAGAACGATACATTTCTGTCATAAAGCGGGTCTTGATTACGTTAGCTGTTCGCCTTTCAGGCTGCCAATCGCAAGGCTTTCAGCCGCGCAGGCGCATTTAATGCACGATGATGTTTCTGCACCGGTAAAAAAGAAGACGGCGGTTAAGAAAACTTCGAAAACTAAGTCGAAAAAGACTGCTAAGAAAACAATAAAGAGCAGGAGAAAGTAATAGTTTTCAGTTAAGGATGCAGCTATATCTACTGAAAATTAAAATTGAATTCATTAATTAATTTATCTATTTTACAAACCCATAGTATTTTAAACTATGGGTTTTTTATTTTATAAACTAAAACTGCAAATGGATCTTATGAAGAACAGAATTCTTACTATAGTATGTATTTCAATTCTTTTATCAATTCTTTTCATTTCATGCGGCAAGGAGAAAAAACCTGAGTTTACAGATGATAACACGGGACAAAACACTCCCCTTGAGATGAAAAATGATGAACCCAAAAAGGAAACAGAACCCGAAACAAAGACCGATACCGCGAGCCGCGAAACCCGCACAGAGAATTATAAGAACCGGAGTTTTGAGATAGGTAAACCCGAGGCGGTGATATCACCGCTTGAAGCGGGAAACTACAACGGCAGAACCGTTACGGTAAAAGGTTTTGTGGCTGATGTGTACCAGTCAGATAAGGTAGCATACCTTAATTTCGTTGAGAAGTTTCCTAAAAATCCGTTTACCGCAGTGATATTTGCAAGCAAGTTCAGCGACTTCCCTGATATCATAAATTATAAAAACAAAGATGTTGAAGTCACCGGCAGAGTTTCTATGTACAGAGAAAAAGCGCAGATTATTCTGAATAGCCCCAAGCAGATTGTGGTTAAGTAATCCCGGGAGATGGAACAGGCTCGGGATGAGGAAGAGGTTAAAAATAGATAAAATTCCCCTCACCCTGAGCCTGTCGAAGGGTGAGTCAAAAGTAAATTATGCTCGCCCAAAATCTATCGGAGAGAAAGATTATCCCTCGACAGGCTCGGGATGAGGTACAGGTTAAAAATAAGCAACATTCCCCTCACCCTGAGCTTGTCGAAGGGTGAGCTAAAAGTAAATTATGCTCTCCTAAAATCTATCGGAGAGAAAGATTATCCCTCGACAGGCTCGGGATGAGGTGCAGGTTAAAAATAAACAACATTACCCTCACCTTGAGCTTGTCGAAGGGTGAAAGATAAAAGAATATGATAAACATCTATGTTTATATTCTAAATCTCCTTCAACTTCTCTGCTGAGTCAATCAAAACGCCCTGCTTTAGCGCCCCTACAACATCATCAACATATTTATTCTGGCGCATGCCTACAAGTGTACAGCTAACTTCCTTTAGCGAATTAATAAACAAAATAGCTTTTTGCGAAAGTGAAAGTTCCTTAAAACTATCTGCTTCAGTGCTATCAACCGAAGTATTAAGCTTAACATGCAAATCCTTTAAATTTATGTTTGCCATTAAACCATAAACGCTATCCATAATGCTCATGAGTTTATTTGTCTGCCGGGCAATTTTATCAAGCTTGTCTTTCATTTCATCTGTTAAATTTGGAGACGTAACAAGCGTTGTTAAAGCAAAGTTAACTCTTGGTATCAAAAATTGTTTTTTTACATCATTAAAACTTTCTATTGAGCCAAAACTTTTCCAGTTTTCCTTGAGTAATTGCCCGGCTTTAAGGAAATAGTTCACAGCCTTTTTATTTTCTTCACTCAGATCCAGTATATCCACATAATCTCTCAGGAATTCTTCCTCCATCAGGTCCAGCAGATTGATCTCAGCAATTATCTGGTTCTCATCCAGTTTGGATAGTTCATCGTTCACGGGAAAATCCGCAAGCCTTGTTAATCCATTTTCGCCCAGCGCATTCAGCGGGCGGTTTACCAATACGCCCAATTCAGATTCATAAGCGTATTCAAGCACGTTAAATGAATCACCCACCTGGTTTTTATTTATGAGCGCTCCTTTTTCAAACAGGTTCAGGGGGAGCTCAACTACATAAAAATTGTTTTCTCCGGAAATTTCATTTGCAGAATCAACGCAGCTTTTTAGCGATGTGAATACAGGGTCATCGGATGATTTCACAAAAGAATTGGAGGAAATACCGTAATAACTTATCCTGCCTTTTTTAACCTCTTCTTCAAGGTAAGCGAAAGCCTTTTTGATGCGTTTATAATATTCATGCCTAAGTTCCTCAAGCTCAAGATCTTTTGCCAAAGGTGAATCCAGGAAATACTCGGGGTTATGAAGCAAATAAACATCAATAGTTTCGAGCTTTAATCTTTCCAGTGAAAGAGTGATCTGGTCCTTCAGGAAATCGGGGTGGATGCAGTGCCAAATTTTTTCAGCATATTCTGTTACTTCCTTATACCCTAGACCGTCTTCCTTCATTTTTTTCGCGGCTTCAAGGTTTTTACCCTGCAAATATCCGCCTTTTGATACGATAACTATTTCTTCTCTTAATATCTTACCCCGGTTTATCATATCGCCAATTACATTGCCGATAAGTATTTCGCTGCCGCCATCAGAATAGTTTGCCGATGTGTCTATCAAATTTATGCCGCTTGATATTGCATATTCCAGCGACTCGAAATGTTCCTTTACCCTGTAATCAACTCTGTACGCTCCAAATCCGCATGCGGATACTGTAAATCCGGTTTTACCAAGAGGTTTATATAGTAAAGATGGGAATTTTTCTGAATAATCCTTTGTATTTTCAGCGAGTGCGCGTGATTTTATCATAATTGTAATTGAGTTGTTTAATTGAATTACGAAATTATTGAATAATATTTATAAATGTAATTCAATAATCTATTGTATGTCATTGGGCATTTTTATTTCCGCGAAGGCAGGAATTCTGTGAACAGACTATTTAGAAATTATATAGTAAGATGAATTCTTAAAAACTTCAGACTCATTTTCCGGTCTTTTTATTTTCACAGTCAAAGGGTATTCATTGCACGGTTTATCCGTTGGGAACCAGTTGCGGTTTTTTGTAGCAACTATAAATAATCCGTTTTGATCACCAATGGCTGCAAATGTTTCCAGGTTACCCCACCAAAGTTTTTCTCCCAAACTTTCCGTAATTTTATCGTGGAATTCCTTTACATTATCAACCGGCATACCAACTTCACTTATGTTCAAAAGACTTTCCGGGGAAAATGGTTCATCCGAAGCATTTTCGAGGTTATGCCTTGCGATAAGCTCAACAATATTTCCCGCAGGATCGTAAAAATAAACTGAATGCGCATTCCAGTTCGGGAAATCAATTATTGGTGAGCCATTATTTTCTATTAAATTAACTTTTGGTTCAAGCCATTCAATGGCCCCGCTAATATGATTATGCGGAATGTTTATTGCGTAGTGGTAATATGGGTTAGAACCGGGTTCTTCAATAAAAATAAGGCCGGTTGAGCCGACCTTGATTTCTATTTTATTATTTTTAAGTGCGGTAATCTCTAATCCCAGAACATCTGAATAGAACTTTTTCAGTGAGGATACCGATCCTGTGAATAAATGAAGTTCGCTGATGTTCATATTTTAATCCTCAGCCAGAACAATCAGCTTATCTTTATCGGTAAAAGTCACCTTTTCTGATTTTTTTGGATTCACAACAACGCCGTAGGCTTTATTTACGTTATGTGAATATTCATTCAGTCTGTACCCAATAGCGGTTTCACCTTTGCGCGCTGCTGATTCACACAAAGTATAGAAGTTTACAGGAACCCCTGCTTTTACATATTCGGTAACGGGTTTTACGTAGATTTCAGAACCGTCAGCATCGAACAGGTCATCGAACACAGCTTTCAGATCTTTATTTTCAGAAAGCTGAGAAAGCATTAAGCTGATAAGCTTATTGCTAATGATGAAATCATCAGCTTCTGTAACTTCTGCCAGTTCTTTGTTGCGGATATCCATCATTTCGCTTACAATGGTGAAATCATGTCCCGTTTTTTCTTCAATATTACGTAAATGAAGAAGAGTGATCAGCGATTTTGAATCGGCTTCCTGCTCAGGCATTGAATCTGAATAACATAATAATATTATGTGATTAAATTTTTCCAGTCCAAGAGAGTCCAGCAATGCGCGGTCGCTTATGTTACCTGTTAAAAGTTCAATTGTCTGGTTTCTGAGCTCGCCTTTAAGCTGTGCAGTTTTATTTTCAATTCCTTCACCTTCAGCTACAATTTTCAGTGTTGAGCCGCTGCTCAGGTAGTTATCAAGTTCTTTGGCAATGCTGCAAGCCTTAGAATTCCACCCAAGAATAAGCGTATGTTCAACATCCGCTGTAACCGGTTTACCCGAAGTAATTGCGCCGGGATCAAGCTCCGGAGTCGATCTGCCATTCAGATTGATAGTGTCATCATCTTTTGAAATAGCTATTACCTTATCACCGGAGTTAAAAACCGTATCCATCGGTGGATTGATAACAGCAACACCATCACTTTTCTTTATGCCTATAATTGCCGAATCCTCATAGCTCATAACAGCATCTTTAAAACTCTTTCCTTTTAATGCAGGTTCACTCTGGAAATAGATCTCATCGCCATCAAAATCAAGCAGCTCTGTGTAAACAACGCTTAAGCCTGATTGCCTGCATGACTGCGCGATAACCCTTGAGATCAGGTCTTCGGTGTGAACAAGCGTTACCTCACCGGAGGCTATCATTTCTGCAACGCCTTTATTATGGTTATCGCTAATTTCTGCTACAATGTGGTATGGTTCTTTTCTCCTGTTCGGGTTGTTGGTTAACGCAAGTATAGTTTTAATTACGCTTATATCAGGGTCGCTGCCTTCGGGTGACAAAATTATAATTGAACGTGAATCATGCGGATTTACTATTTCAAGATCGTTCATATCTATTGTGCTGCCGCTTCTGCAAATGATCCGTGTGTTCTTCATATCCGGAATGCGGAGCTTTACCTCGTCTTCCATTTCAACTTTATCTTTGTGGCCAAGTATTACAATTACAGGGTTCCGCTGGTTTTCATTGGCAATTAGCAGCTCAGAAATTATAGGGAATATCTTTTCTGACCAGCCAAGGATCAGAGTGTGGTCCTTTTCTACAACAAAAGAGTGCCCTTTGCGCAGCTCATCAAGTTTGTTTGATATACCCGATGCCAGTACACCAATAAGCGTTGATACAATAAAGATACCGCCAAGCGTTACACCAAGCATAATCACCCTGAAGCCCCAACCTGTATCGCCGCCCATTGTTCCGGGGTCAAGGGTTCTCATCAGGCTTTTCCATGCGGCTTCAACAAAGTTCATAGTTTCGCCGTCATCCTGGGTAAGGCCCGTAATTGTTAGTATCAGTGCCGCTGTTACAACCAGCACCAAAGAAAGAATGCCCAGCCAGCCTATCAGCGCTATGGGACCCTTAGCCATAAGGTTATCAAATTTGTAACGCAATCTTGTTCCAAAAGAAATATTATGTTCGCTCATATTCAGAAATTTTCAGGAATTGTTTTATATTATTTTACTCTTCTATCAGCGCCCTGAGGAAGGTTATTGAATTGTTTTATTTTTGGCTCTTTCAAAATATTCTTTGGGTCAGCATCTCCATAGAAAAAATGATTTCCTTTTATCGCTGTCCATGAAACTGAAACTGTAAAGCTATCGCCGGAAGGCACTTCATTTCTCACGCCGTGGCATAATATCTTTTTGTTCTTTACTATTTGCCAGGGGATGTGTTTCAGTAATTTTTCCGAAACATTCCGTATGGTCATTTTTATTGTAACCTTATCGCCCTTTTTTAGCTCAGCCGGCGAAACAGAAAACCTGGTGACCATTACTTTATCATCTTTTTTGCTGTGTGTTGTTTTTACTTTTTTTAAACTGAGTTTTTTCTTCATTTTTCTACCGGTTTTGCCCTTTTTTATTTTAAATTCCACAATTTTATAAGGATATTTATGAAAAATCAACCCTTTAATTGAAAGTAACCAAAATAGTGAAATTTACAGAAACAACTCACTTGATATAAAATATAAGTATGTTTATTTTTAATGAATTATATATCAAATTCAAATTAAACAGTTATAAAAATGAAAAAGTTATTTACTTTGTTCCTCTTTTTATCATTGCTGGTAAATACGTTTGCCGGTGATAGAATGGTGTTTGTCGAAAGATTCACCAGCTGGACCTGCGGACCATGTGCCTCAAATAACCCAACTATGGAAGCCTTCATAAACGGTCTTGATGCGGATAAGATCGTAGGTATTGCATACCACATGAACTGGCCTGCGCCGGGAAATGATGGCTACTATCTCTATAATCCCGGTGATAACAATGCCAGAAGGAATTTTTACGGTGTAAACTCTATTCCCCAGGCGCGTATGGATGGGATCATAAGTTTACTTTCACCATATACCACCGGAGGTTTGACTTCTCAATTCAACACGAGAACAAATCTACTAAGCCCCATTACAGTTATCTTAACAGATAGTACATTCGGTGACAGCATAAAGGTAAAAGCCAGAATATATTGCGAAGTATATATGCAGAACACAACTGCGTATGTTCACTTTTCCGTTCAGGAAAGACATATTCATTTTACTTCTCCTCCGGGAACAAACGGTGAAACCGATTTTTACGATGTAATGAGAAGAATGAACAATGGCGGAACAGGTCAGCAGGTAACTTTATATCCGGGAACGACAATTTATCTGGAGAGAACTTTTTATAAAGATCCAATCTGGAACCAGTCGCAGGTAATGCCTATTGTCTTCGTTCAGCAGGGACAGGAGATACTTAATGCAGGTAAAAAGACTGAGAACTTTACATTGATACCAAACAGCCCGTACAAATCAGTGCTTCAGGGACAAAGCCAAAGCGCTCAATATGAAGTACAGATACCTGTAGTAAGCGCAGGCTATAATTCTCCTGTTACTTTATCTGCAACAGTAGAGCCTTCTAATGCGGGCATCTCAGTTAATTTTCCGGGTGGCAGCACTGTAAGCACATTCCCTGCTGCCTTCAATGTTGATGTCAGTTCAACATCAGCTGTACCGGCCGGCGATTACAGGATAATAATAACCGGTACCAATACCAACGGAAAAGTTCATAAAACATCTGTTACTTACCTGGTTGGCAAGAACCTGGTATTTGTGAATGCAAACCGCTTCAATTTGCAGTATAAGGTTGACGGAACAACATTTACCGGCTCCGCTTTATTTAACTGGGATGTAAATTCAGCTCATACTTTGACTGCTTTATCACCGCAGATCTTCGGATCAACAAGATATTTGTTCCAAAGCTGGAGCAATAACGGTGATTCAAGCCATACAATAAATGTTTCTACTAATGTTTCAAGCTATACATGCAATTATAAAACACAGTTCAAACTCATCACACAGATATCACCTGCGGGCTTACCTGTTACAATTAACGGCGGAAATTTATTTTATGATACGGCTTCAACAGTAAACTTCTCGCCCACTCCTTTGCAGTTGACTTACAACGGCAAAGATTACTACTTCCAAAGATGGAACGGAACAGGCAACGGTTCATATTCAGGTACAGATCCAAATGGTACTATTACAAGTATGAGCAATGTAACTGTACAGTCAGCGGTGTTTGATACAATTCCGCCGATCGGCATTCAGAACCTGAATAACGGTGTACCGAAGGTTTATCAGCTGCACCAGAATTTCCCGAATCCGTTTAACCCTGTTACCAAAATAAAATTCGATCTGCCTGAGCAATCAAATACACAGGTAAGGGTTTACGATATACTTGGCAACGAAGTTGCCGTGCTTTACAACGGGGATCTGAAAGCCGGGTTCTATGAAATAGACTTCAATGCGTCAATTTACGCATCGGGAGTGTACTTCTACAGAATAGACGCAGGCAGCTACTCAAGCGTTAAGCGTATGGTTTTGGTAAAGTAATTTAATCTTTTTAGTAAAACAAAAAGGCGTTCAATTTATGAACGCCTTTTTTTATTCCCCAAAAATGGCACGATAACAAAAACAACACCTACCAGGTTTTAAAAACCTGGCAGGTTTAAGAAAATGGTTGTCGCCCTGAGAGGAGTCGAAGGGCAGAAATACGTGGTCTTCGACTCTGCTCAGACCTACATTCCCTTGATAAAATAGCTTGACTTTACTCAATATCATCAACGACTGTAAATCCCGGTAGGTTTAAGAAATCTGTACAAACGTGTAACAGGCACGTCTCGTATTTTTTCTTTACTTAACAAGTACCATTTTTTTGGATTCAGTGAAATCGCCTGCCCGGTAAACATAGAAGTAAACCCCCGAAGGAAGATTTGTCCCGTCAAAATTCACGCTGTAATGTCCGGCTAATCTGAATTCATTGTTTACCGCGCGGTAAACTTCCTGGCCGGTAATACTGTAAATTTTCAGCGTTACAAAAGCGTCTCGCGGCAGTGAATAACTTATTTTAGTTGAGGGGTTAAACGGATTTGGATAGTTGAAGACAGAGAACTTTACAGGCAGCTGATTGTGTGAAATACCTGTTAACACAGAATCATCGCACCATTGAGTGTAACCGTTAATTATTGCCCTATCTGAATGAAGCGATGCAAGTCCTGTTATATCCACAGCTTCTATGCGGTAGTTAAGGCTGCGGAAGAGATCTGCACATCCAACCGAACCGCCGCCTTCAGGATATAATGCTATGGAGCTATCAATAAATGTGTTTGAATCTGCGGGTACGCTGCCAACCAGCAAAAATTGCGGCATTGAATCCGGAGAACATGCAGTAAAAATACCGCGGTATATATTATAGATTCCCTGTATGCCCGGTTTGCCCAAAAAATCGGGTTCGCGATTTTTATCCCATTTTAACTCCGGAAAAAATTTGCCTGAAACAGGTTCGGTAATATTCTTTGTAACTTTCAAATTCTTAGGTTTGGCAGGCGGCAGATCCGAAAGCGCAGCCGCGTCATTGTAATAAAGCCTGAATGTTATCGCACCGGTAAGTGAATCCTGCCCGAGCAATTTCATTGTTAAACCCGAAGCTGTACCGTTACAGGTGTTTGAGGGTGGATTGCTGTACGGACTTAAAATTTCATCATATCCCATATTGAACGCATCCTTACCATCGCCGAGCCAGTCATATGTTACAAAATAATCATCGGTTTTATCAGAGCATGGATCGTCGGTTACTTCCTGCATATTGGGAAGTATGGAATCAAGTCTCTGGTGGAATTCAGATCTTCCGCGGGTGTTTCCTTCTAGCTTCTCGTAGAGCGGAATTTCAAAATTGTAGAAAGGGTCAAAATAGGGCACCATTCTATCTATATACCAGTCATATTTGCCATCTGCCTGAACAAGGTAAACATCCTTGAATTCATTGCATCTTGAAGGGTGCATCTGGTGATAAATATACAGACCCTTGCCTTCCGGGCAGTATGGGTCCTGCTGAACTTTGTTAATTTCCCAGCACTTTGTGCTGCCTCTTGAAATTCCATCGTACATGGATCTTTTCTGGTGGTTCGCTATATAATACAATTCATTCGATTCAGGCAGTTCAATTGCAAGCAAATCGCCGGTATGAACATAATCTCCCAATGTGAATGTTTCGCTAACGCCCTGATAGGGATATCTTACAAGGGGAGGATCAATGTAGCCGATGTAAGTTCTTTCAAAAGGTGAATAGTTAAAACTTGAGTGTTCAACACCTGTCATTAAACCGATCTCATAGTGATTAAAAAAGTACCTGTGACTCATTTCGTGAAGCATGATCTGTGTCATCTTGGAATAATTCTGCAGTAAACTTAAACATGTAACGCCGCTGTTGCCGGTTATAAAGGTACTATCCAGTACAAATGTTGAAGCAAGACCCAGGTCAGAAATTCCCGAAACCGGGATGGAAGCGTTTATGAACCAGTTAACTGCCGGGTATTCAGGTGCATGCCTGTAAACCATTACTATCATATCTGCGGTATTATCGCCGCCGCCCGGTGTCCATTGCCAACCAAAGGGTGTAAATGACCAGTTATTATACCTTCTCATATCAAGGTTATACTGCTGCTCTGCCTGCTTAATGGCAATAGCATTAATTTGTGAGCAGCTGTAACCAAGTTCTCTGTACTCTACGGATGTTTGCGGAAGCATAATTGAGTATTCATCGCCAATGACATCAAATGTACCCAGAGACATCTCAGAAAAATAATCAGAGATTGTATATTCTGTATATCTTTCTGTAAAATTTTTTGTCGGCGGAACCTCGGCTGTATCAATAAATCTGCCGTTGGATGTATAGGGATTCACCGGCTTAGGCATAAGCGGGTCATTCCATACCGCATAACCTCCCATTACGTTACCCCCCAGATTGTCATCGGGAAAGCGGACATATAATATCAGTACACGCAGAAACTGCCCGGGCTCGGGTGTTTTGTGAACCATTGCACCGTTGAAATCAGCGCCGCCGCGAAGTTTATTACTGCTGCCTTGTATTGTAAAATTGAAGCCGGATAAGTGTTTATCCAATCCCCCAGGGAAACAACCTGTATGATCATTGCCGGTATGTATGGAATTTTGAGAGTATGAGAGCGATATTCCAAATAACATGAAGATAAGGAATGTAAGTATTTTTTTCATTTGGTCTCCTCTAAATGAAACTAAAGATACAAATACAAAACCTAAAATAACATAGTAAAAACCAATAATTTTAATTAGTAGTTTATCAGCTAAACATTTACCCGGAAGTTTGCAATGGTATTTAATTCTAATGGCAAAATTGCTAAATTTATTGCGGAATGATAAAATTACTCAAAATTTTAATTTGCACGGTGTTTTTTTCCGTTACACATTGCTATGGGCAGGTTGTAACAGAATGGGTTAACCGATTTAATGGTTCTGCCAACAGGTTTGATATTGTTACCACAATGAAAATGGATAACCAGGGCAATGTAATTGTTTACGGCAATGTAAGCCAAACGGGTTCATTCTCTGATATTGCGGCTGTTAAATATTCATCTTCAGGCAGCGTAATGTGGCAGAGCTTTTTTAACGGCCACGGAAATATTCTGGATGAATGCAAAGCCGCATATCTTGATGCGGATGGAAATTCATATATAACCGGATTTACCGGCGATACCAATGGTGTGCTTAAAATTATCACGTTAAAGCTGAACCCACAGGGGGATATTTTATGGCAAAAAATATTTTTGCCGCCCGCCTATAACCAGGGATTCGGGTTAAGCATTTCTGCCGATAACTTTGGAAATATCTATACCTGCGGCTCAGTTCGGCGGGCTAATGGAACAAATTCCATTGTAACTTTAAAGTATTCTCAAGGGGGTGAATTGCTTGGAAGCGCTTTTTATAACAAAACCTCATCAAGCAGCGAAACCCCCGTTTCTGTTTGCTGTGATAACAGCGGCAGCATTTACGTTCTGGCTTCATCTAACGCTGTGGGCGGAGTAAACGACCTGCTGATGTTAAAGTATGACCCTGCCTTCAACCTGAGGTGGCAAAATACTTTCAGCGGCTCTGCTTTTGGTAATGATATGCCCGTAAAAATGATACTTTCACCTGATAACAAGCTTGTTGTGGCCGCGGCAGTGTATAATTCACCCGGTGGACTTGATTACGCGGCATACCGCTTTGATACAAGCTCCGCGCTTATTATGCAGTACTTCTATAACGGCACCGGCAATAACCAGGATATACCCTACGATATCACCTGCGACAGCGCAAACAATATCTTTATAACCGGAAGCTCAAGAAATTACGATACGCTGGGAAGTGAAGATATTTTTACAATGAAGATAGACCCGACAGCCTTTTTGCTCTGGGAAAAAAGATACAACGGAACAGGCAGGGGAATAGATTACGGAACCGCGGTATCGGTTGATAACATGGGGAATGTTTTTGTAGGAGGCTCAACGGATAAACATGATTACCACCTGCAGTACGCGCTTCTTAAGTATAATTACCTGGGCGATCTTGAGTGGCTAACTGAATACAGCCAAATAGAAAACTCTGAAGATTTTATTTACACGGTTATTGCTGATAACCGCGGCAGCATTTTTGTAACCGGAATAAGTTTTGACAGCCTTAGCGACTATGATATTGCTACCATTAAGTACAGCGAGCCAATAGGTATAGTACCCACTTCAAACGAAGTGCCGCAGGATTTTATGCTGTACCAAAATTATCCAAATCCGTTTAATCCGGTAACCAGAATCAATTTCCAAATTCCCCTCTTGAGAGGGGTGACCGGTTTTGCCGGGCGGGGTGTGTTCCTTGAAGTTTTCGATGTTAACGGAAGGCTCGTAAAAACTCTTCATGAAGGCATCCTGAAGCCGGGAAAGTATTCAGTAGATTTTAACGGCAGTGAACTGCCAAGCGGAGTTTATTTCTGCAGGCTCAATCATAATGACATGATTAAATCAATAAAAATTACTTTGTTGAAGTAATTATGTTATTTATCAATTTTATGAGAATTTTAATATAGTTATCTTTAGAGCATATGAACACAACTGTTAAATTTGCGATATTAATTTTTCTGATAGTATTTACTAATACTGTTCATGCTCAGTGGTATGCGCAAAATTCAGGCACAAACTACCCGCTTAAATCAGTGAAGTTTACTGATGCGAATACCGGTTACACATGCGGCTACAACACCATTTTAAAAACCACCAATGCCGGTGCAAACTGGGTCAAAACAAACCTGCCAGGCGATCATCAGTCAATAACATTTACAGATAACAACACAGGATTTATCTGCAGCGATAGCGGAAAGATATTTAGAACCACAAATGCAGGCAGTAACTGGGAAAGCCAAAGCTCAGGTACAATCAAGAACCTGACATCTATCAACTTTTACAATTCCTTAACAGGAATTGTCACAGGCTACGGCAAAACACTTTTGAAGACAACGGATTCCGGGCTCAACTGGTTTTCAATTGCTAACATTATTTGGGAAGTTGATTTTCTTTCTGCAAAAATAATTGATGAAAATTATTATTATGCTACAGGTTCAGATAGTTATATTGTCAAAACAACTAACGGCGGAAATAGCTGGGTACCTTATACACATGGTGAAGTAAACCCATTGTTGACAGTTGACTTCATTAATGATAACACCGGATATGCTTCAGGGTGCTGCGGTATGTTCATGTCAACAACTAATGCGGGACTCAACTGGACGAACAATTTTTATCTTTCACTTGGCTTCACTTTTTATTCTCTGGAATTTGTAAATAACACTACAGGTTACATAGCCGGCAGCAACGGAATGATATACAGATCAACCAGTAATGGTGTAAATTGGGATTCGACCGTAACATTAACCGATGAAACCCTTTACTCTGTTGAAATGCTGGATGAAAATACCGGCTGGGTTGTAGGTGGTTACGGCACTATTTTGAAAACCACAAACGGCGGTGGCCCCGGGTTCCCGATTGGAATAATTCAGACGAGTCAATCTGAACCCGAACAATTTTCGCTCGGGCAAAATTATCCTAATCCGTTTAATCCTGCAACGAAAATTAATTTTGAAGTGAAGTCAAAAGGCAGAGGTGAAAAAGCAAAAATGATCCTGACAGTTTATGATGTAACCGGGAAGGTTACAATTCTGCTTTTGAATTCTGAATTACTACCCGGCAGTTACGAAATTGATTTCGATGGCAGTAACCTGCCAAGCGGGGTTTACTATTATATGCTGCGAACCGAAGGCTACCGTGAAACACGGAAAATGGTGCTCCTGAAATAAACCATTAAATTCAGCCCTTAAACAACATTTTCTAAGCAAATTAGTTTCGGATTAAGTTTAGATTAGACTTGAAAATTTAATCAAAATAAATTACTTTTTGAGTCACAAGTTTACTAAATTTAATAAATTTTACATATTCACGAGAGAGGATATTAAAATGAAAAAGCATTTACTTATTGTATTTGCCCTCATCGCCTTGGTTGGTTTTAAACCCACCACTTCCGCGCAAACAGGTTTTAACACAGCAGTAGAGTACTTTACCGGTACATGGTGCCAATGGTGTCCCTGCAGTCACGCAATTGTTGAAAACATACTCACCAATTATCCAAACACAGTAATTCTTGCATATCACGGTCCAAGTAACGATCCATGGACAGCAACCGGATTACCAATGATCCAGCTTTTTGGAGCTTCAAGTTATCCAACAGGCGTTGTTGGCAGAAGGACCGGGATCATTTCAAATTCAGGCTGGAACAACAGGGTTGTTGTACAGTCAATGACAGTTCAGCCCGGCGTAAGTATCCAGCTCAACAACAAATCTTATAATGCAGGTTCCAGAACGATAACCGGCGATATAGTAATAACGGCTTTAACGAATTTGGCCGGCAGTTATTATATGAACATTATCATTACCGAAGATAATTTAGTATATCAGCAAACAGGTAATGCTTCCTGTCCGGGTTCATCAAACTATGTTCATCATAATGTATCAAGAGGTCTTGTAACACCCGCAGCAGGCCAGTTGTTAAATACCACCGACGACTGGACACAGGGAAATTCTGTTACTGTTCCTTTGAATTACGTTCTTGATGCAGGTATTTTGGAAGGAAACAGCAAAATTAACATTATAGTATTCAAAGGAGGCGGAGCAGTACACACTGATCAGCTTATTCAGCAGTCATATAAGACAACAGTTACTAATACTGTTGGTATTCAGAACCAGAACCAGATCGCAGAAGAATACAGTTTGAGCCAGAACTACCCGAATCCCTTTAACCCAACAACAAACATAAATTTTTCAATTCCTGCAGACCAGCATGTTAGCTTGAAGATCTACAATTCAATGGGGCAGGAAGTTGCAACTTATGTTGATGAGTTTTTGAAAGCCGGCGTTTATAACGCAGCTTTTGACGGAACAAGTCTTTCAAGTGGTATTTATTTCTATACATTGAAGACAAACAATTTTGTAGAAACAAAAAAAATGATGCTGGTTAAGTAATCATTTTATAAAAATAATACCCCGTTCAAGCGGGTCGATTTAAGTTTTCTTTTCAAACTAAAGCGGGGCATATTGCCCCGCTTTTTATTTAATATAATTCGGAGGTTGTTATGAATAAGAAGTTTTTTTTACTTCTGGCATTTTTTTTAATTGCCCTTGGAATAAACAAATCAAATTCAGAGCCGCGCAGAATGGTGCTAGAATTCTGCACAGGTACATGGTGCGGCTACTGCCCTTGCGGTCACCAGGCGGCTGACCAGATCCTCTTAACATATCCAAACACTATTGTAATTGCGTATCACGGCGCAAGCTCAGATCCCTGGCAGAATTTCCAGGGCAACGCAATACGTTCAATGCTCGGATTTTCAGCTTACCCAACCGGAATTTTCGATAGAACCAATCACCCCGGCAATAACGGCGCGCCATACCCGTATATAACTTCGGGTATGTGGGTTTCCTATGCGGCTAACAGGTATAACTCTGTACCAAACAGCAAGATCGATGTTAACGTAACTGCCACAAACTATAATTCAGGTACAAGAGAGTACACTGCCACGGTTCGTACAATGGCAAACGAAAATCTCAGCGGGCAGTATAAGATAGTTTATGTTCTAACGGAAGATAACGTTGTTTACCCGCAGAATTTTTATGCTTCATGCGGAACGGCGGGTTATCACAACGATTATGTGCACCATGATATCGCAAGAATAGTGATAAATGGCGAAAACGGAGAGAACATTAATTCCGGCGCATGGAATCAGAACCAGATAATAAATAGAAATATCAGCGTTACACTCGACCCTGCATGGGTTGCGGCTAACTGTAATGTAAATATCATAGTTTACAAAGATTCCTCTTCGCTTTTCTTCGCAGCGGTAGAGCAGGGTGCCAAACAAAGTGTTACCGGTATGGTTGGAATTTCTACCAATAATAATGAAGTCCCTGAAACATATTCTTTATCACAAAATTATCCAAATCCGTTTAATCCAACCACCAATATACAATTTTCAATTCCTAAGGATGGTTTTGTCAGCCTAAAGGTGTACAATTCATCCGGACAGCTTGTTCAGGTTCATACAGATGGATTTATGAGTGCCGGCAGTTATAATGTTGATCTTGACGGCACAGGACTTTCGAGCGGAATATATTTCTATACACTGGTTGCGGGGGATTTTATGCAGACCAAAAAAATGATACTGGTGAAGTAGTATATTATTCCCGTCCTCAAACACTGTGATGGGAATGTATTTCTTGTTCCCAAGCTCCGGTTTGGGAACGCATATAACCCGGCAGGTTTATAACACCTGCCGGTTTTTTTATGTAATGACCATGCTTCTGCCTGATGATGAGGCGAAGCATTAGCTTCGTTTACACATTCCGTCCCAAGTAGAAACTTGGGACGGAGAATGAAAAACGATATAACTGCGATGGGGGATTTTATTAACACCACAGAAATTGCAATATCTATCCGCAGAGACGCGCCAGCGGCGCGTCTATACAGGCTCTTCAGTTGCTATATTTATGGGCTAATATATCCTTATAACCTTTGAAAATTTTTCTCTATATTTATAAATTATCCAAAAGAAATATTGCTTAATTACTTAAAATACATAATTCCGTTATTTCTCATTTTATTGGGAATTTCAGCCGGTTTCGCGCAAAGTGATTCCACGCGGCAGCTTATTGACAGCGTAAAAGTAACAGGTGATACTGTGGATGCCCGCGAAAGCGGAGATATTGAAAACCTGCTGGAAAGTCAGACTGAGGATGCTGAAGATTCTAAACTGCTTGAGCAGCTCTTGCAGCTTGAAGCCAACCCTGTTGATCTGAATTCTGCAAGTTCCAATGATCTGCAAAAGATACCCTATGTTGATGCTATTATTGCTACCAAAATTCTGCAATACAGGGTTAAGAACATAAAGTTCTATACCATAGCGGAGCTTAGATATGTTGAAGGTATGGATGACGATACATATGAAAAGATAAAGAAATTTGTTATAGTAAAAAGCTCGACAGTAGATTTCGTAAAAGATGAATTCGGTGTAATTCAGAAGCTGCGCGATAATAAAAAAGGATTTTTCAACAGGATCAATTTTGAAATGCGTACGCGCTTCAGCAATGACCTTCAGCCAAGCAGGGGATACCTGCCGCCTGTAAGATACCTGGGTCCGCGGCCTAAATTTTATACCCGCCTAATTGCAAAATACGCGAACGCAGGGTACATTTTTACAGGCAGTTTACTGGCTGAAAAAGATCCGGGTGAGCTTAACTGGGCCGATCACGTTGGCGGTTTCGCCGAAATGAAATCGGGTTTGATTCTCAATCAACTGCTTGTTGGTGACTATACACTAGAATTCGGACAGGGTATTACTCTCTGGGGCTCTTATTCATTTTCAAAAAGCAGTGATGCGGTTTCAGGCATGAAGAAAAAGGGCGATGGCATTGATTCCTACAACTCCGTAAACGAAGTTCAGTATTTCCGCGGCGTCGCCGGTAAATTAAAACTGCCTACATCCGTTGGCGATATCAGCCTCTTCGGGTTCTTTTCAAACAACAGCATAGACGCTTCAATTGATACTACACTTAACCAGCTTTCGAGTGACTATATTGATGGTTATCACAGAACACAATCAGAGATCAACCGGAAAAACGCCGGCAGAGAAAAATTGTATGGCGGCAGGTTATTTTATGAATCAAAATTTTTCGGGACAACAAAGATCGGGTTGACCTATTATAACAGCGAATACAGCAAACCGTTTGAGTATAAGGGTCTTTACGATTTTTCAGGATCTAAATCAAACGCTTTGGGCGTTGATTATGACATAGTCTTCAAAAACGTAAACGTTTTTGGGGAGTGGACAAGAAGTTACACCGATATTGTTGGAGGCGTTACAGGTGTTAAATTCCTGTTCTATAAAATTGCTGATGTTGTTTTTATGGTTAGGAATTATCCCAAGAATTTCATCAGCCTTCATTCCTATGGTTTTGGCGAGCAAAGCGGCGTATCGCAGAATGAATTTGGCATATATTCCGGCATCCGTTTCAAAATTGGTAAACTTGCTGTAATTAACGCGTATTATGACCAGTATAAATTTCCATATGCAACATTTTACAATCCGGTGCCAACATCCGGCAGAGATTTCATGACATATACTCAGTGGAATGTAAGCCGCAATTTAACTCTATACACAAAGTATAAGAACGAGATCAAAGAGGATGTAACTAAGATATTTACATCAAACGGACTTACTGAAGAAAAGATCTACGATAGGGGCCAGACAAATTACAGGCTGCAGTTTGATTATGATATTTTTAAAACCTTCAGGGTGCGCAGCAGGTTTGAATATGTGTTTGTAGATTACCAGGGATACAGCACCTCGCAAAAAGGTCTGATGTTCTTTTCTGATTTCAGGCTAGTGCCGGTAAGAGATATAGTGCTTGACGGAAGATTTATTATTTTTCAGACAGACTCATACGACTCAAGAATCTATGAATATGAAAACGAACTAAACGGTGTAGTTTCTAACCAGGGCTTGTACGGCAAAGGCAGAAGGTGGTACCTGATGGTAAAATACAGACCTTATAAGTTCCTTGAGCTCTCAGCAAAATACGCCGAAACAATAATCGATGGCGCGAAATCTACCGGCTCAGGTAATGATGAAGTTATGGGTGATCTCAAAAACCGCTTTTCTCTGCAATTGGATATTAAGTTCTGAATGATCCTGTCACTCTAAGCGCCATACTGCCATTGCAGTGAGCCGAAGGCATATAGTAAAATTCTCAAAAAATATTTTCATACCTTGGCATTTTTCAAAATACCTTCTTTCGTGGATAAAATTAATACGATAATATCGCTTTTGCAGGCAGAGTTTCCCGGGCTCGAGCCAAAACCTTCCAAAGCCGATCCGCTTGATATACTTATTGCTACAATGCTTTCGCAAAATACCACAGATAAAACCAGCTATATTGCCTTTCAGAATCTGAAGAATAATATTGGCACGTGGGAAGAAGTTTTGAACGCGCCGATATCAAAGATTAGAAACGCCGTGAGGGTATGTGGATTAACCAATCAGAAATCAGCGGCTATAAAGAACCTGCTCAAGCAATTGAAGCAAAAACACGGCGAGCTTAGCCTCAAATACCTGGATAAAATGAGTAACGATGAAGTATATAAGGATTTGCTTCAGTATAAGGGTATTGGTGTAAAGACAATTTCATGCATGCTTGCATTCAGCCTTGGAAGGGATGTGTTCCCTGTTGATACACACGTTCACCGCATTATTAACAGGCTTGGGATAGTTAAAGCTGTTACGCCTGTTAAAACATTTGAACAGGTAAAGGATAAAATTCCTGATGGTAAAAAATTCCTGTTTCACACTTTGCTGATAAGGTTTGGCAGAAAGATCTGCAGGGCACAAAAGCCGCTTTGCGGCAAATGCAGGCTGTATGATATTTGCGAATTCAGTGAGAAGGAAAAATACGCAATGTTAAGCAGCGCAGAACCGGTGGAGAACAACTTCATAATTCTGGAGCATGTGTAAAAGTATATTTAATTAAATAATTCAAAGGCTGCCCGCCGGCGCGGGTGTAGAAAAATTGCAGTTCGATAAAAACAGGGTAAATAAAATACTTATCATTAAACAGGGAGCAATAGGCGATGTATTGCTTTCAACCCCTGTCATTGAAAACATGCGGCACCACTTTCCGGAGGCTGAAATTAATTATTTGACCCAAAGTTATTGCCGCGAAGTGTTAATGGGCAATCCGTACCTGAACAGGGTTTTAACTTATGATATTGGTAAAGGTGATAGTTCCTACTGCCTGATCCGGAATATACATGATCAAAAGTATGAACTGATTATTGATCTCTTTGGAAATCCGCGTACCGCGATAATTACCTTCAACAGTGACGCGAAGTACAGAGTTGGATTCCGCTTTGGCTGGCGCGCCCTGGCTTACAATATCAGAGTGAAGCCGCGCGGCGGTGAAGTGCATAATGTAGAATTCAATCTCGATGCAGTGCGCGCCCTGGGACTTGAAGTAATTTCAAACACACCGAAAATTTATCTTAACGGCGTTCACACAGAATTTGCCGATATGTTTTTCAACTCGGCCGGATTAAACGGCAGAGAGGTCATTGGATTTAACCCCAGCGGTACATGGCCTACTAAGGTATGGTATCCTGAAAAATGGATCGAACTTGGGAAGATGTTCCCGAAGGATAGCCGCATACTGCTCTTCTGGGGTTACGATAAAGAAAAAGAAACTGCCGAAAAGATCAGAAGCGCTATCGGAGAAAACGCCGTGCTGATACCCGAAGTAAACCTTAAATACATGGCTGCGCTTATAAAAAAGTGTAACCTTTTTGTTACCAACGATACAGGTCCGATGCACTTTTCATGGATAACCGGAACAAATACTGCAGCGATTTTTGGACCCACAAATTCGCATTTACAGGGACCATTAAACAAAAATTCAATCGTGCTCAAAAATGAGTCTTTAAGCTGCCTGGGCTGTAATTTGACACAGATCACTGAATGTCCAAATTCACACAAATGCATGAAGGAGCTTGATGCGGCGATCATATATGGTAAATTAATGGAATTTATGCGGTTGCATAGGTGAAGAGGAACTAAATCGGCCGGATTCACCGTTTAATTAGTGTTGTTAAATTAGAAGGAAAAACAAATTGTTCAAATTCAGGGTTTTTGTGATTCTTGCCGTTTTGATACTTAGCGCAAATTTATTTGCGCAAAATGATTTTGAAGATGCGCTGAAAAAAGCCGCCTCTGAAAATAAGCGCGTTGTAGTGGATGTTTACACGGATTGGTGCGGATGGTGTAAAAAAATGGATGCCGAAGCTTACAGCGATACTGAAGTGAGAAAATTACTCGACGAGAATTTCATTCTTGTTAAGCTTAATGCTGAAGGAAAGAATAAACTTACGTACAATGGCAGGCAGTACACCGAAGAGGAGCTTTCTTACTTTTTTGATGTATTCAGTTTTCCGACAACAATATTTCTTGAACCTGACGGAAAGCTCATTACTTTCAGTTATGACAGTTACCCGATGAAAAATGTACCGGGGTATGTTAAAACAGAGGAATTCAAAAAGCTGCTTATATATTTCAGGGATGGCAAATATAAAGATGTTGATCTGAGTAAGATCATTTAGATTTTAATATTAATGTAACATTCGAAGGGGCTGTTTCTGATGAAACAGCCCTTTTCTTTTGTTAGGGAATTTAGTTTCCGGATATTAAGATATCCCGGTTTCTGTTAGATAAGTATTAAGCAAAATTCAAAAACTTCAATTTTTTGGAATTTCTCTTAATTATAACCAAACAATCCCCTCATACAAGGTTAATCCAATTTAGCAATTTTTGTATAATTACAATAAATTTAAAAGAAATTATACAAACAAAATGAAGATAAAGTACATACTTATTCCCGCCTTATTGATATTTGCGCTAAGCTCAAATATACTTGCCCAGAACAGCAAGATCGTAGGGAGAGTTTTAGATGGCGCAAACGGCAGCGTGCTGCCGGACGCTGTGGTTAAGATAGAAACCATAAACAAAGGGACGGCTTCTGATCTTGATGGAAACTTCGCTTTCGATAACATTGCCTCAGGGGAAGTGAACCTTAGAGCCTCATATGTGGGCTACGTTTCACAGTCTGTTAAGGTAAGCGTTAAATCGGGGGAAGTAGTTAATGTTGATTTTGTACTTCAGCCCGAGGGCGCTTTAACCGATACAGTTGTCATAGAGGCGACCAGGATCCAGAATAACGAAGCTGCGCTTCTGCTTATGCAGCAAAAATCTGAAAGCATCCAGGATGGTATTTCAAGCCAGCAGATAAAAAGAACACCCGATGCCCTCGCATCAGATGTATTAAAAAGAGTTATTGGCGTTAACATAGTAAATGATAAGTTTGTTTTCGTAAGAGGAACAAGTGAAAGATACAATAATACTACACTGAACGGAATTTTACTTCCAAGCACAGATCCCGATAAGAAAGCGTTTTCATTTGATATATTCCCATCAATGCTGCTGGATAACATAATAATTTCCAAATCATTCACAGCGGATATGCCGGGTAACTTCTCAGGGGGGCTTGTTCAGCTTCAAACCAAGGATTTCCCTGACAGGTTTACGATCAATTTTTCAACCCAGGGAGGAATTACAACTGAAACATCTACCAAAGGCGACTTCCTTACCTACAATGCCGGCCAGAAGAAGTGGTTATTCTATAATTCAGGATTAGATGACGGCTCAAGGCAGCTTCCCTCTGCATTCCCCAATACTCCATTTTCGGGCCAGAACAATTACGGCAAGCTGTTTGCTGATAGCTGGGAGCAGAATAATGTAAAAGCGCCTTTAAACGGCGGATTCAGTTTATCTTTCGGCGGGCAGGCAAATCTGCTTAAAAACCAGTTTGGTTATATCTTCGGGTATTCTTACAAAAATTCTTTTTCCAATAAGATCATTGAAAGAAATGAGTATAACGGTGATACAACACAGATCATAAAAACCAACGGTCAGGCTTCTGAATACTCTGTAAGCAACGGTGGAATTCTTAACTTAAGCTATAAAATAGGCGATAACAATAAATTCAGCTTCAAGAATACATATTCTATAAGTTCTGAAGATGAAACAGAATACATGGAAGGCTGGAGGGCAATAGTTTTTTCTGCAGGCGATGAAGACAGAAAAATGTACAGAACATCTTTCACAGAAAGGAAACTGTTTTCAACTACACTCTCCGGAAGTCATTTTATCAGTTCTCTCAGAAACCTGAATGTTACCTGGAGGGCATCTTATTCTGAATCGAACAGGAATGAACCGGATATGAAGAGAGCTTATTACAGGAAAGAAAGATTCAGTGATGACCCGTATATTGTCCCTATTACTACAATAGCGAATGCCAATGTTGGCAACAGGTTCTTTTCGACCCTGCTTGATATCAACAGGAATCTTGGAATTGACGCGGAATTCGATTTGGCGAAGTTCAGAAAAAAAGACCCGGCTTCAAAACTGGAGATCGGCGGTTTTGTTCTTGGTACAAACAGGAATTTCAAAGCAAGAAGCTTCGATCCGTTCCTTGCGCCGCAGGCTTATGTTGATTTAACGGCTCCGCTTGAGGAGCTGTACGGACCCAGTAACATTGATTCAATGAAGATCAATTACAAAGAAGTAACAAGCTTTTCCGATTCGTATAACGCCCAGGAAAATCTTTATGCAGCTTATCTAACCACTGATATTCCTTTTGGGAAATTCAGGTTTGTAACAGGCTTAAGATTTGAATACAGCGAACAGCTGCTGCAGGGCTTTGACAGAACATCGCCGGTTGTTGCGGTTCCGGTTGATGTTAATCTCAAAACCAATGATTACCTGCCTTCTTTTAACCTGACTTATGCGCTGAACGATAAAACGAACATAAGAGGATCATTCTCGCAAACAGTTTCAAGACCCGAGCTGAGAGAGCTTGCGCCATTTGGTTTCGTTGATTTTGTGACTGACGGAGATTTTTCGGGTAACCCTGATCTCAAATCGAGTTTAATACAGAATTACGATCTGAGGCTGGAGCATTATCCCAATGCAGGTGAAATCCTCGCGGTAAGCCTGTTTTACAAACATTTTGATCAGCCTATAGAAAGAGTAATTGTTCCAACTATATTAGCCCCTGTACCTTCTTATACATTTGCCAATGCAGAAAGCGGAGCTGTTAACTACGGGTTTGAAATTGAAGCCAGGAAGAACTTGGGATTTATTAACAAATTCTTAAAAGACTTCTCATTTAACGTTAACTTGACAGTGATAAATTCGAAGGTAAATCTTGAAGGAACTTCATCGGCAGGAAATGAACAGGAAAGAAGAATGCAGGGGCAGGCGCCTTATACAATTAATACCGGTCTTTACTATGATAACAGCGATCTGGGAACAAGCATTAACATTTCCTTTAACCGTTCAGGCGATAAGATCTCTGAAGTTGGCAGGGTGGGATTTCAGAATGTTTATGAAAAGGGACGAAATATGCTGGATCTTAGCGCAACCCAAAGGCTATTTAGAAACTTTGAAGTTAAGTTTTCAGCAAAAGACCTGCTAAATGAAGACCTTCTTTTTACCCAGGATGTTACTCAGAATTCTTCATCAACAGAACTGGTTGAAAAAGTAGTAAAACGAGTTAAAACAGGTATCAACTATACAATTTCTTTAGGTTATAAATTCTAATTAAAATATAAATCCAATAAAAGGGAGAAAAAATGAAGGTAACTAAGCTACTTATTCTGGCTTGTATGATGATTGGCATGTATTCATCATTGTACGCGCAGCCGATCGATTCGACGACATTGAATTCAGCAAGTATCACATCAAATACTACGCTTAATGCATCAACAAGATATTTGATGAAAGGAAACAACAATGTTAAAAATGGAGCTACGCTGATTATTCAGCCGGGAACAATTATATTAGGTGATTTTGAATCTAAAGGAACATTGATAGTTGAAAGAGGCGGTAAAATATTCGCTAACGGATCAGCTAACCAGCCTATTGTATTCACAAGTGAAAAACCAGCAGGTAACAGAAACCCGGGCGACTGGGGCGGAATTATCATATTAGGCCGTTCTGGCATCAACACGGCTTCAGGCTCTGACTCTGCGGAAATAGAAGGTTTTGGAGCAGGTTTAGGTCCTATTTACGGCGGACAGCCAAGAATTGATGATGATTCATCAGGTGTACTGAGATATGTGAGAATCGAATTTTCAGGTGTTAACTTAACAGGTGTCTCAGGAAATGAAATTAACGGTTTAACAATGGGTGGTGTTGGCTCAAAGACAGTTATTGAATATATCATGGTAAGCTATAACGGTGATGATTCTTTTGAATGGTTTGGCGGAAATGTAAACTGCAAATATCTGATCTCATACAAACCTGTTGATGACGATTGGGATACTGATAACGGGTTCAGAGGAAAGATCCAGTATGGACTAAGTGTCAGGGATTCCGGAATATATGACGTTTCAACATCAAATGGGTTTGAATCAGATAATAATACAAATTCACCCTCATCAGGTACATACAACTCACCAAGAACAAAGCCTATATTCAGCAACATGACAGTTGTAGGTCCTTTTTCAAGCACAGGATTAACCCTTAATTCACTTTGGGGCAGAGGCGGTCACTTAAGAAGGGCTTCACAGATCAGTATCTATAACTCAATTATTATGGGATGGAGAGTTGGTATTCGACTGGACGGTCCAAGTATAAGAGGAGCTTCAGGAGATACGCTTCAGATAAGGAATACAATATTAGGTGGTAACGTAAAACTGGGCGATACCGCATCAGTTCCCTCGGGATTTGAATCATTCAGCACACAAGCTTGGTTAGGGACAGGCTCTTATAACAACACAATTTTCGGAACAGCTTCATCAGTTCAGTTGACCGATCCGTTTGCAGTTTACCCCGATGCAGGCGATGGTACAGTAGATAAATGGATGCCGGTAGGCGGTTCACCTGCTCTATCAGGCGCTGATTTTTCTAACCCGAATCTTGCAGGCTTCGATAATGTAACTTTCCGCGGCGCATTTGGCACATCCAACTGGACAAGCGGCTGGGCAGTATTTAACCCCAGAGGTTACACTATCGGAATTCAGCAGATATCTTCGAATGTTCCTAATGATTTCACTTTGAGCCAGAACTATCCTAACCCGTTCAACCCGGTAACAAACATTAAGTTTGAGCTGCCGCAGAGTGGATTTGTAACATTGAAGGTATATAACCTGCTTGGCGAAGAAGTCTCAACACTCGTTAACCAGGATATGACCGTTGGAACATATAAATATGATTTCGATGCATCAAGTCTTGCAACTGGCGCATACTTCTACAAAATGACCGTAACCAATTCAAACGGTTCATTTACAGATGTTAAGAAAATGATGCTGATAAAGTAAATTCAGTTACACAATAGTGCTTTCCCCAAAACCCCGTTAAAACGGGGTTTTTTTATTTAGGGTGTTTCTGTTTGTTTTTCAATTAAAATTCTGTTAATTTAGCATATTCAAAAGGGGAATCAAACAAAAAAAGGAGAGAAAAAAATGAAAATAACAAAATTTACTATTTTGTTGATCTTAGTTTCAGTGATCGTTGTAGGCTCGCTGCAATCTCAAGTGAAAACTAAAACCACAAGTTACTGGAAAAAATCCGCTGCCTTTATTATTGAGTGGAATTTTTCATACTCACAACCTCTGCCAAATATGAGCGGTGAGATGGGTGAGCAGTTCACTTTTAAGAATTACGGCGTAAAAACCGGTTTCGGAAGCCAGATCTATTTTAAACTGGTTACAGATAAAAAGGGAAAGATACGGCCATATATGACATTGGGATATGATCTTTTCCTTGCCAATGATAATAACACTGCTTATATACCTGGCAACGTTTTAACACAATGGCCAAATGATCCTGCAGTGGCTACAACTACTCCGGGAAAATCAAAGATGTATCTTCATAACTTTTCGGCAGCAGTTGGTTTTGAATATGCATTTTACAATAAAACCAAATGGACACCATACACCAATTTTGATTTCGGTTTGAATATGATCTTCGGTACATATAAACAAACACCCAACAGCACAGGACAGGAAGTTTCTTATACATACAAAAACGCTCCAAGACTTGGTCTTGGTCTCGGTGCAGGTGTTAACGGAAGGCTTACTAAGAATTTTGGCGTATCGTTCGGCGTAAAGTATAAACTGCCAAACTTGCTGTTAAAGGATTCAAAGCAATCCACAGAAGTAAACAAACTTTATATCAATGATAAGGAAGATGTGGCATTAAGTCCGAATCTTTCAAAAGACAGGAACATGATGTACCTGCAGATTTATGTAGGGGCAACGTTCTTCATAGGCAAAAAATAAGTCATCTATATACCGATCAGCTTATCAAACCCCGTCCGGTAAAACCGGGTCGGGGTTTTCTTTTACCTTTCTAAAAAGTAAAAATCCCGCAACAAAAAAAACTATGATCGAAAGTACAGCATATCTCTGGTTGCCTGTAAGCCAGGAAACCAAACCGAATGTCAGAGGTCCCAGAATGGTTGATGTTTTTTCAAACAAACTGTAGAATCCGTAGAACTCAGTTTTCTTTTCATCAGGAATCAGCTTACCGAAAAAGCTCCGCGATAATGCCTGTGATGAGCCAAGGAATGTTCCCGCAAAAGCTCCAATTACCAAAAATGTAGTTTTATCATTTGCAAAAAATACCATTAATGTTAAGACTGCCCAGCTTAGTATTATAAATATGAGTGTCTTCTTCGTACTTGTTTTATCTGCTATCCATCCGAATAAAAATGAGCCCAGTAGAGCTGTCACCTGTACTATTATGAAGAATAAAATCAGGTCGGCAATCGAAAAATTTAGAGTTGTTTGGGCAAAATTTGCCGAAAAGAATATTATTGTATTAACTCCATCTATATACAAAAAGTATGAAATAAGGAATAACTTTATATTCCTGAAATTTTTAATATGTTTAAGTGTTTCAATTGTGCGTTTAAAGCCGATCTTAACGAAGTTACCCGGCTGAACCTCAGCCTCCTTCTTTTTTTCTTTTACAAACAAGAATATTGGCAGAGAAAACAAAAGGAACATTCCTGCGCATGCAAGAAACGTGAGCCTGGGAGTATCCTGCAGCACAATTACCGCCGCCAAAGAAGCCAAAGAGCCTAAATATCCTACTGCATACCCCAACGATGATACTCTGTTGTAATTCTTGTGCTCTGATATTTCTTTTATGAAAGCATCGTAGAATCCAAGCCCCGCCTGGAAGCCGATATTTGCAAGAATAAAAAGAATCATGCCCCAAAGCACCATTCCTTCGGTGATGAAGTATAAAAATGCGGTTGAAATAATACAAAGGAATGTAAAGAAGAACAGGTATTTTTTCTTGCTGCTGAAGTGATCGCTGGCTGCGCCGAGTATGGGACTCAATACCGCGACAATTATCATTGAGATATTTATCGCAGCCGACCAGTAAAAATCAGCTACCGGCTCATTTAGCGCAACAACCTTTTTGAAATATATCGCGTAAACGAACGCTACAATTATTGTTGCAAACGTGGAGTTTGCAAAATCAAACAGAGACCAGTTGAATACATCTTTGGTAAGCCATTTGTTCTTGGATGAAGGAACTGACATTGGAATTTATGTTTTTTATTTCGGGATGATCAAGTTACGGAGTGTCTTTTGCCGCTAATAAGCCCTTTGCCCTTTTTGGAGATGAGTTTTTCAGCCTGAAGTTTTTCCAGTATGGCGTCCAAAACACCGTTTACAAATTTACCGGAATTCCTTGTGCTGAAATCCTTGGCAATATCAATTGATTCGTTGATTGATACCTTAGGAGGAATATCCTCAAAGTGAAAGAATTCAGTAAGGCACATTTTTATTATGATAGAATCGATCAAAGCAATGCGTTCCATATCCCAGTTATCAACAGTTGCTGTAATTATTGCTTCGTACTTTTCATCGTTTTCTATAGTGTTCTTAATAAGTTCTTCGCAGAATTTTCTGTCGTCCTTCTTATCAAGCTCCTCCAGCTGCTGCTGCTTCACCTGGTCAATGGGATCTCCGGTAAGCTTATATGCGTACAATACCTGCAGTGATTTTTCGCGTAAATGTCTTCTTGTTAATGCCATAAGTACAAAGATAATTTATCCTATACCAAATAACCAGAACAAAATTACTGCGAAACTTTCCTTTACGCAGAAGTTAAATGATGATTCAGTTGAAAGAGGAGTTTCTGAGGCAACTGTATATGCATTGATACCGAAGAATTTGCATATCTGTTTTGTCCTAAGCAGATGAAAATTATCGCTGATAATTACAATATCTTTCCAGTTGTTCTTTTTGTAAAGATTATTGTTGAGATACTGGATCTGCTCAAGTGTAGAATTAGATTTGTTCTCTATGTAGATATTTCTTTCGGCAACACCCTTTTTCAGAAGCTCGTTTTTTGATACTTCCGCTTCAGTCATCTCCCCCGGGGCGCCGCCGCCGGTTAAGATAATATTTTTGATGGTACCTGCCGAATACAGCTCATATCCCTTGTTTATTCTTTCCCTGAGAACGGGGGAAGGGCGGTTGCCGCCCCAGACAGCTGCGCCCAGTACTGTTCCCGCATCCACTGTCTTTTTGGTGCTCTTTAGGGTTTGATAATCATCCGTGTAGTTGTAGGCGAAAAGGAAAACGATACCGTAAGCCGCAGCCATTATGAAAAGTGTGACCCATATACTTCTGAATATGTAAAATTTCATCAATACAGAAAATGAAATTACACATGCTGATACAGCAATGAACAGGTGCATAACGGCGAATATAGAAAGCGAAATTGTCTGAACACCTTTCTGAGAAAGTGTGACCAGGTTTTCGTAAAATGTCTCGCGGGGTATTCTTCCCTGGAAAACCGCGAAAGCGATAAGCGCAAGCGATATGACAGAAAAAATTACAAGTGTACGCAGCGCGTTTTTGTTCACTTTAGTTGATTGCATTGCGATATTAATTACCGCGATTATAGAAATCAGGCATATCGTGATCCAGAACAGATTCCCGGTGTACAGAATGCTGAAGTTTGAGAAAAAGTGGGAAAGGAAATTTCTTGAAAACATTGTGGAGTAAGAAGAATTCAGCCAGTACTTATATGCTTCCATGAAGCCCAGAACAAAAAGTTCATAGCAGATCAGCCATACTATCAATAGAGTGTTTCCGGTGCGTTTGTTTTTTTCCAATCAGATTATGCGAAAATTTTCATTTTTATAATATAAATATACAAACTTAGCTGAAATATTACGTGTAATTCCCAATATATAAGACTAAAACAGTCTTATATAAATATTCCATATTATCAAGTCTTTAATATCTGAATTGTAATAATTTACTGAATAACGCAAATTTGGGTCAATTCAGTTTTATCATTCAGAAAAGGTTGATCTTTCTTTCAAGTAGAAATAACCCAAGGCATAGTGGTTTTTGGTCAACCTTTCTGATTATTATTGATGAGCAGCTTACCCTTAGCTTTGATAAAAATCAATCATAAAGCGCATTTAAAAACCGGAACCTAAACTGATCAATTTAAATTCCGGTCAAAATTATTCTAAGCTTATCACGCTTTACCAACCCAAAAGCCATGCGAACATAAGCGGGGCTACAATTGTTGCGTCACTTTCAACTATGAATTTAGGGGTATTAATATCAAGTTTGCCCCAAGTGATCTTCTCGTTAGGCACAGCTCCGGAATATGAACCATAGCTTGTTGTGGAATCAGATATCTGGCAGAAGTAGCTCCAGAACGGCACATCGTGCCATTCCAGATCCTGGTACATCATTGGCACAACGCAAATGGGGAAATCACCGGCTATACCGCCGCCTATCTGGAAGAAACCTACTCCCTTGCCGCCTGAATTCTTCCTGTACCACTCGCTCAGAGTTACCATGTACTCTATCCCGGATTTCATAGTGGAAGGTTTTAACTCACCTTTTATGCAGTATGAAGCGAATATATTACCCATTGTGGAATCTTCCCAGCCGGGCACTATAATCGGCAGATTTTTTTCAGCTGCAGCTATCATCCATGAATTTTTCGGATCGATTTCATAATACTGCTCAAGTACACCGCTTAATATCATTTTATACATATATTCATGCGGAAAGTAACGCTCTCCTTTTGACTCTGCGTCTTTCCACAATTCATATACATGTTTTTGCAATCTTCGGAAAGCTTCCTCTTCGGGGATACAAGTATCTGTTACACGGTTCAATCCTTTTTCGAGCAGCGCCCATTCCTCTTTTGGGGTTAAGTCGCGGTAGTTTGGCACGCGTTTGTAATGTGAGTGCGCCACGAGATTCATAAGATCCTCTTCAAGATTCGCGCCCGTGCAGGAGATTATCTGCACTTTATCATTGCGTATCATTTCAGCCAGTGATATTCCAAGCTCGCCGGTGCTCATTGCGCCTGCAAGTGTTATCATCATTTTACCGCCTTCGGCAAGATGAGTTTCATAAGCTTTGGCGGCATCCATCATTGCCGCGGAATTGAAGTGAAGGTAGTGCTTTTCCATGAATTGTGAAATTGGTCCGCGTGTCATATGTTCTTCCCCTTTGAAGATTATGATTTAATAAAAATTTTTGTGAACTTCGTTCACGTGTCAGTTAATAACCTGATACCATTGAATATACACAGACAGGAATGTCTGTGCTACTATAAAAAAAAATTATAATTTTAATTTCTTGAACATGAATTCAGGAATAGAAGTGATAATTAACATTATCCAACGCCAGAAAAAAGGCGTGTATATAACACTTTTCCGTTTTACCATGGCTTTGTGAATATCTTTGCCCACTTTTTCAGGTGATGCGACCAGTGGTTTTGGTAATGGCATGCCGTAGGTCATTGGGGTATTTACAAAACCGGGTTTAATCGTCAGTACATTCACACCGCTTTTAAATAAGCGGTTACGTAATCCCGAAAGATACACAGTCAAACCGCCTTTGGCGGAGCCGTACATATAATTACTTTGTCTGCCTCTATCACCGGCAACAGATGAAATTACGGCAATATTGCCTCGCTTAACCGATTCAAACTCCGCCGCGAAAAGCTCACATACCGATACCACACCTGTAAAATTTGTATCAATAATCCTGTGTGCTTCCGTAAAATCACTTTGTGCCTTTTCCTGAGTCCCTAAGTAACCGAATACTATTAAAACATATTCAAGATCAGGGGTTTTTGCCAGTACTTCTTCAACAAATTTCTTATGAGAAGCATAGTCCAGTGCGTCAATATATTCCGCCCGGGTTTTGCATTTGTACCTTATGGCAAAATCATTTGCGAATTTTTCCGGTTCATCCTGTTTCCTCCCGCCGAAAATAATTTCATGGCCCGCTTCGGCAAAATGCGATGCCGCAGCCTGAGCTATAAGTGAATTTGCTCCAAGTATCAGTAATGACATAAGCCTATTCTCCTCCCAAGGTTTGAAGTGAACTTGTTTTCAGGGTCATATTTCATTTTTGTTTCCATCCATTTTTCCCATAAACCGCTGTACATTTGTTTAAAAGTTATTTCATCCAGTATAGAATCCTTGGTTAAATAAGTTCTTCCACCGTACTCCATAACTATCTTATCAAGCTCTCGGCACATTTCTATGGTACCTTTTTTCACGGGGAAATCCATTGAAAGCGTGTATCCTTCAAACGGGAACGACAGAATTCCTTCCTGGTTGCCCATTTTTTTTATCACCGCAAGAAATGAACCACCGCCGTAAGATACCACTTTTTTGAGAACTTTATCTATTGATTCTTTACCCTTTTCAAGCGGCACGTTAAGCTGGTATTGTATCAGCCCGCTTTTACTGTAAATATGGTTCCAGTCCAGCACAAAATCAAGCGGGTAGAAATATTTATCATAATGCTGGTAGTCTTCAGTGTTACGCGCCGTCATATAAATTCCCGCGTTAAACAGGCTGACGGTCATTTTGTTTAAGGCATTAAAGGGAATCTCAAAGGGTACGGCTATTTTCTTTTCTATATACTTCACCTGAGATCTCTTCTTAAGTTTTTCAGGAAGTTCGTCAAGCTCAGCGTTGTTTCCCAGAAGTAAAATTCCTCTTCCGTAGCTGCTGCCCTTTGCAACTACATCTATCCATGCGACTGAATAATGATAGTTATCGCTGAACTCTTCTATTTTATCAAACAAAGTATCAAGGTTGCCAAGCTTGATCGCTTTATTGTAGATATATGGCGAAGTGATTTTTTTAAGCTGGATCTCACACTCCAGTATGAACCCTGTTAAACCCATTCCGCCCACTGTAGCCCAGAAAAGATCGCTGTTGTTTTCCCTGGAACAGTCAATTATCTCTCCCGATGCGGCAAGTATCCTGAAGCTTCTTACAAAACTTGAAATTGAACCCACCTTATGGTGATTCTTACCATGCACATCGCTTGCGATAGCTCCGCCCATTGTAACATATTTGGTTCCCGGTGTAACAGCGGGGAACCATCCGCGGATAACAAAAGTATCCAGCAGGTCTTTGTAAGTAACACCGGCTTCACATCTGACAATACCTGCAGATTCATCAAATGATATAAACCTGTTCATTAAAGCTGTTTCGGCTACTACTCCATTTTCATTCAATGAAGCATCGCCGTAGCTGCGGCCAAGGCCGCGTGGTATAACGGAATCACTTTTGAGCAGCTCGTTAATATCAAATATCCCGGGCGGACGCGTTACTTTGCATTTTGCCTTAGGGTACTTTCCAAAGCCCGAGAGCTCTATCTCTTCAAATTTCATTAGTTTCGGTATATTGAAAGCGAAAATCTCCTGTATATTCAGCTATAAATATCGTAAAATATAAAATGATAAGAAATTTAGAAATTGGGTAGATAAACGACCTTAACCAAGTCTCCCCCTTTCCAAGGGGGAGTGCCCTTTAGGGCGAGGGGGTCTTACTAAGTTGATCTGCCAAACAAACCTCACCTAAACTTCCCCTTGTTAAGTCGCAGACCTGGCTTTGACACGGGAGGTGACTTGAGTAGTAAGTCGTAACTTTAATATTAAAACATATATCATTATTATTGTAAAACAGTTCTTTGTAATACTCCGTTTTTAACGGATATTTTTTTCGGTTCACTTAATTTAAACAGTGAATAATAGGGAACCAGGTGATTTTTGCTGCATATATTGAATAATCCTGGGCTGTCCCCGCAACTGTAATAAAGAAGACCGGTTATGTTTTTGTCACTTTCAATTTTTATTGATGGGAAGACTTTACCGGAAATTGCTTTTAAGCCAGGAGACCTGCCGGAAATATTTTAAATGATCTTCGAGGGCAAAGATTACATGTTATTAACAATTGGGACTCCCTGTTTCTATATGACAATGTATTTTCTTTCACTTCATTGGGTCATTTAGGTACAGGGAGTTTGTTTTTTTATATACAACCAATTTTAATAACTAAACTTTTTTCATCGGGAGAAAATATGAAAAAGTTGATCTTCGCTTCACTTCTTTTTATCACCTCGTTTTTTATTTTAGCATCACTCAATGGCTGCGGCGATGAGGATATTATCAATCCGCTTTTGGTACCGGTCACAAATGGTGCTTATATTTTGTCTGAAGGTACTAGTCCTTCAAACAGCAGGTTATCATTTTACTCGGCTACGAATGATACTTTCTACCAGAATATCTATAATGGAAATCTATCATATCCAAACGGGCTTGAATTATTTAACAATGATCTTTACCTGGTTGAGCAAGGGGCTTTTGGCGGACCCGGAAGGCTCAGTCAATTGGACTCTAACGGTGGAGTCAAATTCACTTCTTCAGCATTTGGTGTTAACCCATATGCAATTGCAATTGCAGGAATGAAAGGTTACATAACTAACGGGCCGGCAAGCAAAGTTTCGGTAATGGATCTTTCAAATCTGACTGTAATTCAGGATATTAGCGTCGGCGTATATCCACAGGAGATTTTATTTTGCAATGCAAAGATATTTGTTTGCAATACAAGTGCTTTTGGAGGTAATGCCGATTCGACAATTTCAGTAATTGACCCAAATACAAATATGATAATTCAAAGTATAACTCTGCGAAAAGACCCGACATCAATAATAAGCACACAAGAAAACAACAAGCTTGAAATTTACGTTGGCTGTCAGGGCGGCGGTGGTATGATCTATAAAATTGATCCCTCAACAAACAATAAGCTTGATTCTTTTAATTTGCCAAACGGATTTGATAGAGACCTTGCTATATATAACAATGCTATATATTTTATATCAGCTTCAAATAATATCGATAAACTGGACCTTACAAGCAGAACGGTAACGACATTTATTGCAAATCCCGGGTCGCCTGCCTTTTTTTATGGTTACAACATTGATGTTTTGAATGGAAGACATTATGTTCTTGATGCTAAAAATTTCAGTGTAGAAGGTTGTTTGTATATTTACAGCTCAACAGGCACAATGGAAAGAACTTTCACTACAGGAGTGGGTCCAAGAAGAGTTATTTTTAAGATGGGTTCAACTTCTTCGGGATCTTAAACGTTTGAGAAATGTCATTAAAATACTAGTTGTACTTTCTATTTTCATAACAATTATTCCTGCCCAGGAGAACAATTCTTCAGGGCAGGATAGTGTTGTGACTGATGAAATTGTTGTGGAATCAAACCGTCTGAAAATGAAAAACTCCGAAGCACCCAATAAGTTACAGGTTATTGGCAGTGAGTTGCTGCAGCGAATCAACGGCAGCAGGCTGCCTGATGCCCTGAGCCTGAGTGACGCGGTGTTTATTAAAGATTACGGATTCAATTCCGGCACCAAAACAATATCACTCAACGCTACGCAAAGTGAACATACGCTTGTGCTGATCGATGGCATGAGACTGAACAGCAGGCAAAATGCACAATATGATCTTTCGCTGTTTGACCTTGAAGATATTGAGCGCATCGAAATTTCCAAAGGCGGTTCATCAGCTCTATACGGCAGTGATGCAATTGGCGGTGTCATAAATATCATTACAACGCGCGGTTCCGATAAACCGCTTAGCTTTAATGTTAAAGGTGAAACCGGCTCATACGGTTACAGGAAATTTTACGGGAAGCTTTCGCAGAACTTCAAATTAGGTTTAGCCCAAAAGCTTTCTTATAACATTTCGGCATCTGATGAAAGAGCAGGTAACGGATTCAGGTTTAATTTCAAAAATGGATTGAATATTGTTGAATATGAAAGAGAGAACTCTGATTTTAACACTCAGGCATTGAACTTTGATATTAAATATTCCGAGAAAGATGATATGTCGATGAAATACTTTGCGCGGTACTCTTCATTTGAACGCGGTGTACCCGGTGTATTTCTGGGATACTCAACAGGTTTGGCAAGACAGGAAGATAAAATATTTATGACAGGTTTTTTATATGATAAAAAGATTTCAACCAAAGTTTTTTCAAAAACTGATCTTTCTCACATGTATCAACTTCAGAAATATTATGATCCTGCAACATTTAATCTTACTACCGAAATAAACAGTTTCTATAAGCTTCGCAGGGTTACTGCTTCAAGTACGTATAGCTTCTTGCCATCGGAAATCATTAGTATTGAGTCCGGTGTTGAGCTCAACCTTGATGATATGAAAAGCAACGAAACCGAAGATGCGGGATCCACTCAGGCTTCAGTGTTTATTGTATCAAAATATATCTTTAATATTTCAAACGGTTCGGATTTAACAATTTATCCGAGTGCAAGATACGATCATTACTCCGGCATATCTGATCACAATGTAATTACCGGAAAGCTCGGTCTGAATTTTAAGCCGTTTGGCAAAACGGATCTTCACCTGAAATCTTCAGTTGGCAATAATTTCAGCGCGCCTACTTTTAATGAATTGTATTGGAAAAATGCCGGCAACATAGATCTCAAACCTGAACGGTCTTTGAGTTTTGATGCGGGGCTATACTATAAGTTTAATTTAGCCGCCCTGAATCATTTTGAGGTTTCATACTATTATATAAACACAAAGGATAGAATAGTGTGGAGCCCGGTTTCGGGTACAATATGGCGGCCGCAGAATATCCAGAAAGTTCTTTCTGAAGGTATAGATGCAAGCTTGAGAAGTGAATTCAAACTAAGTAAATCTTTTATTGCCAATTTGGGGCTGAACTACAGCTTTGGAAGCGCAATCAAAAAGAGCGAAGATTTCCCGGGTGATCCAACTTATGGTAAACAACTGATTTACCTGCCAAAAGAGATGGTAAAAGGCACAATTATGTTGAATTATTTGACTACAAGTAAATTATTAAAATATGTATCTTTTAGCCTGTTTTATAATTTTTCAACCAGAAGGTATTCAAACTTTGAAAACACTCAGTTTATTCCCAGGTATGATGTATTGGAGGGGAATATCGGGGCAGGATTCAGGTTTTCAGGGTTTGAAACAGGCGTAAGATTCATAGTTAATAATATTCTGAATGAAGATTATTCTGTGCTGCCGGGTTACCCGATGCCGCTCAGGAATTATAAATTTGAATTAAGTATTAAATACTGAAATTCACTTAGCATAAAACGAATAAATTGGAAAAACTAAGAATTGAGTTCCGTCCGAATTACAAATTCGAAGATTACCTTGCATGGGAAGGTAAATGGGAGTTAATTGATGGTGTTCCATACTCAATGAGTCCTTCACCTACAAAGAAACACCAGCTTGTTTCAGCTAATATTGGAATACAACTGAATGAGCTGTTGAAAAATTGCAGTGAGTGCCAGGCGTTTATTGCGCTGGACTGGAGGATAAACGATGAACACGATAACAATGTGTTTTGCCCTGATAACTCTGTTGTTTGCAAGCCGGTTACAGGTGATTACATAGAAACCACCCCGGAATTAATTTTTGAAATATTATCTCCATCGACTGCAGGAAAAGATAAAGAGGCAAAATACATAATTTATCAGCATCACGGAGTAAAATATTATGTAATAATAGATATTGAAAGTTCAACAGCAGAGATTTTTGTTCTCGAAAGCGGAAAATATAAAAATGTGACAGAAGAAAACAACGGTTCTTTTACCTTTGATCTTGGGAAATGCAGGATCAATTTTGATTTTAGAAGCATTTGGAAAACAGAAAAATAATTATAATCTCAAAGGAGAAATCAACAATGAATAACTCTAAAATGACAAACTTTATTATAGCGGCTGTATTAATATTATTCGCAGCCTTTTCAAGACTCATTCCTCATCCAATGAACTTTGCGCCTGTTGCGGCTATTGCGCTTTTTGCGGCCGTTTACATGGATAAAAAATACGCATTTATACTGCCAATTGCGGCAATGCTCTTAAGCGATATCTTCATCGGCTTTTATGCGGGTATTGAATGGGTTTACGGTGCATTCGCGCTCGTCGCTTTTATTGGTCTTTGGCTTAAGAAAAGAATTGAATCCAAACAGGGTCTCGGCAAAGCCGGATATATTGCAGGTACAACACTTGTTTCTTCAATAGTTTTCTTTCTTGTAACAAACTTTGGTGTTTGGCTAAGCGGTATGTTCTATGAAATGAATTTCAAAGGACTTATTGAGTGTTACACGATGGCAATTCCATTCTTCCGCAATTCACTCGGCGGTGATCTCTTCTATGTAACAGCAATGTTCGGTATATATGAACTTGTTACAAGGTTTGTTGGCACTGCGGAATTAAAAGAAGCAAAGATCAGGAAATAAAACTCAATTTATGATATCGCGATTATTTGAAGAATTAAAGAAACGAATAGTATTCCTTGATGGCCCCCGCGGCACGATGATCCAAAGGCGTATGCTCAGCGAAGCTGATTTCAGGGGGGAAAGATTCAGAGACCATCCCTATGACCTGAAAGGCAATAACGATATTTTAAATATCACACAGCAAAAGATAATTTCTGAAATTTATGAGGAGTATCTTGATGCAGGTAGTGATATTGTGGGCACTAATACGTTCAATTCCACTTCAATATCCCAGGGCGACTATCATACTGAAGATGCTGTTTATGAGATAAATTTTGAATCAGCGAAGCTGGCAAGAATTGCCGCTGATAAATTCACAGCTAAAACACCCGGTAAACCCCGCTTTGTTGCGGGGGCTATCGGACCCATGAACAAAACTCTTTCGCTCTCACCTGATGTAAACGATCCGGGCTTCAGAGCAGTAACATTTGACCAGATCAAGGATTCATATCTTGAACAGGTTAGGGGATTAATTGATGGCGGCGTTGATATTCTGCTGGTTGAAACAGTGTTTGATACATTAAACTGCAAGGCGGCACTCTTCGCTATCAATGAGCATTTTGATACCATTGGCAGGAAACTGCCTGTAATGGTATCAGGTACCATTACAGATCTCAGCGGGAGGACGCTCTCGGGTCAGACTGTTGAAGCGTTCTGGAATTCGATAAGCCATGCGGGATTAATGAGTGTTGGCCTGAACTGCTCACTTGGCGCGAAGGAAATGCGCCCTTATATAGAAGAGCTTTCTGAAAAAGCGAATGTATATTTAAGCGCATACCCTAATGCGGGGCTGCCGAATGAATTTGGCGAGTATGATGAGCTTCCCAAAGAAACAGCGGAGCTGTTACTTGATTTTGCCAAAAGCGGATTCTTAAATCTTGTTGGCGGATGCTGCGGAACGACACCGGATCACATTAGACAAATAACCACGTTATTAAAGGATATTCCGCCAAGGAAGATTCCTGAAGTACATCCGTATTTAAGACTAAGCGGACTCGAAGCGCTGAACGTTACCCCGCAAACAAATTTTGTTAATATTGGCGAACGCACCAATATCACAGGTTCGGCAAAATTCGCAAAGCTGATACGTGAAGAAAATTACGAAGAAGCGTTAAGCGTTGCTTTGCAGCAGGTTGAAAGCGGCGCGCAGGTGATAGATATTAACATGGATGAGGGTATGATAGACGGTGTAGCTGCTATGGAAAAATTCCTGAAGCTTGTTGCCGTTGAGCCTGATATTGCCAGAGTACCTGTGATGCTTGATTCATCCAAATGGGAGATAATTGAAGCGGGCTTAAAATGCCTGCAGGGTAAAGGAATAGTAAATTCTATAAGCTTAAAAGAAGGCGAAGAAAAGTTTATTGAGCACGCCCGCAAAGTTAAACTTTACGGTGCGGCTGTAATAATTATGGCATTTGATGAGAACGGGCAGGCTGATAGTTACGAAAGAAGGATTGCCATCTGCAAAAGATGTTATGATATATTAACGAAAAAAGTAGGCTTCCCGCCTCAGGATATTATTTTTGATCCTAACATACTTACTGTAGCAACGGGAATTGACGAACATAATAATTATGCTGTTGACTACATCAACGCAACCAAATGGATAAAAGAGAACCTGCCGCTTGCAAAGGTCAGCGGGGGTGTTAGCAATATCTCATTTTCATTCCGCGGAAATAATGTTGTCAGAGAAGCGATGCACTCAGCTTTTCTGTATCACGCTATCAAAGCGGGAATGGACATGGGTATTGTGAACGCGGGTATGATAGAAGTGTACGATGAAATTCCCAAAGACCTGCTGGAACTGGTTGAAGATGTACTCCTGAACCGAAGGGATGATGCCACAGAAAGGCTGGTACAGTTTGCGGATACCATCAAAACCAAAGGTAAAGTAATTGAGCATGATAACGCATGGCGCAACGCGCCGGTTGAAGAGAGATTAAAACATGCGCTAATTAAGGGCATTGTTGAATATATTGATGCTGATACCGAAGAAGCCCGTCAAAAATACCCGCAGCCGCTTGATGTTATTGAGGGACCGTTGATGGATGGCATGAATGTTGTTGGTGATCTTTTTGGCGCGGGAAAAATGTTCCTTCCGCAGGTTGTAAAAAGCGCAAGGGTAATGAAAAAATCGGTGGCGTATTTAACGCCGTATATCGAAGCGGCTAAAGCCGCAGGCGCATCAAGCATCAATGGCAGGATACTGCTCGCGACTGTTAAAGGTGATGTGCATGATATAGGTAAAAATATTGTTGGTGTTGTGCTTGGCTGCAATAATTATGAAGTTATCGATCTTGGTGTGATGGTTCCAGCCGAAAAAATTCTACAGATTGCAAAAGAAAAGAATGTTGATATAATTGGTCTAAGCGGACTTATAACCCCCTCGCTTGATGAGATGGTTCACGTTGCCAAAGAAATGGAGCGCCAGGGATTTGTTGTACCGCTCTTGATCGGCGGAGCTACTACATCAAAAATTCACGCTGCTGTTAAGATAGCGCCAAATTATTCCAATCCAACTGTACACGTGCTTGATGCCTCGAGAAGCGTAACCGTTGCCGGAAGCCTGATGAACAAAGATAACCGCGAGGGATTTGTTGGCGCGGTTAAGCAGGAATATGAGCGCATGAGGATATCTCATAAAGGCAGAAAAGATAATAAAAAATTCCTGAAAATCGCAGACGCCCGTGAAAAAGGATTGAAGATAAACTGGCAGGAAACCGTATTCACTAAACCAACATTCACAGGAAACAAAGTTTTTGATGATTTCCCGCTGGATAAGATTCGCGAAAAGATTGACTGGACACCGTTCTTTTTAACATGGGAGTTGAAAGGTAAGTACCCGGCAATTTTTGATGATAAGAATTACGGAAGCGAAGCGAAGAAAATTTACGATGATGCCAATAAGTTGCTTGATGATATTATAGCAAATAAGTGGCTTAAGGCTAAGGCTGTGATTGGGCTGTATCCCGCTAATTCAGTTGGTGATGATATTGAACTTTATTCAAACGAGAAAAGAAAAGAAGTCGCAGCTACCCTGCATACACTTAGGCAGCAGGCGGAAAAAACAAATGATGATCCTTATTATGCATTAAGCGATCTTGTGGCGCCAAAGGAATCCGGCGCAAATGATTACATGGGCTGCTTTGCGGTTACAACCGGGATTGGAATAGAAGCGCTGCTTGAAAAATTCGCGAAGGAACACGATGATTACAACAGCATTATGACCAAGGCAATTGCCGATAGGCTTGCCGAGGCGTTCGCTGAGCTGATGCATGAGCTGGTGCGAAAGGAATTCTGGGGATATGCCAAGAACGAAAATCTAAGCAACGAGGAGATTATTGCCGAAAAATATCATGGCATAAGGCCCGCGCCGGGTTACCCCGCACAGCCTGACCACACGGAAAAGCAGTTGATATTCGATCTGCTTGAAGCCGAAGAGAATACCGGTATTAAATTAACAGAAAGCTTCGCTATGTATCCCGCTTCATCAGTGAGCGGGTTATATTTTTCACACCCGGAATCAAAATACTTTAATGTAGGCAAAATATCCCGTGACCAGGTCGAAGAATACGCATCCCGTAAGAATATGCCTGTTGAAGAAATTGAAAGATGGCTTGCTCCAATACTGGGATATGAGAGAACTGAAAAAGAAGTAATTTAAATTACTGTATTATGTCTATAATAAAATCAAAAACACTGAATCCTAAAAGGAGTGCTTCAAAACTTTTGAAAGAAATGCCAGATGATTGTACATATGAGGATATCCAGTATCATTTGTATGTATTACAAAAGATTGAAAAAGGACTGACTGACGCAATGGCTGGTAAGACTTACAGCACTGATCAAATGAAGTTGAAACTGAAAAGATGGATAAGAAAGTAGTTTGGACTGAGCAATCTTTTAAAGATATTGATGCAATTTGTGAGTATATAAGCAAAGATTCAAAATTTTACGCTTATGTGTTTGCGGATTCAATATTTGAAGCAGGTGAAAGCCTCAAAGCATTTTCAAACAGAGGAAGAATAGTCCCTGAGCTGATGAAAGAGAATATTCGTGAGATATTCATTAACGAGTACAGGGTGATTTATAATATATTAGATGATATTGTTGAAGTCCTTACAATTATTCATGGTAGAAGAAACGCCAAAAAGATTTTAAAGAAGATAAAATAAGAATTACGGTCTAAACTGATTTATGGTTACCAAATGCGTATGTTCCGATGTATTGTTTTCTGATATGAAAAAGACTGCGGATAAGTATGGATTAAAGAGCATCAATGAACTTAAAGAGTATATTGAATTCGGCAATAATTGCCAGTTTTGTCATCCATACATTGAGTTAATGCTTAAAACAGGTGAAACGGAATTTGAACCTGTGATTGAATAAATTTCCATTCCTTCAAAAGAGGTGTTTAATTGAATAAAATTATTGCGGTTGTTGGTATGTGCGGCTCAGGCAAAAGCGAAGCGGTGAAATTCTTCGTTGAAAGCGGCTACAGGCGTGTTTACTTTGGCGAGGTTGTTATGAATGAGATGAAGCGGCTGGGACTTGAAGTGAACGAAGCCAATGAACGCGCGACAAGAGAAAATCTGCGCAGAGAGTTTGGTATGGGTGCAATGGCAGTGAAGTCGCTGCCGGTAATTGAAGAGTTTATGAAGCACAGTAATGTTGTCATAGAAAGCCTGTATTCATGGGAAGAGTTTAAGATATTAAAAGATAAGTTTGGTGAATCATTTAAGCTGATAACAATTTATACTACTAAGGATCTGCGTTATGAAAGGCTGCTTAAAAGACCCTTCAGACCGCTGACTAATGAGGAATCAAAAAGCCGTGATATAAGTGAGATTGAGAAGCTTGATAAAGGAGGTCCGATTGCCTATACTGATTATCTTATTATGAATGACGGCTCGCTTGATGAGATGAATGCTGAATTGAAGAAGTATGTATAATTAGAATTATTAACTTCAATTGATGAAGATTCCTGCCTTCGCAGGAATGACAAAATAAAGGTGAAGATTCCCGCCTACGCCCCAAAAGGGTGAACAGGGAATGACGAGGACATGAAAAGAAAAGATTACATTTCGTGGGATGAGTATTTTATGGGGATCGCATTGCTTTCAGCTAAGCGGAGCAAGGATCCCAGTACACAGGTAGGTGCCTGTATTGTGAACCAATACAACAAAATTGTTGGTATTGGTTACAACGGGTTCCCGATAGGCTGTGATGATGACCAGCTTCCCTGGGGCAAAACATCAGAGGATAACAATGATACCAAATATCCCTACGTTGTGCACGCTGAGGCTAACGCGATACTGAATTCCACAAAGGATCTGCATGGTTCAAGGGTTTATGTGGCATTATTCCCATGTAATGAATGCACAAAGCTCATAATCCAATCAGGTATAAAAGAAATAATTTATCTTTCAGATAAATACAAAGATACCGATAGCGTACGCGCCTCGAAAAAAATGCTTGATATGGCGAAGGTTACTTACAGACAGCTTGATCTTGGGGATTTCAGGATTGAAATAGATTTTAAGATCGATAAGTAACCCGGTTATGGATAAGAAGAAAGTCACACTGGAAGAAGCAAAAAAAGCAGGGGGCAAAAAGTACCGCGAGAAGGTACAGAAGGTCTTGGCTGAATATGAACAATTACCCGACGAAGAAAAACATCAATCTCATTTATATTACGGGTACGGCAAAGGTAAAACCACGGCAGCTATGGGGCTCGCTTTCCGCGCCCTTGGCGCAGGTATGAGTGTTGCAATTGTTGAGTTTGATAAAGGACATGACCAGGCTAAAGAGCATTATTTTGAGCGCAGGATATTTTTTAAACTGAAGGAACTTGGTTACCACGTCGAGCTTCACTCAAGCGGCTGCGAAAGAATGAACGAAGACGGCACTTTCCGCTTCAAAAATGCCGAAGAGGATTTTGAGGAAGCCAAAAGAGGTTTAGCAATTGTACGCGACCTGATAGTTAACGGCAAACAGAATGTTTTGGTACTTGATGAGTTTGTTGCAGCCGCAAATTATCATTTAATAGAAGAAAAAGATGTACTTGATATACTTGATCTTTATGATAAAAATCGCAGGTTTGAGCTTGTTATGACGGGCCACAAGTTGTTTGAGGGACTTGAAGAAAAGGTTGACCTTATAACAGAAAACAGAAAAGTTAAACATTATTTTGATAAGGGAATTCAGGCGAGGAAAGGAATTGAATACTAATGTCAAATTTCAAATGATAAATGCCAAATAGCAAATAACATTAAATGAAATCTTATAGTTATGAGTAAAAATATCACTTTTTCAATAATACTTACAGTAACCCTCGCTTTAATAATTAATGCATGTAATGATTCAAACGGACCGACAGTAACAAGTAATGGCGGAAATGCCCTGGCGGGCGCTTATATACTTTATTACTCCCCGGCCACAAGCACAGATTACGCGTATTATGATGCTGTTAAGGATTCCGTGACAGATTTTGTGTTTACTTCAAACAATCCGGGTGTAAAATTAAATGTAAATCCGGGGGAAATGAAGCTTAATTCAGACAGAAGACTTTATATCACCACGCTTGGCATACCGGGGAATAACGGAACGATTTATAAGATAGATCCGCTTAACAACAGTATTGAAGATTCACTTAGATTTGGTAATTCTCCTGATGGATTTGCTATCAATAACAACAGGATCGTCGTTGTTAATTCCGGTAGTACAAATGTTACGGTGCTTGATCTTGATTTCAATATCATAAAGGATACAGTTGAAGTTGGCAGTAACCCCGCAAATGTACTCTATGGGTTTAATAAATATATTGTAACAAGAATGACATTGAATAATGAGCCTTCTGCGGCTTTTATTGATGAAATTAATTACAGCGTAACCAAGTTGTTTTACCCGTCAGTTCCTGTTAGTGCAATATATAACGTAAACGGAATTTTTATCTTGACAAATAATAACAAGAATATATACAGAGTAGATCCCGGTTCTCTTACTACCACAGATTCTTTTCCTTTACCCACAATGTTTACAGGGATAAGTGAACTTATATTTAAGACTCAAAACAGCTTTTACGCAATTGCCGATAACAGGGAAGTATGGCTGGTAAAAGCAGAATCAGGAACGCTGACTTTTACAAGGATCATGGATGCGGTATCGGATCTATTTATCAGAACTGCCGCCTTTGAATCAACAACTAATGAATTATATCTAACCAGTGAATCATTTACCGGAGGTAACACTCTTTATATTTTAAACGGAGAAAGCGGAGTCGTAAAGCGGATAAAATCTTTCGCAGGCAATAACACCAAAAGTATCGTCTTCAGGTATTTTTAGATGTGAGAATATCCTTATTGCGGTAAACAAACATTCCGATGATAATTGTTATTACGCACATTATCAAACCTCCTGCAATATCCACAACATAGTGATACCTTAAATATATCGTAGCCGCCACCATACACAAGAAATATGGCATGTAGAAGTAAAATGACTTTGATCTAAATTTCCACGAGAGGTACATTATCAGAAATGCTGTGATTGTATGCAGGCTTGGCATCGCGTCCCGCTGAACAAAATCCTGCGGATTCGGCACTCCCGCCGGGATTGATTCACCCATATTAAGGAAAGCCCTGATCGGTTCTGTTAAAAATATTCCGGGCATTTCAGTGCTTATCGCATGGAAATCATGCAAATGAAATCTTGGTCCGTTTGCAGGGAAAATTAAGTACAGTATGTAACTTGCGAAAAAACTGAAGAACAGAATAAAAATAGTATATTTAAACTCCTTAAACCTGTTCCACAAATACAACTCCAGCCCGAAAACTACTATCATAGGATAATAATATACGTAAACTACCTGCAGAAATTCCGTAAGGAAAGGATTTTCAAACCTGAACGCCCATTGCGTCGGATTCACGCCAAACAGCGCGAAATCAAGCCGCATAAAAACCGGGTCCCAATCCATAGGCTTAAGAGCATACCCGATTATATATACTTGTTTGAAGATGAAAAGAATTGCGGCAACACCATACCAGTAGCGCAGCATTTTTAAAGGAGATGAATTGCTTAACCTGTTCTCTCCGTATTTTTCAGCCAGGGTTTCGTATTTGGTAACAATACGGTATATCACCCAAACGAGGATCAGGTTCACTATTGCAAGAACCAGCCAGTAACCGATCTTAAAATTGAAATAGAAATAGATCAAAGTTAACACCAGCAGCATTGCCTGTGTCACAATATCAGCAGGCGATAGATATTTCGTATATTTCCTGATAGAATAAAATTATTTTACATTAACCATTTCAGTGAAAATGTAGCAAGAGTTAAAAATACCGTAATACCAACTACATCCTGGAATGCGGTTTCAAACGGTCCCACGGTTATTGCTGGATCAAAACCCAGCTTTTTGGAAAGCAGGGGAGTTGTAGTACCAACAAACGCGGAAATGTTAATTGAAATTAACATTGAAATGCCAACAACAAGTCCGAACACGGCTTTACCGAACCAGAAAGCTCCAATAAACCCGATTATCAGTCCGCAAATAGAACCAATTATCAGGCTAATCTGCAATGAGCGCCTCACGGGCTCGACCCACCTGCTGAGTGTGATTCCGCCGGTTGAAAGCGCACGCACCGTCATAGCCGAAGCTTGCAATCCCGTGTTGCCGGATATCGCCGAAATTATTGGCATAAAAGATGTGAGCAGAAGTACCTTCGCCAGGGTTTCATCGTAATAATTAATAACCACGCCAGCTAAGAACTGTATTCCTAAAGTTATAAGCACCCACGGCAGGCGAAGCCATGCTATCTGGAATGGTGATTTGCTGGCAAGCTCTTCCGCATCCGAACCGACGATCTTGGCGACATCTTCTGTAAATTCTTCTTCCATGATCTCGGCTATATCATCAAATGATATTTTGCCTACAACCCTGTAGTCTTTATCAGTTACAGGAACTGATACAACATCATATTTCCGCATAACTGCGGCAACTTCTTCTCTATCTGTATCAACATCAACCGAGATAACTTCATCAGACATTATATCAGCCATAATGACCGAAGGAGTATTTAAAGCAACTATGATCTTTTTCAGAGAAACAATTCCCTGCAGTTTACCGGCTGCATCGGTGACCCAGACATGGTAAAGATGTTCGTTATCCGGGGCTTCTTCGCGGATGATCTCTACTGCGCGGTTTATGGAATCCGTTGCCTTCACTACCACAAATTCCTTCTGCATTATACCGCCGGCACTGTGCTCGTGGTAATTTAACAGCTCTTTTACTTCGCTGGAATCCTCATCTTCCATCTGCCCAAGCACATCTTCGGCTTTATCATCTTCAAGATCGCCGATGATATCTGTAGCGTCATCGGAATCCATCTCACCCACAAATTCACTGATTTCGCCGCTTGAAAGATTTTCGAGAATGAAGTCACGGTGATGGTCACCAAGCTCAATTATTACTTCGGCCTGTATTTCATCATTTAACAGCTTAAAAAGTCTTAATCCCTCTTTAACTTCAAGGTTATCTATTATCAGGGCAATATCAGCCGGGTAAATATCAGCAAGTATATTGGCAAGAAGTACGTCAGAGCCGCTTTCGATCAGGTCTGAGATATCACTTAATAGCTGTTCGTCAACTTCTATTACCGCGCGATGTTGTTTTTTTTCCGGCATTAGTTAATTTGATTTTCCATAGCTGAATCTTGCGTATGCGTTTTGCAGGATAGCTTTTTCAGTTTGTGAAATTGAACCGTGGCTGAACTTCAGAAACGCGTTGAATCCTATCATTGCAGCGTTATCAGTGGAATATATCTTTTCGGGAAAGTAAATTCTATATCCTTTTTTTTCGTATTCCCTGAAACCGTCTCTCAGGCCGCTGTTGGCAGAAACTCCCCCCGAAACAGCTATTATTTTGATATTGTGATCCTTCGCCGCTTTAATTGTTTTTTCTATCAGAGAGCCTGTCACAGCTGCCTGGAAAGATGCAGCGATATCATTCAACGGAAGCTGTGATATATCTTCAGAAAAATTCTTTTTCAGGTAATATAACACTGATGTCTTTATTCCGCTGAAGGAAAAATCGTATGGTTTACCTTTGATGTTTGACTTTGGGAATTTATGGAAACCGGGATCGCCGGTTTGGGCAAGTTTATCTATCAACGGGCCGCCGGGATATTCAAGCCCAAGCATCTTCGCTACTTTATCATAAGCTTCGCCGGCGGCATCATCGTGGGTAATGCCCAATACCTTGTATGAAGAATAACTTTCCGCCAGAAACAAAATAGTATGCCCGCCTGATACTACCAATGCAATGAAAGGGAATTCAATTTCTTCTTTGCCTATAAAACAAGAATATAGATGCGATTCAATGTGGTCAATTCCAATGAACGGAAGACCCAGAGATAGAGCAAAGCCCTTTGCGTAATTGTATCCCACAAGCAGAGAGCCTATCAAACCCGGACCCATTGTAGCGGCGACAAGTGATATATCTTTTCGTGTTAAGCCTGAATCATCCAGGCATCGCATCGCAATTTCATCTATAAGCTGAACATGCGCCCTTGAAGCAAGCTCAGGTACTATGCCGCCGTATTTTTTGTGAAAATATTGAGAAGAAACAACATTAGAAATAACATTTCCGTTACTCAGCACGGCTGTTGAAGTTTCATCACAGGATGATTCTATGGCAAATGTTATTGTATTCATCTACAAAAATATGATTTTTATTGAATTTTAGCAATTCGCAGGCAAAACACACGATAATAATTAACCTGTTTTCGGCATATATACCGTAACAAGGGTATTGAGAACAGTAGCGATATATCCTAATTTAGTATCCCCAAATGAAAAAGCAGTTTGTTTTTAGGAAAAAATTGATTATTATTGTAGCCGGGGGTATGCGCAATTAAATATTAAGCATTAATGGCTTGGTAATAAAGTAACACTTTAATTAAGAAGCTATTTTACAATCACTTAAAAAAAATTATGTTGAAGAGATTACTCCCAATTTTCTTGATTTTTGCTGTAAATTTCTATGTTTCATATTCTCAGGAGTTTGTTAACCCGGTTAGTTACCAGGAAAAAACAAGTTCCAAATTTGATATTGAAAAATTAGATCTTTCTTTAAAATTAAAGAATAGCAGCGATAGTAAATATCCTTCTGCAGTTTCATCTGTTAACGATAGAAAAACCGGTTTAAATCCCTTTAAAAAAATATCAGCTTCCGGAATCGGTTCATTCAAATTAAAAGAAAAAGTTACTAAGTCAGGAAAGAAATATATTGATGTTTATTTCCATAACTTTTACGATTCATACCAGGAAAATTATATAGCGAATTTTATAGGTCATCTTCATTTTGGGGTCGGCCCCGGCTTTTTTGTGGGACCCTATCTGGATGTTTATGCCGATTCGAAATCAAGCAAAGCACTTATTTACAACGATAGATTTGTTGAGTTAGGTTTCTTCTTAAGATATTATTTCTTTAAGAACCTCTATTTTGAAGGCAGGATTGGTTACACAAGGCAAATTGATCTTGATTCAAACAAGATAAACTTTAAACCAATGCTGGTTTATTTTTACAGGTTTGGCGAGCCCGTATTTAAACGTACCAAATCAAGCGATCCCAATACCAGCCTTTACCTGGATATATATTATGCCGCAATGTATGATTACAAGTATAAAAATGCTTTCTTACAGGGAATACTGACCCAGGCTTTAAGGTTCAGCATGAAAGGTTATTCTTACTTTGAAAATTACCTGTTCCAATCAGGTCAGTTTGACGGCAGGAAAGTTGATTACAATAATTATTTTGAAATCGGTACGGGTATCAGATTTAAACCGAATATGCTTGTGGGACCCGTCATTTTTGTTGAACCAACCTACAAGGTATATTTCTTTGGCGAAAAGAAAAACTCATTCCAGGTAAAAGCAGGATTCATTCTGAACTTTTTCCTTGAAATGTGATAAAAACAGTTTATTGAATTTGTTTGTGAATAATAATATTAATAAAGAATAAATAGAACTATATGCAAGAAGTTTTCACAGTATTACTCTGGATCTGTTCAATCCTGCTGATAATAAGCGGTATTGATGATGTCATGGTTGACCTGCTTTACTGGTTCAACCGCTGGAAATATAACAGGAGCCTGCCTAAGGTAGATGAAGTTTTGGCAGCCGGTGAGAACAATATTGCTCTTGTTATCTGCGCATGGCGCGAATATAAAGTTATCGGCAGAACGCTCACCTACGCTCTGAGCAAAATGAGGTACTCCAACTTCACTATCTTTGTGGGAATTTACCCCAACGATACCAAGACGCTTGAGGTTGTTAAGCGTATTGCGCAAAAGAACAACAAAGTTGTTATTTGCGTAAATTCACATGATGGTCCTACAACCAAAGCTGATAACTTAAACAATGTGTATGAATCAATAAAAAGATTTGAAAAGGATAACGGTAAGAACTTTGATATCATTTCCATTCACGATAGCGAAGATTTCATTCATCCGTTAACATTAAAGATAGATAACTATCTTATCATGCACCAGGGTGTTGATGCTGTTCAGATACCTGTTGTACCTATCAAGGATGATAGAGGTAAGTTCATTCACAGAACCTATTGCGACGCGTTCGCGGAAGTGCATTCAAAAGATCTTGTGGTAAGGCAGGCGCTAAAGGTATTTATTCCGTTTGCGGGAACCGGTATGTCGTTCCGCCGCGAGATATTCATGAACTTAGACGCGCATTACCCGCAGGTATTCAATGAAGCTAATTTAACAGAAGATTATGAATTAGGCTTAAGGCTCTTTAAGATGGGCTACAAAACTGCCTACATAAATTTACTAATAGATAAAAATAATCCAAACAGCCGTGTTGCTACGGGTGAATACTTCCCCAATACATTCTGGGCTGCTGTTAAGCAGCGCTCCAGATGGACAGCAGGAATCTGCTTCCAGAACTGGAAGATGCATAAATGGGGCGGCAATTTAAAAACAAAATATTTCCTTATGCGCGATAGGAAAACCATATTCAGTAACTTTATGGTACTGTTAAGTAATCTTGTGTTCGCGCTGTTTTTACTTTACCTGCTTGGTTTCGGTTTGGGTATCAGAGTGTTTGAATCAGCGGTTGAACAGAACACAGCGTTATGGTTCTTCCTGTGGGCATGTTTCTTCTTCATGGTATGGCGCCTTGCGCACCGGTTCATTTTTACATATAGCTGGTATGGCTTGAAGTACGCCTTCTTCAGCTTGATAAGGCTGAACTTTGATAACCTGATAAACTTCTTCGCAACGTTCAGGGCTATGAAAGTATTTATGAACATGAAGAACAAAGTTGTATGGGAATCAACTGATCACTATTGATCACTTAGTTTAAAAATTTTATACCATGGTACACAGGGGCGGTCTGAATATAGGTCGCCCTATTTATTTGTAATTACTAAAAAATTCTATTATTTTTAACTAATCAAATTCCTAACAATTTGAAAAAGCTGCTTAAAATAACGCTTGCATTAGGTTTTACAACAATTTTATTGCTTGGCTTTGCTGTGCCCGTAAATATGTCTAATGGCACATGGTATCAGCAGTTCTTCCCTAACTTGAATGGAAGGGTAATTTCTGATATTACTTTCATTGATAGCCTGAATGGTTTTGCGGTTACAAGATTTAGTTCAGCCAATGATACAAACTACATCCTAAAGTCAACCAACTCTGGTGATAACTGGAATATTGTTTACAGACAATATACATCTTCGATCAGACCATTTAATAAAGTACAATTTTTAAATAAAGATACCGGTTTTGTTGGCGGTAATAGGTTACTTAAAACCACAAACAGCGGATTGAACTGGACGAGTTTAACTTTGCCCTCAGGTACAAACACAATAGGCTTACATGTACTGAATGAAGACACGATCTGGTTTGCAGATGATATACCATTTGACGGCGGTTTATTCAGATCAACCAATAAAGGTATAAACTGGGAAAGGCAGTACGATGCTGGTCCGGCGCCAAACCCTGACCATGTTTATATGTACAACGGCAGAATAGGCTTCATGACACGAAGCTCTAACCTGCTGTATAAAACCACCAACAGCGGTGTAAACTGGTTTACAATACCGGGAGGAGTTTGGCAGGATATAAAATTTATTGATAGCCTGACGGGATGGAAAGCAAATTCAAACGCTACTTTGAGTAAAACTACAGATGGAGGTTTAAACTGGATAAATCAGCCAATGCCTACCGGTGGTATTATATTAAGTTCGGCTATTCAAAGTATTTCTGTTATTAATAAAGATACATTATTTGGTTCGGGGGGAGGGGTATTCTATGGTGGCGGAAGAGTAAGAGGAATTTTATATAGGTCTACAAATAGCGGATCAAATTGGGTCTTCCAGATCACAGATACTTCTTATGGGATTGCCGGATACTACAAGGTTCAATTTTTGAATAAAACAATAGGATGGGGTTTTGGAATAATAAACAATTCTAATATATGTAGTAATATACACACTATAAATGGCGGAGATACAACATTTTTAGTAGGTTTACAACAGGTATCTTCTCAAGTCCCAAAAGATTTTATGTTATTTCAGAATTATCCGAATCCGTTCAACCCAAAAACAAATATCAAATACAGCGTCAAACGTGAAACGTCAAATGTGAAACTCATAGTTTATGATATACAGGGTAGAGTTGTAACAGTACTCGTAAATCAAAAACAGAATGCCGGAACTTATGAAATTGATTTTAGTGGTAACGGATATGCTTCGGGAGTATATTTTTATAAAATAACAGTTCAAACAGGAAAGGAGGTCTTCAGCGAGACAAAGAAAATGTTGATGATTAAATGACGATAGTCATTTAATCAGAAATCCCGATTTATCGGGGATTTTAGTTAAGTAACTCTTTTTCAAAAAACATTTCACGCGTGTAGGGGGTCTACAACCTGGAAGCTTAAATAAAATGCTTCTGTGTAAACTATTAACTAAACCTAAATCACTAAAGAAATGAAAAAATCAATAATAAAAAGGAACCTGATCCTCTTTTTTATCCTGCTTACCTCACCCATAATAATTTATAATTTTTACAGTCCGCCAACAGAGACAAAATTCACCCCGCCTGCGCCAGGTGGCGACCAGTTTATTGTAAGCGCTATGAGCTGCGGCGATGAAATGGATTACACAAATATGCGTGACCTAAATATTAACCTGTGGCACCGCTACGCAAGTTACCAATCCGGCTGGGTTGGGATAACTAATGATCTGCTTTATGAAGATCCTGATAATTATGCGGTCTGTAGTCAGGGATTGATTTAAATATATAAAAAAATTATTTTTAACTAATCAAATTCCTAACAATTTGAAAAAGCTGCTTAAAGTAACGCTTACCGTATTATTTACAACAATTTTATTGCTTGGCTTTGCTGTGCCCGTAAATATGCCTAATGGCACATGGTATCAGCAGTTCTTTCCTAACTTGAACGGAAGGGTAATTTCTGACATTACTTTTATTGATAGCCTGAATGGATTTGCCGTTACAAGATTAAGTTCAACCAATGATACGAACTACATCCTAAGATCAACCAACTCAGGTGATAACTGGAGTATTGTTTACAGGCAATATACATCTTCCATAAGACCATTTAACAAAGTACAATTTTTAAATAAAGATACCGGCTTTGTTGGCGGTAACAGATTGCTTAAAACCACAAACAGCGGATTGAACTGGACGAGTTTAACATTGCCCTCAGGTACAAATACAATAGGCTTACATGTACTGAATGAAGACACGATCTGGTTTGCAGATGATATTCCTTTTGATGGGGGTTTATTCAGGTCAACCAATAAGGGTATAAACTGGGATAGGCAGTACGATGCGGGTCCCGCGCCAAACCCTGACCATGTTTATATGTACAACGGCAGAATAGGCTTCATGACACGAAGCTCTAATCTGCTATATAAAACCACTAACAGCGGTATAAACTGGTTTACGATACCGGGTGGAGTATATTCTGACATTTATTTTATAGATAGTCTAACCGGCTGGAAATCAGATCCAACACCGCCTGCAAGCATGAAAAAAACTACAGATGGCGGATTAAACTGGACAAATCAAATACTACCGGCAGGGGGGATAATATTAACCTCTAATATAAATAAGTTTAATGTATTGAATAAAGATACCCTTTGGGGTGCAGGTGGACAAGTTTTCTATGGTGGTGGAAAATTCAGAGGCATGCTGTATAGAACTACTAATGGTGGAAATAATTGGTTGTTTCAGGTGCCTGATACTTCGTTTGGAATTTTTTCGTTTGGTAAAATACAATACCTAAACAAAAATACTGGTTGGACTTATGGTTCTGCTGGCTATCCTGTGTTGATCCACACAACAAATGGCGGAGACACAACATTTTTAGTAGGTTTACAACAGTTATCTTCTCAAGTTCCAAAAGATTTTATGTTATTTCAAAATTATCCCAACCCGTTTAATCCAAAAACGATTATCAAATACAGCATAATGTCAAACGTGAAACGTGAAACGTCAAATGTGAAACTAATTATTTTTGATATTACGGGCAGAGAAATTGTGGTACTGGTAAACCAAAAACAGAATGCCGGAACATATGAAGTTGACTTCAGCGGTTTTGGATATGCTTCAGGAGTATATTTTTACAGGATTGAAGTTACAGATGATAAATCGAAGCAATTATATGCAGAAACTAAGAAGATGATATTGTTGAAATAATTCATTAATTTTACTGTAAACAAAATTATGGTTCTGAACCCTGAGAACAATAGGAAATTGCCCGATAAACTACTAAAGAGATTAACAGATATTCTTTTTTATTCTGCTATATTTATATTTATAGTAGCATTGGCATTTCCGCATAATCCGGCAGGCAACTGGTACCAGCAGTTTTTACCTGTTCCTACAGGAGGACAGATACGAGACTTGGTTTTTGTTGATAGTTTGTTAGGCTTTGCTGTTTCTGACAGCAGTATAATAAAGACAATCAACGGTGGTGACAACTGGGTTGTAAAGCAAAATGGTTATAACAACTTTAACAGGATTCAATTTTTAGATGCGAATACCGGTTTTGTTTGTGCTGGCAACAATAAATTGTATAAAACTACAAATTCGGGAGAGAACTGGACAATAATCATACCTGCAAGTATATTCCCAAATGATATGGCTGTAGTAAGTGAAGATACTATATTTTTGGTAAACAGTGAAGGCGCATTCGGCGGAGTATTCCGTACTACGAACGGTGGTGCGAGCTGGACGCAGGTAAACCTGGCACCAAATAATCCCGATAGAATTTATATGTTCAATGCAAGGATTGGATTTGTAAGCAACACATCATCTTCACAGTTGAGAAAAACAACAGATGGGGGACTTACCTGGAATATTGTTAGCGGAACAGGTACTGGTTCTTTTAAAGATTTATATTTTATTGACAGCTTAACAGGATGGAAAGCAGGAAGTAGTGGTGGTTGGATTATGGGTAAAACAACTGATGGAGGTTTTAACTGGATAGAACAATTTATACCAACCGGGAATAATTTAGTAGTTGATGTCAAAACATTTTCAAATATTAACAGTGATACTTTGTGGGCAGGTGGAGGATTCAAGTTCTTCCCCGGAAATGGTAACAGGGGGATTTTATATTTTACATCAAATGGAGGAGATACTTGGCATTTTCAATTACCCGATACTTCATACAAGATTTCTCAGTTTCCATTAGTCAATTTTACTAATAGATTAAATGGCTGGGGTTATAATGTTACTAATCAGGGTGGCGTTCACACAACAAACGGCGGGGATACAACATTTTATCTGGGTATTCAACAAATAAGCAATAACATACCAAAAGAATTTGAGCTTAAACAGAATTACCCAAACCCTTTCAATCCAAAAACTATAATACCGTTCAGCTTAAAAAGATCTGCAAATGTGAAATTGATAGCGTATGATATCACAGGAAGGGAAATACAAATAATGGTCGATGAAAAACTTCAGGCAGGCGAATATCAAGCTGATTTTATCGGAAAATTTCTGTCTTCGGGTATATATTTTTATTCATTAATTATTGATGGTGAGTTTATAGACACAAAAAAAATGATACTGATAAAATAATAAATAGTACCTGTCAATGGCGGTTTTCAGTCTGAGTTAGCAGCCTTCAATATAATTAAAATACTGATATTGTATAATTTCAGTAGTTGGGTAAATAAGAGTTATTTTCAAACTATGTTTCAAAAAAAGATTCAGCCGGTTAAACTTATTTAACCGGTAACTTAAATCCTTTTTAACCATGTTGAATGTAATGAAATCTGCCTCAGGCAGAAAAACAAAACTAACTTTAGCTGTTTTGCTTGGGCTGTTAACGCTTGCATTTGTTTACAGAAACGAATCAAATTTTACAAAGGAAGCATCAAGTAATGTAAATGTTATTAACTTAAACGCTAAACCACCTGCGCCGGCACATAATAATATTTCCGCAGACTTCTTAATTGGGGCAATGACAAACGGCTGGCAAACAGACTACAGCAAACTTACCGATACCCTTGGCTTTAATCTATGGCACAGGTACATAGATGGCGGGTTAGATAACGGTCAATTCCTTATAAAGGGATGGACATCAAATGATTATTTGGATGCTGATATTAATGTTTACAGGTCAGATGTGCAGGGTATTTTGGATAATAATTTTGGCAGTAATATGAGAACCCTTATGGAAAGGCCAAAAGTAACCCGGCTTGCGTTCGGACAGCGAAGTGATTACCAGTGTGAATCCACTAACCTTAACCCAGATCTGTGGTTTTATTCATACTCTAATCACCAGGTGGGAATAGATGAATACGATGACAACCAGAGTTACGGCAGTAACAGCTGGGTTAGATATTGTGAAGTGAATAATAACCAAACCGATGGCGGAGCAGGCTGGGTAGTGAGCGGGTTAAAATCAAATCACGAACAGGTAAATATGAGCGTGAGATGGGAAGGTGACAAAAGTTATTCATGGATTGTAAAGCCAAAAATAAGAGCAGATAAAAATTATATAGATAATCATTCCGATGAACCAATTTGCAGGATTGATGTTATTAACTATGATAATAATTTAATAAAAAGCACAATAATAAGAGCAAGAAACTTTAAAGATCAGAACGGTGATTATGACGGTAAATATAAAGAAGAAGGATTTAATTTTCTGACACCTAATGATTCAGATTTAACTTTTAGCCAGACAGAAGCAATAAATTTCAACCCCCGTAATAAGTTTTTCTGGGTGCCTAATGGAGAATGTAAAGCAGATTTTAAAGTATACTGGTATGGCAACTGCGATATGTGGATAGATTATGTGAGGGTGGATAATGATGTTGCTGATAGATTACTAAAGGGTAATGATGCAGAATATGAAAGCTGGCTAGAATGGGAAGCAGAAGAAATAGCAACTCATAACAATTCGCCGCTAAAATTTTACATCGAAGAATTTGAGTTCAATAATTTACCCTGTATGGCCTATGTAAGCCGTAAACTGCGTGATGTCAATCCAAATATTGGCTTAATGTGTGACCTAAATTACACGCTTTATAATACAGTTGCACCATTTAGCTCTTGGGGTAATGAGTTTGATAATTTTGTTGGCGTAGAGCATGTAAAAAGATATTTGATAGACAGCGTTGGCTCCACAGAAGTATTTATGGGTGCCTATCCGCTAAGCGGGTATGATGCAGGCGGTAATGCATTTGAACAGAATCCAATACCTGTCACTTTATGCGGAAATCAAACTTACAACTGGCAAACAGGTATGTTGACTCACAGTGTTCCCGTATCCGCATATGAAGACACACTCCAGGCTCATTTTGATACTAAGCAGCACCAATATTGGTCTTACAGGATGAATACTGCCAGAGCTGATTCACTTTCTAAATTGGCAAACATACCATTTATTAATATCTTTCAAACTCATCTTTGGTTTCAACCAGGTCATAAATTAAGGGAGCCGACCAATGAAGAAATGGATCTCATGGCAAATCTTGCTGTAACTTATGGTGCAAGAGGCATTTTACATTTTTGGTATGAAGCATGGGGATGTTTACCAAGTACAAACGCCGGATTGACTTACGCAAGAGGACTAACAGAGCCTTTGCCTTGTAATACCCCTAATCCATTTGATTGGATTGATAATCCGCATTCGGTAACCTATGACGCAAGAACGGAAAATGTTTACGGACAGAATAAGTGGCAAAAAATAATTGACATGAATACAAGATTAAAAGCATGGGGTCCAACATTGATGAGCTTTGATAATACAAACAGGCACTCGTACATATACAGACTTGAAAGAAATGATTTGCTTGCAAATTCATATTTTGCTGATGTTGTAAGCTATGTTAGAGGAAATGATCATCCGATATGCGATCTTGATGCACCGGATACTACAGATGCTCCGACACCTCCAAATCTAAGATATGAGTGCTTTGAAGACAGATATTTGCAGGTTGCTACTTTTAAAGAAAGTTTGGATGACCCGGATAATTATTTTATGATAGTAAACAGGAGATGCGCACCGAAACAGGATGTAACGCATAACGATGGTGAAAGATATATCAGGGTGTTTTTTAAACATGATGCAGTTGAATTTCAGTCATTTAGTAACTGGAATATTGTTGATGTTGCTACTAATGAAATAATTCCTGTTAATTTTAATACGAATCTTAATCCTTATGCTGATCTCAATTGGTTTGATCCTGGTGAAGGGAAACTATACAAAATGATTCCCACCGTTAAAGCAGGCGGAATTCTTGCCGGTGAAGAAAACATCTCAGGCGAATCCTTTACCTGCGAAGCGCCCGTTTACAATAACGGCCACAACATAACAATCGGCGCAAACACAACAATACATTTTAACGATAGCTCTAAGTTTGTAATGAATGGCGGCGTGTTTACAGTGGGTGACCAGAATACATCAGCTCCGCAGAATATATCAAGCGATGCAGTGCCGGGCGGTTCGTGGCGCGGTCATAGCTTCACAAATTGCGAAGTAAAAATTTATGGCGCAACATTTACCGGACTTGCCAACGATACAACTTACGCTGTTAATATAATTGATTGTCCCGTTGTAGATATAAGAAATTGTACATTTAATACTAACAGTTCACTCAAAGGCGGTGTTAATGCTGTTTTCTATAGTGATCCCAATAATGAAATTAGCTTAAGCAATATTTACATTGGCGCAAATACTTTTAATTCGTCGGGTTCAACAATACCAACCGTCAATATTTCATCTTATGCAGGTGAAACAACTCCGTTAATAATTGAAAACAATACATTCAATGAAGGAAATACTGCAATATTTCTAAGCGGGATCACAGGAGGCGCTATAAAAGGTAATTCTATCACTGATAATTTTATCGGTATAAACGCTTTGACTTCACAGGTTGATATAAAATCCAATACAATATCATCAACAGTAAATAACGCTATTGGAATCTTTGCCGCAGTCGGCAGTGAGCTTAAAATGAATAATGCCGGCAGTAAAACGCTCGGCGGTTTGAATGATCTCTCAAATTCAGGCACAGCCGCAAACAACATTGTTGTTGATGGTTCCGTATTCCTGCTTGATGGCGGTCAGAATATATTTAACATAACCGATGACCAAACATCAAAGCATTTATACGGTTATTTCCCGATGTTCACAGCAGTCAGCTACGATGAAAAAAACAACTGCTTTAAACTGAACTCATCACCTGTTGACCCGCCGTATAACATGGTAACCACAGGATTTCAGGGTACACAGATAACATTTAACTTTACGCCATATTTATCAGGCTGTGATGCAAATGATGGCGGAGACGGCTTTGCGATTAACCTGGGTGATGGCATTTACGACACAATTTACAACGAAGGTTCAGGAAGTGGCGGAAGTAATAAACTAATTCCCCTCTCGAGAGGGGTGACTGCCGAAGGCAGTCGGGGTGTGTATGTAATAACCACTGCTAAACAACGCTACGATTCCATCAGCGTCCTAATGCGTTACCGCAACTACTCACAGGCGAGTACAAAATGTCTTGATCTTATCAATACATATCCTGATAGCATCCAAAGCCTGAATGCTGTATCAAAGCTGTTCTTATCAACTGTAGCTAGTGATACATCATACAACGCAGTGAATGAACTTAAAATTTATTATGAAAATCTGATACTGAATAATTCCGGCAATGTTTCACTTGTCAAACGCGCTAATTATTACATATTGAAATGTAAAGTAAGGATGCGTGAATACTCACAGGCATTGGCAGGATTCCAGCAGATAATAAACCAGAATCCATACAGCTACGAGGGACTCATTGCAAGATGGGATTATATGGCGACTTCATTGTTGATTCAGGGACAAGGCGGCGCTTACAGCAGTGCGGATTTGGAAACGGAAAGCAGCATTGACGCAGTCAATGCACTCCAAAGAGAAGCAAATGATGACGATAGATCACCGTTTACAAAGGAGCAAAGGCAGGATATCCGTAAATCGATAAATACTGCGATAGAAATATCTAAAACTGAAGATGACAGGAAGATCAAATCTCTGGAAGATAGATCTGGACAAGGTGATGTGAATGCATCAAAAGAGCTATCGCAAATGTTAACACTCAAACAGGTTATCAAAACCAATAGACCCAAGAGCATAACTGAGCATGTCAGGATAGTCACAGAAGATATAAGGAAAGTATTTGGTTCAAATACCAGTAGTAAAGGCAATGAACCGAAAAATATTCCATTGGTATTCAGGTTATCGCAGAATTATCCAAATCCGTTTAATCCTGTAACAAAAATAAATTATGACTTGCCGAAAGATTCAAAGGTAAAGATCGTAATTTATGATATTCTCGGCAGGGAAGTAAAACGCCTTGTGAACAGCGAACTCAAAACTGCGGGTTCATATATTGTTGACTTCAATGCATCAAACTATGCAAGTGGAGTTTATTTCTACCGCATAGAAGCCGAAGAATCCAATGGCAATAAATTTGTGGATAGCAAAAAGATGGTGCTGTTGAAGTAGCGAAACTTCAAACTAAATTCTGTTCAGTATTTTTTATTTAAGGAGCCTATATGGCTCCTTTTTACATTGAAAATTTTTACAAATTCTCACGGTAAAACGGTATAAATCTTCGTTTTATCTTAAATTTCAGTTAGTTATCTTTGTTATCTGAAAAAGGAATAATATGGCAGAAAATATAAATGTTGGCGGCATAAATGTTGGTTTAAATCCCGAAGAAATGAAAGGGAAAAAGGTCATTGTAATAATTTTCGGCACAAGACCCGAGATCATAAAACTGTTCGTTTTATACAGGATCCTCAAGAAATCCGATGAATTTTACCCGCTGCTCTATAATACAGCGCAGCAGAAAATTTCAGGGGATATTTTAACCAAAATAGGTATTCACCCCGATATCACAGCAGCGGAAAAACCAAACCGCTCAAGTGACCTCAATGAGCTTATTGCGCACCTGCTGACTGATTTTAACGAAAAGTTTGGAGAAAACTCTCCGGTTACAAAAAAGAATCTCCACGGAATAATTGTACAGGGTGATACCGCTTCCGCCTTCTCAGGCGCGCTGTGGGGCTTCCTGAACCAGATACCTGTCTTCCACGCAGAAGCCGGCTTGCGTACATACGATAAGCTGAATCCGTTCCCCGAAGAATTCATGCGCGAAGCTGTTGCAAGAATGACCACACTGCATTTTGCGCCAAAGGGCATTAACCGGGATAACCTGATTAGAGAGGGCATAAAGCCCGAAAATGTTTTTGTAATTGGTAACACAATCAATGACGCTATATTCACGCTCATAAAAGAAAAGAAAATAAAAGAACCCGCTGAAAAGAATTATATATTGAGTACCTTTCACCGCAGAGAAAATTGGGGCTATGTTTCAGATTATGCCAGAGTACTGAATACTGTAATGAACGATGTATCGGGTTACAGCGAAATACTCCATTTAATGCATCCAAATCCGCTGATTCAGCGCAGCTTTGATGAAGTGATGGCAGGCAATCCCCATGAAAAATTGAAGATAATGAGTCCCATTCACGATTACTTTGAAATGCTGGGCTATGTTAAAAATGCAGGCTGTATTTTGACTGATTCAGGCGGGCTGCAGGAAGAATCACTATTCTTCAATGTGCCGTGCGGAGTGTTGCGGAAAACGACTGAACGCCCCGAAGTATTGAAAAAGAACGCGAAGCTTCTGCCTATCGATAAACCGGAAATCACAAGCTTCCTCACGGAAGCGATCGATTACCGTAAGGTACACCAATCCAAATACAATTATACATATGGCTTTGGTGACTCCAGTTACCTGATATATGAACTTCTCAAGAAGTTTTACGGTATCCAAACTGAGTTTTCATATTTATAATTTTGTAGATCGAAACGCTGTTTCGATTGATACTTTGAATTTTCTGCACTCGCCGGGGCTGTAAACCCGGCGGTTTTATTATATTGTCATTCCTGCGCAGGCAGGAATCTTGAAAAATTTTAGATATCTTTCACATATAGTACTTCTTCTAAAACACTTCTCACCTGAAGGCTTCTTTGTTTAATAAAATAACCCTTGATTTTATTATCCAATTTTCTCATTTTATTAAAATTCTTCTCAACATTTAACAGTATAATCAAATGACTAAACATGTTATTGCAATACTGTTGGCTGCTTACTGTTTTATTCCACTCTTCTTTGCCCAGGATAAAATTCAGGTGATCAAGGAAACTGAAAAAGCAAAGAATAACAGCTCAAGGAGTCTGATAAGCGTTGAGTCATCACGAATTGAATCCCTGCGGGAAACTGAAATAAAAAATAAGAGCGCGGAGCTTTACCGCTATTCATTCGATCTTCTGCAAAAGAGCAAAACTCTTAAAGAAGAACGAACTTTCAATATTGTATCATCTTTCAGGCAGAACATCCGGTTTGGCGGATTCTGGGACCGCTACGCCATTGTTAACTTTACCCCCGATATGTTCATTAAGCCATTTGATTTCCTCAGTGTTTACGCAGTACACAATTCCAGCTACTTCATTCCCATTAAAGCGGTAAAAGAACATTTTAAGCTGATGGCAATTCAAAGCGCAGCTATTTTGGTTATAGATAATTCCATAAAGCACCTTATGCCTGCAGGCAATATGATTAGATCGATCACCGGCTTTTTGCTTAAGAATATTGTAATAAATACTTTGCTTGATGATATTTTAAGTAAAGGCAGCGATAGAATATTTGAACAGGGAAGTTATTATTGCGCTGTGAATATCAGGTTCTGAATAAAAAAGGCGGGAATTACCCGCCTTCTTAAATATATATTGTTACTTTTTAAATAACTTCGTTATTTAACCAGCCTTAGAAACAAGGTTTCATAAATAACTTCGTTATTTAATCAACATCATTCTTTTTGTTGATGAGAATTCATCTGTTGTAAGCTTATAGAAATATACGCCGCTTGAAAGCTTTGAAGCGTTGAAATCAGCGGTATAGTTTCCGGCAGCTAAATTACCGTTTGTTAATACAGATACTTCATTGCCGATCATATCATAAACAGCCAGTTTAACGTTTCCTGATTTAGGAAGGCTGAAATTGATCTTTGTTGAAGGATTGAACGGGTTTGGATAGTTCTGTGAAAGATTATATTTCGCAGGAATTTCTGTCCCATTCTGATTAATACCAACAGTTGAACCTACTAAACTGATAAGATCAAGACCAATAACATCACCATCATTTAAGTTGTTTGCAACATGCTCTCTGAATCCAACATAAATGTTTGCGCCGTCGGTAAGACCTGAAACACTGCCAAGCCTGTAAGCTTTTCTCTGCCATGCAGTATCATTTGCACCTGGAAATACGAATGTAGCTACTGTTAAGCTGAATGATGCAGGTGTTGAGTTGTTTGTTGTTGAAATTTTAACATCAACGTTATCAGCATATTCAATACCTGGGAATTTTTTTATCCAGAAGATCAAAGAATCATTAAGGCTGATATTCATGATCTGGGGAGTAATAAGCCACATATCGTTTGCCGATGTTCCGCCATTGGTATAAGTTGCATAAGTCATTGCTGTTCCGCCGCCCGGAGGTGTTGAACCAACAACTGCTGTACCCCATCCCGGAACGTTTGTTCCGTTTGTGATCCTGTCCCAGCCTGTTCCGCCGATTGGATTTAATTTTGTCCAGCCTGCGGGTGGAAATGTTGGGCTTTCAAAGGATTCCGGACCGAAGTTTGCTAAAAACGGTACCGGTGGTTCACCGCCAATTAAACTGTTTGGTCCAATTGGGGTTCTGATATGATTTAATTTATCAGTTCCCTGTGAAAATACTAATAATGGTGTTACAACTGAAATCAAAAGCAAAATGATAAGTTTTTTCATTTTTTGTTAATTTATAAAGTTAGTAAAAAGTAATTTGTTATAAAAATTTAAAGAATTTAACAATAAATTGTTATACATAACAAGGTTTAAATTTTTATTAGAGCTAGCTTTTTTCTCAAAAATAGTAACGCTTAATAGTTAGCAAAATACAGCAGATACTCTTTTAACTGCATATAAAATAAAATATTAGCAAGAAGTGAATCAACGAAAATTATTTCATAAGTATCAGTTTTCTTACTTCAGTGTAATTTTTTGTAACCATTCTGTAGAAATATACACCTGATGAGTATTTCGAGCCGTCGAATTCAGTTTCATAAACTCCGGGTGAGAATTTTCCCTCCGCAATAGCAGATACTAATCTGCCGTTAATATCATAAACTGCGATCTTAAGAACTTCATTCTTTCCTGAAGAAGGTACCGAAAATCTGATCCTGGTTTTCGGGTTGAAAGGATTCGGATAATTTTGCCCAAGTGAGAACTGCCCGGGTATTTCTGAGGAGATCTGTGAAATACCAATTACATTCAAAAATCCGCTTACATCATATGAACTGTGCTGAATTCCCGCAAGACTTGCCACAGTCGCAAGAGCTGCCTTCACATTGTTGGTAAAGAAATCAAAATTAATAGAGCCCAGAGTATCATTAACGGTGTGGTAATTTGGATTCCTGAAATTTGCCCCATCCGTAAGCATCAGTGCTTTATAACCTGCATCCCAGAAAGGAGCATGGTCGCTTCTTCTGAGATCAGGAGTTGACTGGCCATTTCCGGGTGTTGCAAGTGAGAGCACTCTGAGCTGCGGAGTGTAAATGCGGGCGCAGCTATCAAAAGCATACCTTAGAGGATTTGAATTAACATTCGCGGTATTTATCAAAAAATTTCCTCTGCCTTGCTGAGAGTTGATGCTATCGCATAAATATGGAAACAGCGTACAAAATCCGGTTGGTATCTGCTGGCAGTTGGGCTGGTCACAATAGTAACCAATCATCTCAAAATCAAACACTCCGGCTATTTTTTCATAAGGCGGAATCCCCTGCGAAACATACCTTGAGCTTCCCACTAACCCTGATTCTTCAAGATCAAAACCTATGAACTTTATTGTATTTCTGAATTTGTAATTAGAAAGTATCCTTGATATTTCAAGAAATGCCGCAACTGCGGTTCCGTTATCATCGGCCCCCGGACTTGTGCTGGTTGTCTCAAAATGTCCGCATACAATGTAAGTTGTATCTTCCCTGGTTGTGCCCGGCAGCCTGCCCGAAAAATTCTGGGCATTGTATCCCGAAAAGTCGAAGCTTTGTATAGATGTCTGCAGATTGTACCGGTTGAAACGGTTGTTTATGGAATCCTTAACCCGCTGCAATTGTACTGAACCGGCTGTTCTGTGTCTGATACCGGTGATGAACTGCATGTTGCTCCTTAAGTTTGCGCTATCCACCTGGTTAACAAGCTGCTGTATATCAACATTTGCCATATCATCTGCAACAAGCTTAACTTTGTAACCCAGCGGAAGGGACCCGTAATACCAATACACCTGTTTCCCTGTGCCGGTTTGAACAGGATAGCCTAAATCTCCGCTGACTGAATCAGCGGGGAACAAAAAGGTTTTGCCGCTATCATTTGAAACTCTCAAACTTATACGGCAGGGTTCATTTTCTGCATCGCTTAAATTATATGTAATTTTAACGGCGTTTATTGAACTGATGATCTCTGTACCGGTTATCACAATGGAAGGAACATTGTTTGTTCCTTCGGTTACAGTGAGTTCATCTTGACTTTCCGGCAGAACAAGAAAACCCAGAAGGAACGAGATACCAAGCAAAACAACATATTTTTTCATTTTACCTTTAAGTTATTTTACCAATATCATCTTTTTAACTTCTGAAAATTCATTTGTTGTCATTCTGTAGAAGTAAACCCCTGTTGAATAATTCGAACCGTTGAAATCCACTTCATATGAACCCGCCGAAAAATTTTCGTCAACTAGCGTGGTTACCAATTTGCCCGTTACATCATATACAGCTATTTTTACGAAATTATTCTTGCCGGTATTGGGTACTGAAAATCTTATCTTGGTTACCGGATTGAACGGGTTGGGATAATTTTGTCCAAGGTTGAATTGCTGCGGTACTTCAGCGGAAATTTGCTGAATACCGATAACAAAATTCATCAATGGAAGCTCAATGTATGACTTGGAATTATTATTAATGTAAACTTTGTTTGCCCCCGCCTTCAGCGAAGGAAGCATGAACGGGTTTGTTCTTAAGAATGTATCTGTTGTATCCCCGTTGAAATCATATAACGGTACATTATCCAGATTGGTCAATTTTACCCTTATTTTTTCTCCAGCCCGGAAAACATGGGAGTATGCCTGCCCGTTAACATATTTCTGTTTCACCTGGTTTGCGGTATAATCCCTGTCAGTCCAGTTTATCCTGGTAACAAGCTTTTCGTTGCCGTTGGGTCTTACTGCGTAGATCTGCATATTGTACTGGCAAATTTCATTTGCCGTGGATGAATAGTAAAGATAAGCGTACGGCGTTCCCGCCATTACAGCATCCTGAAGCAATGCCGGAGTATCAAAAAATATCTCTTCCTTATGAAATTTTGCGTCAAACAAGGGTCCCCGGAACTCTGTATTTACAAGATATTCCATGGTAACATTCGGGTCAAGTACATCATTTGTAAAATTCACACTGGTTTGCGATCCTCCATATCCGTAAACCTGCAGCTGGTTTGAAGGGTGAAAATATAACTTCACGTTTTCTGTTCCGGCAGGGGGCCATGTAGGTGAATTGTACCTGTTCCAGCTCCATTGGCTTTCGTTTGCAGGGAACCTGCTTGCGGCATATGTGAACTTATTATTAACATTCATTATATTATTTTGTACGCCGTGCAGGTGATAGTCCAGCCAGTCAAGTATAACCTGGTCTTTGTATGTTTCTTCCGCCATTACAAGGTCGCTGCCATGTCCATCCATTGCCCCGAAATACATTTTGATATTGTTGTATGGCAATATATAAGCGCTTTGGATCATTCCAAGCGTGTTGAAAAATTTATCCTGCCATGCATTCTGCACTAAAACGGGTATCTGGCAGTTACCAACCTCTCCTATAAAATCACGGTTAATTGGCAGGTAGTAATTCAGGCTATCCCATTTTTCTTTTGTATTCGCATAGATCCACGGCTTAAATCTGCTTACCAGCGGATTATACCTGACAATGTTTGAAGGGTATCCGGATGTCCACAGGAATGTCATTTTTATTCCGCCGTTCTCAATCCAGTTTGAACCCGCAGTGGGTGATGCAAGATCAGTGATAATAGTTTTAACATTTAAACCTGTACATGCAGCCATGAAAGGAATAATACCGCCCTGCGATCCCCCGTGAATAAAGATCTTGTTATCATTTGTATTGGCATCATTTTTAATGTACTGCACTACTTCTTTAAGGTCATTGGCTTCTGTGGTGCTAATAAAATTGGAAAGTCCCTCCGAGACACCCTGTCCGCGCATGCTGTAAACAAAAGAGTAATAATTATCATTTGCGAATTCCTCTGCGCTTGGAAGCTCAATGAATTTTGAAAGTCCGTACCCGTGTGTAATGATTGCAACCGGCCAGCCTCCGGCAGGCGGCGTGCCGTTGGGTATTAATTTTGTACAGTCCAGTTTTATGCCGTCTGAAAGAGTTAACATAAAATCTACGCGTGTATAAGATCCGCTTTGAAGCGAAGCTTCGCCAAGGCAAAGCGTTATGAATGCTGTTAGCAGCAGTAGTAAATTTCTCATTTAAATGGGGGATAATTAACGTATTTCCGTTATAAATTTAGCATTTAAATTTGAATTGTGCAATAGTAGATATCCCAAAATTATAATTTGTGTAATATCAACCTGTTTCTTTATATATACGTACCTTTTAATTATATTTGTAGCTATGGAACAACTCGTAATATCTACATGGAAACACGGCATGGCAGCCAATGAAAAAGCCAATGAAATACTGAATTCGGGTGGCAGCTCACTTGATGCTGTTGAGCAGGGCGTTAGAGTAGCCGAAGATGACCCCAATGTACTGAGCGTAGGTTATGGCGGCCTGCCTGATGCCGAAGGCAGGGTTACACTTGATGCCGCTATTATGGACTGGAAAGCAAGGATAGGTTCGGTTATTTGTGTTGAACACATCAAAAATCCCGTTTCCGTTGCCAGGCTAATACTGGAAAATACCGAGCATGTTAGCCTTGCAGGCGAAGGCGCGTACAACTTTGCTATCACAAACGGCTTTCAGCCGGATATTCTGCACACCGAAGGATCGATCAAAAAGTATATTGAGTGGAAAAACGGCCGTTACGGCAGGTCACAGGAATTCCACACGGACGAGTATAAAGTCAAGAAAACAAACGGACTGGGAATAAATGATGACGGCAACCACGATACAATTGGAATGGTAGCTATAGATAAGGATGGTCATATCTCTGCTTCCTGCACAACCAGCGGCACAGCGTGGAAACTGCACGGAAGAGTGGGTGATTCACCAATTATCGGCGCGGGTTTATATGTAGATGGTGAAGTTGGCGGTGCCGCTTCAACCGGACGCGGCGAGGAATGCGTCAGAGCATGCGGCAGCTTCCTTGTGGTCGAAATGATGGGCAGGGGAATGTCTCCACAGGAAGCATGTGAATATGCAGTCAAACGGGTGATCAAGCTTAACCTGCTCTCGCATAAGAACCGTGATCACGATTATCAGGTGGGCTTTGTGGCTGTAAACGTAAATGGTGAGTTTGGCGCCGCAAGCGTAAGAGAAGGTTTTGAATACGCTTTATATGCAGGCGGAATAAATACTCTTAACAAAAGTAAATACATCATTGACGAAAAATTTGTAATAGAGGACCTTTGAAAATACTGAAAGATGCATACGTTATAACTTTTAACCGGAATAACGATTTCGGAAGGTACTCATTGCTGCTGAATGATACCAAGATCACCGATATGGCGGATTCAACAGCCAAAGGTAAGGCAAAAGTAGATAAATGGATAGAGCTTCACAGGGATTCAGCGGAAATTGTTGATTGCTCACGCAAGATAATCATGCCGCCTATGGTGAATTCATGCCTGCGCTCTGAAGGAAGCCTGCTGCATTACCTGCTTAAGCGGCGGCATTATGAAAAAGCTGATGAGGATCTATGCACTGACCTGATTTTTAACTATCTATACCAGGAGCTTGCCGGTGAAGGAATTCAGGCAGACTTGCTGAATATCTACGAATATTCTTTCAACAGGGCTTTGCGCTCAGGGGTTGCCTTCCTGAACGAATTCTCGCTTCGCAAGGATACAAATCACCTCGCGCCAATTACCAAGGCCATGAATACTACCGGTCAAAGCGTTTCGGTCTGTTATCCTATCAAACAGGATTCAAATACTGTTAGGGATTACAAGTATCTCAATCCCTCCTTTTACATTACCCAGGAAAACCAGTTAACAGTATATGATATTTCAGGAATAACTGAACTTAAGAATCATAATTTGTGTGATATCTTTCTGGAGGTTGCAGTAAACAAAGATATCACCGATCAATTCAGGCAGAATTTCCACAAATCTGTAATATCTCTCTTTGATGAGTACGGACTGATTGATTCACATACTACTTTAATTAATCCATTGTACCTTGATTACAATGATATGAAAATTATCAAGGATAAGAGGGCAAACGTGATTATTTGCCCGAGGGACCTGAATTACTTCACATCAAGGTACTTTCCTATAGATGATTTTATAGGTCACGGAATAAACTACTCAATTGCTACCGGATGGCTGGGTGAAGATATCCTGAAAGATCTGAGATTATTCAGGAATAAATACCGTGAACTGAATCTTTCCAGCACAGAGCTGCTGAATTCAGTTACGCGAACACCGCATTCACTTTATTTTAACAGGGAGCCTGATTCGGATAACAGCTACAGCATTGATATCAACAAGTCTGCTGATCTTGCTTTCATAGATCTGACCGATCTGCGGTTCCAGTTCTTCCCGGAAGAATTTACATTTCAGGGCGTATGCGATTTTATTATTGATAATCTCACTTCACAAAACTTTTCAGATATGATGATCGCAGGAGAGTTTAAAGTGAAGGATAACCGCTCGCTTGTTACTGATGAAGAAATTCTGATAGGGAAGATAAATTCTACCCGTGAAAATCTCTATAGGACAGGTAAATATGATGAACTGAAGAAAAAACAAAAAGCCAGGGAAAGCTCTGAAAAGCTTGATATGACCGGAAGAACAGATGATGAGATAAAGCTGTTTTCAGAAACGGAAGAAAATACGGTTCTCACAGAAGATAAGGAAGAGTTCAGGATAAAAACCAAAATGCCCGCCTTCAGGCAGAAAAAAACGCCGGGACAAAGAAGCCTGTTTGAAGAATTTGAACACGTAAGTATAGTGCAATCCGATGATTTCCAGAAAACACCTATGCTTAATTTGCTGGTTACAGATCCGGATTCAAGCAAAATTGTTGAAGAGGATATTGTTCAGGCCAAAAATGTTGATGAAACTATCATCAAGCGGTTAAGCACAGAAAAGAAAGCGGAAAAAACGGCTAAACCGCAAAATTCGGATAGCAAAATTGAGCTTCCCAAAAATGTGAAACTGAAATTTGGCGACGATTAGAACAAAAGCAGCAAACTTCAACCCGATCTTGTATGTATAAAAAACTGGTATGGATCCTTGCTGTAATTCTGCTGATACTTGCCGCGGATAGGATTATTTTTACTTCAAGTGATATAAAGATTCAGCAAACACCTGAAGTATTGAAAGCAAGTTTACACTCTGAAATGATGATCGAAGTTTACAGAACCAATATTCTTGGCTTCAAAGTTCCGTTTAGCGAACTGGAAGTTTACTTTGTTATAGAAGATGGAAAAAACCTGATTGAGCTTACGGGTATTGATGGCAGCAGTGCAAAGCTTAGATCAAAAGGTGTTGAAGGCGAAGCGGTTTTGGGCATTTACTCGGTGAAATCAGGGATGCAGGTAAGAAAGATCATGATAAGTATTCTTCCCCGTGATGTTGCGGCATTGATGAATTGAATATTTTATACCATTTGTTTTCTTACCGTGCTTTTAGCAAAGTAAAATTTATAAAAGATCAACTCAAGCAAAGTCAGCAGCCCCAGTGAAAATGCCGCTTTTGTGAGTATTCTTGTCACACCGTCATCGGGAATGAAGAACCCTATAACAAACGCTGAAAAGGTCCACCCCACAGTAAAGATAATAATCACAAAAATTGTACTTAAAAATGCGCTTGTAGTATTCTGCTCTACATAGTTTTTTGCAAATATGTAAACAAAGAATACGGCATGAGCGTAAAAAAGTATTACTTCTATCATATATTAATAAGCCGCCTTTGAAAAGAACATTTCCTTTATGGTTTTGATGATTATTTTAAGATCAAAAACTATTGACCAGTGTTCTATGTAATAAATATCGTATTCAATCCTTTTTTCAATTGAAGAATCACTTCCCCTTAAGCCGTTTACCTGTGCCCAGCCTGTTATTCCGCATTTTATACGGTGTCTGTCAAGATACTTGGGTATTTTGCTTTTAAAAAGGTTTATAAAGTATTCTCTTTCAGGTCTTGGCCCCACAATGCTCATATCGCCTTTAAGTACATTCAGAAATTGCGGAAGCTCATCCAGTGAATATTTTCTGAGCATTTCACCTATTGGTGTATATCTTGAATCACCCTTTTTAACATAAACTGCGCCTGTGTTTTTTTCTGCATCAACTACCATTGAGCGGAATTTGATCATGTCAAATTTTTTGCCTGTCATGCTCAGGCGCTCCTGTTTGTAAAAAATGGGTCCCTTTGAGGAAAACTTAACCGCCAGGGCCAGTATAATGAAAAGCGGCGATGTAAGTAGCATTACCCCGAGAGCAAAGGAAAAATCAAATGCCCGCTTAAGTATCCTGTTCCAAACATTCATTGGAATACTTTTAATTTTAAGGAAAGGTATTCCGTCAATTTCCTGAACACGGACCGATGAAGTTATTACCTCCAGGAAATCAGGAACCATGAGAAACTCAACATTTTCACCTTCACTGTTTTTCATCATTTCAAAAAGCTTTTCATGTTCAGTTGAAGGTATTGTTACAAGTACAGCTTCAATATTAAGCTTCTGAACAAGATCTGTCAGATCATTGTAGGTTCCCAGTTTCAGGTTCCCCGGTAACAATCCTTTTGATTCTCCGGGATGCTCTTCGACAAATCCTATGATATTAAAACCGGCATATTTGTGAGCAGAGAACTTATCATAAATATCATATGCAGTTTGATTGCTTCCTGCAAGAATTGTATCCTTAAGACCTTTGCCCCGGTTATATAGATTTTTTTCATACTTAAGAACAATGTACCTTCCAATGGTTATGAATATTATTGAGCTTAACCAAACCAGGAGAAATACAACCCTTGAATAAGGAAAAACCCTGTAGAAAAATATCAACCCAAATGAAAATACTATACCAAAGGTAACAAGCCTTGAGATCAGGAAGAATTCATCAAAAATAAATATTATACGTTTTGGACGGAACATTTTCCTGGACTGGAAAATAAGGAGCCAAACCGGAAGGACTATTAAGGCCAGAATAATATATCCGCTTAAGGGCGGGATTGCACCGTTAAAAGGTACCATTTCCACAAACGGGGGAAAATAAAATCTTATATAATACGAAAGTACGAAGGCTCCAACTATTGAAACTGAATCAGAAAGAATATTCAGCAAAGGTATTAAAAACTCTGTCCTTTGTGAGTTTTTGTTGAATTTTTGATTTATATAGTTCATCGTACTTTCAAATATATAAATTTGAAACAACAATTTATATGATTGAAATTTTCATATAGTTTGGGAGTTTTGGTTATATAATAAGATATTATAATACATATATTTAACTTTATTTCTTGCAAATTCAAAAAATAAAAGTATGTTTTTTACCAAATATATGCATATTATTTGAAACATTTTTTTTATTAAATTGTATAAATATTATTCAGTTTTATTAATAAATAGAAAGGGTCAAAATGACTAAATTTAAATTGTTTTTAGGGGTTTTTGCTTTAATGTTTGTTTTAGGATTGACCGCTGAGTTAAAAGCTCAGAACGGTCCTGTTCTGTATTTCTGCGAAAAATACGGTTCTTCAGGTGAAGTTTCCATCAGCGATAGGTTCTACACCGGTCCTGTTACAGTAATGGTTAAATGTGACTACGCATTAGGATTAAAAGACTGCTCAATACAGTTTGATAAATACAATGGTTATAGCTTTGATTATTACAAAAAAGTAGATTTTGATGTATCAGCAGATATGAAATATATATATTTTGAATCAAGTGACTTAAGAGTTGATTCACCAGGCATATACAGATGCTTCCTGCTTGACAGCAAGAAAAACACTGTTGCAAGCGCAATGGTTGAATTCATTAGATAATAAATTTCTGTTCGTGCAGCAAAAAGGGAGTCTTTGACTCCCTTTTTTTTGTTAACAGAAGTTTTATCTGACCGGCAGAAGGACAAAAATAGTCAGATCCCACAAAGCATGTGAAATTATTCCCGGCCACACAGACCTGTATTTTTTAAAGATCCATCCCCAGAAGAGACCGCAAATTAACGCTGCCATGAAAAGCATAAAATTCATTGCGACAATATGTACCGCCCCGTAAATTATTGATGCCGCTATCCAGCCTTTATTATCCCCGAATTTTTCAGCAAGTGTATCCTGTACAAAGCCGCGCCAGAAGATCTCTTCTGCTGGCCCTATAATGAACAGCAGCAGAAGTCCTATTATGGCAGGATCCAGGAGAGATTTATTGTTATATACACCTACAACCTGCCTATCGGCGAAAGGAAGGATAACCTTAGAAACAATATCTCCGGTATAAAAGACAATATACAGCAGCGCTGCGGAAAGAATTCCGATGACTATATATTTTGGTTCAAAGTAACAAAGCCTGTAGTTTATTGCTTCACCGTTTTTGTGATTAAAATACAGTCCAAGTCCTGCCAGCAGCGAAGCTGCAATTGTCATTTCAAGCCAGAAATTGAAAGTTTTTAAAACAAACATTTCAAGCCAGAAAATACATGCAAGAATTATCAGGATTATCAGCGGTTTTACTCTATTGGACATTATTAGTATAGTTTAAAATTTATAATTACTATGCAATTTTGATCAGTTCCATTGATTCCCTGTAGTTGGTAAGAAAGTGCTCGCGGATTGTAGAATTTTCATAACTTCTTAGATGCGGATCTTCACTGACGACCTTAAAAGCAGATTCACGTGCTTTTTCTACTAAAGGCATATCTTTCACAAGATCGGCTGCAGTGAACTTGAGATCACCCGATTGCCTGATACCGAAAAATTCACCCGGTCCCCGCAGCTTAAGATCAGTTTCTGAGATCCTGAATCCATCATTGGTTTCTGTCATGATCTTAAGGCGCTCAGCAGATATTTCCCCGGATGACTCAGCCATAAGTATGCAATAAGATTGCTCTGCGCCTCTGCCGACCCTTCCGCGAAGCTGATGCAGCTGAGAAAGCCCGAAGCGCTGCGCTTCTTCTATTAACATTATGGTTGCGTTGGGTATATCAATGCCAACTTCAATAACCGTTGTTGATACCAGCATCTGCAGCGCCTTATCTTTGAATGCCTCAATCGTACTGTCAATATCCTGCCATTTCATCTTGCCGTGTACAAGTCCCAAATTCAGATCAGGGAAAACATCATTTTTCAGGATATCAAAATGTTTCACAGCGGATTTCAGGTCAAGTTTTTCGGATTCTTCTATTATGGGATACACTATATAAGCCTGCCTGCCGCTGTTAATTTCATCCCGTATGAACTTATAAACTTTTAACCTGTCAGTTTCACCGCGCAGCGCGGTTTTTATATTTTTCCGGTTCTTAGGCAGTTCATCAATAACAGATACATCAAGATCGCCGTAAACTGTCAGAGAAAGCGTTCTGGGTATTGGAGTTGCTGTCATAACAAGCACATCCGGATTGCTGCCTTTGGCAAGAAGTTTGGCGCGCTGCATTACCCCGAACTTATGCTGCTCATCTATTACCGCAAACCCAAGTGATCTGAATTCAACAGAGCTCTGGATCAGCGCGTGAGTACCTACAATTACCTGCGCTCTGCCGCAGCGGATCGATTCCAGCACTTCTTCACGCTGCTTCTTCTTTTGCCCGCCCGTTAGCAGAACGGCATTCAGCCCAAGCTTATCAAAATAATTCTTCAGGGTCTTAAAATGCTGTTCGGCAAGAATTTCTGTGGGACACATAAACGCTGATTGGTATCCGTTTTCTGCGGCTACCAAAAAACAAAATACCGCTACTATCGTTTTTCCGCTGCCTACATCTCCCTGCAAAAGCCTGTTCATTGGTTTGCCGGAGCGCATATCTGATACAATTTCTTTGATCACTCTTTTTTGAGCGCCGGTTAACTCAAATCCAAGGTGTTCATTAAAGAGTTTTTCAAAATTACCGCCGACCTTTTCAAAGTGAATTCCTTTTTTTGCGGTTTCAATTGAGCGCCTTTTCAATGCCATAACCAGCTGTAAGTAAAACAACTCTTCAAAGGCAAGGGTTTGCCTGGTGAGTTCAATATCTTCAATTGAGCGGGGATAGTGCATCCTTAAAACCGCCTGCCTGTGGTCAAGCAGGTCATTCGCTATTCGCACCGGTTCATTTAAAACTTCGTTTATGCCCTCAGATGAAATTTTGAGCGCGTTGAAAATGATTTTTGTCAGTGTCAGCGGCTTTATCCATGTTTTCCTGAGTTCTTCCGATAAAATATATACAGGTATTAACGGGTATTTCATCATTTCATCATCACCTGCTTCAAGTTTCTTATGGTCACGCATATCAAACTTGACGTTTCTTTCATAGGCGTTATATACTACTTTACCCCAGAAGATGTATTCATCACCTATCTTAAATTGTTTTTCCCTGTAGAATGTATTGCCCCACATCAGCGATTCAATGTAACCGGTATCATCCGATATCTTTATCCTGGTTGGGTGGTTAGGTTTGAAAGGCATGCGTTTATCAATTATCCTTCCGCGAATTATTACATTCTGGTCGTGGTAGTTTCTCAGGGAACCAATAGTTGTGTTTACCAGGTGCATTCTTGGATACACAGAAATAAGATCAGTGGAGTACTTTAACCCCAGTTTCGCAAAGGCTTCGGCGCGCTTGGGGCCAACTCCTTTTATATACGCTATTTCAGTTTTTTTGACTTTCTGCAAGTGTATAATATTTCTACAAATATAACAAAATATACAAAATAATATTTACGTTTTGTAATTCTCTCAATATTCCGCGCGGAATTATCTAATTTATTTTACATACTTCTATTTCTATATTTTTGTTATTTTCGTGTTTACTATACTGAACATATGACAAAAAATAATTTTGCTTTAATAGGCGCCGGAGGCTTTGTGGCTCCAAGACATTTACGCGCAATCAGGGATAATGACCAAAGCCTGCTGGCTATATTAGACCCCAATGATTCTGTGGGAATAATAGACTCATACTTCCCCGAGGCGGCTTTTTTTACTGAATTTGAAAGATTTGACCGCCATTGCGAAAAGCTGCGCAGGGATGGCGAGAATAAACGCATTCACTATGTCAGTATTTGTTCGCCTAACTACCTGCATGATGCTCATATCAGGTTTGCACTTAGAGCCGATGCGAACGCCATTTGTGAAAAGCCGCTTGTGCTCAACCCGTGGAACGCTGACGCATTGAGGTCACTTGAAAAGGAAACAGGTAAGAACGTTTACACAATTCTGCAGCTTAGATTGCATCCATCTATCATTGAGCTCAAGAAAAAAATTGAACAGGCAAAAAGCAAAAAGAAATACGATATAGTTTTAACCTATATTACGCCGCGCGGTAAATGGTATCATTACTCATGGAAGGGCGATATGCTGAAATCCGGCGGCATAGCAACAAATATCGGTATTCATTTTTTTGACATGTTAACATGGATCTTCGGCGCGCCTCAATCAAACATCCTGCATTATTACAAAGAAGATAAAGCTGCAGGATTACTTGAGCTCGAAAACGCGAATGTAAAGTGGTTTCTTTCAATCGATAAGAATGACCTTAAGGAAGGTGACAAAACTTTCAGATCAATTACAATGAACGGGGAAGAGATCGAGTTTTCAGAAGGATTTACCGATCTGCATACCAACAGCTACACAGAAATACTCAACGGTAACGGTTTCAGGATCGATGAAGCGATGCCTTCAATTAAAGCGGTATATGAAATAAGGACCTCAACGCCGGTGGGAATTAAAGGAGATTACCATCCGTTCCTGAAAAAATTCAAATAATTCTGATAAACGGTAATTCTCATTTACGGTAAGTTTATTCACCTGTAAGTTCATTCACCTGTAAGTTCATTTGCCTGTAAGTTCATTTAATTTTTCCAGCAGCCATTTGTTACCTGAAATTTGGGAGTTCAGTATCTTCTTCCTCAGGTTAACTCCTGCGGGTTTTTCCTCTCCTGATCTCATTTTGAATACCTGTATTGTGTAATTCAGAAAATTACCGAAAGTCTTTTTGATGAAATCGTTTATTGAAGGTTCATCTTTGAGGAAATGTTTAAAACTATCAGTAATGTAATAAAATGATTCAGGATTGTTCATCTCGTAATGTATCTTTACATACATATGGTTTACCCTTAATTTATCCCAGGTATTGTTGAACTTTACTTTTGCAAGATATTCCAGCGCCTTCACATAATCTTTCCTGGTAAAAGCCAGCTCAGCCCGCGAAGTGTTTACAACATTCTCACGCTCTGTCTTCGGCAGCATTTCACGGTAATCTTCTATGAAATTTTCGGCAAATTCAAGTTTTGAGGCCCTGATCGCTTTAATAAATGTATTTACGAACCATTCAGATGTGATCTTTCCGTTTTCAGTTATCAGCCCCAGCTCAAGCATTCTTTCTGCTATTTTGAACTCAATATCCCATATCTCGTTCTTGGGGTCAAGGCTTCTTTCATAGGCGTAATTATGCAAACTAATATAAAAACCGAAAAGCTCAGCTTTGCTGAACAACGATGAGCTTTCCTCAAGCAGTTCCAGCAGCCTGTAAAATGTTTCATCATTCCTGCCATCTGTGCTCAGTTTAATGCAATAATACAGAACTTCAGTAGTATTATTCCTTTTGAATGCTTTGCTTTTGTATATATTCATGAGCGGTTTCAGAAGTTCGATATCGTATTCTTTATTGAAGTAAAGCATATCATTTACAGCGGCGCCGTAAACGGATAGCAGCGCATGAATAGCAAATTGCCATGTTTGTTCAATCCTCTCAGGTGTGTTATCGAACTTTTTTCTTGTCGCGTCTTCTTTTGAGTAATAATAGGCAATGGATGTATTCAGCTGTTCAAGTCTGTAATAATAATTTTCATTGCGCTGCGGATTTTCATCCAGAAGCAGCCGGGCTTTGCCCGCCTTGCGGAGAAAAAGATTTCCGGGATCCTTTCTCAGGTAGTAATCTGTTACCAAATTGCTGAATGCAATCTGATCTTCTTTCAATTCCCTGAAGGCGATAAAATCTTCAGCCAGTTTCAGCAGGTTGCTGGCATTTCTCCTTATTACATCATCACTGAATTTCTTCCCCGGGTATAATTCAGCAAACACCGTTTGCCTTTTAAAATTTATGTCTTCAAAATTTGGGAAATATTTTTTCAGGCAGTCGTAAAATCTGGCAGTTTCATTTCTTGGGTTCAAAGGGGAGTGAACAAACTTGCCGAATTCAGTTTTTTCTTCCCTTGAAAATATCTTCAGCAATTGTACCAGGTTACTGTTCTTAAGTGAATCACCTGCGCTGCCCTTCTCTGGTTTTGATCTGATTAGTTGTTTCACTTTTTTAGCTTTTGAATGAAAGTTTTAGAGTGCGGAAATTAATTATTATTCTAAGTAAATACCATGAAATACATTATTGCAGCACATTTCAACGCTCAATTTAGTACACTTAATTTTAACTTCTTAATAATTGCAGAATTCCTTAAGTTTGTTAACAATTACTAACTGATAAAAATCTTAAGAATTCATGAAAAACTCACAAAAATCAGCTCCACACAGCAGGCTTATCCCTTTAGAAGATTTCTTCAAAAATCCTGAAAAGACAAGCTACCTCATATCACCAAACGGTAAATACATTTCCTATCTTGCGCCATATAATGAAAGATTGAACATTTTTGTTCAGGAAATTGGCAATGATAAAGCCGAAAGGCTCACCGATGTCAAAGAGCGTGATATTAGCGGATACTTTTGGGGTAATGATAATATCATCATTTACCTGAGAGATAACGCGGGTGATGAAAATTTCCACTTTTTTTCGGTGAATATAAACAACCGCGCAAACATAGATCTCACACCGTTTGATGGAGTAAGAGCGAATCTAATTGATGAACTTGAAGATTATGATACGGAAATTCTGATCGAAATGAACAGGCGTAAACCCGAAGTTTTTGACGTGTACCGGCTGAATTTTGAAACCGGTGATATGGTTTTGGCTGCCCAAAACCCGGGGAATATTTCCGGTTGGGTTACAGATCATAACGGGAGGATACACGCCGCTATTACTGCCGATGGCGTAAATACAAGCCTGTTGTACAGGGAAGATGAAAAAGAGGAGTGGCAAACTGTTAACACCACAAATTTTAAGGAAAGTTTGACCCCGCTCTTTTTTACATTTGATAATAAATACCTGTATGTTTCAAGTAATATTGGCAGAGATAAGAATGCTATCATTAAATATGATATCAAAAACGCCGCTGAACTTGAAGTCATTTATGAACATCCCGATGTGGATGTATATTCGCTTGGATACAGCAGGAAACGTAAAGTGATAACAGCTGTTACTTTCAATACATGGAAACGTGAAAGGGTGTACCTTGATGAGGAAACAGAAAAGATATATGCAAGGCTTGAAAAGGATCTGGGCAAATATGAAATAATTATAGCGGATAAAGATGACAATGAAGAAAAATTCATTATCCGCACATACAGCGACCGCTCTCTTGGCGCGAATTATATCTATGATAAAATAACGGATGAACTCACAAAAATTGCCGATGTTAGCCCATGGATAAATGAAGATGAAATGGCGCAGATGAAACCCGTTACCTATACAAGCAGAGACGGATTGCAGATAAACGGTTATTTATCTTTGCCCAATGGCATAGAGCACAAGAATCTGCCTGTTGTAATTAATCCGCACGGGGGCCCATGGGCAAGAGATTACTGGGGCTTTAATCCTGAAGTACAATTTCTCGCGAACCGCGGTTACGCCGTTTTGCAAATGAATTTTCGCGGTTCAGTTGGATACGGCAGAAAATTCTGGCATTCTTCCTTCAAGCAATGGGGAAAAACTATGCAGGATGATATCACAGACGGGGTGAATTGGCTGATCGGTCAAGGCATAGCTGACCCCAAACGCATTGCGATTTATGGAGGAAGTTACGGCGGCTATGCTGTACTTGCGGGTCTTGCGTACACTCCTGATCTGTATGCCGCAGGCGTAGATTACGTCGGTGTCAGCAATCTCTTCACGTTCATGCATTCAATACCTGCATACTGGAAACCGTACCTGGAAATGCTGTACGAAATGGTAGGACATCCTGAAAATGATAAAGAGCTGCTCGAATCGAATTCACCTGTATTCCATGTGGATAAAATGAAAGCTCCGCTATTTATAGCACAGGGTAAAATGGATCCAAGGGTCAATATAAACGAATCTGATCAAATGGTTGAGGCATTGAAAAAGAGGGGAATCGACGTTCCATATATGGTAAAAGATAATGAAGGGCATGGTTTTCAGAATCAGGAGAATAAGTTTGATTTTTACAGGGCTATGGAATCATTCCTTGCAAAACATCTGAAGAGCTGATACAGCGCATACAGCGTGTACAGCGCATACAGCGTTCCCGCTGCGGTATATTTTCTTTGCCCATGTTTTTAGAAATTACATTTTTATATCTTTAATTCACAAAATGAATAATTTCCTCATATACAGATCCTCGGCAGGATCAGGTAAAACCTATACGCTGGTTAAAGAATACCTTAAACTGGTTTTAAATGATACTGAGTCGTTTAAAAACGTGCTTGCGGTAACCTTTACCAATAAATCTGCCGCGGAAATGAAATCAAGGATAGTTGAAGCGCTTACTGAGCTTTCACGCGGCAAAGCGGAAGGACTGAAACAAACACTCATAAATGAGGGTGTTAAGGGTAACATCGAAACTGCTTCAGCGCACGTTCTGAAAAACATACTTCATAAATATTCTTACTTTTCCGTTTCAACCATAGATAGTTTCTTTCACAGGGTAATAAGGTCTTTTGCGCGGGAGCTTAAACTTCAGCTTGGGTATAACATAGAGCTTGACCAGCAGGCAGTTCTCGAAAAAATAACCGATAAACTGCTTGACGACGCGGGCATTGATGAAGAACTGACAGGCTTCCTCGAAGATTTTATTTATTACAGCATTGATGATGAGAAAGGCTGGAAAATTGATCTTAAGATAAAAGAACTTGCGCGCGAGATCTTTTCTGAAAGATACATGCTAAAAGCGGGTTCTGCGGATGATAAGGGCGGGAGGGTAAAACTAAAAGAATTTATCGGTACCCTGTTTGCCATCAAGAATGATTTTGAAGGCAGAATGAAACAATTTGCCGCTGAAGCGGGAAATTTGCTGGATCTTTACAGCCTCGTAATAGATGACTTTCCCTACAAGAAAGCGGGGTTCATGAATTACCTTCTCAATAATATAGTAATTGGCAAATATGAACCCGGTCAAAGAGCCCGCGATGCTGCTGCGGATATAAATAAGTGGTTCGGTAAAAATTCAAAGCCGGCCCTAAGACCCGCGGCTGAAGCAGGATTGTTTGATCTGCTGCGGCAGGCAGTTGCTGCCTACGATAATAATTACGTTAAGTACAACACGGCCTCCCAGCTCATAAAAACCATTTATATTACAGGCATCTTCAAAGATCTTACCGGTAAACTTAAAAAATACAGGGATGATAATAATGTATTGCTCATATCTGATATAAATAACCTGCTGCTGAATGTTATTTCCGGTGATGCCAGCCCGTTTATTTATGAAAAGGTCGGCAGTTTTTACAGAAATTTCCTTATTGATGAATTTCAGGATACCTCAACATTTCAGTGGCGGAATTTTTTACCCCTCATAGAAAATTCATTGAGTGAAAATAACGCTTCGCTGATAGTAGGCGATGTAAAGCAATCCATATACCGCTGGCGCAACGGCAACATGAAACTGCTGCTTGAAGAAGTGCGGCGCGATCTTTCGGGGTTTGGAGAAGTTATCAAAGAACACAACCTTGATGTTAATTACAGAAGCAAAAAAAGGATCATTGAGTTTAATAATAATTTCTTCAGCACCGCGTCCGGAATTTGCGCAGCCGAAGCCCCTGAAGACTTCGCTGAGCTTATTACAAGATCGTACAAAGATATTATCCAAAGTGCCGCAGGCTCTTCAGATGGCGGGTATGTGAATATCAAGTTCTTTAAGGGCGATGAAGAAAGCGATGTTACTTCCCGTGAGTTTTCTGTTGAATCGATGATCTCAAATATGAAACACCTGCTGCAGAAAGGCTGCCGGCAAAGCGATATGATGGTGCTGGTACGGAATAACGCTGATGCCGTTGAAGCGGCGCACGCATTGATAGATGCGCGCCTAAGGGTTGTTTCCAGTGATTCACTGCTGCTTACCAATTCACCTAAAGTAAGGTTACTTATCAATATTTTTAAGTTCATTGTAGAAAGTAACAATCTCATAGCCAGGGCTGAGATATTATATAATTTCCTGGTTTACATCCGTAATGAAAACGTGGATCTGAATGAACTATTTACAGATCATCTGAAAAAGGATATCAGCAGATCACTTTTCAGGAAATTCATTCCCGGTGACTTTTTCCAAAACCCCAATGATATTGAAGTGAGCAGCAGACTTTCCGGCTTGGGAATATACGATCTTGCCGAGGAACTGGTTATGATGTTCGGTCTCGGCGATACCGCCGATACGTACCTCATCAGATTTCTTGATGTCCTCAAGAAATATTCCGGTGAAAAGAACAGCGATGTTTACGGATTCATTAACTGGTGGGAAGAGAACAAACATGAAAATACCATCATTGTGCCCGCCGGCGAAGACGCAATACGTGTTATGACCATACACAAAGCAAAAGGGCTGCAGGCCCCTGTGGTTTTTATACCATTTGCGAATTGGGAATTCGGCCTGAATGCGAACCGCAATATGCTGTGGGTTTCTTCAGATACTCCGCCGTTTGATACTCTCTCTGCATACTTTGTTAAGGCCTCGAGCGCGCTTAGAGATTCATACTTTGCCCGCGATTACAACGAGGAAGCCGCCCAAACTTACCTCGATAATCTGAATTTAATGTATGTCGCCTTTACACGCGCAGAAGAGAAGTTGTTTATTGGTATTCCACAAAAAGGCAGGGAGTCATTAAACGCGGGACAGGTTATTTACCGCTCGTTAACAGGCAGCCCTGTGCTTTCCCAAGGTTTTGATACGCAAAATTATAACTATGAAAGCGGGTCACCGGAAGTTGTGAACGAAAAGACTGAAACAGGCTCCGGGTATAATGGATATAAAATTGGCGCAATGACTTCAGGTAACATTGTTAACAAGTTAATTTTAAAACCGGAATTTGAAAATTTTGTGCCTGAAACCAAAACCCGGCTGAATGAACTAAAAAACCGGGGAATAATTTTACATAAGGCGCTATCATTTCTGAATAGCTCAGCAGATGAAAGCATTCAAATGGCTGCCCGGAAGTTAGTTGTTACTGGACTCATAACAGAGAAACAGATACCTGAAATAGAGGCAGAATTAAGAAATATTCTAGCCAATGATAAGGTGAAGAAGTGGTTTGATCCTCAAAATGTTATGAATGAAAGGGAGATAATTCTGCCCGATGGCAGTATCTACAGACCCGATAAAGTACTTATCGATTCTGACAGGGCAGTGATAGTTGATTTTAAATCAGGCAAAAGAAATCCGGAACATATTGAGCAGGTCAAAACATATCGTGATATCCTGTCAGAAATGGGCTTTAAACAAATAAAAATGAATTTGTTCTATCTAAACGATTTGCAAATTGAAGAAGTAGTATGATCATAGCTAAATTAAACTGTAATTGAGACCTTTTTTAAAAATACTGGCTGGTGAGCTGCACCAAAAACACGGTAATGAAATTTCCGGGCTGCAGATAGTTTTTCCATCACGCAGGGCGGGGCTTTATTTTAAAAAATACATATCCGAAAGGATCGCTGCGCCCGTGTGGGCGCCGGTTACCTGCGGAATAAGCGAATTCATCAGGGAAAACTCCGAACTCCTGATTGCTGATGACCTAACGCTCATTTTTGAACTTTATGAAGTTTACAAGGAGTTTGCGGCTGATGTTACATTTGATAAGTTCTATCCATGGGGAGAAATTATCCTGCGCGATTTTGATGAAATTGATAAGAACCTCGCCGATGCGAATTACCTTTTCAGGATACTGAAAGAACATAAAAAGGTCGAAGAAGATTTCGAGTTCAGCGTTTCTGATCTTGATGAATTTTACAGGTTCTGGAACAGCTTTTCTGAAAAGGATATAACAGGGCTTCAGGATGAATTCATAAAAACATGGGAAATTCTCGGGAAGGTATATCATAAGTTCCGTGACCGCCTTTTGGCGAATAATATTTGCTATGAAGGTATGGCTTACAGAAGACTTCATGAAAAAGTTAAAGCAAACACATTCCAATCAGGATTTGCACAAATTGTATTTGCCGGATTTAACCAGTTGAATAGATGCGAAGAAGGAATCTTCAGGGGTCTGCTTAGTGCCGGCAAGGCTGAGATCTATTGGGATGCCGACAAGTATTACATTGATGACAAACTTCAGGAATCTGGCAGATTCCTTAGAGAAAATTTTGTGAACCTGGGGATTAGTGAGCCAAAATGGATAGGGAACACGCTGGCGGAAAAAGGTATGAACATTAAAGTTATAGGCTCACCCCTTGAAGTTTCTCAAGCCAAGGTACTTGGCAGTGAGCTTGCAGGCATTAATAAAGAGAGTGCCGGCAAAACTGCGGTCATCTTGCCTGATGACAGCCTGCTGCTGCCCGTGCTGCGCTCTATACCGGGTAATATCGAAGCCATAAATATTACAATGGGTTATTCATTTAAGAATTCTCTGCTATTCAGTTTGCTGGAAGCGCTGAAGGATCTGGATGTTAACTGTAAAGGAGCGGGGGCTTCAGCGCAATTCTATCACAAAGATATCATAAGTGTGCTGCTTCATCCTTATATCAGAGAAACTGCGCCTGCCGCGATTGCTGAAGCGGTTAATGATATTAATAAACGTAATGTAATCTACGCATCATCTAAGTACATCGAAAGCATGCTCAACGGATCACCGGAAATAGCCGCGTCTATTTTCAGGTCAGCAGATACTGCCGGTGAAGCTTTCAGCAATCTTTCAGTTGTTATGGAAAAATTACCGGCAATTTCTGCCCGAAGCGGTCATTCAACTGTTTACGAAAGGGAATTCCTGAATAAAGCATCCATTGAACTTAACCGCATTAAAGATATTCTGGATAAATATACTGCGGAAATTGAAAAGGAAACTTTCTGGAATATTCTTCTGGAAAACGCTAAGAGGATAAAGGTCCCGTTTTCGGGAGAACCGCTTGCGGGTCTGCAAATAATGGGTATGCTGGAAGCCAGGTCGCTTGATTTTGAAAATGTATTCATTCTCTCCGTAAATGAAGGAATACTGCCGGCTGAAATGAATACTTCCTCATTCATACCCTACGCGCTCAAGCGGGCATTCAAATTGCCTGTAAGCGAGGATACCGAAGCTGACTATGCGTATTATTTCTACAGGCTTCTGCAGAAGGCAAAAAATGTGACCTTAATATATAACACAGAAACAGGGGTAATTTCATCAGGCGAAAAGAGCCGGTTCATTATGCAGCTTGAAGATGAACTTGCCCCGGCAAATGATAACATAAGCTTCCAAAGCCTGCTGCTTGAAGGTGATATCGAACTTCCCAAAAGGAAAGAGATCACAATCCACAAAACTCAGGAAGTACTTGATATTCTGAAGAACCAAAAGCAGTTCTCGTCAACTACACTCAGCACATACATAAACTGCCCGCTTCAATTCTATTTCAAAAAGGCCGCCGGGCTGAAAGAAGAGGATGAGGTTGAAGAATATTTTTCGGCGGCCGCCTTCGGCAATATTTTTCACCAGCTCATGGATATAATTTACAGGGATGATGTTGGCAAAGAACTATCACCCGAAATTGTTGAGGGTAAAATTAATTATTTAAGCAGCGCATATGATGACCTGTGGAAACAAGCCTGCAGCGAACTATCAGAATACAGTGAGTTTTCTAAGCTTACCCGTGGAAAAAACCTGCTTTATAAAAGCGTGATAAAAAAACTTATCGTTAATGTTCTGATGAACGATAAAGCCCGGGCTCCTTTCAAAATACATCAGCTTGAAAATGACGCGAAAAAAACAGTAACCATAACAGCAGGCGGTGTTGCGTATGAGGTAAATCTTTACGGAAGGCTTGATAGAGTTGAAATTAAAGATGGTATTACCCGGATCATCGATTATAAAACCGGTACTGTAGATACAGCGCGGCAATCTTCAAAGGTTTCTGATGCAGAGCATATTGAAAAGATTTTCAGTGATATAAAATTCAAAGAGAACTTTCAGCAGCTGTTTTACGCCTCGCTGTTTTTGCATACAGAAAAAAATTCAAAATTATGTGTCGGTATTTATCCTTTAAAGAAAATATCCGGAGGAATTTTCTGGTTTGAAGAAGAACCAATTACCCCTCAAAAGAAAGAACTATTTGAAATGAATTTAGAGCAGTTATTGATCAAAATATTTGATAAAGAAACCCCGTTTACCCAAACAAAAGATACAGACCATTGTAAATACTGTCCGTATAAGTCTATCTGTTACAGAGATTAACGTTGTTACAAATGTAAATGAATGTAAATGCAGCCTTTTAGGTTAAACTTTTTTGTGAGTTTATTTGTCTTATTCTACAAGAGACACTTAAAGTCTTTTATATTAATCTAAATTACAAAAAATACATGAATAAAACTCAAATTTTAAACAGGGGTATCGCCAAGTTTAATTTGTTAAGCCTGGTTTTACTTCTGGCAGCGCTTTTGTTTTCAGTAAGCAATACGTATTCACAGCAGGATAAAAGTGAAAAGAAGCAGCGCAAAACCCCCGAAGAACGCGCCCAAAAACGAGCTGATAAAATGAAAGAAAAGCTATCGCTTACAGATGACCAGCACAAACAGATCTACGATATAGTACTCTCGCAGTCAAAAGAAATGAAATCGGTTTGGGAATCATCAAAGAACGACCAGGATAAAACCGCAAGAAGAGATAAGATGAAAGCCATTCGTGAAGCCGGGAAAACTCAGATCAATTCAGTACTTGACGCAAACCAGCAGCAGCTTTGGGAAACCCACAAAAAGGAAATGAAAGAAAAACACAAAAATAAAAAACACAAAGGCAAAAAGAATAAAGGCAGCAAAAAAGAATTGAAGTAGATCAATTCGTTTTTTCTAAACTAAAAAAGCAGAGTCAATACTCTGCTTTTTTTTATCATGATCTTGGATAGCTTCCCCAACTCCAGTTCAGGAAGATATTTAAGTCTTCATCTTCTTCTTCTTTGCCGCAGGGAAAAGTACGTTATTTAGAATAAGTCTGTAACCGGGTGAATTTTTGTGCTCAGCCAGGTCCGTTTTAGGATCGCCAACTGCATGCTGGTAATCTTCCGGGTCATGGCCGCCATATAATGTAAATGTGCCTCGACCAAAATTGCCGTGTACATATCGCACCCAGTTAGTCCCTTCGTTCTTAGCCAAAATAGTCATGCTTGGCTTGATCAACTCCTCCCTGAAGCCCGACTCCTGTCCAAGGAAACCCTTAATTGCTGCCGTATGGCACTGTATAAGCATTGTTGGCACCGGGTCTATTTTAGCGGAAAAATCAAACAGGGTGAAGTAATCATTGTATTGACCCGCCATTAATTCAGCATCGGTTATATCAATATCAGAATACTCATAAACATACGGATTCAATTGTATCTGGAAATTGTGAAATACCATGCACTCAGAATAATCGAGTTTGCTGTTCGCGTTGGGATCTACCGGGTCTCCATCATACATTACATCGCATATATCAGTGTATTGCGAAGCAAGCGCGATATCAGGGGTTGTAGTGCCTGAACACATTGTGAATAAGAACCCGCCGCCCGATACATACTCTCTTAATTTCTTTACCACCGCAAGTTTAAGCTCAGATACTTTCCCGAAGCCCATTTTTTTTGCCATATCTTCATTGGTCTGCTTCTGGGTTAAATACCACGCAGAAGAGCCGAAGGCGGCAAAGAATTTGCCGTACTGACCCGTAAAATCTTCATGATGCAGATGTATCCAATCGTAATCCTTCAGTTTACCGTTCAGTACTTCTTCATCCCAAACTTTATCGTAAGGAATTTCAACATAATCCAGCGCAAGCTGAACAGCGTCATCCCAGGGTAACGCGTTAGGCGGAACATATACAGCTATCTTCGCGACCTTTTCCAGTCTTACAATATCCATATTATTGTTCTCATCCTGCACTTCTGCATAAAGCTGCGCTGCTTGTGTGCCTGAAAGCAGCTCATAGCTCACATTTTTAGCAACACATTCCGCGGCAATTTCTGCGGTGTAATCATACATAAAAGAGCCGCCCCTGTAATTGAGTAGCCAGTCAAGCTCCTTACCCCCAAGCAAATGACGGTAGGCTATTCCATATGCTTTTAGATGGTCAGTTTGCGAGTAAACATCCATGGGTACAAGCAGTTTTTGCTGCGCAAATACTGCTGTTGAAAGTGAAAATAGTATTAGTGCTAATAATTTCTTCAATAGTGGCAAATTATGCTAAATTGTTTAACTAAACAATGAAACAATGTTTTTTAAACGGAATTCCGGTTCTTATACTCTTTTAAAGGAAAAAAACCTCTAAATTGTTTCACTGTGCCTCAAAAAAAACCGGGCAGAAATTCTGCCCGGCTGAATGAAAATATTTCTGCTGCTGCTGATGATAGTGAAACTACCTTTTATTCACTGTAATATTTCCGGCTGAAGTGGTGCATTTAAATGTTTCTCCGCCGTTATTGAACTTTGCTCTTACAAAAGATGAAACATGATTTTCCTTCTGTACCTTTGCAAAGTCACAGTTTATCTTTCCTGCAAGAGTACCAATATCTGCATCTGCGTCAAAATCTCCCGGCAGTGTTGCCGTTATATTCCCGCCAAGAGTGCTCATATCTATGCCCATATTTTTGCCTTCATAATCAAGCTTAATACTGCCTCCGGCAGTTGAAGCGTCTATCCTGCCGTTCTTTCCGTTAAGTACTATATCGCCGCCCGCGGTAGAAACATCCACGTTGCCGTCAAAATCATCCACTGTTATCTTGCCGCCGGATGTTGATACTTTAACATCGCCTTTGGAAACCGATATCGCTACGTTACCCCCTGCCGTATATGCTTCAAGGTTTCCCCTGGAATTATCTATGCTGATATTCCCCCCTGATGTATTTGTTTCAATTTTACCGGTAATATCCTTTACGGTTAAATTTCCTCCGCTGCTGTAGAGCTTCAGATCATAATTTTTGGGAACAGTTATTTCAACTCTGATCGTCAGATTTCTGAAGTTGTTTTTATCTTTTTGTTTACCTTCAACCTTAACGCCGGTTGAAGTTTCCTCAGCTGAAAAAATGATCTTTTCCTGTGCTTCATCATTGCCAAACACTTTGATGTTTACCTCGCTTTTATCCCAGGTAGAAATTTCTATTCCTCCTGCGACAAGGCTGGTTATCAGTTCTTTACCTGATTGCGTGGAAATGGTTTTTTCAAATAGCAGTCTTGCGTCATCTGCCAAAGTTAGTTTACCCATAAATATTATTGCCAAAAGGCTTATCTTAAATATTGCCGTTAATTTCATAATTTAACTGTTTTAATGTTCATTTGTTACATATTTGATGAACTTGAACGGGTATTGGTTTAGTGTATTAAATAAAAAAGCCGCAATTTTCATTGGCGGCTTATTGGGGGGTGATTCTTTGAAAAAACACTCAAATTTAGAGCAAATTCAAAATTTATAACATACTTTGCATTTTTACCTGTCTTTCAGGCTGTTTCCGGCAGAGTCTCCATTTGTGCGCAGCTTATTAACTTCATCCTGCCAGCATTCTACAAATTTTGATGCTGTTTTGCCCATATCTTCAGGGTCAGTAATTCTTTTCTGCCACCTTGTGTGAGCTGAATTCCATTCAGCCCTGCTGTAGCCTGAACTTTCTGCAATTTTAACACATGCTTCGTTATCATTAATAATATCACCCATTTTGGCGCAAAGCTCGGCATATTTTTCGATACTTATTCTTCCTGTTTGTCCCATCAGCAAAAAAATTAATTAAAGGTCAGATACCCAAGTGAATCCTGAAGCTCCCACTGAAAAATTATGCTCAAGCCGGCTGCCCCCGGCTGAGCATATGTATTATTGAAGTTACAGCTTAAATAATCTCTACTTCACCGGTGCAGATAACATCACCGTTTTTCTTCAGGCAGCTTACTTTATACTTGCCTTTATCTTTGAATTCTACATCATCAAAGTGAATATAATCCCAGCTTGGCTGAACAGTGAACGGGAAAGTTTCAACGGCTTTGCCTGTAGCGGCATCTGTAACGTTGATATCAACTTCTTTTTCACCGATCGGATTCTGGAGTTTTACCATTACAGTAATTTTCCCGGCCTTAAATTTTGTATCTTCGCCAATTTCCTTTGTGACATATTTTTCGCAGAAATATAACCTGTCACCTGAGAATTTATCTGTGATCTGCTGGATCTGTTTTATCCTGCCGCAACCTGAAAATACTGCCATTACTGCGATTAAAAGTAAAGCTATTTTTGTGAACCTCATTTTTTAGAATTCCTCCTGTATTGTTTTGAAATTTTATACAACCAAAACCTGTGATGTATTTGCCGGGTTGTATTTTATGTTGATCTTATCGCCAACCCTGGGAATTGCGATCTTAGATACAGCTGTTTCTGATGTTGACTCAAATACGGGTCCGAACTGAGGTGTTATCCTTAATTTCATTCTCACTACGGGGTTGAAATTGATCAGTGCGCCTGTATCTTCAATGCTTAATACTTCAGCTGTGCCGCCCATACCTGTCTGGTTCAGGTTGCTGGTATCAGTGTAGTTTTTTGCCATGTTCAATGAAGCATTTGTCTGGTCTACAAAATCCTGACCCATAAATGTTTTTGTTAAAAACCCTGAAACACCTGAATTGATCGCTTTATCTGCGTTATCAAGTGCTTTCTTTGGGTCCTTTTCTATTTTTTTTCCGAATCCGAACATTTTGTAAATCCTTTCTTATATGTTTTTTAAAAATTTTACTTGATACAAAAATACCTTTGTTTACAAAGCTATACAAAGAAATGATTTTAAATTTGTTTACTTGCTGCTTCTCATCAAGCAATATTTGAAATTGTATTTTAACGCTTAAACATGTGTTAATATTGCGAGTTATGCTTGGAAATTATTGGTTTGATGTTTTAAGTGATAATTTTTTGAAAGTTTTTTTACTTTGTTTTGAGTTTATATACCTTTCTGCAATAGAATTAAGCGAAAACACTGCTTTTTTGCCAAAATTATTACTTTTGGGCGCGGCTTTGCAGTATTATTGTTTCTAATTCCACAGGAGCATTTTACGTGAATCAGTGAAATCAGCTGAACCCATTCTGCACACATAAACCCCTGCTGAAAGAGATGATGCGTCACAGCTGAGTTTGTATGTTCCGGCAGCCAGCTCGCTGTTTATAACAACATCAATTTCCTGCCCAAGAATATTCATAATCACAAGCCGAACGTGCTGCGCAGCGGGCAAGCTGAAATATATGTTCGTTAATTGATCGATCTTGTTTGGGGGATACTGTCCCAGGTAATATCCTGCAGGTACCACCGAAGAGGTTCGTTCAAGGGCATGGGGTATTAAATTGTTTCCTTCAGGTATCGTTACTTCGCTTATATTTTTCTTATTGCCCTCTGATTGCGAGCTGCTGAAATGCGGAGCTTCAAATAGCATGGATTGTGATGTAACAGTTCCGCAAAGCAATAATATCAGGAACAGTTTTTTCATTTTCGTAAAATTAGTTTTGTTTTCTTTTGATACAAATATATTCCTAAAAATTCCGCCCGGCAAAGAAATGAAATCTCACTTGTTGGTGTTTTTTGCCAAATGATCTTTCTCAAAATTCACGGCTCTTCTTTTAACATACTTATTTACAAATGATATAACTCTGGAAAACGAAACCTGATTGTTCGTTAAATTACGTTTTAGAATTGTAATTGAACTTGTTTTAAATTGAAAGCTCTTTTTAAAGTGAAAAAATGCCGAAAATTGTAAAAATGGCGTTAAAAATGTATTTTATATGGGAAAAAAGTGTGATATATTGTTTCAAATTTCCCGAAAATATCAATGATTAGTAATACACTTCTCGGAATGCTGAGCAAATTTAATCCCAGAGAATTCAAAGAGTTCGGAGAATTTGTCAAATCACCTTTCTTCAATAAGAATATTCATGTAAAACAATTATATGAGTACCTGAAAAAGTTCTACCCTGATTTCAAAGATAAAAGACTGGATAAAGAGATAGTATTTAAGAGCCTGTTCGATGGAAAAAAGTACAATGACGGTTTTTTACGAACTGTCATTTATAACCTGGGTAAACTTGCCGAAGACTACCTTGCATATATAAATTTCAGAAAAGATGACCTGAACCGCGGTTTGAACCTGCTGAAAGAACTAAATGAGAGGAAACTTGAAAAAGTTTTTCTTAAATATTACAACGAAATTGAAGAAGATATCAATGCGATAACTTTCCATGACCCTGAATATTTCTTTAAAAAATATGAGCTCCAGAACCAGAAAGAAATTTATATGGACTGGACAAAATTCAAACAAAAGGATTTTAAGAATTACACCACAAATACTATTACTTATATAGATGATGAACTGACAAGTTATTACTTATCTAAAGCGTTAAATCATTACCGGTTTATGCTTGATAAGAATATGTATGAACAGATTGAGCAAAACTACGATTTTATTGAGCATATTATGGATTACCTGCTGAATAAGGATACTTATTTTAAGGAAAAGCTGAAGATCAAACTGCATCTTTATGAAGTATTGCTGATAAAGGAAAAAAAGGAAGAACATTACACAATTCTGAAAAATATCTTTGTATCCAGTTTTGAAAAACTTTCAAAAAGTGATCTCTACAGCCTGCATAACGTATTACAAAGTTATTGTGTTTACATGGGTTACCAAAATAAGACCGGGTACTCAAAGGAACGATTTGATCTTTACAAAATTTGCCTTGAGCAGAAACTGTATGCGGCAGCAGAACACATATACTTTGATGACCTGATGTTTGCCAATATAGTGAGTTCAGCATTGGCAGTTAAAGAATTTGAATGGGCAGAGCGGTTTACCGAGCAGTATAAAGATATGCTCTCACCTGAAAATACTGATGTTGTTGTTAACTACTCTTACTCCAGGCTGTACTTCAGTAAAAATGACTTTGAAAAAGCTCTTTGGTATATAAATAATATCAGGTCAATTAAACATATACAATATAAACTGCCTGTCAGAGATCTTACCCTGAAAATATACTACGAGCTTGGAATGCTTGCACAATCCGCGTACCAGATAGATTCATACAGACACTTTCTGAATAACAACAAAGGTTCCCTTTCTGAAGAACGGTTTAAAAGAATTCTGAATTTTCTGAGATTCTATACAAGACTTGTAAAGATCAAAGAGAAGAATTCACTAAAAGATATTGGAAAGCTTAATGAAGAAATAGAAAATTCACCCAATACCCTTGAAAGAATCTGGCTTTTAAGTAAAACAGGAGAAATGATAAATTGAACAAAAGCAGCCTGATAGAAGCATTGAAAACGTTTTCGCCAAGAGAAATGAAAGAATTCTCTGAATTCGTCTCATCCCCGTTCTTTAACAAGAATGTAAATGTGATAAAGCTTTTTGAGCTTATCAAAAAAAATTATCCTGAATTTGAACCTCTGAAGATTGGAAAAGAAAAGATCTTTGCTAAGTTATTTCCTGGGAAACCTTTTAAAGATAGCACTCTCAGGCTGCTGATGTACTACCTGTACGAACTGGTGGAAAAATTCCTTGCACACAGCAGGTTTAACAGTGATAAATTCAGACACAAAGAAATTCTGCTCGAAGAGCTCTTCAGCAGGAAGCTTTTCAAGGATTATGAAAAGATCATTGATGCGGCAAATAAAGAACTAGATGAGCTAAAAGTAAAAGATAATAGTTATTACAGAAATAGATACCTCTTTGCTGAACACAAACTGAGCTACCTGGCTGAAATTTATATGGGTAAATATGAAAAATATCTCACCAGAGATAATATTCAGCTCTTTAGTGATAATATAACAAACTTCTATCTCTTCAGTGTTTTGAAATATTACGCCATCACTCTTAATACCATGTATCTTTACAACGTAAAGGTTGATACAGCCGTTTTTGAAAATATTCTTTTGAACTTCAACATAGAACACTTTCAAAATGCCCCCCTGATCGTAATTTACTACAGGGTTATAATGCTGTTTGTAAAGCCTGAAGATGAGGAAAATTATCATAAGCTCAAGGAAATGATAATTAAGCATGAAGATGAATTGGGTGAATCAATTGGAGATTTCTACATTAACATGGAAAATTACTGTGTTAGATGCCTGAGAATGGGCAAACTTAAATATCTTGAGGAGTCTTTTAATATTTATGAGCTTGAGCTCAAAAAAAATACTTACCAGATCCACGGCTATATGCCGAATTCATTCTTTTCAAGCATGGTGGTAACCGCTTCAAAGCTTAAAAAATTTGAGTGGCTCAGAAATTTCATAATGGATTACAAAGATGAAATTCACGAATCTTCCAGGGAAGCGTACTATTACTACGGACTCGCTTTCCTCGAAAATGAAGAGGGAAATTACGAGAAAGCGCTTGAAAGCCTGGCCAGAAGCAAACCCGAGGAAGTTTACCTCAAAATGGATCTCAGGATTCTGCAATCAAGGATCTATTACGGTTTGGTCTGGACTCTGCCGCTGCAATCTTTGCTTGATACTTTCAAAAAGACCGTACAGAACAATAAATTTATGACTGATATGAGGAAATCTCAGTATCTTAAATTCATTAAATATACAAACCAGCTGAATAATGTGAGGTATAAGGAAGATAAAGCTGCCGCGGAAGAATTATACATAGATCTTGAAAAGGATGAGTACTTCGCTTATAAACTATGGATAGTGGACGAAGTGAAAAAATTAACAGAATGAAATCTGTCGGCTCAGGGCGCTAATCTTTCGATCTTCCAGCCGCTTTTGTTCTTTGTGTATCTCACCCTGTCATGCAGCCTGTTGGGTCTGCCCTGCCAGAACTCGAACGAGTCAGGTATCAGCCTGTAACCACCCCAAACATCAGGCAGGGGAACGTGTGTTTTGAATTTCATCATGTACTTAAGGAATTCTTTTACAATAACTGACCTGCTTTCTATTACCGTGCTTTGCTTTGATGCCCATGCGCCAACCCTGCTTTTGTAAGGTCGTGTATTGAAATACTCTTCACTTTCCTGCTGTGAAACTTTTTCTATTTTTCCTTCGATCCTCACCTGGCGTTCGAGTTTATCCCAAAAGAACAGCAAACACCCGAAAGGATTCTCTTCGATATCTTTTCCTTTTTTGCTTTTGTAATTTGTATAGAACACAAAACCGCCATCATGTACGCCTTTTAAAAGTACAACTCTTGCCGTTGGCCTTCCGTTCTTTGATGAAGTTGCCAGCGTCATTGCATTGGGCTCCAGAAAACCGGAGTTCAATACTTCCTGAAACCATTTTTCAAATTGTTTGAAAGGGTCTTTGCTTACGCTGCTTGCCGATAAGGTGCTTTTTGAATACTGCCTTCTTAAATTCTGAATTTCTTTATCATCCATGTTACAAATTTACCAAATGAATGATAAAATTAACAAGCTATAATCTGAGGTTACTTTTTACGGTAAATAATGTATGCGTTCCCGGCTTTTTCAAAGCCGATCTTAGGATAATACTCCATTGCCTCAGGCGCTGAAAGCAATACAAGGTTAGATTCATCCCCGATAAGTTTCTGCACTTCATTTACCAGTTCATGGCCAATTCCCTGGTTCTGGTATTCTTTATCAACCGCAAGATCTGAAAGATAGCAGCAATAACTGAAATCACTCAAAGCCCGGGCTATTCCAACCAGCTTTTCGCCATCCCAGGCTGTGACTGTGAGATTGGAATTTTCTATCATGTTCTTTACCCTGTTCAGGTCCTCAACCGGGCGTTTTATGCCCGAAGCTTTAAACAGCTCTGAAAGCTCATGCGCTTCGATCTTAGCGTTGGTTTTATAGCTTATTACCATAAAATTAGTTTAGTTTTCTAAAATAGGATCTGTAAACCGGCTTTCTGTAATAAAATTGCAGAAAAAATGCCGGAAACAGCAATAAATCCATCAAAAAATTACCGGAACTGTACGTAATATCATCAATAATTATGCTACTATCAACAGATTTTTCAATTATGTGTCTATGTTTCCAGTCTTTTAGAGGCTTTGGTAAATCCTTACCTTCATCAACAAAATATACCTCACTTGCGCTTTCACCGTTATCTGTTATTACAGATACCCACCTTTGTTTAAATCCCAGGATATTAATTTCAACATCAACAATATCGTTCTTTTTGCAGCCATCAAATCTTATTACATTTAAACCAACAAAAGGCGGTTTAAGTTTCATAAACAGTTTAATATCAAAGGCTTGGAAGACGCTCCTGAAATCCTGCTCAACTTTGGTTTTAATTTTAATCTTCATAATAAATAAAAACGGCTCATCAATAATAATATTGAAGAGCCGTTTAAAATGATCAGTTTAACTTGTTATGATGAAAACCCATTTTCACCGTCAAAGGTGTAAAGATTTTCGGTTTTGATAAAATCATATCCTTCAGCGCGGAATTTTTCCAGCTGAGCTATTAATTTATCATGTGTTGTAGTTCCATCTGCCTCGAATCTGCACCTCCAGTGATCCACGCAGAAAGTTTCTTTCAATCCGCCCGGGTAAACTTTCACACCCCTGTTTGTAATTGCCGTAAGTTTCAGGCCCTCAACAGCAATATCTTTCAGTTTATTGCCAAGCTCTTCGGCTGTGCCTTCTGTCCAGTGTAAAAACACATCAACTCCAACAAGATCTTTTTTCGCTTTTTTTATTTTTCTGTAGTCATAATGCGGCTGCATTTTCACTTCAAAATCATGGTACTCGACCGGTTTTAAGGTTGAAGGTTTCTGCCCAAGCCTTGCAATAACTGCCTGCGCGAATTCCTTGGTTCCAACTTTTTCTTTACTTACGCCTTCCCTGTATATATCGTATGTGTTCACTCCGTCTTCCAGGGTTTTAAGCCATGCGTTATGAACTTTTGTAGCAACCTCAGACTGGTTGATATGCGCAAGCATAAGCACCGCGCCAAGCAGCAGCCCTGAAGGGTTTGCGGCGTTCTGTCCCGCGCGCCTCGGCGCTGAACCGTGTATCGCCTCGAACATTGCGCATTTATCGCCTATGTTCGCTGAACCTGCAAGGCCAACTGAACCTGTCATCTGCGCTGTTACATCAGATAATATATCGCCGTACAGATTTTCCATTACAACAACATCAAAATCCTCCGGGGTAGTGGCAAGTTTCGCTGCGCCAATATCTACTATCCAGCTGTCTTTTTCAATATCAGGATACTCTTTTCCAACTTCATCAAATATCTTATGGAAAAGTCCGTCTGTGAACTTCATGATGTTATCTTTCATAAAGCATGTAACTTTTTTTCTGCCGTTTGCCTTAGCGTATTCAAAAGCGTAGCGGATTATCTTCTCAGAACCCGGCGAAGAAATAAGTTTCAAGCCCTGCATTACCTGGTCCGTCTGTTTGTATTCTATGCCGGCATAAAGATCCTCTTCGTTTTCTCTCATTATAACTACATCCATTACGGGATGTTTTGTCTGAATATACGGCGCGTAAGAAACACACGGGCGCACGTTAGCGTATAGGCCAAGAGTTTTCCTGGTGGCTACATTAAGGCTCTTAAAGCCGCCGCCCTGCGGTGTTGTTATTGGCGCCTTAAGGAAAACTTTTGTCCTGAGTAATGAATCCCATGCAGTCGGTTCAATACCCTCGGCTATTCCCTTTCCATAGACTTTTTCGCCTATTTCAATTACTTCAATATCTAATTTTGCGCCGGCAGCCTGAATTATATCAAGTGTTGCCTGCATTATTTCGGGTCCTATACCATCGCCATATGCTACTGTAATTGGAGTATTTCCAGACATTTAATATCCTTTCTTGAATATATATTTATTTTTATTGTATATTTTCGGAGTGTATCAGCAAATTTACTAATTTATTGGGTAAAATTAAATGTAGTTTTTTTAGGGTAAGATGCCGCTTAACCTAAGCTACTTTCCCAGCAGCTCAGTACCTTTTTCATAAAGCCAGCTGCCGAGCCCCACGTTTTTGATGGGTTTCATCTGTTCAATAAAGAACTCATTTTCTGTCCTGTCGTAGTTCAGTTTCAGTTTCAGCAAGTCGCCATAGATCTTTATGAATTTCTGATAACCGGCTTTTAAATATGCGGGAATATCTTTGTGCTTCCTGATATAATCCTTCAGCCTTGCTGTTTCTGAATATGAATTTTCTATATCAGAAATTTCATAAAATATTATAAGTTTATATACGCTTGTATCAAGGTACTGAAGGTACCTTTTCCTTCTCACTTTTTTAAGAAAGTTCAGAGCGTTATCAAATTCTTTTTCGTAAACTTTCAGTATGCCTGTGTTCAGATTTACTTCATCTTCGCGCATTTCTTCCGGCAGTTCTTTTGAGTGTTCGCCAATGAAAGTTTTAACCCATTCAAATTCGTTCAATCTCAATGCGGCAAATATAAAATTCCTGAAATTATTCGTCTGGGAATTAACCACATTAAGATCTTTAAAAAGCCCTTCGCTTATTATGCTGTTATTCAGTTCAAAGATCTCTTTGTAATAGCTGAATTCTCCTTTATTCGTCTTATCTATGCAGTAATTCCTTAAATACTGATAAACCTCATTTTTGTAATCGATTGCGAACATTTCCCCGTTTTTAAGGAACATATCACGCGCGGAATAATAAAATTCAGAACCATCTGTTTCCTTAAAAGACCAGTACAGCAGGTAATAAATTTCTGCGGGAATTGATACAACAGGCAGATTCTTTTTTACAATAGAAAGCAGTTTCTCTTTATCGATGCAGTCAAGCAGTTTATCCGAAAGCTCAGACGATACATCTATATTGTTCTTTTTCTGAAGCTCAGTATCGAGAAGCTGTTTAAAAAGTACTATCAAAAAATGAAGAAGCCAGTATTCAGATTGAAGTTTATAAAATACCGCGGACTCAGGATAATTATTCTGCTCAGAAAAAAAAGCGCTAACCTTACGGTACAGACTGTGTACTTCAAAATATGTATCCGTTTCGATCTTTTCCTTTTTAACCGCGTTTTTAGCGGGTGTTAGCTGCAGTCTGAGGAGTTCATACATTTTCCGTTTTGAATATTCCTCCAGCAGTATATTATTCCTCAGCAGGCTTTTGCCGGCTGTATTTTGAACCAACAGGTAACTTTCAGCAATTTTTGTTAACTCCCAAAATCTGTTCCATAAAGCCCTTTTACTTAACTTCAGCTCTTTTTGCAGTAAATCGCTGATTCCATTTTCACTGCTTCTGTTACGATCCTTTGCGAATTTTAATAACCTGTTAAGCATTGGTTTATGGTTCCTTTTACTGCTAAAGTATGTGCTTACTGCGAATTTTATGAAGTTTTTCTTCTCTTTTTCATCAAAACTGAAGAAAATTTCGATAAATTTTGATTGCTTTTGTTGGTGGGTAACTTTCATTGAAATATTCTTAAATTATCCTGCAAATATAACAATAAGTATCTTGTAGTGGTGGGTAATTATGGGTGATATTCTATTTGATTGTATTTATACGTAAAAGTATTTTTATAGATGTTCCTTATTAATTAACTAATTTAACGCATGAAATTTACATTTAACAGATTTTTTTCCCTGATGCTCTTTTTAGTTTCCGCATACAGTTCAATTGCGCAGTGGAATCCGAATACGGCAGTTAATACTTTGGTTAGCGATGAAGCAGGTGAGCAGTCAGTTCAGAAACTGGCGCTATGCCCGGATGGCTCAACCTATTATTCCTGGTTTGATAGCCGCGGCGGAAGCTACGCCGTGTATCTGCAGAAGCTCGATGTTAACGGAAATCCGCAGTTTGCTGCCGGCGGAATATTGATCAGCGGCAATCCGCAGAATTCATCACTGGTTGATTGGGATATGATAGCTGATAACAATAATAATTGTATTCTGACATTCACAGATATAAGAAGCGGCGGACAGATAAATCCGTTTGCGTATATGATAAGTCCCGCGGGTACTCAAATGTGGGGAGCCAATGGCATTGCGCTTTCTGACTCCGTGAATTCCTTTCAGCCAAATCCAAAAGTCGTTCAAACATCTGACGGCAATTATGTTTTCTTCTGGAGAATCGGCTCAGGCCCACAGAAGCTTGCGTTTCAGAAAATAAATGCCGCAGGCGTTAAGCAGTGGGGCACTTCACCGGTAATTTGGACAAGCGGAACCACTGAAAATTATGACTGGCCCGCAATTGTTCCTTCTGATAACGGAAGCGTTATAGTGATGTTTTCCGGTTATACCGGCTCATTTATCAGTCCCGCCAACTACAGGATATACAGCCAGAAAGTTTCTTCAGCCGGCGCAAGGGTCTGGAATGCGACACAGGATACTGTGTACTCGCTTGGCAGGGTATCGGGATTTTACACACCCCGTTTGTTTTCTGATGGAAATAGCGGTGCGGTTTACTGCTGGCATGATGACAGGAATGCGGTTAATTTAACGACAGGCTACATTCAAAGGAAAAATTCCGCCGGCGCAATTCAGTTTCCTGTGAACGGCACGGCAGTTTCAGGTAATACAACAAACAATCACTTTGCGCCTGTTGCCGCTTATATGCAGGCAACCGGTGAAACTTACGTAGCCTGGCAGGAAGCGAACAGCGGTCAGACACAATGGGGCTTCTACGCCCAGAAGATCAATTCATCCGGCGTAAGGCAATGGGGCGATGGCGTTGCTGTTCAATCTCTTGGTACCGATCAGGTTGGGTTATATACCGTCATGACAAGAGATACTTCAGCGATCATTTGTTTTAACCAGTCAGCTCCTTCTGGAAATAATATTATCAGGGCTTCAATGCTTGGTCCATCAGGCGCGTATCTATGGCCGGGTAATATAGTTACAGCAAGCAGTATAACAAGCTCAAAGATAAGAATTAACTCAGTTATCAATTTAACGAACGGTAACAGCATTTTATGCTGGCAGGATAAAAGACTCGATGGCGGAGGGATCTACGCGCAGAATATAAAATTTGACGGAACTTTCGGGCCCTTAACGGGAATTACAACTATCAGCAATAACACACCCGGAAAGTTTGAACTGCGGCAGAACTACCCCAATCCGTTTAATCCGGTTACAAAGATAAGATACAGTATAACTTCCGCTTCAATTGTGAAACTTACTGTTTACGATATTTTAGGTAATAAAGTTAGCGAAGTTGTTAACGCTTCGCAAAATGCAGGTACTTATGAAGCCGGATTTGATGCTTCAATGCTGGCTTCAGGCACATACTTCTACCGGATAAACACTGAAGGTTACGGAAGCGGTAATTCATTTACCGAAACAAAAAAAATGATCTTGATCAAATAGATTTGCCCGATGTAAAAGTTTGGTTAGTTAATGTTTCCAGGGATTCGATGGCTTTACTATATGTAATGATTAGAGGAGATATGAAGAAGGCAAGATAGAGACTACATGGCATCCTTTTATATATGTTTTACCCCAAATCAACTCCTTTGGTCCTAAGACTGAAGGAGTTTTTTTATTGACTCAGTTATAACGCATTACTTCCGCTATATCACAAAATTCATGCATCATCAGCTCAATTCTCATTAATGAATCATCGCTTGCAAGAAGTTCAGGCTCCATATAAATAAGCCTGTTGCCTTCAAGTGCTATTAATCCGCTGAATCCAAGCGCTGATACCTGGTCCAGCTTGAACTTGGTATTGAAATCAAATATCCTTTTAACTTTGCCGGGGTTATTTGTTGTTATTATGAATTTATCATCAAACTCGCTGTCATCTACTAATGTTGAACCTGCGCTGTAGTTCTGCGTGTTCTTCTTGTTCCTTTTAACTACTTTAAAATGGAAGTTATCTGTGTTAGCGCAATCTACGGTTAAGACTGTATGCGGTATGACCTTGTTCCCGTCAACTGAATCTCTTACCACACTTTCAATTTTCACCTGTCTGCTACGGTAAATGCCTTCGGCGCACGGATGTGTCTTCATTCCCACTTTTTTGGAGAGGTCCGTATCTAACTGATATTTATCGTTTAATTTCCTATAGTTTGAAACTACTTTCTTATTGGAAGCAATGAGTACAAAATATAACACGATCCATGGCACTACCAGAACCGGTACTAAAACCAGAAGAATTTTGGGATCCATAATTAAACTAATAATAATTATTCAATTGCTGCCTGCAATTAATGATTAAATTTATTAAAAATAAATACCTAATTCCTGCTAAATGTTTCGCCCGGTCAGTCAGCTTTCCTCAGGCACTATTCAGATCCCGTTTAAACAATGAAACGATCACCGAAGCAGCCAGTATAGAAACTATTAATATGAGTGATAACTCCGTTGAAATTATCTTGGCGGTATAATAGTGGTTAAGTATCATTTTAGCGCCAACCAGTATTAGAATGGCAGCCAATCCATATTGCAGGTATTTGAAAAGCTTAACTAATCCCGCAAGCGCGAAGTATAATGAGCGCAATCCAAGAATTGCAAATACATTAGAACTGTAAACTATGAACGGATCCTGTGTAACCGCCAATATTGCAGGGATCGAATCTACCGCAAAAATCAGGTCAGTTGTTTCGATCATAATTAACACAATGAAGAGCGGAGTTGCCACCCTGCGGGAGTTTTGCATTGTGAAAAATTTACCGCCCTCATAGCTTTCTGTTACCCTGAAAAATCTCTTGAAGAGCCTGATGAGTGGATTCTTTTCAGGGTGAACCTCCTTATCTTTCTGTATCAGAAGCTTTATTCCCGTAAACACCAGGAAGCCGCCGAACACATAAATTATCCACGCAAACTGGTTGATAAGAGCTACGCCGGCAAAAATGAATATTGCCCGCATTATCAATGCGCCCAAAATTCCCCAGAACAAAACCTTGTGCTGGTATATTGCCGGTACTTTGAAATATGTGAAGATAAGCACGAATACAAAGATGTTATCAACGCTCAATGATTTTTCAATCACGTAACCTGTCAAAAACTGCAATGCTGACTCAGCCCTTGTAACGCCCTCAGGCGGCGCGTAGAAATAATACAGAACCAAATTGAAAGCAAGTGCAAGCATTATCCAGACGCCGCTCCATATCAATGCCTCCTTAATTTTTACTTCATGCGCTTTCCTGTTAAATACTCCCAGATCCAATGCGAGCATCAGCAGAACAAATACATTAAATAAGATCCAGTAAAGTGCTTTACTTTCCATTTAGTCCTTTGTTTTTATGTTATATAGTGTGTGTATTAGCTTAACTTGTTGTTATTCAGTATAAGTTTCTGAAAAAATACTTGATTATTAACTATTATCGTAAATTACTGTAAAAACAATAATAAATAATTTGTAAATCAATGGTTTATGCCTGCTTTTTCAATGCTTCTTTATAAGCTTTCAGTGTACGCTCTCTGGCTGCTTTATGATCAACAATAGGGTTTGCGTAACCAAAATTTCCGTATTCCGGAACCCATTTATTGATGTACGTTAGCTCAGGGTCAAATTTCTGCTGCTGCGACGCGGGATTGAAGATCCTGAAATACGGGGCTGCATCGCAGCCGGTTCCCGCAGCCCACTGCCAGTTACCAACATTTGAAGATAACTCGTAATCCAGAAGTTTTTCAGCAAAATACCGCTCTCCCCAGCGCCAGTCAATGAGAAGATCTTTACATAAAAAGCTCGCAGTTATCATTCTAACCCTGTTATGCATAAACCCCGTGGCATTCAGCTCACGCATTCCCGCATCTACTATCGGATAGCCGGTGGATCCATTGCACCATGCCTCAAACTCTTCTTCATTATTTCTCCATTCTATCCTTTCATACTCAGGCTTGAATGAAGATACTGCGGAATGCGGGTAGTGATAAAGTATCATCATAAAAAATTCACGCCAAATCAATTCCTTAAGCCATACATCATTCAGTTTCATTGCTTGTTTCACAAGCATACGGGGACTCACCGTGCCGAATCTCAAATGTACGCTCAGACGGGATGTACCTTCAATTGATGGTATATCACGGGTCTTGTCATAATTCTTGATGATATCTTCACGAACTTTTTTTGTTGGGTAATCTATACCATTCGTTTTAAATCCTGTTTCTTCCGGTGTAAGTAATTTACTGCTGAATTGGTGAAAGTTCATTCCGGGATTGATCTTGTAATCCGGGATATCACTTCCCCCAAGATTCTCGCGCCATTTATTGCTGTAGGGTGTATATATAGAGTAAGGCTTACCGTCAGGTTTTACAACCTCGTTCATTTCAAAAATTACCTGGTCTTTAAACGTATTGAACTTTATTCCGCTTTCTTTAAGGATCGATTCAACTTCTATATCCCTGTTGATAGCGTAGGGTTCATAGTCGCGGTTTGTAAACACCTCAGAAATATCATACTTCTTAATAATTTCCTTCCACAACTCTGCCGGCCTGCCGGCAAGGGTTAACAGTGCTGAACCGTATTGCCTGAGTTCTGAATCTAATTCAATAAGTGCGTTGAATATGAACTCTACCCTGGCATCTGCTTGGTTTTCCAGTTTGTCAAGTATATCGGTATCAAATATGAATAACGGCATAACCGGCAATCCGGCTTTTAAAGCGTTATACAGACCTGCGTTATCTTCAAGCCGCAGATCCCTTCTGAACCAGAATATATTGAGCTTATCTTTCATTCAGGAATTCACTCAATGCTTTGTATTCGATCTTACCGGGCAGCGGTTCATATATCCTTTCAGGGTCGGTCTTGATAAATTCTGAACGTGCGGTTACAGTTTCTACCTTATACAACCTGTCTCCCATCCAAACAACAGAACCGCTTACAAGGATAAGGTTATCTGTTTCCGCAGTATTCCGTGTTATAGAAATATAAGCAGTTGGGCCGCCGTTTTCATTTCTGATGGCGGATACAAACCAGCTGTAATCGCCTATGCGGTATGTATTGTTCTCTTCCTGAATCAGTTTATCTTTAAAAATTTCTATGCCGTTTTCAGGGGGAGTCTTTGAAAGTGTTACCGAACCTTTACTTTTTACATCCCCGGTCTTGGTAATTGAATTTATATAATATGTACATCCGGGTTCACTTGTAATTGTGATCTCATCACCTGTTTTATATCCGCCTGTTACAGGCTTAGAGTATTGCTTCTTAAGTATTGAAATATCACAGTGTATGTAACCTTCCTGCATCCAGATAGCGTCAACAATTACAATTCTTCCGCATATAGTGCTTTGGCCGCCTTCGGTGATTGTAAAAGCTTCCTGTTGAGCATAGATGGAAAATACGTTAAATAGTATAAATAACGCTAAAGCAAATTTATTAAAATTATTCATATAAACCCTGATTTTTTAGAATTTATAACGCTGATCTAAGGTGCAATTTCAGAATTTTTTGATTCAAATTCAGTGTAATAATTGATTGAATAAGTAACATAGGGGATCAAAAAAAATACGGGTAAACATAAAGACCCTTTTGAAAAGAGTATTACATTAACCCGCAATTACCTCCGCTTGTGCTGCTAAAATTATACTATCAAAATTAACAAGAAAAATTATCAAAACAAATGGATTCTTTTAGAAATAAAAAACCCGGAATGAAATTTCCGGGTTTATGAATTTTTGTTAATTGACCTTATTTTATCAGTGACATTTTTCTAACGTCGCTGAAACCATCTGTCATAAACTTATAGAAGTATATTCCGCTTGGCAGCGCTGAAGCGTTAAATACTTTCTGGTGTGAACCTGCTTTAACAATACCCTCTATCAACACTGCTACTTCCTGCCCAATTGAATTGTAGATCTTCAGTGAAGCAAATCCTTCTTTTGGCATATCAAATGCGAGAACTGTTGAAGGATTGAACGGATTTGGATAGTTCTGGTAAAGCCTGAAAAGTGCAGGTATCTCATTTGTCTGGTTACCAACGCTTACAAGATTCTGCATCAATATTGCGCTGTTATAAAGATTTAATCTACCCTTTGATACTGTATTTATCATTGAGGGCTTAATATCTACACCCTGCATAATTTTTTGTTTTACTTCCAGTGCATACGGCCCGGGCGTTACTTTGTACTGCTGGATCCACGAAAGCGGAGCCACAGAATACATGAATGCGATCGCTCCCGCAACATGCGGTGTTGCCATTGATGTGCCGGTAGATGTGCCGTAATTGCTGGCTGTGGTTGTTGAAAGTACGTTTGTTCCCGGCGCGCCGAGATCAATAGTAGTCAAACCATATGCTGCGCCTGAATTCTTTGCATCTGTGTTTGTTGTGTTTGTAACCGCAACCATAAAATCACTCGGACATGACGTAGGTATATCACCCTGTACGTCAACATTTATATTCAGGTTTGCGGTTGCGCATGCGCTCAAAATTCCTGCGCTGCCTAATGAATCGTAAAAAGCGCACCACAGCGGGTAATTAGCCGGCTGACCGTAATCAACCCCGAACGAGGAATTGGTTGAAACGATGAATGCACCCTTTACTCCGTTTGTCTGGTTATACATTCTCCTTAACTTCAGAGCATAACCGTAAGCTCTCAATACGATAGATTCCGTTCCCGATGAGCCCTGGATCGCAACTACTTTTATGTTCCAGTTAACGCCTGTAACACCAAGATTATTATTTCCGCGTGCGCCAATTGTACCCGATACATGAGTTCCGTGGGTTCCGCTTGCCGTAACGTTTCCGTTGTTATTGTAAGCATTCCATCCGTTAACGTCATCTACATAACCGTTTGAATCATCGTCAATTCCGTTTCCTGCAATTTCATACCAGTTTTTCCAGAAGTTCATATCTGTATGATTAAGATAAAATCCGCCATCAATTACCGCTGAAGCAATTGTATCGCCTGCAGCAGTTAAACCGCCTGTGGAAAGTTCCCAGGCTTCTGGTGCGTCAATATCCGCGTCAACCGTTCCGCCGGATTGACCTGTATTGTTCAATCCCCACATTTCGCCAAAGCGTGTATCGTTTGGCGTAACTGATCTTTCAGTTACATAATGGTTAAACTGCGCAACACTTACTGAAGGATGTTTTTTTACTTCATTCAGCATTGTTTGAGCGCTTATCCTGTTGTTATCAAACTTGTACAGCCATATATTCATATATTCAACAACCGGTTCTTTTACAACCATACCCATAAACCCAAATGAATTGGAAAGTTTGTTAACATTTTCACCGGCCTTCAGCATCACTATTATTTCGCCGGGTACATAATTATTATCTTCCGCGTGAAGAGAAATTGTTCCTAAGACACAAAAAATTACAGCAAAAAGTAAATATTTCATAAATTTTTAAAATTATTTTGGTTGATTTAATTTAATATAATGATGTTGACATACATAAACAACAGAAAATTATCCCAATTGATTACTGAAAATTGGTAAGAAATGAAGGGTAATAATTTGGAAATTACAATTTTGTGGAGAGACGTGTAATCACGTCTGCAAGCCCATTCCATGAATTTTGTGTTTTATATTCTGCAATAAAAGGTACGAATTTGCTCACGAGATTATCGTTAAAATATGTACTGATGGCTTCTGTCAAATCTGCTGAACCGCTTTTCCCAATTATCAACCCTGTTTTATTTTCTTCCACCATCTCTGCAAGCCCGCCAACATCTGTCACAATGACCGGCAGATCGAAATGATAAGCTATGCCAACAATGCCGCTCTGCGTAGCCGTGCGGTAGGGGAGCACACAAACATCAGCCGCTGAAAAAAACACGGGGATTTCAGTTTCCGGTATATATCTAACCTGCAGGTTTATTCTGCTCCGCAGTTTTAATCTGTCTATAAGCTCATCGTATTTTTTGAAATCACCGTAAACCTCGCCGGCAATCAGCAGTATATAGTCGTCATCCAAGTTCTTCATTGATTCTATCAACAGATCCAAGCCCTTATAATCACGTATGAACCCAAAAAATAATATTACCTTTTTATCCAAAGGAATACCAAGATTCTCTTTGGCTTTGTTTTGTTCTATTTTACTTCCATAGTGATCGTAAAGCGGATGAGAGTGAATTATATACTTTGCATCCGGTTTCAATTCCAGCAGATCCTTTTCAGATGATTTATTGAGCAATACAAAACCATCGCACTTGTTGAAAAAATATTTCGTTAATGCTTCGTCGCCAAATCTTTTTTCATGGGCAATAACATTGTGCATTAGCCCGATTATTTTGATCCCGTTACTTTTAAGCAAACCAGCTATCTTGCCGAAAGCCGGGGCGAAGAAAGGCATCCAGTAACTTATCAATACAATATCAGGTTTGAATTTGATAATCTCTTTAGCTGTTTTATTCCACGTAAACGGATTAATACTATCCAGCACACGTGTTACTGGAATATTCCTGTTTAGGTCGCTTTCTGATACATACTGCGTTTTACCCGGGAAGAGCACCTTCGGGTACTGGCGGGTGAAAGTGAAAGCCTTCACTTCGTTGTTTTGGGCAAGCGCAAGGTAAAGTGAGTCGCCAAATTGCGCAATCCCCCCTCTAAACGGGTAAAATGGTGATAAAAATGCTATTTTCATTAGCGTAAATTCTTAAATAATTAACACTTTTACAATTGAATTAGTATAGTATCATTTAACTCAGTTTTAATGACATTCGTCACAAAAAAGTATGACTAATATTATTTTTTATAAAAGTATTAATCGCTATTTTTACACATTAAATTGTGAAATTAATGATTAAACGTTAATTTATGAGCGAAACACAGGAACAAATTGTATGGGAAGGCTCTCAATCTCAAGTACTTAACTTTGGGATATTTGTTTCAATGGGCATCATTTCTTTGGGAATTATTGTGCTCAGTCTTTTATTCTTTCCTTTAGCTGCGGTTCTTGTGCTTATTCCTTTAGCATATATTTTCGTTAAGTGGCTGGTCGTAAAAAATCACAAATACAAAGTAACTACCGAAAGGATTTTTTACACAACGGGAATATTTTCCAAAAAGACCGAGGCGATGGAATTATACAGGGTAAGAGATGTTGATATGTATGAACCGTTCTGGCAGAGACTTTTTAAGCTGGGTAATGTTGCTTTAACTACTTCTGATAAAACTTCCGGAAATTTCCTTCTGAAGGCAATTCCTAACCCGGCGGAGTTAATGAACAGTATAAGGAAAAATGTTGAACAAAGACGTGATGTAAAACGTGTCAGGGGAGTTGAATTCCTTGATGACGATGATACAGTAGAAAATTTAACTTAACAAATGGATAAATTATTAAAATACGGTTTATTTATCTGGCTTACGGCTGTAATTTGCTTCGCTATTGTTGCGCCAATACCCGCAGTTGGTAATATGGGCGAGCGCGCAAGGATACTTTATTTTCACGTTCCCACAGCCTGGGTAAGTACAGTTGCGTTTGTAATGGCGCTTGTTTACGGCGCGCAATATATTCGCAAGCGTGATATATTATACGATTACAAAGCGGCATCATCTGCCGCACTGGGATTGATATTTGCTATATTGGCAACGGTAACCGGCGCGGTTTGGGCTAAGTTTGAATGGGGCGCCTTCTGGAACTGGGACCCGAGGCAAACCTCTATCTTTGTTCTTATATTGGTTTACGGCGCGTACTTCGCGCTTCGCAGCGCGGTGGAATCTGAGGAACAGCGCGCCAAGCTTTCATCGGTGTATTCTATTTTAGCGGGGATCACAGTACCTTTCTTTATATTTATTTTTCCAAGGATAGTTGATTCACTTCACCCTGATCCCATTGTGAATTCAAGTGGTAAAGTAAAAATGGATACGAACATGCTTATCGTTTTTCTCTCATCACTCGCAGGTTTCACCGGCCTGTATGTATGGATGCTGAACCTCAGGGTCAGAATTGCTAAACTGAATTTAAAGGAGAGCAGCTAATGGATTTTTTCGCGCAAAACCAGAATTACGTTGTACTCGGCGTAACACTTATTTTATGGCTGGGTGTTTTCCTCTATATGCTTTCACTGGATAAAAAAATTAAGAAAATCGAAAAGGAGTAATTCTTATGGATGATATAATTCTGGAATTTAACTCGCTTATTATTAAAGAAGAAGACGGCGGATACAGTTCCTTGTGCCTTGATCTTGATGTTGCATCACAGGGTGATACTGTTGAGGAAGCAAAAAATATGCTGATCGAAGCAGTCGAAGGTTATATAGAAGTATCAGTTGATATGAAACTTCCGTTCACGAGACCTGTTCCTGATAATGCTAACCCTTTAATAATAGAACCGGAAAACATAGTTGAAAGATTTAATATCCACTATCAAGCAGTATAGTTTAACAACAGCAGAATTTATAAAATTAATTAATTAATATCATGAATAAACGTTACCTAATAGGTGCCATAATAATCGTAGTCTTCATTGTGGTTGGTTTCTTCGCTTTTGTTGATACAAAGGTTGAGTATGCTAACTTTCAGCATGCATCGGAAACACACAAAAAAACCCAGGTAAAAGGTACATGGGTCAAAGAAAAAGACGCTAAGTTTGACGCATCAACCAATAAATTCACTTTCTATATGAAAGATGAAAGTAATGTTGAAATGAAGGTAGTGCTCGATGGAGCAGAACCCAACAACTTCAAAATGGCTGAAAGTGTTGTTGCCAAAGGCAAAATGAAAGACGGTAATTTTCACGCAACAGAAGTACTTACCAAATGTCCTTCTAAGTATGAAGGCGATGGCCAGGATGTAAAGAAATCAAGTATGTAAGTTGGGTAAACTCCAATGTATTGCAAGGAATGATCAAAGTAGATTTTGATAAAGTTACTATGCGGATACACCTGCATGGCGGCAGAATTCTTTCTATACCCGTAAACAAGTTTCCTGAAATAAAAAAACTCAGCCCTTCACAAAAGAAAGCTTACCATATTTCAGGTGGTATAAGTCTGGATTTTGAAGATAGTGATGAAGTTTATCATATAGATGAATTATTAGGGATTGATTTGAATTAATTCTTCAATGTATTTTTTGGTTACAAAAAAAACCCGGTTATACCGGGTTTTTTTATTATTCCTCTGTAAACCTGATATCACACATCATTTCCTTCTCCGTTTATGCTTCAGACACGCATTAATGAACTCTCTGAATAACGGGTGAGCCTTGGTAGCCCTGGATTTTAATTCAGGGTGGAACTGACACGCTATAAACCACGGATGATTTGGTATTTCAATAATTTCAACCAGGTCCTTATCCGGATTTATCCCCGAAAATATCATTCCCGCGTCTTCAAATTGTTTTCTGAATCTGTTGTTGAACTCATACCTGTGGCGGTGACGCTCGTGAATATTTACCGCTTTGTATGTTGCGTAAGTTTTGGTGCCGCGTTTTACCGTACATGCGTATGAGCCTAGCCTCATTGTACCGCCTTTTTCAGTGATACCCTTTTGCTCTTCCATCAGGTCAATAACATTATTTTTCGTTTCCTTAATTTCAGCGCTGTTGGCATCCTTAAGTCTCAATACGTTGCGGGCGAACTCTACAACAGCAAGCTGCATGCCGAAGCATATTCCAAAGAACGGAATTTTATTTTCACGTACATATTTTATCGCGCGGATCTTTCCTTCCGTACCGCGCTCGCCGAAACCGTATGGAACTAACAATCCGTCAATGCCGCTTAGATATTTTCCTGTGTTTTTATCTTTCTCCAGGTCCTGCGCGGATATCCATTTAATATTTACTTTTACTTCATTTTCAGCTCCCGCATGTACAAATGATTCCAGTATGCTCTTATACGCATCCGGCACCATATTATATTTGCCGCAAATACCAACCGTTACTGCGTTCTTCGGATTATTGATCCTGCTTACAAGTTTTTTCCATTTCGAAACATTCGTCTTGCCATTTTTTATATGCAGTTTTTCTACAACTATTTCATCCAGTCCTTCGCGCAATAATTCAAGTGGCACCTGGTAAATTGTAGAAACATCCTTTGCCGATACTACGCAATTTGGCTGAACATTGCAGAACAAAGCTATTTTATCCTTAATTTCCCTTGAAATACTGTTGTGACTGCGTATTACAAGTATATCAGGCTGAATGCCAATTTCAAGCAGTGTTTTAACGCTGTGCTGTGTTGGCTTGGTTTTGATTTCACCGGCTGCTTCAATGAACGGTACATATGTTAAGTGTATCGAAAGCGAATTTTCCCTGCCAACCTTCAGCATAAGCTGCCTCATGGCCTCAAGGAACGGCAGTGATTCAATATCACCCACCGTGCCGCCTATTTCCGTAATAATTACATCGTATTTTTTTGAATCACCAAGCTTCATCATGCGGCGCTTTATCTCATCTGTAATGTGGGGAACCACCTGAACAGTCGCGCCAAGATAATCACCGCGCCTTTCGCGCGATATTACTTCGTAATATACCTGTCCTGTTGTAGTATTGTTCGCCTTGGACATATCCATATCCATAAATCGCTCGTAATGACCCAGGTCAAGGTCACTTTCTGCGCCGTCTTCGGTCACAAATACTTCACCATGCTGGTACGGACTCATTGTGCCCGGATCAACATTTATGTACGGGTCAAACTTCTGTATGGTTACCCTTAGACCTCTTGATTTAAGCAGCAAGCCAAGCGATGAGGCGGCAATACCTTTGCCCAAAGAAGAAACAACCCCGCCTGTTAAAAAAATGTATTTTACGTTTTTCAAGTTATATTATGGTTATAATAGTTTTCTAATGTTTGCCAAATCTGCTTTTGTATCAACTGAATGAGAATCTGTATTTGTTTTTATTACCCTGATCTTTTCGCCTGATTCCAATACGCGGAGCTGTTCAAGCTTTTCTGTCAGCTCCAGTCTTGATGGCTTCATCTTTATAAGCTTCATCAGGTAATCTTTTCTGTAAACATATAGACCTATATGCTTGAAATATTCTGCTTTAGTGTTATCTCTGTTAAATGGAATTACACTCCTTGAAAAATATAAAGCATTGCCTTCTGAATCCATTACTACCTTAACAACATTCGGGTTATATATTTCTTTACTATCGGAAATCTTAAAACATAATGTTGAAACATTTATATTCCTATCCTTAATCAACGGTTCAATCGCTTTATCAATATTTCGCGGCGCTATCATCGGCTCATCGCCCTGGATATTTACCACAATATCACATTTAATATTCCGTACCGCTTCGCCGATTCTATCTGTGCCGCTTTTGTGAGATTTTGATGTCATTACAGCATTTCCGCCAAAATTAATCACAGCATCAAAAATCCGCTTATCATCAGTTGCGACCAGAACTTCGCTCAGCAGTTTAGATTTAAGGCATCTCTCGTAAACATGCCGGATCATTGGTTTTCCGTGTATCATTGCAAGGGCTTTTGCAGGCAGGCGGGTTGAGCCATATCTCGCGGGTATGACTCCTATGACTACTGGATTATTTTTGCTTTTTGCCTTTTGCCTTTTCACTTTGTAAATTATTTATCAAGTACTTTTGGTACCTTAAAGAAATTCTCGGTCTTTTCCGGTGCGTTTTTCAAAGCTTCCTCTTTCGTTAAGCATACTTCCGAAACGTCTTCCCTGAAAACATTTTCAGTATCGTTGATATTCTCAAGCGGCTTAACGTCTTCAAGTCCGGGTATCTGATTTATTGTATCAATATATCCCAATACCTCGTTCATTTCACCCTGAAGCTTTGTTTTCTCTTCTTCGGTGAATTTCAGCTTCGCAAGCTTCGCAATTTTTTCTACATCTTTTATTGTTACTGACATATTATTGCCTTTTAGTAGCACAGACTTTCTTGTCTGTGTTTCATTTAAACTGCCTCAACAACTTATCTTTTTATAAAATCTTACAATGAGTGATTTATAGTATTCTATTCAAATTCTTTAAAGCAATATCCACAGAGAGAAATATCTGTGCTGCTATTATTGCGGTGATCCTAAATTCTTAATCACTGTATCACGTATCTCGCCAAGCAGTTCTTTATCTTTCCGGTACTGAATTGGTTTACCAATAACCATATTCACAACTCCCGGTTTAACCCTTGAAGAGCCTATCGGCATTATCTCAAATGTTCCCTGTAATGAAACGGGAATTATTTCAGCCTTTGATTTATCAGCAAGAAAGAACATACCCTTTTTGAATTCACCTACTTTGCCGTCCGGCGTCCTTGTGCCTTCAGGGTATATCACAACCGAGAGTCCGCTTCTTACTCTTTCAGCGGCTTTATCAAGTGACTTCATCGCCTCACGGACTTTATCACGGTTCAGCGCTACAAATCCTGCACAGTACATCGCCCAGCCCAGGATGGGCACGCGGTTTATTTCCTTCTTATATATCATCCGTACATTATCAGGCAGCTTCGCAAGCTGAACGAAAATATCCATGTAACTTGCGTGGTTAGAAATGTAAATCTTGCCCTTTGATGGGTCTATATTTTCTGAGCCTGTAACATTAACCTTTATGCCGTAAATGAAAAGAACAACGTTAGTCCAAACTTTCATTAAGGGATTTGAGAGTTTATTGCGGTAATCGAATGGGCAGATCAATATAGATAGTATGGCTACCAGAAGAGAATAAAGGATCACAATAAAATTTTTTATCAGCCACATATTCACAAAAATACAAAAATATTTCCTCTGAAAATATACATCGAAAATATAAGGTAATATTTTTATGTTCTGCAATAATAACTGTTTATAATTTAGGGATAAATTAATAAACTTTTTCATATACTTTTTTTTGGTATATTCGTATCTAACCTAATAGCCACTAATAGTAACTCGCGGCTAGTAAATCAACAAAAATTGAAACAAAAACAAAAAGTATATCTTCGTTTAGCTAACGGTAAAACCTTCACGGGATATAGTTTCGGAAAATACGGCAATTCCGATGGGGAAGTGGTATTTACCACAGGAATGACCGGTTACCCGGAATCACTCACGGATCCTTCGTATTCGGGGCAAATACTTGTTTTTACATATCCCTTGATCGGCAATTACGGAATTCCGCATTTCGAAAGAGACGATTCAGCAAAAACCATACAAAACGGGTTTGAATCGGGTAGGATCCAGGTAAGGGGAATGATAATTTCCAATTACAGCTTTGAGTACAGCCATTTTGATGCGGCAGGCTCACTTCACACATGGCTGCAGGAAAATGATATACCAGGCATTTACGGAATTGATACCCGCGAGCTAACCAAAACACTCAGAACCACAGGTGTAATGCTTGGTAAAATAACAACTGAACTGCCGGGGTCGGAAGACACCGCGGAAATAATTGACCCCAATGAAACAGATCTGGCCGGTATGGTTGGAGTTAGAGAGCCTGTAGTCTATTCACCCAAAAAAAATAAAAATCCCAAAAAAATACTGCTGATTGATTGCGGTGTTAAAAATAACATAATACGCAACTTCGTAAACCGCGGCGCTGAAGTTATCCGCGTGCCGCTTGGGTATGACCCCATGAAATCAGAATACGAGTTTGACGGAATATTCGTCTCAAACGGTCCGGGTGACCCCAAGATGTGCACAGCAACCATAGATAATTTGAAAAGATCTTTCAGCCTGAATAAACCGATCTTCGGCATTTGCCTGGGCAGCCAGATTTTAGGACTCTCTGCCGGAGCCGATACATACAAACTAAAATTCGGACATCGTTCACAAAATCAGCCCTGCATTGAAGTTGGGGGTCACTGTTATATTACTTCCCAAAATCATGGCTACGCGGTTGATACTAAAACATTGCCGCAGGATTGGCAAGAGTGGTTCATTAATAACAACGATGGCACCAACGAAGGCGTTAAGCATAATTCAAAGCCATTCTTTGCCGTGCAGTTCCACCCTGAATCGTCACCGGGTCCGAACGATACAGGCTGGCTGTTTGATAAATTCATTGAGATGTTATAAAAATTATGAACAAGGAGCTCGAGCCCCTTGTCCTTCAGAAAAAAATATTGACAGAAATAAAAAAAATATTATTACTTGGTTCAGGCGCGCTTAAAATAGGCGAAGCCGGTGAGTTTGATTATTCGGGCTCGCAGGCGATCAAAGCGCTTAAAGAAGAAGGCAAAACCGTCATTCTGGTAAATCCTAATATCGCAACAGTGCAGACTGATATCGATCTGGCTGATAAAGTTTACCTCTTGCCGGTTAATCCTTATTTTGTTGAACAGATAATTAAGAAAGAAAATCCCGAAGGTATTTTGCTTGGTTTTGGTGGACAGACAGCGCTTAACTGCGGACTTGAGCTCAACCGGCTTGGCATTCTGAAAAAATATAATGTGCAGGTGCTTGGCACCCAGGTTGATTCAATTAACAAGACCGAAGACAGAGAGCTTTTTGTAAAAGAGCTGAATAAAATAAAAGTACGCACACCAATCAGCAAAGCTGTGCGCAGCGTTAAAGAAGGTTTGAAAGCTGCCAAAGAAGTTGGTTACCCCGTTATATTAAGAGCTGGATTCACATTAGGCGGCTTAGGTTCAGGTTTCGCCAACAACGAAAAAGAGATCACCAAAGCTCTTCAGGAAGCTTTTTCATATTCACCCCAGGTATTAATAGAAGAAGATCTGCGCGGTTGGAAAGAAATTGAGTACGAAGTAGTGCGTGATTCCGCAGATAACTGCATAACCGTATGCAACATGGAAAACTTCGACCCGCTGGGCGTGCATACAGGTGAAAGTATTGTAATAGCGCCTTCGCAGACCCTATCAAACGCTGAGTATCACCAGCTGCGTGATATATCAATAAAAACTATAAGGCATTTTAAAATAATGGGTGAGTGCAATATTCAGTTTGCGCTTAATCCAAAGTCTGTGAGTGAAACAGGTGAATTTGATTACCGCGTAATTGAAGTTAACGCAAGGCTTTCGCGTTCATCCGCGCTCGCCTCAAAAGTTACAGGTTACCCGCTGGCTTATATTGCAGCCAAGCTTTCACTTGGGTACAAACTTACCGAACTTGAAAATTCTATCACAAAAAAAACATATTCATGTTTTGAGCCTGCATTGGATTACGTTGCGCTCAAGATCCCAAGATGGGACCTTGCCAAATTTCCAAGGGTAGAAGAAGAAATCGGCAGCAAGATGAAATCCGTGGGCGAGGTAATGGCTATCGGCAGAAGTTTCCCCGAGGTGCTGCAAAAAGCTATCAGAATGCTGCAGGTAGGAAAGTTCGGACTGGTGCTCAACACCTCCAAAACCCAGACAATAAAACAGGATATTATCACTCCAACACCCCGCAGGCTGTTCGCAATTTCACGCGCCCTGCGCGATGGTTACACCGTTGATGAAGTTCATAATATGTCCAGCATCGATAAATGGTTCCTTTACCAGATTAGAAATATCGATAACTTCAGAAAACTTGCAACTACTAAAGAAAATATTACCGCTGATTTTCTGCTGGAAGCAAAAAAACTGGGCTATTCTGATAAGCAAATTGGCTTGCTTGTGGGAACCGATGAAGATGAAATAAGGAAAATCAGGAAGTCACTTGGTGTGCTACCCGTTTTTAAACAGATAGATACGCTTGCCGCGGAGTATCCCGCAGAAACCAACTACCTGTACTCAACATATCACGGTGATACCAATGATGTTGAAGAAACCAAAGAGACTGATAAGAAAAAGATAATGATACTCGGTTCGGGGCCCTACAAAATAGGCTCATCAGTTGAATTTGACTGGTGCTGCGTAACCACCGCTAAAATTCTGCGCAAACTTGGCTACAAAGTTGTAATGGTGAATTATAACCCTGAAACCGTAAGTACCGATTATGATATCTGCGATAAATTGTATTTTGAAGAGTTAAGCCTTGAGCGCGTTCTGGATATTTATGAGTTTGAAAAGCCGCTTGGCATAATTATTTCTATGGGCGGGCAGATACCAAACAACCTTGCGTTAAAGCTCCACGAAAATAACGCATGGATACTTGGAACATCACCGCACTCAATTGATAAATGCGAAGACAGGAATAAGTTTTCTTCTATATTAGACAGGCTTGAAATAGATCAGCCCGTGTGGCAGGAGCTGGCTGACTTAAAGCAGGCGAAAAAGTTTTCGAATCAGATAGGTTACCCGGTTCTTATCAGACCCTCTTATGTGCTTTCCGGCACCGCAATGAAGGTCTGCAACGATGACCGCTCACTGGAAGAGTATATCAAGGAACATGCCCAGATATCAAAAGATTTTCCTGTGGTTATATCCAAGTTTGAAGAAGGCGCAAAAGAAATTGAAATTGATGGCGTGGGTCAGAATGGCGAGCTTATTATTTACGCGATAAGCGAACATGTTGAGAACGCGGGAGTCCACTCCGGCGATGCAACGCTTGCGATTCCCCCGCAGAAGCTTTATTTTGAAACAGTACACCAGATAAAAAGAATTACCAAAGCGATCGTTAAAGAATTAAAAATAACGGGTCCCTTTAACATACAGTATCTTGCCAAGGAAAATAAAGTAAAGGTTATTGAATGTAACTTAAGAGCGAGCCGCTCGTTCCCCTTTATATCAAAAGCTACAAATTACAATTTTATCGATTTTGCGGTAAAATCAATTTTAGGGCATGATATTAAGGGCGACTATAAAACTCTTGATCTTGATCATATAGTAGTAAAAGCCCCGCAATTTTCCTTCAGCCGCTTAAGCGGCGCTGATCCTATCTTAGGGGTTGAAATGTCCTCAACCGGTGAAGTTGCCTGCTTTGGTGAATCAATGGAAGAGGCTTTCCTGAAATCATTGCTCTCAACCGGTTTCAGGCTGCCAAAACAAAACATACTGTTAACACTTGGTGATCTCGAAGATAAAATTGAATTCCTGGACAGTGCAAGAAAACTGAACGAAATGGGTTTCACTATTTTTGCTACCACAAATACTCATGCTTTGCTTAAAGAACATAAGGTAAAATCAAAGCTGGTGTACAAGATCAATGAGAAGAAGAACCCTAACATACTTTCAATGCTTGAAAAAAAGAAATTTGACCTGGTAATTAACACACAATCCATGAAGCATGAGCATAAATCAATGCGTGATGGCTACATAATGCGCCGCAAAGCTATTGATTACAACATTCCGCTCATAAACAACCTGAAAATAGCGGTACTGTTTGTTAATTCTATTTACAAGTATAAACTCGAGCAGCTTGAAATTAAGAGTATGGATGAGTATTAATTATTAATACTATTTCCTTATTTATTTAATTTCTCTATATTTGAACGCTCATAAACATTGCCGTCCCTCTCCATAACTGCATCCAAAAAATGTATTTAATAAATTATTTCTGCAGAAATATGAAAAAGATTTTACTGCTTACAGCACTGATTTTTTTAATTGGTGAAGCATACGCACAGGTGACTTTTACCAAAGTTACTGCCGGAGCAATTGTAAATGACGCATCTTATACAGAAGGCGTTTACTGGTTTGATTACAACAATGATGGATTGTTGGATATGTTCGCCGCCAATATTACCAATCAGAATAACATTCTGTTCAGGAATGACGGCAGCGGTAATTTTACAAAAATTACCGCAGGTATATTGGTAAATGATGGCGGCTTTTCATATGGCGCAGCCATTGGTGATTTCAATAACGACGGCTACCCGGATATATTTATAGTTAACGGCGGCTCATCAGCAAGTCAGTTTAATACTTTTTATACCAATAATGGTGATGGCGCTTTTACAAAAATTACAACGGGAGCTTTTGTGAATGAAATTGGCAATTCCTGGGGATGCAGTTCCGTTGATTACGATAAAGACGGCAAACTTGATCTATACACTGCCAATTTTAACCGTAATAATTTTTTATACAAAGGCAGCGGCGATGGCACCTTTACAAAAATTACTGCAGGAGCGATTGTAAATGATGGCGGCAATTCAATTACCTGCGCATGGGGTGATTACGATAATGACGGCTGGCAGGATGTATTTGTAGCCAATGCCAGTTTTTCAGCCGGTGAAAACAACTTTTTGTACAGAAATAACGGTGATGGAAGCTTTACAAAAGTTACAACAGGTGTAATTGTAAATGATGGCGGTAATTCAACCGGCGCAAGCTGGGGTGATTATGATAACGATGGCGATCTTGACCTCTTTGTAACTAACTATTTCACCGAAAACAATTCCCTGTACAGAAATGAAGGAGGCGGAACATTCACGAAAATTACAGCGGGTGAAATTGTAAATGATGGCGGAGCATCGGTCGGCTCGGCTTGGGGAGACTATGATAATGACGGCGATCTTGATCTCTTTGTATCAAACGATAATGACCAGAATGAATTTTTGTATAACAACAATGGCAGCGGCACATTCACAAAGATAACAACAGGAGATATTGTTAACAGCGGAGGGAGATCGAACGGCTCCGCCTGGGGTGATTACGATCTTGATGGTGATATTGATCTCTATGTTGCCAACGGCAATCAGCCTGTTCAACAGAACAACTTCCTCTTCAGAAATAACGGATCGCCGAATAACTGGATAAACATTTACTGCAAAGGGGTAATTTCTAACCGCTCCGCTATCGGTACAAGAGTTATAACATCTGCTCTCATTAACGGTGTGCGTGTAAAACAAACCCGCGAGATTTCCGGACAAACCGGTTACAACGCGCAAAACAGCCTTAATGTGGAACTGGGTCTGGGTAACGCTCAGGTAATTGATACGATAATTATAAAATGGCCCTCAGGTTTAACGGATATATACTATTCTGTTGCCGTGAACATGTTTGTAACAGCTGTTGAAAATCAGGGTATTATTGGTATAAATAACGAAGGCGGGGAAGTACCGGGCGAGTATGATCTCAGTCAAAATTATCCAAATCCTTTCAATCCATCAACAAATATAAAATTTTTATTACCAAAAGCTGAAATGGTGAAACTGAAAATTTACGATATACTGGGAAATGAAGTTTCTAACATTGTTGATGAAATGAAACAGGCCGGAGCTTATGTTGTTACTTTTGACGCCTCAAAATTATCCAGTGGGATATATTTTTACACCCTTGAAGCCGGGAATTACAGGCAGACCAAGAAAATGCTGATGATTAAGTGATGCGATTATTTTTTTTTGCTTTAGCCCCGAATATTTTCGGGGCTTTTTTATTATGTTTTAATATTTAGCTAATACTGATAAATTTGGAGCTATGGATCTGAAACCGGCTAAATATCTACAGGTAATTTTGATAATACTTCTTTTTGCGCAGATTGTGTACGCGCAGAGATCAAAATCAATTGCATCTCAGGATCAGGTTAAGAACTATGTTACAGATAAAACCGGAACACTTACCTCATCACAATTAAAATCACTGGAATCAAAACTTGCTGCATTTGAAAAGGAAACTTCAAATCAGCTTGTGGTATGGATGGAACCCTCCCTGGATGGCAATTCCGTTGAAGACCGCTCATATGAACTTGCCGAACAAAATGGTATTGGGCAAAAAGGCAAAAATAACGGTGTTCTGCTTTATATTGCCAAAAATGACAGGAAGTTAAGGATTGAAGTCGGCTATGGACTTGAAGGCGCACTTACAGATGCCCTATCAAGCCAGATTATCCGAAAGGAAATAACTCCGCAATTCAAAAAAGGTAACTTTTTTGAAGGCATAAACGCCGGCGTGGATGCGATCATTCAGGCTACCAAAGGTGAGTACACCGCCGATAATGAATCAGATGAAGAGGGCCCTCTTGGCGGAATTTGCTGCGTTCCATTCCCTGTAATAATATTCCTTGTGATCTTTTTCTTCGTGTTTTTTATGCCATTAGTATCCAGGATCTTTGGGCGGAACAAGGGTAAGAAGGGCAGTAACTGGTGGTATACAGGAGGTGGAGGAAGCGGAAGTGGATGGTCTTCGGGCAGTTCAAGCGGCTGGAGCAGCGGCGGATTTTCAGGCGGCGGAGGTTCATTCGGAGGCGGAGGATCAAGCGGGTCCTGGTAATTTTCAAACATCAAGTAATAAATATCAAATATCAGAAAACACAAATACATGAGTAATAAGCAGTGGATAAATAACTATTTTTCTGAAGATGAGCTGAGGGATATTCAATCAGCCGCGGATGCCGTTGAAAGAAATACGGTTGGCGAAATTGTGCTCAGTTTCAGAAATAAAAAATCTCTGCTGGAAAAACTGTATTCCAACCATGAGCTTGCCATGAAGGATTTTGAAAGGCTCGAAGTATTCAAAACCAAAGAGCGGACAGGTGTGTTGATATTTTTGATCTTTGAAGAGCATTATTTTGATATCATTGCCGATGAGGGTATCTATGCGAAGATTCCCGATGAAACATGGAATACAATGGAAGAGAAATTGAAGGAAGAGTTCCGGAATAAAAATTATTCCTCCGGAGTACTGGCTCTGATTAATGAAATGGGAGAAGTGCTCTCCCGGGAGTTCCCAACAAGAGCCGGCGCGGATAACGATGATGAATTACAGAATGAAATTGTAATAAACTGATTTATATATTTTATCGGTAGCACAGACATTCCTGTCTGTGATACTAAAATTTAAGAAACTAATTTACTGCTCTTCGCGTGGCTTATTCTTAGCTTTAAATACCAGCGTCAATGGTACGCCTGTAAAACCGAATTCATCTCTTATCTTATGCTCCAAAAATCTTTTGTAATTGACTTCGATTTCACTCGGAAGGTTACAGAAGAACCCGATAACCGGAGGGGAGTGTTTCAGCTGTGTGATGTAATTGATCTTAAGCTCTTTATGAGATTTTGACCGCGGAGGTGTTTGTTTTATATAAGGCAGAAGCTTATCATTCAGCGCGCTGGTCTTGATTTCCCGGGCCCTTTCATTGTATACTTCCAGGGCAGATTCAATTATCTTTGATACTCTCTGCTTTGTAATGGCCGATGTAAAAATAAACGGCAGGTAATCAAATGTGGTTAAATGTTCCTTAACTTTCTCTTCGAAGATCTTAGCTGTTTGAGTATCCTTTTCTATTAGATCCCATTTGTTTATTACTATTAATATTCCCTTTTTTAGCTCGGCGGCCTTTATGATTATCTCTACATCCTCTTTGCTCAGTTTAAATATCGCCATTTTAGGATCAGCGTATTTTGAAAGCTTACTGATTATTGTTGTTGCGTCAATTACAATTATCGCAACATCACATCTTTCAATGCTTCTGTGAGTCCTGAGTGCAGAAAAATACTCAAGGCTCTCAGCCCGCTTGATCCTGGATTTTTTACGCAATCCCGCAGTATCGATCAATGTTATATCCTGTCCGTGGTACTTTATGATTGTATCAACGGAATCTCTTGTAGTACCCGGTATATCGGTAACAATATTACGGTTTGATTGTGTTAGAGCGTTTGAAAGTGATGATTTTCCTACATTGGGCCTGCCTATGATAGAAAATTTAATGGTATTATTTTCATCTTCATTGCTCTCAATAGGAATATCTTCAGTTATACTATCCAGCAGGTCACCCGTTCTTCTGCCAACTATCGCTGAAACTTCAACAGGTTCTCCCAGGCCAAGTCTGTAAAATTCCGTTTTACTTATCTCATCCTTTGCGCTATCAACCTTGTTTATCACAAGCAAAACTTTCTTGTGGCTGTTCTCTTCACGGTTGACTTCCCGTCGAAGCAGCTTCGCAATTTCAAGGTCAAGCGGCGAAATGCCTGATTTCGCGTCAACAACAAACAGAATTATATCAGCTTCATCAATAGAAATTTTTACCTGTTCTCTGATTGCCGCTTCAAATTTATCTTTACTTCCCGGTACATAGCCTCCGGTATCAATAAGGAAGAACTTCTTCCCGTTCCATTCAACCTCGCCGTAATTCCTGTCCCGGGTTACGCCGGGCATATCATGAACTATGGCATTCTTTTTACCGGTAAGGCGGTTGAATAATGAAGATTTGCCAACGTTCGGTCTTCCTATAATTGCTGTTATTTTTTGGGACATATAAATGCAATTTAACCCTATATTTCTATCAACTCAATGACAAAATATTTATTTATTTTGAAATTTGGTGATTTTTTCGTATTTTACGTTTCGTAAAAGCCGAAACGGGAAATACGAAAACTTTCACAAATGATGTTATTATTATATGAAACTTGAAAATCCGTTCATAATCACAGGTTACAGGTCTGAAAAGGAATTCTGCGATCGCCGGGAGGAAACTGCGAAGTTAATTTCCGCCGTAAATAATGGCAGAAATGTTACATTGTATTCGCTCAGGAGGATGGGAAAAACAGGTTTAATATTCCATCTCTTTAAAAAGCTGGAAAACAGTAAAAAGACGGCTGCTGTGTATTGTGATATTTATCAAACACAAAACATCAATGATTTTGTCAAGGTTTTTTCTAATGCAGTACTTCGAAAGTTGGAATCCAAACCGGAAAAGTTCTTCAAACAAACTATGGAGATCTTCAAAAATATCAGGCCCAGGGTAACTGCAGATAAATATACAGGGGAGCCACTGCTTGAATTTGCTGTAGAAAGAAGTGAGAGTTTATTGCCTTCGTTGAAGGAGATATTTGATTATCTGAGAATTAAATCACAGAAAGAAAAAATTGTGATAGCGCTTGATGAATTTCAACAGATCACGGAATATCCTGAAAGTAACGTTGAGGCAATTCTTAGAAGCGAGATTCAGACAATGCAAAATGTAAGTTTTATTTACTCCGGCAGTAAAAAACATATAATGCAGTCAATGTTTACCGGAAGTTCACGGCCATTTTACCAGAGTACAGAAATGCTGCTACTGAATAATATTAAACAATCCGAATATACTTCGTTCATTGAAAACAACTTCAGGGAATACAATATTAAAATTCTTGAACCAGTTATTGGGGAAATTCTGGATTTTACAAATTGTTATACGTATTACGTGCAGTATTTCTGCAACAAACTATATTCAGGTTACAAAAACGTCATAACCGAAAAAAGCGTTACCGAAACCATAAATGAAATAATGGATGAAAACGAAGGCATTTATAACGAGTACAAAAATCTGATGCCTTTACTTCAGTGGGAATTACTTAAGGCAATTGCAAAGGAAAGAGGGATCAAATCCGTCACTTCAATGTCATTTATAAAGAAGCATGGTTTAACAGCTCCCAGCTCAATTAATAATTCAATTAAATCATTAATAGAAAAGGAAATGTTATATTTCGAAAATGGCAAGTACTATGTTTATGACCTGTTTTTTTCCAGATGGCTTGAAAGGTTACTGTAGGAAATATTCAGTTTAAGACTCTTAGTTGACTCTCTCGCTGATAAAATCAACGAATTTTATCATAGTCTCTTTTGTTTCGGAAGGTTTAAACGACTGAAGATTATTCTTCGCGGTCGCGCAGTATTCAGTGGTTTTATCTATTGTATATTCTATACCGTTATGCTCTTTTATGAAATCCATAACTATACTTCTGCTTTTGCTGTAAGAGCCGTTCTTCACAAGGCTTACAATATCCTTTGCTTCCTTTTTTGTCGCATTGTTAAGCGAGTGTATCAAAGGCAGTGTGAATTTTTTTTCCTTCAGGTCGCTGCCGGCGGATTTACCCATTATTTTTTTCTTGCCAATGTAATCAAGCAGGTCATCCCTTAACTGGAATGCTATCCCCAAATTCTCACCGAACTCACCCATAAGCTTCACTTCATTTTTATCCTTTGAGGTACTTGCGGCGCCAAGCTCACAGCAAGCGTTTATAAGCGAAGCGGTTTTATCTGAAATTATCCTGAAATAGGTCTCTTCGTTAACATCAAATTTCCTGTTCTTCTGGATCTGCAGCAGTTCACCTTCGCTCATACGCTTAACAGCGCGGGATGTGATTTTCAGAAACCCGCATTCATCATTTTCAAGCGCAAGCAAAAGCCCGCGTGAAAGCATGAAATCACCCATCAACACGGCAATTTTGTTCTTCCATACTGCGTTTATGGAGGCAAGTCCGCGCCTGGTTTTGGCGTCATCAACTACGTCATCATGTATCAGCGTTGCCGTATGCAGCATCTCTACAAGGGTGGCTGCGGTGAATGTCCTTTTTGAGACATCGCCGCAAAGCTTCGCTGAAAGCATTACAAGTATTGGCCTGATCTTTTTTCCCTTTTGCCTGAGAATGTATTTGCTCACCAGGTCAACAAGCGCTACCTTTGAGCGTATCGCTTCCCTGAAATGAATTTTGAATTCATCCAGCTCATTTTCTACAGGCCGTGATATTTTTTTCAGATCAAGATCCATTATTTAACCATTACTTTATACATCATTTACTTTATTCAACTGCTAACCTGCTTACCGGCTAAGTTCTTTACCAACTAACTTATTAACTTGGTTTTGGCTGTGAAAGTTTAGAGATTATAATACTTATTTCATACAAGATCACAAGCGGAATACCCAGCAAAAGCTGGCTAGTTATATCCGGACTAGGTGTTAATATACCCGCCAGTATAAGTATTATGATTATTGCGTGCTTCCTGTATCTCCGCATGAACTTTGGAGTGAGTATCCCTATCTTCGAAAGAAAAAATGATATCATCGGCAGTTCAAAAACTATTCCCGCGGCAAGCATTACAGATATCACGAAGCTGAAATATTCATCTACCGCTATATTGTTGGTAATTGCCTGTGTGCCGAATTCCGCAAAGAACTTCAAAGCCGTTGGAAGCATCACAAAATATGCGAAAGAAATACCGCCAAGGAAACAAACTGAGGAGAAAATTACTATAGATGAAATATATCTCCTTTCACCCGGAAGAAGCCCCGGCTCTATGAATTTCCACAGCTGGTAGAACAGGTTTGGGATACTCAAAATTACCCCGCATACCAGTATTACTTCGAAATATAGAACAAGCTGACCGTATGGCTTCAGGTTAATCAATTCCAGCGGCGGAGTTGTTTTTGTAGCAGGGGCCAGAAGAAAATCATTCATTATGTAATCAATAAATATCGCTGCAATAATTCCTCCAAGCACAACTCCTATTACAGCTTTTATCAGTCTCCATCTAAGCTCTTCAAGATGTTCCCAGAACCCCATTTCGCCGGGCTGGGAATCTTCCGGCAATACATCGTTTTCTGCCATATACTACCTGTTGCGGATTATTAATTCCCTTTCAAATCGTTCCTTTTCGATCCTCTTCATTATCAATTTATACATTTCATCTGCAGTGGTATCATTATCATTATTATAGGTTACTTCCGGCAATTGTCTTGCTGAGCTTTCCTTTTGTGAAATAAATTCTTTATTTGTGAATATTTTATCAGTTGATCCCGATACTTCCTTTTCTTCTCCGCTTAGCGCAGAAGAAGTTTCAGGTTTAAAACTGTCATCAATAAATGATAGTATCATGCTTAATGTAATTTTACCAGGTGAAAAGTTCCGGGTAAAGCGGAAACTCTGATGTTATATCATCAATTTTTTTAGCTGTGCTTTTTTTCACATCGTCACTTTCAGGTGCTGTGATCACGTCGTTTATCATATCCGCAATTGATTCCATTTCTTTTTCCTTCATTCCGCGTGTTGTTAACGCCGGCGTGCCAAGCCTTATTCCGCTGGTAATTAACGGGCTCTTATCATCAAAAGGCACAGCGTTCTTATTGCATGTCATACCAACTGAATCCAGCAGTTCCTGTGCCTGTTTGCCTGTCATATTTTTGTTGCGCAGGTCAATAAGCATTAAATGGTTATCTGTTCCCCCTGAAATGATCTTGAATCCGTATGAAGTAAGTTTGTTCGAAAGCGCCTGCGCGTTCTTAATTACCTGTTCAGCGTATTTTTTGAAATCACCTTCAAGCGCTTCTTTGAAAGCAACTGCTTTTGCAGCAATTACATGCATCAAAGGTCCGCCCTGGATACCGGGTATTACCATTGAATCAAGAAGTTCGCTCATCATTTTGGTTCTGCCTGATTTCGGCGCAGTCAAGCCGAACGGATTTTCAAAATCCTTGCCCATCAAAATTAAACCGCCCCTTGGGCCGCGCAAAGTCTTATGCGTAGTAGTTGTAACTACATGGCAGTGGGGAATTGGATCCTTCAATAATCCTTTAGCTATTAATCCTGCAGGATGTGCAATATCTGCCAGCAGAAATGCGTTTACCTTATCTGCTATCTCTCTGAATTTTTTGTAATCTATATTTCTTGAATACGCGCTTGCGCCTACAGTGATCATCTTTGGCTTCTGCTCTAAAACTACCTTTTCTATCATGTCGTAGTCGAGCATTTCAGTATCCGGATTTATACCGTACTGCGTGAAGTTATAAAGCTTCCCCGAAAAATTTACCGGTGAACCGTGTGTTAAATGTCCACCGTGAGAAAGATCCATACCCATTACTTTATCGCCGGGTTTAACCAGCACAAAGTAAACTGCCATATTTGCCTGTGAACCTGAATGAGGCTGAACATTGGCGTATTCTGCGCCGAATAATTCCTTGGCGCGGTCACGTGCCACGTTTTCAGCTATATCAACATATTCACAGCCGCCATAGTACCTTTTACCCGGATAGCCTTCGGCGTATTTGTTCGTCATTACCGAACCCATTGCCTGCATTACCGGGATACTTGTGAAGTTCTCGGAGGCTATCAGTTCAAGTTTGTTATTTTGTCTTTCAAGCTCGTGCCTTATCGCACTGTATATCTGCGGATCGAAATCCTGTAGGTGAGTCATAATAATTTAGTGTTTAGAAGGTGTAGAATTTGTTTATAGATAATATTTAGTTTGGTAAATCAAAATTTTCGCCAAAAGGTTCTCAGAATTCATCCGAGGGTCTTAAGAACCACAGCTCGCCGATCTTTACCGATGCGCCGAACCTGAATACTTCATCCTTGATAAGTCCTTTGGTTTCTTTGCCTCTTATATTATATTTCGCATACAGGTCAAGAGAGTTGTAATTCCCTATGGGTAACGATAAGCCCGCGCTTACACTCATAATATTCAGGTTTTCACCGTTCAGCTTAAGGTAATCTGCGGTATAACTTCCGCCAAGCCTGTAAGATACCCGTTTAAAGAAAGGATCTTCCTGCTTTCTTGAAGCTGTATATTCAAGTCCAACCCCGACTCTCATACTGTTCTTAATTTCTGCGGGATGTGTTCCGTAAACTGTATAATCATCCCATTTCTGGTAGTAAAGGTCTCCTGCTACGGTTAATCCGTTTTTGAATGTATTGGATAACCCGACACCAAATGCCAGCGGTATCTTAAGTTTGCCTTCGCTGATAGTTATTGAATCTGTAATTGTGGTGGAACGGTTGTATTTTCCGGTGAGGTCTGATTTTAATTCTGTGGGGGTTGATACAAAGACGCCAAGCGTCATGTTATCAAGCTTTTTACTGTTGAATAATTTTCCGAAACCGTGGAATATTAGTCCGGTATTAAAAAAGATACCTCTGATATTATCTGAAGTTACATTTTTGGTATCAAACAATGCAGTATTTGTAAAATCTATGTTAACCGTTTTGTTGATATTGCCGAAGGCGTAATTGAACTGCGCGCCAAAACTTAAATACCTGAAGATAACATAAGAAAATCCAAGGTTGAATTTATTCAACCCGCCGTTACCGCTGTAAGTTTGCGTATAATCTTCGCCGTCAACTGTTCCGTTAAAATATGTATCATAGTTAACGTTGCTGTAGTTGTTTATCCCAAGATTAAATATCCATCCGTTGCCTTTGTTAAGCGGTATTGAAAGATCAAATCCTTCGAAGTTGCCGTAGGTTCTTTTTGATGTGTTGATACCATCGGATGATCTTATGTTTTCAAGGTTGAACTTGGATGTAAAAATTGTTGTAGGTATGCGTGTCCACGCTGCGGGATTGTTTGAATTGGTATACTCGCCGTACAGCGCTATACCCATTATGCCCATACCGTCTGTCCGGTTGCTTGATGAATAGCTGAGATCTCCCAGCCCGAAAATTGAATAAATTGAGCCGCCGTTCTTATCTACCTGCGCAAAAGTACTTCCGGTAAATACAAGAATTGCGAAGAAGAGCTTCAGGAATAAACCTGCTGATGAGATATTTTTCATTAGTTTAATTTTCTTTATCATGGCCCGACCCTCGGTGTATATTTAATTATTACTCTGGGTCTTTTTAACGGGTCACCGGCAGTTTCTTTATAGAATACATACCTGTCAAGATTTACAGTCTGGTTACCGGCAAACAATAACAACCCGTAATTCGCTTGGCCCGATAGCCATCTTGCAAATGGCGAAGGCGCGCCGTTTGCGACTAACCTCATCATATACTGGCTGCTGCCCGATGAAGTGCCCGTAAATGCGAAGAGGTCTGATTTCAAACCCGCCGAATCATTTATGAACTGTCCCAATATCGAAAAGCTGCTTTGATTTGAAAAATTAGAGCTTAACGAATCAAGCGTTAAAAATAACTGTACGTCATTTATTGTTGCAGTTGAAGGTATTCTGCTCAGATCAAAAATCATCTGCTGAACAAAACTAACCCCCGCCTGCAGGCTGAATGTTTCTGTTGATGGCGCAAAACTTGCCGTTGAAAGCGATATCGTTTCTGATGATGTTGTGGTAAGCGTATCTGTATCATTATTCTTTGTATATATTACAACAAGTTTAGGTTCAACCGCCGCATCGTTATTTGTTGAATAAAATCCCTTTATGCTCGCAGAAGATCCGTTTGGTGAGAGTACTATCCCGTTATTCTTTACTGAATAATTGGGGTCAGCCGCGTACTCAAGCCAGTCCTTCACCATTAAAGGGTCAAGGTTAATTTCAACTTCCTGTGTATCGGCAGTTGGTGTGCCGGTGAAGGAACCCTTGGATACAGTTCCGAATGAATTGGAATTGACTGAATCGTTTGTTATTGTCTCAAAATTAAGTGAGTCGTTTATCAGGTAAACATCAAAACCAATTTGCCCCAGTGAATCTGACTGCGTTGAAGGGAAATAATAATTTTTATATTTTAGATACAGCTTGGCGGATACAACGGTGGCGCTGTCGCGCGTATCGCCGAAGTCGCCGAATTTTATCAGGCCCCTGGATTCAAAACTGCCGCTCTTGCCAACCAGCAGGTTTGTTGAACCCGAAGTGTTAACATAGTACCTGTGGTTCACCGAATTGATCGGCATGGTATCAATGTATGAATCAAATACTCTTATCCCTGTGGTATCACCGGGGGGAATAAAATTTAATCCCAGCGAAGATGGATCATCCGCGCATCCAATAGTATATACCGAAAGGGTTACTATGGTTAAAAGACTGAAGAGAGCTGCTATAAGTTTTTTACTTGTCATCTAAATTCTGAATTTTCGGATAATTTTAGACAAAAAAATGTTCACCAATAAACCGGTTATTGCTTATTTTCGCCTGTTTTTGCAATATATTGTACCGCATCAAATAAATTAGATGCAATAAAGTCAATTTTTACTTTTTCATCAAGACATTTCCTCTGTGCTGTTTTTCCGTATCCTGTTTCAACTAAAATGTTGATTAAACCCGCATTTATGCCTGTCTGCATATCTGAATACGAATCTCCGATCATATAAGAACCCTTAAGCTCTATATTGTGCTCTTTTTGTGCCTGCATAATCATGCCGGTATTTGGTTTGCGGGAATCATGCTCAATGGAATATTCTTTTACGCTGCCATCTTTATGATAGGGTGAGTAATATAGGGCGTCTATTGCAGCTTCAGGATCCGCTTCAAGAAGCAGCGAATACATTTTCTGATTTATGCGGTCCAGCTCTGCAATGGTAAGCCAGCCCCGCGCTACCGCTGATTGGTTAGTTATGACGATGATCTTGTATCCTGATTTTCTTGCCCGGGCTATCGCCTCGGCTGAGCCCTCTATGAGCTCTAAATCTTCAACAGTAAGCAGGTAACCTAAAGTTTCAGGGGTTTTGCCCTTCACTTCTTTAACAATTGTGCCGTCTCTATCTATAAACAGAGCCTTGTTCAAATGAAATAGTCAGTTAAATATTCTGAAATGTGCTGTTCAAAAAAAAGCAGGACAGGCATTACTGTCTGTCCCGGATAAAAATTGATCTAATGCATTAAAGTTGTTGTTAACCTTTTTTCATTATTGAGCGGTACAGGTCAACATATTTTTTTGCTGAAATCTCCCATGAATAATCACATGCCATTGCAATCCTTATCAGCTTTATCCATTCTTCCCGGTTTGTGAAAAGTTTCAGCGCGCGTTTAATTGTCTTCATCAGTTCAGCCGCATCGTATTTCTCAAATACAAAGCCGTTACCTTTGCCGTTCTTATACTCCGTTATGGTATCAGCCAAACCGCCTGTAGCCCTTACTATCGGAATTGTCCCGTATTTCAGGCTGTACATCTGGTTCAGTCCGCAAGGCTCATATTTAGATGGCATCAAAAACATATCGCTTCCGGCTTCTATCAAATGCGCCAGCTCTTCTGAAAAGCCGAAATGAACTCCGACTTTTTTGGGGAATTTTTTCTTCACGCCTTCAAAGAATTTCTGAAATGTCTTATCTCCCGAACCAAGCAGAACGAAGTAAACATCTTCTTTCATAAGTTCAGGCATAGCCTTCTGTATGATATCAAAGCCCTTCTGATCCGATAGCCTTGAGATAATTCCTATTACGGGAGTCTCTGCATTGTATTCAAGATCAAAGTGCTTGCAAAGCGCCTTTTTATCTTCGCGCTTTAAAGGAAGTTCTTTTGATGTATAGCGGAACGGTATAATGCTGTCGCGTTCGGGATTCCATACCGTATAATCAACGCCGTTCAATATGCCGTAAAGATCTTTTTTGCGTTTCTTAAGCAGGCCCTCAAAGCCCATTCCGTATTCATGCGTAGTCGCAATTTCCTTGGCGTAGTTTTCGCTTACTGTCGTAATGGCATCGCTGTAAACCAAACCGGTTTTCAGCATGCTGAACTTATCGTAATACTCAACGCCTTCTTCATTATAGATATTCTCAGGAAGTCCGCTTTTCAAAAAAGATGAATAAGGGAACAAACCCTGGAACGCAATATTATGAATTGTGAATATGCTTTTTACATTCTGAAGCAGTGGATCCTTGGCGTAAATCGTTTTTATGTAAGCCGGGATCAAACCTGTTTGCCAGTCGTTACAATGGATAACATCAGGCTGCCAGCCAAGAAGACCCAGTACCTGCACAACCGCGCGGTTAAAGAAAATAAAGCGCTCGTCGTTATCCGGGTAATCTTTGCCTGTTTTTTCATCTACATAAGGACTGGATTTTCCGAAATACTCTTCATTTTCAATTAAAAAAACCTGTACCTTGCCTTTAGGTGATACTATAAAAGAAGATTTGATATTACAGATCGCTATCTTATCTCCAATTGGTACTTCTATATTAGTAAGGCGCTTAATTTCGTATATTCTCAGCCTTCTTTCATCAAGAGAGCCGTATTTGGGAGTAATTATCCTTACAGCATGACCCGCTGCGTTGAGCTCCTGCGGCAATGAATTGGATACATCAGCTAAGCCGCCGGTTTTGCTGTAGGGCATAACTTCACTGGTGCAATACAGAATGTTTAAGCCTTTAGCCATTCGGTTGGTTTTAATTTGTTGTAATTTACAAAATTACTGAAATTCCGTTTTTATTGCAATGAAATAAGCAGGGTATAGGGTATAAAGCACTGTAATTTATTCATTATATAACGTTTTTAACCTAACCGGAATTATTAATTTTTGGGACTATTTTCTCTTTTTTATTGTTGTATATTTAAATAACTTACAGAATAAACTGAACTTAAACTACACAATAATATCATGAAGAGGTACTTCCTGTTTTTACTGCTGGTTTCATTTTTATCCCTTTCATTCTTTTCATTTAAGTCAACCGAAAACAAAATAGGCAACATGCTTTCTAAAGCTGTTGATGAACCTGCAAACAGCACTTTCGTTGTTTGGGTTTACCTGGCAGATAAGGGTCCCAATGCAATGGCTAAGCTTAATGACCCGCTTTCAATTGTTTCGCAGAGGTCACTGGATAGAAGATCAAAAGTTAAGCCTCAGGGCGGCCTTCTTGATTACACCGATATTCCTCTCTACGGAAATTATGTAAGCTCTGTTGCCTCAAATGTTATAAAAGTAAGGCACCTGATTAAATGGCTTAACTGCATGAGCGTTGAAGTAAACCGTGAGCAGATCAACACCCTGGCAAATATGGATTTTGTCAGAGGCATTGAGCTTGTTGAAAGATTTTCTATTATTGAAAATGAACCTGAAATATCTACTGATCTAAGCCCTGTGTTCATAAATCCAACCGATGACCCGCTGGCCGATACTTTGACCTACGGAACCGGTAACGCCATCACACAAATAACACAGATAAAAGTTAACACAGTCCATAACCAGGGGATCAGGGGACAGGGTATAATGATCGCAAGCTTTGACGCGGGATTTTCAAACCTCACACACGAAGCGTTCACAACCTATCCAATGAAGATCCAGACCACCTACGATTTCCAGAATCATACACCTTCGCTTACAGGTCACTCACACGGTACTGCTACGTTGTGCCTTGTAGGCGGTTATAAACCCGGCAAAATGGTCGGACCCGCATACGGCTCTACCTTCATTCTTGGCAGAACCGAAGTTGACCCCAACGAAGTACCCGCTGAAATGGATAACTGGATAGCTGCCGCTCACTGGGCTGATAGCCTTGGCGCAGATATTATTACAAGCTCGCTGGGCTACCTGGAATTTGATTCACCATACACAAGCTATACATGGCAGGATATGAACGGCAATACATTGCCAATCACCATAGCCGCAGATCTTGCGGTGAATAAAGGAATTGTCGTAAGTAACTCCGCCGGTAACAACGGCACAGGTGCAAACAATACACTTGGCGGACCCGCTGACGGAGACAGCGTTTTAACCGTAGGTTCAGTAACATCAACAGGAACAAGATCAAGCTTCAGCTCCATTGGTCCCACAACAAGCGTACCACCGAGAATTAAGCCCGATGTTATGGCAATGGGCAGCAACAATTATTACGCATCCACAACAGGCAACAATTATACATCAGGCAGCGGAACATCATTTTCATGTCCGCTCACCTCAGGTGTCTGCGCGCTGATGCTTTCTGCCAATAAAGATCTCACACCGCTGCAGGTAACGGGAATATTAAAAAAATTCGCAAGCAATACTAACTCACCTAATAACCAAATGGGCTGGGGAATCATTGACGCTTCGCTTTCAGTTGATTCAGCCCGTAAGCTTGATAACACTGCTCCTTTAATATTGCATACGCAGCCATTCACATCAACAAACCTGAATACAGCTTTTACAATGAAAGCTAAAATTACCGATAACGGTATTATAAGAAACTGGACGAACCAGGCGCCGCTTTTATATTACAGAAAGAGCACAGATAACGGCGTTAACTGGACGGCGTATTCACCGGTAAATTATTCAGCTTCAAACCTGGATACATTTTCATTTGTTATCCCCGGCAGTTCTAACGGTACTTATGTACAGTATTACTTTGCGGCACAGGATATCGCATTACCGACATCAAAAATTTCAACATTACCTTCAGGCGGCAGCGGAATAAATCCCCCGGGAACAACAGCACCTTCAACCGCATTCCAGTACACAGTTGGTATTGTTGGCATTGAACCAATATCAAACGAAATTCCGAACGTGTTTAAGCTATATACAAACTATCCAAACCCGTTTAACCCGGTTACCAAAATTAAATTCGATATTGCCAAAAACACAAATGCCAAAATTCAGGTGTATGATATTTTGGGCAGGGTAGTAGAAACATTAGTCAACGGTGAGTTAAAAGCCGGCAGGTACGAAGTCGATTTTGACGGCTCTTCAATCTCATCAGGCGTGTATTTCTACAAACTCGTTACCAACGACTTTGTTGATACCAAAAGGATGTTGATGGTCAAATAGCGGTAGCTATTTGAACAGAAATCCCGCCCTGGCGGGATAGAAAAATCATAAAACTTTCATAATCAGAAGTCCCGCCCTGGCAGGACTGACAAAAATGTAAGATTCAAACCCCGCTTTTAGCGGGGTTTTTTTATTATTTCTTTTATTTTTCTACTTTAAGTTATATTTGTATAACTATACTTCAACACAATGAGCTTACTCATAGAAAACGCATCGCAGGTTGTAACCTGCCATACCAAGGGCAGAAAATTCAAAGCAGGTAAATTCCAGTCTGAAATTGGACTGCTGAAAAATACCAGCATCTACACTGATGGCGGCAGAATAAAATGGATAGGCAATAAATTGCCGGCGCGCTTTAAATCGGGCAAAATGAAAAAGATAGACGCGCGCGGAAAGTGCGTGCTGCCCGGGTTTATCGATTCACATACACACCTCGTTTTCGCAGGCAGCCGCGCTGATGAATTTTCTATGCGCATCAAAGGCAGCACTTATGAGCAAATTGCCAGGGCAGGCGGCGGGATCATAAGCACCGTTAAAGCTACGCGCAAGGCATCCAAAGCGGAGCTTATTGAGCTTGCCCTGAAAAGAATAATCTCTTCTGTTAGTTTTGGCGTTACCACCATTGAAGCTAAATCAGGCTACGGACTCGATACCGCAAGCGAATTGAAAATGCTTGAGGTTATAAGTGAACTCAATAGTGAGCTCCCTGTGGATATTTATTCCACTTTCCTCGGAGCGCATGCTTATCCCAAAGATAAAACCAGATCAGAATATCTTGAGGAAATACTCTATGAGATGATTCCGCAAATTGCAAAACGTGATCTTGCTAATTTTATAGATGCCTTCTGCGAAAAGAATTATTTTTCTGTGGCTGATACAAAAAAAATATTTATGCAGGGAATAAAATTCGGTTTAGTGCCCAAACTTCACACAAACCAGTTTTATTCCATTGGCGGCATTGAAGCCGCCATTGAGTGCGGCGCGATTTCAGTCGATCACCTCGAAGTCATGAAACCATCCGATATCAAAGCGCTGATTAATTCCGGTATAATTGCTGTTGTGTTTCCCGCAGTATCATATTTTCTTGATATCCCTTACGCGCCTGCGCGCAAAATGATAGAAAGTAAAATTCCCGTTGCCATTGCAACTGATTTTAATCCCGGCAGCGCTATGAGTGAAAATATCCAGCTTTCAATGAGCATGGCAGTTCACATGCTCAAAATGAACGTAGAAGAAGTAATTAACGCTGTAACTATTAATGCCGCCGCTGCGCTTGGGATATCTCATAATGTTGGCAGCATTGAAACCGGCAAGCAGGCTGATATGGTAATTTTTGATACGCCCAATTACAACGATCTGCTCTATCATTTCGGCATAAATCAAGCCGAAGCAGTCATAAAAAGGGGTGAAGTCATCTACGGTTAAATGCCATACACCTTAAATTATAAGGGCTTCTTAAGCATTCAAAAACCTTAAAATCATCTAAAAATCTGCTATTTCCGGCACTTTCCGCTTACAACATCAATATAATACAGCCTTCGGCTTTTAATTTATGGGCAAATTAGCTTTTGCCCTGTGGTTCTGTAATTATATCTTTGTTCATAAGTGATTAACTAACTAACTAGCAACCACAATCAAAATGAACAAAATATTAAAGATCGTACTCTTAGCCAATCTTCTCATTATTCTGATTGCAGCCATAGGCTGCAGCGAAGATGGCAGCATCACTCCAAACAATCCCAACAACAATGGCGGTAACACAACAACCACAATTTCCGGTATTGTTGTCAATGAAAACAACGAGCCAATTTCCGGCGTAACTGTTACCGCGCACGGGCAAACCAAAACTTCCGGCGCAAACGGTGAATTTATGTTTACCGATATTACCGTACCCGCAAACAGACTGTTTGTTAAAGCGGAAAAAATGGGTTACTTCACAGCAACTCGCGGCGAAGTGCCAAAACAGGGCGCAACCGTATTAAAACTCACAATGATGCCGAAATCTGTAACGCATACAATTAACTCAACTTCAGGCGGAACCGCAAATCTTAACAATGGTTCGATGGTTGAAATTCAGGCAGGCTCAGTTGTAAAGGGTGATGGCTCAACTTATGACGGACAGGTAAACATGTCAGTGGTGTATATGGATCCCACAGATGTCAAATTCACAGAAACAGTTGCAGGCGGCGATATGATGGCAAGAAGAAGTGACTCCAGTGACGCAGTCTTATTTTCCTATGGTATAATGAAAGTAGAAATGGAATCACCATCCGGCGAAAAGCTTAATGTTACAGGCGGCAAACCATCCACATTAACAACCACAATTCCCGCTTCGCTTGTTTCACAGGCGCCGGCTACAATTCCATTGTGGTATTTTGATGAAAACACCGGTCTCTGGCGCGAAGAAGGCGTTGCTACAAAGCAGGGCAATAAATATGTAGGTACTGTAAATCATTTTACTGACTGGAACAATGACTTCCCCGGATACATAACAAGAGTTGAAGGTAAAGTAGTTGATTGCCAGGGTAATGCAATCCCCGGTGTTGTGGTGAAAGTAGGACAGACCATTGCAGTAACAGATGAATTTGGTAATTACGTGAGAACCGTTCCGACTGGTGTTGATTTCACAATTTCAGTTGAAGCTTCTCAGAACTTTGGTATGTCAAGCGCTCCGGTGCAGATCCCCGCATTAACACAGAACCAGGTTTACCAGGTACCGCTTTGCCAGCTTGCATGTTTCCCTGTAATAACCGGAACATTCAAAGATTGCAACAACAATAATATATTCGGTACGCTTTCAGTTTTCTGGGATAACCAAAACCAGGGAATCATGCCGACACAAACCGGCGCGTTCAGAATTTACGTTGCTCCAAACAAACAGGCTCGTTTGAAGTTCACTTCATACAGCGGTCAGGTGATAGACACCATTATTCAGACCCCACCATCGGCAGTAACATTAAATCTTGGTGACCTTCGCTCATGCGCCGGAAATCCCGCAGATTGCGAGAACAGTTTTGTCATAACAGGCGCAGGGTATAATAATAAATACGTAAGGCTGCAGACTGCTGTTGCACTTGGTTACTATTCAGTAAAAGATAAGGTCACAGGTATAACTGCCGCGGGAGTGGATACTGCTTCATTTTCTCTTGTATTCCCCGGAAAGACAACCGGTTCATTCGCATGGCAATCCGGCGCATTGACCTATAAAGTACTGAATACATACGCAGCTCAGACGGTCAATATCAACGTAACAGAATACGGCGCAGTTGGCGAAGATATTAAAGGTACATTTGAAGGCACGTTCCAGTCAAATTCAGGTGCGATAACTATCACGAACGGCAAGTTTTGTGTAGTCCGCCATCCGGATGCCGAGTAAATGAAAAAGCAATAGTTAATATCACATAAATATCATATTATTCAAATATTGTTTCGAATGCGAAAAAATCTTACTAAATCATAATAGCATTCACAATTTCATCCCGCTGATCTTAATAGCGGGATTTTTATTATACCACATAAAAAGCCTCTAAAAACTGTGAATTGTCAGTATAAATGTGAAAATCCCTTACATTTAAACATTCAATAATAAATGCTAACTTTGTATTATATTTACAAAATTTATCGCAATTTATATGAGAAAAATAGTTGAATGTGTTCCCAATATTTCCGAAGGAAGAGATGAAAAAATAATCAACGCTTGCGCTGATGCTGTCCGCGCGGTTGAAGGCGTTACACTGCTTGATGTTGATCCGGGCAGATCGACAAACCGCACGGTGTTTACATTTGTCGGCGATCCTGATTCAGTAGTTGAAGCGGCATTCCAATTCACAAAAACTGCTTATGAATTAATTGATATGACAAAGCACTCCGGTGCGCACCCAAGAATGGGTGCAGTGGATGTTTGTCCCTTTGTGCCTGTGGCTGGAGTCACCACCGAAGACTGCGTGGAGTGCTCAAAAAAATTCGGCAAGCGTGTTGGCGAAGAGCTTGGCTTACCGGTTTATTTGTATGAAGAGGCATCAACAAATCCCGCACGCAAAGCTTTAAAACAGATAAGGCAAGGGGAATATGAAGGAATAAAAGACAGGATAATTAAACCTGAATGGAAACCTGATTTCGGTCCGGCGGAATTTAACCCGCGCTTCGGCGCAATGGTCACAGGGGCGAGATTTTTCCTGATTGCGTACAATGTAAATATTCTGGGTACCAAGGAACAGGCACACCGCATCGCGCTTAATATCCGCGAGCAGGGCAGGGGACCCAATGAGCCGGGCAGGCTGAAAGCTATCAAAGCCATTGGCTGGTATGTTGATGAATATAACATGGCGCAGGTATCTATCAATCTGGATAACTACACCATTACCCCGCCTCACATTGTATTTGAAGAATGCGTTAAGGATGCAAAGGAACTTAATCTTGCTGCAGCGGGCAGTGAGCTGGTAGGACTCATACCGCTTGAAGCTATGATTATGGCTGCTGAATACTATATTCAGAAGGAAAATCTTTTCATTGTTGATGAAAAGCAAAAGATAAGGCTGGTTGTTGAAAGACTTGGCCTCAATTCAGTATCACCGTTTAACCCTGAAAAAAGGATCATTGAATACATGATAGCCGAAGGCGGAAGTGAACCGCTTGCATCGATGACCGTAAGGAGCTTTGTTGAACTTGTCGGAGCGCGTACATCTGCGCCCGGCGGCGGAAGTGTATCCGCGCTGATAGCTTCAATGGGTGCAGGCCTGGGAGCTATGATGGGGTGGATGAGCTATGGCACAAAAAAATTCGAGCATCTTGATGCTGATATGAGAAAACTCATTGCTCCATTGCATGAAAATATGAAAAAACTTATCCCGATGATCGATGCCGATACGAATGCATTCACAGATTACATGACGGCAATGAAATTGCCTAAAGATACCGATGAGCAGAAAAAGCTTCGCACGGAGCTTATGCAGGAGGGTCTTAAAAAAGCTATAAATGTACCTCTTGGAGTAATGAGGACCGCAGACGATTGCTGGCCGTATATGATCGAGCTTGCAAAACTTGGAAATGCAAGCTCCGCAAGTGATCTTGCCGTTGGCGCTAAATCACTTGAAACCGGAATCTGGGGAGCATTGAAAAATGTTGAAATTAACATGGGACAGATAACCGATGAAAAGTATAAAACTGCTGTTTTGAAAGAAGCTGGGGTGATAATGAAACGTGCCGGTAAAAATCTTGCTGAAGTTGAGAAGATATTGGAAGGAAGAAAGTAATTTAGCAGTTTTCTTTGTGTTCCATTCTCCTGCTTCCCAAACTCCAGTTTGGGAAGCAGAATTAAAAGAATTGAAATCAATTTAATAATCATATCAAATCAAAAAGTTTATAAGAATATTCACGCTGTTCATAATTGTGCTATGTGCCACTGGCGCAGTGTATTATCTTTATTTCTTACCATCCAAAATAGCTGTAAATAAAATCCCACTTCCGTCAGGCACTGAATCTGATTCAATAGTTGTATTCAAAGCTGATAGAAAAATGCTGCTATATTATAAGGGAAAAATCTTAAAATCCTACAGTATATCCCTGGGCGATAGCCCGATTGGGCATAAGGAAAAAGAAGGCGATGAAAAAACTCCCGAGGGTTTGTACACCATAAGCGGAAGAAACCCGAACAGCAAATACCATCTATCTCTCAGGATATCTTACCCCAATGAAACAGATAAGATGAATGCTGAGAAGAACGGTTACTCACCTGGTGGTGATATAATGATACATGGTTTGCCGAACACCACAGGATTTCTTGAGGATTATTACGTTGGTAACGACTGGACGGATGGCTGCATTGCTGTAACAAACGAGGAAATTAAAGAAATTTGGGACCCGGTAAAAGACAGAACTCCGATTTTTATAAATAAATGAAAGAAACACTATGCCAACAAAAATAACTGTTACAAAGAACGCAAGCTACCGCATTGATTGTGAAGATATGGAAATCTACGATGCCAACGGGAATAAATATGACCTGGCTGGAAGGACAACCATCGGACTTTGCCGCTGCGGTCAAAGCAGCAAAAAGCCGTTCTGTGACGGCTCCCATAAAGCCTGCGGCTTTGAATCAGAAGTAGCTGCTTATGCGCTGGAACCGAAGAAGCAGCATCCTTAAACCGAACCGCCTCGCCCCTAAGGGGTAAACAGGGAATTGGTATCAAAAGCTACTTCAAATACTTCTCAAACCAGCCGGTTATGCGTTTGTACTGATCCAGCCAGCTTGTCTGTCTGTAAAAACCGTGATTTTCCTTCGGGTATATCATAACCTCAAAATCCTTTTTGTTATCTATAAGCTTTTGTGTAAGCTGAACCATATCCTGGAAAAATACGTTATCATCCAGCATGCCGTGCGTCATAAGTAAATGACCCTGTAGATTTTCGGCAAATGTGTATGGTGAGGATTGTTCATAATACTCCGCGACATCCTCAGTTTCCAAATCGCCAAACCTTGCAAGCGTGTACCAGTAGTTGCTGTAATAATAATTTTTCCAGTTTGATACAGCGCGAAGCGATACTCCTGCCTTAAACAGTTCGGGGTGCTTGAACATTGCCATAAGAGTTGTAAATCCCCCATAGCTGCCGCCGTAAATTCCGACTTTATCCCGGTTAATGTACCCTTTGGCATCAAGGAAATTTATCCCGCTTATATAATCCGATACTTCCCAGTATCCAAGGTTGCGGTAGGTCTTGTTTCGGAAATCCTTGCCGTAACCCATGCTGCCGCGGAAATCAAGATCAAGCACCACAAAATCATTCTGTGTTATGAAAGTATTCACCATAAAATTATCGCGGTATGGTGAAAAGCCGTTTGTTATATTCTGCAAATACCCCGCACCGTGAACAAAACATATCAGCGGGTATTTCTTCTTTGGATTGAAATTCTTTGGTTTGTACACAAATCCGTATATCAATTGCCCGTCTTCTTCATTTGTGAAAGTGATCTGCTCAGGCATACTCCACTCAATAGCTGTGAATTTAGGTGATATTGTACTTGTCAGCTGCCTTTCTTCACCGGTTTGCAGCTTTAAAGAATATAATTCATTTGGTTTATTGATGTATGAATGTGAATAAAAAAGATAGTTGCCGTCCCTTGATAACTTAAGGTCTTCAACATCGCCATCTGCAGTGGTTAATTTTGAAATGCTGCCTTCTGTAATATCAGCTGAATAAATATTGTAGTTGTATGGTACTTCGGCATTGGCAACGAAGTAAATTTTCCCTGCTGTCCGGTCAACTACAGATGTGAGCACTGTATATTGCCCCGGAGTTATTGATGCAAAACCGGAGCCATCGGTATTTATTTTATGCAGATTATTGTAGCCTGATACTTCGGATTCAAACATAACAGTCCGGTTATCAATAAACACTGTGCTGTTGGAGTGTCTTTCATACCATGCGTCATCTGATTCTGAATAAATTTCCTGCACACCTTTTAATGCAACATCGTAAATAAAAAGTTTTCTGTGATGCCTGTCCATCGTTTCAATATCAAGCAGCAGTTTGCTGCCATCAGGAGAGTACTGCGCAAAAGTTGTGGAATACCGCTGACTATCAGGGTAAACGAATTCATTGATCACTTTATATATCGAATCTTTACCTGCCCGTTTAACCGATATATCAAACAGCCTGACTTTCGATATTCCCCGTTTTCTGGTTTCTGCTTTAACAAATTTATCGTTGTAATCAGGAAAAAGCAGAGGGCGTTTTGTTGTGTTATCATACCTTGCGACAAAAAGTCTGAGTACACAGTCAGGATCACCCGCATATGCATCGGTCATATTTATTACCTGGTAAGAAACGGAGTCTGATTCATCCGTAGTTATTGCAAGTTCATTCGAAGTTGCCCTGATACTATCATACCTTGTAAGATAGTAATTTCCGCTGCGCCTGTAGATCACAAAATTTCCTATGACCTGCGGTGAATATTCATAGTTATCTGTTTCAGTGAGTCTTATATCCTTTGTGTAACTTCTGGTATTAACAAAATCTCTGGTAACATACACATCTCCACTAATTATTGTTACTGCGTTTCCGTTCGGCAAAACTACAAATTCAGATGCGGTTTCACTGGTATCAGAATATTTGTAATTCTCACCTGTTTCATAATTCATATCAAACAGGCTCAGCTTGCCGTTGTAATCATCATCGGCGTAGTAATATATCTTTTTGGAATCAGTGTGTATAAATTTTAGCGAAGGGCGCGGATTAACAATTGCCGTATCCTGGAAAATGTATTCCAGGGTTACGTTCTGTGAATAGGAGGTGAGAGGTAATATCATCAGTAATAATAACACTGATACTACCTTCCATGTGAGTCCCGGTTTATAGGATCCTTCTCTCCTCTCTGTTTCGTTCCGGGATGGATTAAATATGCAATTCTTCAACTTTTTCTCTTTCCCTGATAAGGTAATGCTTGTCGCCATCAACCAGTACTTCAGCGGGGCGCAGCCTCGCGTTGTAATTGGATGAAAGCGAATACCCATACGCGCCCGTTGTTAATACTGCAAAGCGGTCACCGCGGTTCATTACCTGTATGCTGCGCTTTGTCGCAAGGAAGTCTGATGTTTCACATACCGGACCCACTATATCAACTGTCTCAAATCCGGTATCTTTCAGGGCTGTTGGCACAACCTGGTGATATGCCTGGTACAGGCACGGGCGCATCAGGTCGTTCATACCCGTATCTGTAATTATGAATTTTTTCAATTCGCCCTGTTTGGTATATAATACTTTGCCAACAAGTATTCCGGCATTGGCAACCAATGATCTGCCGGGCTCAATAACCAGTTTTTTGTTGTATGATGAAAGCATCTTTAACACTGATTCCACATGCTCGCCAAGTGGTGAGTATCTTGTGGTCTCATCTTCTTCTGTGGGGATGTAACGGTGAGTTAAAATATTTTTATACTGCACCCCAAAACCACCGCCGAAATTTATATAGCGGATATTAATACCCAGCTTTTCAACTTTTTCAATAAGATCCCCCAGGTATTTCACAGCTTCTATATACGGATTAACTTCAGTTATCTGTGAGCCAATATGTGAATGAATTCCGATAAGATCAATATTAGGCAGCTCATTTGCTGTTTTAAAAACATCCATGATATCTTTGCTATCTATGCCGAACTTGTTTTCCTTCATCCCGGTTGTTATATAAGGATGTGTTTTTGCGTCTATATCCGGATTAACGCGAATAGATATCCTTGCGATTACTCCAAGCTTATGAGCGATCTCAGAAATTACTTTTATCTCCTGCAGAGATTCAACGGTAAAATTAAAAATATTCTCACGCAGCGCGTATTCTATCTCTTCATCCGTCTTGCCAACACCGGTGAACGTAATTTTATTCCTAAGGTAACCGAATTTGAGCGCGAGATAAAGCTCTCCTCCCGAAGCAACTTCCGCGCCCGCGCCTTCTTCTGCGAGCAGCTTAAGGATTTCAGGGTTTGAATTTGCCTTGATCGCGTAGCAGTTGATAAAATCAAGCTTGGAATTTACCAGCGGCTGGTTAATTTCCCTGTAATTTTTCAGTATCTGGTTCTTGCTGTATATATATAACGGCGTACCGTATTCCTTCGCAAGTTCATCAACTAAAAAGTTCTCAGCGTATAATTGGTTATCTTTAAAATAAAAATGGTTCATATATAATTATTAATTCATTTAATTGATTGCAAAAATAATCTTTTGTTATGACTTATGAAATGATATAATGGAAGTGATCGAAATTAGTAAATAAAAAAGCTGCCATTGATCATTGGGCAGCTTGAATTACTGAACTGTAAATTCAAAATTGGATCAGCTTTTGCTTAATGTCACATATTCATTTAAAAGCTCTTCTTTAGCTTTATCTACAATGGTAGTAACCATTTTTTTTGAGGCATAATGGTCTTTCGGATCGACATATTTCCGTATGTTCTTCCACAGTGCCTCTTCGAATATGTTCAAAGCAATTTGGATCTCTTCAACTTCAAATCCTGATGCGAATCTTTCATCGGAGATCAGGTCCATGTATCCTATCATGTCATTGCAGTTTTGAGTCTCCACGCATTTGGTGAGTGCAAGCAGCAGGTTTGAATATTTCACTTGGATCTCTTCGAGACGGAACTTACTGTAATGAGGAAGCTGTACTCTTATAAGAGAGTTTGTAGCTTCCTTTGTTATCAGTTCAGGTTGGTTGTGAATCAATTCCAGAAGTGTCATAATGTAACCCCTCTTTTTCAAATTTAGTGTATAATTCCTTAAGAATATAAATTTATTTTCTCTTTCGGAAAATACATTTAATTCTTCTCAGATTTGGTCGAAGAGAATTGTCATGTTAACAGCTGAGCTTTGTCTTCAAAACACTGCCGTAAAGCGGCAGTTCAAATGGTATGGATAAACCGGTAATCCGGAAAGGCTCAGCTTCTTTCTAACATTGCATATTCTCCGATCAATTCAAGTTTAGCCCGGCCCATTATTTCGGTTATCTGTTTCATCGCAGAATTTTGTTTATCGCCATCTACCAGCTCATAAATGTTCTTCCATAAAGCTTCTTCAAGAATATTTATGGCAGCCTGCACTTCTGTGGGCTCAAAGCCCATGGAAAATCTTTCATCAGAAAGATGATTCATGTACGAGGAAAGTTCTGAACATGAGTTTTTTTCGGCGCAAATTGTCACAGAATAAAGAAGCTTTTTGTATCTAGCTTTGATATCTGAATCCTTGAACTTTTTGTAATGCGGTAGGTCGGCTCTGATAAGAGAGTTTGCCGCATCCCGCAGGATCCGGTCTGATTTATCGTAAAGCAATTCCAGAAGTGTCATTTTGATTTCTCCTGATGATTGAACAATAATTTCAAAATTAAAATAACGAATTCACGTTTTCGTTGAAATACATTTCTGGCTCCGGCAGAAGAATCATAAAATAACATGAGATATATCTCCGGTCATAATAAAAGCCGGATTGAAACAATCCGGCTTGCAGTTTACATTTCATTACTTATTAATTGATTTTAATACTCCATGCCTTCATCACCACTGTTATTGTCATCGTTATTGCGTTTTTTTCCCTTCTCAAATTTGTTCTTTTCCTGCTGCCCGAATTTATAACTTATATTCAGATAAAATGTCCTGGCGTCTCTCTTCCTTTCAAATGTTTCCAGGTATCCTGCTCCGCTGATATTTGCTTTGAATTTTGCCTCATCAAGTATATCGCTTACACGTAATGTTAAACTCAGACGTTTATCGAAAAAGTCTTTTTTGAAAGCCGCATCAAGCATTGAAAAAGGCTCAAACGTACCCTGGGCATTATATTGCTTCCCTGAATAAAAATATGAAACCTGCAGACTCATATCCGCGGGTAATACTAATGTTGACATTGCGCGCGCTGTCCATGAATACCCGCTATTTGATAGCCCTGAACCTAAATTCGAAGCGTCTATATCCGTTTTATAGTAACTGAACGTTCCATTGAGTGTCCATATTTTTACCGGGGTTGTGTTTAAGATCAGCTCGCCGCCGTAGAACTTGGATTTATTATAGTTCACAAAAGTTGAAAGTGTGGTAATGCTGTCAATAAGTGTGCGTGAGCGTGATATCTGGTCTTTGGTCTGCCTGTAGAAGAATGTAGGGGTTATGGTTGCAAACGGCAGATATTGAATATAACTCAATTCAAATGCATCTGTAAATTCCGGGTTAAGATCCGGGTTACCCTGGGAAAGCGAATTAGTCCCGCCCATCATGCTTATTGTTACAAATGGGTTAAGCTGCCTTGATCTGGGTCTGTTTACTCTTCTTGCATAGCTTAACTGAATTTCACTGTAGTTGGTTAGTTTCTGTGAAATACTGGCACTTGGAAATATATCAATGTAACTTCTGTCAAATGTCTGGCCGTTATTCATGAGTTCTCCTTTTACAAAAGTCTGCTCTATTCTTGTACCAAGTGAGAAACCGAAATTACCCAATTTATTCGTATAAATTCCATATAAAGCGTGTATCTGCTCTTTGTATATGAACCTGTTTGATGAATTCAGGTTTGTAATATACTGGTTGGTTGAATAACCAAAATTCTCTATACTATAGTCATTATCGCGTTTTTTGTAACTTCCGCGGTAACCCGTTTCAAGCTTCGCATCTTTGCTGAAAGGATGCACGTAATTCAGCTCGCCAATATATGCATCGTCAGTTTCTTTGGTGTTTTCATTCCTGTTCACAGGTTCGGGGATAACAGGGGTGATATATGTATCAAATGTATTGGTAATTTCGTCGTCCTTATCTCTTGAAAAAGAAAGGTCGGCAGTAAAAACCTGCTGCGGATTTTTAAGTCTTAATGTATAATTTAAGGCAATATCGTAATTCAATCCGTCGTCTTCATGAGTTGTTGTATTGAAATACTGCGATGTTAAAATGTTTGCGCTGTTGTAAACAATATCATCTGTTATATCAAACCTGCTGCGCTTTGTGCCCCGCAGATTGAATGAAAGTCCAAGTGTGTTGTATTGATCCAGAAATATATCTATTCCAAGCTTGGCGCTGTGCCCTCGCATATGTCCGCGGGCATTGCTGGTTTCTTCGGTGAAGTATGAATCAGAATTGATAAAATTGAACCTTTCATTAAAGCCGCTGAATATCATACGTCTGGAGTTGTAACCGTAATTGCCGAATAAATGATATCTGTTATTCCTGAGACTAAAGCTTAACTGACCGCTGTATTTATCACGGGTTCCCATATTGAGCCCCAGTGTACCGTTGTAACCAAGTCCCCGTTTTTCATCTTTCTTTAAGACTATATTTATAATACCGGAAGATCCTTCAGCTTCATATTTGGCAGAGGGATTTGTTATTAGTTCAATACTTTCTACCTGTGTAGCCGATATCTGCTCGAGAACATCTCCGCGGTTACTTCCTTCAAGTCCAGATGGTCTGCCGTCTATCATTATTTTTACGCCTTCGCTTCCGCGCAGGCTTATATTATTATCCTGGTCAACGGTTACTGATGGAATTTCTTTCAACAGGTCAATAACCGAGCTTCCCTGATTTGTGATATTTTTCCCTACATTGAATACTTTTTTATCCGGGTGAAATTCTATCTGACTCTTTTCACCTTCTACCACAATTTCTTCGGTAGTTGTTGAGCCGGTAGATAACTTTACAGGCTCAACATTAACATTTAAGTTGTTTGGGTTAATTGTAATACCGCTTACAATAGAATAATTATACCCTACCAGACTTGCCTTAAGATAATATCTGCCATTAGGTACATCTGTTAATGTGAATTTACCTGCGGCGTCAGTTTGAGTACCTTTAACAAGACTGGAATCCTTAATCCTGTTAATGGTAACATCTGCGCCTTCTATTGGTGCGCCGCTTTTGCTATCTATTACTGAACCGGATATAATTCCGCTTCCCTGGGCTCTTAACTGCGTGGTAACTGCCCCAATTACAAAAACAGCCGCGATTGTCAATATCAGTTTGAGTATAAACCCTTTTAGAAATTTTTTCATGTTGTCTTCAGTTTTATAATATCTAAATATCTATCACTATAATAGTAACACAAATATAACTTTTAATGATTCGGTTTGCTGTAAAATTATGTAAATTTTATGTATATAAAGGTAAATTGACACAAAAATGCCGCTTAACTGATAATTTCAGAACATCCTGAAAATTCCGCGAGTTTTGCAAGTTTATCTCTATATAGATGTTTAAACTTATCATCAGACTTGAAGTTGTTTTCCAGGTATTCATTAATAATTCTGAATTCACCCGTTTTCCTGTCAGCCTTTGCATCAATCCTGCCTGCAAATTTATCTCCAAACAGTACCGGCAGACAGAAGTAACCGAATTTTCTCTTTGCGGCTGGAACGTAACATTCTATCAAATAATCAAACCCGAATAAATTCTGCAGACGTTTTCTTTGTATTACGATGTTATCAAAAGGTGAAAGTATATGTACATCAGAACTGATTTCCGGATGGCTCAGAACCCTCAGCATTTTTTCTGTACTGTAATAGATTTCATTGCCGTTGGCAGTCACTTTAACCCTCACTATCTTCTTCTCTTCCAGTAATCTGTTTAGAACATTCCTTGTCGATGCCCGGTTATGATGCCTCAGGTAAGTCAGCTCCTTTTCCGATGAAATGCCGTTTGCGGCAATTGATTTCATAATTAAATGTTCAGAATGCTCTTCCTCTTCCGGGAAAGTAAGATCAATATCTGCCGGAAGCACTTTTTCAGGCAGGTCATAAACTTTCTGAAAGCTTCTTCTTGCCTTGGCCATCAGCCTTCCCGTGTGGAAGAGATATTCCAGACCCTCTTTTGCGGGTTTCCAGTCCCACCACAAGCCGCGCTTTTTGGTTTCTTCAAAATCCCGGGATTGCAGCGGACCCTCTGCGGCAATTCTATCAAGTATGAACTGAAGTAACTTCTTATTTTTCTTTTCCCGGTGTTTGTATTTTTCAGCATACATTTTTTTTCGGGGCAGCGAATACCTGAAATACTTCATCGGCAAATATGCCGCCGCGTGATCCCAGAACTCAAATACTTTTTTATCCTTATCAATAAGCTCATCAAGCATTTCATTTTTGTATTCCGGAAGTCTGGTCCATAATACATGCTTGTGCGCCCGCTCAACTATAGAGATCGTATCTATCTGGATATATCCAAGCGTTGTGATAATATCAAGCAGCTTTTTCTTTGGACTGCCTGTTCTGCTTTCAGCAGAATGCAGATTATGCAGCGCAAGGCGCTTGGCATCATCTGCTGAAATTATTTCAATCTTCATATTCACAAAAATAATAATTAAGGGAATTAATGTAAGTATTCAAAAATTACCGCAGGGCAGAAAACAAAATTGCCGCTATAAGCAGCGGCAAATAATGCATAATTTGTTAAGATCTTGTTTCACTGTTTAAAAACCAAATCCGTCATTACCCGGGTTTTCCCTGTTGCTGTCTCTTCTTCTGCGCTGCTGATTCTTATCTGCTTCGCCGAATTTATAGCTTAGGCCGAAAGTTATTACGCGGGTATCTCTTTTTCTTTCAAACTCTTCACGGTAGGTCATATCGTTATTGATGTTCACCTTAAATTTAAGTGTATTGAAAATATCACTCACTCTTAAGGTTGTTGTCAATCTGCCATTAAACAATTCCTTTTTTAAAGATGCATCAAATGAGCTGAACGGCTCCACTGTTGCCTGCGCGGCCAATATATCGCCAGAATAGAAATAATTAAGCTGCAGACTGAACTGGTATGGCAAAAACAAAGATGATGATATCCTTCCGCTCCATGTGCTTCCTTCATTTACGTATGCAGAAGAAATGTTGGAAGCGTCTATTTCTGTTTTGTAATAACTTACACTTCCGTTAATATTCCAGAACGGAACGGGTTGAGAATTGAAAATAAGCTCTGCGCCGAAGGATTTTGATGTATTGTAATTCGCAAAAGTAGTAAGTGTTGTATTACTGTCAATGAATTCTCTTGTTCTTGAAATCACATTCTTGGTGTGCCTGTAAAACAGGCTTGGGGTTAAACTTGTACCCGGTAAATACTGAATGAAGCTCAACTCGTATGAATCTGTATATTCAGGTTTTAAATTTGGATTACCTGAAAAATAATTGTTCGGGTCGGTGGCATTTACGAAGGGATTAAGCTCCCACATACCGGGCCTTCTTATTCTACGGCTGTAACTTAACTGCATTTCGTTTGATTTACCTAACTTTGCGGAAATATTTGCGCTTGGAAAAACATCAAAGTAACTGCTCTTTGTTTCAGAATTATTAAGAATCAACTGGCTTCTAACATTTGTTTGTTCAACTCTTGTGCCGGCAGTGTAGCTGAAAATACCTTCTGCGCTCGAAAACTGTACGTAAGCTGCGCTTACTATATCCCTATACTCAAAATTGTTGGTCAAATTTGCGTTTGTAACATACTGGTTTAAACTATAGTCATATTGACTGTTTGCGTATTCATTCTTCTTATCTCTCAGGCGAACTTTGTAACCTGTTTCAATTTTTGTAACTTCGGTGAACGGGTGAACGTAATCACTCTGAAGCGAAAAATCTTTATCTTTGATATTGCTTGATTCCTGTATCAATCCCGGGTTTTGATTTGAAGGTGTAATATAATTTTCCTGCGTGAATCCCTTTTCTTCGTTGTTGTTCTGCGAATATATCGCATCGGTAGTAAGTGTTTGTTTGGGATTTTTAAATTTGAATATATGATTTAATGCTGCGTCAAATGTGTTGTTTTTAGAACCGACATTATAGTCATTTATTGAGCTTGAGGTTAAAACATTGCTTTTATCAAACGCTCTTGAATCAATTAACTCACCTCTGTCTCGTGATGAATTCTGGTATGTGACTGAAAGACCGATCGTGTTCTGCGGATTTATAAAGTAATCCATTCCGCCCTTCAAAAAATGTGATTTGACTCTTGATCTGCCGTCATAATTCTGGTGGAACTGATTTTCTGTAGTACTCAAACTGTTAATTCTGTCAGTTCCGCCGGTTATCACAAAGTTATTTATGTTATAACTGTAGTTGGCAAAAAACTGCGTGTTGTTGCTCTTCAGGTTCAGGTTGAGTGAACCGTTATATTTATCTCTTGAACCGGCGTTGAGAGATAGATTTCCGTTGTACCCGAATACCTTGGTCTTTTTGGTTACTATGTTTATGATACCTGAAACACCTTCAGCTTCGTATTTTGAAGACGGGTTTGTAACAAGTTCAATACTTTCTATCTGGTTTGCGGGTATCTGCTCGAGTAATTGTGAGCGGTTCTGTCCGTCAAGCCCGAAAGGCCTGCCGTCAACAGTTATCTTTACATTTGTGTTGCCTCTTAAACTAACGTTACCGTCGGCATCAACTGAAACGGAGGGAATATTTTTGAGCAGCTCTATCAATGAACCGCTCTGATTCATTGGATTTTGCGAAACATTAAAAACCTTTTTGTCGCCATCAAACTGAACGAAACTCTTCTGAGTTTCTACAAGTATCTCTTCAGTTGTTGTTGAACCTGAACTGAGTTTTAGCGGGTCAAGTGTTACCTGTTTATTTTCCGCGCTTAATACGATCCCTTTTGCATTAACTGTGCTGTAACCAACAAAGTTTGAGCGGACGTAGTATGTACCGAAAGGAATATCACTGAATGAAAACTTTCCGTCTTTATCGGTGGTTGTACCTTTTACAACTGTGGAATCATGTGCTGACAAAAGAGTTATATCTGCAGATTCTAAAGGCTGACCGTCGGTTTTATCAATAACTGTACCGCTTATTGTACCTGTCGTTGCTTGCGCTGCTGCTGAAGCTGTAAATATACAAAGAAAGAGGACTGATAAAATTGAAATTTTATTATTCATTAAGTTTGGTAAATGTAATTTATAAATTACAGAAAATGGATGAGTGACAGCATTATGGTTATTTAGATACAAATATAAGGGAAAAGGTTTCATTGGTGCTTCTTCAAAACTGCACAATCTCAAAAATTATTGTAAATTGTATATTTATACAGGTTTACGTTGCTATTTTCAATTTTCTCAGCATTTCGTCTGAAATTTCATCACTATATATACCATAACCATTAACTATGGTACCTTTAATTCCTTCCTTTGAAGTAATGGCATAAACGATCTCTGAATCATCAGGGTCAGATTCACCTTCAAACCGGTAATACTCCGAAATTTCAAAATCACCCGGGTGAAGCTTAAGTTCAATTGATTTGCAGACAATGCTGTCGCACTCAATATTAAAATCACGGGTGTAGCCTCTTTTCTCCAGATCGTTCAGCGCTTCTGAAAGTGTATCGTATGAATACATTTTTTAATCTTTAAATTCTGTTTTATTGTGAGTGCCATCGCAGAACGGTTTATTATTGGAATTACCGCAGCGGCAAAATGCTGTTACTTTGGTCCTCTTTTCTATTGTGCCATTTGCCTTTTTAACGGTGACATTTCCGTAAACAAACAACGGACCGTTTTGCTTTGCTTCAACAACTATATCGCTGCTTCCCTGCTCGTTTTCTTCTTTCTCGCCTTCGGCATTCATGTAATAGCTCAATGCTGTTGAAGGGCATTCCTTGACCTGTGCAATGATCTGCGCAGTTTCTGCGCCTTCAGAGTTGACCCAGGGGCGTTTTGCGGGATCGAAAACTCCCGGCAATCCATTGAAACATTTCTGCGAATGAATACATAAAGCAGGCTTCCACACTATTGTAACCTCTCCGTTGGAATATTTCTTCGTTACTCTGCTTAGATCTGCTGGCATATAATTTATCTGTAATATGTTTTCAAAAATTCGTTTAACGGCATTGCTTCATATTCTGAATCTTCACCCGGATATCTTAACATACTTTCATATTTTCCGGTTTCTTTGGCCAGCGCCCAAACAAGGCTTTCGCCTGCAGGAATTATTTGAGGCTGAGAGCTGTAAATTTCATCTGTAAATGCATCTGAGGCGTTAATGAGCTCCCACCCGTACTTTTTAAAGTGGATCAACAGTTCCCCCAGAAATGAAGCATTGATAAAAATATGGTGAAGAAGCAAAGTATGTTTTATATGTCTGCCCGTTAAAGCGAACGCTAGGCTATCATAGTACATTGCTCTGTTGTATATGTGCGAAATGTAATATTCCTTATATGGTGTAACATCAATATCCGGAACGCTCTTTAATGTATCCAGAAGCCGCTTATCAATATACCAGTCGGAAGCATCTATTGTTACGTATCCGTTCCTGTAACCGGATTTGCCCATAATATCCCTGAAACCATCCCGCTTCTCAGGTGTATCGCCTTCCTTTAAATATGGAAACCTGAATAATTTTGAGTAGCCGCTGTAACTGTTGATCATTGAATCACCTTTAAGGAAATCATTTGCAAATGCCTCGAGTGAAAGTTTTTTTGAGTGGAAATAACCGTGTGAATATGAGTGATTACATATCATATGACCCCTATCATTCCACTTGCTCAGCAATACCTTGCCTTCAGCGTTATCTGTTCTTTTTCCGCATACAAAGAGGGCTGCGGTTATTCCGTTTTTCTCAAGCGCCTCAAGGAGAGCGTCATCTCTTTGCATCCAACTCATGCTGCCGCTTGTTTCCACCGATGGGTCATCTATCGAAACTGAAAGCTGCGGTTTTGTTTCCTGTGTAAACACATTTACAATTGAGATAAACATCAACAAAGCGGCAAGTTTTTTCATCGGTTATGTTTTATTTTCTGTTCAGGCGCCTTTTCGTTTGAACCCAACGCTTACCCCGGGGGTTAATCCAAGTGTTATGCTCACTCCGTCAAGGGTATATTCGCCCATTTTAATTGAGTGGTAAAAATCACCTGCTTTAAACAGGCATTTCAGTATCATTGATACAAAACGTTTTTCTTTGCATTCATCAAGAAGGGCGGTCTTTTCTGCTTCGGGAATATCCTTCTTGTAATGAAATGCTGTTGATACAGAGGGCGGAAGTCCGAGAGATACGTTAATTCCCTTGAACTCATACCCCGATTTTGTGATAAGACCAAGTGAGTTATTTATTTCTTCAAGCACCTGTTTAACTTTGCCAATGCTTGTTTCCTTGAACTCATCCATTATGGCTTTTTGTTCATCGCCAATAACATCGTCTTTTATTTCCACAATTTTTTCAGAAACATTTGTGACCGCTTCCTTGGCTTTATCTAAAAAACTGCCGGTTGTGCTCTCAGGTTCTCTGATTGTATCGTTTTCTTTTTCTGACATAATTTACCCGTATGTTTGGTTGGTTTTCAGTAAAGATAAACCTTAGGCATAAAATAAAAAACTCTTTAATTCAGAAATGTATTGTTCGCCCCTTTTACTCAATTTCTTTTATCTATTATATATGTTATGTTTGCAGAATATCCCTGTTAAAATATTACAATTTAACGCTGAAATTGAAACTTTTTAAAATTAATGACAACAAACCACATAAAACCTGTAGTTAGTCTCAGAAATTTTCTTAGTAAGATGATCGATTACGCTGGACTCTTCCCGCCAACAAATCTCGAACTCGGACAGGCATTCCATAATTTTGTGTTCTACCGGCAGGGCGAATATAAATGGATGCTCGGAAAATTCATTATCCCCGCCAAAAGATTACCTGAGCTTGCCGCTCTTTTGGATGACATGGAAGTAAAAGAACAAATTTCACTTTCAGTGCTTGGCGCCAGCGCTGAAACAGTCAACGAATTTAACGGCCTGTTCAATGATGACATTGCAAATGTTAAAGACTTCCTTGCAAAATACGGCGCGAATATTTCCGTGGATGCTTTTGAGGTCCGCTTGCCTGCTGAACTTTTTAAGCAGGAAGATAATGCCGCGTACACCTCACTGATGGAAAATGTATCACAAGGACTGCAAAATACCCTCGGCAAACAGGTACCTGTTTTTTTTGAAGCAAACTTGACTGCTGACTATGAAGCGGAGATTATAAGAACAGTTGAAAATATCGGCGCTATAAATAAAGGCTGCGGATTCAAACTTCGAACCGGCGGCACTGAGCCGGCCGCGTTTCCTGAACCCGAAGTTATTGCCTTCGCCATAATGACATGCTGTGAATTTGATGTACCCATGAAATGCACCGCAGGGCTGCATCACCCAATAAGGCATTTCAACGAAGGAGTTAAAGCCAATATGCATGGCTTTCTGAATGTTTTTTCTGCGGGTATTATGGCTTATTCAAACAATCTCGATGAAGCGGAGCTTCTTGAAGTGCTCAACGAAGATGACCCGTATGAATTCACCTTCAACGAAAACGGATTTGTATGGAATGATACAGAAGTTTCAAATGATGAAATTACCGGCTCCAGGGAGCGCTTCATGCTCTCTTATGGAAGCTGCAGCTTTGATGAGCCCATTGAAGATCTTAAAACAATGGAATTACTTTAATCAATTTGTAAAATTACGGAGTATATTTAATGAGATCGTTCATAGAAGTAAAACCTGATTCACATTTCCCCATACAGAATCTGCCGTACGGCGTTTATAAATTGAAGGTTGGTTCTTTGCCTGTATGCGGCACTGCAATTGGTGAGTATGTTGTTGATCTTTCCATCCTGGAAGAAAAAGGATATTTTAAAAAAACTGTGCTGGGTGAAAAGAAAGTATTTTCACGCCCCAACCTTAACGCGTTTATGGCACAGGGCAGGGAAGCGTGGAAACAGGTTCGCGCGGTTTTACAAACTGCGCTCAGCGATGAAAATCCCCTGCTGCGTGATGATAAAGAGCTGCAGAAGATCGTCTTCACTCCTATGAAAGATGTTGTAATGTGCCTGCCTGCTGAAATTGGAGACTACACCGATTTTTATTCATCCCGTGAACATGCGACCAATGTTGGCATAATGTTCCGCGGAAAAGATAACGCTCTGATGCCTAACTGGCTGCACATTCCTATTGGATATCACGGCAGGGCAAGCTCTATTATAATTAGCGGTACTAATATTACCCGCCCCAAAGGGCAGACAAAACCGGCAAATGAAGAAAATCCTGTGTTCGGCCCTTCAAAATTACTGGATTTTGAGCTCGAAATGGGCTTTTTTATCGGACCCGGAAATTCACTTGGAGAAGCTATTCCCGTTGATAAAACTTATGACCATATTTTTGGGATGGTACTTGTTAACGATTGGAGCGCACGGGATATTCAAACCTGGGAATACCAGCCCCTTGGACCGTTCTTGGCGAAGAACTTTGCTACTTCAATTTCACCGTGGATAGTTACCATGGAAGCACTTGAACCTTTCAGGGTCAAAGGACCCGAACAGGATCCCAAACCAATGGAATATCTTGCTTCAAAAGGTGATTGGGCATATGATATTAACCTTGATGTGTTCTTAAAAAGTGAAAAAGAAAATGAACCGTTCAAGATATCCGGTTCGAATTTTAAATATATGTATTGGAACATTTGCCAGCAATTGGCGCATCATACTGTGAATGGCTGTAATACCAAAACCGGCGATATGATGGCATCGGGTACTATAAGCGGGCCAACAAAAGATTCATACGGCTCTATGCTGGAATTAACATGGAGAGGCGAGAATCCTATAAAACTGCCTGACGGCGAAGAAAGAAAATTCATTAACGATGGTGATACTCTCATAATAAACGGTTATTGCCAGGCCCCTGATTTTAGAATAGGATTTGGAGAGGTTTCAGGAAAAGTTCTTCCTGCAAAGTAACTCCGTTAAACAAATAATATGTTCGAATACATTATTTACGGACTCGCGGCATTATTTTTATTGTTTCTTTTCTACGCGGTATTCATGTTCACGATCGCGTTTTTCAGAAAAGATTAAAACAAAAATTTTGCAAACTATTAACGCGTATTTTCTCTGAAATGCGTTTTTCTTACTATGCTTAAAGAACATCACATTCCTGTAACAAGAACAGCAAGATATTACACACTTGGTGAATTAACAGATAACACAAAGGACATCTGGATTGTTATGCACGGCCACCGCCAGCTTGCCGGCAAATTCATATTGCAGTTCGAAGAACTGGCAAACTCCGGCAGTTTGCTCTATGCCCCTGAAGGCTTAATGAGGCTTTATGTAAAAGGTGATCACGGCGATGTTGGCGCATCGTGGATGACCAAAGAAGACCGCGAAAGTGATATCAAAGATTACGTGAACTACCTGGATAGACTCTTCTTCGATGAAATTGAACCTAAAGCGAAGTTGAATAAAATTAATATTAACGCACTGGGATTCTCGCAGGGCGCAGCTACACTTTCACGATGGTTAACATTGGGCAGGGCAAAAGTCAATAAAGCCATATTCTGGTGCGGAAGCATGGCACATGATTTGAATTATGCCGACTACCCGGAATTCAGGCAAACAGAAATTCACCAGGTATTTGCGTCAAATGATCCATACTACAAAAGCGATTTTCCTGATTCACAAATTCAATTACTAAAAAATGCCGGCTTTCAGCCAAAGTCATTTATTTTTGATGGAGGTCACGAAATTAGCGTTGAACTGATGAAAAAAGCAGGCATTGTTTAAAGAAAACCAGGAAATGATGAACTTTGCGAGGAGCGAAGTGACGAAGCAAACTCATTAATAGAACATATGATTCACTGTAGAGAGACGTCTCACTCTGAAGGAGCCCCTTTTGGGGCTTGCCGTAATCAGCTCAAGCATTTCAGTTATTTTCAATTACATGCAATAAACGCTGTTTCCTTTATGACATAAATCATAATTTAAGTTGAAATTTTTGAATAATTTTGTAATAGTGAATATCACTCGTCTTTGGAGAGTCCCCCGCTGGGGACTCTGCAACAAATTTTAAAATTTGGAGAAAAAATGAGCTTTAGAACAATAATTGAACCCTTTAAGATAAAAGAAGTTGAACCGCTCAGCGTTACCACAGAAGAAGAACGCGTAAAATACCTTAAGGAAGCGCACTACAATCCATTTATGCTGAAATCAGAGCATGTGCTGATCGATTTTCTGACAGATAGCGGAACATCCGCAATGAGCTCAAAACAATGGGGGGCTATGATGGATGGCGATGAAGCCTATGCAGGCTCGCGCAGCTGGCTGCGCATGGAAAAAGTAATAAAAGACCTCACAGGGTACGAACATATACTCCCCACACATCAGGGCAGGGCAGCTGAAAGAATTCTTTACAGCCATTTAGGCGGCAAAGGAAAAGTATTTATCAGCAATACCCATTTTGATACCACCAGGGCTAACATAGAATTCAGCGGAGCTGAGGCTTATGATATACCCGTTGAAGAGGCAAAACACCCTATGCTTGATAAGCCGTTTAAAGGTAACATGGATACCAAAGCCCTTGAAGAGCTTATCAAAAAGCATGGCGCAGGTAATATTGGCGGTGTTATTTTAACCGTTACCAATAACAGCGGCGGAGGACAGCCTGTCAGCATGGCGAATGCCGTTGAAGTGCAGAAGGTCTGCAGGAAGTACGGTGTAAATTATTTTATTGATTGCTGCCGTATTGCCGAAAACTCTTATTACATAAAACACCGCGAAGCGGGTTTTGAGAACAAAACGTATAAGCAGATAGCACAGGAAATGTTTGCCCTGGCTGATGGCGGAGTAATGAGCTTAAAGAAAGACGGACTTGTTAATATGGGCGGCTTCCTTGCATTGAAAGATAAAAAGCTTGCCGATGAATGCACGAACCTGCTTATTATCACAGAAGGATTTGCAACTTACGGAGGACTCTCCGGCCGCAGCATGGAAGCAATTGCTGTAGGCTTGGAGGAAGTGTTTGAGCCCGCATACCTGGAATACAGAATACGCAGCACAGCATACCTTGGCGAGAAATTATATAAAATGGGTGTGCCGTTAATTTATCCAATCGGCGGACACGCCGTATATATAGATGCGGCCGCATTTTACCCGCACATTCCGGTTACTGAATACCCCGGGCAGGCAATGGTTTGTGAGCTTTATGTTAAAGGCGGCATCCGATCGGTTGAAATAGGATCGGTTATGTTCGGTAAGTATGATTCTGGTGGCAAACTAATCCCCGCGCCGAATGAGCTTGTAAGGCTTGCGATACCGCGCCGCGTTTACACGCAGAGTCATATTGAGTACGTTATCGAAGTATTTGAAAAGATGTTTGAAGGCAAAGATAATGTACGCGGCATTAAGATAGTCGAAGAACCTGAGTTCTTAAGGCACTTTACCGCCAAGTTTGAACGACTTTAATCCTGAGCGAAGCGCCTGCCTGCCGTAACGGCAGTTCAGGCAGGAAGGATCTTTTAAATATAGCATAAAAAAGTGGTGCCAGGAATAAACCTGACACCGCTTTTCATTTAACATATTTAGGCAGTATGTCTTGTCTACTGTATTTCTTCATCATTAATCTAGCCGTATTGTTATTTTACCTGTACTCATACAAATGCATACTATTTTATGATTGAACAAAACTATATTAATTATTATCTTAGCTCCTTAAAATACAGTTATTTAGTTAATCATTGTCTAATGCCACAGGCTAAATTAATAAAAATTCATGATGACGGAAGTAAGATAGTTAATGTCTTTGTTCATGGATATAATTGCGAAACGGAAGTTAAATTCCAAACAATTGTGAATGGTGTTCATAAATTGAAACTTGCAGGAAAGGTTTATGTTCTGTGTTGGAAGTCTGGAAATTGGACGTATCATAATGATATAGCAAATATTGTAGTAACAAGAAATCCGTTTGTTATATTTGTTAGATATTTTCATTTTCTCATTTATTTAAAAAGAGCTGTTAAACTTGGAGAAAATCTAAAAAAACATATTTCAAAGATTCCGAATATAACAAATATGCAAGTTAATTTAATTGGATTTTCATTAGGAGCAAGAGTTATAAAAAAAGCATTACTTTCCAGCAATTGGACTAATTATAAAGTTCAAAATCTAGTTCTGTTAGCTGGTGCTGCAGATACTGATACTGAAGATTGGGTTAAAATTTTAAAAGTTATAAAGGGGAGGATTATTAACGTTTTTTCTAAGAATGATCTAGTTTTACATGCACAAGGTTTTAAAAACTGGATTGGTAGAAATAAGATCGATATAAAGAATAGAAGGATTATTAATAGAAGATATCGATTGGGACATGCAGAATACATCAACAAGATTGATTATATTCTAGGGCGTGTTTGGAAAGATAGAAAAATTTCTAAAAAATATACTATAAACTATTATTGATTTTTAATCATTGAATAATCTCAGTTGTTCGTTACTTTCAATTGATTTCTTATTATATAGTTTTATGAAATTATTTTTTATCATTATAGATTTATTAAATAATTTTTTTCTCTTAAGTGAAACAAATATAGCAGCCGCGCGAGCTTGACAATTTAATGAAAATTCAGGATTAAATGCTATATCAGTAAATGCGTCAAATTCAAGTAGTTTATTAGCAAGCATAGAATTTTCCGTTAGTGCCTTTATATATAACCAATCATAAAATGCTGTTTTGGGTTCTAATTCCCATATTGTTCTATTAAACTTAAAATACCTCAAATTTCCGCTCTCTCTTAATCTATGATCCTTTTTTATATCATAGGGGTGTTTATCTCTAAGGTCAGTATAAGGACCACCTAACTCAAATACCTTACTACTTTGATATGCAGCTTCTACAGGTATTTTGGTTACTTTATTGGTAGATACAAATAAATTGAACGCACTTAATGCAACTCCTAGCGGACTTTCAGATTTTGTAGAAATTTCTAAGATGTTTTTTAAACCAAATTCGATTTTAGCGTTATTGTGTAACGATTGTATAGATTTTTGTTTTTGTGAATTTGCATAGCCCGAAAACCAAGTAAACTTCACATTCTTCTCAAAATAAAATCTATTGTCTTCAAAGTCAGGAACAAAAATTGGTCTTTCTGCCATTAAATGTTTTTTATGTACTTTATGGGAATATGTTCTTTTACTAAAATTTCAGCTTGGAGTTTATGTTTTTCGTCTTCGTTTTTCCATTTGCCGGACTTAATGATTTTAAAATCAATATTTTTCAAATGTGTTAATTCACCACCAATATTTGCGTAATTTGCAGCAGCATTCACGTCACTATATTTTGTTTCCAACCAATATAATACGTCAATGTCTATTTTAAGTATTTTTGGCTTGTCAATTACACCATTACTTAATGCTACGTGCATCATAGGGTGATCTTTTGTCAAGCTTAAGCGGACATAATTCTCCAACCCCTTTTTTTTATCTAAATCCCTAGACAATTCATTAGATGCTTGTTTGTTTATTTTTATCCCGTTATCAAGACACTTTTGCCAACTATAAAGTCCTTTGTGTCTTTTAATAGAGTCTAAATTACTTTCATCTGTAAAATGATATAAACTTGTAATTCCATGTTTTGAAATTATTTTTATAAATTCATCAATATTATGTTTATAACTAATTTCAGTTGGTGTGCCAATACTTGGAATAATTTCTGCAGCTTTTGTAAATTGTTTAAGAACAAAATTATATGTTTTTTGATCGACTTTTGACATTACCCCTGCAACATTAAAACCTTTAGACTTTAAAAAGTACAGTACTACAGAAGATTGTACCCCAAGTTCTTTCGCAATTTTCGAAATTTGTATCATAAGCATATCAAAATTTTAAAGATACTATAAATTTTTGCCTGCGCTTAACAGCGTATAGTTTCATACGCTCACTATTCAAACTGGTATAATCGCGTTTTTTCCATCATTTAACACCAATTACGAACCGTATCGGTATTCCTTAGCTGAATACCATTATGATTGCGCCTCTTTACATTGGTAGCATACATTGGAATTCAAAATTATGTTATATTTTCCGTAAATCTTAATTCTTTTATGAAGTTGTTTAAGTTATGATTTGTACTGATTGTGTCTAGGGTTTCTATTTGTTGTTCTAATAGATGAATATCGATTTGCTTCTTAATCATGAAATTGTATTCAGCGGGATATTTCTTTTTGTAAAGGTTTGTTAGTTTTGTCAAATAATCGTAAAATTCATCAAACAATTTATTGTTACTGAATAGATTTAGTATAACCTTGTTTAGTTTCGTTTTGTCCTTTATGAAGTAACCCATAAATCCTATCAAGTAATAAGGAATAGGAGTTCTTTTATCCTCGCTCCCTGATCTTTGTATTTCTGCTCTTTTATAAATCAATATTAGTCTAATCATGTTTTCAATTGTAAGGTTTTCATTAATTTTTGTTGAATAATTCTTATATATGTCGCTAGTATTTTTTAGAATCAGATTCTTTTTCGAATATGCATAATATCCATCTAGCATAATTGCAATATAAACTTGTAATAATTTTTCAAGTGGCACGTAAATGTCCTGAAAAGTTTTCAGCTCTAAATTAATGGAACTACTTAATTTGTTTGCCTGCAATAGCAATTCGCTAATTGCAATCTTAGTATTATATTTTTCCTTAAATTTGATTTTATCGCCAGGTTTTACTTCCAAAAGAAATCCTCGTCTCAAGAACTCACCCTGTAGATTATAGAAAAGATCTAATCTTGCACCAAAAGCATTTTCATTGATTGCATTCTGTCTATTAGTATATTTCACAATGTCTCTATAGAAATTTGGTTTTTCTATTTCCATCTCTTTGTTAAATACTAAAACTTTGACCATAACATAAGAGTATTTAAATTCTTTATTCAAATCTTCTGCTTTAAAATCGGATAAAACTTCATATATAGTATTTACAGTTTGACAACCATTGACTACTTGAGGTTTAAGTAGTTTTAAAGTATTGCTGGTATCTTTATTTGCACTTTCACAAATTACTGTTATGCCGTTATTGTAGTAAAAAAAATTGTTTCTATCCTTGCTGTTCTTAAGTGTATTTATTATTCCGTTATTGACGCTATTCTTACCTAAATATTCTCGTATGTTTTCTTCAAATAAAGGGTAGGACTTTTGTTTGGCTTCCTTATACATTTGAAATATTTGAGAAATTGGTGTCATTATATAAAAAGCCTTTGACATTCCCTCAAGTTGGTATTCTTCCGGTAGGATTTGTAAAATTGTTCCTTTATTTACAGTATTTAATATATAAGTGAAATTTTGTTTTTCTTTAAATGCTTGACCATAGTAAATTGTTTCAATATCACTTAAATAATGCATATTTGCCCTAATTGTTGCACATCCTGATTCTGTTATTTTCAGATTAAAGTCCTTGATCAATAACTCAATAGATTCACTTGTATTGTCATTTGTCATAAAGAAATGAAACCAAATCTTATATTCGTCATCGTTGTATGCATTGGTAAAAATTTTCTGTAGTTCTTTATTTCTAGTATAGCTATTATTTTTTAAATGCGTTAATGGTGTCGTTAAAAAATCAGCAACTTCTTTTCTATCTAAATGAGTTTTTTCATCATAATACTTATTTTGAATGATGAATAGTTCTTTAGATTCTTCAAAATGCACATAACAATCAATATTCTTATCATTGTATTCAGTGATTAGTGAATATGCGATTTCTTCATCAATATCATAGATTCTACTTAAGATCCAATAATTGAAAGCATATTCATCTTTTAGTACGTTTCTATCATTTTCCCCATAAGTATTCTGAATTAATTTTAAGTCTTCAAGTATTTGTTCTTTGAAATTGTACATTAGTTATTTAGATTAAGTTGTAGTAACTTAGTATTTTATAATATAATATACAATTTCATTTTAAGTAAACAACAAAAGCCCGGCTTGCACCGGGCTTTTAAGATTCCTGCTTTCGCAGGAATGACAAATTATAGTTATACTTTGTTACACTGTAAAATCATTGCCTGCTTTTTCAAACAAATGATCCATCCAGAACTTGGTTAACTTCTCAAGCACGCTGTTGTTCTTTAAGCGCGTGTTCAGATTATTGAAGTCAACCTTATCCATGTGCTGATCCTGGTTAAAGCAGGTGAATACAAATGATTCCTTACCTGTTTCAGGGTCAACGTGCCTTTGCAGGCACTGCGCGCAAACTTCCTTCATCATGCACTGCATAGGCGAGTTAATACTTGCAATAGCTGTATGTACCGGATTTATATAGGGCTTCAATGATCCATACCTTGCTTCCTGTACAGCTTTCATCATTCTGTCACTGCCTATAGCAATTATCCTGTTTATTTGTTTCAGGTCATACAAAGGTTTATCACCCGGATTCGGTTCAAGCTTGCCCTCAGCATACGCTATCATAGCCTGTACAATGTTCGCGGTAATTGCTCTATCCTGCGGCCTGCGAGGCTGAATAGTATCACCGAAATCATTTGACCATACAACCATATCTGTGCCTTCTTCAACTTCATCACGCTTGAATACATCGCTTGTATTCCTGTAGCCTGCAAAGTAAACCACTTTATTGCCTGCGTCTTTTAAAGCTTTTGCTACTGAAAAAAGCACAGCATTACCAAGTCCGCCGCCTGCAAGCAGAACGGTTTCACCGGTCGGTATTTCAGTCGGCTCGCCCGTGGGTCCCATCACAACAACGCGCTCACCTTTTTTCAGGTGGCGGCACAGCCTTGAGCTTCCCCACATTTCAAGAATAATAAGGCTCAGTAATCCTTTTTCCTTATCAACCCATGCGCCTGTTAAGGCCAAACCTTCCATCATCATCCTTGAGCCGTCAATTTCAGGGGCTGTGGTTTCATAATTCTGCAGCCTGTAAAATTGTCCGGGGTGGAATTTTTTTGCCTGCAGCGGTGCTTTTAAGACCACTTCAATAATGGTTGGAGTTAAAATGTTGATCTCCTCAACAACCGCAATGAATTCATTATCCAGTTTTTGAACAAGCTCTGTGAAAATTTCTTCTTTTTCTTTTGGCTGCTCTTCATTTATTATACCCGGGAAGACTTTAAGCAGTTCTTTGTACCCGTCTTTTGCGGATGCCATCGCTTTTACAACGTTCCCTGCGTATGCTGGGTGATTGTCTCCGTACACCGTAACGTATTTTCCCTCTTTGGAATACGAAGTGAAAAATCCGGTTTCACCTTTTTCAGTTTTGATAAGTTCGCCCTTCGGGCCAAGTTTATACGTCTGGAAGAACTGTTTCCATTCATCCAGTACAAATGTTCCGGGATGCTCACGCTCATAAATTACATTAGGTGATGTTCCTGCGGCAACAATGACCGTTTTAGCAGGAAGTGTCACTGTTTCATCAAGCTCAATATATTTACCCTCATTGGTTTTACCCTGTTTACGGAATATCATTTCCTTAACAGCGCCGTATTCATTAGGTATTGCCTCTACCGGGCTCATTTTTTCCCAGTAATAAATACCTTCTTCAAGCGATTTTATCACTTCTTCATGGTTCAGCCTGTAAGCCGGCGAGTCATTCACGGTTTTCCTGTAACACAATGTTACTCCGCCCCAGCTTCTTACCAGAGGTACAAAATTCGGTTCTTCACCGGCTTCTGCAGCGCGTTTTCTTTCATTGCGTATTGCCATTCCGTGCTCAAGGAAAGTTCTCGCGATCCCTTTTTCTTCCTCATCGTACATGCTCATAACTTTTTCTTCGCCAAATTCCGCGACAGAGCCCTCATAGCGGTCAAGGAATTTTTCAACCTGGATAGGGTAATATGCGAATGCTTCCGTAGTAGTATCTATCGCCGTCAAACCGCCGCCTATAACTACCGCGGGAAGCTGCAGCATTAAGTTAGCCAGCGAGTCCTTTTTGGCGGCCCCGGTAAGCTGAAGACCCATAAGGAAATCAGATGCTTTGCGGATTCCGCGGATGAGGTTATTTTTTATCTTTACAATTGTCGGTTTGCCTGCGCCTGTCGCAATTGCGATATGGTCTATTCCAAGCTTCCATGCATCGTCAATCTCTATAGTACCTCCAAACCTTATTCCGTCATACACTTTAAAGTGTTTTCGGCGGGCTAAGGTTAGGTACTCAACCTTCAGAAAGTTTTTATCCCATCTTACGGTAATACCATATTCAGATACACCGCCAAAACCAAGGAATATACGCTTATCAAGCTCATCCTGAATTTCTTTATACGTATAAACAGGTTTGGGTATTACGTAATTTCCGTCTTCATCCCTGCCGCCGGTAATATCCGGGTGCACATGTTCAATTTTTAAGCCGTCAACACCAATTACCCCGAAACCTTCGTTTAACAGGTACTGCGAAAGCGTATATCCGGCCGGACCCATACCCACTACCATAACATTCTTTCCGTTATATGGTAATTGGTACGGTCTCTTTACGTTTATCGGGTTCCATCTTGTAAGCAGTGAATATATTTCAAAACCCCACGGCAGATTAAGTACATCTGTTAATGTTCTGGTCTCTATCTGCGGAATATTTACAGGGTCCTGTTTCTGGTAAATACACGCCTTCATGCAATCGTTGCAAATACGGTGACCCGTGCCCGGGCACATTGGATTATCTATCATAATAATTCCCAAAGCGCCGATAGATCTTCCTTCATATTTCAATGTATGCATTTCGGAAATTTTCTCATCAAGCGGACAGCCGCCAAGTTTTATTCCAAGCGGATTTTTCTTCGGTGTGCCGTCTTTATCAAGCAAACCTTTTGAGCAGGAATCTTTCCCTCTTTCATGGCAGAATACGCAGTACTCAACTTCACCCATTACTTTGCGGTTATCGTACCTGCTGTCAGTAAGCTTAAATCCGTCGCGTCTTCTTAATGTCTCTTCTTCGCCGTATATTTTCTCCGGGATACCTTCGGTTTCCACTTTGTTGTGGATGAGGTCATTGTAATTCAGGTTCATTGGCTGGTGGAAAAGAGCCCAGTCATTTATCTTATGTTTTTCCGCAGAATCAACCATTCGGGCATAGCACCACTTCTGAATAAGATCAATTACATTCTTCAGAAATTCATATACTCTCAACTGCTCAACTGTGCCGTTCGGATTTTTTACGTCAGTTAATGTAATGTTATCCGTAAATGTCTTCAGTCCGTTTATTGTAGTGGTTTTATGGAAATATTCCTTTGCCTGCTCAAACAACTTTGTATCAAAAATAAAGCCGTTCGGCATTACTTCCAGGTGATTGCGTAAATGCTGCTCCATCTCATCGAGCGTACGAATCATATACGCGGTTGCCTTTTCCTCGTCACTCTTCCATGGCAATTCCGGGAAGAGCTGGCTCTTCATGAGATCCGCTTTTGAATTGAGATCGGGAAAACGGATTGAGGCAAGATCCGCGGGCTTAAATTTTTTAAACACTTTTTTGATCATGAAATCACTTCTGACCTTCAGTATTTCCCGCTCGGTCTCGTTATCATATTTTAATGCGTTTGCCTCAAATTTTATTCCGAAAAAATCTACCAAAAACGAATCCAGGTATCTTGCGGATTCTATAATAATGTTTGATGTATCAAGCTCACTAAATCCTTCTCCGTTTACATCACGGTACCTGGAAAACTTTTCAAAAGATGACTGGTTAGACGTGTGATAATAAGTGTAAAACTTCTGTGTAAGCTCCCTCAGCTTCGCAGATTCAAACAGGTCTTCAAATTTAAAGCCATGCTTAAGTGCAAGATCTATCATTATGCTTTGAACTCCTTTGTTGTATTATTTAATACTATATTTTTCTCGGGTTGTATTTGCAGGGTTTTAATTTTTGTTTTTTTCGTCATTACACCTTATCGATGATTTTATCCTAAAATAATAGAAAACATAATCCAAAATTATCAATAATATTCATATTATTCTATGATATATGTCATTTTTCAATAGCAAATTATATGCCAAAAAAGCCGTTAAAGGCTATTATTGGTAATCAATTGATTTAAGACCGTATAAAAGTTATCTTTGTAAAATTCCTGTCTAAATCATAAAAATCAGAAAAGTAATTGAATTTAACAAGTGAGCTCAATGAAGAGCAAAGGAAAGCCGTTGAACAGATAGAAGGTCCGTGTATGATAGTTGCAGGGGCAGGCAGCGGAAAAACCAGGGTTTTAACATATAAAATTGCGTTTTTAATTGAATCTGGCATCAATCCCTTTGAAATGCTTGCTTTAACCTTTACAAACAAAGCAGCCAACGAAATGAAACACCGTATCCATAAACTTGCCGGAGCTGCGGCTGAAAATCTCTGGATGGGTACTTTTCACTCAGTGTTTGCGAAGATATTAAGAATAGAAGCGCAGCATATCGGGTTTGACCGTAACTTCACTATTTATGATGACGATGATTCAGAAAAAGTGGTTGAAGCATGTATGAAAGAACTGGGATTTTCCACTGATAACCCGAAACCAAAAACTGTGAACAGCTATATTAAGGGTCTTAAAAATAAACTGGTGCTTCCTGATGATATCGGAACTGTAACAAATCCATTCGAAAAGATCGCAGTCCCGGTTTACAGAGAATATCAGAACAGGCTTATCAAAAATAACGCAATGGATTTTGATGACCTGCTGATAAACCCGATCATATTATTCCGCTCAAATCCGGATGTTTTAGCCAAATACCAGAACCGCTTCAAATTCATTTTGGTGGATGAGTACCAGGATACTAACCGCGCGCAGTATGAAATAGTTAAAATGCTTGCTCAAGGTTATGGGAATATATCCGTAGTTGGCGATGACGCGCAAAGCATTTACCGCTGGCGCGGAGCGGAAATTGAAAATATCCTCAAGTTTGAATCTGATTTTGAAAAATGCAATGTTTTTAAGCTTGAACAGAATTACCGCTCAACAAAAAATATTCTTTCACTCGCTGATGAGGTAATAAAGAACAATAAACGCCAGATCAAAAAAACTCTGTTCACCGATAATCACGATGGCGATAAAGTGACACTCGCCGAAGTATTCAGCGACCGTGATGAGGGAATGATGGTTGTAAAATGGATACTCCATGAAATTCAGCACAGGAAGCTGAATTTCAAGGATTTTGTAATACTATACAGGACCAATGCCCAATCAAGAGTGATAGAAGACGCGCTTCGTACGAATTCTATTCCGTATATTATAGTCGGTGGAGTCAAATTCTACCAGCGCAAAGAAATTAAGGATGTGCTCGCATACCTGAAGGTACTTGTGAATCCTAAAGATGATGAAGCAATGACACGCATACTTAAGCTTCGCGATGGCATTGGCGAGCAGACCGTTGAAAAACTGAAAGCCATGGCAAAGGAAATTGCGAAATCAATTGCCGAAGTTCTGCTAGCTATGCTTGAAGATAAAAATGCCGAAGGTGATAAAGCCAAACGCAGAACTAAGATTGAAAATGAGCTTATACGCGTTGCTGAAATAATCAAAAAATATAACGAGGTTAAAGAGGGACTTTCACCCAGTGAGCTTGCCAGAAGCATTGTTGATGAAATCGGCATACTGCGTGAATTGAGAAATGACGGTACTGATGAATCCATGGATAGAATGTACAACGTACAGGAACTGCTCTCGGGTATTTCTGAATACACCGATAACACCGAAGGCGCTACACTTGAAGGATTCCTGCAGGAAGTGAGCCTGGTTACTGATATTGATAAGTATGATACAGATAAAAACGCTGTTACTTTGATGACGACTCACTCAAGCAAAGGACTGGAGTTTCCTGTGGTGTTTATTACGGGACTTGAAGACGGCATATTCCCGCTTTCAAGCTCCATGATGGAGCAGGAAGAAATGGAAGAAGAGCGGAGGCTCTTCTATGTTGCCATAACACGCGCCATGAAGAAGCTGTATATGACCTATGCGCTGCAGCGTTACCGCTTTGGGAACGTAAGCTACCAGATGAAGTCGCGCTTCATAAATGAGATCGATACCGCAAAGCTTGATTACCAGAAAAGCTCCGTGATGACACGGCATAAAAGCCGTGCGCACCAGGATGAAGGCAGCTCAATTAAGTATGAGTTCTATAACAATAAGTCCGGTGATGATGTATTGAACGATATCTTCCGTGAGGATCTTGGAGTAAAAAAGGGAAGTGTGGTTTTTCATAATAATTTCGGCAAAGGTAAAGTTATAGATGTTACCGGCAGGGGAGATGCGAAGAAAGCATCAATTCATTTTGAAAAAGTTGGAGTGAAGAATATCATACTGAAGTACGCAAATTTGACTATAAAGTAGCTTCTATTCTCAATTCCCGCGTAGGCGGGAATCTCTTTTTTGATTTTTCTTAAATTTACATGTTATTTATTGGTTTGTTTTAGAAGTTTGTTTCAAAAGTGTTAGAATTAGAATTTTTTTTAAAATCATCAATAGAGTTCCCCGCTTTCGCGGGGATAAGGAACCAAAATGAAATATTTCCTACTTAAAACAGAACCCTCAGTTTATTCATACTCAGATCTTGAGCGTGATAAAAAAGCTGTGTGGGATGGTGTTACAAGCCCCGGTGGATTGTTCCAGATCAAAACCGCGCGCAAAGGTGATGTTGCATTCATATATCACACGGGCGGCGAAAAGCAGGTTGTGGGAATTTGCGAAATTACTACTGATCCTTATGTTGACCCTAAGGCCGGCGATCCCAAAATATTTATTTTTGATATTAAGCCAAAACGCAGGCTGTCTAACCCGGTTACACTTGAGCAGATAAAGAATGATAAGCGCACATGTGATTCAAGGATTGTGAAAGAAGGCAGACTTTCGGTTCAACCGGTTGATGAAAAAGTATGGAATGCCATACTGCAAATGTCAGGACTCGAGCCGAATACTGCATTTTCAAAAAACGGGAAATAAAAGTGCCAAAACTACTAATTATTAAGCAATATGTTTCTTAATCTATTCAAGCGATTTAGCAGAAAACAGGAAGCATGTTCACATTGAATCCAAAAAGGGTAGATTTCGCAGAACTGCAAAGTTCTGGCTTGAGCCAAAAATTCTAGTGGTTGAAAAAGGTGGATTTTCTCATTCTGAATTAAAAAAGATTGAGAAATTGATAAAAGAAAATATTAAATTGCTAAACGAACAGATAGAAAAATTTGGAAAAGGTCAAAAAATTAGAACAATAAAACTATAAAATCAGGGATGGTCTGAGAAAAATAAAACCATTAATAAAAAAAATAACTTTTCCCATAAGGGGAAAAATGAATGTCGTGTTGGCGGATGGCAGGGATATTTCTGTTCCATTAGTTTATTTTCCATCCATAAAGAAACTTAAAGCAGAGCAGCGTGAAAAATGGTATGTTTTAGATGGAGAAATGTTTTCGTTTGATGATTGTAATGAAGTATTCCATGTTGAGCAGATCTTAGGTAAGGAAAATTTATATAAATACAATTTCATTAATAAAAAATTGAAAGTTTAATCATGGCAGATAATTATTCATTTGATATAGTATCGGAAATTGACTGGCAGGAAGTTGATAACGCCATCAATCAGACCAGGAAAGAAATTCTTTCCAGGTATGACTTCAAAGGCTCAAAGAGTACAATTGAGTATTCACAGAAAGATAAAACTATTACTATACTGGCAGATGATGACTATAAATCAAAAGCTATAGTTGATATGCTTCAGAATAAATTCGTTAAGCGCAGTATTCCCCTGAAATCACTGAAATATAAACCCCAGGAAGAAGCCGGAGGAAATATGGTGAGGCAAATAATAGAGGTGCAGCAGGGTATAAACAAGGAAAATGCGAAACTCATTGTTAAGCTTATCAAAGATTCCAAAATGAAGGTTCAGGCAGCAATACAGGATGAGCAGGTTAGGGTATCCAGTCGTGATAAAGACCTTCTGCAGCAAGCGATCGCGCTGGTGCGCGGCGCAGAGCTGGATTTTGCAGTACAGTTCACAAACTACAGGTAAAATAAAATGCCAAATTTCAAAGCTCAAATTTCACAGTATTCGTTGAAGCATATCTTGCTTCTTTTGGCATTTGGATTTTGTCATTTGACATTGTATTCACAAAGCAAACTTGATGTTATCTATCTTGATGCAGGCCACGGCGGGAAGGATCCCGGTACGATCGGAGATAAAACCGGAGTACAGGAAAAAAATATAGTTCTGCCTGTTACCATTAAGCTCGGTAAGATGATAGAAGAAAAATATCCTTATATTAAAATTATTTATTCTCGCACTACGGATGAGTTCTCTCATGTTAGAGATAGAACTATTGCAGCCAATAATAATAAGGCTAAACTTTTTGTTAGTATTCACGCTAACCATAAAAAGCTGGAAGAAAGCGATAAAAAGGGATTTGAAATTTACCTGCTTAACAAAGAAAGATTCCCTGAGGCTGTAGAATTTACAATGAAACAGAATTACCAGATAGTATTTGACCAGTTCGGAAAGGATACTCTGGATAATTTCATCTTCTCAAGTCTTGCCCACTCAGGTTATACAAGGTTCAGTGAATATCTGGCATCTATAATAGAAGTAAACATGATCAGCCATACTGAACTTATCTCCCGGGGAATAATTCAGGCCGGTAACTGGGTCACGCTCGGTGCCTCGATGCCTTCTGTTCTTGTTGAAACCGGCTACCTTTCTGATCCCGACGATGAAGTTTACCTTTCCAGCGAGAAAGGACAAAATGATGTAGCCATTGCTTTGTTTAACGCTTTTCTGCACTACAAAACTCTTTACGAATCAAATTAAATTCATAATTTTATTTGTTTTACGCACATATTTGGGTGAATAAGGTTGCAATTCCTTTATTTAGCTATTATATTTACAGTTAAGGTTATCATATAAACCAATATTTTAATAACTATGAGTAACTACATTAAATATATAGCGGTCCTTGCGATACTGGTCTTTATTACGGGATGCACAAAAGAACGGGATGAAACAAGTAAAACCAGCTTCCAGATACTTGCTGACAAAGAAAAAGAACTTAACGACCGCGAAGCTCGGGTTAAGCTGAAAGAAATAGAGCTGGAAGAGCGCGAAAAGAAATTAGGACTGGTTGAAAACACTTCAACTAATCCGCATTTGCCGGACGAAACTGAAACCGTGAATACTGAGAATATGACCCAGGTACAGAAGGATTCTGTTAAAAAAATTGAAACAGAAAAAAAGAAGGAAAAGAAAAAAGAGATCCAGAAAGAAATAACCAAAAGATTCGAAAATCCGACAGCTACAGTAAAAGATTATTACGAATATATTCAGCGCGGAATTAACGAATCAGGTAATTTTGACGCTAACATGAAAAAAGCTCAGAAATATTTCCCTTCACGACCTGTTGATAAAATGAAATCAGGCTATAAGAGCACCAAACAATTTACAATTGTTGAAGAACCAAAAGTTCTCAGCCAGAAGGATAACAAAGCAAGTGTAGTTTCAAAGGTCAAACAAACTCAAGTTGTAAAAAAAGATGGCAAAGATACAGAAGTAACAAAAACGCTCACTGTAACTTATAACTTAACAGCCAATAAAAACGGTGAATGGGTCATAACGGGTAATTCTGTTAAGGAAGATTAAAAAAAATAACCAAATTCTATTTCAAAGGCAGCCAATTTAGGCTGCCTTTTTGTTTATTTAAACCCATGAACAACAAATTCTCTGGTATTTTTTCATAATTTTTAAATCCTTATTTTTGCTAGTCTGCTATCGCGGATACATCCCACAAAGAAATATTTAATTTATAATATAGAAAGCATATTACAATGAGCGTTTTAGTAGGTAAAAACACAAGGTTAATGGTGCAGGGTATTACCGGCTCCGAAGGATCTTTTCATACACGTCAAATTATAGAGTATGGTACAAATGTAGTTGCCGGTGTTACTCCGGGTAAAGGCGGCACCATGTTTGATGATAAAGTTCCGGTTTTTAATACATGCAAAGAAGCAGTCGAAAAGGCCGGCGCGAATACTTCTGTTATTTTTGTGCCGCCCGCCTTCGCACTTGATGCAATACTTGAAGCGGCTGATTCTGGTGTTGAAGTAATTGTTACTATTACCGAAGGTATCCCTACCAAAGATATGATTACAGCTAAAAACTATCTTGAAGATTTGAATAAGGCAGGCAGAAATATCAGAATGATCGGACCTAACTGCCCCGGTATCATAACACCGGGATTCTGTAAGATCGGTATTATGCCCGGCTTTATCCACTTACCGGGAAGAGTGGGTCTCATATCCAGAAGCGGAACATTGACCTATGAAGCAGTTGCGCAGCTTACAGCGCTTGGACTCGGACAATCCACCTGTATTGGCATTGGAGGAGATCCAATAATCGGAACTCAGTTTATTGACGCGATGAAACTGTTTAATGAAGATAAAGAGACTGACGCAGTTATTATGATAGGTGAGATAGGCGGAAATGCTGAAGAAACATGCGCTGAATATGTTAAGCAGTATATGACAAAACCCGTTATCGGGTTCATTGCAGGCAGAACAGCTCCTCCCGGCAGAAGAATGGGTCATGCCGGCGCAATTATAGCCGGAGGCAAAGGTACCGCTGAAGATAAAATAAGCGCTATGCGCGATGCAGGAATATATGTTGCTGAATCACCGGCTGAAATGGGAGCAATGGTCAAACTTGCTTTGGATGAGTTCAAAGCCAAAAAAGCCGGGGCAAAACTAAAAGTAAAAAAGAATACAAAAGTTTTACCTAAGAAACCGAAATCAGCGAAACCAAAAGCCGCTGCTAAAAAGAAAATTAAGGCATCCGTAAAAAGCAAAAAAGCAGGTAAAAAAACAAATCTTTCAAAAAGCACCGGATCCAAAGCGAAGAAACAGGTTAAGAAAAAAGGGAAATAACTTTTCTTCTTACTAATATTTTACGGGGAGGTTCAAATGAATTACACCATTATCCGCATTAAAAATGCCAGGTTTTACGCTCACCATGGAGTGCTTGATTCTGAAAGAATGAGCGGGGGATTGTTTGAAATTGACGCTGAATTGACATGCGATGTAACTGAAGCCGAAGCTGAAGATAATTTAAAAAAAACCCTGGACTACGAGCTGGCTTACAGATTCATTAAGGAAGTTGTTTCATCCGAAAAATTCTATCTCATAGAAGCGCTGGCTTACAGGATTGCAATGAAGCTAATCGGCAATTTTGATATGGTTCAGAAAGTGACCATCAGGGTCAGAAAGCCTTCACCGCCGCTCGGTGGATTAACCGAATATGTTGAAGTTGAACATACTGAATACAGGATTTCAGAGAAACAGGATATTGTTTAATAATGGCTGAGCTTGTTATTCTTGGTTTCGGTTCAAATTTAGGTAACCGGTTCAGGAATATTCAAAGTTCACTAAGAATGATTGCTCTTAATAAGAACATGAACCTGCTGAAGGTCTCAGCAGTATATGAAACTGAACCATGGGGCGTATCCGGACAGAACAGCTTTTATAACTGCGCAGCGGTTTTTTTATGCAGAATGAATCCTTTGGGACTTTTAAAAACTGTTAAAAACACCGAAAGATCTAACGGAAGAAAAAAGCGGGGCAAATGGCAGCCAAGAGAAATTGATATCGATATCCTCTTCTACGGAAATATTGTTTTTTCAGGCGGAGAGCTAAAAATACCGCATCCTTTCCTGCACCGCAGGAATTTTGTCCTGAAACCGCTTGTTGATATTATACCTGAGTATATCCACCCTGCATACAAAAAAAGTGTACTGAACCTTTACAAGGGCAGTAAAGATAATTGCAAAGTAAAAGAAATAAGGGCGTTTAGTGGATAATTTCGGTAATTCAGGTTTAAGTTATATCGCGGTTGAAGGCGTCATCGGCGCCGGGAAAACCTCCATTGCGCAGATGCTTGCCCAGAGACTGAACGCTAAATTGATCCTGGAGAACTTTGAAGATAATCCCTTTCTTGAAAAATTCTATGTAAGACCCGAAGATTACGCGTTCAGGACACAGATGTTTTTCCTGCTGGAGCGTTACACGCAGCTCCAGGATGTCCATCAGAAGGAGCTCTTCCAGAACTTCGTCATAAGCGATTATATATTTGAAAAGGATAAGATATTCGCTTACCTGAACCTTAGCGATGATGAGCTTAAAATTTATGAACATGTCGTTACCGGTCTTGATAAAGGAATAATGGTACCTGATCTTGTGATCTATCTTCAATCCTCAGTTGAAAGGCTGATGTCAAATATCAGAAAGCGGAGCCGTGAAATAGAAAAAGAAATAAGTGAAGATTATATCAGCAGCCTCAATGAAGCTTATAATTATTTCTTTTCGCGTTACAAGGCTACTAAAATAATGATTGTTAACTGCGAAGAAACCGATTTCGTTAATAATCCTTCAGATTTTGATGAACTTGTTAATGAGATATTTAAGTCAGATCTGAGTGCTGTAAAATATTACAACCCTTCATTAAGGAAAGCGGCTCAATAGATGAAGTATGTAATTATTGCAATTTTGCTGTATCTCGCGTACCTTTTTATCCGAAGGATCATTGCAAATGTTTCAGCCGCGAACGAAGTGAAAAAAAAGTCCGAAAACAATGGCAGGCAAAAAAAGACCTACGATGTTAACATGATACAGGATGCGGAATTCCGCGAAGTTAAAAAAGATTAAGTACGGCTGTATTGAGCAAGATAGAAAAAATTCTGGGCGACTCTGCGCTAAAGGTTTTTAAAGGCTTTGTTCTTGAAAAAGATATCACCCTTTCAAATGAAGATCTGGCAAAAATAAAAAAGATCGTTATAATTGTTAGACATCAGCTCGGCGATATGTTGTGCTCTTTACCGATGATATATTCTGTCAGAAAGAATTTTCCCTACGCGGAAATTATATTGGTTACAAAACGTTCAACCGGCTTCTCTGAGATCTTTGAAAATAACAGCAATTCACCTGTTAATAGAGTAATTCAATATGAACATGGATTTGAAAAATTCGTCGAAACAGTAAAGCAGTTAACAGATTTTATGCCTGATATGGCTATTGTACCCTCATCAGTGATCTTTTCCGCTACAAATCATTTGCTTGCGTATTATTCAAAGGCCGGTATAAGGGTAGGGGTCAGATCGAAAGATTATGAACCCAACAAAATAGGTTACACGCTGAATGTTAAAAATGATTTCTTGTGGGATTCTAAAAGAGTTCACCAGGTGAACCGGAATCTTGATGTTATCCGGCAAGCCGGCATTGAGCCGGCTGTGAACTATATTTCTGTTTCGCTTGGTACTGAACAGATCAGCTCTTCCGAAGAGTTTTTTTCAGAGAATTTTCCGGACTCCCAAAAAAAGGTGATTGGCATACATCCCGGGGCGGCAAAAGAGCAAAATGTGTGGCCGCCGGAAAAATTTGCACAATTAATGAATTTGTTCAACAGTAAACAGAATGTTTACTTCTACATTTCAGAAGGACCTGCAGATAAGAAATATGTAAATGAGCTAAAAAGTATTCTAAAAAAACAATTTTCCGGCATAGAATTCAGTGTATTTTGCGGTAAATTGATGGAAAATGCTGCAAATATCAGCAAAACAGCGCTCTTTATATCAAATGATACCGGCATAATGCATCTGGCTTCAGGATTTGATATACCGGTAATTGGCTTATTTGGCCCAACAAAAGCATATGAATGGGGCCCTTTGGGCTTAAACAAAGCATCAATTCAGGCTTCTGACGGCAGAATTGAAAATATTGAAATATCAGATGTTTTTGAAACCGGTATGGGCTTTTTGAGTGTTTAGATATATACAATTTTTACTCAAATTCGGCTTTTTTAGGAGACATTTTGTCTTGACATTTCTTTGTTAGCAATATATATTGCTTTAAAAGAGGGTAAAAAATATAGAATAATTGTTAGAGGTTTTAATTTCGGTTTTATAATACGGATACCGCTAGCAATTTTTTATATAGAGGATTTTATAAAGCCGAATTGAACTATTTATTCAATTTCGGTTTTTTTATTTAAAAAATTTAAATATACCAGAATGAGATCATTCAAAAATTCCCTGATTGCTTCAGTTATATTAACAGGCGCAACTTTATTTGCGCAGAGTGGTGATATTTTCAATAGCACCACATCAGTTAATGATAGAAAAACTCCTGATATGAGCAATTACCTCTTTGGTGAAGTCTCACAGGATTACAAGATCATTTCCTCAAATTCTAATTATATTGAGTTTGAGTTTTACCCTGCTGATGTTTCTGCCCGGCATATCCATACTAACGGTGAGAATTTTTCTGTTTACGAATTCCAGTACGGTCTTGATAAGCCTATTACTTTAGGCGGGAGTCCTGACCTGAAATACAGAAGCTTCTCTGTGTTCTTACCATCTGAAAACGGCAACACCGTTCAGGTCCTGGATTACGATGTAAAAGAGGAACAGAATGTTAATATCGCGCCCATACCGCAGGTTGGATTGTTCAACCCTAACATTAGGAGTTTCGAAAATGTGTATTACACATATAACAGGTCAGATGAGTATTCACAGAATAAGTTTTTACCTGAAAATTTTGTAAGCCTGAATTCAGTTGGTCCCTTAAGGGATGCCGTAACCGGCAATGTTGTCATTTATCCTTTTCAGTATAATCCCGTTACAAAAACTGTGAAGTATTACTCCAGGATAAAAGTAAGGATTACGTTCGGTGAGTCCCCGGTTCAGCTAAACCGCCCAAGAAGCAAAGAAGAAGTTTCTCTGCTCTCAGGAAGCGGTATTAATTACAGCAGCGCAGCCGGCTGGGTAAATCCAAAATACAGAAGTGCGTTCAAAGAAAGATTGGTGACAAACAGTGTACTTTCAAACGGAGATTGGTATAAGATAGAAATAAAGGATAACAACGAAGGCAACAGCGAAGGTATATACAGGATAACTAAAAGTTTCCTTGATGGTGCCGGAATAAATCTTTCGGGCATCGATCCCAGAACTATCAAGATCTACGGCAACGGCGGCGATCTGCTGGATGAAAGATTGACCGAAGGAAGACCGCAGGACCTTGAAGAAAATGCAATATATATAGAAGGCGAAAACGACGGTGTATTCAATAATGAAGATTATATTCTGTTCTATGGAAGGTCAATAAATAACTGGAAGTATGATTCAGTGAATAACACCTTTACTCATATGGTTAACTATTATTCACGTTCTAACTATTATTGGATAGCTTTCAATACGCCGAATAATGGCAAAAGAATGGCTTTAACTCAGTCAGAAAACAGTGGTTCCGCAATTGTACCTTCTTCATTCACCGAGAAAATTTTCACCGAGCCTGATGAAGAAAACCTCATTAGCGAGGGAAACTTGTGGCTTAGTTTCAGCAAAAGACCGGGACAATCGTTTGAATGGAACACTACACTTACCGGCCTTGAAGGCGGCTCTGATATCTTTTACAGGGTAAAACCGGCTATGAGGGTACTGTGTCCAAATACAGGTTATTTCCAGGTGAGAGATGATTTCTCAAATATGTCTGAATATTTACTTCCCCTTAGCTGTGTTGTTGCCGGTTTTAATGAATGGATCTCAACAGATACAAGAAGTTTCATTGTGAATCAATCACAGAAAACCAATGGCGAGCAGGTTAAGCTGCGTTCGACATTCTACGCCACAAACGGCGAAGCTGAAGGATACCTTGATTGGTACGAGATTCTCTACAAACGCAGGTTCAACTCTGTAACAGGAGATTTTCTTAGATTCAATTCCCCGGATACATTTGCTGTGGTTGAATATAATGTTTCATCCTACTCAAACGGAAATATAAGAGTTTTTGACGCTACGACTCACAATGATCTGAAAATGATACAGCCGATCTCAATTAACAACAACAGCGTCAGGTTTCAGAAAACCGAAAATGGCGGAAATTTAAGCAGATATTTTGTTGTTGGGCAGAATGGTTACAAGACACCAACAGCTATTTCACCGCGTGTTTCAAATCAAAACCTGCACGGAATTTCAGATGGCGCAAGTTTTATTATAATTACACATAAAGATTTTATCTCTTCTGCAGAAAGACTTAAAACTAAAAGAGAGCAGGGTGGACCCGGAAATCCCGATTACCTTAAAACAATGATCGTTACAACTGAACAGATCTACAATGAATTTTCAGGGGGTGTTTTGGATGCCGTGGCAATAAGAGATTTTATTAAATATGCTTATGATAGTTGGTCAACAAAACCAGCATTTGTATGCCTACTTGGTGATGGCGGATTTGATTACAAGAATATTAAAACCCAGGGCGGTAATTATGTTCCTGCCTGGGAGCTTACAAGCCCTGTTATTCACCAGGTACTTGGTCTCACAACCGATGATTTTTTTGTAAATGTAGTAGGCGGCAGCAGCCTTATTGATAAACCAGATCTTGCTATAGGCAGAATACCGGCAAATTCTCTGGTTGATGCAAACGGTTACATTGATAAGATTGACGCTTACGAGAACGGTGAAAATAACGGCTATTGGAAAAACAGAATGTTTTTTGTTGCGGATGACGAAGCCACCACTTCAACGCCATGTGAAGGTATTTTTCATTTATCGCAATGTGAGGCATTGGCAGAGCAGTATTCGCCGCCATTCATAGATAAGGTAAAAGCATATCTTGCGACTTATCCAACAGTAATTACACCCCAGGGAAGAAGAAAGCCTCAGGTTAACAGTGATATTGCTAAATACTGGACAGAAGGCGTTCTGAATATTCACTATACAGGACATGGAAGCCCAGATGTATGGGCGCATGAATATGTGCTTGAAAAGGATAACATATTAAGTCTTATCAACAACACCAACAGGTACCCATTTGTTACTATTGCAAGCTGTGATATGAGCAAGTTTGATAATCCTTCAAACGTAAGCGCAGGCGAATTATTTATGATGGCCGGCCGTAAAGGAGCTATTGGTACTTTTGCCGCTTCACGCCCCGTTTACGCTTCAAGTAATGCAGCATTGATGTATGTAGTATTTAGTAATCTTTATATTCCCCGTGATACCTTGCTGCTTCAGAAAAGGTTTGGTAGTGCTATTTTTAATACTAAAGTCCAGATACAGTATTCGGATAACGATGCTAAGTATATTTTGATGTGCGATCCTACGATAAGAGTTCAGATGCCCAGATTCAGGTCTCACATTGATAGCATCAGCGGCTTAGCGGGCGATACAATGAAAGCACTGAGCAGAGTGAAGATTTATGGCTCAGTACTGCGTGCCGATTCCAGCATATGGAATGACTATAACGGAAAACTGGTCCTGAAAATATATGATGTTGACCGGAACACCTCAACACTAGAGTGTAATCCTCCCCAAAACTTCAGATTGAATGGTGGTATAATTTATTCGGGTACAAAGAACGTACAAAACGGTAAGTGGACAGCTGAGTTTATAGTGCCAAAAGATATTTCATATCAAAACCAGGCCGGCAGACTCATAAATTACTTCTACAATAATCAGTATGATGGCGCGGGAATTAACAGGAATTTTATAGTAGGAGGTATAAATCCCAATGCTGAGTTAGATTCAGTTGGTCCCCGGATAAGTATGTTTATGAATAACAGAAATTTCAGAACTGGTGATATAGTCAATGAAAATTCAAAATTCATTGCTGATCTTTTTGACGAGTCAGGTATCAACACTACCGGTACATTGGGTCACAAACTTGAAGCAGTTCTTGATGGCAATGAAAACAATAAGTACGATCTTACTAATTTTTATAACAGCGATACAACTTATAAGTCGGGCTCAATAGAATATGACTTCGCTAATCTTAGCGTTGGAAGACATTCTCTGAAACTTAAGGCCTGGGATACTTATAACAACTCTTCAGAAGCTACAATTGATTTTGAAGTTTCTTCATCAGGTACTCTGCAGGTAACCAATATCTATAATTATCCCAATCCCTTCAGAGATAACACTGCTTTCACATTCCAGCATAACTATCCTGCTGATGTAAATGTGAAAATTAAAGTTTATACCGTTGCCGGAAGATTGATAAAAGAGATCGAAAAACCCAATATTTCCGATAAGTTTGTGGTCATAGATTGGGATGGGAAAGATCAGGACGGTGAAACATTGGGAAATGGTGTTTATATTTACAGGATCGTGGTAGAATCTATTGATGGTCTTTCGGTTACAAATACCGGAAAATTAGCAGTTTTAAAGTAGAAATAGTTAATAATAATATATATCAGGAGGAATCTTTAAATGTTTAAAATCAAAATGTGCATGCTGGCAGTGTTGGTTGCGCTATCAGGCAGAGTTTTTGCGCAGGGTGAATCTGCTGTCCCTTTCTTGTTAATTGGACCCAACTCGCTTAATTCAGGTATGGGTGAAACCGGTACAGGTATGATAAATGATGCTTCAGCAATGTTCTGGAACCCGGCAGGTTTAGGATTTCAGAAGGGTGCACAGGTTTCAATTACTCACTCACCATGGCTTCCTGGTTTAGGGCTATCAGATCTTTTTTATGATTTTCTTGCAGGCAAATATTACCTGAAAAAATTAAAAGGTACACTTGGTGTAAGCATAACCTATCTCAATATCGGTAAGATCATTCAGACAGATGAATTTGGAAATGAAATAGGTAATTACCAGGCTTTCGACGGAGCGCTCGCAGTTGGATACGGTACAAAAGTTTCCCGTGACCTCGGTGTTGGAGTTGTTACAAGATTTATTTACAGCAAACTTGCCGTTGATCCCGTTGCCGGCGAACAGGGAACAGGTACTGCTTATGACCTCAGCTTTGATCTTTCGATGTTGTGGAGACCTTCCAAAACAAAAATGAAATTTCTCAATAACAAATTCGGACTTGGTGTAAACTTATCAAATATCGGTCCAAAAGTTACTTACGTAGATAACGATCAGGCTGATCCGCTCCCCACTAACTTAAGACTTGGTTTTGCTTATGATATCTACCAGAGTGAATATAATAATTTAACTTTGACAGCTGACTTTGCAAAATTACTTGTAAAAAGAAGAGAAAATGGCGAGTCTGATCCTGTTTATAAAGGAATTTTTACATCTTTTGGCGGCGGACTTGATAACGTTATGAAATCGATCCAGTCATCTGTAGGTGCTGAATATTGGTACGGTAATCCTAAGCTTATCGGTTTAAGAGGCGGTTTCTTCTATGAAGATCCCGACAGAGGAAAAAGAAAATTCATTACACTTGGTGCAAGCATTAGGTACAGCATGTACGGGTTTGATTTCAGTTATATAAATACAATTGAAGAAAATCACCCGCTTGCAAACACTTTAAGGTTCACGCTTTCAGTTAATTTCGGTCAGCCTGAAACAACTGTAAAGAAACCCGAAGAGAAGAAAATAGAAGAACAACCCCAGAAATAAATTAAATGATCATATTAAGTTCGCTAATGAATCTGCGGATACTAACAGCTTTATTGCTGTTGGTATCCGTTAAATTTTTATCAGATGCAGATACTGTGTACGCACAGGCTAATAATCTGCTAAACAGTAAAATTGCTGATAAACAGCTGAAGCTTAGCCATCCGCTGAATTATCACCCGCAGACCAAGAATGAAAATTACTATAGTAATGTTTTATTCCGTTCTGCGGTGCCGGAAACCCTGAATGTATATGCTATAAGGGTTCAGTTTAAAACTGATAACAATTCTCAAACAACCGGTGACGGCAGGTTTGATGTATCGAGCAATTACCCTGATTCAGTGGATGCCCCGCCGCACGATAGTTTATATTTCATTAATAAACTTGAATTCCTTAAGAATTATTACTTCAAGTCATCTAAAGGAAAACTGATTATAAATTATGTTCTGCTGCCGAGTGTAAGAAATCTGCCGAATGAAATGGAAGTATATTCGCCGAGAAGGACAGAGAATTTAGGCAGAATGGGTAACCTTTTTTATGATGTTTGGCGCTCTGCTGATAGCACAATAGATTTCTCCGGTATTAATTCGAACAACTCTGCTTTTATAATATTTCATGCTGGAGTTGGCAGGGATGTTGACCTGGCTTCTCAGGGTTTGTTTGTTGGTGAGCTTGATCTGCCATCAATTTATATGGGGCTTAGCACATTAAGATCCATTTATGGTGATACAACGCAGGGTTATTACACAAATGAAGGCACCATTATAAATAATTCTTGCATGCTTCCTGAACAGGAATACCGCATAATTAACACTTCATTTGGAGATGTTTTTTTAGAGCTCGGAATGAATGGTATAGTTGTTGCCACAATCGGCAGCCATCTTGGTTTGCCTGACTTATTTGACACCGAAACCGGAAGAACTGCAATTGGCAGGTTCGGTTTAATGGATGGTCAGGCTATTTTCAGCTATCTTGGCGTTTTCCCACCTGAGCCTTCTGCTTGGGAAAAGCAGTATTTAGGCTGGGTTGATCCGATAGTAGTAGGAACAGGCGGTACTTATACAACCAAAGCAGCTACGCTGGATGTAAACGGAAATGAATCCGTTTACAAGATCCTTATCAGCGGTAAAGAGTATTTCCTTGTTGAAAACCGTAACCGTGATGCATACGGTAACGGCCAGACTATTCACTATGTACAAAATGGGGTTCGTGATTCGATGTTATTCACAAAAGATGAAGATGGCTTCAATAGTTCAGATATTTGGAAACTTAAAGGCAGCATTATTGATGTTGATGAACTTGACTGGAGCGTACCCGGTTTAAAGAACGATACCGCAAATTTTCAGGGCGGTATTCTTGTGTGGCATATTGATGAAAATGTAATTGAGGCAAAAATTGGCAGCAATACTATTAACACAGATATCAATCATCGCGGCGTGGATGTTGAAGAAGCCAAAGGTTCCCAGGATATTGGTGTCGTAGTTCCTACTCCGATAGGCGATATAATTAGTGACGGTTTTTTTGTTGATTTTTGGTATGACGGAAATCATTACAGACCTTCAAATATATATATAAATGAATTCAACCAGACTACTTTCCCCAATTCAAAGAGTTATTCTAACATTAATTCCAGGGTTTGTTTATCAGGGTTCAGTGCAATAGGTCCCTCAATGACTTTTACTTACCAGGTTTGCGGAAATATTGCAAATATTACCGGTTTCCCGAGATATGTAGGCATTGATACCTCCGGTAACTCTCAGCCCATAGGCTTTGATTTTAACGATAATACCTTTGATGAGATGTTCGTTAACATAAATGATACTCTTTTCGGCTTCCGCGATAACGGCAACCCCATAAGAGTTGATATGCCGAACGGTTTTTTGAAAGACAGCGCATCCGGGTTTGCAGTTGGTTTCCTGAATTACAATATTGGCGGCAGCAACAAATTTGTAACAGGTGTATCAGGCAGCAAACTCAATTTAATAAGTTTTACAATAGATACCACTACCGGCGCACCTTTAGTTCAGAGCTTTGATGCAGGTGCTATGTTAACCTCACCTAATCTGTCATCAGTTCCTTTTACTCAGCCAAACCAGGGTAACTTCATTCTTGCCGGCACACAAGATGGCAGAATAGCAAAGTTCTCTCTGGATAGTTTATCTTATAGTTATGATGCAGTTGCAACAGGTAAAGTGATTTCGCTGGCCCACAGCCCTGTTTTTGGTTCATACCCTGCCGGATTCTCATTCATTTCTGATGCTGATAAATACCTTGCTTCAAGTAATATTGTGTTCGGCACAAATGTTGATCCTGCTCCTGTTAAGATTTCAAACGGAAACAAGATCATTCGTCCTGCAGCGAATGGCGGTGATACCATTCTTTCGAATAATCTCGGTATCACAACTATATATTCAACACCAACCATTTGCGATATTAATGGTGATGGACAGCAGGAAATTATCTTGACGGCTGATAATAAAATATATGCCATCAATAAATTCGGAGTAGTGCTGGATAATTTCCCGTACAGTATTCCCAATGTTACCTCAATCACCAGTGGGGTAGCAGTTGCTGATTTAAACGGCGATAATATCGCCGAAGTGATCTTCGGCACAGGTGATGGCAGAGTTTATGCTTACAGCATAAACGGTAAGGTACTCGATGGCTTCCCCATTAACACCGGCGGTAGGGTGAGATCAACCCCCGCTATTATTAACACCAATGGTAACTTTGGTATCATGGTGTATTCAGAAGATGGATACTTGTATGGCTACAAAACACCATGGGCTTACAACGATACTAAAATATTGTGGAGAAACTACCTCAGGAATTCCGCACACACAAATGACGGTTCAGGCAGCATCTCATCTGTTACATCAAATCTGCCGTGTTTGCCTTCTGATAAAGTTTACAACTGGCCCAACCCGGCATATGGTAAATCGACTAACATCAGATACTATCTGAATGGCGATGTTACGGGTGTTAGTATCAAGATAATGGATCTTTCCGGTGAACTTGTTACTACGCTTGCGGGTACAACAAATAAGGGACTTGATAACGAAGTGCCATGGGATATATCAACAGTTCAAAGCGGAATATACATCGCTGTATTAGAACTCAATGGCGGCTGCAGTGAAACTGCTTCAATAAAAATTGCAGTCGTAAAATAAATTGATTAATTTTTAAATTACAAAGTGGTCCCGTAATTTAATTGCGGGACTTTTTTATGGAAATAACAGTAAACTTAATACTTGGGGTATACCTTCTGATGCATTTTATAATGCTCATCGGTCTGCTGATCAATTCACGGAAAGTCCACAGGTCCGAATTTGAACCCAAAGTCTCAATAATAATATGCGCCAAAGATGAAGAGTCAAGTATTGAAGATTGTATAAAATCGCTGCTTGCGTTAAACTATCCCTCTGAAAAGATCGAAGCAATTCTGGTGAACGACAGATCTACTGACCGGACGGAAGAGATCATGCTGGTATATACGGCTAAACATACTTCCCTGAAATACCTGAAAATTACCGACGAACATACACACGCTAAACTTAAGGGCAAAACAAACGCGCTTGCGCAGGCATTGAAGATGGCAACCGGTGAAGTAATATTTACAACTGATGCTGATATTGAAGTAAATCCCAACTGGCTCAGGAGAATGCTTGATTACTACGATGAGAAGACAGGCGTAGCAGCCGGATACTCTGTGATACTGCCAAATGGTATTTTCAACGGACTGCAATCAGCAGACTGGCTTTACCTCCTTTCGGTAGCTTCAGGCGGTGATGGGGTGGGAGTCCCCATAAGCTGCGTAGGCAACAACATGTCTTACCGAAGATCAGCCTATGATGAAATTGGCGGCTACGAAAAAATTAAGTTTTCCATAACAGAAGATTTTCTGTTGCTTCAGAAAATACATAAGGATTCATCTACTAAAAGAACGGTATTTCCGGTAGATAACGAAACTAAAAACATCACACTGCCATGCCTGAATTTAACCCAGCTTTTAAGACAGAAAAAGCGCTGGGCGCTGGGCGGCATGGGTGAATTTAACTTTGGCATAGTTGTGGGTGTACTTTCCTGGCTTTGCGGAGCGGTAATACTCAGCGGCTGGGCATTCCTCCCTATTGGCAGCTGGCTCTTCTTTGTAATAGTGAAAATGCTGTTTGATTGTATCTTCTTGTTCCCTGCAATCAAGGAATTCAGGCTTTATAGGGTCTTGTTGCTTATGCCTCTTTACGAAGTGTACTTCGCGGTATATGTTATTATTACATCTCTGCTAATTGCTGTTGATAGAAAAGTCATCTGGAAGAACCAGAAGATCTGATATCAGTCATAATAAGAAGTAATTTCTTCACCCAGGAATTTAATGGTCCAGCCAATAACCCCTATATCATCAAGATATCCTAGAAGCGGAGCAAAGTCAGGCATAGCATCCAGCGGCGTAATGAAGTAAATAAGTGCCGCTACCACAATAGACTTCCTGTACCACTTCACGTTACTATCTGTCATGTATCTGCGTAAAGCTTTTAAATGACTGATAACTTTGAAAATGCTTCTCTTGTTTGAAGTTATTTTCTTTTCAACGTCCCGGTCAAGTGCTTCGGTTTCTTTTTCTGTAAAAGGCCTTTCAGGGTAGTACTCCTGCAGCAGACTAATTTCTTCAGCTTCTGATAATTCAAGTTTATTTTTCATCGTATAAAAATATCCACTAAACTAAGATATGGCTTAGCCACAAATGTAATTATTGAAATGAATACCTGTGAGAATCCCGGTACAAAATTGAACAGCGCAAGTATTATAAATATTCCCATGAAACCAATACTGCGGTAACGCATTGCCAGTTCATCAGGCAGAATATTTGCCAGAACATGCGAACCATCCAGCGGGGGAATAGGTATCATATTAAACACCGCCAATGAAACATTAAGTATTATGCCCGCGTAAAACATCTTCAGCATGTAATTTAGGAATTCAAAAAGGAACGAACCTTCAGCAGGGTTGGCTGCAGTAATTATATAGTAAAGCGCGATCGTAAAACCTACACACAAAAAGGCTATCAGCAGGTTAGATACAGGTCCGGCAATTGTTACAAGGGTATCATCCCTTTTGAAATTCCTGAAGTTTCTCGGGTCGATGGGCACGGGCTTCGCCCAGGCTATAAACACCCTTCCGGTTGCAATTATAGAAAATAGCGGAACAAGTATTGAACCAAACAGATCTATATGCGGTATAGGATTAAATGTAATACGCCCAAGATCCTTGGCGGTGGTATCACCGCATTTTAATGCAACCCAGGCATGAGCCATTTCGTGTATTACCACGGAAAAAATAAGGATCGGGATTATATATATATTTTCAGCGTATGACCTCAGGTCCATTAACAGTTACTCAATTTAGAATCTTATTATAGGAAATTTTGTTTTTGTTGTTACAGAAACAAACGAGTTATCTTTCATGTAATTGTATTTCACTGAAAAATCCAGTATGAACAATGTAAACCCTATGCCGGCGCCAACACTTACTTTTGATTCAGTGAGAGCAAGCCCTTCGAAGGTGCGGTTTTCATCAAATTCCCTTTTGATATTATTGCTCTTCACGTCAACAGTAAGGAATGGCATTGTAAAGGAGGACCTGAACAATTTGGAAAGAGAGTAGTCTATGTTCAAACCAAATGAAAGGATCTTAGTCCTGTAGCTGCTTAAAATATTTATTGCCCGAAAATCATCCGGGGAATTGTAAGAGTAATAATTTACCTCTGCTCCAATTACAAAAGGGAAGATACCTGTAGAAGAAAATTCCATCCTGCCAAGTATGCCGAACCTGGGATTAGCAGTTTCTGTGAACTTAGAAACCGGGATCGCGAGTCCGCCTCCAAATCCGAGGAACAATGCACTTATCGATTTCTTGTTGATCAGGTTCTTCTTGAGTGAATCTGCAAATGCTGGTGAATTACTCTTTATCTTAGATGCGCTGTTAAGCGTGTACTTAACATCTGATCTATCCTTTAAAAGGACCTGTGAGTTAATTCCGGCTGTTATTACAATAAGTAAAACAGGTAAGATGAGTTTAAGATATTGGGTTTTCAATATAAACTATTGTTTTATAATAAATTTAGAAAATAATTTATATATATTTTCTGCATCAGTTTTCCTTATGCTTTTCTTTTTTAACGCCAGTTTGACCGTTTCAATTCCCATTAATATGTAATATGATAACAGTCCTTTATTACTTTTTTTAAGCGCATTAAGGTGCGCTTGCACAGTAGCGATATCATTGCGTTCAATCGGACCTGTAAGCGCACTAACCGGACCCGAATCAGCTACATTTTTCAATGTTTGTAATGCCAGAGGCATATATATGTTGAAAAAAGTGCGATTTTTAAACCCATTTATTTGTATCCTTTTAAGGCCGGTATCGGCAATTTTGCCGTTTAACACTGCCAGAAAATTAGAGGACATAACGCAGCATATGTGGTGATATATCTTGTTCTGCTTTTTGATCTCAAAAGAAATTGCCTGTAAAGCGCGGGCAAGGTCCTTCATTTTTTTCAGAGCTTTGGGGGTACCCTCGGCAGCTATGTAGATTCCTTTGAAGCTGCCGGCTTTCCGTGTGACTTTCCCGGCGAAGCTTTGCACAGGATGAAAAGATCCCGTTATTGCTCCCTTAGCCGCTAACTCAGAAAGCTCATCGCTTGTAAGGGCTCCGGAAGTATGGAAGATAAACTTATTCTTTAAGTTTACATCAGCCTGTTGAAGCCTTTTGACTGCTGAGCTGATCTTTGAATCCTGTACACATAGAAAAATTATATCACTTGATCCGACAAGTTTGATGTATTTGCCTGCGGCAAGCCTGCGCTCTTTTACAGCCCTTATATTATGATATTTGCGGGTATGTTTCAGTTCATGGAAAAGGTGCGAACCCAGCTTCCCGAAACCGATAATTAAAATATTTCCTGATGTATTTTTAATAATCATTTTTACTTCTTAAGGTTATTGTCACGGGTCCATCGTTCACAAGCTTAACTTTCATCATTGCTCCGAATTCACCAGTGTGCACTTTATCAAACCCGATGAGATTCTTCACTTCACGGATATAGTACTGATACAGCTCATTAGCTTTCTTAGGTTCAGCGGCTTCGGTGAAGCTTGGGCGGTTGCCATGCCGGGTATCGGCATGCAGTGTAAACTGCGAAACGATCGTCATATCAAGCCCTGTTTCAAGCAGTGATAAATTCATTTTTTCATTTTCATCCTGAAAGATCCGAAGGTTAGCGGTTTTAGCTGCAAGGTACTCCGCATCTGATTCTGAGTCGTCCTGTTTTACTCCCAGAAGTACAAGTAAACCGCCCCGCATACTTGAAATTATTTCTGATTTTACCGTTACGTTACATTCAGCAACTCTTTGTATAAGCGCTATCATTTAATTTTTTTGTTATTTATTTCGAGTACCCTGGGTAAGTTTATCAGGTCATTGTGAATGCTGCTATCAGTTATCCTGTACTCCTCAAGCAATCTTATAATACTTTCCTTTTTACCGTCTCCAATTTCAAGGAACACGACCGGCTTTATCTGAGCGGAATTGTACAGCTCAAATATTCTTTTGTAGAACGATAGCCCGTCCGCGTTATCTGTTAGCGCAATATACGGTTCGTACGCGTTTACTTCCTCATTCAGTCCGGGAATATCTGCAGCTGATATGTATGGCGGATTAGATACAATTATATCATAACCCGCAAAGGTTAATGCGTTATCAAAAAAGTCACGGGTTAAATATTCTGCTTTACCTTCTATATTGTTCAACGCGGCATTTTCTTTTGCAACTGCAATTGCATCTGCACTTATATCAATTGCAGTGATACCGCATTCACAATTTGCGGCTATAGCCGCGGATATACACCCCGAGCCGGTACCGATTTCAAGTATCTTTGGCGCAGAAGCGCAGTTTCCTTTAATATACTCAAGCACTTTTTCAACCAGTATCTCGGTTTCCTGCCTTGGTATAAGTACATTAGGCGTGACCTTAAATTCCATGCCGTAGAATCCGGCTTTACCCAATATAAACTGCAGGGGCTCGTATTTAAGCCTGCGTTTAACTTTTTCTCTGTAATCAGAAACTTCCATTTGGGTTAAGGGTTTTTCGAAGTTAAGGTAAAGGTTGAAGCGGCTATCGCCTGTTGTTTCCGCAAGCAATAGTTCAGCATTTAACCTCGGATTTTTTATCCCTTTTTCGGTAAATGCCGCTTCGGTTACTTTTAATATGTCAAGGATTCTCCAGGTCCTAACGGCTTCACTCATTTAAACAGGAACGCTCCCGGGCTTTTGTTCTCATAAACCACTTCGCCGCGAACAATTGTCATTAATATTTTTGTCTTTAACAGTACCGCGGGATCTGATGATACAATATCTTCAGAGAGAACTACCATATCGGCGAACTTATCATTTTCAAGGGTACCTTTTACATCTTCGGCAAACGAGGCGAACGCCGAATAAACCGTAAATGATCTGAGCGCATCAAGCACGCTTAACTTCTGGGCTGTGTTATTTGTGAGCCTGTTTGCGGCAGTATCTGCCGAAAGTCCGGTGGATAAATAATACATTACCACCAGCGGATTAATTGTGTGATAGGGGAAATCAGTACCTGAAATGATCATGTTATTCTGTTTGAACAATGCGCTCCACAGACCGAGGTTCTGGGCGTTTTCAGGTTTTATCATTTCATTAACAAGCAGCTTATCTGCAAGTGTTACTTCAGGGCGTATGCTTGGAATGATCTCCATTTGCTTAATTCTCTGCAGGTCCTGCTGGTTTACAAACTCAAGGTACTCAAGTCTTGTTCTGCCGGCTTTTGATTTGACTTCTTTATTGACCGATTCAATTGCATTCAGTGTTTGAGTAAGAGCTCTATCACCAACAGTTTTAATGGAGACCTGGAAATCTCTTTCATTTGCCTTCTTAGTCATTTCCTTGATATCGAATTCATCGTTAAAAGGTGTCATTCGTTTAGGTTCTTCGGTGTAGTCATCATTCATTGCGGCATCCTGGGTTTCAAAATAGCCGTCGTATTCAAGGCTGAAGCATTTGATATTGATCCTATCCTTGTAGTTTTCGGGGCCGCTTGAAATATATTTTTCAAACATAGGGCCGTTTCCGGGGATCATAGCGTAAAGCCTTATGGGGAACTTGTTATCATCCACCATTTTTTTATAGACACTTAAACCCTGTTCAGTTATGTTAGCGTCGTTAATTTCAGTGATGCCGTATTTAAAAAGTTCGTTTATGCCCCGGGTGATATTAGACATTACTTCCTGTTCAGAAGGCTGCGGCAGTATGTTTATAACAAGTTCCTGCGCAGCTTCATAAAAAAGACCGCTGGGGTTATTGTTGTCATCAAAACCAATTGCGCCGTTCTCGGGGTCAGGGGTATCTTTGGTTACTTTGGCAGCATCAAGAACCTTTTTATTTACCCATGTAGTATTGCCAAGGGCATTTACCAGGTAGATATTATGCTGAGTTGAAATTCCATCCAGCAAAGTATGGTTAAGGCTTTCGAGATCTTTTTCTGAAAGCTTCAGCTCATCCCAACCGAAACCGCCGATCCATTCATCGGGTTTAGAGGTCTTAACACGTTCGCGTACAATATTCAGTATTTCTTCAACTGATCTTGCGTTGCGCAGATCAAGCAGGCTTAACTGTTTGGAAAATTCCATTAAGTTCGCCTCCGCATCGATAAATCCCGGTACAACTGTTTTACCTTTTAGATCGATGACTTTGGCATCCTTATATTTTTCGGTAAGCTCACCTGATTTACCCGAAGCCAGAATTCTGCCATCGTGAACGGCTATAGCCTCTACTATAGTGTTGTTTTTATCGAGTGTATATATCTTTCCGTTAATGTAGATCACTTCAGGGTTTTTACTGCATGCTGCCAAAAATACACTGAAAAACGCCAGGAATAATACTTTTGCGGTCCTTTTTAGAGTTAATGCTTTCATCAGTTGAAATTTAATTATAATTAATACAAATATAGGCAATTTAAAATGAACGAAAAATGAATATAAAATGTGTTCTTTTGTTTTCTCATTATGATTCTCAAGATGAATACTTTTTTTTCGGGTTTCGGGGAATTGTTTCATGCGAAAACAGCTCATTTTCAGCGGCAAAATTTTCTCATTATGAATATATTCATGTTGAGGCATTCTCATGATGAACATTTTCATGTTGAGAATGGATTGAGATTCCATAGCTTTAGCCCCGGGTAAGTGATTATCATGATGATAATTCATTGTAAGAAAATGCGAAAAATAGAGTTTTTTTCATGTCAAAGGAATTGGAAAGTTCGCATATATGCGTTATGCATATATAGGTAAATATAATATATGTTAATGGCAGTGTCAAGGGGAAAAAGTATCAATTGCCAAATAGTGATTGGAGGATGGATAGCATTGCAATTGGTCGTCTTTTTTTATGACCCATATCATTGTATTGCCTTAATTGATGTATTATTTTTGTAATGAAACCTATTACCAAGAGAAGAAATTTGTAAGCACCCGAGCCTTGATGCTGATTTTACCGCAGAATAACTAAATTTAACAATTTTGTGTAATACTAACATTTTGCTTTAATGTTGCAAAAAGCTAAAAAGTGTATTATTTTAAGTTAATTATAATAGAATCCTGCCGGAAAAATTTAATTTAAATATATGAAAGAAAATCCTCAATATCGCCTGAAATCCAGCCCAAAACTAAAAATTTTAGTTTTTTTAGTTTTTAGTTTTATTTTTTGCCAAAGTTTGAGCAGCCAAAGCATTATGTGGCAAAAGACATATGAAAGAAATACCCAATTAGTTGGAAACGATGCTTGCCAAACTGCTGACGGAAATTTTGTAATTACGGGAGCTACTTCAATTGCAAGTCATGGGTACGCCATTTTTGTTATGAAAATAAACGGTTTAGGGGATACCCTGTGGACTAATACCATACCAAATGCGCCTGACGAAAACGATGTAGCAAGTGTGATAACTGCAACTGACGACGGAGGTGTTGTGATCGCAGGACAGAACGATACTGCATGGGCTTGTAAACTTGATAATTCCGGAAATATAATTTGGCATAAAAAGTATTTGCTATTTTCAAGATTCAGTGAAGATATCAAAAAGACTGACGATAATGGTTTTATAATATGCGGATATGTAAATGATTTGCCAATATCCGCATTTATTTTTAAAATAGATTCAATGGGCAGTTTAATATGGGATAGAACATTTTCATATCAATTTCTAAGAGTGTTTTATTCAATAGCCAAACATGATAGTGGATTTATTTTAACCGGCTTTGAATCACCAAGTATCGGATCGCCTAATAAAATGATAATTTTTTGTGTAAATAATCAGGGTGATTCCTTGTGGCAGAAAAGTTATTATTTTAATAATCGAAGTTCATCTGGCAGAAAAATTATTAAAATGAACAACGATTATTTTATTGGAAGTGGTACAGTAGACTCGAGTAAAGGACAAATAGCTTTTATGAAAATTGATATGAACGGTGATAGCATTTTTACGCGCAGATTTCCGGTTAATGGAAGAGATAATTATTTTAATAGTTTTGCAGTTGCGAATAACAAATTGATCTTTTCTTATGCACGCGATTCATCCTTTGGATTAGCAAATAGTTATGGTTTAATTACTGATTTGAACGGTAACATAATTAATCAAAGGGTTTTTACGAATTCATCTTTTGTTTGGGGCTCGTTAAGAGCAATAGTGCCAATTGCAAATGGTGATATATTGTTTGCAGGTACCGGTCAATTACAACCAAGTGCAAGAGTAATCTATGCTGTGAGAACTGATAGTTTATTAAACACATCTGAATATATAGGTGTAGAACAAATTTCAAATAATGTACCAAAGAGTTTTTATCTTTTTAATAATTATCCGAATCCGTTTAATCCAACAACAACCATTAAATACGAAATACCAAAAGACGCTGAAATAACTATCAAGGTATATGACTTATTGGGCAGGGAGGTATTCAGCATAAACGAATACAAAAAAGCCGGAAGTTATGAAGTTAAATTTGATGGTGCAAATCTAGCGAGCGGTATGTATTTGTATAAACTGGTTGTTGGTGACAACACCAACAAAGGGGGGATTTTTAGTGATACGAAGAAGATGGTATTATTGAAGTAAAAAGTCAAAAGTAAAAAAGCAAAAAATATAGTGTCCGGTAAGGTTATTACCGGGCATTTTTTATTGCGTCACTTCGTGGCTTTTTTTGTGTGGAATTATGTCGAGAACTTTTAGGCTCGATAAAGTTAAGTAGTTGGTAAGGCACGAACCCTAAAAGTCGCAGAACTGGCTTTGACAGTGGTTCGACTACAAAAACTTGGTGATACACAAACATTCCCAAACCGGAGTTTGGGAATGCGGGGGAAACCTTGTAACGCAGAGTTCTCCTTTGGTAGGCTCCGCGGATATTAAAAAGCATTTTTATTACGCCCTTTCAGGGCTTGTTCAAGTTTTTTGCCCGTTTCGATGGGCTTCGCCCATCGCTGAGATATTACGCCGCTACGCGGCTTATCAGTATGTAATGTTATAGAGAACACTTAGGCTTGTGGATACACAAACATTCCCAAACCGGAGTTTGGGAATGAGGGGGAAAACTCTGTGTAGGTTTTATAGCAATGAACTAATATTGCCTTTCGTGGAGTGCACTGACTGTGCCTGAATGCCCCTGCAGTTCAGTGCATGCATCAACATAGTTGATGCACTCCAACGAGAAGCTATCATAATAAACGCCGTTGGTGCTTCTTTCTGACTGCCATTTCTGTAGACTGACGACTGGAAAACGCAGAGTTCTCCTTCCGAGAGAGGCTTGACGGATATTTAAGCACGAACCCTACTCCATAGGAGTCACTTCGTGAAAAGGGTTCGGCTGCGTTGTAGTGGTTTGCTGTGTTTTTACTTCAGCTACATAACTTTTTCTGTTTAAACTCCGGTTTTTTAATCATAATTTTGTAATTATGGATGAAAACAGGAAAATTCAGGCTAAAAAATATGAGAAAATTAAGCTGATTGTTAAAATCTCGGAATCTGTAGTTTCCTTTATACTGCTAATACTTTTCCTGTGGTTAGGTTACAGCAAAAGCCTGGAGCTTTTTGCGTTTGGTTTTACTTCAAACCCATACATTGCGCTTGTAATATACGGTTTGGTTATCGGGTTAGTGAGTTCGCTTATTTCTTTTCCGATCGATTATATCTTCGGGTTCAGGCTTGAGCATAAATTCGGGTTATCCAATCTGACATTTGGTAAATGGATAGCTGAGAAATTTAAAGCAGCATTGGTTGGCAGTATAATTGCCGCCCCGATCGCTTTTCTGTTTTACTGGCTGATCTCAAGTTATGAATTGTGGTGGCTGTACCTTGCATGCATTGTTTGGGTTTATTCAATACTGCTGGCGCAAATTGCGCCTGTGCTTATATTTCCGCTATTTTATAAGTTCACGCCAATTGATAACGAAGATTTGAAAGCTAAACTTATGGCTATGTGTAATAACGCAGGATTCAAAGTGAGCGGAATATATAAATTCAACATGAGCAAAACCACCAAAAAGGCAAATGCTGCATTTACCGGAATTGGCAGAACGAAAAGAATAATATTAGGTGATACATTGCTTGAAACATTTACGGATAAAGAAATTGAAACGGTATTTGCACATGAGCTGGGTCATTACAAAAGAGGCCATATTGCAAAGAATATATTGATCTCGATCTTTGGTACATTGGTCGGGTTATTTTTGATGTCGCAAATCTACGTGAAGCTGCTTCCGCTGTTTGGTTTTACGCATCCCTGGGAGATCGGCGCGCTGCCGCTTCTGGCACTCATAGCCGCAGTGTACAGTTTCTTCACTTCTCCGCTAAGCGCGGGGATATCGAGAAAGTTTGAATTTGAAGCAGACAGATATGCAATAGATACAACCCGTGATCCCGATGCCCTTGAGAGCACAATGAAAAAGCTGGCTGACCAGAATCTAGCAAATGATGAACCAAATAAACTGGTTGAATTCTGGACATACTCGCATCCTTCAATAAAGAGAAGAATAGAAGCAGCAAGGAATTATTTTAGGAAGAAGTATGAACCGGCAGTATAATATGAAACCAAGAATATTAATTACAATCGGGGATCCTAACGGTATCGGGCCGGAGACTGTGCTTAAGACACTTAAGAACAGGGCAATTACAAAAAAATATGATCTCACGGTGGTTTCACCTGTGGAGGTGCTTGCATATTACAGCAGGCTGTTTAAGTATAAACTGAATGCTGATAATTTTAATATCATTCCTTTAGAAACCGGGAAGTTTAAGATACAGCCCGGTATTATTTCAGCGGAGGCAGGATTTATTTCAGGGCTTGCCATAAAGACCGCAATTGAGCTTTGTGTAAATGGTGAGTATGACGCAATTGTTACGGCGCCGATAAATAAACGATCCCTGAATTTAGGCGGATTCAAATTTACGGGGCATACTGAAATGTTGACCGGATTAAGCGGAGCAAAGGATTCATGCATGGTAATGCTTTCTGATATAATGAATATGGCGTTTGTTACAACCCACCCGCCTGTAAAAAACATATCCTCACTCATAACAAAAAAGCGACTTGCTTCAAAATTACAGATATGCCGTGATGTACTGCTGAATGATCTGGCTTTGAAAAAGCCCGCTATAGCGGTATTGGGATTGAATCCTCATGCCGGGGATAACGGTCAAATAGGGGATGAGGAGCAGAAGGTTATAATCCCTGTAATGAAAGAATTTACAGCTAAGTATAAAAAATCGGCAATTTTTTTAAGCGGTCCGTATTCGCCTGATGCATTTTTTGCTTCAAAAAAATACCGTAACTTTGAAATGACACTGGCAATGTATCATGACCAGGGATTTATCCCTTTCAAAATGCTTGCAGGCCACAAAGGGACAAATTTTACCGCGGGTTTAAGTTTTGTAAGAACATCACCTGACCACGGCACAGCTTTTGATATAGCCGGCAGAGGAATTGCAAGCGAAGTAAGCCTTGTTGAAGCAATAAAATGGGCTGATAAATTATGCCGCAACAGAAAAAAAAATTCAGAGAGAAAGTAATTATAAATTTTGATAAATTTTAATAACATTTCGTTTTCGTATCCAAGTAAAGAACTCTTTAATGATGTTAGTTTTACAATTGATAAAGGTGAATTCGTTTTCCTTATTGGCGAGAGCGGTACGGGTAAAACATCGCTGTTAAGGATGATAAACATGGAGCTTTTCCCAACGGCCGGCGAGGTTGTAGTTTATGGTTTTAATTCCCGTCATATTAAAAAACCTGAAATACCCGTGCTGCGCAGGAAGATCGGGTTTGTGTTCCAGGATTATAAGCTGTTAAATGACAGGGACGTATTTGAAAATGTCGCGCTGCCGCTTTATTTAAGCGGCGTAAAGCCTGATGTTATAAAGAAAAAAGTATTTAATGTGCTTAGTGAAGTTGGCGTATTTGATTCATACAAGAAAATGCCTTATGAGCTTTCCGGCGGCGAGCAGCAGCGCGTATCTATTGCCAGGGCAATAGTTAACGAGCCGTATATACTGATTGCTGATGAGCCAACTGGTAATTTAGATCCGTTCGTATCGTTTGAAATTATCAAACTACTTCTTAATATTAATTATAAAGGTACAGCTGTTTTCATTGCGACGCATAATTATGATATTGTCCGCAGACTTAAGAGTAAAAGGCTGCTGCAGATAAAAGATAAAAAAGTGCTTGATGTTGTTATAAAGGAGTAGCATTATAATATAACAAGGTGATACAACACCTTGTTCATTAAATTTTAGTTATCTCTTGAGATCAGAAATTGCAGAACCCGTTCCCAATCTCTTTCAAAATTGAATTCAAATCGTTCTTCAGGGTTTATGGTGAATGCCATTTCAATATACTTTATACCTAATTCCACTTCCGCCTGCAGGAAGAACAATTTCGCTTTAGCGTAATAGGGCTCTGCCCATGAAGGCTGTTTATCAATCAACGAGCAAAGCAGGTCATCTGCTTTGGAGTATTCTTCAACATCAATGTATGTATTTGCAAGATCAAGCGAAGCCTGGTGGTTATCAGGGCTTAGAGCCAGCACGGTATTATAGCTTAAAATAGATTCTTCAAGTCTGCCAAGATTGTACTCAGCGTCAGCTTTTGCGTACCACAATTCAGGATTTTCACGGAAAAGATCAACAGCTTTATCGTAATCTCTTAACGCCTTGTTAAAATCTTCTATCTGGTAATAGCAGTTACCTCTGCCGAAGTATGATTCATAGTGGCCGGGTTCTATTGCTACGGCCTTGGTGAAATACTCAATGGCTCCTTTGTTATCGCCTATCTGTTCATAAGCGCTTGCGAGATTATATAAAGCGTAAACATCTTTCCGGTTGATAGAAAGCGCGGTTTTGTAATCTTCAATGGCGCGGGTTAATATGCCAATGCTTGCGTAAGCATTGCCTTTGTTGTACCACGCTGAAGCGAATTTTGGATTTAATGAGAGCGCCATTTCATAACTTTCGATGGCATAGTAATATCTTCCCATCCTGCTTTGAACAACACCCTTGTTATACCAGGCGTTGTAATTGAAAGGCACAATACCTATGTGTTTTTCGTAGGCTTCCAGGGAATCAACAAGCCTGTCGAGGTAATCGTAGCAGTAACCCATTTCGTAATATGAATCTTTGTGATCTTTATCGAGCTCAATTATCTTTTTGAAGCATGTTATGGCATCCCCGAAGCGGTCGCATTTTTCAAGTATGAGACCCTTGTTAAAGAGTGCATCTATGTTGTTTGGCGCGAAGTTAAGTACAGAATCAAAACATTCAATGGATTCGGCAAACTTCCCTGAGTTATCAAGTGTGATACCTTTGTTTATCAGAGATTCTTCATCATTTGGATTGAGGTTGATAGCTTTATCGAAGCACTCGAGGGCTGTATTGTAGTCGCCTTTGTGATCGTAAATGATAGCTTTTCTCTGCCATATTTCATTGGAAAAGGGGAAGTAATCTAACAGTGTGTTAAGACAGGAAATAGCTTTAGTGTGAAGGTTTTTTTCAAGCAGGTAGTTCACGATATCATCAATTGAATCAATATCCAGATCAGGCATGATGCGCTCACGCTTGCTGAGTAAAGCTTCAATTAATTCTTCTTTTTCAAGGTTCTTTTTTTTCTTTGAACCTTCTTCAAATTCGATATCGTCAAAATAGCCCAATCGCTGCTCCTGTTATTTTGTTAATTCAATCTAAAATTTTTTTATAGATATATCAAGTTAATATTACTATTTAAAGGGTGTAAAAATTTTTACACTGTTTGATATTCAGAGTGATTGTTATTCTTGTAGCTCTTCAGTAAAATCAGTCAGTTAAAGATTCAGGGGTTTTTAGAAGATTTTAACACTTACTTAATAATTCAGAATTTAATTTGTTTCAATCATTCCAAACAAGCTCAAACAGCAGGAATGACGCGGTGATAACTACAATTGTGTATGATACTGTCATTTGAATTTCACCGGAAATTGCGCCGAAAGGCGCGCCTTCAATGGTGAGTGTTGTTGCGCTTATGCAGGCAAGCAGCAGCGGCAGCAGCAGCGGGAAGGAAAGCACGGGGTACAGGGTACCCTTTGAACTTGCTTTGGATATCAGAGCGGCAATAATTGTCATCACGGCTGAGAGTCCCAGGGTACCAAGTCCTAAAGTCAATGAAAACAATCCGAGGTTCCGGATATCCAAACCGGTAATGATTATATAAAGAAATATTATGAAGAAGTTGATGAGTATTGTGAGGAAGGTATTGAATATCAGTTTTCCTAAGAAAACAGATCTCGCATCGGAGCTGAGCTTTAAAACAAGCGATGTACCGCGCTCTTCTTCAGAAACGAAAACTCTTGAGAGGCCGTTTGATGTTGCGAAGAAAATAATTATCCACAATAGCCCTGAATTCATTTCAGCGGAAAGCTTATCTTCACCCAGTGAAAATTTTATGACTGAGATAACAACGATAATGAACATAAGCAGTGCGTTGACAGCGTAGCGTGTACGGATTTCGCTGTTGAAATCTTTCTTACATATTGCGAGTGCCTGCTTAATCATTTTTTATCTTTTTGATCTTTTTAATTGAACACGGATTTAACTGATTTAAC